>JAFDWN010000034.1 GCA_018268465.1 Actinomycetota bacterium
TATTTGTGTGACACACCACTAGTTCCCCGACGCGCAGTCGCCGCAGACGCCGAAGATCTCGACGGTGTGGCTGACGTCGGAGAACCCGTACTCGCGCGCCACGTCGGCGGCCCACGTCTCGACCAGTCCGGCCTGCACCTCGACGGTGGAGCCGCACGTCCGGCACACCAGGTGGTGATGGTGGTGTTCCGAGCAGCGGCGGTAGACAGATTCGCCGGTGTCGGTGCGTAGCGTGTCGACGAGTCCGGCCTGGGCCATGGCCTGCAGGGTGCGGTACACGGTGGTCAGGCCGATACCTTCGCCGCGACGGCGCAGTTCGTCGTGCAGTTCCTGCGCCGACCGGAAATCGTCCAGGTCGTCGAGCAGTTCGGTGATTGCGGCACGTTGGCGCGTCGCGCGGACGCCGGTGGTCACTGCCGGTCCTCGGCGGCGTGGGCGACGGCGTCGGTGACGATGTGGGTCAGGTGGTGGTCGACGAGCCGATAGAGCACCTCCCGGCCGGAGCGTTCGCTGGCCACCACACCCGCCTGTTTGAGGATGCGCAGGTGCTGGCTCACCAGTGGCTGGGGCACCTCGAGAGTGTCGACGAGTTCGTGTACGCAGCGCTGTGACTGCTGCAGCTGCAGCACGATCGCGATCCGGACCGGTGCGGCCAGCGCGCGCAGGATCTCGCCCGCGGCGTCGAGGACTTCGCGGGGTGGGAGGTCCGGCGCCGGCGTGGAGTCGTGGTGATGCTCGTCGACCGGGGTGGACGCCGTGTTGGAAATGGTTTTCATTAGTATCGAGGATACATGCGCGGGCGCGCATGTCAACGGCGGCGGTGGTGGAGGGCGGTGCGCCGGTCGCTACGCTGTTGCACCGTGGCGTCCATCATCGACACCGTTGCAAACCTGGCCAAGCGCCGTGGGCTGGTCTTTCAGTCCGGCGAAATCTACGGCGGCACCAAGTCGGCGTGGGATTACGGCCCGTTGGGCGTTGAGCTCAAGGAGAACATCAAACGGCAGTGGTGGCGGTCGGTGGTCACCGGCCGCGACGACGTCGTCGGCCTGGACAGCGCGATCATCCTGCCGCGCGAAGTGTGGGTGGCCTCCGAGCACGTCAAGACGTTCCACGACCCGCTCGTCGAGTGCCTGAACTGCCACAAGCGGCATCGGCAGGACCACATGCAGGAGGCGTTTTTCGAAAAGGGCGGGGCGAAGAAGGGCTTCGCCAGTCCCGATTCGGTGCCCATGAGCGAGGTTTCCTGCCCGGACTGCGGCACCAAGGGCCGCTGGACCGAACCGCGCGATTTCAACATGATGCTCAAGACCTATCTCGGCCCCATCGAGACCGAGGAAGGGCTGCACTATCTGCGGCCCGAAACCGCGCAGGGCATCTTCGTCAACTTCGCCAACGTCGTGACCACCGCGCGTAAGAAGCCGCCGTTCGGTATCGGCCAGATCGGCAAGAGCTTCCGCAACGAGATCACCCCGGGCAACTTCATTTTCCGGACCCGTGAGTTCGAGCAGATGGAGATGGAGTTCTTCGTCGAGCCGGACACTGCGCCCGAGTGGCACCAGTACTGGATCGACACCCGGCTGCAGTGGTACGTCGACCTCGGCATCGACGCGGACAACCTGCGTCTCTACGAGCATCCCAAGGAGAAGCTGTCGCACTACTCCGCCCGCACCGTCGACATCGAGTACAAATTCGGCTTCCAGGGCAACCCCTGGGGCGAGCTGGAGGGTGTGGCCAACCGCACCAACTTCGACTTGTCCACTCACATAAAGCATTCCGGTGTCGACCTATCGTTCTACGACCAGGCTTCCGACACCCGGTACGTGCCGTACGTGATCGAGCCGGCAGCGGGTTTGACGCGGTCGTTGATGGCGTTCCTCGTCGACGCGTACTCCGAGGACGAGGCGCCCAACGCCAAGGGTGGGGTGGACAAGCGCACCGTGTTGCGGCTGGATCCGCGGCTGGCGCCGGTGAAGGCCGCGGTGCTGCCGTTGTCGCGGCATGCCGACCTGTCCCCGAAGGCGCGCGATCTGGCCGCCGAACTGCGTAAGGCGTGGAACGTCGAATTCGACGACGCCGGCGCGATCGGCCGGCGCTACCGGCGCCAGGATGAGATCGGCACCCCGTACTGCATCACGGTCGACTTCGACTCGCTCGACGACCACGCGGTGACGGTGCGGGAACGCGACGCGATGACCCAGGACCGGATCGCCATCGACGCGGTGCCGGACTATCTGGCGGTTCGCCTCAAGGGCTGCTGACCCCACCCAACCCCTCCTTGTCCCTCCTTGCGCGAGCGTGCGCGTCTGCGGGCGACACGCCGAGATTTTTCGGGAGTTTGCGCACGCTCGTCGCGGGGTCGGGCCATCCCCAACCGGCGATTCGTCCCCAAACCCGTGGGCAGCCGTTGTGCCCGACATGTCGACCGCCCGACGATCGCGCCCATGGACGGCGAACTGCGCGGACTTCTCGACATACACGGCGGTGTCGCCACGACGGGACAACTACTGGGATTGCTCAGCCGAAGCCGACTCGACATCATGATCCGCGACGGCGCTCTGGTGAAGGTCTGGCCGGGGGTGTACAGCGCGACCGAGCCCGACAACACCCTGCGTCTGAAGGGCCTGGACCTGCGGGCGGGTGAGCCGGTCGCGATCTGTCTGGGCACCGCGGCCACCGTGTTCGGATTCGCCACCGAGGACGACGCGGACCTGCACGTGCTCAACCCCGTCGGGCACCAGCTGCGGAATTCCGACGGCCTCGTCGTACACCGCCGCGACGGAGCCCCGTTGACCGACATCGACGGCAGGCTCGCCACCACACCGGAGTGGACGGCGGTCGAAGTCGCCCGCTCACTGCGTCGGCCCCGTGCCCTGGCCACCCTCGACGCGGCGTTACGCAGCGGAACCTGCGACGGCCGTCAGCTCCGTGCGGCGGCCGCCCGGCAGGCGGGGCGGCGGGGCATCGTCGGGGTGCGCGAGTTGATCCCGATGGCGCAGCCGCTGTCCGAGTCGCCGATGGAGAGCGAGGCCCGGCTGGCGATGATCGACGCGGGGCTGCCGCACCCGGTACTGCAACACGAGATCATCGACCGTGACTGGCGGACCTGGCGTGTGGACTTCGCCTGGCCGGACAAGCACGTCGCGGTCGAGTACGACGGCTTCGACTGGCACAGTGATGCCGACGCGTTGCGCAGGGATCGGCAGAAGCGGGCCGCGCTGCAGGAGGTGGGCTGGTCGGTGGTGTCGATCGTCGCCGACGACGTCCGGCGTCGGTCCTGTGACATGGTTCGCCGGATCGAGGCCGCGTTCGAGCGGGTGCGGGCGGCGTGAGCGTGCGTGAACTCTTCGGGAAACCCGGCGTGGCGCCCGCAGACACGCACGCTCGCCGGAGAGTCAGAAGCGGCCGCCGCCGCTGTAGCTGCGGCCCGACGAACGCGACGACCCGCCGTAGGAGGTCGGCCGGCCCGAACTGCGGCCACCGCCGAACCCTCCACCGAATCCGCCGCGCAGTACGTTGCCGATGATGATGCCGCCGATCATGGCCCCGACATCCGAACCTCCACCGCCGCCGCCGGGCCCGTAGTAGGACCGCTGCGCGGCCTGCACGTCATTGTTGGCCAGCGACTGTGCCTGCGCGGCCAGCATTGCCGCACCGTTGGCATGCGCGATGGCCTCGGTCGGATTGCTGGTGCGTTTGGCCTCGGCGGCTTCCAGATGCCGGCCAGCTTCGGCCAGCCGGGTGCGGGCCTCCGGGCCGATACTGCCGCGGCGGGTGTCGATGAAATCGGAGACCGCCTTGACGCGCGACTGGGCGGTGAACATCGCCTGGTCCAGCGCGCGGGTCAACCGTTCGGCGGCCTCGCGTTGCTCGTGCACGCTGGCCAGCAACCGATCCAGGTCCGCGTCGGCGGTGGTCAGCCGGGTGAAAGTACCCAAGGGGTCCTGGGTTCCGTTGGCCCTGGCCTCCGCCACCGCCGAGACCGCCGCGTCGCGTGCGGAGGACAGTTCGGCGGCCTGCGGGGTGTCCGGCGTCTGCAGCAGCGCACCCGCCTGGTCGATGCCGTTCTGAATGTCGGTGATCGCGGCGGGCAGCCCGGCGACCGCGCGGTTGATATCCGCGGCGGCGCTGTCGACCGCGTCCAGCAGCGTGCGGGCCTGGCCGAGTCCGGATTCGGCCGCCCGCAGCGCGTCCACCAGGCCGGTCTGGCTGCCGACAGGGCGCGACACCAGGTTGCGCGCGCCGGTGATGTTGCGGTCGGCGAAGGCCAGCCGCTCCTTGGCGGTGTCCACATTGCCTGCCACCGACGACAGCGCCGCCGCCGCGTACTCCCGGTGCAGTGCCTCCAGCGCACGGGTCGACGGTTCCAGCCGGGCGGTCAGGTCCACCATCTGCTGGGTCATCGCGTCCAGGCGGGTGGGGGCGTTGATCACCAGGTCGCGCAGTTGCTCGAAAGCCTCACCCTGCGCTTCGAGTTCACGGTCGGCCTTGGCGGCGGCGACCACCACCCGGGTCAACAGGTCACGCCGCTGCAGCGGGCTCTCCGGAATCGCGTCATCGAGTATCTGGCGCACGTTGAATGCTTGGGCCAGAGCGGTTTTCGCGTTCGCCACCGCGCGGGTGAACGGTTCGGTCTGCCGCGGCCCGAATTCCTCGACGGCCAGCGCCAGCTCGCCTTCGCTGGTGCGCACCGCGTTGTCGACGTCGACCACGATCGATTTGGACAGTTCGTCGAGCGCCTCGATCGGCACCGAGGCCAGGGCGTTCGGATCGGTCGGGTCGACGCGTTTGGCCGCCACGAACTCCGCCTCGCGGCGTTTGCGCCTGCGCCTGCGTGACCACATCCACAATGCGCCGACGAGAAGTACCAGTATCCCGAGCGTGATGAGCATCCCGACCCACGACATCCCCGAACTCGGGGCCGCTGCGGAGTTCAGACCGTTGGCCGCGGCCACCGCCGCGCCGGCCCAGTCCTCTTGGCGCAGCGCCGGTTCGATGTCG
This sequence comes from Actinomycetota bacterium, assembly GCA_018268465.1. Lineage (GTDB taxonomy): Bacteria > Actinomycetota > Actinomycetes > Mycobacteriales > Mycobacteriaceae > Mycobacterium. The sequence continues at coordinate 4,999 of JAFDWN010000034.1, forward strand.
TTGCGCTGTATATCGGCCGCCCGGGCCGACGCGTCGCCGCGCACCTCGAATGCGTACTCGCGGTCCTCGGTGGCCACGGCCAGCAGTGCGACGTTGTCGCCGAGTGCGCTGGCCCGCATGGTCGCCTGCGCCCAGCTGGTCCCGCTCTGTCCGGAGAAGCTGGTGACGTAGACGACCCACAGCTGGATCCTGCGGTCGTCGTAGAGCCGGTCGACGGCCGCGCGGACGTCGGCAGCGTCGGAACCCGACAGCACTCCGGCGTTGTCGGTGACCTGGCCGGACAGCCGGAACGGGGGCTCGGCCACGGCCGCCGGCGCCACCAGGACGCCGACGGTCAGGGCCGCGAACAGCAGGCCGAGCAAACGGGTGATGCGCATGCAGGCCAATCTAGTGACTCGCGGCCGGTCCGGTGCCGTCGTGAGCGGATGCCCTTCCCGGTGCGACGGCTGCCGTGCGCGCACCCGAAGTCGGCGGGATGCTGTCCGGCGATCCTCGGGTCGTGGACTACCGGAAAGCAGCAGTGGTACACGCCGTGCGCGGAAGTGGCGATGCGCCATGATCCGTCCGCCGTCGCGGGCCTGGCAGACTGTGGCTCGGTGAGCGCGATCGGGCAGGACACGTACAGCGACTTCGACCGCCGACGATGGGTGGCCGAAGCGCCGAAGAATGCCGCACTTCCGGGCAGCGGCACCGAATACCGCACCGATTTCGCCCGGGACCGTGCGCGGGTGCTGCACAGCGCGGCGCTGCGCAGGCTGGCCGACAAGACCCAGGTGGTGGGCCCGCGCGAGGGGGACACCCCACGTACCCGGCTCACGCACTCGCTGGAGGTCGCCCAGATCGGCCGGGGGATGGCCATCGGGCTGGGCTGCGATCCCGACCTGGTCGACATGGCGGGCCTGGCCCACGACATCGGGCACCCGCCCTACGGACACAACGGGGAGCGGGCGCTCAACGAGTTCGCGGCCGGCTACGGCGGATTCGAGGGCAATGCCCAGAACTTCCGGATCCTCACCAGGCTCGAACCCAAAGTGCTTGACGGCCAAGACCGCAGCGTCGGCCTGAATCTGACCAGGGCGGCGCTGGACGCCGTCACGAAGTATCCGTGGGCGCGCGCCCAGGACGGCGGCAAGTTCGGCTTCTACGACGACGACGATGCCGTCGCGAGCTGGGTCCGCCACGGTGCGCCGCGGGCCCGTCCATGTTTGGAGGCCCAGATCATGGATTGGGCCGACGACGTCGCGTACTCGGTGCACGACGTCGAGGACGGTGTCGTCTCGGGGCGCATCGATATCCGCGTGCTCGCCGACGGCGACGCCGCCGACGAACTCGGCCGCCTCGGGGAGTCGCACGGAATGGGCTCCGGCCTCGCGGCCGACGATCTGATCGCCGCCGCCGGGCGGCTCTCAGAACTCCCGGTGGTGGCCGCGGTGGGTAAGTACGACGCCACGGTCGCGGCATCCGTCGCGCTCAAACGGCTCACCAGCGAACTGGTGGGACGGTTCGCCAACGCCGCCATCGCCGCCACCCGCAGGGACGCCGGGCCGGGACCGCTGGTTCGCTACGAGGCCGACCTGCAGGTGCCCGACCTGGTCCGCGCCGAGGTGGCGGTGCTCAAGATCCTCGCGTTGCAGTTCATCATGTCCGATCCCCGACACCTGGATCTGCAGTTGCGGCAGCGCGAGCGAATCCATCGGGTGGCGCACTGGCTGCTGGCCGGGGCTCCCGCGACGCTGGATCCCGGCAATGCCGCGGCGTTCAACGCCGCCCCCGACGACGGGGCGCGGCTGCGGGTGGTCGTCGACCAGATCGCCTCGTTCACCGAGGGCCGGCTGGAGCGTCTGGAACCGGCTCTAGACTGAGCCGATGGCCGAGGCGACGCGTGGGAGAGGCCGGATCCCCGACCGTGACATCGCCGCCATCCGCGAACGTATCCGCATCGAGGACGTGGTCGGCGACTACGTGCAGTTGCGCCGCGCGGGGGCGGATTCCCTCAAGGGCCTCTGTCCGTTCCACGACGAGAAGTCGCCGTCGTTCCACGTCCGGCCCAACCACGGCCATTTCCACTGCTTCGGCTGCGGGGAGGGCGGTGATGTGTACGCCTTCGTGCAGAAGATCGAGCACGTCTCCTTCGTCGAGGCCGTCGAGGTGCTCGCCGACCGCATCGGCTACACCGTCACCTACACCGGATCGTCGACGGCCAACGTGCAGCGCGACCGCGGCAGCCGCAGCAGACTGCTCGCCGCGAACACCGCCGCCCAGGAGTTCTACGCCGCGGCGTTGCGCTCCGAGGACGCCGCAGCGGCCCGCCAGTATCTGCTCGACCGCAACTTCGACGGTGACGCGGCGGCCCACTTCGGCTGCGGGTTCGCCCCGTCGGGGTGGGACTCGCTGACAAAGCACTTGCTGCGCAAGGGTTTCGAATTCAAGGAACTCGAGGCCGCCGGCCTGTCCCGGGAGGGCAGGCGCGGACCGATCGACCGTTTCCACCGCAGGCTGCTGTGGCCGATCCGGGCCAGCAGCGGGGAGACCATCGGGTTCGGTGCGCGGCGCATCTTCGACGACGACCCGATCCAGGCGAAGTACGTCAATACCCCCGAGACCGTCCTGTACAAGAAGTCGTCGGTGTTGTTCGGCCTGGACATGGCCAAACGCGACATCGCCAAATCGCACCGGGCCGTCGTCGTGGAGGGGTACACCGACGTGATGGCGATGCATCTGTCCAGGGAGACCACCGCCGTCGCCTCGTGCGGAACCGCGTTCGGCGACGGTCATCTGGCGCTGCTGCGCCGTCTGATGATGGACGACAACTGGTATCGCGGTGAGCTGATCTTCGTGTTCGACGGTGACGAAGCCGGGCAGGCGGCGGCGCTGAAGGCTTTCGACGGTGACCAGCAGGTGGCCGGAAAGTCCTTCGTGGCAATCGCTTCCGACGGTATGGATCCCTGCGATCTGCGGCTGAAATCGGGCGACGAGGCGCTGCGCGACCTGGTGGCGCGCCGGATACCGATGTTCGAATTCGCCATCCGCAGTCTGATCCCCGACGGCGACGTGCTGGACAACGACCCGCAGGCGCAGGTGGACGCGCTGCGCCGGTGCGTGCCGCTGGTGTCGCGGATCCGCGACTACGCGCTGCGTGACGAGTACGCGCGCCGGCTGGCGGGCTGGACCGGCTGGCCCGACGAGAGTCAGGTGCTGGGCCGGGTCCGCGAAGAGGCGCAGCGCCGCGGCATGCCGGAGCGGGGCAGACGGCGCGGCGCGGCTGCCGAGCCGGAGCAGCCGCGGCAGCGCCGCCCGGACCGTGACGACGCGGCGGCCCCCGCGCGCCCGGATCCGGCCGACCCGACGCTGTGGCCGCAGCGCGAAGCCCTGAAATCGGCGCTGCAGTATCCGGCGCTGGCCGGGCCGGTGTTCGATGCCCTGACGGTGGAGAGCTTCACCCACCGCGGCTATGCGGCGGTGCGGGCGGCGATCGAGGCCGCCGGCGGGACGGCGGCGGGGCTCTCCGGCGCGCAGTGGATCGAGGCCGTGCGCGATCAGACGGGCACGCCCGCGGCGGCGAACCTCGTCAACGAGCTCGGCGTGGAGGCGTTCCGGGTCGAGGACGACGACAAACTGCCCCGCTACATCGGCGGTGTGCTGGCCCGACTGCAGGAGGTTTGGGTGGGTCGGCAGATCGCCGAGGTGAAATCAAAGCTGCAGCGGATGTCGCCGGTCGAGCAGGGTGACGAGTATCACGCGTTGTTCGGCGACCTGGTCGCGATGGAGGCGTACCGTCGCAGCCTGCTGGAACAGGCCAGCGGGGACGACTTGACTGCGTGAAGCACATGCCCGCGATATGGTGTACGGGCTGTCCGAGCGTCGGGGAAAACGCAAGAGAGGCCAACAGTGACACTGACCAGCATGCGGGTACGCCGGCTCATCGGTATCGGAGCGTTCGCCGTCGCCGCGGTCGCGGCCCCCTTCGCCGCCTCGGCGCTTACCGCCTCGGCCGGTCAGGAAACTGTGGCCGGACCGGCCTGCCTGGCGTGGTTCGGCAATAAAGAGGACGGCCGGTGCCTGTCCTACTCCAACGGTTCGCCTGTCGTCGGCGGTATGCCGCCGGTCGCGTGGGGCAGCCCGGGTAGCGGGAACCCCGGTGTCACCACCGGCCCCATCCTGCCGGGCACCACGATCAGCCAGGGCATCGGCTAGCGGCGAGCCGCTCAGCGGTCGGGGCTGGCCTGCGGGCTCAGCACCGACGTGTCGGCGTCGATCGGCGTCAACGTCACCATCTCCGGGTCCGGTGAGACCCTTTTGGCGATCTTGCGCCGTCCGGCGTCGATGACCGCCTTGGCGGCCGGGCTGGCGGTCACCGCGCGGTAGGTCCCTGCGATCTGCTCATAGCGACGCCTGCCGGCCTTGGAGCCCAGCACGTAGCCGACCGCCGCTGCGGCGACATACCCGATCACAGAACCCCTTCCGGACGACAACGCTCTCGTTCCATCCTGCCTCACGCGGCGCCCGGCTGGCCGGGCCGGGAGCCTATTGGCGGGCACGGCGCGACGTGCGCTAGAGTCTCGTTCGGCCCGCGGACAGGATCCGCGAGCCGGGCCAGTCCCCTGTAGCTCAATTGGCAGAGCATTCGGCTGTTAACCGAAGGGTTGGTGGTTCGAGTCCACCCGGGGGAGCCAGATATCAGGTTCCCGCAGGACGTTTGGCCTGCTGCTGTTTGGCAGCCTGGGCGATCGCGTTGATCAGCGGATTGGCGGCCATCATCTCGCGCCGCTCCGCCTCAGACATCTCGTAGAACGCCCACGCGCCCCACGCGGCGGGCCGCACGTAGAGCGTCGTCACCCGGTCGCGCTTGTTCTGGAATACGGCCGGGATGGCCACGACGCGGTCGATGTTCGCGGCGGCGCTCATGTCCTGGGCGATCTGCTGATGGTCGGCCGATTCGTGCAGTTCGTAGATCAGGGACTGGCCGCCTTTGGTCGGCGGTCCTTGCAGCGCCAGGAACCACGCCATCTGTTTTCTCCTTCGTCGCCGGGCAATATCCTCCGACAGCGTAGGAGAGGCTGCGTCGGACCGTGACGGCGCGGGGACGGGGCCGGGACGCTGCGCATCCGTAAGCTCGACGCCATGGGGCGGACCGGGTTGACCATAGTGCTGCTGTCGGCCGGTGTGGCGGCGGCGGCCTGCGGGTGGAGCCCGTCGGCGCCGCCGCCCCCGAAGCCGGACACCTGCCAGCCCTCCGACGGCCCCGCCGAGGGCACCGTGCAGCAGGCGATCGCCGGTGTGCCCGCCGCCGGCGGCGGTGCGTGGGTCCAGACCGCCGCCGGGCATACCACCGACTGCGGGCTGTCCTGGGTGCAGATCGGCCCGGCGCAGCCCGAGCCGAACAGCCCCGGGCAGGTGTTGTTCTTCGCCGGCGACACTCCGCTGGGGCCCGCGACGCCCGAGCCGCGGCCCTACATCACGGTGTTGCCGCCGGGGGAGGACACCGTCACCGTGCAGTACCAGTGGCAGCAGGCAGACGAGGCGCCGTGCTGCCCCACCGGCATCGGCACGGTTCGGTTCCGCCTCGGTCAGGACGGCACCCTGGAATCGCTGGATCCGGTGCCCGGCCGCTGACCGGCGGCCCTAATCGTCGCCGTTGATCTTCTCGGGATGCAGCATCTCGGCATAGCGCAACTGTTCGGGGATCCCGAACCCGTCGACCAGGGTCTCGGCGTGCGGCCGCAGCGTGCGGCATCGCTCGTTGATGCCGCGGGTGACCGCCTTGGCCCGCTCGGTGGACAGGAACCGGTGTTCCATGAACCAGGCCTTGTCCTCGTCGATCACCGACAGTGCGTAGAGGTCGCACACCATGTTGAGGATGCGTTTGGCCTCGGCGTCCTCGCAGGAGGCGATGCCGGCGACGAAGGCCTCGAGCACCACCCGGTCGATGTGCGCGCTGGCGACGTGCAGCACATGGTCCTGCACCGCGTTGAACGCGTCGAACGGCGAGGTTTCCTTGGCGCGGCGCTGCAGCCGGCGGGCGAGCGTGCTCAGCAGGTACTCCTCGCGGTCCTCGAACATGGTGACCTGGGTGCCGCGGTTGAACAGGCTGCCCTCCTCTTCGTTGTCCTCACGGCTGTCGAGGATGGTCTGCATGATCGTCTCGGCCGCGGTGCGTTTCATGACGCGCTCGCCGACCGCGTTGGCGGCGAACCGCACCCATTCCACCGGGCTCATACCGCGGACGTCGTCGGCGTAGGCGGTGAGGAGTTCCTTGGCGACCAACTGGGTCAGTACGTGGTTGTCGCCTTCGAAGGTGGTGAACACGTCGGTGTCGGCGCGCAGTGCGATCAGCCGGTTCTCGGCGAGATAACCCGCGCCGCCGCACGCTTCGCGCGCTTCCTGGATGGCGCGACTGGCATGCCAGGTGTTGGCGGCCTTGAGGCCCGCGGCGCGCGATTCGAGTTCGCGTTGTTCCTCGGGATCGGGATTTTCGGCCGTCTGCAGTTCGTGGCATTTGGCCACCAGCTCGTTCTGCGCGAACTGCAGCGCGTAGGAGCGGGCGATCAGCGGCAGGAGCCGGCGCTGGTGGGCGAGGTAGTCCATGATGAGCACTTCGTCGTCGGCGACGACGGCGTCGGAGCTAGGCGCCGCGGCACTCGTTCGCGGCGGGGGAGCGGCGAACTGCCTGCGCTGCAACGCATATCGGGTTGCAATGTCCAATGCGACGCGTGCCGCGGCGGCAGCGCTGCCGCCGACGGTGACCCGGCCGCGCACTAGCGTGCCCAGCATCGTGAAGAACCTGCGGTTCGGGTTGTCGATGGGTGAGGTGTAGGTGCCGTCCGCGGCGACGTCGGCGTACCTGTTCAGCAGGTTCTCACGCGGGATGCGAACGTGGTCGAACTGGATGCGGCCGTTGTCCACGCCGGGCAGTCCGCCCTTGTAGTGGCAATCCGAGGTGGTCACGCCGGGTAGGTCGACGCCGGCGTCGTCGCGGATCGGTACGACGAAGCAATGCACTCCGTGGTGGACCGGCTCGCCGTCGCGGGTGGTGATCAGTTGTGCGAAAACCGCTGCCACCCTAGCGGTTTGGGCGGCGCCGCCGATGTAGTCCTTACGTGACGAGCGGGTGGGGGAGTCGATGACGAACTCTGCGGTGGTGGCATCGTAGGTCGCCGTGGTTTCCAACGACTGTACGTCGCTGCCGTGGCCCGTCTCGGTCATCGCGAAACAGCCGAGCAGGTCGAGGTCGATGATCCGCTGTACATAGGCCTTGTGGTGGCGTTCGGTGCCGAGGTTCTCGATCGCGCCGCCGAACAGGCCCCACTGCACACCGGCTTTGACCATCAGGGACAGGTCCGACATGGCCAGCATTTCGATCTGCGTGACCGCGGCACCCACGTCGCCGTTGCCGCCGTGTTCCTTCTTGAATCCGTCCTCGGCCGCGCCTGCGGCGGCCATGATCTTCAGTTGCTCGGCCACCTTGGTGCGGGCGATGACCGTGTTGGGGGTGTAGTGGGGGCGGAACACCTCGTGCGCCAACTTGAGTCGCATATCGTTCTTGGTGTCGCGCCAACGGCCGTCCAGCGTGTTGCGAAGGTGCTCCGCGATGGTGGTCATAGTTCGACGGTAGCCCGACCGGTGCCGCGGGAAACTGTGAGTTGGCAAACGCGGCGCTACTTCGCTGGGCGGGCGATGCCCCGCTGGGTTTCAATAGCGCCATGACCGAACCGGACGGTTTGCCGCACGCGATCGACCATACGCATGCGAACGTGACGGGCGGCTGGTTGCGGGCCGCGACGTTCGGGGCGATGGACGGACTGGTCAGCAACACCGCGCTGATCGCCGGTGTGGCCGCCAGCGCCAGCGCGAGCACCGTGGTGCTCAGCGGTGTGGCCGGGCTGCTGGCAGGCGCGTTCTCGATGGCCCTCGGCGAGTACACGTCGGTGACCACCGCCAACGAGCAGATCGATTCCGAGGTCCGTGTCGAGCGGCGTTCGTTCCGTAAGCACCCGCAGGCGGAACGGGCCGAATTGGTGCAGACCTTGGTGGCGATGGGGATGACGGAGGACACCGCGCGCACGGCCAGCGAGGAGATCCACCGCGACGAGAGCCGGGCGATCACCTTCCATCTCGTGCAGGAGCTCGGTGTGCACCCGGAGGAGAAGCCGTCGCCGTGGGTGGCGGCGGGGTCGTCGTTCGTGATGTTTGCGATCGGGGCGATCATCCCGCTGATTCCCTACCTGCTGGGATACGACTCGCTGTGGGCGGGGCTGATCTGCGGCGGTATCGGGCTGTTCGTCGCGGGTGGTGTCGCGGCGCGGTTCACCCGCAAACCGGTGTGGCAGGCCAGTACGCGCCAGCTGGTCTTCGGGGCGATTGCCATCGCCGCCACCTATTTGGTGGGGTTGCTCATCGGCACCGCGGTGAGTTAGCGGCCCCCGGATCAGGTGTTCGGGTGGGCGGCGACGTCGGCCAGCAGCCGGCGGATCACGACGACGGCGTCGGCCAGGGTGTCGCGGTCGGCCGGTTCCAGGCGGTCCAGCCACGGGTTGATCGCGGCGGCGCGGTCGGCGCGGGCGTCGGCGAGAACCTTCCTGCCTTTGTCGGTGATCTGGATCAGCACGGCCCGGCCGTCGCCGGGGTCGGTGGTCCGCGAGACCAGCTCGGCGTCCTCGAGCCGGCGCACCTGTGTGGTCATCGTCGGCTGGGAGCAGTGATCGAGCGACGCCAGATCGGAGATGCGGGCTTCGCCGTGGTCGTCGATCGTGGACAGCAGGCGTGCCTGGGCCCACGGCACCGGCAACCGGATACGCTGGCTGGCCAGACGGTTGAGGCGTGCCACCACGCTGAGCAAATCGGATCCCAGTTCCCGACCCGACGGGGTTGGAGGGGGGCCGGTCGACGGTTCCGCCGTCGGTTGCGCCGCATCAGCCATACCCCATGATTGCATAGATTATCTATATATATCAACCGGACGGTGGTGCAGGGTCCGGTCGAGTCTGCGTCGGGGGTGGCGTCGCCGCGACTGGCAGAATCGTGAAATGACCGCGACCCGGCCCGCGAGCCAGCCTCGACGAGCGGGATCGATGGAACCCGGCGAACTCGCCCAAGCCGCGGTGATGGCGGCGCTGTGCGCGGCAACCGCGATCATCGCGGTCGTCGTCCCGTTCGCCGCAGGCCTCTCCCTGCTCGGCACTGTGCCGATGGGGCTGCTGGCCTACCGCTACCGCCCACGTGTTCTCATCGCGGCCACGGTTGCCGGCAGCACGATCGCCTTCCTCATCGCCGGGATGGGCGGATTCATGACCGTCCTCAACTGCGCCTACATCGGCGGGCTGACCGGCATCGTCAAACGCCGCGGCCGCGGCACGCCCACCGTCTTCGCCGCGGCCATCGTCGCCGGCGCGCTGTTCGGCGGTGCCGCCGTCCTGGCCCTGATGGTCCTCTCACGGCTTCGCCATCTCATCTTCGACTCGATGACCGCCAACGTGGACGGCGTCGCGGCCGTGCTGTCGCGGGTGCCCGAGTTCCGCCCGGCTGCCGAGGGCCTCAAATCCTTCTTCGCCACGGCGCTGACGTACTGGCAGTGGCTGATCCTGGTCTACGGGCTGCTGGCGATCGTCTTCGTCTCCATGATCGGCTGGTGGGCACTGTCACGGGTGTTGACCCGTCTGGCCGGTGTCCCTGATGTGCACAAACTCGAACCGCTCGTGGACTCTGCGCCGATCGCGCCGGTGCCAGCGCGGTTGCGCGACGTCCGGTTCCGCTACCCCAATGCCGATCACGACGCGCTGGGGCCGGTGTCACTGAACGTGGAACCCGGCGAACACCTTGCCGTCACCGGCGCCAACGGCTCGGGTAAGACGACGCTGATGCTGGTGCTGGCCGGACGCCCACCGACATCGGGGCAGGTGCAGCGCCCCGGTGCGGTGGGACTGGGCCGATTGGGCGGCACCGCGGTGGTCATGCAGCACCCCGAGAGTCAGGTGTTGGGCACCCGGGTGGCCGACGACGTCGTGTGGGGTCTGCCGCCGGGCGCGACCACCGATGTCGACCGATTGCTGGGCGAGGTCGGTCTCGACGGGATGGCCGAACGTGACACCGGCGGCCTGTCGGGTGGCGAACTGCAGCGCCTGGCGGTGGCGGGCGCGCTGGCGCGCGAACCTTCGCTGCTCATCGCCGACGAGGTCACCAGTATGGTCGACCAAGACGGTCGCGAATCGCTCATGGGGGTGCTGTCGGGGCTGACTCAGCGCCACGACATGGCACTGGTGCACATCACCCACTACAACGACGAGGCCGACTCGGCCGACCGGGTGGTCAACCTCACCGGCAACGGCGGTGCCGCCGACAACACCGACATGGTGGAGAGTGCGCCGGTGCCCGCCGGCACCACACCGGCGAGCCGGCACGGCGGCGAACCCGTGCTTGAACTGGTCGACGTCGGCCATGAATACGGCAGCGGCACCCCCTGGGCCAAGACCGCGCTGCAGGACATCAGCTTCACCCTGCACGAGGGCGACGGGGTGCTGATCCACGGCCTCAACGGGTCGGGGAAGTCGACCCTGGCGTGGATCATGGCCGGCCTGACCGTGCCCACGACCGGCAGTTGCCTGCTCGGCGGCCAGCCGGTGTCCGACCAGGTCGGTGCGGTCGCGCTGTCCTTCCAGGCGGCCCGGCTGCAGCTGATGCGCGGTCGCGTGGACCTGGAAATCGCGTCCGCGGCAGGGTTTCCGCTGCACGACCGTGCGCGGGTGGCCCATGCGCTGAGCATGGTGGGTCTGGACGCCACGATGGGGGGACGGCGCATCGACCAGCTCAGCGGCGGACAGATGCGTCGGGTCGTCCTGGCCGGTCTGCTGGCCCGCTCGCCGCGGGCCCTCATCCTCGACGAGCCGCTGGCCGGACTGGACGCCGCCAGCCAGCGCGGATTGCTGCGGCTGCTCACCGATCTGCGCCGCCATACCGGGCTGACGGTGGCAGTCATCTCCCATGACTTCCACGGGCTGGAGGAGCTCTGCCCGCGCACCCTGCATCTGGCCGGCGGCGCGCTGACACCTGCGCCGAGCACCGCCGGGGGGATGTCGTGACCGCGGGCTCGGGCCGGGCTTCCGCGCGCAAGCAGCGCAAACCCCGCAAACCCGTCGTGCTGTTGCGCCCGGTTCCAGGACATACCGTCATCCACGATTTGTGGGCGGGCACCAAACTGCTGGCCGTGGCGGGGATCGGTGTGCTGCTCACCTTCTACCCGGGTTGGGTGCCGATCGGGTTCGTTGCCGCATTGATCCTGGTGGCGGCCCGGATGGCGCGGATCCCGCGGGGTACGTTGCCGTCGATCCCGGGGTGGCTGTGGGTGCTGCTCGGGCTGGGCGCGGTCACCGCCGCGTTCGCCGGTGGCAGCCCGGTCGTCGATGTGGGTGCCTACGAGCTCGGCCTGGGCGGACTGCTGAACTTCCTGCGGATCACGGCCCTGTCGTTCGTACTGCTGGGGCTGGGCGCGATGGTGTCGTGGACCACCAACGTGGCCGACGTCGCGCCCGCCGTCGCCACACTCGGTCGTCCCCTGCGGGCGATGCGGATTCCCGTCGACGACTGGGCCGTCGCGATCGCGCTGGCGCTGCGGGCCTTCCCGATGCTGATCGACGAGTTCCGCACCCTGTTCGCGGCGCGGCGGCTGCGCCCCCGCCAGCATCTGACGTCCCGGCGAGCGCGGCGCCGACGCTGGCTGCTGGAAGTCGTCGATCTCCTGGCGGCGGCCATCACCGCGGCCCTGCGTCGGGCCGACGAGATGGGAGACGCGATCACCGCGCGCGGCGGCGCCGGGCAGATCTCGGCGGCACCCTCGCGGCCGAAAGCGGTCGACTGGGCGGCCTTCGCGGTGCTGGTGGCGGTGTGCGGGGCGGCGCTGGCGCTGGAGCTGACGGTGTGGGGGACGAGCGCGCGGGCGCGCGGATAGTCAGCGGTCGGCGGCGGTGTTGGCCGCCCATTGCGCTTCGGACAGGGTGCTCGCCACGTCGGCGCGGCCGAGGAACATCTCGTCGAAATAGGGTTTGTAGGCCTGATATCCGGCCGCGAATCCGGGACCTCCCGGTGCGGCGATCCGTGGTCCGTTGAGTACCTGGAAGAACGGGCTGACGTCGACACCGCGGTCGGCCCAATAGTCGAAGTAGACGGGCTGCGCGGCCAGGACCGCGGGTATCGCGGCGCCCCGCACACCGACGTACTCGTTGCCGGCGGTGCTGCCCATCCACGCCAGCACCCGCTTGACCGCGTCGGGGTGCAGGGTTGCCGAATTGCCGGCCGCGGCAATGCCGTTGGTCACGCTGACACGTCCCCGGGGGCCGGTGGGCAGCATCGCCACGCCCCAGCGGAAGCCGGCCTGGTCGGCGATCGCCCCGAGGTTGTAGGTGCCGGACTGGAACAGCGCCATCCGGCCCGCCAGGAACTGGTTGCGGGAGAAGTCGCCGTTGTCGTTGGTGTCGGCGGCCGGGGGGGCGAAATGGTCAACGTCGACGAGGGTGACCAGGTAGTCGAACGCTTCGGCGGCTTGCGGATTGTCGAAGGCGAACCGGTCGCCGACGGTGAACACCCCGCCCGCCGAACCGATGTAGTTCAGGTAGATGCCCTGCAGGTCGTTGGCTGCGTTGTAACCCCATTGACGGATCCGCTCGGCATCGAAACCGGGTGTGTCCGCCGTGCGTCCCGCGGCGTCGACGGTGAGCCGGGCCAGCAGCGGCCGCAGTGTGTCGTCGGCACCCGGTGACCACCGCAGCCCGACGAGGTCGCGCAGCGGTACCCCGGCGGCGTCGAGCAGGTCGGCGTTGAAGTAGACCGCGATGCCCGCGTCGGTGAGCTGCGGGACCGCCCACAGCGCGCCGCCACGGCTGAACTGGGTGACCACCGACGGCTCCCAGTTGCGGACGGCGCCGGGACCCAGCGCGCGGCCGATGTCCATGAGCCTGCCGTTGTCGGCGTATGCCGAGAAGTAGGCGTTGGACAGCCAGAAGATGTCGTCGGCGCTGCCCCCGGCGACGTCGGTGCGCAACGTGTCGAAGTACGTCGAGTAGGCGACGACGTTGACCCGCACGTCGATGTCGGGGTTGGCGCGTTCGAACGCGTCGAAGGACTCCCGGTAGGCCGCGGCGACGTGTTCGTCCCACAGCCGCACGGTCACGACGGTGCGGTCGCTGGATTCGGCCGTGCGGCCGAGCAGGGTGGCGGCGACCAGCAGGACGGCCATCGTCAGCGCCAGCGCGCCGGCGACCAGTGTGGAAAAGCGCGGTCTCACGACGCCCCCTCGCGCCCAACGAGAAGCCTGGGTCGTGAAGTCGCGCGCTCAGCGACCCAGACTTCTGGTTCGGCGGTCATTTGAGGCCGGTGATGACGATCGAGCGGACGATGTGCCTGCTGAACACGATGAACAGTGCGATCAGCGGCACGATGGCCACCGTCGTCGCCGCCATCACCGTCGTCCACTGGGCGTCGTAGCGTGACTGCAGGCCCGCGGTCGCCACCGTCAGCACCCGCCATGTGTCACCGCTGGTGATCACCAGCGGCCACAGGAAGTTGTTCCATTGCGAGACAACGGTGATCAGCCCGAGGGTGACCAGGATGGGCTTGCTGGCCGGGATCACGACGTGCACCAGGATGTCCAGCGTGTTGGCGCCGTCGACGCGGGCGGAGTTGAGCAGGTCGGCGGGAATGGCGCGAAAATGCTCGCGCAGCAGGAAAATCGCGTACGGCGAGCCGAACATGAACGGCAGCACCAGCGCCCAGAACGTGTTGCGCAGACCGGCCTCGGCCATCATGAGATACAGCGGTACCACCGTGACCGTCGCCGGGACCATCAGAGTCGCAAGGTAGATCCAGAACAGTGCGTCGCGACCGGGGAACTCCAGGCGGGCGAAGGCGTACGCGGCGAGAACCGAAAACGTCAGTTGGCCGAGCAGGATGACCGCCGCCATCAGGGCCGTCACGATGATCGCCCGGCCGAATCCGGCGCCGGCTAGGTTGGCGTAGTTCTCCAGGGTCGGCGGGCGGGGCAGCGACAGTGGCGTGCCGGTGTTGAACTGTCGCGCCGAGGTCAGCGACGTCAGCAGACCCAGCAGGAACGGTGCCAGCGTGATCAGCGCACCGACGGCCAGCACTGGGTAGATCACGAGGCCCGAGGCGACGCGGCTAGGTGAGGTCATAGCTGATCCGGCGGCGGAAGTAGAGGTGCTGGACGATCGTGACGCCGACCAGCAGCACGAACAGGACGACGGCCATCACCGCGGCGCGGCCGACTGCGGCGGCGCCGAACGCTTCGGCGTAGATACGGTGGGCGATCAGGTCGGTGCGGCCCTGGGGTCCTCCCGCCGTGAGCGCGTAGACGGTGTCGAACACCTGCGCGGCGCTGATGATCCCGGTGACCAGGACGAAGAACGTCGTGGGCCGCAGCATCGGCACCGTGATGTGCCGGAACCGCTGCCAGGTGCCTGCGCCGTCGGTGCGGGCCGCGCGGTGGATGTCCTCGGGGATGGCCAGGATGCCGGCCAGGAAGAACAGCGTGACGTAGCCGACGTTGGTCCAGATCACCACCGCCGAGACGACGGGCAGGGCCAGGGTGGGGTCGGTCAGCCATTCGATGCGGTGTCCCAGCACCGTGCTGACCACGCCGTCGGTGGGGGCGAGGATCCAGCGCCACAGCACGGCGATGGCCAGCGGGGCGCAGATCCAGGGCAGCACGAACAGGGTGCGGAAGAACCCGGTGCCGGGCAGACCGCGGGCCAGCAGGGCCGCCGCGGCGAGCCCGAGTACGGTCTGGGTGGGCACCACCAGCGCGATGAACAGCAGCGTCACCAGCAGTGACGTGGCGAACGAGGCGTCGGTGAGCACGGCGTGCCAATTGCGCAGCCCGACAAATTCGATCGGGCCCAGCAGGTCCCAGCGTTGCAGGCTCAGCCACAGCACCACCAGCATCGGCAACAGCAGAAAGGTGACCACGCCGAACAGGCTCGGCGCGAGCAACGCGTAGCCGAGCGCGGTGTCACGTCCCCGCCGGCGCGCCATGGAGACATTTAACCGCTCGTTAGGCTGCGATGGTGATCAGCCTGGACCGCCTGGTGAACGTGTTGGGCGGATACGGGGTGCGCTCGCGGCTGGGTAAAGTGCCCCGTTCGACCGTGCTGCGCAGCGTGGTGGTGCCCGAGGCGACGGGCGATCGCACCGTCGCCGGTGACGTCTTGCTGGCGATCGGCGCGGGTTCGGTGGCCGAGGCGTTGCAGTGGGCGACGTCGGCCCGGGCGGTGGCGGTGCTGGTCCGCGCGGGCGACGGCGCCGACGAGCCGGTGCCCGACGCGATCGCGCTGTTGTCGGTCGACCAGTCCGTGCCGTGGAGCGAGCTGGCCGCCGTCGTCTACGGATTGGTGCTGGAGGCCCGCGAAACCGCGTCCGGGCGGGGCCCGACCGATCTCTTCGCGCTGGCCGACAGCCTCGCAGCGACGATCGGGGGTGCCGTGGTCATCGAGGACCGGCTCTCCCAGGTGCTCGCCTACTCGAAGATGCAGACCGACGCCGACCCGGCCCGGGTGGAAACCATCCTCGGCCGGCGGGTGCCGGCGCGGCTGCGGGCGCGCTTCGAACGTGACGGGGTGTTCGCACACCTCGCGGCGTCCGACGAACCGCTGTTCGTCGCGGCCGATGCCGGGGACGGTTTGTCGGGGCGCATGGTGGTGGCGGCCCGGGTCGGGCGCGAGGTATTGGGATCGGTCTGGGTGGCGTGCGCCAAACCGCTGCGCGGCGCGCGTCGGACCGCGCTGACCGACGGCGCGCGCACGGTGACGCTGCACCTGCTGAGGTCGCGGGCGAGCGCCGACCTGGAACGGCAGGTCGAGTCCGATTCGGTGTTGCGGCTGCTTGAGGGTTCGGCCGACGCGGGCACGCTGGCCAGCAGGCTGGGGCTGCCGCACGGCCCGTTGCGGGTGATCGCGTTGCGCCCGCAGCTGCGCGCCGACCGCCACACCGCACCGCTGCTGGCGTTCGAGGCCGCCACCGCCGGGTTCGGGTGGTCCCGGCCCGGCCGAAGTGCGTTGGCGGACAACGCCGTCTACACCGTGATGGCCTGCGCGGAGGCCGAGCCGGCGCGCCGGTGGGTGGCCGCGCTGCGGCCGTCGCTGCCGGAGGGGACGACGGTGCTGGCGGGTATCAGCGGTGTCGCGGAGGTCGGCGAGCTCACGTCGGCCCGCAGAGAAGCCGACGAGTGTCTTGCGCTGCACGAGGCCGGCCCGCCCGGCCGGTTTCCGCCGGCGTATGACGAGGCGTGGGACGACATCCTGGTTCATCGGTTGCGGACCGCCGCGGAATCGGGCCGTGTCCCTCAGCGGGGCCCGGTGGCCGACCTCATCCGTCACGACCGCGAGCACGGCACCGCCTACGTCGCGACGTTGCGGGCCTGGCTGGAAGCGCAGGGGGAGCGACTGCGGGCCGGCGAGGCGCTGGGTGTCCACGAGAACACGGTGCGTAACCGGCTGCGCAGGATCGTCGAGATCACCGGCCTGGATCTGGACGACGCGCACAAGCGGCTGGCGATGATGATCGAGCTAGCAGCTTTGCCCGACGCCTGACTGTGCCAAACCCACAATCCAACGACGCGAAATTGTGGGAAATCCGCAGACATGGGCTGTGAAGTGTGACACATGATGGCCACAGCAGCTGCGGTTGTGAGGTGGGAGTGTTCGGGGCCGGCGCCGGTAGGCGCGCTCCAGCCTCCGCCCCGCCCGCCGCGCCACAGACATTCCCCCGTCGTCAGGGGCGGCGTCCGGTGTAGACCCGCCCCTGACGGCAATCCATTTCCGTCAACGCAGGAGTTCGTCATGACGTCCGCACAACCCATCTGGCTCACACCCCACGCGCACAAGCTGCTGCGGCAGGAACTGGCGGTGCTGCGCCGCTATGCCGGTGCCGCCGCCGGCGGCGACGGGGATGAGGACAGCACCGCCGTCGCGGTGCGCCGCGCCCAGCAGGGACGGATTCAGCAGATCCACGACATGCTGGTCAACGCGGTGATCGGGGAGGATCCGCCCAACGACGGGATCGCCGAACCCGGCATGGTGGTGACGGTGCGCTACCAGGACAGCGGGGAAGTCGAGACCTTTCTGCTGGGCGTGCGCGGCGCCGACTACGGCGACATCGAGGTGTATTCGGTGAACTGTCCGTTGGGGCGGGCGATCTGCGGTGCGGGCCCGGGTGAGTCCCGCACCTACGAGTTGCCCGACGGATCCACCCAGACTGTCGTGATGCAGCGCGCGGTCCCCTACGGCCTGCACGTGACGAGCCCGGCGTGACCGACACCGTCTGAACGCTGCCGTTACGGTATGAGCCGTGACAGCGACAGTTCCCCGCCGGGTCGACGCCGACTTCCTGGCCTTGCCTCGCCACGGGCTCGCCGACGCCGCGTTGTCGGCGGCCACCGCTGCCGGCGCCGACTACGCTGACCTGAGAATTCAGCGCATCACCACGGAGGTCGTGCAGCTGCGCGACGGTGAGCTGGAGACGGCCGTCGTCAATCGGGAGATCGGCCTTGCGGTACGGGTGATCGTCGACGGCACGTGGGGTTTCGCCTCGCACGCCGAGCTCGACCCGGCGGTGGCGGCCGAGACGGCGCGGCGGGCGGTCGGGGTGGCGTCCACGCTGGCGGCGCTCAACGCCGAACGCATCGAGCTGGCCGCCGAACCCGTGTACGCCGACTACAGCTGGGTGTCGGACTACCGGGTCGACCCGTTCACCGTGACCGGCGCCGAGAAGATCGCGGTGCTCGAGGACTACTCGGGACGGCTGCTGGCCGCCGACGGTGTCGACCACGTCTCGGCGGCCCTGCACGCGGTCAAGGAGCAGACGTTCTACGCCGACACGTTCGGATCGTCGATCACCCAGCAGCGGGTGCGGGTGATGCCCACGCTGGAGGCGGTGAGCGTGGACGCCGCGGCGGGCACCTTCGAGACGATGCGCACCCTGGCCCCGCCGACGGCGCGGGGCTGGGAGGCGGTCGCCGGCGACGACGTGTGGGACTGGTCGGGCGAATTGGCGCAGCTGCCGTCGCTGCTCGCGGAGAAGGTCAAGGCGCCGAGCGTGACCGCTGGGCCCACCGACCTCGTCATCGATCCGACCAACCTGTGGCTGACGATCCACGAATCCATCGGCCATGCCACCGAATACGATCGCGCCATCGGTTACGAGGCCGCGTACGCGGGCACGTCGTTCGCCACTCCCAACAAGCTGGGCGTGATGCGCTACGGCTCACCGGTGATGAATGTGACCGCCGACCGCACCGTCGAGTTCGGCCTGGCGACAGTGGGTTTCGACGACGAGGGGGTGCGCGCGCAGAGCTGGGACCTGGTGCGCGACGGGACCTTCGTCGGTTATCAGCTCGACCGGGTGTTCGCGCCACGACTCGGCGTGGCCCGATCCAACGGTTGTTCGTACGCCGATTCGCCGCATCACGTTCCGATCCAGCGGATGGCCAATGTCTCGCTGGCGCCCGGCGGCGACGACGTCAGCACCGCGGAGCTCATCTCGCGGGTCGCGGACGGCATCTACATCGTCGGCGACAAGTCGTGGTCGATCGACATGCAGCGCTACAACTTTCAGTTCACCGGGCAGCGGTTCTTCCGGATCCGCGACGGCAAGCTGGACGGCCAGGTGCGCGACGTCGCCTACCAGGCCACCACGACCGACTTCTGGGGTGCATTGGAGGCCGTCGGCGGGCCGTCGACGTGGCGGCTCGGCGGGGCGTTCAACTGCGGCAAGGCGCAGCCGGGTCAGGTCGCCGCGGTCAGCCACGGCTGTCCGTCGGCGTTGTTCCGGGGGATCAATGTGCTGAACACCCGCACCGAGGGCGGCAGATGACGATGACGAGGAATGGGCAGCGATGATCGGCGCGCAACAGGTCATCGATACCGCTCTGGCGGAGGCGGCGCGCACGGGCCGCGTCGACGAGACGATCGTGCTCGTCACCGACCGGGCGGATACGTCGCTGCGGTGGGCCGGCAACTCCATGACCACCAACGGGGAGTCTTTCGGCCGCAGCACCACCGTCATCTCCGTGGTGCGCAGAAGCGACCGGGCGCACGTCGGAACGATGCAGTCCAGCGAGGTGGACTCCGCGCTGATACCCGATCTTGTCGCGGCGTCCCAGACCGCAGCGCTGGCCGCACCCGAAGCCCGCGACAGCTCGCCCGCCCTGCCCGCGACCGACTATCCGGACGACTGGGATGCGCCGGTCCCGGTCACCCGCGCGCGGGTGTTCTCCAGAATCGCCGACGGTCTGGCCCGCGGGTTCCGCGGTCCCGACCAGCTGTACGGATACGCCCGCCATGTGGTGGAGACGACCTTCGTCGCGACGTCGGGTGGGGTGCGTCGCCGCTACACCCAGCCGACGGGTTCGGTGGAGATCAACGGCAAACGCGGCGGCGCGAGCGCGTGGGTGGGTATCAGCACCGCCGACTACGTCGACGTGCCCATCGATTCGATGCTCGACGAGTTGTCGACGCGGCTGGGCTGGGCGGCCAGGACGGTGGAGCTGCCCGCGGGGCGTTACGAGACGATCATGCCGCCGTCGACCGTCGCGGACATGATGATCTACCTGGCCTGGACGATGGACGGCCGCGGCGCGCAGGAGGGCCGGACGGCGCTGGCCGCACCCGGCGGCACTCGGGTCGGGGAGCGCCTCAGCGAGCTGCCTTTGACGTTGTACTCCGATCCGGCGGTCCGCCCGCTGCAGTGCACACCGTTCGTCGCGGTGCCGAGTTCCTCGGAACGGATGTCGGTGTTCGACAACGGCATGGATCTCGGTCGGGTGGATTGGATCAACGACGGGGTGATCAACACGCTGGCGTATCCGCGGGCCGCGGCGGCCGAATTCGGCCAGCCGGTCGCGGTGCCCGCGGACAACCTGTTGATGACGGGCGGTTCGGGCAGCCTCGCCGACATGATCGCCGCCACCGAGCGGGGACTGCTGCTGACCACGCTGTGGTACATCAGGGAGGTCGATCCGACCGTGCTGTTGCTGACGGGGCTGACCCGCGACGGCGTGTACCTGGTCGAAGACGGCGAAGTCACCGCCGCCGTCAACAACTTCCGGTTCAACGAATCCCCGCTGGACCTGTTGCGGCGCGCCACCGAGGCCGGGGTGAGCGAGGTGACGCTGCCGCGCGAATGGGGTGACTGGGCCACGCGGGCGGCGATGCCATCGCTGCGGATTCCCGACTTTCACATGTCCTCGGTCAGCCAGGCGCAATAATTCGACGGTGCAGGACGTCTTTTCGCGGCTGGCGGGACTGGTCGGATTGTCGTCGGGGGACCGCCGACTCGACACCCTGATCCGGCTGAGTTGCGGTAGGGCGTTGCGGCTGGCGCCGCTGCCGACGGAGGAGGATCTGCCCGACGGACGTTCGGACACCGATGCGGTGGTCGCGGCGTTCACCGAGCAGTTCTGCGTCGATGTCTCCGCGATCGGCGCCAATCAGCGCGCCCGGCTGCTCTCGGCGCTGGGGGGTAGGGCGTTTCGCACCGTGGCGGCCGTGTACATCGCCGATTTCGTGCCGCGGGTGTGGGCCGGGTTCGAGGCGCTGGGGCTGGGCAAGCCGGGTGGGGGAGACGTGGTTTGGGACCATGACACCGATCCGGCGGAGGCGCTGTTGACGGGTTTCGCACCCGCTGTCGCCCGGCTGCACGCACTGGATCCGGTGACCTCGGAGATCGTACGGTTGCGCGGCGCGGCGCAACACCACTGCCGGTTGTGCGCATCGCTGCGCGAGGGGCATGCGCTGGATGCGGGCGGCACCGAGGACATGTACACCCAGATCGAGACCTACGAGACCGCGTCTGCGCTGTCCGATCGCCACAAGGCGGCGTTGCGCTATGTCGATGCCCTGATCTGGACACCGGCGCGGATCGACGCCGACGTGGCTGCCGCTGTGCGGCGGGCGTTCTCGGAATCCGAGGCGATCGAACTGACGCTGGACGTGATGCGCAACGCGACCAACAAGATCGCGGTGGCCATGGGCGCCGATGCGCCGCGGGTGGCGGAGGGGACCGAACGCTATCTCGTCGACGACGACGGTCAGGTGGTGTTCAGCTAGCGTTCGAATCCTGCCCGCCGTCGCCGAATGTGAACTGGCTGCGAGTATTTCGTGGGTTCGTCGCGGTGGGTTCACACTGCGCGCGCGGGTGGCGACCCGGCTGTGCCGGTCGGCGGAATCTTGCTCCGGTCCGTCGGGTACCGAAGCTTGTCGCTGTCCAACAGGTCGATCAGATCGATGAGTGCGTGTTGTACGTCGGCCAGTCGTCTCGAATATCCGCCGGACAGCCCGGGCAGCAGCCCCTGGATTCGCCCGAACCACGACGCGAATGCGCCATCGCTGTGGAATCTCGCGTGAAACTCCGCGAATCCCATCGTCTCGTAGCGGGGGCCGGCGGTGCCGGAACCATCGGGCGGCACCGGCACCATCAGTTCCCCGATGGCGCGCTGTTGGCCCGGTACAGATAGTAGGGGTCGACCATGTCGGTGGTGGAGGAGAGGCGGCGCTGGATCTCGGCGATCCGTGTGTTCAGCTCGCGGGTTTGGTCGACCGCGCCGAGGTCGAGGAACTGCATGTCGCGCCGGATGATCTCCAGCCAGCCCAGGAAGTCGGCCAACACGAAGAGGGTGTTGGTGACGAAGTAGTCGGGATCGTGCTGGACACGTTAGGTCGGGCATCGGTGGTGGCATAGCGGGCAGGTGTCGATCCAGATGGCTAGTGCGCGTTGGATTTCGCGCAGGATGCCGTAGAGGGTCAGTGCGGGGTGTCGTTCCCGGTCTCTGCTGCGGAGCGCAGCGACCGGGACGGCCTCGCTGGGGTGGGCACTGGCGGCCTTGACCGCGACGACATAGGGGATGTCACGCTCTGTCAGGGCCAGTCGGAAATTGGTGGAATCGCCGTAGCCGGCGTCGGCGATCACCGGGGCCGGGCACGCGCGTCAGGATCATCGATGCCCGCGATGTCCCAGCTCAGACGCCAATCCAACGGGGCCGATGCCGCGTCGGTGGCAGCATGTACCGACACCGCAACCTGGCAGTTGTCGACCCGGCCCAAGGTCCCCGAGTACTGGCGGGTCACGCACGGCGAGTACGGGCCGTCCTTGGCGAATCCGGTATCGTCGATCACCCAGCTGTGCGGTGTGATCAGCTTACAGGCCTTGCGGGACAGAACTTTACGCACCGCCGTGACTTCCCACGGGGATGTCGATACGAACTGCTGCAACTGCTGATGATCCACCTTGAGACGTTCGGCCATGGGCTGCATCGACTTTCGACGCCCATCGAGCATCAACCCGCGCGTATACAACCCCGCCTTGGCGCGTTGATCACTCCGCGTCAGCGACGAGAACACCTCAGCGACAAACGCATCCAACCGCCGCGACACGCTCGCGAGTTCAACGTCATCCACCCACAAATGTTCTCGAGAGCCTAAGAAGATGTCCAGACGACACGCCGACCTAACAAAGTCCTACCAGGTGTATGCGCGACGACCGTGAGCACAATGCGCAGAACGTGAAGATCGCTGAATAGGTCCAGTAGCGCACACAACCGCGCTCCATCGCACTCGGACGACATAGTTTCGGACGGAATTCAGCGACCGAGGAGCGACAATGGCAACGCAACTGGCCGAACCGCAGGGCACTTCGATGCAGCGCGTCGCGTTGGCGAGCTTCGTCGGGTCCGCGATCGAGTACTACGACTTTTACATCTACGGAACGGCGGCCGCGCTGGTGTTCCCCAAGGTGTTCTTCCCGCACCTGGGGCCGACGATGGCGGTCCTGGCGTCGATGGCGACCTTCGCCGCGGCGTTCGTATCCCGCCCCGTCGGAGCGGCGTTCTTCGGGCACTTCGGCGACCGCCTCGGCCGCAAGTCGACCCTGATCGCGACCCTGCTGATCATGGGGCTGTCCACCGTGGCGGTGGGGCTGGTACCCGGTGTGGCGACGATCGGAATCGCCGCACCGCTGATCCTCCTGTCTTTGCGCCTGTTGCAGGGGTTCGCGGTCGGTGGTGAATGGGCCGGCTCCGCCCTGCTGGCCGCCGAAAACGCACCGGCCGAAGCCCGGGGCCGCTACGGAATGTACACCCAGATGGGCGTCGGCAGTGGGCTTGTCATGAGCAGCCTGCTGTTCCTGGCGGTGAACCAGACGATTGGCGAGAACAGTCAGGCGTTCCTCGACTGGGGTTGGCGAATCCCGTTCCTCTTCAGCGCGGTGCTGATCGCGATCGCCCTCTACGTGCGGCTCAACGTGACCGAGACTCCGGTCTTCGCCGCGCAGAAGGCTCGCGCGACGACTTCACATGACACGACGGCGGTGACACCGCTGGCCGCGCTGTTCGCCACCCAGCGGCGGGAAGTGATTCTCGCTGCGGGCAGCATGATCGGGTTCTTCACCTTGGGCTACATGGCCAACGCGTACTTCATGAGCTATGCCCATACGCACGTGGGCTTCTCGCCGACGCTGATCTTGGTGGTCGGGCTGGTGGGCGGCGTCGTCGTGGTGGTGTTCAACATGCTCAGCGCCGTGTTGAGTGACACCTTCGGCCGCCGCCGCGTCATCATGGTCGCGTTCGCCGTCGGTGCGCCGTGGTGCTGCGTCGTGCTTCCGTTGATCGACACGGGCAACGCCGCGCTCTTCGCGCTGGCGATGGTGGTCACCTACGCGATCGCGGGCACTGCGTATGGCCCGATGGCGGCGTTCATCCCGGAGATCTTCGGCACGCGGTATCGCTACAGCGGCACGGGCCTGTCGCTCAACCTCGCCGGCCTGGTGGGTGGCGCCGTGCCTACCATCGCCGCCGCACCGCTGTTGGCGGCGTGGGGCGTGCCTGCCATCGGCATCATGATGGCGACGGTCGTCCTGGTCAGTCTCGTATCGACGACTCTGCTACCGGAGACGAAAGGCGTTGCACTGCAGACTGAGTGAACCGCGCCGTCCCACGGTGTGCTACCAGACGCGCACCCAGTCGACGAGCATGTCGGCGGGGTAACTCCCGCCGGAGGGATCGCCTCCGCCGGAGCCGGCGACCGCGAGGTTGAGCACGACGAACATGGTGTAGCCGGGCTGGCTGAACGGCCAGTCCGGCAGTTGACTCGCTGAAACCGTGAAGTACGGCTGTGCCCCGTCGGTGTAGTCTCGCCAGAATTGCGCGCCGTCGGCGTCCCAGTGTGTGCGCCAGGTATGCCACCCGCTGTCGACAGTGAGGCCGTGGGTTTCCCATTCGCCGCCGTTGGACTTGGCGTGCACGGTGGTCCCCGATGCCCAGTGGCCGTTGCCGTACCACTCGACGATGTCCACCTCGCCCTGCCCGAGGCTTCCCAACCAGAACGCCGGCCAGGCGCCGGGCGTCAGGCAGTTGAACTTGACCCGTGCTTCCCAGGTATGGCCTGCGTCGCCTTCCCATACGCTCGCCAGCTTGGCGCCGTAGTAGGTGTCGCCCTCCTTGGTGGCGCGGATGACCAGGTTCGACTTCCCGTCGACGAAGACGTTCCTGCGGTCGTCGCGGTACTGTCCAATGTTCGCGGGAAGCTCCCAGTACGTCGGGTCCTGAATGGTCTCGCGTGCCGTCGCCACCGTCCACGTGGAATAGTCGGGCGCCGAGCCGGCCGGCCCGTCGAACTCGTCGTCGAATACGTAGGACCCACCGGGAGGGGCCTGCGGCGCGAGCGGGCGTGCCGCTGCATTCGGAGGCGTGACGGCGGCCCCCAGCAAGCCCAGCCCCGCCAACGCCATCACGTGTCGTCGATTCAAGTCGGCCATGCCGACACGCTAGCCGCATGGACGCCACCGCCGTGCACGCGGACCACCGCGATCAGGCCCGTGCGCAGCCATGCGTTCCCGTCATGTCGCGGCAGAGATGTCCATCGTGTAGCACACCGCCGTCCCGTCCAGGACGACGGTTCCGTCGTCGCGGGTGACTGTGGTCTTCAGCTCCGTGATCGGCTTGTCGGAGCGCACCGCGGTGACTTCGACGCGTCCGGTGATCGTGTCACCGAGACGCACCGGTGCCCTGAACGACCAGTTGACGTTCAGGAACACCGACCCCGGCCCCGGTAGTTCCTCTGCGACGACGGCATTGAGGATGGCGCTGGTCACGCCGCCCTGAACGACGATCTCCCCGAACCGTGAGGCCTTGGCGGCGGCCTCGTCGTAGTGCAGCGGGTTGCGGTCGCCGCTGATCTCGGTGAACAGCAGGATGTCGCGGTCACTGACGGTGCGGGAGAGTTGGGCCGTCTGACCGACAAAGGGCACTGCGCGGCGGGTTGGGGTGATCATCGTTTTCCTCCTGGTGGTGTTGATGGGCGATCAGGGCAGACATCGCCGCTGCGCCCAACACGGGGCCCGGTGCAAGCAGCAGGAATGCGCATCGCCAGCCGATCAGGTCGGCGACGAGCGGCACGGTCTGGATGGTGACGACGGTCAGCAGGAACCCGGTAGCGGTCTGCGCGGTCAGCGCGGTGCCGACGTAGCGCTGATCCGTCGTCTCGCTGAGCGCGGTGGAGAACACGCCCGAATCGGCGATGACCGCGGCACCCCACACCATGACGAAAACGGCCAGAATGACTGTCGGAGCGGTGAAGACCAGCGGTGATGCCAGACAACAGGATCCACTGATCACCAGCGCGGCGCCCGCGATCGGGGGACGCCCGAATCTGTCGGCGGCCCACCCGCCGACGAGGCATCCAACGGCGCCCGCGATCCCGATCGCCATGAAGGTGAGCAGCTCCGCGGACACGGTGGCTGCCTCGCCACGCTCGCGCCGTCCGGCGACGATGAACATCGCCAGCCACGTCCACAGGGCGTAGAGCTCCCACATGTGGCCGAGGTAGCCCAGCATCACCAATCTCGGCCCACGTTCGACGAATATCGCCAACGCGTGGCGCGGATGCATGCTGACCGCGCGGATATCGAGGTGTGGGCCCGGCCTGACCACGGCCAACGCGATGACGGCGGCGGCCGCGGCCAGCGTCGCCGCCGTCAACATGACGCCTCTCCACGGCAACGATCCCAGTCCGCCGATGAAATGGGGAAGCGCCGAGCCGATGGTCAACGCCGCGAGCAGTACACCGAACGTGCGACCGCGATTGCCCGAAGCGGCCCACGACGCGGTCAGCTTCATCCCCACCGGATAAACCCCGGCGAGAAGCATCCCCGTGAGGGATCTCATCGCGACGGCGGCACCGAATCCCGTGTCGAACAGAGCCGGAGCCGCCGTGCAGGTCGCGGCGCCCAGCGCACATGCGGCCAGCAGCCGCTGCGGCACGAAGCGGTCGGCGAGGTTGAGAGCGGCCGAAGCCAGAGCGCCACAGACGAATCCGATCTGCACCGATGCGGTCAGCCACACCGCGCCCGTTGACGAGATGTTCCACTCCGAACGCAGGCTGGGCAGCACCGCCGACGCCGAGAACCAGACGCTCAGGCCCAGTACTTCGACCAGCGCGATCAGCATGCGCTGGGCTGAGGAGGTCTTCAGCACGCGAATTCCCTTCAGGCCGCTGGTATTTCATCGATCGCCAGCAATGTGTCGACCTCGGGCCGCATCGCCGCGCTCAGCTCGTGAAGCCGGCCGTGTAGTTCGTCGAGGTCCCAGCGAAAGCCGGCGATGCGTTCGGTGACGTCGAACAACGGCTCCGACAGCCGGTCCCTGGTTCGTTCGTAGTCGGCAAGTGCCTCGCGCTGGGCACGTCCGCCGCGTGGCGCCGCCAACACCGCCCGGGCCAGCAGTTCCGCGTCGCGCAAGGCATCGGTGATGCCGTGGGCGGTGATCGGGTCCTTGAAGTAACCAGCGTCGCCCACCAGAGCCCAGCCCGCTCCCGCACACGCTCGGATCCAGCCGGGCGTGCCCGGAAAGCCGCGCAGCGCACCGACGGACGGCGCGGAGCCGATGGCGGCGGCCACGTGCGGGGCGGCCTCGGCGAGCAACCCGCCGTAGTCGCTCCTCAGGTCCCGCGACCGCCACCTGGCGAATCTGCCGCCCGCGGTGCCTGCCCAGACACAGGCCAGCCCGTCGCCCGTCGGCACCACGCCCGCGGCCGAGCCGGGCCGGTATGCCCAGTGGTAACGGTCGCTCGGCAGGCCGGCGAAGTAGCCGTAGAGAATCGCGCTGCACTCGGTGCCGCGGCGGCGGAACGGGGCGTCGACCGCCGTGGCGACCGTCGAGTTCCTGCCATCGGCACCGATGGTCAGCGGGGCGGTCGCGCGGAAACCCGCCCCGGTTCCGCGCTCGATCCCCTCGACGCCGAAAACCCCTCTGCCGTCGCTGAGTACCCGCGTCACCCGGACCGGCATCCGAACCTCGGCACCGGCATCGCGGGCCGCAGCGAGCAGCACCGGATCGAGGATGGTTCTGCGTGGGGCGTACAGCGCGGAGATGCCGTCACCCGGCCGGATGTCCACCGTCGTGACGTCATCGCCGTAGGCGAACTCGGTTGCCCGAATGGCCGGCGTGCCCGCGTCGATGACGGCGTCGAGCAGACCCCAGCGGTGCAACTGGAGTGCACCGCCACGCATCAACGCGTGGGTCGACAACGTGTCGGTCCCGGGCCGCGACGCTTCCAGGACCAGCACCCGCATCCCACCGCGGGCCAGCAGCATCGCCGTCGCCGCACCGGCGCACCGGCCGCCGACGACGATGGCGTCATAGTGGTCGTCCATTGGAGGTGTCCTCACGTGAGATCGAGGTGGCGCGCAAGGTGTGCGCTGAGATCTGCGGCGTCGGCGGCCGCGCCGTCGATCAGTGTCGACTTGCGCCGACGCAGGAACGGCATTCCCATCAGGTACAGGCCGGGGCTGGTGGTGACACCGCCGTCGTGGCGGACGCGGCCCGACCGGTCGAACACGTCGACGTCGACCCACGACAGATCCGGGCCGACGCCGGTGGCCCAGACGATGGCGCGGATCGCTCCGCGGCGAAGGTCCAGCGACAGCGACGGAGTGCCGGCGATCGTGGTCGGCGCGAACCGTTCTGGCCGATCAATGCCGTCCAATCCCGTTGCCGCAACCCATGAGTCGATGCCCTCCAGCAGCCGGCCGAGCTTGAGGTCGGCCAGTGCCAGCATGTTCGGCAGCGAGCCGGAGAACTGCGCGATGCCATCCTGGACACCGGCCAACCGACCGACCAGCTCGACTCCGAGTGCGCGGAGTGCGTTCAAGTCGACGGTGCGTCGCTCCGATGATCCCACGAGTTGCATCGACGGCAGGTGGCGCGCGCGCATCAGGTCGGGAACCTGGTCGTAGCGCTCGTCGAGCATTCCGACGGCGTCCATCCACCACAGGATGTCCTTGCCCCGGTAGTTGCGTGGCATCCGCACGTGCTCTCCGACCGCCAGGGTGACCTGGCGACCGGAATGCTGCAGTTCGCTGGCGATCTGGATGCCGCTTGCCGAGGCTCCGACGACGAGCACTCCGCCGTCGGGCAGCTGGTCGGGGTTGCGGTAGTCCAGTGGCGTGATCTCGGTGATCCCGGCGGGCAGACCCTGTTGCACCGCAGGAACTTTGGCGATGGTGGCGGCGCCAGGCGCGAGTACGACCGAGCGGGCGTGCCACACGTCCTGATCGGTGTGCACCACATATCCGCCGTCGCACCGGCGCACCGAGGTCACGGTGGTGTTGGCACGCACGGGAGCGTCGGAATCCTTGGCGTATCCGGCGATCAGTTCGACGACTTCGGCGGCGGTCAGATATCCGTCGGGATCGTCACCGCGGTAGATGTGACCCGGCAGCCGGGTCATCCAGTTCGGGGTGAGCAGCCGCAACGAATCCCACCTCTGGGTGCGCCACGAGTGCGCCACCTCACCGCGTTCCACGACGACGTGGTCGATCGACCGATCGGTGAGGCAGCGACTCATGGCGAGCCCGCTGTGCCCGGCACCCACCACAAGGGTGGTTGTCTTGAGCATGACGGCTCCCTGTCACACGCTGCGGGTCAGGACACCTCGACGGCGACGTGGGTCGGATTGGCGAGCATGTCGTAGACAGCCGAACGCTTCTGCGACTGTGCGACCACGGCCCTGATCTGCTCGGGAGTCGCGTCTGCGTCGATCCGGTAGGTCACCTTGACGCCGCTGAACCCGTTGCGGATCTGCGGGTCGGCACCCAGAATCCCGTGCAGGTCGTGCTCGGCTGCGATGTCGGCCTGCACCGAGTGCAACTGGATCTGCCGCTGCTGCGCGATCGAGGCGATACCAGCGGTGAGGCAGCCGCCCAGGGCGACCAGAACGTATTCGACCGGCGTCACGCCGTTGTCCTGAGCGGCGAACGCGAGGGGGTGGTCGGCGTCGTAAGTGAACGTGCGCTTGTGCTGCTGTTCCTCGCCGAATCCGTAGAAGGTGTCCACCGTCGAGCGGCTGTGGGTGCCACCGACCCAGGAAACCTTTGCGCGCCATTGAAACTCGGCGATCTGCGGCGAATCGGACATGGCCTCGCGGGCGCCGAGAAGGGCCTCGACGTTGACGCCGTTGTCGACCGCACTGTGCATCGTGGTCATTGAAAATTCTCCATCTGTCGTGATCGGCGCTGCGGACCGTTCGGGTTTTTCTGGGGCGCTGATGTCGCCCTTGCCGCAATGCTCGGCCACCACCGCTGGGTAGCGCATGGGGCATTTGCCCCTATTTTGGGTCCGCACCACCCGCCCATCTCGTGGTGCCCAGGCGTGGGATCAGAGCATCCACTCGACGTTGTCGACACTCGGGATGGGGATTGGCTTGTCGTTCCAATGCACTTCGAGGTCAGCCAGAAATCCGTCCGCCAGCCAGAGCACGACACCGCGGACGACGTCTCCGTGATCGTCGAGCACGTGGCCCGAAGCTGGGACCCCCGCGCCTGCGCCCGCAGTTCCTCCACCCCCGGGAAGTCATGCCGCAGGATCGCCTGAAGCAGCGCCGACTCTTTCTCGGTCAACGGCCTAGCTAGGAGCTGGTGGCTTTCTTCTTCAGCAGAACCATGGGCAGAAGCACCGTCGCCAGCGCGGTGACGAGCCACACCACGACGGTGGCGGCCACCCACGATCCGATGCCCTGGATGCTCAGTCCGCGAGTGAAGATCGAGGACAGGATGAGTGCGGCCAGCGTGGACAACAGCCCGACGCCGCCGAGGAACGCCGACGCGTAGCGGCTGGCCATCTTCAGGAAGAAGGGCGACAGGATTGCCTGCGCGACGGTGAAGATGACGACGGCGGTGATGAATCCCGCCGGCCTGACGGTGAAGCCCGGGACGAGCCACGCTGCGACGAGCAGCCCGATCGCCGACGAGCCCAGGAAGATCGCGGTGCGCAACAGAAAGCGGATCACGGGCGTCAGCGTAACCGGCTATTCGTCGACGAACACGACGTTCTCGTCGACGGCATTGCGCCCGATGCGCAGGTGGTTGGCGGGGAAGTCGGGGTCGGGGTAGCCGATGGCCAGCCCGCACAGGATGGTGAATTCTTCTGGAATGTCCAGCTGTTCGCGCAGGATCTCGGGGTAACCGGCGATCGCGACCTGCACACAGGTGCCCACACCGCGTGCAGTGAGTGCCAGCAGCAGGGTCTGCAGGAACATGCCGACGCCGAGGCTGTCGACATGATGGAGATCACGGTGCATGGACACCACCCCGGCCAGCGGCGCGCGGAAGAACTCCCAGTTGCGCAGGACGGCGGCGCGCCGCCCGTCGGTGTCGTCACGGTCGATCCCCATCGATCCGTAGACCTGGGCGCCCAGGTCACGGCGCAGGTGGGCGAAGGAGTCGGGCAGGGGAGGGACGCGCGGTGGCTTGGTCTGGGCTTCCGCCAGCAGGGCCGTGACGAGGCGGTCGCGGGCCGCGTCGGAGGCCAGCACAAGGCGCCACGGCTGGATATTGGAGTTCGACGGGGCCCGGATCGCCAGGTCGA
Organism: Actinomycetota bacterium; assembly: GCA_018268465.1. Lineage (GTDB taxonomy): Bacteria > Actinomycetota > Actinomycetes > Mycobacteriales > Mycobacteriaceae > Mycobacterium. The sequence continues at coordinate 35,906 of JAFDWN010000034.1, forward strand.
GCGCCTCGTCGACGATCTCGCGGGGCACAGGCTTGTCGCGCAGGAACATGCGAATGGAGCGGCGTGTACGGACGGCCTGGTCGAGATCTGACATGCTGCCCTCCCGCCGATCGATCGACGAGATGAGCGTATGCGACCATGGTTGGCGCGTTCGTCACGCCGGGGGCGGTAGCTCAGTCGGTCAGAGCTGGGGACTCATAATCCCTAGGTCGCGGGTTCGAGCCCCGCCCGCCCCACCACCAGCCTGTATGACGTCGGGTGATGCTTGACGTTTTGGTTGCGGCTGTTGGTTGACGGTGTTTCGGTTGATCCTTGACACTCCCGGAATGAGGGGCCCACGGCCAGTTCCTCGCTGGTGTTGGTGAGGCCTGCTCGCGTGCGTTCGCGCTGTGTTTGGATGTCGCGGGGCTTGGCCCTGATCTTCGCCTGGGGGAGAGCGTCGTCAGCGGCGAGGTCGATCAGCCTGGACTCTCGTTCGTCGAGTTCTTTCAGTCTGCGGCTTCGCGAAGCGTGGAGTTCACGCCAGCTCAGCTATCCATGTCATGGATGGCGATCGTTCGCGTCGACCTCGCGAGGCGGAAAGTCGTGAAATAAGTACGCAATCCCCTAGTGGGCGATCGACGGCCACCTGGTGCTGGAGGGGAAATTGGCGATCAAGTCATGACCAAGTTGCTTGATCCTCAAAAGTGATGGCGATCCATTCTGCTGACCACGGGGCGACTCCGTGATGAACAGTCGAGGAATATGCGTGTACAGCATTGAGCCTGGTCCTCCCGAGATACGATTCGTCGCGGAGTTTGAGTGTCGGCAATATCGGGGGGAGCGGACCATTGGCTGGCAATAGCCTGAAAGAAAGCTGGCAGAGATTGCGGCAACTGCGTCTCTCGCGCAGCCAGATCGCGGCAATCGTGGTCACCTCGGCCTTTGCGATAGTTGCAGCATTCGCCAAGATTGTTATCGGGCTGGCAAATGGCGAAGGATGGGACTGGGTAGGCTTCTTTCAGGATGTCATTCAGTTCGCATTTATCGCGGCAGTCGTTGCAGGCGTCAGCGCCATGATTCTCGCGTGGGATGCAGAACGCCATCATAAGGCCCTCGTCACTAGAACTTTGCGGATGATGCTCATCGCGCTACACGGATCTATTGCTGAGGGCTTTGAGATTTCCAATACCTTCAAGGGTGTCGATGCAGCTCGGATGATTCAGGATAAAGCGGCATCTTTGACCACGGTTAGTTCAAATTTCTTGGATTTCAGCAACAAGCTCAAGGAGTTTGCTGAAAATAGCCAGAAACACACACCGTCGCCCGATGACAGCCCCTACACCGCGCAGTTTAAAAAGGGTATGGGTGTGACAGATGATGCCCTCGCAGGTTGGTTAGGTCTTATGTGGACTACGCTTCGAGAGTCGATCCCGATGTCGTACGATCCCGACGGTCTTCGTCGCCAACGTAGCATCATACTTTCCCATATTGTTGCCGATCTGGCGCAGATTTCTTCTACGAGCGGCGCAACATTGGCTTATGAGGCAATCGTTGCGAGGGATCGCGCGGTGCAATACCTTGCGTCTGTGGTAGGAACGGACGCGGCTATCGAATCCTGGCTGGTGCACGGCAATCTCGGGCTTTCGTCGGGCGCCAAGGTTGAGGACGACTTGTCGGCAATGCTGTCGGCGTATCCGGTCGATCTGTCGAGGATGGCTTGCACGTCCGACCGTGTCGGCTTTCTGATTTCATACTTCGACCAGATTCTCGGGGCCAGCCCCAAGGCCAAAGAAATCGTTGCGATTGTGCCAGTCAGCCCATTACTAACGTACGTGAGCGTCGAGGTGATTAGCGCAGCGCAGTTAGCGGCAGCATTCAGTGACCTCGCTACGAAGGCGATTGGCAGCACAACAGGCTAGTCCGCGGTAGTGCCGCCGATTGTCGACAGAAGGCTCGTCGACATGCCTAGTGAATTCGGGACGCTGTTCACCGATTAGCGCGCCCGTCGCTACGGCTGCTGCGTTTCACAGCTGCACCAACTGGATCGTGATCGGGATTCTGATTACCCTCGTCGCCACCACCTAACCGAGGCGGTAGCGGCCGGGCGGCTGGATCTGGCCGTGCACGGGTAGTCGATGTGATCGGATCGTGTTGTGGGCCTTCATGATCCGCTCAATCACCGCCAGGTCGAAGTACTGCGCTGGATTCAGGAGGGGTGCCCCGAGAGTCGCTGGTCGGACTCCACCTACAAGACGACCGCGGTCGCGCTGCAGACCCGCCGACTGGTGGAGGTGGCGAGTCCCCGATTCTGAGCCCGCCTGACTCATTCAGCGGGAACACGCCACATCCGTACCCCATTGCTATGTACGAGGTTGATGACGCTGCCTTGACCAAGGTCATACCGTTGTCGCAGCTGTGTTGTACTCACCCCGTCCCCGGTAAGCCTGCACCACTTCGGCGATCACCGCGGCAGATGGTCGACGGTCCACTCGTGACATCTGAGGCAACACAGATGTCTCTCTGACCGGCACGGTTGCCGATTCCGCCGTTATCTCGACTAGTACTGCAGCCGTAGATCGTG
>JAFDWN010000035.1 GCA_018268465.1 Actinomycetota bacterium
GGCGCTGGTACCCGCCCTACCAACCACAACCACCACCCAACGCCAACTGAACGGCGTTTCGCCAGGTCATGGCCGTTGCCCGCCGAAAACCTCCACGGTGATGACCGCCGCTGGCGCGGCAGATCTGTTTCGGCTGAAGTGTATTCGTCTCGAACGGGCGCGCGGACGTCGTGGGGCGGCAAGGGGAACGCGCCGCGTCACGTAGCCCCGTCGGGCCTCCCGTCGGTATCTCGACGGGTCGCGCGCAGCGCTCCGGGATGCGCCTTGGCGGACGGGTCGCGGCGCGTCTTGATGAGGCTGGCGACGGTGACGACCGTCAGGATCACCACGATCACGACCAGGCTCAGGTAGGTGTTGATCTCCGGCACTCGCGGGTCGATGTCGACATGTGCCCAGTGCAACACGAGCTTGACGCCGATGAAAGCCAGGATGATCGACAACCCCGTCGACAGGTACACCAGGCGGTCCAGCAGACCCTTGACGAGGAAGAACAGTGCACGCAGACCCAACAGCGCAAAAGCGTTCGCCGCGAACACGATGAACGGTTCCCGGGTGACACCGAATACGGCGGGGATCGAGTCCAGCGCGAACAGCAGGTCGACGCTGCCGATGGCGATGAGCACCGCCAGCAGCGGGGTCGCCGTCCGCCGCCCCTGCACGCGGGTGAACAGTTTCCCGCCGTCGTATTCGGTGCTGACGGGTAGGAACCGGCGCGTCGCCCGGACCATGATGTTGTTCTCGACGTCGGGGTCCTCGTCGCGATGCCGGAACAGTTGCACCGCGGTGTAGATCAGCAGTGCGCCGAACACCAGGAACATGAACGAGAACAGCGACAGCAGCGCCGCGCCGATGAGGATGAAGATGGCGCGCATGATCAGCGCGAGGATGATGCCGAATGTCAGCACCTTGTGCTGATGCTCTTCGGGCACGGCGAACGTCGACATGATGATGACGAAGACGAACAGGTTGTCGACCGACAGGCTCTTCTCGACGACGTAACCGGTGAAGTATTCGGTGCCGGCGTCACCGCCGTAGGCCGTCGCGAACCACACCCCGAACGCGACGGCCACCAGGATGTAGAACACCGACCACACGGCGGCTTCACGGAAACCGACGCGATGGGGACGCAGCGCCGCCACGATGAGATCCACGGCGAGCAGGGCGATGATCAGACCGACCGTCACACCCCACGTCACCGGGCTGATATCGAGCATGTGTCCGTCCACCTCCGCGCCGTCGGGTGACTCCATCGTGGCGGATGGTGCCGACCCGTCGCAGCCGGTCGGCGGTGGGATCCCGCCCGTTGAGACCGCGGGGCGGCGGACGCTACCCGCGTTTCGCCGCCGTGCAGGCAGCCCCAACGCAGAGGGTCATACCCCCGCGGGCACCTTCTTACGCATCTGCTGGCGCAATTCGGTGAACTCCGAGATCGACCGGGCCACCACGGTGGCGACCGGGCGTGGGTTGCGGCCCGACGCCTCCGTCTTCGACACCATCACCACACTGTCGACATAGGGCTGGATGGTCGTCGCGTTCTGCACCGTCGCCACGATCACCAACTGGAACCCGAACTTGCGGAATGCTTGCAGCGCCTGCTGCGCGAACTGCGGATCGGACTTGCTGAACGCCTCGTCGAGCATCAGCTGCGCGAAGACCGGCCGGTTGTCTACCGCCTGGGCCGCGGTCGACGTCGCCGGCTGGGCGGGGCTGGCCAAGTTGAAGCTCAGCGCGCCCGCCAGACAGAACGCCATCAGCTTCTCCTGCTCGCCGCCGGAGTTGTCCCCGGCATTGCTGTGCGTGCGGATGAGGTCCCCGGAGCTGACATCCCATTCCGCGCAGTCGAACGTGAACCGGTTGCGCACGTCGAGCGCATCGCGCGTCCACGCCTTGTCCTCGGGCGCCGTGGACGCCAACCGGTTACGCAGCCGCAAGATGTCGGCGTACTGATGCAGGATCGCCTGCTTGTCGCCCAGCCCGACCTCGGCGATACGCCGGGATATCGCCCGCACGATCTCCGTCAGCTCGGCCACCGCCGTCAGGCTGCGCGGTGTGGCCCGCAGCGTCAGCCGGGTGCCGCGGTTGAACTCCACCGCACCCAAACCCGTGTTCACCCGGTCGATTTGCTCGCTGATCCGGCGCGCCTCGTGCTCGGCCACGCGGTGCAACGTGAGGATCGCATCCGGCGCCTGTTCGGTGACCAGCCGCATCATCCGCTCGTAGGCTTCGGGCAGCTCACGCTCGTCGATATGCCGGCACAGGGCCACGTAATCGTGCACCCGCTCGTCGAAATCATCCGAGTCGTTCGGGACCGCGTCCGGGAACGCGGTGTCGAACGTGCTGAGGATACGCGCCAATTCGTCGTAAGAGCGACGCCGGCTCTCCCGCAGCTGTTCACGGTCCTTGCGGATCGCGCCGAACAAGGCGTCGCGGTGCGGTTCGGGTTCGAGCAGCTCCAACGCCACCGGCAGCTGTGCGGCGTAGCGCGACAGCAGGTCCGTCAACGGCTCCGACACGAATCTGTGCTCGTCGCGCGATCGCGCATCCGTGGCCTGCGACAGCCGCTCCGCCAGCTCCAGCAGTCGGGTCCGCCGGTCGTCGAGATCGTCGCGGCGCGTCTGGATCGCGCCTCGGCGGGTCATCAATTTCTGGATCTGCGACCAGCATTCGTCGGCTCGGGCATTGAGTGCCTCGATGTCGGGATGATCGGCGAGCAGCAGCTCGTACTGTTCGCGCAGCCGGTCGGCGTGCCCGTCGGCGGTCTCGGTGTCGATCTGGCTCCATTGCCCGTACTGCTCGCAGATCGCCTTGCACGCCGCGGCCCGGTCCCGCCACTGCTGGCGTTGCGCGGCGATGTCGTCGGCCACCCGCCGCGCCTTCTGGTACGTCTCTTCGGCGGCCGCCAAATCCACCGTCAGCGCATTGATCTTCGCCGACACATCACCCTGGTAAAGGTACTCCGACTGCTTCAACGGCCGCCGGTCGTCCTTGACCGCCAACCGGTCGGAATCCTTGTACAGACCGGTGTCGGTCACTGCGCGACGGAATCGCTCGAACACGTCCGGAGTGTCGACACAGATGTGGTCACCGGCTGACGCCACCACATCGACGGCCTCCGCCGCGCACGGATGCCGCGGGTCTACCGCGAACAGCTTGCCCGCCAACGTTTTCGCGTCGGTCGCACCCGGAGCGGTCCCGTACGCCGAGGACCGCACGTGATGCAGCGCCAGCCGCCCCCGCAGGTTGGTCTCGTTGACGTACCGCAGCACCGCCGCCCACTGCTGGTCGGGCACCAGCAGTCGCAGCCCCGCACCGCGCAGCACCTTCTCCACTGCGGTGCGCCAGCGGGTCTGGTCGGGCCGCAGATCCATGAGCTCGGCGACATACGGCAGGTCCGCCGTGCCGACACCGACGGCGGCGCAGATCTGTTCGCGCATCACCAGCGCGAACTCCGGCAGTGCCGAGCCCACCTGCTCAACGCGCCTGAGCTCCTTGGCCGCATCGTCGCGCACCATCCGCGCAGCCTTCTGCGCGTACTCCGCGTCGGTGGATGCCTCCCGGTGGCGTTCCACCTTCGCCAGCAGTTCGGTGGCCTGACTCAACAATTCCTCGCGCAGATTCCAGAAGTCGTCGGCAGTGTCGGGGACATCCAGGCCCTGCGCGGTCAGCAAATCCTCGTATGCGCCGCGGCGGCGCGACACCTGCTCGGCCCCGGCTTCGGCGGCGCTCACCTGCGAGGCCAGCGGACCGATGTTCGCGCTGGACCCGCTGATCTGCGCATTGAGTGAATCCGCTTCGGCTTTGGCCAGATTCAGCGACCGCGTGACATCCTCGTACTCGTTGTCGAGCTGGTCGATGGTGCCGTCCAGTGTGGCGATCTGCGTCGGACACTGCGCCAGCCGCACATGGTCGGTGTACGCGCGCACCATCGGCGCGTCCACCAGGTCGATGATGCCCAGATCCGAGGACTCCGAGGCGTAGCGGTGCTGGATCCGCTCGATATCACCGAGGATCTTGCGCTTGCGTTGTGCGACCGCCAGCAACTCGCGGGCCTCCACCAGCGGGTCGATCTGCTTGAGCGCCTCCGGTAGCCGGGCCAGGCTGTCCGGCTCGTCGAGCATGAACTCCCGCACGAACTGTTCCAGCCCGCCAACGCTTTTCAGTGACTTGGCCTTGCCGAGCAGTTGCTGGGCGGCATCAGAGGCCCGGATCCCGATCGTCGCGTAGAGCTGCGCCAGGTACTGCGACTCCACCTTCGTGCTGAACCGCCAGCCGTCCCCCTTGAACACACTCGTGTCGAAACGTCCTGCAGCCCAGCGGTTGCACACGTTCTCGATGTCGAGGTCGCCGTCACCCAACACGAAGCGGCTCGACGAATCCGCGCGGGACTCACCCGTCAGCCATTTGAGCACCAGGCCCGTCACGGTGCGGCCCGAATCGCCGGCGTAGGTCACCGCCACAGCCGACCATGCGGTGCCGTCGCCGCGCAGATACATGACGCGGCTGTTGCCGCCGTCGCTGCGCTGCCCCCACGCGCCCCGCACGTACTTGTCGACGGTGCGCCGGCCCGCGCTCGACCCGGCCGCGGTGTGGTCGCCGGAGGCGTTGAAGTTGCGCCGGTTGAACGGCAGGAAGCCCAGTGAGATGGCATCCAGCAGTGAGGATTTGCCACTGCCGGAGGCGCCGGCGATGAGCGCGCCGCCGGAGCTGAACGGGATCGTGTGGTACCCGTCGAAGACACCCCAGTTGATGACCTGCAGCCGGGACAGATGGAACTGCTCAGTCAAGGTCGATCTCCTCCTCGGCCCGAGCGCCACCGCGCAGCAACTGCTCGAACTGCGCCTGTAGTTCGCTGATGACCGATGCCGTCATCACCGCGGTGATCACCGGGCTGATGGTGTAGCTGTCCTCGTCGTCGCGGCTGCGGCGCAGGATCTCCAGGCCGGTGAGCCGGGCGATCGCCCCGTCGATGCGGGCGGCGAACGTCACGGCGTCGCGGTCGGTGTCGTTGAGCACCCCGGAGAACAATCCGTGGATCTCCTCGCGGCTGATCAGCACGCTCTGCCCACCCGACGCGCGCATCATCTGTGCCAGGTGCAGCGCCAGGATCGAGTCGTAGGTGCCCAGTGGCTCACGGCGCAACAGCTTGATGCCCCTGGCGGATTCGTAACGCGCCTGCTCGACGAACGCGACTCGTTCGTTCCCGGGGCCGACCTCCACCACGCGCAGCAGCAGGTCCAGTTCGGACAGCCGCACGGACAGCTGATTGCGGTACTCCAGCACCCAGGCGTAGATGTCGCTGTCGGCCTCGGCGCCGATGAAGCGGCGGGTCAACAAGTGCTGCAGCGCCCAGCACGCCCGGTCGGGCAGCTCGGAGACGTCCCCGTCGAACCGGGGCCTGCGCTGGTGGGGGGGTCGGGCGTGCTGGTCGACCTCGGGCAACTCCGACAGCGCGGCCAGGTCGATGTCGCGGTCGGCGGTCTGGTCTGTCGTCACGCAGGGGCTCCAGCCGTGATCGGTTCGGTGAACATGACGTCGGGTACGGCGATCTCGCGGTCGCGGCCGTCCAGCGACCGGAACCGCACAGTGGTCGACCCTGCGGCCCTGGACGCGTCCGGCTGCTTGAGCGCCCAGGACCACAGCACAATGACGTGACCAAGGTAGGCGGCGTCGATGTTGCCCACCGCCTGCGGAAGCGACAGGGGCAGAGCGGCATTGATCATCTCGGCCATCGCGGGCGCGTCGACCTGGGTGGTCAGCGCGGCGAAGCCGGCCAGGTCGACGTCGCCCTCGGCCACCGCGGCGGGCTGCGGGTGGGACAGTTCGCCGATCTTGAAGCTCAGCGCGCCGACTGAGCTGATCGCGTGCCGGGCCAGCGGCACCTCGAGGTCCAGGCGCGAGTCGGTCAGCGAACTCTTCAGCAACGCCCGGGCCGCGCCGATGGCTTCGTTGAGCTGGCGGGCCACACCGCGGCTCTGTTCGAGCGTGCCGAATGCGGTGAACCGCTTGACCCGCTGGGCGCAGCGCTGCTGGATCCGCTCGACCTCGTCGATCTGATGGCCGACGAGTTCGAAGAACCCGGCCATCACCTTGCGCAGTGCCGGATCCAGCCCGGGCAGCGCTTCGGCGACCGCGGCCACATCGGCCTCGAACTCGGCGCGCTGGTCGGGGTCGTTGATCATCCGCAGGAAGGCGCGGTGGCTGTCGCGGCCCTGGGAGTCCCAGGCGGCCTGGTAGTCGGCGTACATCCGGCGCTGCCGGTCGCGGTACTCGACATTGCTGTCGATCGGCTCGTCCAGCGCGGCGGTGGCCTGCTCGATCATCGAGCCGTACTGACCGATGTCGGTGATCAGCCGTTCCATCTGCAGGGCGATGGCCCGGGCCTCGTCGTAGGCGTCGGTGAGTTCGGGTCCGGACCGGCTGTGTTCCTCGCCGCGGTCGAGGTCGTCGAGTTCGGCATGCAGTTCGGCGATCTGGGCTTCGATGCTCTTGCGGATCCGCGCGGGGTCGTCGCAGACGCGGATCGCGACCTGCTTGAGCCGCGAGGCGATGCCGTTGATGGAGCCGCCGGTGGCGATGGTGTCCTGGCGGCGCATTGCGCGCAGGAAGTCCAGAGCGCGGCGGGTGTCCTGGGTCAGGTAGCAGACGTTCTGGTCGCTGCGTTCGTCGACGATGCGGTGCAGCCAGCCCTGACTGGCCCACGACTTGATCAGCGCGAGCCCGGACTGGGCCTCGCCGCTGAGGTCGAGGTCGTCGAGGTCACGCTCGAGCCGCACCACCAACTCCGTCTCGGCGACGACGCCGTCGGACAGGTGCCGGTCCATCAGCGTCGCGTACAAGCCCAGGTTGACGGTGGCCAGCAGCCGGACCGTGGGGGAGCCCTGCAGGTCGCGATTGTCTTCGAGCAGCTCAGCGGCCGACAGCCCCCTCTCATCGTCCACCTGGCTTCCCTCTTCTGTGTGCTTGGGTCGAACGCCCCAAGATAGGCCACGACGCCGACATCCACACCGCGGGGAGGTCGGGGCCGCCACATCCGCCGGTCAGCCCCGGCCGTCACCGCGCCGTGTTGACCGCGATCAGATGCTGCGACACCGGCTCACCCTGCACGTACTGTTCGACGCGCTGTTCCACGAGCAGGTCGTGACCCGTCAGTCGGGTGCGGTGCTGATGCATATGCTCGCCCCACGACCGTACGACGAAGGTCTCCACGAACGTCGACTCCTGCTCGACGCAGCGCATCAACCGCCATTGCGACGCGCCGGTGCGCTGCCGGGACCGGCCGAGCAGGGCCATGGCGGCGAAGAAGTCCGTCTCGTCGCGGGGATCGACCCGGTAGTAGGTCAGCACGACGACCGGTCCGTCGGGCGGTTCGGGTTCGAAGACCAGATGCGGCTCGGGCCAGTGGGTCGACGGTGTCAGGTCGAGGCTGCCGGTGCGGGCGTGCAGTGGCCACCACAGCGACGACACGGCGCACACCAGCAGGAGGCCCACGCTCACCAGCAGGGCGGTCACACTGCCGGTCGCGCCGGCTAGCAGTCCCCAGAGCAGCGACCCGACGGCCTGCCCGCCCATGAACACCAGTTGATACACCGACAGGCCGCGGGCGCGGACCCACGCGGGCAGGCTGAGTTGCATCGACGCGTTGAGCGTCGAGAGTGCCAACAACCATGCCGCGCCGCCGATCACCAGCGCCGCGAGCACGACGGCCACATTGTGGACCAACGCCAGGACGGCTGCGGCGGCGGCGAAACCGAGCGCGGCGGCGATCAGCAGCGCGTTCTGGCCGAATCGGGAACGCAACCGGGACAACACGACGGCGCCGAGCACCGCGCCGACACCGAGGGCGCCAAGCATCAGTCCGTACCCCGACGAGGACTGCCCCAGTTGATCTTTCGCGATCACCGGTAGTAAACCCCACAGGGCGCTGGCCGGAGCGATGAACAGGACCGCCCGCAGCAGGATCCGCCGGATGATCGGTGCGCTGCGGATGAACCGGCCGCCCGCGCTCAACGCGGCCAGCGGCCGTTCGGCGGGCAACAGCTGCTCGGCGGCCGGGCTGCGCCACATGATCAGGACGGCGACGATACCCACGAACGACACCGCGTTGAGCGCGAACACCAGCGTGGGCCCGGAGATCGACACCAGGACGCCTGCGATCGCCGGCCCGATCGCGCGGGCGCCATTCATGCTGATGCTGCCCAACGCCGCGGCGGCGGGAATCTGCTCGCGCGGAACGAGATCCGGTTGGATCGCCTGCCACGCCGGAGCCGTCAACGCCTGCCCGCAACCGACCAGGAACAGCAACGTCAGCAGGACCGTGGGCGTGGTCAGGCCCGCGCCGGTGAGGCAGGCGAGAAGACCGACGCCCGCCGCCATCGCCCCCTGCGTCGCGATCAGCAGCCGTCGCCGGTCGATCAGGTCCGCCAGCACGCCGGACGGCAGCGCCAGCAGCATCACCGGCAGCGTCGTCGCGGTCTGCACCAGCGGCACCAGGACGGGCGCCCGCGGATCCCCGACCAGCATCCACTGCGCGCCGACGGTCTGCATCCACGTGCCGAGGTTCGACACCAGCTGGGCGATCCACAGTGCCCGGTAGGTCGGTGACGACAGGGGCGCCCACGTCGACGTCGGCTGAACGGCTGATACGGCGGACGTCATGGCCAACCCCCTTGTCGAGCTACTCGGACAATGTAGCCACGCTCGAAGTACCCCGCTGACGGTGCCAGAATTGAGTCATGGACTCGGGCCCGCGCGGCCCGGAATGGAGGTGCCATGATCACCCTCTATGTCCTGGCCGGGGTGGCCGGTGCGGCTGTGCTCTGGCTCGGGCAGAACATTCGCGTGGTAAAGCAATTCGAACGGGGCGTCGTCTTTCGGTTCGGCCGGGTACGACCCCGCGTCCGCGGACCCGGACTGACGCTGCTGATCCCGCTGGCCGACCGGCTGCAGAAGGTCAACATGCAGATCATCACGATGCCGGTGCCCGCCCAGGACGGGATCACCAGGGACAATGTGACGGTGCGGGTGGACGCCGTCATCTACTTCAACGTGTTGGATCCGGTGCGGGCCGCCGTCGACGTGCAGGACTACATGTCGGCGATCGGGCAGGTCGCCCAGACGTCACTGCGGTCGATCATCGGCAAGAGCAACCTCGACGACCTGCTGTCCAATCGGGAGCGCCTCAACGAGGGGCTGGAGCTCATGATCGACAGCCCGGCACTGGGATGGGGGATTCACATCGACCGGGTGGAGATCAAGGATGTGCTGCTGCCCGATTCGATGAAGCGGTCGATAGCGCGCCAAGCCGAGGCGGAGCGGGAGCGGCGGGCCAGGGTCATCACCGCCGACGGAGAACTGCAGGCCTCGGAGAAGTTGGCGCTGGCGGCCAAGGTCATGGTCGAGCAGCCGGCTGCCCTGCAGTTGCGGCTTCTGGAGACCGTCGTCGAGGTGGCGGCCGAGAAGAACTCGACGCTGGTGCTGCCGTTCCCCGTCGAATTGCTGCGCTTCCTGGAACGTTCGACACCGCCGGGTCCCCGGCGCACTGACGAGACATCCACGGCAGCTGGGGTTTCCGGGCCGGCGCAGTCCGGGGCGCCCGAACCCGAGGTTCCCGACGACCCACGGTCACTGCGGCCGGACGAACCTCTCGCGCCCCGGCAAACCCTGACGAACTCGTCGGGGTGAGGGCCCGGGTCACCCTCACACAGACGCACGTGGTTTCTTCGCGCGGATGATCGCACCAGTGCGCGAACGGTTCTCAGTACAAGGCCGTTCATCACCACGTTCAACGGCAGCATCCTTCAGGTCGGTGCGCCGACGCATTTGCGATGCAGCCGGCCGCCGATTGTCGGTATGCACAGGCTGAAAAGGACCATTGACGTCACCTGCTGAGCGTCGTAAAGTCCTTGATTGTTAATCATTAACAATCGACACGAAACGCCAGAAAGGTTCACATCATGGCTTTCACGACGCAGGGCGCAATCTGTTGGGAACCCGGGACCCGGGCTGGATGGAGCGTGGAGGAGATCGAGTACGGCGATCTGCAGCCACCCGAAGTTGTCGTCAAACTGGCGGCCTCCGGCCTGTGCCACTCGGACGACCATATCGACAGCCCGGTGTTCGGTGGCTTGGGCCTAGGACCGATGCTCGGTGGACATGAGGGTGCCGGAGTCATCACCGAGGTGGGTTCGGCGGTGACCGATCTCAAGGTTGGCGATCATGTGGTCCTGGCTTTCGTCCCCTCCTGCGGGCGATGCTCGATGTGCGTCGCCGGGCACTCAAATCTGTGCGATATGGGTGCGTACACGCTCAGCGGCGTGGAGTTGGCGGACAAGACGTCACGTATCCGCGCGCGGGGGCAGGGTGTCGGGACGATGTGCCTGCTGGGTACGTTCAGCCCGTACGCGGTCGTCCACGAGGCATCGGTGGTGAAGATCCGCGACGACGTGCCACTGGACAAGGCCGCCCTGGTGGGTTGTGGTGTGACGACCGGCTGGGGCTCGGCGGTGATCGCCGGAGACACCCAAGCGGGAGACACCGTCGTTGTCCTGGGCGTCGGAGGTGTGGGAATGAACGCTGTTCAAGGTGCGCGGATGGCTGGTGCACGGAGGATCGTCGCGGTCGACCCCGTCGAATGGAAGCGCGAGAAGGCAAGGGAGTTCGGTGCCACGCACGCCTCACCCAGCATCAAGGAAGCCTACGACCTGGTCAACGAGGTGACCTGGGGCAAGATGGCTGAGCGGGTCATCCTGACGGTTGGTGTCGCGGAGGGGGATCTGATCAACCCGGCCATGCAGCTTGTGGGCAAGCGCGGCACCCTCGTCGAGACGTCCGTCGCGCCCGCCAGTCAAAAGGACGTCACCCTGGACCTTTGGACCTTTGGCACTTACGAGAAGCGGCTCGTGGGAACGTTATTCGGCAGCGCGAATCCGAGGAACCAAATTCCGCAGCTGTTGGACTACTACATGGATGGCGTCCTCAAGCTCGACGAGCTGGTCACCAAGACTTACACACTCGATCAGATCAACGAGGCCTATCGGGACATGAACGACGGCAAGGTCATTCGCGGAATGATCAAGTACGAAGACTAGCCCCCCGAACCCGGCCGCCAACGGGCATCTACCGAGATCAGGTGGATGCCCGCGGCGAGCCACGCCCGACAGCGGAAAGCGATGCAAAGCATGAACAGAACGCCATTGGTCATCGGATCGGAATCCGATGTCGTCGTCGCCATCGATGCCGGCACGGCGCGAAGAGCGATCAAATGGGTATGGATACTTGGATTCGGCGGAGTCTTCTTCGAAGCGTACTCGGGGGCTGCGCTTGCGACCGGCTTGGAGCCGTTGAGTAGGGAACTGAATCTGTCAGCACTACAAGTCTCCTGGGTGACGAGCAGCTACATGCTCGTGGCCATCGTCCTGTGTCCACTGGCAGGGGGCATAGCGGATCGACTCGGCCGCATCCCGGTCATTCTGGCTGCCAAAGCGATTGCCCTCGTCGCCATGCTCGTCGGCACTACAGCAATGGGTTTCGAGCAGCTTCTCATCAGTCGACTACTTCTCGGCGTGGCGTGGGCGATGGACTTCGGGGTCGTCCTGGCCTACGTCTCCGAGTTCCTGCCCCGACGGTACCAAAGCCGCCTGAGCAGGTGGCAGGGCGTGTGGTACGTGGCCACCACGTCCAATCTGCTACTGGCCGCGTTGATCTACCAGTTCGGCGTGGGCGGTTCGATATGGCGCTGGATGCTGGCCAGCGCTGGGGTCATCGCGTTCATTCTGCTCGGCGCCCAGTGGCTGCTGTTGCCCGAGTCTCCGCGGTGGCTCGCTTCGAAAGGACGTCTCGCGGAGGCGTCTGCCAATCTCACCAAGATGTACGCGGTGTCGGTGGTGCCCGCCCCTAGTGCCGGCGCAGCGCCGGGGGCGCAGCCTCCGGCCGCGCGGGGTTCGGTGCGCGAGATCCTTCGTGCTCCGTATCTGAGGCGAACGATCCTTGCCGACATCACGTTTGGTGCGCAGGCCTGGCAGTACTTCGCAATCGGCTGGTACCTACCGGTCATCGCGATCGTGCTGTTCGGGGAGGGGTTCACCCAAGCGTCTCTCGGCGCGGCGCTGTTCAATTCGCTCGGCATCGTCGGAGGTTTCGCCGCTGCCTGGTTGGCTGCCAAATTGACCATCCGCAGAGCGGCGCAGATCGGATTCGGCTTCTGTGCTGTACTTCTCGTCGTCTTCGGCTTGACGCTAAGCAACCTATCGACATTCTGGGCGGTAGTGCTGCCCGCAACGTTCATCCTGGTGCACTCCGCGCTCGCGGCACCCAGCGGTGCCGGGTTCTCAGCACTGGCATATCCGAGTCATCTGCGCGCGCTGGGCCTGGGCTTCGCCACCACGTCGTGCAACATCGGGGCGTCGATGGGGCTGTTCCTGTTCCCGGTCATGCAGGAGCACCTCGGACCGGGCGGTGCGGTCGCAGCGACAGCGGCTGCCCCCATCCTGGGGTTCCTGGCCACGACACTCATTCGGTGGGATCCGGACCGGCCCAGTGAAACATGCCTGCAGAACCGCGACGGGGCAGGTTCGACGATTGACGGAATGGATGGCGGCCATCCCATCGACGGAGGCCCCACGGCCGTGGGCGTGACGGTGGACAGCATCGATACCCCTGCCGGACAACCTGTTACATCCGATCACTTGAAATGAGCAGCCTAGAATGACTGATCACCACCAGTTCTACATCGACGGAAAATGGGTCGACAGCGTTGGCGCCGACACTCTGGATGTCATCGACCCGGCTACGACGGACGTCATCGCCAGTATCGCGTTGGGGGAGTCGTCGGACGTAGACCGGGCTGTGACCGCGGCGCGTGGTGCCTTCGAGACATTCAGCCGCACCAGCCGTGAGGAGAGGTTGACGCTGCTCGACCGCCTCATCGCCGCGTATCGCGACCACGCTGAGGAACTCGCCCAAGCCGTGAGTAGAGAGATGGGCGCCCCGATCACCTTCGCCCGCAAGGCGCAGGTACCGGCCGGGTTGCGACATCTCGAGGCCGCCCGTGCGGTGCTCGCGGAGTTCGACTTCGAGGAGTCTCTGGGCACTACCGCGGTGACGTACGAAGCGATCGGGGTGTGCGCGATGATCACACCCTGGAACTGGCCGCTGAACCAGATTGCCGCCAAGGTCGGGCCTGCGCTGGCGGCCGGATGCACGATGGTCCTCAAACCCTCGGAGATCGCGCCGCTCAGCGGCCTGCTCTTCGCGCGCATCGCCGCCGACGCGGGTGTGCCGCCAGGCGTGTTCAATGTGGTCAACGGCGACGGTCCGACCGTCGGCGCCGTCCTGGCCTGTCATGAGGACGTCGATATGGTCTCGTTCACCGGGTCCACACTGGCGGGGGTGGAAGTGGCCAGGAACGCGGCGCCGACCGTTAAGCGGGTCGCCCAGGAACTGGGCGGAAAGTCTGCCAATGTGCTGCTCGATGATATCGACTTCGAATCCGTGGTTACGCGTGATGTCCTTGCTGTGTATACCAATTCGGGTCAGTCATGTAACGCCGGGACGCGGATGATTGTCCCGCGGGGCCGGCTGGCCGACGTCGTCGAGATTGCACGTGCTGCAACCGACACTGTCGTCGTCGGAGCGCCTGCCGACGTCGCTACGACCATGGGCCCGGTCGTGTCGGCGGCTCAGTTCGCGAGGGTGCAGGGACTCATCGAGACCGGTATCCGCGAAGGGGGATCCGTGGTCGTAGGTGGGCTGGGAAGTCCGCCCGGCCGATCGCGCGGCTATTTCGTCAAGCCCACCGTCTTCAGTGATGTCACCAACGCCATGACGATCGCCCGTGAGGAGATCTTCGGGCCGGTCCTGGTGATAATCGCCTATGACGACGAGGACGAGGCGGTGAGTATTGCGAATGACACCGTCTACGGGCTGGGCGGTTTCGTGTCGTCGTCGGACTTGGACCGCGCACGGGCGATCGCACGCCGGCTACGTACGGGAATGGTCCATATCAACGGTGCGCCATTGGCGACCGACGCCCCATTCGGCGGTTTCAAGCGATCTGGAAACGGCCGCGAATTCGGCAAGCACGGTCTGCAGGAATTCCTGGAAGCGAAGTCGCTCTTCGGATATCGATCGGCCTGAGTGATGGGTGGCGCAATGGCGGGTATCCGGTTGGTGCTAACCGGGTACGCTGAGGGTGACTGTCGATGATTAACAATGTGGGGGTAGGGGTGGCAGCGGCAATCGTCAAACCCACGCGTGAGGGTTCCGACCAACAGGGCGCCGATTGGCTACGCCGCTGCATCATCGACGGTGTCTACAAATCAGGTCAGCGATTGACCGAGACAGGGTTGGCTGACGAGGTCGGGCTATCGCGTTCAACGATGCGCACGGCGCTGTTGCACCTGCAGTCCGAGGGTCTCGTAGACCGCACTGCCTACTCGGCATGGAGGGTGGCAGCGCTGTCGGCCGACGATGCGCGCGATGTCTACGAGTTGCGCGCCGCCATCGAGGGCCTGGCGGCACGGCGGGCCGCACGCAGGCCTGACTACTTGACGCTCGACGATCTCAGGAGTGCACTCGATACGCTTACGTCCGCCGTGCGCGCCCGGGCCGACGCCGCCACGGTCGCCGCGGCCGACATGGAATTCCACGCCCAGATCGCGTTGCTGTCCAACAACAAGCGGCTCATCGCGCAGTACGAGCGCCTGCGGGGCATCATCCACTTCTACGTGCGCGCGGTGAGTATGCGCGCCACACCGAAGGCGTTGATCGGCGAGCACACCGCGATATTTGATGCGATTGACAAACGCGACCCTGGACTCGCAGAACGGCTGGCCATTCAGCATGTCGAGACCCATGGGCAGCGGCTCGAAAACGAGCTGTGGCAGGAGTCCGCCCAGCTCCATCCGTGACCTGCGGGTTTGACAACGTATTGAGGCCTCCCGGCATCGGGGGAACCGTCGGCTCCGCGCGTCGGCGCGCGTGACGGCCTCCGGCGGCGGCCGACGTCACAGTCGCGCCGGCGGAGTACCAGAACCATCAAGTGTTAATCATTAATTATTGGAGCAGTCAATGAAAATCGCAAGTGTTGAGACGCTTTCCTGTGACGCGGGGTGGCGCAACTATCACTTCCTGAAAATCACCACAGATGATGGGCTTGTGGGCTGGTCGGAGTTCGATGAAGCGTTCGGGCCTCCCGGTCTGACGGCGGTGATCGGACACTACGGCCGTCGTCTCATCGGGCAGGATGCTTTTGGTCATGAGCAGCTCAATGTCCTTCTGGCGTCCACTGCACGACCAGCCCCGTATGGCTTGTCGGCCGAGGCAATCGGTGCTATCGAGAACGCACTACTCGACATCAAGGCGCGCAGCCTCGGAGTGCCGGTCTACGAACTACTCGGCGGCAAGTTGCGCGACGAGGTGCCCATCTACTGGTCCCACTGCGCTAGCTGGCGCATCACCCACCCACACCTGTATCCGCCTGTGATAAACGATCTTTCGGGTGTGCGGGATGCTGGACGGGAGGCCCGAGACCGCGGATTCAAGGCAGTCAAGACGAACATGTTCTTGCACCACGAACAGGGCATCAAGCCTTGGATGTCAGGGTTCGGTTCGCCGTTCGAGCCGGGCCTCAACGTCGACTTGCCGATGATCCGCAGCGTGGTGGCTCATCTGGAGGCGCTGGCCGACGGCGCGGGTAACGACGTGGAGATCCTCGTCGACTTCAACTTCAACGCCAGGACGGAGGGTTATGTCCGGTTACTGGAAGCCACGCGGGACCTACCACTGCTATGGGCGGAACTCGACATCCACAACCCGGCTGCATTGGCGTACCTTCGTCAGCGCTCAGCACATCCGATCGCATCGTTGGAGACCCTCTTCGGGGTGCGTCAGTTCTTGCCATACCTGTGCCAACAGTCCGTCGATGTCGCGATCGTGGACGCGGTATGGAATGGGGTGTGGCAGTCGATGAAGATTGCCGCGGTCGCCGAGGCATCTGACGTGAACATCGCACCGCACAATTTCTACAGTCCGCTTGCGACCTACATGAATGTGCATTTTGCGGCTGCGACTCCCAACTTGCGCATCCTCGAACACGATGTCGACCGCCTGGCCTGGGACGACGAACTGTTCGACCGTCCGCTGTCGATTATCGATTCGTCGATCCCCGTGCCGGATGCTCCGGGGTGGGGTATCGCACCGGTCGAGGAGGCGTTGCGCGAACGACCGCCAGCGGCACGGATCGGTCACTTGGGATTCGAATGAAATCGGTCCTCACTCAACAAGTGCGCCGAAAAGGGGCCCACGACCGAGGCGGTGATCGATTTCCATGGCCACCCGGTGCAAGGCCCGGTGCGCTCAGCTCACGAGCGACAGCGCGTGCGCGCGCCGCAATTTGCCCGACGGGGTCTTGGGGATCGTGCCCGGCTTGAGGACCACGACATTGCGGGGCCGCACATCGACCTCGGCGAACACTTCGTGGGCGACCTGTCGTTCCAGGCGACGCGCGACCGCGGGATCGTCGTGATCCGTGCATTCCACCGCCACCGCGAAGGTCTCCCGCGAGAGTCCCGCGTCCAGGCGCACCGCGACCGCGCAGCCCGGACGCACGCCGGCCACGCGGGCGGCGGCACGCTCGATGTCGGTCGGGTAGATGTTGCGTCCGGCCATGATGATGACGTCCTTGAGGCGTCCGCACACCACCACGTGACCGGTTTCGGTCAGATAGCCCAGGTCACCGGTGTCGTACCAGCCGCGTTCGTCCTGGGCCGCGATGAACCCCGCCACCGTGGTGTATCCGCTGGTCACCGGCTCCCCGCGGACCTCGATGACGCCGACGCCGCGGGCGGACAGTTCAGCGCCGTCCTCGCCGACGATGCGGACCTCCATGCCCTGCAACGGCCGGCCCAGCGAGACGAGGCGCCTGGTGTGTCCTTTGGTCGCCGGCACGGCGCGGTGCAGTACGGCCAGCAGGTCGGCGTCGACCTCGTCGACAACCATGCCGCCACCGCATTCGGAGAACGACACCGCAACCGTGGTTTCCGCCATGCCGTAGGCGGGGATGATCGCGTCGGGATTCAGCCCGAACGGTGCACCGGCGTCGCACAGATCCTCGACGTCGAGCGGATCGACCTGTTCGGCGCCCGACAGCGCCCAGCGCAGCGACGACAGGTCGAACTGGCCGGCGGTGGCCTGTCGGCGCAGCCGCTTGGCGAACAGGGTGTAGGCGAAGTTGGGCGCCGCGGTCATGGTGCCCCGGTACTTGTCGATGAGCTTGGCCCACAACAACGTATCGCGCAGGAAGTCCATCGGTGTGACCTTCACCAGCTCGGCGCCGTAGTACATGGGCACCGTCAGATAACCCGTCATCCCCATATCGTGGAAGCAGGGCAGCCAACTCACGATGACGTCGGTGTCGATGTCGAAATCGCAGCCGGCGGTCATGGCTTCGGCGTTCGCGACGATGTTGGCGTGGGTGATCCGGACGGCTTTCGGCGATCCCGTCGAGCCCGACGTCAGCTGCATGAGCGCCACGTCGTCGTCGCGGGCGTCGATCGGTCGCACCGGTGCGGCGGCGAGGAGGCCTTCGACGGTGAGCACCGTGATGCCGAGACCGGACAACACCGGCGCCGCGGCCATGAACGGTTCGGAGACGACGACGGCCTTGGCCGCGATCATCGCGACGACACCGGTGGTCTCCTCGGCCCAGCGCACCAGATCGGTGCGCGGCGTGGGCTGATGGAGCATGGTCAGGCTGGCGCCGCGCAGCCAGTTACCCTGGGCGGTCGGCGCGATCTCCGCGGGGGCGCCGGCGAGCACCGCCACCGCGTCGCCGTGTCCGACGCCCGCCGCGGCCAATCCGCCCGCCACCCGACAGGCCCGCCCGTGAACCTCGGCCCAGGTATGCCGCACCGGTGCGTCCGGCTCGCCAGTGACCATCCCTTTGGTGCTCGACTCGCATTGCTGCACATGGTCTCGATAAATCGGCTCACGACAATCCCTTTGATCCCGGCGCGACGAGACGTGTCGACGGTACCGCCCGGATCGACCGCGGACGGTGCGGCGCGCCGGTTCGCGCCCTACCGCGCGTCCGCCCCGACGGCCGTCGTCCTCACGCTGGTGGCCGCCGCCGATGAGAACGGTCGGGTTACGACGCGCGGGTCCGCAGCACCGGGAACAGGGGGTTGTCGAGTGGGGCGCCGGCCGCGAGGCCGAGGTCGAGATGGCCGAAGTCGGGCGAGCAGCGCCAGCGTCGGGGTGCGTGGACCATGTCGTCGCCGAGGAATCTCAGGGAGAACGCCCGCCGGCGGTCCGTCCCCGGAACGCCGTAGGAGTGGTGCAGCGTGAGCATGTGGAAGAACAACGCGTCGCCTGGTTGCATTGCCCAGCCGCGGATGTCGTATGCGGCGCGGTCCGATTCGATGTCGGGGATCTCGGCCAGCGACCCCTCGGGGAACCACTTGGCCTGAGAATCCATGAACGAACGCGGCATCAGCCAGCCCCGCAGGTGCGATCCCGCGACGAATTCCAGGGTGGATTCCGCGGCCACCGGGTCAACCGGCATCCAGACCGAGCAGTTGGCGAAGCCGTCGACGTCGTAGTACGGCTGATCCTGATGCCACGGTGTTTCCTGTTGTGTCCCAGGCTCTTTGACCAGCATGTGGTCGTGGTAGAGGCGGACGGACCGACTGCCCATCAGCGCACCGGCGACGTCGGCGGCGCGGGACTCGAACGCGATGCGGCAGAACTCGTCGATACGTTGCCAATTGCAGAAGTCCTCGACGAACCTGCCCGGGTCGTCGTTCCGGCTGGCTACCTTGAACATCGGGCCGGGCTCGGCGAGATTGCGTTCGATCCCGCGCTCGACAAGCGCGACCTCGTCGGGGGTGAGCAGACCGCGCACGACGACGATGCCGTGCGCGCGGTACTCCTCGACGAGCCGTGTGTCGACGGTGCCCGTATCCAGTGTCTTGCTCATCGCCTCACGGTAGAAGACGATCCCGTGCTCGAACAGAGCGCGAACAGGACCCGGGCACGGCTTACGCGGCACCGGCGAAAAATACGAGTATCCACATACTCTAAGTGCGCCACCCCGGCGATGCGATCCTCAATCGAGCAGATATTTGCGAGTATTGAACGGGGGGATCCACGATGGTCACAAATGTCGAGAAAGCGGACCTGCGGTTACTCCCTCGGGCCCCGATCAATCCTTTGCCCTACCGGCATCAGATTCGGGCGCTGAGGGCTTTCCACAGCGGGTTCGCGGCGCTGCGCGATGCCGGGGGTCCGGTCACGCGGCTCCATCTCGCGCCGAAGTGGATGATGCCCGAAGTCGTCATCGTCACTTCGCCGCAAGGAGCGCACGATGTGTTGGGGCGCAGCGGTGCCCACCTCGAGAAGACCGTCGTGCACCAGGAGGTGCGCAACCTGGTGGGTGGGAACCTGTTCACGCTGACCTATGACCCCTGGCTGCCGCGGCGCCGGTCGCTGCAGCCGGTGTTCACCAAGCGGCGCGTGTGCGACTTCGCCGGGCACATGGCGCAGGCCGCCGACACGGTAGTGGGCGGCTGGCGCGACGACACCGACGTGGACCTCGATACCGAATGCCGCAGGCTGACACTGCGTGCGCTGGGCCGCTCGGTGCTCGGTCAGGACCTCGACGAGCGGACGAACGAATTCGCGGACTCCATGCGTGTCGCCATGGGCTACGCCTCGGATCGGTCCTTGCGCCCGCTGCGGGCACCGGTCTGGCTGCCCACCCCGGCGCGCCGGCGCGCCCGCGCGGCCAGCTCTACCATGCGCCGCGTCGCTGACGACATCCTCCGGGATTGCCGCGCCGACCCGACTCTCGACGCTCCGCTCGTACGTGCCCTGCTCGAGGCCACCGACCCCGACACCGGGCGGGCGCTTTCCGATGATGAGATCGCCAGCGACCTGATCGCATTCATGCTGGCCGGACATGACACGACGGCCACCACGCTCACCTACGCGTTGTGGGCGCTCGGCCACCACCCCGACGTCCAGCAGCAGGTGTACGCCGAGGTCGCCAGCCTTGGCGAACGTCAACTCACACCGCAGGACGTTCCCCAGCTGGGCTACACGGTCCAGGTGCTGCATGAGGCGCTGCGACTGTGTCCTCCCGCCGCGGCGGTGGCACGGATGGCGATGTGCGACGTCGCGATCGACGGCTACCGCGTCGAGGCCGGAACGATGATCGGCGTCGGCATCTTCGCGCTGCACCGCGATCCGGCACTGTGGGACAGACCACTGGATTTCGACCCGGACCGGTTCAGCCCCGAGCTGTCCAAACGTCGCGACCGGTGGCAGTACATCCCCTTCGGTGCGGGGCCGCGTTCCTGCGTCGGCGATCACTTCGCCATGCTCGAAGCCACCCTCGCGCTGGCGGGCATCATCCGGCATGTCGAGATCCGATCGAGTGGACCCGATTTCCCGATGACGGTCCCGTTCACGCTCGTCGCGGCGGCCCCGATACCCGCACGGGTGCGATTCCGGCGGACGGGTCGACCACCGTCCGAACCCCTCTGAGCAGGAAAAACGCCGCCCACGCGAACAGGGTGAGAAGAAACAGGTAGTGACTACTCGTGTCAGGCACGCATGCGCGCTTCTAGCGTTCAGACGTGGGCACAGGGGACGGCGACCGGGGGGTACGGTCGGCTCGGCTGTGTGACGAGGGGTCGCAGTGGAGCCGACCGATGGCTGTCCCCGGTGCCCGCACACCTGCGGGTGGTTTGTGCCGCCGTCCCTGCCGGACACGCCCGGGGCCGGCGCATTCGCGCGCGCGGCGCCGCTGCGCGGGTTAACTTCGTCGGCATCGCATACAGCATCGAGGAAGGTGTCGTGCCGCACAGTCATCGCAACACCCCCCGCCGGGGGGAGCGGTGAGCCTGCACACCGGAGACGTGCCCGACAGGACCGACGTCCTGGTCATCGGATCGGGATTCGGCGGCTCGGTGGTGGCCCAGAGACTGGCGGCCGACGGGCGCGAGGTCTGCGTGGTTGAACGCGGAAAGGCCTACCCGCCGGGTAGCTTTCCGAGGGCACCGGGCAAGCTCGCCACCAACTTCTGGGATCCCGCCAAGGGTTTGCACGGACTGTTCGACGTGTGGTCGTTCCGCGGTATCGACGCCATCGTGGCCAGCGGCCTCGGCGGCGGGTCGCTGATCTACGCCAACGTGATGCTGCGCAAGCCGGAAACCTGGTTCCGCCAACCCCATCCCTACCGTCCCGGCATCCAGGAGACCTGGTCGTTCAGCCGCGCCGACCTCGACCCGCACTACGACGCCGTCGAACGCTTCCTCGACGTGCAGACACTTCCCACCGAGGGCGTATCGACCCCGCTGGACCCCGCCTACCTGCTGCCCAAGGTGGCGCAGTTCCACGCCGCCGGGGCCGGGAACGCCACACCGGTCTACGCACCGTTGGCCGTGCGGTTCCGCGACGCCGCCAACGAGCCGGTCATCGGTGCCCCGGTTCCGGAATCGTCTTACCCCAACGTGTTCGGGCTGCGCCGGCGCACCTGCCGCCTGTGCGGCGAATGCGACACCGGCTGCAACGACGGCGCGAAGAACAGCCTCGACCACACCTACCTCTCGGCCGCCGGCCACCACGGCGCCTCCCTGCACCAGCGCACCGAGGTGCGCACCCTCACCCGGCGCGCCGACGGACGGTTCGACGTCGGGGTCGTGGTGCACAGGCCCGAGGACGAAGGCTGGTTGACGCCCGCGGCCACGCTGCCGCTGCGCACCGTGGTCGCCGACCACGTGGTGATCGCGGCCGGCACGCTCGGCAGCACGAATCTGCTGCTGCGCAATGCCACCCGCCTCGGGTTGTCCAATCCCGCGCTGGGCACCCGCTTCTGCGGCAACGGAGATCTGCTCGGCTTCATCGTCAACGTCGCGGCGCAGCTCGACGGGTGGCAGGGACCGGTCATCACGTCGTTCCTGGAGTTCCCCGACGAATCCGACACCGGTGCACCCGACGACTTCGGCATGTACATCCAGGACGCCGGCTACCCCGAGTTCGCCGCCTGGCTCGTCGAGACCGCCGTCGGCGCCAAACGCCTGCCCGCGCTGGCGAAATTCGTTGCGGCAGAAGTATGGTCACGTATCCGGGGCCGTCGCGACACGTCGCTGTCCGACGAGGTCAGCGCGCTGCTGGGCCGGCCGTCGGTGACCACGCGCGGCATGCCGGTGCTCGGTATGGGAATGGACGTGCCCGACGGCACCCTCTTCCTGACTCGCGACGCCGACGGCGCCGACATGCTCGACAGCACATGGACCGCACGGACGTCGATGGCGTACTTCGACACCATGGTGCGGCGAATGTGCGCACTGGCCGACACACTCGGCGGGGACTTCGTGGTCAACCCGACCTACCACCTCAATCGCGTCGTCACCGTCCATCCGCTGGGCGGCTGCCCGGCCGATACCGATCACAGCCCCGGGGTTGTCGACGCATTCGGGCGCGTCCGCGGCGTGCCCGGGCTGCGGGTGGTCGACGGTTCGGTCTTCCCCGGCCCGATCGGGTCAAACCCGTCGTTGACCATCGCGGCGTTCGCCGATCGGGCGGCCACCCAGATGCTGGCCGAGGATGCCGGTTACGAGAGGTGGCCGCAGTTATGAGACTGCGTTTCACCGAGCATATGAACGGCTTCTACGGTCCCGGCGCGCCCGGATACGACACCGGCGAGGTGATCGGGCGCCGCGACGGCATCCGGCTCGGCTTCAGCCTGACGATCGGCGCCGCCGACGTGCGCGAGGTCCTGCGCGACCCCAATCACACCCTGCGGGCCCGCGGCGTGATCCGGTGCAAGGAATTCGCCCCGGTGGGAATCGCGGTCTCCGATGGCACCTTCGAGGTGTTCGCCCCCGCCGAGCGGGGCCGTTACGCGATGCGTTACCGGCTACCGTTCGCAACCGACCGGGGTCCGATGACGCTGCTGGGATTCAAGGACGTCGGCAACGACTGGGGGTTCGACATGTGGCCGGATACGACGACGTTGTACACCCGGCTGGTGTGCGGCACCGCCGAGCACGATGACACCGCGGCGGTGCCCGACTATGCCAGGGGCGTCCTGCGGTTGACCGCCCCGATGTTCGCGCGGCAGCTCACCACCCTGCGCGGAACACCCGCTGGTATCGGGCTTTTCGGGTTGTTCTTCGTCGAACACCTGCTGGCCGCATACAGCGGCCCCCGGCGGAGCCCGCTGCGATGACGACCGGATCCGGGGAGCTGACAACGACCACGGTGCCGTTCACCGCGGGCGACGGAATGGCGCTCAATCTGCTGCGGGTTCGCGGACTCCGCGAGCCGTGGCGCGGTCCGGTACTGCTCGCGCCCGGCGCCGGGGTGCGCGCCAATCTGTTCCGCCCGCCGGAACGCGAGACCGTCGTCGACGCGCTGGTGGCCGACGGCTGGGACGTGTGGCTGGAGAACTGGCGAGCCAGCATCGACGTCCCCGCCAACCCGTGGGACCTGGACCAGGCGGCCGTGTTCGATCATCCCTACGCCGTGCGGCGCATCGTCGCCGAAACCGGCGCGGACACCGTCAAGGCGGTGATCCATTGCCAGGGGTCGAGCAGTTTTGCGCTGTCCGCGGCGGCCGGACTGCTGCCGCAGGTCGACACCATCGTCTCCAATGCGATGTCGATGCACCCCGTCGTGCCGTGGTGGTCGCGCGTCAAACTGTCCCAGCTGGTTCCGCGAATCGCCCCATTGTTGCCCGCGATCGACCCCCGCTGGGGTGATCGCGGCCGCCCCGCACCGGGATGGCTGCCGACCGCGCTGGTCGCCATGGTCAGAGCCGCCCACCGCGAATGCGACAACCTGCCCTGCCGGATGATCAGCTTCACCTATGGCGCCGGCAGGCCCGCGCTCTGGTCCCACGAAAACCTCTCGGAGCGGACGCACGATTGGCTGCGCGACGAATTCGGTGCCGTCCCGATGACATTCTTCGCCCAGATGGCCGCGTCGGTGCGCGCCGGCCGGCTGGTACCCACCGGCCGCTTCGACGCCCTGCCGCCGGATCTCCTCGACGGACCCCCGAAGACCGACGCGTATTTCGCCCTGATCGCCGGAGCCGACAGTCGCTGCTTCCTGCCCGAAAGCCAGGAACGCACCTTCGACTATCTCGAAAAGCACCGGCCGGGCAGACAGGCGCTGCGCATCCTGCCCGGCTACGGCCATCTCGACATGTTCATGGGCCGCTACGCAGCCCGCGATGTGTTTCCGCAGATCCTCGCGCAGCTCAACCGGTGACGTCGAGTCAGCCCGCGCCGTTGGCCCGGCGCCGTGACGGCGCCCCCTCCGGCGCCGGAGCCACCGCGATGGCCGACGCCAGCGAGGCCCGGTCGGCCAGGCCGAGTTTGGTGCACGCCCGGTAGATGTGGCCCTCGACCGTCCGGACCGACACGGAGAGCCGCTCGGCGATCGCCTTGTTGGTCAGGCCGTCGGCAACCAGTACGGCGATCTTGCGTTCGCTGCCGGTCAGCGGCAGGGGCGTCAACGCCCGCTCCAGTGCCGGCGTGGACGGCGACCCGCATTCCGCGGCCCACCGCTCCGCTCGGTTCCTGGCCCTGAGCCCTTCGGCGTGACGGCCCGCCGCGGTATGCAGGACGGCGGCCTGGGCGGCGGCGTCGGCGGCCGCGAGAGTTCTCTGGTACGACGCCAACCGGGCGGCCACCTCGTCGAGTCCGGTCGCGTCGCGGTCGGCAAGGCTACGGGCGTGTTCGGCTACCAGCGGCGCGAGCGCGCCGCCGAGGCGCTCGCCGATCCGCCGGACCTCGTCGGCGTTGCGGCCGTCGCCGAGGCGGACGGCGTCGTGCATGGCCAGCAAGGCGACGCCGAGTTGTCCGGCGTCCTCGGCGGTGGCCGCTGCCTGACGCGCCGCCGTGATCGCCTCCGGCAACTCACGCGCGGCGGCCAGCGTCCACGCCCGGGCCAACCCGAGCTCTGGCGCGTACATCGCCGAACGCAGACCGCTGGCAGCTTCGGCGCGGACGAGCTCACGGGCGGCCTTGGTGTGATCGCCGTGTTGGCCCAGGGCCGTGACCAGCTGGATCATCGCGAGCGGACCCCACGAGTACCCCGTATCGGCGAGCGCCGCGGCGCTCTGGAACAGCAACCCGGCGGCCTCGCCCACCCTGCCGCGCGCCATCAGCACGTGCGCCAGCAGAATGTCGCTGATCGCGCGCCCCGGCTGCTGGACACCCGCGAAGCCGAGGTAGTGCCGGGCCAGTGTCTCCGCGCCCGCCACGTCGCAGTCCAGCAGCGACGCCGTGGTCTGGCCCAGACCGATCGTGAAGCGCAACAACCCGGGGTGCGATGTGCGCATACCCCGTTCGGCCAGGCCGGCGACCCTGTCGACCTGGCCCATCCGGGCACTGGCCAGCGTCGCGGTGGCCGCCGCCCAGGCGACGGCCAGTTCGCCGGCGTCGTCGGACACCAGGACCTCCGACGCGGTCCGCAGCGCCTGTCGGGGGTCGCCCGCGTTCAGGGCGAAGGTGGCCGCCAGCGCGTCGAGCACGTCCCGGCCGCCGGGGTCGGCAACCCGCGCGCGGATGTCGGCGAGCAGGGCCCGGGCCTGCGCTGATTCGCCCCGCATCCAGAACTGGTTGGCCGTCTTGGGCAGTGCCCAGGCGACCAGGTCGCCTTCGGGCAGGGTGCGTTCGTCGACCGCCGACAGCACCTCGTCGGCCTCGGTGCCCCGACCCTGCCAGGCCAGCGAATGCGCCAGCGGCAGCCGGGCGTAGAGGCTCTCCTTGGCAATCAGTGCACCGCGCGCCAGCAGTTCGCCGAGCGCCAGGTCGCCCATCCGCATCGCCTCCCATGCGGCGGTGATGAGGTCGTCGGATTCCAGCGGGGCGTCGGTGTCCAGCGACAGCGCCGCCAACCGCAACCGATCGCTGACGTGGTCGGGGCCCCGGGAGGCGATCTGGGCGACCAGGTCGGCACTGAGCCGGCGCCGGGTCAGCCGGGCCATGTCCGCGGCGACGCATTCGGTGTAGACGGGATGGCCGGGCAGCACCACCGTTTCGGAGCCCCGCTCGGTGATGGTGACCGCGCCGGCCGCCTCGGCCTGTTCGACCGCCGCGACGCTGGTCAGTTCGGCGAGATCCGCCAGGGACAGCGGAGCGTCGATGGCCAGGTACTGCATCACGTCGCGGGCGGGTGGGGGCAGCACGTCCAGTCGATGCCGGATCAGCGTGGCGAGGTGGGGCGACAGCGTCGTCTCGCCGCGCAGCTGCCACACGCCGCGGACGCATCGCAGCGCATCGGAGGTCGTCGCCTGTTCGACCAGGTGCCGGAGAAACAGCGGATTGCCCCGGCTGACGGCGTATAGCTGATCGGCGCTGCTGGTCTCCAGCGGTCCGCCCAGCACGGACTGGACCAATTCGGTGGTCTCGGCGTCGCTGAGCGGTTCGACGTCGATACGCGCCAGCAGATCGTCCTTCCACAGCGCGGTGACGGCATCCGGTGCGGGCATCTCGCTGCGCAGGGTCAGGATGAGGCGGGCCTTGGAGTGGAACACCAATTGGTGCAGCAGCGTCGCCGAAAGACCGTCGAGATGCTGGGCGTCGTCGACGGCGATGAGTATCCGCCGTTCGTCGACGTCGTGGCACAACGCGTGGCGGGCGGCGCGGAGCACCGCCGCCGATTCTTCGCCGGGCGCGACTTCCAGCAGGTGGCTGAACGCCCCGAAGGGGATGTGGCTGGCCGAGGCGGTCGCGGCCACCCACCGCACGACGGCTCGCGCGTCGCGGTCGGCGTGGCGGCGCGCCACCGCCCGGGCCATGGCGGTTTTGCCGACCCCGGCCGGGCCGGCCAGAACCACCCCCCGATGTCCGGATTCCAGCAGCGCGTGGTCGACGCGCGCCCACGTCGAAGGGCGCGGCGCCATTTGCCAGCTACGCACACCCACATTCGGAGAATAATTGCCGATCGTCATTATTGCTGTTCATATTCGGCCGTCTCGGGGACACCGCCGCCCCGATGGGGTTCGATGTCTTGCAGTGCGCACCGGATCGCGTGGCGAATTGCCGCAGGCGCAAGACCGGTGCAGCTGGCAAAGGAGTCGACGTGGTTGATCTCAAGCTCGAAGTCGTGGTGCTGCCGGTCTCCGACGTCGACCGGGCCAAGGCCTTCTACGGGGCGCTGGGGTGGCGGCTGGACGCCGACATCGCCACCGATGAGGACTTCCGGGTGATCCAGTTCACTCCGCCCGGCTCGCCCTGTTCGATCATCTTCGGTACCGGGATCACCTCGGCCACACCGGGTTCCGTCGCCGGGTTGCATCTTGTCGTCACCGACGTCGAGGCCGCGCGCGCCCATCTCCTCGAATTTGGCGCCGATGTCAGCGAGGTATTCCACGACGTCGGCGGGGTGTTCCACCATGCCGGGACCACCGGTCGCGAGCCGGGCCCCGATCCGCAGCGCACCAGCTACGGATCATTTGCGGCGTTCAGCGACCCGGACGGCAACGAATGGGTGCTCCAAGAAGTCACCACGCGCCTTCCGGGGCGCTGACCCGGCGGGTCCGAAAATTCCGTAGGCCACTTCGGGCCCCCGGGCCACGTCAGTCTCCACGGACTCTTGCGCCGCGCGGCTGGTCGCGGGGTCGTCCTGCTCGCTTCCGCGCGACCGCGGTGGTGCTGGTGTGGCAGCCGGGATTTTGCTGACCTCACCCCGCTGTCGGTGACGCGTCCGGCGGCCGGGTACCGGCTCTCGTATGGCGACCGAAACGCTGAATGCGTGACTTGACGCGCACCCACCGACGTCCTATGGTCTAGCTCACATCCACATTATGGATAGGAGATCCACAATATGGAGATCTCGGGTGCCCAGTCCGCTTACCGGGTCCTTGACGTCCTCACCGAAGTCTCGTTGAACCCCGGCTCCACCGCGGGCGAAGTGGCGAAAGCGACGAATCTGACCGCCCCGACCGCCCACCGGCTGCTGCGGGTCCTCTGCGACCGCGGCTTCGCCGTTCAGAACGACGACGGGAAGTACGTCCCCGGCCCGCAGATGCGCGTCCTCGTCGGCGACGGCGTCGACCATGCCGTCCTCGACGAGATCGGCCGCCCGCTGCTGGCCAAGCTGCGCGACGAGACCACCGAGACGGTGTTCCTCTCGGTTCGCGAAGGGCTGCAGCTGGTCTACCTGGTGGTGATGCGCTCCCCGCATTCCGTGCAGATGTACGGCGAAGTGGGACAACAGATTCCGTTGCATGCCACCAGTCAGGGCAAGGTCATCCTGGCCTTCCTGCCGCCCGGCGTCGGCGATCGCATCATCGACCAGCTCGAGATGCCCCGCTACACACCGTCGACCATTGCCAACCACGCCGACCTGCACGAGGCGATGTCCGACGTCCGGCGGGACGGCTACGCGCTGAACCTCGAAGAGCGTGAACTCGGCGTCCGCTCCATCGCCGCACCCGTCCTCGACGCCGCCGGCAATGTCGTCGCCTCGGTCTGCGTGGGCGGCCCCATCTTCCGTGTCACCGAAGAAGACCTGCGCGGCAGGTTCGCCGATCTCGTATCCGCCACCGCCGAAGCGATCAGCGCCGAACTCCTGCGCCGCTACCAGCCCGTCGAACCGGCCGACCAGCGCGACGCCCGATGAGAACCGTCAGGGTATTGGGCGACATCGCCGTCGGTGACACGGCGACCCACACGGCCACGGTCGACGCCGCCGCCATCGCCGCCTACGCGGCGTTGAGTGGCGATCACAACCCCATCCACGAGGACACCGCCTACGCCGCCACCACCGCATTCGGCCGCCCCGTCGGCCACGGTCTGCTCGTCGCGGGATACGTGCAGACCGCGCTGACCGAACTCGTTGCGCCCGGCGGTGTCTCGACCAGCTACCACATCGACTTGCACGCCCCGACCTACGAAGGAACGACCGTCACCGCGCAGGCCACCTGCGTGGAGCTGAACCCGGTGACCCGACGGGCCACCTTCGCCATCACCGTCGTCGACGACATCACCCGCACCACGCTGATCAGCGGATCCGCCGTCGTCGCCTTCCCCAAAGGAGAGAACCGATGAAGATCCGCGCCATCCTGCCCACCGTCGTCTGCGGCGTCACCGTGCTGGCCATGACCGCCTGCAGCGCCAGCGTCGACAACAACGCCGACCCGTCCGGGACCGCGGCGCCGGCCGACGTGCAGATCGACGACGGTGGCTGCGCCAAGAACCACGACCAGATCGCCTCTCTTCAGCAGGATCTCGCCAAGAACCTCTACGGCATCGCCGCCGCGGAATCCGGCGCCAAGACCTCCACCGACCCGAACCCGAAGGCGCCGGGTGATCCCATCAAGATCACCTTCTCGATCGAAGGGCTCAGCCATCCGTTCCTGGTCAAACAGAAGCAGCTCGCCGAAGAGGCGGCGCGGAACAACGGTGTGCAGATCAACGTCGTCAGCGCCAACGACGACGTCAACCAGCAGTTCAACGATATTCAGACGGCCATCGCACAGGGCACCGACGCCCTGATGATGATGCCCGCCACCACCCAGGGTCTCGATGCGGTCCTGGCCCAGGCCCAATCCAAGGACGTGCCGTACTTCTTCAGCCAGAAGGGCATGCTCGGTGTCCAACCGGTCTCCCAGGTGCTCGCACCGTATGCCAACGAGGGAAAACAGTTGGGGGAGTGGGTTGTTGAGAACTACAAGGGCCAGGACAACGTCAACGTCGCGGTGATCTCGGGCATCCCGGGCGACCAGTCCAGCGACGCCAGGGTCAATTCCTTCCTGCTGCCGCTGCTGCGCGCCTGCACCTTCAACGTGGTCGCCAACCAGCCCGGCAACTACCGCCGCGGCGACTCGGAGAAAGCCGCGCAGAACATGATCGCCGCCAACCCCGACATCGACCTACTCTTCGGCGCCAACGACGAAGCAGCACTCGGCGGCATCGCCGCGCTCAACTCCAGCGGGCGCAGCGGCGTCGACGTCGTCGGACTCGACGGACAGACCGACATGTTCGCCGCCATCGAAAACGGCCAGGCGCTGGCCACCGTCATCCACAAACCCACCGCGGGCATCGTCGTCGACGAGATCGTCGCCTACCTGCAGGGCCAACCGGTACCCGAATACAAGGTGCTCGACGAGGATCTCGTCACCAAGGACACCATCGACGCCGGCAAGGCCGAACCCGCATTCTGACCGCACCCCCGGGAGAACCTGATGACCACCACCACGGCACCGCCGCAGCCGGCCGGCACCGCCGACCACCCCGAACGACGCAATGCCCTCCGCGGGCACAGCCTGCGTGAGCTCGCCCAGCTGGGGCCCGTCGTGGCACTGGTCCTGCTGGCCGCGTTCTTCGCAGTCGCCGCACCGCATTTCACCTCGGGCAGCAACCTCACCAACGTCCTCCAGCAGGTGTCGATCACCGCGGTCGCCGCGGTCGGCGCCACGGTCGTCATCCTCGTCGCGGGGATCGATCTGTCCGTCGGTTCGGTGGTGGCCCTGACCGGGAGCGTCGCCGCGCTGTACCTGCAGCACGCGATCCTGTCCACCGGGGCGTCTGCCCTCGTGGCCGTACTGCTGAGCCTGGTCGTCGGGACCGCCTGCGGCTTCGTCAACGGGCTGCTGGTCACCGTGGCCAAAGTGCCGGCGTTCATCGCCACCTTGGCCACGCTCACCGCCCTGCGCGGGATCGCGCTGCTTGTCACCAACAGTTATCCGATCTCGATCAACAACCCGACATTCACCAACATCGGCATCGGCAAGATCGGCCCCGTCCCGATCCCGGTGATCATCATGGCGGTGACGTTCGCGGTCGGCTACGTCATCCTGCACCGCCTCAAGATCGGCAGGCGTATCTACGCGGTCGGCGGCAACCGGGAGGCGGCCCGGCTCTCCGGCATCCGGGTGTCGCGGGTTCTGTTGTTCGCCTTCACTTTCGCCGGGCTGTGCGCGGGTGTGGCGTCGGTGATCCTGACCGCCAAGCTGTCCTCGGGGCAGCCGGCCGGCGCCGTCGGCTTCGAACTCGACGTGATCGCCGCGGTGGTCGTGGGCGGCACCAGCCTGTTCGGCGGACGGGGCAGGCTCGCCGGGACCTTCCTCGGCGCACTGGTGATCGCCGTGCTCGGCAACGGTCTCACCCTGATGAATGTCCCGTTCTACTGGCAGCAGATAGTCACCGGCGCCGTCGTGGTCGGGGCGGTCGTGCTGGACCGGGTCACCCGCGGGGAGCCGGGCGAATGACACTGGCCGCACCCCCACGCGCCGGCCTGCTCGCCGCGTCCGGTATCAGCAGGCGCTACGCCGGCGTCGCCGCACTTGAGGACGTCTCGATCACGTTGGAGCCCGGCACGATCCACGCACTCGTCGGCGAGAACGGCGCGGGGAAATCCACCCTGTCCAAGATCCTGTCCGGCTTCGAGACCGCCGACGCCGGTGCCGTCACCCTCGACGGTGCGCCGATCAACCCGAAGAACCCCGCCCACGCCGCCGGTCTCGGCATCGCCATCGTGCACCAGGAACTCTCCGTCATCGGCAGCATCTCGGTGGCCGAGAACGTGCTCGTCGGCGCCGAACCGTCCCGCTGGGGTGTCATCGACCGCCGCGGTCTGGCCGAACAGGCCAGGGGTTACCTGAAGCGGGTCGGCCTTGACATCGATCCGCGCCGCAAGGCCGGCGATCTGTCCATCGCCGAGCAGCAACTCGTCGAGATCGCCCGCATCCTCGCCCAGGACGCCCGCGTCGTATTCTTCGACGAACCCACCTCCTCACTGCCGCACGATGATTCGCTCAGACTGCTCAACCTGCTACGGGAGCTTCGCGACGACGGCGCCGCCGTCGTGCTCATCAGCCACGACCTGCCCGAGGTGCTGGAATACGCCGACACCGTCAGCGTGCTGCGCGACGGTAAGCACATCATCACCGGGCCCGCCGCCGAGTTCACCGAGGAGTCCCTGATCAAACACATGATCGGGCGCAACCTCGACGTGCTCTACCACGGTCACCGCGAAACGGGCGACGCCGAGCACCCCGTACTGCGTGTCGAGGGCATCAGCGCACCCGGGGTCCTCGACGCGTCACTGAATGTGAGCGCCGGTGAGATCCTCGGAATCGGCGGACTGGTCGGCAGCGGGCGCTCCGAACTGCTCGCCGCCATCTTCGGAGCGACCCGAATCACCGCCGGGGACATGCGGTTCGGCGGCGAACCCCATCGACCCCGCCACCCCGGCGAGGCGTTGGCCGCCGGGGTGGCGCTGGTGCCCGAGGACCGCAAGAACCAGGGTCTGCACCTGCGCCTGCCGATCAGCACCAACATCGAACTGTCCAGCCTCGCCGAGATCAGCAGCGGACCGTGGCTGCGGCGCCGCCGCGGCGCCGTGATCGTCGATCGGTTCTTCACCGAATTGCGCATCAAGGCCGCCAGTCCCGCCATGCCCGTCGGCGCGCTGTCCGGCGGCAACCAGCAGAAGGTTGCCCTGGCCAAGGTGCTCGCCACCCGGCCCAAGGTCCTGCTGCTCGACGAACCCACCCGCGGCATCGACGTCGGCGCCAAAGCCGAAGTGCACCGGCTCATCCGGAGCCTCGCAGACGAGGGGATGGCCATCGTCATGGTGTCCTCGGTACTGCCCGAACTGCTCGGCGCCTCCGACCGCATCGTCGTCATGCGCGCCGGGCGCACCGTCGGCGAACTCGGCCGCGCCGACGCCACCGAGGAAGCCGTCATGACACTGGCCTTCGGCGGGAGCGCCGTCCGATGACCGACCGTGTCGCCGTACTCACCGGCGCCGACGGCGGCCTCGGCCGCGCCGTCGCCCAGCGGTTGGGCAAGGACGGGTTCCGCCTCGTCCTCGGCCACCATCCCGGCGGCGACGCCCCGCCGGCCACCGACGGCGTCACCGTGCCCGCCGACGTCACCTCGGAAAGCGATGTCGCACGGCTCATGTCAGTGGCCGTCACCGAGTTCGGGCGGATCGACGCCGTCGTCACCCTGGCCGGAGTGATGGAGCAGCTCCATGTGCACGAACTCGACCTCGCCACCTGGAACCACACCCTGGCCGTCAACCTGACCGGAACGTTCCTGTGCGTCAAGACCGCCGAGGACGAACTGCGCAGAACCCGTGGCGCGGTCGTCACCATCGGCAGCCAGATCGGCTACACCGGTGGCATCAACTGCGCGGCCTACACCGCGTCGAAAGCCGGTGTCGGCGGTCTCACCAGGGCCCTGGCCCGCGAACTCGGCCCCGACGTGCGCGTGAACTGCGTGGCGCCGGGACCGATCGAGACACCGATGACCGCGGTGCATGCCACACCGGAATGGGTGGCGCAGAAAACCCGCCAACTGGTGATGGGGCGCTTCGGGACACCCGACGAGGTCGCCACCGCGGTGTCCTGGCTGGCCGGTCCGGAGTCCAGCTTCGTCACCGGACAGACCGTCAACGTCAACGGGGGAGGGGCAATGCCATGAGAATCAGCAAGACCGTCGCACCGGAGTTCCTGTCCGCCGCCGACGCGGTCGAACGCATCCCCGACCGAGCCCGCCTGCTCGTCGAGGCGTCCGGCGGCGGCGTCATCGAACCGTCCGGCCTCATCGCCGCGCTCGCAGACCGGTTCCGGCGCACCGGCACCCCTTCGGATCTCTCGGCCTACTTCTGCAGTGGCATCGGGGACCGCAACGGGTCGGGTATGGACGTGCTGTCCCCACCCGGCCTGCTGCGCCGCGCCGTCGCGGGCCACTGGGCGATGACGCCGACGCTGTCCAAGATGGCCCACGACGGACAGATCGAGGCCTACAACCTGCCGCAGGGTGTGCTGGCCCAGTTGCTGCGCGAAAGTGCGGCCAAACGACCGGGTTTGGTCACCACCGTCGGGCTGGGCACATTCTGCGACCCCC
The DNA here is from genome assembly GCA_018268465.1 of Actinomycetota bacterium. Lineage (GTDB taxonomy): Bacteria > Actinomycetota > Actinomycetes > Mycobacteriales > Mycobacteriaceae > Mycobacterium. The sequence goes on from JAFDWN010000035.1 coordinate 33,873, forward strand.
GGCAAGGCGGGGGGCGGCTCAACGCTGCCACCACCGACCACCTCGTCGAGGTCCTCGAACTGCGCGGCGAGGAGTACCTCTTCTACCCGAGCCCCGCCTTCGACGTCGCGTTCATCCGGGGCACCACCGCCGACGAACACGGCAACCTCACCCTCGAACACGAAACCGCCAAACTCGGGGTGCTGGCCGCGGCCTCCGCCACCCGCAACAGCGGCGGCCTGGTCATCGCCCAGGTCAAGCGGATCGCCGCCGCGCACACGCTCAATCCCAAGAGCGTCGTCGTGCCCGGTCACCTCATCGACGTCGTGGTCGTGTGCGAGGACCAGTGGCAGACCGCGATCAACGAATACAACCCGGCCTTCTCCGGCGAGGTGTACGTACCGTTCGGCCTTTCCCCGGCCATGCCGCTGTCGGAACGAAAAGTGGTGGCGCGCCGGGCTCTCGACGAGATATCCGCCGCGTCGGTGGTCAACCTCGGCGTCGGCATGGCCGACGGAGTGGCCACGGTCGCGCTCGAGGAGGATCGCCTGCGGGAGATCACGCTGACCGTCGAGCAGGGCATGATCGGGGGTGTGCCCGAACGCGGCGTGATCTTCGGCGTCACCTGGAATCCCGAGGCCGTCATCGAACACGCCTCACAATTCGACTTCTACGACGGCGGCGGGCTGGACGTCGCCTGCCTGGGCTTCGCCGAGGTCGACAAGGAGGGCAACGTCAATTCGTCGCTGGTCAACGGGCGTATCTTCGGCGCCGGCGGCTTCATCAACATCTCCCAGGCGGCGAAGAAGGTGGTGTTCTGCGGCACCCTCACCGCAGGCGGGCTGTCCCTGGACCTGACCGACGGGCACCCCCGGCTCACCGCCGAGGGCCGGCACCGCAAGTTCATCGACCGCGTCCACCAGATCACCTTCAACGCCGAACTGGCCCGCCAGCGCGGCCAGGAGGTCATCTACGTCACCGAACGTGCCGTATTCGTCCTCGGCGACGACGGTCCCGTACTCGTCGAGGTGGCACCGGGCTGGACCGCCGAACAGATCGTGGCCCTGATGGACTTCCGGCCCAAACTCGCCGACGACATCGGCGTCATGTCAGCGGGCCTGTTCGCGGTTACCCGCAGGCAGGCGCACCCACCGACCCCACCCACCCCGCACGCCGACACCCCCAAGGAGCACTGACATGCGCACCCGGGCAGCCGTCACCTACGGCCTCAACACCCGCTTCCAGGTCAAGGAAGTCGAACTGCACGAACCCGGCCCCAACGAGGTGCTCGTACACCTGGTGGCGTCGGGGATCTGCCACTCCGACATGCACCACGTGACCGGCGACCAGATCGCGCGGCTGCCGATGATCTTCGGCCACGAAGGGGCCGGCGTCGTCGAACAGGTCGGGGCCAATGTCACCCACGTCGCCCCCGGCGACCACGTGGTGATGTCCTACCTGCCCTCCTGCGGCACCTGCCGTTGGTGCACCAACGGGCAGACCAACCTGTGCGACCTGGGTGCGCACACCGTCGAGGGGCCGCAGCTGGACGGCACCTACCGGTTCCGCGACGACGACGGCGTCGAACTCGGGCAGTTCTGCCTGGTGTCGACGTTCAGCGAATGGACCGTCGTGCCGGGCCAGTCGGTGGTCAAGGTGGACAAGCATTACCGCCTGGAGCGGGCCTGCCTGGTGGCGTGCGGCGTCACCACCGGGGTGGGCACCGCCGTCTACCGGGGCGGGGTGGCGCCCGGCGACGACGTCATGGTGTACGGCGTCGGCGGCATCGGGATGAACATCGTGCAGGGCGCCCGCATCGCCGGGGCCAAACGGATCATCGCCTGCGACATCAACGACTGGAAACTGGAACAGGCCAAGATGTTCGGGGCCACCCACACCGTCAACCCGACCGTCACCGACCCCGTCGAGTTCGCGACCGAATTGACCTGGGGCGTCGGCGTGGACAAGGCTTTCGAGGCCATCGCCACCGCGGAGACCATCGGGCAGGCGGTGCGGTCGGTGCGAAAGGGCGGTGTCGCGGCCGTCGTGGGACTGACCCGCTTCGACCAGCCCGACATCCCGATCAACCCGTCGGATTTCGTGCTCTGGCAGAAGACGCTCACCGGATCGCTCAACGGTGGCTGCAATCCGCGCAACGACATCCCGAAGATGTTGCGTCTGTGGGATTCCGGGCAATTGAACCTCGACGGGCTGGTGACCCGCGAGTACCGCATCGAGCAGATCAACGAAGCCTATGACGACCTGCTCGCGGGTAAGAACCTCCGCGGCGTGATCCGCTACGAGTGGGCCGACAACGGGGTGGGAGCCTGATGACACCGTCGGTCCGTATGCAGGCGGCCCACGGGCTCGACGCCGAGGCCGAACAGTTCCTGGGCGTGGTCGGCGACTTCTGCGCCAGCCGTGTCGCCCCGCGCGCACAGGAGATCGACCTGTCCGGCGAGTTCTTCCCCGATCTGCTGGCCGAGGCGGCTGAACTCGGTTTGCAGGGGTTGATCTTCGGCGAAGACGGCACCGTCGACCCGACCATGTTCGCCTTGGCCCACGAGACCACCGAACTGATCGCGTCCTACTCCGGCGCGGTCGCGCTGGGAATCTCGATCGCCCGCCTGCACGGCTACCTGTTGGCGGCCTACGCACCGCAGGCGATCCGGGACCGGTGGCTGCCCGGCCTGATCGACGGCACGGTGCGGGGCAGCTTCGCGCTGAGCGAACCGCACTCCGGCACCGACATCAGGGCCGGCCGCACGGTCGCGGTGGCAGTGGATCCCGACACGGTGTCCATCAGCGGCGAGAAAGCGTGGATCACCCAGTCCCCGGCGGCGCACTTCTGCATCGTGCTCGCCAAACTGGGGTCCGCCGACCGCGACGCGCCCACCGGTGCGTTCGTCGTGCCGATCGACGCCGGCGGCGTCACGGTGGGGCAGGACGAGCCGATGTCGGGATTCCGCGGAATGCCCATGGCCAACCTGCATTTCGACGACTGCCGGGTGCCGTCGGCGTGGCGGCTGGACGTCGACGGGTTCCGGGGCATGCTCGAAGGTCTCAACCTGGCCCGGCTGGACGCGGGCTGCTACGGCGTCGGGTTCATGCGCGCGGCGCTGCGTGAGACGAGCGCATACGTGCGGGACCGGATCGCGTTCGGCAAACCGCTGGCCGACCTGCAGATCGTGCAGGACAAACTCGGCCGGATGCACGCCGACTACCTGGCCGCCCGCGGTCTGCTGCGGGAAGGCGTCGCCAGCTTCGCCACCGGCGGCGGCGGCGATTCGCACCTGATCTCGGCGGCCAAGATGTTCGCCACCGACGCCGCCATGCGGCACACCACCGAAGCCGTCCAGCTGCACGGCGGATACGGCGTGCATCTGCATTACGCAGTGCAGCGATTGATGCGCGACGCCAAGATCACCCAGATCATCGACGGCACCAGCGAGATCCACGCACTCATGCTCGGCCGCGCCGCGGCGCGCGCCGACTGGTCCTGAGGAGCCACCATGACGACCACCGTGTCACAGCAGTCCGCCGCGCTCGCCGAGCGCATGCAGAGGGCAGTCTTCCTCGACGGCGAGTTCGTACCCGCCGAGGGCGAGCCGCTCGCGGTCACCGACAAAGCCACCGGGGAGACACTCGGCCATGCGGCGACGGCCACCGCGGCCGAGGTCGACCGCGCGGTGGCGGGGGCGCTCGGCGCGCAACGGCAGTGGCACGCACTGCCCGCGACGGAGCGCGCGGCGATCCTGCGCCGCGGCGGCGCCGTCCTGGAACGCGAGGCCGGGCGCTTCAAACAGCTGCTGATCCGTGAGGGCGGCGCGGTCGGGGCCAAGGCGGAAGGGGAGATCGCCGCCAGTGTGGTCGAGTTCTTCCAGGCCGCCGATCTCGCGACCACGCCGCTGGGCGAGGTGATCCCGTCGGGTCAGCGCGGACGTGTCAACCTGGTCGAACGCCGGCCGGTCGGCGTTGTCGGCCTGATCACCGCGTGGAACGCGCCCGTACACATCGCGATGCGGGTGCTCGCCCCGGCGATCGCCCTCGGCAACGCCGTGGTGCTCAAACCCGCGCCGGAGACGCCGTTCACCGGCGGTCTGATGCTGGCAGAAGTCCTGGCCGAAGCCGGCCTACCGCCCGGTGTCGTGCAGGTCGTCACCGGCGGGCCCGCCGGGCCGGCGCTGGTCACGCACCCCGATGTGGCCATGATCCACTTCACGGGTTCGGAGGACACCGGCCGCCGGATCAACGAAGCGGCCGCCCCGTTGCTCAAGCGGGTGGCACTGGAACTGGGCGGCAACAACGCCAGCGTGGTGTTGTCCGACGCCGACCTCGACCTCGCCGCGCGCTGCGGTGCGGCCTCCTCGTTCGGACATCAGGGCCAGGTGTGTATCGCCACGGGCCGTCACGTCGTACTCGCTGACGTCGCCGAGGAGTACATCGGGCGGCTGGCCCGGCATGCCGCCGGCCTCACCGTCGGCGACCCGTTCGTCTCCGAGGTGGACCTCGGGCCGATGCTCTCGGCCCGTCAGGTCGACAAGGCGCTGGCGATGATGACCAGCAGTATCGAACGTGGCGCCCGTCTGGTGGAGGGCGGAACCGCCGACGGAGTCTTCCTGCGCCCCACCGTCGTCGACCGCGTGCGACCCGGCATGCAACTTCACGACGAGGAGGTGTTCGCGCCGATCGCCCCGGTGACGGTCGTCGACTCGGTCGAGGAGGCGCTGGCGATCGTCAACGGGACGCGTTTCGGGCTGTCGACATCGATCTTCGGGCGCGACCTCGACCATGCGTGGGCCGTGGCCGATCGGGTCCGGGCCGGGATGGTGCACGTCAACGACGGCACCGCGTTGCACGAATGCCATGTGCCGTTTGGAGGCACAGGGGCCTCCGGCCTCGGCGACGACCTGGGCGGACGGGCGAGCATCGACCTGCTGACCGAACGGCGCTGGACGAGTCTGCAGCGAAAAACGTTGCCGTGAGCGATGGTTCGGTAGACTTTCGCAGGTCCGGCGCGGTCGGGCGGATCGTGCTGGACCGGCCCGCCAAACGCAACGCGCTGAGCACACAGCTGCTACGGGAGCTCCGCGGTCTGCTCGACGCCGTCGGCGGCGAGAGCGAGATCCGGGTCGTCACCGTCGAGGGTGCGGGCCCGGTGTTCTGCGCGGGCGCCGACACCCGTGAATTCGGCACCGCCACAGCAGAGACCGTCCGCGGACCGTGGACGCGGCTGGGGCAGCAGGTGTTCGCCGCGCTGGCCGAGCTGCCCCAAACCACCGTGGCGGTGCTGACGGGCGGGGCCTACGGCGGCGGACTGGAGCTGGCCATGCACTGCGACTTCCGGATCGCGGCGCCCGATGCCGTCCTGGCCCTGCCCGAGGCGACGTTGGGCACCGCGCCGGGCTGGGCGGGGCTGGGCCGCATCGTCGAGCTGGCGGGCCTTCGCGCGGCGCGCATGCTCGCGCTGACCGGACGGACGTTCACCGCGGCGGAGGCGCTGCAATTCGGACTCGTCGACATCGTGTCCGACAACCTCTCCGAGGATGTCGACGAGCTCATCGACGACATCCTCGCCACCGCGCCGCTCGCACAATCAATAATCAAGCGCGCCTTGGTGAGTCGGGAACCATCTGCCACGCTGGTCGACTCGCTCGCGGGCGCATACCTCACAACGACGGCAAGGAGCACATGATGGCGAGAACGGTTCTGATCGCGGGATCGTCGCGCGGCATCGGCGCGGCGGCGGCGCGTCAGGAGGCCAAGAACGGCTCACGGGTCATCCTGCACGGGCGCAGCGACTCGCCCGCGCTCAAGGAACTCGCCGCCGAACTGGATGCACCCGCCCACAGTTGCGACGGCCAGGACGCCGCCGCCGTCGCCGAGTTGGTGGACTCGGTGCTGGCGGGTGGGGACCGGATCGACGCGCTGATCTGCACTCTGGGCAGCGTCACCGCCACCGACGCGATGCACGGCCCCACCGATGCCTGGCTCGACGAGTACCGCAGCAACGTGCTGGGACCGGTCAACTTCATCCGGGCCGTCGCCCCGTCGATGCTGGCCAACGGGCATGGTCGCATCGTCACCGTCTCGTCGATCCGCGGACGTGACAACCTCGCGAGCCCCGAGGTCACCGCATACTCGGCGGCCAAGGCGGCGCTGGAGAACGTGACGGTGTCGTTCGCCAAGGCGCTCGCGCCGGCGGTCACCGTGAATGCGGTCGCGCCGGGGTTCGTCCTCACCGACATGTCGCAGACCTGGTCGGACGAGGTCCGCAAGGAGGTGGCGACCAACCTGCTGGGCCGTGCCGCCGAACCCGAGGAGATCGCGGCGCTGCTGTGCTTCCTGGTCAGCGACGGCGCCAGCTTCATCACCGGTCAGACGATCCTGGCCGACGGCGGACTGGATGCGCGCTGAGATGACCACCCTGCACCTGCCGTCGGCCGGCGGCACATGCGACGCCGTCGAACTGGCCCCGCCCGCCGCGCTGGCGACCTTGTCGGCGCCCCCGCGCAGCCGCGCCGTCTATGCCGCCGCCCACGTGGTCGCAGATCCGCTGCGAGCGTCCGTGCCCGCCGGTCCCGGCCAGATCGATTGGGAGACAACGATACAACTTCGTCGTGACATTTGGTCGCTGGGTCTCGGCGTGGCCGAGTCGATGGACACCGCACAGCGCGGGATGGGTCTGGACTGGGCGGGCGCGCGGGAGCTGGCGCGGCGGACGCTCGCCGAATCGCGCCACTGCGGGGGCACCGTCGCCGTCGGAGTGAACACCGACCAGATCGCCGCGGCCGACGCGTCGCTCGGGCAGATCCGCGACGCCTACCTCGAGCAGATCGCCGATATCGAATCCGCCGGCGGCGAGGTGGTGATGATGGCGAGCAGGCACCTGGCTCGCGCCGCCACCGGACCCGAGGATTACCTGAGCGTCTACGACGCCGTCCTGTCTCAGGCCACCGGCCCGGTGATCCTGCACTGGCTGGGTGCGGTGTTCGATCCCGCACTGGCCGGGTACTGGGGGTTCGACGAACCCAAGGCCGCGATGCAGACCGTCGCGGACCTCATCGGCGCGCACCCCGCAACGGTGCGCGGAATCAAGGTGTCGCTACTGGACCCGGCGTTGGAAATTCAGTTACGCGAACGGGTTCGGCCACCGGCACGGGTGTTCACCGGCGACGACTTCAACTACGTCGACCTGATCGCCGGTGACGGTTCCCGCACCAGCGACGCGCTACTGGGAGCCTTTGCGGCGATACCGCGATTCGCATCGGCGGGGTTTGCGCGGCTCGACGCCGGCGACGAGGCCGGCTTCCGCGCGATCCTGGAGCCGACCGTCGCGCTGAGCCGGCTGATCTTCGAAACGCCGACCCAGTACTACAAGGTGGGCGTCGCGTGGCTGGCCTACCTCGATGGCCGGCAGGATAACTTCCGGATGATGGCCGGGTTCGAGACCGGTCGCAGCCTGCTGCATCTGGCCGAGCTGGTGCGGGTTGCCGGCACGATCGGTCTGTTCGCCGACCCCTCCTTCACCGCGGCGCGGGCGTCCGCCTACTTCGCCGTGCACGGTGTGGGGTAGCGCGGCAGCAGGTGATCGGGACCGCAGCCACGGTCGTGACACGCCGGAGGTTCACAGCCCTGGCGTCGGTCTCGACGCCGACCCGATCACAGGTCCAGGACGAGTTCGGTGCATGGCACCGCCGAGCAGATGAGCACGGTACCCGCGGCCGGATCCTCCAGCGGCGCCCGCGCATACCCGGTGGAACCGGATACGACGTCGGTGACACAGATATGGCAGACGCCGCTGCGACACGAGTACCGGGTGGGGATGTCGCAGGCCTCGGCGAAATCGAGCAGGCTGGGGTAGCCCGGCGACCATTCGACGGTCAGGCCGCTGCGTGCGAACGTGACCGATGGACCCTCGCCCGGCGGACCCGGCGGCGCATGCGGCGGGATCGGCGGCGGCGCCCCCGTCACACCCGGATTGACCGGGGCGCGGGCGCCGAACAGTTCGCTGTGAATCCGCGCGGGTTCGATCCCCGCCCCCAGCAGCGCATCTCGCATGGCGTCCATGAACCCCGCAGGCCCGCACAGGTACACGGTCGCGTCGGGCGGTAGCTGCAGTGCGGCCACCGATGCCCGGTCCAGCCTGCCGCCGTCGGCGGTGTACACGTCATGTGCCGCAGCGTGTGGGAGCGCGCCGATCAGTCCGTCGACTTCGGCGGCGAACGCATGCGAGCGGCGGTCGTGTGTCGTGTGCACCCAGACGATCTGCTGTGCGTTCCGCCCTGCCGCGAGGTGGTGCAGCATGGCCAGCACGGGCGTGCAGCCCACACCCGCGGAGAGCAGAACGACAGGACGGTCGTCGGGGACGAGGACGAAATCACCCCTCGGCGCGGCCGCGTCGATGGTCGACCCGGCGCGGGCGTGGGCGTGCAGCCACGGACTGACCTGGCCGTGTGGTTCGCGTTTGACGCTGATGCGGTATCGGCCGCTGCCGGGATCGCCCGACAGCGAGTAGCTGCGCAGGGCCGCCGGTCGCCCCGCCGGGGTCACCCTGATCGTCAGGTACTGGCCCGGCAGTGCCGCCGGTAACGCCGTCCCGTCCTCGGCGCGTAACTCGATCGAGAGGATGTCCTCGGTCTCATGACGGGTCCCGGCGACGCGAAGTGGACGGAATCCGCTCCAAACAGGTTGGTGCGGTGATGATTCCGGCTGATCGAGCAGTTCGCGGAACGACTGGACCCAGCCGGGACTCATGGCGGGCACGTCGACGGCGTTGCGGAGCATCTCGACGTCACGACCGGGCAGGTACAGCAACGCGTCGACATCGGCGACGGTCAGTCGGTGACGGCCGCTGCGGGTCCGCAGGATGTCGTTGCCGGCCTCGACACTGCCCTCGGTGACGACGCGGAAGTAGAATCCGGGACGGCGATGGGCGACCAGGAGGTTGGGCATGTCGGGTTCGGCCAGGCGCATGCCCACCCGATAGCAGGTGACGCGGGGCTGGGTGACCTCGAATTCGGCGGTACCGATTCGGTAGCGGTCGCCGACGCAGACGACGTCGTCGGTCAGTCCGCTGACCGTGAAGTTCTCGCCGAAGCTGCCGGGCGCCAGATCGTCTCGTCCCAGGTGGGCTCGCCAATGGTCGTACGACTCGGTCTGGTACACCATCACGGCGCGGTGCTCGCCGCCGTGGCCGTTGAGATCACCCTGGCCGTCGCCGTCGATGTTGAGGCGGCGCACCAGCACCGGTCCGCTGACAGGACTCTTCCAGATACCGGTGTGGACGGTCTTGCCCTGCCAGTCGACGTCCTTGGGCATACCCACGTTGACCGATATCAGTCGTCCGATCGGAACGTCCTGCGCCGGGCTCACCATATCGCGTTCCCGACTGCCGCACGGATCGGCCGGCGTCGATGCCGACGCCGGAACTCAGGTACGTCGCGCAGCGTAGGCCCGCGATCCGGGCAGGTCAACACCCGTATCCTCGGGCCAGGTGGATGGCGACAGCATGGCGGGTCGGCGGGCGAGGAGAACCCGTCCGCGGCGGCACCCCGTGGGATCGGAATCAGGGCACCCCGTTGATCCCGGGATGCTGCCCCGGTGGCACCGCCGGTGCGGCCGGGGCATGGACGGACGGCGTGAAGAGGTTACCCGCCGTGGGGTTGATGCTCTTCTCCGTGGGGGCCGCCGGAATCGCCCCCGGCGTCGACGTGGTCGTGGCGCTCGGCGCGGTTGTCGTCGTCGTGGCCGGCGCTTGGCTTCCGTTCGTGCCGCACGCCGCGGTCACGGCGCCGAGCGCGATGAGCGCGGCTGTCGCCGCGAGCGCGGTCGATCCACGTCCTGCGCGATGTGAGTTCATCGTGAACGTCCCTTCTGCATGCGGCACGAACTACTTGTTGCGATGCACCCCAGGTGGCTCCGTCGGCGCGGGCGGGGCGAGTACCCCTGGTGTGAACAGGTTTCCACCGGTGGGGCTGAGATTCTTGGGTGTGGCCTCGGGCGGCGACGCACTCGTTGGTGTGCTCGATGTCGTGGTGGTGGTCGAGGTGGCCGGCGCCGGTTGTTGTGAGGTGCCGCAGGCGGCCGTCAGCGCACCGACACCGATGAGCACCGCAGCGCCCGCGACGCTGATCACGCCGCGACCTGTTCGGATCCGGTTCATCACATAGTCCTCCCTGCGTCGGTGCCGACTCGAATTCCGCACGCCCCCAGGGCATGCGAAATGCAGTCCCCGTACCGCAGCTCGACGGCCCCCGAGGGCGTCTTCAGCGAAATGGGCTGAGCGTCCCACAATCATGGGTCAACTGACCCAGATCTGTCCAGCGTCCCAACCTGTGAGGTTTGTCGGGTTTCCCTGCGGTCCCGCTGTCCGTCCGGTGCTTACAGAGACCGGATAACCTCGGCGACTGCGCGTTCCGCCGCGTCGACGGCACCTTCCATGTAGGCGCTCCACTGTGTGGCCGTATCGGTCGATGCCCAGTGGATCGGGCCGATGGGTGCGCTCAACGCGTCGCCATAGGTCGTCCACACCAGCGGCCCCATATTCGCGTTGTAGCAACCCCGGGTCCACTGCCGGTCGGCCCACTCGCCGTCGACGTAGGCGACGGGATCGGCCGCCTCGGGTCCGAAGATGCGCACCAACTGTGCCGTGAGGGCACTGCGGCGTTCCGCCTCGGACCATCTGACCGCGGTGCGGGCCTGCTCGCCCTCCAGGAACGCCAGGATCACCCCGGCGTCCTCACCGAGGATGCACGTGTCGTTCGACATTCGCGCCGGACCGACGTCGGAGATGAACTGGCCGTTGAAACCGTCTGCACGCCAGAATGGTTCGTCGTAGACGAAGAAAGCCTTCATCGCCGAACCGTGTGGCATCCGTTGCGTGAGCTGGTCGCGCGCGCCCGGCAGCGGCGGGTCGTAGAGGATGCGCGACGCCAGGGCGGGGGCGATGGCCACGATGACGCGCCTCGCCAGGAACTCCCTGCCGCCCCGGCAGGTCACGGTGACCGAGTCGGCGGTGTATTCGATGGTCTGCACGGGCGCATCCAGGACGAGGTGATCGGTGAGTTGAGCGGCCAGCCGATCGGGGATCTGGGTGGTGCCGCCGACGAACCGGGCCGTCTGGGCGCCGCCCTCGGCCTCGGAGAACAGCGCCGCCCCCACCCCACACGTCTGGATCGTGTACAGCAGATGCAGGAATGACACCTCGGCGGTGGGGACGGCGAGAATGCCCACCGTGCAGATCTCCAGGAGGTTGCGCGCAATCGGGCTCAAACCCTGGGCGTCGTACCATGCTCCGGCCGTGATCGCGTCCCATTCCTGCGCTGCGGGGGCGCGCCACGGCGCCGCCGCGGTAACCTCGGCGGCGAGGGTGTCGAGTGTGGCCAGGACCCGGTTGACCGATTCGACGTCGTCTCCGAAGCGGGCGTAGAACTCGCTCTGTCCGAGCACCCCGGTGCCGCCGAGTTCGTACTTGGTATCACCCGAGTCGTACTGGGGATAGGTCTGCACGCCGAGTTCGGCTGCAAGGCGGTGCATTCGGGCGTGAGTGTCGCCGATCCACTGGGCTCCCAGCTCGAGCGGGATTCCCGGGACAGGTGATTCGGTCAGGATTCTGCCTCCGGTGCGATCGGCGGCCTCCAGGATCAGCGGCTCGTATCCGGCCCGGGTGAGTTCTCTGGCGGCATAGAGCCCGGACAGGCCCGCACCCACGATGATCACGTCGGCCTCGCGTCGCATGAACGCGAACAGTACCCGGTACAGGCGGCCGTCAGGCCGCTTCGGCGTCCGGGCCGGCGAGCCGGAGGAAGCGCGACCCGGTTTGCCGCGGAGTGCGGGCTGCGGGTCAGCGCGGCGAGCGAGTCCGGCCACCCCACCACGCCAGGACCGCCACCCACCCCGCAGCGTCCGAGGAGTCGCCCGCCCACGCGATGTAGCCGTCCGGCCGCACGAGCACCGCGGGACCGGTGTCGGCCCGTTCGGCCTGTGCGACTCCCGCCGCGCCGACCGCCTCCGCGCCGTGCTCGCGGACCAATAGGAAATCGCCGCAACGCTGCAGCGTGGTGATCCGGCCGTCGACGAGCGGGATCCCGTTCGCGCGGGTACCCACCGGCCTGCGGCCACGCCCGTAGCGCAGCGCGGTGCCGGCGAAGCTGCCTGCCACCGCGTCGCGGACGAGCGGTTTGCGAAGTAGTCTGGGCACCAACAGGTTCCGCAACATCACTGCCGTGCGCGGATGCAGTGTGACGGCGCGCGCCATCGCCCCCGACTGCAGCAGGACCCGCTTGCCGATCGGGTGGCGTTCGTCGTGGTAGGTATCCAGTACCGCATCGTCGGCGCCGCCGAGCACCGCGTCGATCTTCCAGGCGAGATTGGCCGCGTCCTGGATACCGGTGTTCATCCCCTGCCCGCCCATCGGGGAGTGGACGTGGGCGGCATCGCCGGCCAGGAACACCCGGCCGTGCCGATAGCGTGTGACTTGTCTTTCGTCGCAATGGAATCGGGACGCCCAGCCGATGTCGAGCACGCCGACGTCGGTGTTCAACGCGCGGCCGAGGACGTCGACGACCTCGGCCCGCTGCACCGGTGTGCTGTCGGGAACCTGGTGGCGGCGATCCCAGACCATGGCCCGATACCACGCACCCGCCGCGTCGGCGCGGTCATAGGGTGCGAGGAATCCCAGCACGTCGCGGGTGCTGCCGACCGTCAGCGTGTCGCCCCGCGGCGGACGGGCCAGCTTGACGTCGGCGAGGACCATCGACGACAACACGGTCCGGCCGGGGAAATCCGCGCCCACCAACGTCCGCACCGTGCTGTGGGCGCCGTCGGCGCCCACGACGTAGCGAGCCCGGAAGGTGACGTGCTGCGGCGAATCGGGGTCCGGATGTGGTGCCGTGGTCACCGTGACGCCATCGGAGTCCTGGTCGAGAGCGACGACGTGCAGTCCGCGCCGGATATCGGCTCCGTGAGCCGCGGCGTAGCCGGTGAGCGCCTCGTCGACGCGCGTCTGCGGGGTGACCATGACGAAGGGGTAGCGGGAGTCCAGGTGGGTCAGATCCAGCCGGGCGCTGCCGAAGAGGGTCACTCCCGGGGCCCGGTGCGCCTGCGCCAGCAGGCCGTCGGCGAGGTCGCGGGCATCCAGCACTTCCAGCGTGCGCGCCATGGTGGCGAACGCCCGGCTGGACGGGTTGATCGTGCGCCGGCGTTCGAGCACGACGACCGACCGGCCCGCCCGCGCCAGATCGCCTGCCGCGGTCATCCCTGTCGGGCCGCCCCCCACCACCACGACGTCGACGTCATGCGTGCTCATCGTGTGGTGCTCAGCTGCGGGTCGGGGTACCAGCGCCGGATGTCCTGCGGGCTGGGGACGGCGGCTCTGTTGAACACGAATCGGCAGTTCGGCTGTGTCGTGTGGGCGGCGTTGACGATCGACTCGAACAGTTCGGTGTTGGCCGCGACCAGCCGCACCCCCGCGCCGATGAGGACCGCGTCGTAGCGGGTGGCCTGGAGCCACCGGCGGGCCTTGTCCACGCCCGGCGGGCCGGCGGGGATGAGGCAGTTGTCGACGTGGTAACCCGCAGCGCGCATGGCCTCGACATTGCCGTCGTTGGCGGCCCGCAGTATCTCCGGGGACAGGCCCGGGAACCGGGCGAAGTCGGGTGAGTCGTAGTCGATCACGTCCGGGTCGAGCCCGATCTGGATGACGGTGACCGTCATATTCCAGCCCTCCTGTCGCAGTTCAACAGTTGTTGAACTCGAGGGTAGGCCCGGGGTCTGGTCGTGTCAACAGTTGTTGAATACACTCTCTGCGATGAGCACCAGGACGCGCGATGGCGAGGCAACCCGGGAAGCGATACTGGCCACCGCGCGGGCGCAGTTCGGCGAGAACGGTTTCGAACGCACGACCATCCGCTCCATCGCCGCGGCCGCCGGGGTGGACCCGGCGCTCGTCATGCACTATTTCGGTAACAAGGCCACGCTGTTCGCCGCCGCGGCCCGGCTCGACCTGACGTTTCCCGAGCTCACTGGAGTGGCGCCCGACCGCGTCGCCGATGTCCTGGTGCCCCTGTTCCTCGAAGTGTGGGGCCCGCACGGATCGTTCCTGCCGCTGCTGCGCGCCGCCGCGACCAACCGCGCCGCCGCGGACGCGCTGCTTGCCGTCTTCGTCGAACGCGTTGCCCCGGCGCTGACCGCGGTCACGCCCGATCGTGGCGCCGAGCGGGCGGCGTTGGTGGGCTCCCAGGTGCTCGGTATTGCGGTGGGCCGCCACATTCTCGGTGTGCCACCGCTGGTGGCCATGGATGAGGCGGCGCTGATCGGTTGGCTGCGACCGGTGATCGCGCACTATCTGAGCGGTCCCGGGCCGTCATCCTGAGCCGCCGAGAGATTACGAGGTCGGCTCCGCTTCGTGGTCCGGTTCGGCGGAATCGTCGCGTTGTGCGCGGCCCGGCCTGGCGCGCCAGCTGCGGTATCCGCGGTGTGCGGCGAATGCGCCGACGATGGCGGTGACGCACCACACCGCGATCGCCGAATAGACCAGGGGTGAGGTCAGATCGTCGACCGAGGCGCCCAGCGCGGTGTAGACGAACGCGCGCGGTGCCGAACCGATGAGCGCACCCACCGCCATCTGCCAGAGGGGCACACCCAATGCCCCGAAGGCATAGGAGGCCAGCGCGTCGGAGATCCCCGGGATGAATCGCTGCCCGACGACGGCCCATAACCCGCGCCGTTCGATCTGGGCATCGATGCGGTCGGCACGATGTGGACCGAGCAGCGCCCGCGCGCTGTCCCGGCCGGCGCGGCGGCCGATCAGGCTGGTGATGGTCGCGGTGCCCACCGTGGCGCCCAGCGTCGCGAGGGTGCCGACCACCGGCCCGAAGAGCACGCCGCTCGTCGCGGCCAGTAACGGACCCGGAACGAACAGCGCGCCCAGGATCGCCGAGACCACGACGTAGGTCAGCGGCGCCACCGGTCCCGTGGCGGCCACCGCCGCGCGGACCGCGTCGAGGTCGATCACCCGTGTCACGCCGACGAGGTAGAACATCGTGAGCAGGAACGCCGCCACGAGGATCAGCCGCAGGATGTGGCTCCGCCGGCCGGTGCCGGGAGAACCGTCGTTGTCGGACATGCTGGACGCCATTGTCCCGCAACGGCGCCGCGACCCCGCACCGGGGTAGCACCGCCCGTCGGTTCATGCGCGGCGAATACCGGCCTCGCACGCTCCCCTGGGGTGTGCCCTCGCGTCGCCCAGGGCATTGGTTCCCGAGCCGTATCGGCGTCCAGACCGTTTCCGGTGCAACCAGACTCGCGGGTGCAACCGGGTGACGCGTGACCGGCTCGATGCCCCGGTGGCGCCCGGAATCGACAGCGCCGGCGATGTCGGATCCCGCAGTCGACCAGACCCCGACCGGCGCGGTGTGCCACCGCCCGGGTCCGCGCCCGGTCGGCTGCAAGCCTGAAAGATGCTGTGCCACCTGTTATTAACGTGGCGATATCCCCGATGCGTCGCTCGGGTTGACCCTGACCGGTGTCGCCCGGGTAGCACGAGCGTTGCGAAACAGCACTGCCCGCCGCGACATTTTCCTATTCTCCATATGTGCCTGATATCGATCGACGCCGCGTGATGATGATCGCGGGCCTCGGCGTCCTGGCGGCCGCGGTCCCGGTGCCCACGGCCCACGCTCAGCCCGTGCACCCCGCCCAACCGGATGCGCCGGTCGGTCCGCTGCCCGGCCCACCGCCACCGCAGGCAGGTGGCCTCGGCGGCGTGCTCTTCGCCGACGAGTTCGACGGCCCGCCCGGCGCGCCCCCCGACTATGCCAAATGGACGGTCGCCCTGGCCCGCGAGCGGATCCGCAACCCGGTGTTCTGGGATCGGCCGGAGAACATGGGCGAGTACCGCGACGACCGCCAGAACGTATTCCTCGACGGCAACTCCAATCTCGTCATCCGCGCCACGCGCGAGGGTGACAGATACTTCGGCGGCAAGGTCATCGGCAACTGGCGCGGCGGGATCGGCACCACCTGGGAAGCCCGGGTCAAACTCGAATGCCTCACCGCCGGGTGCTGGCCCGCGTGGTGGCTGCTCAACGACGCACCAGGCAGCGGAGGCGAGGTCGACCTCGTCGAGTGGTACGGCAACGGTGAATGGCCGTCGGGCACGACGGTGCACTCCCGGCTGGACGGCTCGACCCTGGCGACCTTCCCGATGCCCGTCGATGCGGAATGGCATGTGTGGCGTTGCCGGTGGGACGAAGCCGGCCTGCATTTCTGGAAGGACCCCGTCGACTGGGCGCCGCCCTATTTCGACGTTCCCGCATTCTCCATGCCGTCGTGGCCGTTCAACGATCCGGGTTACCAGATGTTCCCGGTGCTGAACCTCGCCGTCGCCGGTTCCGGCGGCGGCGATCCCAGCACCGGTGTCTATCCGGCGCAGATGCTCGTCGACTACGTGCGCGTCTGGTGAGTGCACCTCCGCCGGCGGCGTGAGAAACGCTGCCGCCAAGAACAATCCGCCGGTCACCAGGCCGCCGATCCCGTGCGCGCACCCTCACCGCGCCCAGCCGCCGGGAGTCGGTGTGAGATGGCTCCCACCGCGACCGCCACCGCCACCGCCACCGCCACCACGAACAGGACCGCCGGCCGCGGCGATCGCCGACCGGGGTTTCGAACCACGCCGAGCGAGGTACCCGACGCACACGGTTCAGCTTCGAGCCGCACACCCCGCAATCGATCGAAGGGATGCAACATGGGTGCCGACGACAAGGCCAACAACAAGCTCGAAGACCTCGGTGGTAAGGCCAAGGAGGCGGTCGGCAAGGTGACCGGTGACAAGAGCACCGAGAACGAGGGCAAGGCCGACCAGGCGAAGGCGAACCTCAAGGATGCCGGGGAGAAGATCAAAGACGCCTTCAAGCACTGACCGGCGGCGGCCGCGCCGGCACCCCGGCGCGGCCGCAGCCCCGACAGATTCGGCAAAGGTGATGTAGCTTCAATCGACACGCCGATGCGGGGATGCCCGCTGCCGAGGAGTTTGAAAGGTGGATGCGACGCCATTCGGGCACTACCAGCTGCAGGAGCTGATAGGCCGCGGCGGTATGGGAGAGGTCTACCGGGCCTATGACACCAGGACCGATAGGGTCGTCGCGCTCAAGGTACTGCCACCGCATCTCGCGCAGGACGCCACGTTCCAGCAACGCTTCCGGCGGGAGTCGCAGGCCGCCGCCGGCGTCAACGATCCCCACGTGGTCCCGATCCACGGCTTCGGGGAGATCGACGGCCGGCTCTACCTGGACATGCGGCTCATCGAGGGCCGCAACCTCGGCACCATGCTGCAGGACACGGAGAAGCCGCTGGGAGCACCGTTCGCCGTCATGGTGGTCGAACAGGTCGGTGCCGCCCTCGACGCGGCGCATAAGGCGGGGCTCGTCCACCGCGACGTCAAACCCTCGAACATCCTCGTCACCGACCGTGACTTCGTCTATCTGATCGACTTCGGGCTGGCGCGCACGGCCAGCGAAGCCGGCCTGACCACGGCGGGCAACACCCTGGGCACCCTGGCCTACATGGCCCCCGAGCGCTTCAACGCCGGGCAGAGCGACACCCGCTCCGACATCTATGCGCTGACGTGCGTCCTCTACGAATGCCTCACCGGATCGCGGCCGTACCCTGCCGACAGCCTCGAACAGCAGATCGCCGGTCACATGGTGTCGCCGCCGCCGCGCCCATCGGCCATCGACCCGAAACTCGCGGCGTTCGACGACGTCATCGCCAAGGGCATGGCCAAGAAGCCCGAGAACCGCTACCAGTCCGCGGGTGACCTCGCCGCCGCTGCCCGCCGCGCCCTCACCGCACCGGTGCGCATCACAGGCCGTTCGCGCCACTCGGTCCACCGTGCGGGTGCCCCAACGGGACGCAGGGTCCCCCGGCGGGCCGTTCTCGCGGGCAGCGCCGCGCTGTTGCTGGTCGCCGCCAGCGCATTCGCGGCGTGGCAGTGGCGCGGCACACCGGAACGCGTCGACACCCGGCCGACGAGCCTTGCCGACACGTCGTCGACGTCGGGACCGGTGGAAGCGCCGCTCGGCGCGGTGCCGTCGATCGCTGCCACGGTGCCCGAGGACATCAGGGCGACCGGCCGGCTGGTCATCGGCGTCAACGTGCCCTACGCACCCAACGAATTCAAGGACGCCTACGGTCAGATCGTCGGATTCGACGTCGACCTCATGAATGCCGTGTCCCGCACCCTGGGACTGGTCCCGGACTACCGCGAAACGGGTTTCGACATCATCATCCCGTCGGTGAAGGGCGGGCATTTCAACGTCGGGATGTCGTCGTTCACCGACACCGTGGCCCGAGAAGTGGACGTCGACTTCGTCACCTACTTCCAGGCGGGCACGCTATGGGCGCAGCGGCCCGGGCCACCGATCGATCCCCACAACGCCTGTGGTCTGCGGGTCGGCGTCGCCTACGGCGCCCTCCAGGAGACCGAGGAGATCCCCGACAAGAGCGCCGCCTGCGTCGCCGCCGGCCTTCCCGCCATCGACAAGGTCGTCTACCCGCATCAGGACGACGTCACCTCCGCATTGATCGCCGGTGACGTCGACGCGATGTCGGCCGATTCACCGGTGACCGGTTTCACGGTGAAAACCAGCGGAGGGGAACTCGAGGCGGCGGGGGAGGTCTTCGACACCGCCCCGTACGGCTGGCCGGTGGCCAAGGGCTCGGCGCTGGCCGAACCCCTGCGCCAAGCGCTGGAACACCTCATCGACACCGGGGAGTACCGCACCATCGCCACCATGTGGGGCGTCGAACGCGGCATGATCGACAAACCGGTGATCAACGGCGCAATCCGCTGAACCCCCGCATACGCCGTGCCACACTGGCCGCATGGCGTTCGATGTCAGCGCCGATGCCTACGAGCGGTTCATGGGCCGCTTCTCGACGGGCCTCAGCGCCGCGTTCGCGGACTTCGCGGGCGTGGCCGACGGGGCGCACCTGCGGGTGCTCGACGTCGGGTGCGGCCCGGGCATCCTCACCGCTGAACTCGTCAGCCGAGTCGGGGCGGACCGGGTGGCCGCCGTCGACCCCATGCCCCGTTTCGTCGAGCGCGTACAGACCGCGCTGGCCGGGGTCGACGCCCGCACGCTGCCCGCCGAGGAACTGCCGTTCCACAGCGGCACCTTCGACGCGGCACTGGCGCAACTGGTGGTGCCGTTCATGACCGATCCGGTGGCCGGGGTGCGAGAGATGGGGCGGGTGTGCCGTCCCGGCGGCACCGTGGCCGCCAGCCTCTGGGACCACCTCGGCTGCCGAGGACCGGTCAGTCCCTTCTGGACGGCGGTGCGTGCGCTCGACCCCGACGTGTCCGGCGAGGACCAGCAGATCACCCAGGGGCGCAGCCACATACCCGACGTCATGGTGGCCGCGGGGTTGACCGACGTGGTCGACACCGAACTCGTGACGCGGCTGCACTTCGGCGCCTTCGACGAATGGTGGGCGCCCTACCTGCTCGGTGTCGGCCCCGCGGGCGACTATGTCGCCGGTCTGGACAACCACGGTGTGGACGCCCTCCGCGCGGCCTGTCTGGACATCCTCGGCGCCGGCCCCTTCGACGTCGAGGCCGTCGCATGGGCGGCCCGCGGCGTGGCCGCCTGACCGGAGTCCCATTGTGGTGCGGCCGGTTCGCGTGGAAGCGGCGACTGGTGCCTCGACCCCCGCCGGGTGCTTGCTGTGCGGTACGGGCCATCGGGTGGAATCATCGCCCGCGTGGCCACAGACAACCCGCAGACCATTGCCTACCCCGCACCGGGGGCACGTCCGTCGCGGCGGGACGAACCGCTCACCCCACATGTGATCGTGCTGTTCGGCGCGACCGGTGACCTCGCCAAACGCAAACTCCTGCCGGGCCTGGCGTACCTCGAACAGTCGGCGTTGACACCCGACATCAGGGTGGTCGGAACCTCGCTGGAGGACTACACCGACGACGAGTTCCGCGCCCTGGCGCGACAGGCGGTCGACTCATTCGGCAACCGCACGCCGTCCGATGAGCAGTGGGCGGCCTTCGCCGCGAAGGTGACCTACGTGCCGCAGGGCGCCGGCCCGCAGGCACTGGCCGCGGCGGTCGCCACCGCCGAAGCCGAACTCGGCGCCGATGTGCGTCGCCTGCACTATCTTTCGGTACCGCCCAAGGCCGCACAGGCCGTGATCCGGATGCTCGACGACGCCAACCTCGTCGAGCGCTCACGGGTGGTGATGGAAAAGCCGTTCGGCACCGACCTCGCCAGCGCGGTCGCGCTCAACGACTTCGTACACACCACGTTCGACGAATCGCAGATCTTCCGTATCGACCATTTCCTCGGCAAGGAAGCCGCACAAAACATCCTGGCGTTCAGGTTCGCCAACGGCCTCTTCGAGCCGATCTGGAACCGCAACTTCATCGACCACATCCAGATCGACATCCCCGAGACGCTCGGACTGGACCAGCGCGCCAACTTCTACGAAAGCACCGGCGCCTACAAGGATATGGTCGTCACACACCTGTTCCAGGTGATGGCGTTCGTCGTCATGGAGCCGCCGACCGCGCTGGAACCGCGGGCGATCAGCGAAGAGAAGAACAAGGTGTTCCGGTCGATGCTGCCGATCAACACCGCCGACGTGGTGCGCGGCCAGTACACCGGCTACCGCGACCAGGACGGGGTGGCGCGCGATTCGGACACCGAGACGTTCATCGCGCTGAAGGTCGGAATCGACAACTGGCGCTGGGCCGGCGTTCCGGTCTACCTGCGCACGGGTAAGCGGATGGCCGAGGGGCAGCGGATCATCTCCATCGCATTCAAGGAGGCGCCGCGCACCATGTTCCCGCCCGGCTCGGGCGTCGGGTCCCAGGGTCCCGATCACCTGACGTTCGACCTCGCCGACTCGTCGAAGGTTTCGCTGTCGTTCTACGGCAAACGCCCCGGTCCGGGGATGAAGCTGGAGAAGCTGTCGATGCAGTTCTCCACGCAGGAAACCGAATACGAAGCCGATGTCCTGGAGGCCTACGAACGGTTGATCCTGGACGCGATGCGCGGCGACCACACGCTGTTCACCACCGCCGAGGGGATCGAATCCCTCTGGGAACGGTCCGCGCAACTGCTCGACGACCCGCCGCCGGTCAAGATGTACCAGCAGGGCACCTGGGGTCCCAACGCCATCCACCAGCTGATCGCCCCCAACGGGTGGCGGCTGCCGTTCGAACGCGCCTGGCGGGAGAAGAAACAGTAGACCCGGATCAGCCCAGCTGCGCGACGAGCGCTCTGGTCACCTGCTCGGTCGACGCGGATCCACCCAAATCGGCGGTGCGGGTTTCGGGGTTGGCCAGGGTGGCGTCCATCGCCGCGAGGATGTCGGCGGCGGCCCCGGCGTGCCCCAGATGTTCCAACATCATCGCCGCGGTCCACACCGCTCCGACCGGGTTGGCGATCCCCTTACCCGCGATGTCGGGCGCCGAGCCGTGCACGGGTTCGAACATCGACGGGTACTGCCTGGTCGGATCCAGATTCGCCGACGGTGCGATGCCGATGGACCCCGCCACCGCCGCGGCCAGGTCGGACAGGATGTCGCCGAACAGATTCGATCCGACCACCACATCGAACCGCTGCGGCTGCAGGACGAACTTCGCGGCCAGCGCGTCGATGTGCTCGCTGTCGAAACGCACGTCGGGATACCGCGCCGCCCGCTCGGCGACCACCTCGTCCCAGAACGGGAGCGTGTGCACGATCCCGTTGGACTTCGTCGCCGACGTGACGTATCCGCGCCGCGTACGCGCCAGTTCGAAAGCGTAGTCGGCGATCCGGCTCACCCCGCCGCGGGTGAAAACCGACTCCTGGACCGCCATCTCGTCGGGAAAGCCACGGTTCATCCGGCCGCCGATCTCGCTGTACTCGCCCTCGACGTTCTCGCGGACCACGACGAAATCGACACCGGTCGCCTGTCGTAGCGGGCTGTCGACTCCGTCGAACACCCGGGTGGGTCGCAGGTTGACGTACTGACGGAAGGCCCGCCGGATGGGGATCAGCAATCCCCACAGCGAGACGTGGTCGGGCACGCCGGGCCAGCCGACAGCGCCGAGCAGGATCGCGTCGAATCCGCTCAGCGTGTCGAGGCCGTCGGCGGGCATCATCGTGCCGGTGCGTTCATATCGCTGGCAGGACCAGTCGAACTCGTTGTAGGACAACGTGATTCCGTGTCGACCCGATACCGCGTCGAGAACTGACCGGGCCGATGCGAGCACGTCCACGCCGATTCCGTCGCCGGGGATGACGGCGATGCGCTGAGTCATACACCCAAGCCTAGGACCCCGACCATCAGCGGCAGGATCAGGATGATCAGGATCGCGCCGACGATGTCGAAGCTGATCCCGGAGCGGATCATCTTGGTGATCGGCACGACGCCCGAGCCGTACACGATGGCGTTCTGCGGTGTCGACACCGGCAGCATGAAGCCGAACGATGCGGCGAACGTCGCCGCCAGCGCGGGCACGAACGGGTTGATACCCGCCGCCAGCGCCACCGGGATCACGATCGGCACCACCACGGCCGCCGCGGCGGTGTTGCTCGTCGTCTCCGACACGATGATGGCCAGCACCACCGCGAACACGGTGATGGCGACGACGCTGGTCAGACCGAGGGCATCGTCGACGGAGGTGCCGATGGTCTCGGCCAGCCCGGTGTCGGCGATCAGGGAGCCGAAGATGATGCCGGTGCCGAACAACACGATGGTGCCCCAGTCGATCTGCGCGGCATCGCGCCAGCGCAATGTGAATTCCCGCTTTTCCCAGTCGGTCGGCAGCATGAACAGCAGCGCCGCGCCGAAGACGGCGACGACACCCTCGTCGAGCCGTTCGGAGACCGCTGAGTAGACGTCGGATTCGCTGCCGACGATCAGCGCGACGACCCCGGGCAGGATCCACAGCGTCACCGTGGTGCCGAACGCGATCAGCGTGTTCTTCTCGGCGCGGGACAGCGGCCCCATCTCCTCGCGCTCGCGGGCCACGTAGTCGGCGATGCCGTCGATACGCTTGATCTCCGGTTTGTTCAGGCGCAACAAGATGACCGCCAGCGCGACGAACATCATCGCGCAGATCGGCAGCGCCAGGATCATCCACTGGCCGAAGCTGATCCGTTCGCCGGTGGCCTCCTCGATCAGCCCGCGCCCGATCAGGTTGGGTGGGCTGCCCACCGGCGTCAGCAGTCCGCCGACACTGGCCCCGTAGGCGAGCATCAACATCAGCGCCGCACCCACGTGCAGCCGCAACGGGTCGAAGTCGGGTTCGACGAGGCCGCGCTTCTGCATGAGTTTGGCGATGACACCGAGGATGCCCAGTGCGGTGGGCAGCAGCATGGCCACGGTGGCGGTGTTGGAGACGAACGCCGACAGCAGGCACGTGATCGCGCCGAAGGCGAGGATCACCCCGGTGGTGGAGCGGCCGGCCCGTTTGAGGGCGAGAATCCGGAATGCGAATCGACGCGCGACACCGTGTTTGAGCATGGCCTGGGCCAGGATGAAGGCTCCGATGAAGGTGAAGATCGTCGACGAGCCGAAGGGGCCCAGGACGTCGTCGACGGGCGCCACACCGAGGAAGACGGCGACGGCGACACCCAGCAGTCCGCCGATCGGGATGGGTACGGCCTCGCTGATCCACAGCGTGATCACCCCGAGCAGCACCGCGGCCAAGACGTGCTGTTCGCGGGGAATGCCGATCGGTACCAGCAGGAACACCACCGTGATCAGCGGGGCCAGGAACAGGCCGACGGTGCGCCTGCCCTTTTCGAAACGTTCCTCGGCGGGGGAGAGTCGCTGTTCACCAAGGCTGCGATAGGTGGCGTTGCCGAGTAGTGCCTTGTCGACGTCGGTTCGCCGGGCGGGGTTTTCGGTCGTCATGGCGTGCTCCGGGGGCAGGCGCGGCCGCTGCGCGCATGTGTCCTACATCACAGCACCGGTATGCCCGCCAATACCCGCGCCGTAAACCTCGACCGTGAGGGCGGCGTCACGATGGCGTTCGCCCGCCCTCAGTGACATGGTTGAGCCATGAGTACGCCGAATGATGCCATCGACGGGATCGACGACGACTACGACGGTTACGACGAGGAGGACCGCGTCGAGGACCAGATCCCGCAGGAGGACAGCCTGCTCGACCGCGGCGTCGACGATCTGCTCGACGAGGGTTACTCCCCGCCCGACCGCCCCTACGCGCGTGATCGCTACGACGAACACGAGACGCTGGACGAACTGCTCGCCGCGGAGGAGCCCGACATCTCGCTCGACGACCCCGACGACCCGGAGTCCGAATTCCCCGAGGACGCCGAGATCGGTCGCAGGCGCGCGGGACGACTGGTGGCCGCCGGCGGCGATCTCACCGACAACGAGGACGAACTGCTGGCGTGGGATGTCGGCATCGACGGCGGCGCGGCGTCGGCCGAGGAGGCCGCGATCCACGTCATCGACGACGACGAGTGAATCGCAGCTACCGTTCCAGCGCGGCCCGATCCCAGCCGGCGCGGTCCGCGGCGATCTCGTAGGTGCTCTGCAGGAACTCCAGCAGGACGGCGTCGGGATCGTCCGCGGTGCGCACCGCGGTGTAGGGCAGGACGAATTCGCCCAGCCCGGTATCGAAGGATGCCGCAGCCGGTGACACGGCCGCCTCCCGGTACCCGTCCGGTTCGGGATAGGCGTAGGAATAGAAAATGCCCTCACCGTCGGGGCCGGGCCAGTAACCGGCGCTGCTGACCTCGTGTGAGTATGCCTCCCACATCACGTGCGGACCGCAATTGGGCGCGCCGCCAGGATGTTTGGGCGCCCCTCGGCCGGAAAACCTGGTCACCGCCAGGTCCAGTGCGCCCCAGAAGAAGTGCACGGGGCTGACCTTGCCGAGGAAGCGTGAGCGGAAGACTTCGAAGACCCGGTTGATCTGCACCATCGCCAGCCAGAACCGGTGCACCGCCTCGGGGTCGTAGGCGGCGTGCTGATCATCGGTGTTGAACGGGATCGCACCGGGTATCTCCACGGGCATCGTCCAGATCTCCGTCGACAGTCCGAGCGCGTCGAGTGTGCCCATGAACTCGCAGTAGAAATCGGCGACGGGCCTTGCGGACATCGCCATCGACACCCGGTCGCCGGCCGTGGTGGTGACCACCAGCTGATGGTCGATGAAGTCGAAATCGATCTGGAACCCGTTTTGAAAACCCTTGCCGGCGTGTGGGATAAGTCCCGTCGTCAGCCCCCTGGCCGACAGGTAGAGCACCACATTCCACCAGTGACTCATCAGCGGGGTGTTCTCCATCCGGACCTTGCCGACGATCTGGGTCATCAACTGCAGTGTGTCGCGGGTGTCGGCCCATTCGGCCACCGGCAATTCGGGCCATGCCGAAACGGATTCAGGCATCGTGTGCACTCCTCGTGGTGAGACGGTCGCGCCAGGTCCGGCGCCGGGTTTGCGGCGTGGGTCCCCGTCGGGAGACATACGGCCACGGGTTGTTCCGCTCGGGTACGGCGGCGGCGCGCACCTGTTTGAGCAGGGTGCGCAGCTGCCGCCGGAGTTCTGGCAGGCCGGGATCGGACCACCGGTTGACGGATTCGGCCGGATCGTCGGTGAGATCGTAGAGCTCCCACTGGTCGTCCAGCGGGTCCGTGCGATACGTCTCGCCGCGGCCGCTGGCGGCAAGGTGGCGGACCCCCGGCTCGGTCCAGGTGGACGGATCGTCGAAGGTGCGCACCAGCTTCCACAGATGGCCGGCGTCGCCGGCGCGCACCACCAGACCTTCGAAGTTGGATGCGGTGTTAGCGGGCACTCGGATGCGTAGCAGCGCAGGTGGATTCACGGTCCTGTGCAGTCTGCGCGCCAGGCCCGAGGCGCCGCTGTCGCCTTCGAGTACGTTGTCGCGCGTCATCAGGTACACCGCGCGATCCTCGTCGGGCTCGGCTCCGTCGACGACCGGCATCAGATTGCGCCCGGGCAGGTCGTGGACCTCCGAGAAGGTCTCGGCCAGCCGCGCCGCCGCCGCGGCGACGTCCACCCCCGCCGCACCCAGGACGGTCGGCACCAGATCGACGTGCGACGTCGGCGCCGTGACCGTCGTGCCGGTCGTCGCGCGTGACCCGACACGCGCGATGACGAACGGGACCCTGGTCGCCTCGTCGTAGAGGTTGAACCACTTCTGATGCAAGCCGCCGTGCGCACCGAGCAGATCGCCGTGATCGGCGGTGCGGATCAGGACCGCGTCGCCGGTGCCGTTCTCGGTCACCGCCCGGCGCACCCGGTCGATCGGCGCGTCGACCTCGGCGTGCAGCCGGTAGTACAGATCGCGGTAGCGCTGCGCGTTGCGGCGATAGGTGCGGCTGATGGCGGCCGCGGGGCCGTAACCCGAGTAGTAGGCCGCACGGAACGCGCTCTGCGCCGCCGGCTTTGCCGACAGGTCCTCCTCGGCGGTGGGGGCTGCCGGCACATGGGGCGGATCCAGCGGTGAGGGTGCGACGGGCCCGCGCCGCACCCACGCCGGGAACAACACGATGTCGTGCGGATTGACGAAACTGGCCACCAGGAGGAACGGGCGCAAAGCGGCGGGGTCGCCGGCGCGACGGCGGATGTACCGGTCGGTCAGCCAGGCGACCACCCGGTCAGCGATCAGCGGATCGCGGCGGATCCCCGCGTTGGCCAGCGCGGCACCGTGCGGTTCGGGTCCGACCCAGCCCGAGAAGCCGTACGGGGCAAGCGGATCGGCGTCGAGATAGCGGCGCACCGCGGCGGGGTCGACGACGCCTTCGTCGTCGTTGGTCGCCAGCACCCGGCCGGTCGCCGGGTCGGTCAGGTCGGCGTGGGAGATATGCCATTTGCCGTCGTAGTGGGTGTCGTAGCCCGCGGCGCGCAGCCAGTTGCCCAGCGTCGGTACCTCATCGGCGCGCAGCCAGCGCATCCGGGAATCGTCGTACGCCTTGCCGATGCCGTCGGTCTGGGTGACACCGTGCAGGTCGGGGTAGTGACCGGTGAACATCGTCGGCCGGCTCGGCACGCAGGCCAGCGAGCCGGTGTAGTGCCTGCCGAAGCTGACACCGTGTTGGTCGAACCATCGGCGGCCGCTCAGAGTCCTTGTACGCCAGTCCAGTACGGCGTCGGATTCGTACGGCGGCACCGCGCGCTCCTCGTCGGTCATCAGGATGACGATGTCGGGTCGGGCCACGACATCAATACAACACGATCACCGGCCGTCGCGTCGGGTACTTCCTGCGACCGGCGCCGGGCGGTGTGTCACCCGCCGCAGCAGCACCGCGAGCGGGATGGTCAACGCCAGCGTCGTGGTGAACAGACCCGAAAGCGACCCGGTGAACAGCGGCCATCGCAGCACCAGACCCATCGCGACGGCCATCAGCGTGACGTGGAGCAGGAACACCTCGTAGGAGATCTCACCCAGCCACACGAGTCCTCTGCTGCCAAGCAGGCGTGAGTACCAGCCGCGGTCGCCCAGCACCAGGGGGGCGACCACGAGCGTGGCGATGGCGGCGTAGAAGAACGTCTTGCTCAGCGGCACCGTCAGCGCCACGGGAGCGAAGCTCACGTCACCGGCGACCGGGGTCGACACGACGAGGTAGGCGAGCACGGCAAGCGGGAGCGCCACCGTCGCGCGGCACCGCACCCCGATGGCCTGCAGGACCGCCAGCGCCATCCCGCCGGCGAAGTGCACCAGGTGGGCGGGCAGCCACGTCCCGGCCGAGTTGGGCAGCCACTCGGTGCTGTGTGTCACGATCAGCCATATCGCGGTGACCGCGGCCAGGGCGCCCAGCCCGCACAGCAGTAACGCGGGCCGCCAGCGCCGTCGGCACAGCACCACCAGCAGCAGGAAGGCCAGCGCGGGCAGCGCGGCATAGAACGCCACCTCCACAGCCAGGCTCCACATCTGCGTCAGGCCCTGATGCGCGAAGGTCAGCAGGTAGTTGTCGGTGTAGATCTGCGTCAGCGTGAGATGGCGGAACAAACCCATCCACGTCTGACCGGGGTTCGGACCGGCGGTGTAGAAGTGGAATACGAGATAGGCCAGGAACACCGTCGCGGTGTAGGCCGGTAGCACGCGCCGGATTCGGCGCCGCGCGTAGGGGCCGACCCGGGGTGGCGCCGATCCGGTGGCTGCCGCCCGCACCCACGGCGCGAAGAGCAGGAATCCGGACAGGGCGAAGAAGATCGGTACGCCGACCTCCAGGCGTGCGTACATGAGCCCGAGATAGCCGTGGGTCAGTTTGCCTGTCCCGAATGCCGAGTGGGTGGCGACGACCATGAGTACCGCCACCCCGCGCAGTCCCGTCAGCGCCGCGACGCGGTCGGCGGTCGACGTGTCGGGCGCCCCGCCGCTCCCGGCGCCGCTGTCGCCGCCGGCGCGGCCCGCGGGCACCTGCGTCGACGGGCTGGCTAACACCGCACTGATTGTAGCCAGCCGTTGGATAGCTATGCTAATTACCAGCCCGGCCGCCGGGTGCCGTGGCGGCCCGCCGGGCGGGATGGCGACGGGCCTTCGCGTCGGGCTTTCGCGTCGGCACGGCGTGCGGGGACGTGCGCTGGTTCACTGGATGGGTGGAGCAGCCGCCGGAGACAGTGGGGCGCCGACTGCCGCTGTGGCAAGGTCCGGCGGTCCGCGTCGCCGGCGGCGCGGTCGTGGGTCTGGCCGCCACCGCCGCCGCCGCGCGCCATCACTTCGGGTTGTTCTCGCTGCTGGTCGGCTGGGACGTGCTGGCGCTCACCTTCATGGTGTGGACATGGGTGATCGTCTGGCGGTTCGATCCCGGCCAGACCGCATCCCACGCCGAGTACGAGGAGCCCGGTCGCAAGACCGTGTTCGCGCTGATCCTCGGCGGTGCGCTGGCCAGCCTGGTCGGAGTCGGACTGCTGCTGGCCAATTCGCGGCCCGACAAGCTCGAACACGTGGTGCCCTGGGTCGCGGTGTGCAGTGTGCTGGTGTCCTGGTTCGCCGTCCACACCCTCTACGCACTCACCTACGCCAAGATCTACTTCAAGGAAAAGCCCGTCGGCGGAATCGATTTCAACTCCGACGAGGACCCCCGCTACAGCGACTTCCTGTATGTCGCGTACGCGGTCGGGATGAGCTTCGCGATCTCCGACACCAACCTCACCTCCTCGACGATGCGCCGCGCCGCGCTCGGCCACGGTCTGCTGTCCTACCTCTTCGGTTCGGTCATCGTCGCGACGGTCGTCAACCTCATCGCAGGCGGGCTGTGATTCCGGACGCATCCTTTCGCTGAGCGGAACGGCGCCCTTGGCGCGCCGTGCGACGCCTCCGTACGTTCGGTGGCTTGCGCACCTGTCGATCCGGTGTGCCGGCGTGGGATGCGGGAACGGGGGCCAGGTGAGCGGACGGACACCGATGCGGGCCTACACGGTCTGGGGTGTCGGCGTGTTCGCCTTCGTGATCATGGTCATGCAGCGGACCACGCTGGGTGTTTCCGGACTGGACGCCACCCAGCGTTTCGCCGTGACACCGACGTCGCTGTCGCTTTTCGCGTTCGTCCAGGTACTCGCCTACGTACTGGTGCAGATCCCGGCGGGTGTGCTCGTCGACCGCTTCGGGTCGCGGGCCATGGCCGTCCTCAGCTGTCTGATCGCCGCCTGCGGCCAATTGCTGATCGCCGTCAGCAGCCAGCTGGCGACCGCGATCGGCGCGCGCGTCGTCGTCGGTGTCGGTGACGCGCTCATCCTGATGGCCGTCCTCGCGCTGATCCCGCGCTGGTTCGCGCCGCGGCTCGTCCCCGTCATCACGCAGCTGACCGTGATCATCGGACAGCTCGGCCAGATTCTCTCGGCGATTCCGTTCCTGTCGCTGCTGCACGCCAGTGGATGGACCGTTGCGTTCGCATCGGCGGCGGCACTGAGCGTGCTGGCCGCCCTG
Source organism: Actinomycetota bacterium (assembly GCA_018268465.1). Classification (GTDB taxonomy): domain Bacteria; phylum Actinomycetota; class Actinomycetes; order Mycobacteriales; family Mycobacteriaceae; genus Mycobacterium. The sequence goes on from JAFDWN010000035.1 coordinate 63,776, forward strand.
GTGGTGTGGGCCGCAGTGCGAAACGCCGCCCCGGGCGCGGCTGCGGAAAACCCGGCGGCCGTCCCGCTGCGCGCGATGGCGGGACAAGTGCGCGTGGTGTGGCGGCGGCCGGGTACGAAACTCGGGTTCTGCGCGCATACCGCGACACAGTTCCCGGTCATGGTGTTCTGCCTGTTGTGGGGCTATCCGTACCTGGTCAGCGCCCAGGGCGTGGGGCCCGCTGTGGCCAGCGGGATGCTGACCGTGCTGGTGCTGTGTTCGGCGGTGGTGGCACCCGTGATGGGCATCCTGGCGGCCCGGTACCCGGGCCGGCGCACCTGGCTGCTGGTGGGCTCCGCGCTGGCCACCATCACGGTGTGGACGGTGCTCGTCGCCCTGCCCGAACCGGCGCCCGTGTGGCTGCTGTACGTCCTGATCGGCGTGCTGTCGCTGGGCAGTCCCGCGTCGGTGGTGGCGCTCGATATCGCCCGCACCGCCAATCCCAGCGCGAACGTCGCCGCCGCGCAGAGCATCGTCAACGTCGGCGGCTTCACCGCCACCCTGGTCGTGCTGGTGACCATGGGACTGGTGCTGGACCACTTCGGCGGTTTCACGCTGGACGCGTTCCGCATCGCATGGCTTGCGCAGTACCCGTTCTGGGTGTTCGGCCTCGTCGGCATGGCCGTGTACGGCCGCAGGGTGCGGCGCATCCGTGCGGCACCGCCGGAGACGGTGCCGTCGGCCGAGTGTTCCACCGCGGCTCGCGGCTGACACCCACCCGCCGCACCCGGCCGCACGGGTTTACGACTGCCGCCACGGGGCAACACTCAAGCGCCCGTCAATTTCTGGGGGCGGAGGCGAGGCGCAATGGGCAGGACCGTCGGTGTCGAGGAGGAATTCCACCTCGTCGACCTGCAGACGCGGCGGTTGACCGCACGCGCCCCCGAAGTGCTGTCGGCGCTGGAGGAAACGTCGGGCAGTTACGTCGCCGAACTGCAACGCTGCGTCGTCGAGATGAACAGCTCCGTCGTGCACACCCTCGATGCGCTCAGAGACGACCTGCGGCGGCAGCGGCGGGTGCTCGTGGACGCGGCGGCGCGGCTGGGTATCGGTGTTGTCGCCGCGGGTGCGGTGCCGCTGTCGGTGCCCGCCGAGATGCAGGTCACCGCCACCCCGCGGTACCGGCAGATGCTCGCCGACTACCAGCTGCTCGCCCGCGAGCAACTCATCTGCGGCACCCAGGTGCATGTGGGCGTCGACAGCCGCGACGATGCGGTGGTGGTCGCCGACCGGGTCGCGCCCTACGTGCCCACCCTGCTGGCGCTCTCGGCGTCCTCGCCGTTCTGGGCGGACGGCTCCGACACCGGTTACGCCAGCGCCCGCACCCTGGTCTGGCAACGCTGGCCGACATCCGGGTCGGCGCCGCCGGCCGCCACCGCCGCTGAATACGACGCCCTGGTGGCGGACCTGGTCGCCAGCGGGGTCATCGCCGACGCGGGAATGGTGTACTTCGACGTCCGTCCCGCCACCGCCGTACCCACCCTCGAGCTGCGCATCTGCGACAGCTGCCCGTCGGTGGACACCATCGTGCTGATCGCGGGGCTGTTCCGGGCAATGGTCGACCGCGAGATCGACGGACTGCGGGCCGGCACGCCCCCGCGGCCGATGTCGCCCACCCTCGGACGGGCGGCGACCTGGCGTGCCGCACGATCCGGGCTGGAAGGTGAGCTGGTCGACATCGTCCACCCGGCGAGCCGTCCGGCCGCTGAAGTGCTCGGCGACCTGGTGGGCTCGCTGCGCCCACAATTGGAGGACAGCGGTGACTGGGACGAGCTGTGCGACCTCAGCCGTCAGGTACTGGCCACCGGGACCTCGGCCGCCAGGCAGCGCAGAGCGATGCGCCGCCGCGGCAGGCTCACCGATGTCGTGGACCAGCTGATCGCCGAGACCGCAGGACGATGGTCCGACGGCACCGGGGCGGCCAGCGACGACCCGACGCTGTTGTTCGGCTACGGCGGGGACAGCGCCTACGGCTACGACGAGGCGGTAGACGACCGCGGCCGACCCCGCCCGTCCTACGCGGCGCTGCTGGACGGGGTCGCGGCACTCGGGCTGGCGACGCTGCGGTCCCGCGAAGGTGAGATCGAACAGGAGCAGCGCGCCGACAATGTCACCTTCCGGGTCACCGGCCAGAGCAGGCCGCGACTGTTCCCGGTGGACCTCGTACCGCGGCTGGTCGATTCCACCGACTGGCACCGGCTGACGTGCGGGCTGGGGCAGCGAGCCAAGGCGCTCAACGCCTTCCTCGACGACGTCTACGGCGAGCAGGCGATCGTCGCCGACGGCGTCGTCGACATGGCCCTCCTCGATCGCGCGCCGCACTTCCGCACGTCCGGGCGGGCAGTCACCGGTGCGGTGCGCGCACACATCAGCGGGACCGACCTGGTGTGCGACGCGCAGGGGCGGTGGCTGGTGCTGGAGGACAACCTGAGGATCCCTTCGGGTCTGGCGTACGCGATCGTCAACCGCCGCCTACTCGACAAACACATGTCCGACCTGGCCAGACCCCCGGCCGTCAGCGGCCTCGACGAGGCGCCCGCGACACTGCTGGCCACGCTGCGTGCGGCCGCCCCGCGCCGCTGCGACGGTGAGCCGCGGGTGGTCGTGCTGTCGGCGGGCTGGCAGGACTCCGCCTGGTTCGAGCACACCTTCCTCGCCGAGGAGATGGGTGTCGACCTGGTGCTCACCAGCGACCTGTCGGTCCGCGACGGCAGGGTGCTGCACCACGTCGGTTCGCGCACGTCGCCGGTCGACGTCGTCTACGCGCGGTTGGACGAGGACATGCTGTTGTCCTCCTCCGGGCGCGACGGCCGGCCATTGGGCCCGGGACTGCTGGCGGCGCTGGCCACCGGCACCGTGACGGTCGCCAACGCGCTGGGCAACGGTGTCGGCGACGACAAGGCGATCTACGCCTACGTGCCGGCCATGATTCAGTACTACCTGGGCGAGAAGCCCATCCTGCCGCAGGTGCCGACCTGGCTGTGCGGTCAGCGCGATCACCGCGACTTCGTCCTGGACCACCTCGATGAACTCGTGGTGAAACCCGTCGACGGGTTCGGCGGTGTGGGAGTGCTGATCGGCCCGGAGGCCTCCGAGGAACAGCTCGCGGCCCGCCGCCAGGAGTTGCTGACCCAGCCCGAACGGTTCATCGCCCAGGAGACGGTGGCGCTGTCGACGCATCCGACGTTCGACGGGGACGGCCTGTATCCCCATCACGTCGACCTGCGCACCTTCGTCCACCTGCGTCCCGGGGGCCACGGCGAACCGGTCACCGCGCAAGTCCTGCCGGCCGCGCTGACCCGGGTCGCGGCACGGGGATCGCGGATCGTCAACTCGTCGTCGGGCGGTATCAGCAAGGACACGTGGATTCTCGGCGCACGCCGGGGCGAGGAGCAGTGACGAATGTGCGGACTGTGCGGTGAGATCCGCTTCGACGGCACCACCGCGGATGTCGCCGCGGTGGCCAGGATGACCGGGTCGATGGCGTCCCGCGGCCCCGACGCCGAGGGCGTCGTCGCCAACGGCCCCGTCGCGCTCGGGCATCGTCGGTTGTCCATCATCGACCTGTCGGAGCGCGGAGCGCAGCCGATGGCCGACGCCGACCTCGGCCTCACGCTGGTCTTCAACGGGTGCATCTACAACCACCGCGAGCTGCGCGCCGAACTGGGAGCCGCCGGCTACCGGTTCTTTTCCAGTGCGGACAGCGAGGTGGTCATCAAGGCGTTCCACCGCTGGGGGCCCCGTTGTGTAGACCGGTTCAAGGGGATGTTCGCATTCGCCATCCACGACCGTGACACCGGCGAGGTGACGTTGGCCCGCGACCGGCTCGGCATCAAGCCGCTGTACCTCGCGCACACTCCCGGACGGCTGCGCTTCGCCTCGACGCTGCGCGCGCTCGTCGACGCGGGCGATCTGGACACCGATATCGATCGCGAAGCGCTGCACCACTACCTGACGTTCCACTCGGTGGTTCCCGCGCCGCTCACCATCCTGCGGGGGGTGCGCAAACTGCCGCCGGCCACGGTGCGAGTGATCTCTCCCGACGGCGCCAGTACCGACATCCGCTACTGGACACCGCGGTTCGGGCGCACACCTCAACGCGCATCTTGGACGGCCGCGGACTGGCAAGAGGCACTGATGGATTCGCTGCGCACTGCGGTCGCCCGCCGCATGGTCGCCGACGTTCCCGTCGGAGTACTGCTGTCGGGCGGGATCGACTCGTCGCTCGTGGTGGCGCTGCTCGCCGAGCAGGGCCAGCACGAGTTGCAGACGTTCTCCATCGGATTCGACTCAGCCGGAGGGGAATCGGGGGACGAGTACGTGTATTCCGACACGATTGCGCGCACCTTCGCCACCGACCATCACCGGATTCACATCGACTCGTCGCGGCTGGTGCCCGCGGTGCCGCCCACCGTCGCGGCGATGAACGAACCGATGGTCAGCCACGACTGTGTGGCGTTCTACCTGCTCTCCGAGGAAGTCAGCAGGTCGGTCAAGGTGGTGCAATCCGGTCAGGGGGCCGACGAGATCCTCGCAGGCTACGACTGGTACCCGCCGCTGGCGACAGTCCCGCGCGAGAACACCACCGACGCGTATGCCAAGGTGTTCTTCGATCGTGGGCACGCCGACGTGCGTGCGCTGTTGACCCCCGACTTCTGCGTGGACGCCGATGTCAGCAGGGATTTCGCCACCGCGCATCTGCAGGCCGACGGCGCCGACACCGCGGTGGACGCCGCGCTGCGACTGGACACCACGGTGATGCTGGTCGACGACCCGGTCAAGCGCGTGGACTCGATGACCATGGCCTGGGGTCTGGAAGCGCGGGTGCCGTTCCTCGACCATGAGTTCGTCGAACTCGCCGCGACCTGCCCTCCTGACCTCAAACTGTCCGGCGGGGGCAAGGGTGTGCTCAAGGAGGCGTCACGGAAGTTGTTGCCCGCGACTGTGATTGATCGCACAAAAGGGTACTTCCCGGTTCCCGGCATCCGGCACCTGCATGGCGAAGTGCTCGATCTGGTCGGTGACGCACTGACCAATGACGCCGCGCGCGCCCGAGGGATCTACCGTGCCGATGCGGTCAATGCCCTGCTCGATGCACCCAACACGACGCGAACAACGTTGGGGTCCAACGCGCTCTGGCAGCTGGCGGTGCTGGAGATGTGGCTGCAGAGCTTGCGGCGCTGAGCACGCGCCGCGCGATGCTCTGCCAATTGGCTTGGATTACTTGACAAGTCAAGATGACATCCGGGCTCGGTCTCGGTAGCGTCGCTGACGAACCGACCCCGACCCACGGAGGCTGAGTACCCACGATGCCCGAGGAAATCGAGCTCGCGTCTGCCACCACGCTCGCCGTCACGGCGGCATGGATCGCAGGTGCCGTCGTCGCCGCGTACCTGCTGGGACTGCTGCTGTCCGGGCTGCTGCGGCGGATCGGCCGCCGCAGCGACGCGCTCAACGACGTGATGGTGTTCACCCGGCGGCCGCTGCGGGTGCTGCTGATGGTGATCGCCGCGACCGCGGCGGTACGCCGCACCTCGGCCGCCGACGCGCACTGGCGCGGCTGGTTCGACCACGTCCTGCTCATCCTGCTGATCGCGGCGTTCACCTGGCTGATCGCCAGTTTCGCGCCGGTCGCGGAGCGGCGGGTCATCGCGCGGTTCGCCGGCGGCGAGACCGAGATGACCGATGCCGACCGCCACCGCCGACGCATCCGTACCCAGGTGACGACGCTGCGCAGGCTCGCGGTCGCCGTCATCGTGCTGCTCGGACTCGCCGCGGCGCTCATGACGTTCCCGTCGTTCTCCGATATCGGCACCACCCTGTTCGCGTCGGCGGGCGTGCTGTCGGTGGTGGCGGGGCTGGCGGCGCAGACCTCGCTGGGCGCCGTCTTCGCGGGGATGCAGATCGCGTTCTCCGACGCCATCCGGGTCGGCGACGTGGTGGTGCTCGAAGACGAGTGGGGCCGCATCGAGGAGATCACCCTGACCTACGTCGTGGTGCGGCTCTGGGACGAACGGCGGCTGGTGCTGCCGTGCACCTACTTCACCACCACACCGTTCCAGAACTGGACGCGTAAGGCGACCGAGCTCATGGGCACGGTCGAACTCGACGTCGACTTCACCGTGCCCCTCGACGCGATGCGCGCCGAATTGGACCGACTGCTGTCCGGGACCGATCTGTGGGACGGGCGCGTCGGAGTGCTCCAGGTGACCGACGCGGTCGGCGGCTCGGTGCGGGTGCGCATTCTCGTCAGCGCACCCAACGCGGGAGCGCTCTTCGACCTGCGGTGCATCATCCGCGAGGGCATGGTGGAGTGGTTGCGCCGCAGCGCCTCCGGCGCGCTGCCACGCTGGCGGTTCGAAGAGTCACGCGGCCAGGTCAACCGCGTCGCGCTGCACGACACCGTCACCCGCGATCGGGCCGATGCCACGCTGTTCACCGGCAGCGAGGAGGCCGAAGAGCGCGCGCGGGCGTTCGACGGTCCCGGCGCCGCCGCACTCGAGCAGCGTGCGGTGGACGACGGGATGACACCCAGCGAGAGATGACGCAGGCGGTGCGGCAGCGTCAGATCATGTCCTTGCGGGTCAGCCAGCGCATGATCGGCCACCCGACGAACACCGGTAGCCAACAGGTGAGGATCCGGTAGAGCAGCACCGACGGCACGGCCACCGCGGTGGGCACCCCGAACGCGGCGAGGCCGCCGATCAGGGCTGCCTCCACCGCGCCGACACCGCCGGGTGTCGGCGCCGCCGACGCCAGCGTGCCGCCGACCATCGTCACGACGGTCACGGTGACGAACGAGGTGTCGCCACCGAACGCCTCGATGCTGGCCCACAACGCCAACGCTGCGCCGAGAGTCGTTCCGGCGCAGCCCAGCACGATCAGGGCCAGCCGCTTCGGCTCGCGGGCCAGGTCGACGAGGTCGTGGGACACCTCGCGCAGCCGTGGGCGCACGGCCGTCCCCAGCCAGTTGCGCAGCCGCGGCACCACCAGGAAGGCGCCGACGATACCCAGCGCGACACCGGCGATCAGGTACAGGACCGTGGCCTTCGGGACGAAATGCGACAGGTCGGCCGTCGCGCCGGCGGCGGCGCTGAAGAAGATGAGCAGTCCGATGTGGACGATGACCTGCACCGTCTGCTGCAGGGCGACGGCCGCCGTCGCCCGCAGCGTACCCAGCCCCGCCTTCTGCAGGAATCTGGTGCTCAATGCCAGGCCGCCGACGCCCGCGGGGGTGGTGGTGGCGGCAAAGGTGTTGGCCACCTGCATGATCGTCAGGTTCCGGAAGCTGACCGTCTCGTCGGCGCACGCCCACAACGCTGCCGCCGCGCCCACGTACGTCAGCGCCGAGACCGCAAGCCCGAGCACCGCCCACCACCAGTTGGCGTGACGCAGTTCGGAGAAGAATGCGGGCACCGTGCTGATGAACGGATACGCGACGTAGACCAGAGCGACCAGCAACACGAGCTGGATCACCTGGTTGCGGGTGAACCGGGTGATCGTCTCGGCCTGGATCTGATCTGCGCCGGTCTGGTGCATCACCTCCTGGCGGGCCGATTTCATGACCCCGGCCGCGTCGGGTACCGAATCGCGGATCCGGGACGGCATCGCCGATTTCGTCAGGCGCCCGGACGCGCTCAGCACGGCGTCCTTGTCGAACGCCGTGATGGCCGCGGCGACCGCGGGCTGCGCGCCGTAGAGCGCTGCGGTGGTCAGCAACAGCTGCGCCACGTCGGCCTGCAGTTGGGCGTCGGTCGCCCCGTACTCGGCGCTGCCGAAACCGCCGAAGAGGACGGCGCTGGCGGTCTTCCCCCGCCCGTTGTCGGGGGCGGTGCGGTCCGGGCCGTCGGCGGCGGAGTTCTCTGTATCGGGGTGGCCGTCGGTGGGGTCGTCCTGGCTGCCTGCCGCGACGGTGATCTCCTTGCCGCGCAGGTCGCCGTGGGAGATCTGATGGTCGTGCAGCACGCGGAGCGCATCCCACACGCGCTGCACCGGGGCGGCGCCGGAACTCTCGTGCAGCGGCGTGCCCCGGGTGGGACTGTGGGCGTAGAGCGTCCAGCCGCGGTCGAGTGCGGCCATGGCGATGGTCGTGGTGTTGGCGACACCGAGATCACCGATCGCGATCGCCATCAGCGCCCGGTGCTCGACGGCCCGGCGCATCGACGCCTGTAGTGGTGCGGTTTCGCTGGCGCGCAGGGTGAACTTCCGCCACAGTTGGCGCAACGCCCCGCCGCTGCGCTGGTTGGGCCCGTACAACTCGACGACGCTCGCCGAATCCGGCTCGTCGGCGGCCGCCGCGGACAGCACGAGCGGGCCTGGGCCTGCCGGCCGCACCACCGTCAACGTGCTGACGTGAAAGCCCCTTCGGGACAATGCCCGTACCGCGCCGTCGAGCGGAACCTCCAGGGCAGGCGTGCCGACGACCAGGACGACGAGCGCCCCGACGAACCACCCCACGGTGAGCCCGAGCAGCGAGCGGGCGGGTACGACAGCGCTGACGACGAGGTGGATCGGGACGAATGCCAGCAACAGTGTCCACCACCAACGGCGCCAGCGAGACGGCAGCCACGGTCCCGACACCGTCAGCACCGCGGCGAGCATGGCGATCCATCGCGGATCGTCGAGAAATTGGGAGAGCACGGTGTCGAGGCGGTCGGTGAGATCGAAATGCCATCGCGGAGCCGCGATTCCGTTTCCGGTGATGGACAACGACAGGATGGCCAGGAGCCCCGCGGCCGCGTAGGCGCCGAGCAGCTTCCACTGGCGCGCGGCGAGTAGACCGATGAGGATCATGAACGGCAACGCCAGGATGGCGAGGCCGTAGGCGAGATAGACGAGATTGGACTGGGTCGGGGTGAGCACCCCGACGATCTCCGAGATCGACCGTTCGAGAGCCACCCACTCGTTACGGGTGATGAGCGAACTCGTCACCACCGCGACAAGCGCGACGGTTGCCACTGCCAGGCGCGCGATGTCGTTGGTGCGCCGCGCGAGCGGTTGCAGCAAACTGCCCGCAACGGTGACTTCTCGTCCGTCGACTCGCATGTTCTGGAGATCTTTCCGTTCGCGGTAAAGGCACAACGTAACCCGCCGGCAGACGGATGGCCCGGATTGCCGGGCCGCCGGGCGTCGTCCCCGGCTCCGTGCCTATGGCCTATCTCACAGGCGGCGGTGACCTCGCTCCCTTCGGTTGCGTCACCGTAGGTTGGCGATGGTTACGCTTGCGTAGGCCTTTCCCGGACTTCGACACTGCGGTTGTCGGTGTGCGACGAAGGGATATTCCATGAGCCACTACCTCACCAACGTCCGCGATATCGCGTTCAATCTCTTCGACGTTCTCGGCCTCGACGCCGTGCTCGGCTCCGGCCGCTACCGAGACCTCGACGTGGACACCGTGCGCACGATGCTCGACGAGGTCGCGCGCTTGGCCGAAGGGCCGATCGCCGATTCCTTCGTCGAGGCCGACCGGCATCCACCCGTCTTCGATCCGCATACCCACACCCTGACCCTTCCCGCGGGACTGGTGGCATCGGTGAAGGCCGCCAAGGAGGCGGGGTGGTGGCGTGTCGGGCTTCCGGAGGGGATCGGTGGTGTGCCGGCGCCCGCACCCCTGACATGGGCGATCACCGAGCTGATGCTGTGCGCGAATCCGTCGGCAGGCTTCTTCTACAGCCTGGGCCCCGCTATGGCACACGCGTTGTACGTGGAGGGTGACGAGCAGCAGCGCCGCTGGGCTGCCGAGGGGATCGAGCGCGGCTGGGCGGCGACCATGGTGCTGACCGAACCCGACGCGGGTTCCGATGTCGGTGCGGGCCGTGCCAAGGCGATTCCGCAACCGGACGGGACGTGGCATATCGAGGGTGTGAAGAGGTTCATCTCCGGAGGGGATGTCGGCGACACGGCCGAGAACGTCTTCCATCTGGTGCTGGCCCGTCCCGAAGGGGCGGGCCCGGGAACGAAAGGTCTGAGCCTGTTCTACGTGCCCAACCATCTCTTCGACCCGGATACCCTCGAACTACGTTCTCGTAATGGTGTTTTCGTCACGGGCCTGGAACACAAGATGGGGTTGAAGGCCTCGCCGACGTGTGAGCTGAGTTTCGGCCTGCACGGCACCCCCGCCGTTGGTTATCTGGTGGGTGGTGTGCACAACGGCATCGCGCAGATGTTCACGGTGATCGAGCACGCGCGCATGACGATCGGCGTGAAGGCCGCGGGCACCTTGTCCACGGGTTACCTCAACGCTCTGGCATACGCCAAGCAGCGGGTGCAGGGTGCGGACATGGTGCAGATGTCGGATAAGGCCGCGCCCCGGGTGACGATCATCCACCACCCCGACGTCCGCAGGAGCCTGATGACCCAGAAGGCGTACGCGGAGGGATTGCGGGCGGTCTACCTGTATGCCGCTGCGCATCAGGATGGTGAAGTCGCGCAATTGGTTTCGGGCGCCGATCCGGATCTGGCGCATCGCGTCGACGATCTGCTGCTGCCGGTGGTCAAAGGTGTGGGGTCCGAACGGGCCTATGAGGTCCTCACCGAATCGCTGCAGACGATCGGGGGATCGGGGTTCCTCATCGATTATCCGCTCGAGCAGTACATCCGGGACGCCAAGATCGACTCGCTCTACGAGGGCACGACCGCCATCCAGGCGCTGGACTTCTTCTTCCGCAAGGTCGTGCGGGACAGGGGAGTGGCGCTGGCGCACGTGGCCGGCCAGATCGAGAAGTTCGTGGCCACCGGGTCGGGGGAGTTGAAGGCCGAACGTGAGCTGCTGGCGACCGCCCTGGAGGACGTGCAGGCGATGGCGGCGACGATGACGGGCTGGTTGATGGCGGCCACGGAGGAGCCGTCGCAGATCTACCGGGTCGGGTTGGCGTCCGTGCGGTTCCTGCTCGCCGTCGGCGACCTGCTCATCGGATGGCGGCTACTGGTGCAAGCCGAGGCGGCGGGCGCGGCGCTGCTGTCGCAGCACGATGCGTCCGATGAACCGTTCTATACCGGCAAGATCGCGACGGCGGCATTCTTCGCCAGGAATATGCTGCCCGCACTGACCGCCGTGCGCGGTGTCCTCGAATCGCTGGAGTCCGATCTCATGGACGTGCCCGAGGCCGCGTTCTAGACGTTCCAGGCGGTGCCGAGACGGCGGTCCGCCGCATAGCGACGATGCGGCCGGTGGTGCCACTGGTGCTGTCGGGGTCGGCGGCGAGGCTCGGGGTGCATATGGTTCCCGAGGTGCCCGCAGTCGATTGGCATGACCGCGCGTCAGTAGTGCGGGTTCGTCAGCGGCGCCACCGCCCAATTCGACAGCTCCGACGGCCCGAGGATGCGGTGCCGGGTCTGGCCGGCGGTATAGAACGTGAATTTGGTTGCGCGGTAGCACTGTTCGAAGCAATCGAAGGCTCGCCCGCCGGGGTCGAAGCTGACGCCGCGTACCCGCACGATCGGATCACCGGGGTCCAGCTCCAACTGCTCGGCCTCCCAGCTGCTGGGAGTGTCGACCTCGAAAGCCTGCTCTGTGTAGTCGTCGACGAGTCCATAGCGCTCCTCGATGAAGCGGTACAGCGATTCGCCGCGTGCGAGCAACTCCTGATCGATGGCGGGAACCCGGATCAGTGGCAGCACCGCACGTTCGAGAATCCGGTCGGTGCCACCGATGTTGCGCCTGCGCCAGATCTCCCACACGGGCTGGCCGTGCTCGACGCCGAGAGCGGCGGCGATGGTCGAACTCGGCAATCCGACGCCCACGGTGATCAGTGACGTGGTCACCGTGGGCAGTCCGCCGCCCTCGTCGATCAACGTGTGCAGGAGTTCCCCTCGACGGGTCGGGTCGCTGGCGATCCGCGGCGCCGCTACGAACGTCCCAAGGCCCTGGCGACGCTGGATCTTCCCGGCCCGCTCCAACTCGTCGAGCGCACGGCGCACCGAGATCGTGCTGACCTCGGCGATCTCGGCCAGTTCGGTCGTCGACGGCAGTTTGTCACCCGGCTTCAGGCCCCGCTCCGACATGATGTCCAGTACCAGGTCGTGGACGTACTGATAGCGCAGTTTGCGGTCTCCACGGGCCGGCGCATCCCTTCCGGTTGCCGACATTCAAAACCCCCAAACTCCGCAATCCGCTGACCGGCGGACTGTGTGTGTGAATCAGAGCATACTCACTATGCAGGATTGCCCGGCGGCTTCTCGGGTCAGGTACCTGCGCTTTCGTGTAACACGATGACACCAGGCGGAAACTTCCGCGATATGCGATAGAAATCAGCCGCATTCAGCATACTCTGCATACACAGTGCCGGAGCAGGCGTGGAGAGGACTGGCGCGATGGTTGAGTTGAATCGGCGAGATTTCTTCCGGACCTCGGCGGTGGCGGCCCTCGCGATGACGGGTCTGGCCGCGGTTTCGGCCTGTGCGCCCGAAACGGCCACCCGAACCGTGCTGCGGGTCGGTTCCACGACCGACATCGATTCACTGAACCCTTTCACCGCGTTCTCCACCCAGTCCTACGACGTCCTGCAGCTCATCTACGACAAGCTCATGGACTACGACGCGCAACTCGACGTCAAACCATCACTCGCGACCGAGGTCGCGGTGGCCGACGGCGGCAAGACGTTCACCTACACGCTGCGTGACGGCGTGAAGTGGCAGGACGGCCAGGACTTCAGCGCCGACGACGTGGTCTTCACCTTCCTCATGGTGCGTGACAACGACTACGGCACCTATGGCGCCTACTTCAAGGACCTCACCGACGTCGTCAAGGTCGGCAGCAACCAGGTCCGTCTCACCTACGCCCAGCCGCAGACGCTCGACCCGGCCGTGATCATGCCCATCGCGCCGAAACATCTCTGGGACTCGGTCTCCAAAGACGATCTGCCGGGGTTCTCCAACGACACACCCGTCGGCACCGGCCCGTTCAGATACGAATCGTGGGAGAAGGGCAGCGTCGCCTCCGTCGTCCGCAACGACGACTGGTGGGGGACCGCGCCCGCCGCCGAGAAAGTCACGTGGACCAAGTTCGGCAGCGACGACATCGTCACCCAGGCACTGCGAACCGGGGACATCGACATCGTCGCGGAGATCCCACCCACCATCTTCACCGGGATCCAAGGTGCTAGTGACGTCAAAACCGAAGAGCTGGAATCCTTCTCGTTCCACATGATCGGTTTCAACTGTTCGGCGGCGCCCGGTTCGAAGGGCAACAAACTGCTGCTCGATCAGTCGGTGCGTCAAGCGTTGTCCTGCGCCGTCAGCCGCGAGCAGCTCGTCGAACTCGCCCTATCGGGGTTCGGCCAGCCGGGCACGGACCTGTTACCGCCGGCATTCGGCGACTTCCACTTCAGCCCCGGGCCGGATGCGGTGCTGGACGACAACCCCGCCAAGGCCAATCAGTTGCTCGATGCGGCAGGTTTCACCGGACGCGATGCCAACGGCATCAGAGTCACGAGAGACGGTGCCCCACTGGACTTCCGCATACTCGCGATCGCCGACACCGCCGTCGACGTCAAGGCCGCGCAGCTCTTCGTCACCGCGGCCAAAGCGGTGGGCGTCAACCTGAAACTGTCCACCACCGACGCCGACACCATGGGTGCGACGGTGTTCAACACCGAAACCCCCGACTGGGACATCATGGTCTGGGGCTGGGATTCTGCGTTCTACGATCCGTCCTACCTGCTGGGTATCGCGACGACGGACCAGATCGGCGGAAACAACGACACGTTCTGGACCGACCCGCGATACGACGAGCTGTACGCCGAACAGTCCGTCACCGTCGACCGCCCGGCACGTGTCGCGCTCGTGCAGGAAATGCAGGCCATCCACTACGCCGCCTGCCCGTACATCGTGATGTGGTACCAGAAGAAGCTCACCGGCACCCGGACCACCACGTGGACGGGGTGGCAACCCATCAAGGGCGGAATGATCCTGAACTTCCCGCGCGTCAACTACCTCGACGTGAAGCCGGCCTGAGGCCGCCCGACGGGCCATGCTGCGTTATCTCGGGCAAAAGCTGGTCTACCTGGTGCTCACCCTCGCCGCCGTCCTCGCCACGAACTTCGTGATCTTTCACCTGATGCCGGGAGACCCCGTCACCCACATCGCCCGCGGCCAGCACCTGGACGCAGCCGCCATCGACCGCCTGCGCGCGTACTACGGACTGGATCAACCCCTCGCCTCGCAATTCCTCACCTACGTGCAGCATCTGCTCACCGGCGATCTGGGGTTCTCCTACACCTACCAGGCGCCCGTCGGCCCGATCGTGTGGACCGCATTGGGGAACACGCTCATCCTGGTGACGGTTTCGACCGTGCTCGTCATCGCATTGGGGGTACTCGTCGGCGTGTACGCCGCGTCCCGGCGCGGCACGCGGGTGGACGGTGGCCTCGTGATCGGTTCGCTGGTGTTCTGGAGCCTGCCGACATTCTGGGTCGGCATGCTGCTGATCTTCGCATTCGCCGTGACCCTGGACTGGCTGCCGATCGCCGGGATGGCCACCGCCGATGCCATCTACCCGACTGTCTTCACCCGGATCTCCGACCTGGCAAGGCATCTGGTGCTCCCGACGATCGCGATGCTGCTGGTGGACATCGCACAGTTCGTCCTGATCACCCGCAGCTCCTTGCTGGCCACCCTTTCGGAAGACTTCATGACGACCGCCGCCGCCAAGGGGCTGAGCCCGCGCCGGGTGCTGTGGCGCCACGGCGTGCGCAACGCGCTGCTACCCGTCGTCACGGCGACCACGCTGTACGCCAGCGCCACCGTCGGAGGCACCATCCAGGTGGAAACGGTGTTCTCGTGGCCCGGTATGGGCCAGCTGATCTACCTCTCGGTGGTGCGTCGCGACTATCCGGTGATGGAGGCCTGTTTCCTGGTCTTCGCGGTCGTGGTCGTGTTGGCGAACTTCGGCAGCGACGTCCTCTACCGGCTGCTGGACCCGCGGGTGCGGTTGACATGACCGGAGCAGCCTTCGAATTCGGAAACCTCACCGGATGGCGCGGCGTCGTCCGCCAACTCTGGCGCGACTGGATGGGACGCAGCGGACTGATCCTGGTGGCCGCGGTCGCGATCGTCGCGATCGGGGGTCCGCTGCTGGCGCCCTTCGACCGTGCCGACGTCGCCGAGTCCCGCACGGGCATCCTGCAGGCCCCCACCGCGGCGCACTGGATGGGCACCGACGAACTCGGTCGCGACGTGTTGCGGCAGGTGCTGGCCGGGACCGGGATCTCACTGCAGATCGGTTTGGCAGCCACGGTTTTCACGGTGATGATCGGAACGGTCGTGGGGATGGCGGCGGGCTGGTTCACCGGATTCACCGATGCGCTGTTGATGCGCGTCACCGACTTCTTCCTGGTGCTGCCGAACCTCCCACTGATGATCGCGCTCGGGGCGATCGTGGGACAGAGCCTTCCGATGATCGTCCTCGTCATCGCGATCACCAGCTGGCCGAGCACCGCGCGCATCGTCCGATCCCAGACTCTGTCGCTGCGGGAGCGGGGGGTGGTGGCCCGCGCCAGAACGATCGGCCTGTCCTCGCCCGCGATCCTGTGGCGGCTCATCCTGCCCGGCGTCCTCGCCCTGGTCATCGCGAACGCGGTGCTGGTGATCGCCGGATCCATTCTGGCGGAGGCGACGTTGTCGTTCCTCGGTCTGGGCGACCCGTCGCGAACCTCGTGGGGTCAGATCCTGCACAACGCGTTCGTCTCCGGTGCCGTCGGCAACGGTTACTGGTGGTACTTCCTGCCACCCGGCATCGGCATCGTCGTCGTGGTACTCGGGTTCTCCCTGATCGGCCAGAGCCTCGAACGCATCCTCAACCCGAAACTGGCGGCCGCGCAATGACGGCCGCCTCCCCCACCGCCCCGGCGGTCCTGCAGATCCGCAACCTCACGGTGACCTACCGGACGGCCGACGGTGCGGGTGTGCGGGCCGTCGACGGAGTGGACCTCGATGTCCATGGCGGCGAGGTGCTCGGCCTGGCCGGTGAATCCGGCTGCGGAAAGAGCACATTGGCGCTCGCGGTGGCGCGCCTGCTGCCACGGGGGGCCGAGGTGCGTGCCGACCGTGTGCGCCTCGGCGGTCAGGATCTCCTGGCGCTCGACGAACCCGGCCTGCGCCCGCTGCGCTGGCGCCGGATCTCGCTGGTGTTCCAGGCCGCGATGAACGGGTTCAACCCCGTGATGACCATCGGCAGCCAGATCGCCGAGGCAATCCGGGCGCACGAACCCGGCATTGGGCGCCGTGAGATCCGCGACCGGGTCGGCGAGTTGCTCGATCAGGTCGGAATCGCACCCCGGCGGTCCGCGGACTATCCCCACCAGTTCTCCGGGGGCATGAGGCAGCGCGCGATGATCGCGATGGCGCTGTCCTGCCGGCCCGACCTGGTCATCGCCGACGAGCCAACCACCGCGCTCGACGTGTTGACCCAGGCGCAGATCCTCGACCTGATCCGTCGGCTCGCCGACGAGCTCGGGCTCGCGATGGTGATCATCTCCCACGACCTGACGGTCCTTGGCGAGCTGTGCGACAGAGCCGCGGTGATGTACGCGGGCCGGATCGTCGAATACGGCCCCGCGGCCGCGGTCCTCGGCGACTCGCCGGCACACCCCTACACCCGCCAGCTGCTCGACTGCTTCCCCCGCCTCGAGGAGGGGCACGCCCGCATCAGCGGGATCCCCGGCAGTCCGCCCGATCTCGCGCACCCCCCGGCCGGCTGCCGCTTCCACGGGCGGTGCGCCGTCCCGACGTCGGCGTGCCCCGACATAGAGCCGCCCCTGCGCCCGGTCGCCGGGGACGCCGCGCACATCGCGGCGTGCCACCGGGTCGGCTCGGCGGTCGAGGTTCCGTCATGACGACGCCGGCGCCGCGGGTCATCGCCGAGATCCACGACCTTCGGGTGCACTTTCCGGTGCGCCGCGGTCGCGACCGACTGACCGCGCGTGCCGTCGACGGCGTCGACCTGGTGATCCGGGAGCGCGAGATCGTGGCCCTGGTCGGTGAATCGGGCTGCGGGAAGACGACGATCGCCCGCACCATCATGCGTTTGCAGGATGTCACCGCAGGCTCGGTGGGTATCGGCGGTGTGGACGTGACACACCTTCGCGGCCGGCGGCTGCGCCGGCTGCGTCGCGACTTCCAGATGATCTTCCAAGACCCCTACGAGAGCCTTTCCGCCAACGCCACCGCGCTCGACGTGGTGCTCGAGGGTGTGAAGATCCACCGTAGCGACCTCACCGCCCAGGCGCGCCGGGACGCCGCGCTGGCCGCGCTGACCGCATGCGGGCTGCCCTCGGTCGCCGACCGGCGCATCTTCCAGCTGTCGGGCGGCCAGCGGCAGCGGGTGGCGATCGCGGCCGCCGTCGCGGTGCAGCCGCGGCTGCTGGTCGCCGACGAACCGGTCTCGATGCTCGACGTGTCGCTGCGCGCCGGAGTACTGCAGGTTCTCCTCGATATGCGTGAAAAGCTCGGTATCGCAACGCTGTTCATCACTCACGACCTCGCGCTGGCCGGGGTGTTCGCCGACCGTGTCGCGGTCCTGTACCTGGGCAGAGTGGTCGAGACGGGGGTGGCCGCGGAGGTGATCGGCGCCCCGGCACACCCCTACACACGCGCGCTGGTCGCGGTCATGCCCACCCCCGGCGGCCGGCGCGGGCCCCGCGTCCTGCTCTCCGGAGAGCCGCCCAACCCGACGGACACCGCACCTGGATGCCGGTTCGCCCCCCGGTGCCCGCGCTACCAGGAGCTCGGCCGGCCGGAGCGGTGCCGCACCGAGGAACCCGCGCTGCACGCAGTGGGGGACCAACACAGCGCCGCATGTCACTTCGTCGCGACAGCGCCGCCGAACCCGCGTCCCGTTCCCGAGAACTCGACGTCCGCCACATCCCATCCCACCGAAGAGGAGTACCTCCCATGACCGTCCGCCGCGAAGAGGCGATCCAGCTCCTGGATGCCCTCGTCCGAATCGACTCGGTGACCCCGTGGCTCATCCCGGGAGGCGCCGGCGAGGGAGCGGTCGCGCGCTACATGCAGCACTGGCTGACCGACGCCGGATTGGAGGTGACCCTCGAGGAAGTCGAACCCGGCAGGCCCAACGTCCTGGCCTGGCTGAGGGGCAGCCAGCCGGGGCCGACGATCTGCCTGACCGCCCACAGCGACACCGTCGGCTACGCCAACTGGCCCGATCGCGCATTGACCCCTGTCGTCGACGGCGACCGGATGGTGGGCATCGGCGTCGCCGACGACAAGGGTGGCTGCGCTGCGGCCATGCTCGCGGCGCGCGAACTGGTGCGCGGCGGGGCGCAGCTGGCAGGTGATGTGCTGGTCGCGCTGGCCATCGACGAAGAAGGCATCAGCATCGGCACCGAACACCTCGTGGCCAACCATGCCGGGGAGATCGACCTCGCCATCGAACTGGAACCCGAAGGCTCCCATGTGATCTTCACCGAGCACCAAGGGTTCGGCTGGATCGACATCGTCGTGCGGGGGGTGCCCGCGCACGGCTCGGCACCGGACAAGGGTGTCGACGCGATCGTGCACATGGCCGAGGTCATCACCCGGCTGCACCGTCTCGACGAGACGCGGTGGCGGCCCAATCCGGATCCGAGGAACGGCCGCACGGTGTTCCACACCGGCACCATCCACGGCGGCACCGACTACGCGACCTATCCCGGTGAGGTGGTGCTCGGCATCGAGATCGGTACCCAGCCGGGGGAGACCCTGGCCGACCGCGTCGCCGACATCGAGGCCGTCTTCGCGGAGGTGCGGGCCGCCGAACCGGCGTTCAGCGGTGAGGTGCGGGTCAGGTTGGACCGCGACCCGTTCACCGGATCCGGCAACGCGGCACTGGTCGAGGCACTCGGTGACGCCGCCGAGGCCGTCAACGGCGCCCGGCCGACGGTCACCGGCCTCAACGCGTGGACCGACGCCGCGCTGCTGCAGAGCGCCGGAATCCCGACCGTGCTGTTCGGTCCGCTCGGCGGCAACTACCACGCCGCCGACGAGTGGGTTTCGATCCCCGACGTCGTGGCCACCGCAGAGATCCTGCGCCGGACCGTCGTCACACTGCTCGGCGTGCCGGTGCGTGCGGCGCACGACGCGTGATCCCATCCGCAGCCACCACCGAGACGAAAGAGGAACCGATGGCCTTCGCCGAGGCGTTCACCGACCGCACGCCGCACACCCTCATGCTCTTCGAGCGGGCCAAACGCACGGTGCCTGGCGGCGCGGGTTCGACTGCCCGTCTGCCCCGCAACGGATGGCGGCCCTACCCGATCTTCATGGCGGACGGGGACGGCTCACGGCTCACCGACGTCGACGGCCACACCTACATCGACTATCTGCTCGGGCTGGGGCCGATGATCCTCGGGCATCGGCACCCCACGGTGACGGCGGCGGTAGCACAGGCGATCACCGACCTCGGCACGTGTTTCGGGCTGCCCTACGAACTGGAGGTCGAGGCCGCCGAGAAGGTGGTCGACGCGGTGCCCGGTATCGAGCAGGTGCGCTTCACCAACTCGGGTTCCGAAGCCGTCGGGACCGCGGTCCGGCTGGCGCGCGCCACCACCGGGCGGCGTCTGATCGTGCGGTTCGAGGGTCACTATCACGGTTGGCAGGACACCGTGTACTGGTCCAACCACGTCGACCCGGCGCTGGCGGGGCCGGCAACACACCCGCGCCCGGTGGCGATGGGCCTCGGTGTCCCTGCCGAACTCGAGGACACCCTTGCGGTGCTGACCTGGAACGACCCGGAGAGCTTCACCCGCCTGATGGACGCTCGCGGCCACGAGGTGGCGGCGGTCCTGACCGAGCCCGCGGTGTTCAACACCGGCTGCATCCTGCCGGAGCCGGGCTATCTCGAACTGCTGCGCAGCGAAACCCGCAAGCACGGCGCCCTGCTCATCTTCGACGAGGTGATCACCGGCTTCCGCTTTGCCCGCGGTGGAGCACAGGAGTGGTTCGGTGTGCTGCCCGACCTGACCACCCTCGCCAAAGGACTGGGCGGCGGATTCCCGGTAGCCGCGGTCGGTGGCACGGTCGAGGCGATGAAACTGATCGCCGAAGGGGTGTATTCCCACTCGGGCACCTACAACGCCAATGTCGTGCAGTGCGCGGCCGTCTCGGCGACGATGGATGTGCTCGCCCAGCCCGGACTCTACGAACGGCAACGCGCGCTGGGGAATCGGTTGGCCGAAGGGCTGGCGACGCTGACCGCGGAGCGGGGTTTGGATGCCTACGTCGAAGGCCTCGGCACCGTCTTCCAGCTGTGGTTCGCCGACGGCAAGATCCACAATTGGCGTGACGCCGTGGCCCACGCCGACGAGGACCTGTTCACCCGGTGGTACCAAGAGATGGTGATCCGCGGAGTGCTGTTCCACCCGTTGCAGTTCGAGAATCTCTTCGTCTCGCTGGTACACGACGATCGCGATATCGACGAGACGTTGAACGCGGCCGCCGATGCACTGACCGTCATCGCCCGTGAGCGCAGCGCCGCGCGCACGCCGTGACCGCATTCGTCGGGATCGACCTGGGGACATCCGCACTCAAGGCGGTGGCCGTGAGCGGCGACGGGACCATCCTGGCGACCGCGCGGCGCGCCTACCCCACTGCACGCCCGGAACCCGGTGCCGCAGAGCAGGATCCGGCCGACTGGTGGGCGGCGTTGGACGGCGCGATCGGTGACATCGCCCGGACGGTTCCCCCTCGGACGTGGGCGGGTGTCGGCCTGTCGGGGATGTTGCCCACACTCGTGCGCATCGGCGACTCCGGGTCGGCACTGGCTCCCGCCATCACCTGGGAGGACGCGCGCGCCGAGCCGCAGGCGCGCGAGCTGCTCGGTACGGTCGGCGTGGACCGGCTCTACCGGGTCACCGGGCAACTGGTGGACGGCCGCTACCTGGCGCCGATGTATGCCAGGCTGGCCCGCGCCGGCGACCGCGCGGCGGTGGTGGCGGGCGCCAAGGACGCCCTCTTCGCGCACCTGACCGGCGAGCTGTACACCGATCCGAGCACCGCCGCCGGATTCGGCGTCTTCGACCTGGACAGTGGCGGCTGGAATAGCGAATTGACCTCTGCGGCAGGTATTTCCCGGTTCCCAGACGTCCTTGCAGCGGGTTCGTGGCGGCCGGTCCTACCGGCGTGGCGGGACCGCTGGGAGTTGCCCGAGGGTCTTCCGGTGGTACTCGGCGCGGCGGACTCCGTGCTCGGTGCCCTGGGTATCGGCGCCACGGCACCGGGCGATGTCGCCGTGATCGCCGGTAGCAGCGCCATCGTGCTCGGGCTCTCCGCGACCCCGGTGCGTGATCCACAGCGCCGTTATCTGGTCACCCCGCTGGCCGGCGCCGGGTGGGGACTGGAAATGGACCTGCTGGCGATGGGGACCGCGTTCGACGGGATCGCGGCGTTGCTCGGGCTGCCCGGCCCGGCGGCGCTGATGGCCGCCGCGGCGACCGTACCCGCCGCCGATGCACCCCTGTTCCTGCCCTATCTCAGCCCCGGCGAGCAGGGTGCGCTGTGGGATCCGGGGCTGACCGGGACGCTGCACGGTCTGACCCTGGCGATGGGCGCCGGGCACGTCGGCAGGGCCTTGCTGACCGGAGTGGTGAACGAATTGCGCCGCTGTACAGAAGTATTGGCGACGGCGACGGGCTGTCGAGGACCGATCCTGCTCGGCGGGGGAGCGGCGGCGAGTCCGTTGCTGTGGCAGGACCTCGCCGACGCGACCGGCCGCGAGGTTTGGGTCGACCCAGCGATCCGTGACCATTCGGCGCTCGGCGCGGCACTGCATGCGGCGGCGAGCCTGCACCACCCCGTCGCGGTGCGCGGCGACAAACGCATCGTGGCGCCTCACCCCGCGCGGCTCGGCTGGTGGACCGACGCCGCCGAGCGGCACGACGAACTGCGCCTGCGCCTGGCGGACCCGTGACGGCGGGTCTTCCCGCGTCGGTTCTGCAGCGGCATGATGCAGGGACGGTGGTCGCAGACCGCGCCGCGGCGGCGATGGTCTCGCGGCGCGCCGACGAGAACGGAGGCACCATATGACCACGCCCCTGCAGTCCGCCGAGGTGCTCGACCTCTTCCCGCCCGGGACCCGTGTCGCCGACGACGGCACCCTCGTCGTCGCCGGTTGCCGCCTGGACGACCTGGCCCGCGAATTCGGCACCCCGGTGATGGTCGTCGCCGAGGACGCCGTGCGCCAACGAGCCCGTGACTACCTGGCAGCCTTCCGCGCGGGCTGGCCTCGCGTCGACGTCGCCTTCGCCTCCAAGGCGTTCCCCTGCACCGCGATTCAGCGGTTGATGGTCGAAGAAGGGCTGTATCTGGACGTGGCGGGCGGCGGCGAGATCATGACCGCACTGGCCGCGGGCGCCGACCCCGGACGGATTCTGCTCCACGGCAACGCCAAGACCGACGAGGAGATCGAACTGGCGGTGCGCGAGGGCGTCGGGCTGGTCGTCGTCGACAACTTCGACGACATCGACCGGCTCGAGCACATCGTGGCGCCGGGGCGGGTTCAGCCGTGTCTGGTGCGGGTCATCCCCGGCGTGCAGGCATCGACGTACGCCGCCGTGGCGACCGGACACGAGGGCTCCAAATTCGGGTTGATGCCCGCCGCCGCCCGCGAGGCGATCAACCGCATCGAACGCAGCAGCGTCCTGCGCTGCGACGGGGTGCACACCCACGTGGGCAGCCAGTTGCTCAACGTCGACCAGCTGGCGGCGGCGGTGGCGCCGATCGCCGCGCTCGGCACCTTCGACACCTACGACCTCGGCGGCGGCCTCGGCGTGCGCTACACCTACGACGACCATCCGCCCACCCTCGACGACTATGCGAGCGCGATGCTGACCCAGGCACGCGAGCTGCTCCCGTCCGGGAGCCGGATCATCGTCGAACCGGGCCGCAGCATGACGGCCGCGGCAGCCTGCACGGTGTACCGCGTCACCACTGTCAAACGGGGATTGGTCACCCATGTGGCCGTCGACGGCGGGATGGGCGACAACCTCGAAGTGTCGCTCTACGGGCAACGATTCGAGGCCAGCATCGTCGACCGGGTCGGCGGCGGCGACGACGTCACCGTGGTCGGCAGGCACTGCGAATCCGGCGACCAGCTGATCGACGGTGTGGCGTTGCGCGACCCGTCGGTCGGCGACCTGCTCGCCGTCCCGGTGACCGGCGCCTACTGCTACACGATGTCCAACCAGTACAACGGCGCACGGCGCATCCCGGTCGTGTTCGCCGCCGACGGCCGGGCACGGCTGGTGGTCCGCCGCGACACCTGGGCCGATCTGCTTGCCCGCGACGTCTGAGCACCGCGGTCGCGATGTCCGGCGGGGTCACCGGGAGCGCAGGCCTCCTCGGCGGCCAGGTGTCCACGGATCACGTCAACCCCGTTGCTGAGCCGCGTTTTCCACCACCGCGAACTTCTCCGGGCAGTACGTGCTGACGCCGGTGGCGAGGAACTGCCACGCCTGCGTCTCGGTGCTGTCCTTGGGCAGATTGCGGGAGATGAATCGCGCCGAGTCGACCGCGTCGGCGTCCACACCCCGGAACAGGCGCTCACATGCGATCTTGGCCAGCCAGGCGTTGTAGTCCTTCTGACCGTAGATCCCGAAGGTGTGCAGCTGTCTGGCGAAGTCGGTGTCGACGTCGGCGTGGGCGGGCGCCGCGAGGCTCAGCGCCCCCGCCGTCAGCCCGGCGGCCGCCGCGGCGCCGAGCATTCGACGAACACGCATCGCTCAGCTTCCCGTCAGCGCTTGTTGCGGATGACTCTGGAAACGCCGGGACGGGCGGCTGCGGACGATCTGCGGCCACCAGAACCACTTGCCGAGGAGCGCGGCGATCGACGGGGTCATGAAGGAGCGGATGACGAGGGTGTCGAACAGCAGACCCAGCCCGATCGTGGTGCCGACCTGTCCGATCACCGTCAGATCACTGACCACCATCGACATCATGGTGAACGCGAACACCAGGCCGGCCGCGGTGACAACCGAGCCGGTGCCGCCCATCGCCCGGATGATGCCGGTGTTGAGGCCGGCGTGGATCTCCTCCTTGAAGCGTGAGACCAGCAGAAGGTTGTAGTCGGCGCCGACGGCCAGCAGGATGATGACCGACATCGCCAGCACCATCCAGTGCAGTTCGATACCGACGATGTGTTGCCAGATCAGCACGGACAATCCGAACGACGCCCCCAGCGACAACACCACCGTGCCCACGATCACGGCCGCCGCGACGATGGCGCGGGTGATGATGAGCATGATGATGAATATCAGCGCCAACGACGCGATACCGGCGATGACGAGGTCGTATCTGGAGCCGTCGGCCATGTCCTTGAAGGTGGCGGCGGTACCCGCAAGGTAGATCCGGGAACCTTCCAGCGGCGTGCCCTTGATGGCTTCCTTGGCGGCCTGTTTGATGGCGTCGATGTGCTTGATGCCCTCCGGGCTCATCGGGTCGCCCTCGTGGCTGATGATGAACCGTACGGCGTGGCCGTCGGGTGACAGGAACATCTTCATGCCGCGTTTGAAGTCGGGGTTCTCGAACGCCTCCGGTGGCAGATAGAACGAGTCGTCGTTCTTGGCGGCGTCGAACGCCTGCCCCATGGCGGTGGCGTTGTCCTGGGCGGCGTTCATCTGTTCCTGCATGCCGTTCTGGGTGGCATACATCGTGAGCATCATCGACTTCATCGACTTCATGGTCGTGATCATCTCGGGCATGAGCGTCACCAGCTGCGGCATGAGGGTGTCCAGGCGCTCCATCTCGGGCAGTAGCTGCTGGATGTCGTCGGTCATGGTGTCGATGCCGTCAAGGGTGTCGAACACCGACCGCATCGCCCAGCACAGCGGGATGTTGAAGCATTTGGGTTCCCAGTAGAAGTAGTTGCGGATGGGCCGGAAGAAGTCGTCGAAATCCGCGATGTGGTCCCGCAGCTCGGCCACATCGACGGTCATGTCCTTCATCTTGGCCACCATGTTGTGCGTGGTGTCGGCCATCTGCTGGGTCAGGCTCTGCATCTTCTCCATCGTGTTGATGGTGTTCTGCATGTCGTCGGCCTGGACGAGCATGTCCGCCATCCGGTCGGAGAGGTACTTCTGGTTCATCTTCTGGGTGGTGCCCTGCATGCTGATCTGGAACGGGATCGAGGTGTGCTCGATCGGCGTGCCCAGCGGCCGGGTGATGGCCTGGACGCGGCCGATACCGGGCACCCGGAAGATGGCTTTGGCGATCTTGTCGATGACCAGGAAGTCCGCGGGGTTCCGCATGTCGTGATCGGTCTCGATCATCAACAATTCGGGGTTCATCCGGGCCTGGGAGAAGTGCCGATCGGCCGCGGCGTAGCCCTCGTTGGCGGGCAGATCGCCCGGCAGGTAGTTGCGGTCGTTGTAGCTGGTCTGGTAGCCGGGCAGGGCCAGAAGGCCGATGAGCGACAGGGCGATGGTGGCCACCAGGATCGGTCCCGGCCAGCGGACGACGGCGGCGCCGATCTTGCGCCAGCCGCGGGTGCGCATCGCGCGCTTGGGTTCCAACAATCCGAATCGGCTGGCCACCGTGACGATGGCGGGCCCAACCGTCAGTGCCGTGACGATGAGCACGACCATGCCGATCGCCAGCGGGATGCCGAGGGTCTGGAAGTAGGGCAGCCGGGTGAAGTGCAGGCAGAACGTCGCACCGGCGATGGTCAGCCCGGAGCCGAGCACCACATGCGCGGTGCCGCGGAACATCGTGTAGTACGCCTGTTCGCGGGATTCGTCGACCGACCGGGCTTCCTGATATCGGCCTATCAGGAAGATGGCATAGTCCGTCGCCGCCGCGATGGCAAGTGTCACCAGCAGGTTCGTGGCGAATGTGGAGAGCCCGATCACGTCGTGATAGCCGAGGAAGGCCACCACGCCACGGGCGGCGGTGAGCCCAAGCACGACCATCACCAGGACCAGCAGCACGGTCACGATCGACCGATAGACCAGCAGCAACATGGTGATGATGACCGCGAAGGTGACCATCTCGATCATCCGCATACTGCGGTCACCGGCGTCGTTCTGGTCGGCGGCCACCGCCGCCGGCCCGGTGACATAGGCCCGCACACCGTCGGGTGCAGGGGTGGTGTCCACGACGGTCTGTACGGCTTCGACCGACTCATTGGCCAGTGCTTCACCGAAGTTGCCTGCCAGGTACACCTGCACGTACGCGGCTTTGCCGTCGGGACTCTGCGAGCCGGCCGCGGTCAGCGGGTCGCTCCAGAAGTCCTGTACGTGCTCGACGTGGGCGGTGTCGGCCTTCAGCTCGGCGACGATCTTGTCGTAGTAGGCATGCGCTTCGTCGCCGAGGGGTTCCTGACCCTCGAGCACGATCATGATCGAGCTGTTGGACTTGAACTCGCCGAACGTCTCGCCGATGCGCTTCATCGCGATCATCGACGGCGCCTGATCCGGGCTCATCGACACCGCGCGCATCTGCCCGACGGTCTCCAGCTGAGGCACGCTCACGTTGAGCGCGGCGATGATCGCGATCCAGCCCAGGATGATCGGCACCGCGAGACGGCGGATCCAGCGCGCCAAACCCGAGCCGTGCCCGTGGTCCCCGCTGGGTACCGCGTCGGTCGGTGCGTCGTGAACGGGCGCGCTCATGCCGACTTCACCAGGCAGAAGGTTTGGGCGTTCAGCCCGGAGGACGAGTTCTCGTCCTTGACCTCATCGTCGACGGTGATACGGCAGGAGATCGAATTGCCGTCGCCCTGGGCGACGATGTTCGGGAACGCCGACGGAGCCGTCGTCGACAACGTCAGCGACCACGGCAACGCCGCCCCGTCCACCCGCTGCGGCTGGGCGTCGAGGTCGAGGTAGTTGATATCGGCTGTCGCGCCGGGCACGCCGAACACTTCGTAGGTCACCACCTTGGGATTGAACGGTTTCGTGTCCTCGGCGACCACACTGGATATCCCGCGCGGATCTTCGGCGCCGAAAAACGTCCGCACCCGCATCACCGTGAACCCGGCAACCAACGCCACCACGAGGATCACCAGCGGGATCCACGTCCGCTTCACTAAACGCATCTCGAAATGCCCTCCACCCGTTGCTGTTTCAGCGGTGTGCGGACGGGCCGGGGATGGCGGGTCGGGACATGCCGGGCGCAGCCGGGGGGTTCCCCTGGCCACGGTCGCTCACGGTCACCGCCACAGGTGCGCTCCTCTGCTGCATCGTCAACGGTCGCCGCCGGCTCCCGCATTGCACGTCTGTGCAGGTGCTCGTCGGTATGGAGACCACTAAAGTTTCTGATCGACAGGCGAACGCTAACCGAATGGCTATGCTCTAGCAAGCCGATCGGCTAACTACTCGGCGTGTGGCCGGTCACTGCGCGGCAGTCGGCACGGTCCCGGCGTCCGGCGAGACCCGAATGATGCGACGGAGGAGCGGTTTGGCCAAGCCTGTGGCTCAACGCGGATTCGCGCGCGAACGGGTGATCGAGGCCGCGCTTGCGCTGTTTGCCGAGCACGGCGTCACCGGCGCCTCGCTGCAGATGATCGCCGACCGCCTCGGCGTGAGTAAGGCCGCGGTCTACTACCAGTTCCAGTCCAAAGACGAGATCGCCCTGGCGGTCGTGGGCCCGGTGTTCGACGACATCGCGCGCCTGGTCAGGATCGCCGAGGCGCTCCCGTCGGCGGCGGCTCGCCGGGAGACCGCGGTGAGCGGCCTGGTCGAGCTCGCGGTCCGCCACCGCAAGGTCTCCGCGGTGTTCTACGGGGATCCCACCGTGGAGCGGCTGCTCGATGGCCGCGCCGAATTCAAGGATGCGGGCGAGCGGTTCCTGGCGCTGCTGCTCGGACCCGAACCCGACGCCGCGACGAGGGTCGCGATCTCGTTGCTGACCGCGGGGATCCATGGCTGCTGCTCGGATCCGACGCTCGACGACGTCGATGACGCGGAGCTTCGTCGTGCGCTGCTCGGGTGCTGCCAGCGGTTGCTGGACGGCGTAGGTCTCGCTCCGCGCGAGTTCGGCGCGCACGCCGACGCCGAGCACATCCGATAGGACCGAACCACCGGGGCCTCGCCCCGCGGGCTGTGCTGTGATCCGCACCTCATCTGGGGATCGGCCCACCGCTCCGCGACGTTCGGGACAGGCATGACATCACGTGATCTCAATGCTGCGGCACATTCACGACGCCGATGTGCCCCCGGCTTTCGCCGGTTCCTGCGCGTTGCCGCTCCGGCAGTCCTCGCCTTGACGACGCTCGTGGCGCCGGCGGTGTCGGGAGCCGGGGGGTACGGCATCCCGTCGGCCTCGGCGGACTCATGTCCCGACATCCAGGTGGTCTTCGCGCGCGGCACCGGAGAACCGCAGGGCGCGGGTCGGGTCGGTGACGCGTTCGTCGACGCCTTGCGCTCCGATGTCGGTGGCCGGTCGGTGGCGGTGTACGGGGTGAACTACCCGGCGTCGGACGATTTCCTGCGCGCGGTCGACGGGGCCAACGATGCGAGCGCCTTCGTCCAGCGTGTCGTTGCCACCTGCCCCGGCACCCAGATCGTCCTCGGCGGGTACTCCCAAGGTGCCGCCGTGGTCGACATCATCACGGTCGCGGGACAGCCCGTCTTCGGCTTCAGCAACCCGATGCCGCCGGCCATCGCCGACCGCGTCGCCGCGGTGGCCGTGTTCGGCAACCCGTCGAACCGGGTCGGCGGACCGCTGACGGCCCTCAGTCCCGGGTACGGCGCCAAGACCATCGATTTGTGCACCACCGGCGATCCGATTTGTTCCGACGGCGACGACCGCGCCGCGCACAGCCAGTACGTGCAATCCGGCCTGACGAGTCAAGCGGCCACGTTCGTGGCTGACAGGTTGACCGCGGCCGAGTCGGCGGCCTAGCCGGCCGAGCCGGGTTTCAGTCCTCGGCGTGGCGGTCGTGGTCCCACCGCTCCAGCCGCACCTGCAAATCGTGCAGGCCCAGCGCCAGCAGCGGGGCGCTCAGCGACATCACGGTGATCAGCAGTGCGTTCATGGCTCGCTCTGGTCGTTGGTGGATCTGACGATATCCACGTTATGGTCGTGCGCCGCGGTGCCACACGGGTAGCCGGCTACCCGAGTTTCGGGCATTGTGGCGAGCCTGTTCTCGACCGCCACCCGCATGGCCTGGAAGCGGCGGCGCTCGTGGACGCACCAGGGGTCGGGCCAGCCGTCGAGGAGTTCGGCGGACGCGGACGGGGCGGGGCTGTGCGCGTCACGGCGGGCGCCGCCGAGCGCTCCGGTGAGCGCGTCGGTCGCGTGGTACCAGTCCACGGAAACGTTGGGCGCCAAGCCAATCGATCCGGCGTCGAGATCCAGCAGCGGCTCGGCACCGAGCGGGCGCAGGCGCCAGAGGGCCGAACGCAGACTCGCGGACGCCTTGGCCGGCGGTGCGTACGGCCAGAGGGTGGCGCAGACCCAGGTGCGATGCAGCCTACGGCGTTTCAGCGCGGCCAGCGCGACAACTCGCTGGCACGACGGCGGCAGGATGATGGGTCGCATACCTCGATAGACGGCGAAGTCGCCCAACAGGTTCAACGAAAACTGTTCCCGCACCCACAGATCGTTGCCCGGCGGCCGGCCGCCGCACACGCGTAGTGCACTACCTGTCCCGTGCCCGCAGCGGTTGCGTACACCTCGGCTGGGATGGAATGTTCCCGTCGGGGTCGCGATTGTTGCGGACCCGGGAAGGGGACACACTCGTGAGCACCGTCGAACCGCCACTGTCAGGACCCTCGCCCGGACACCGGCTGCGCCGCATGGTCGGCAGGAACCCGCATGAGCGACACCGCGTCGCCACACCGCTGGAACTGCTGTTCGACCTGACCTTCGTGGTCGCCTTCGACATCGCGGCTTCCCAGCTCGCTCACATGCTCGCCGACGACCATGTCCGTTCCGGGCTGGAGGCTTTCGGGTTCGCCACCTTCGCGATCTGCTGGGCGTGGATCAATTTCAGCTGGTTCGCATCGGCATTCGACACCGACGACTGGATCTATCGCGTCTTGACGATGCTGCAGATGGTCGGTGTCATCGTGCTCGCCCTCGGGCTGCCGCAGATGTACACGTCGATCGAACACGGCGAACACGTCGAGAACGAGGTCATGGTCGCCGGCTACATCATCATGCGAATTGCGCTGGTGGCACAGTGGTTACGGGCCGCGCGGCAGGACCCCGCCCATCGGTCGGCCTGTCTGACCTATGCCACCTTCGTGATCGTGGCCCAGGTCGGCTGGGTGGGTCAGATCGTCGCGCACACCTCCGTGGAGGTCTTCGCCGCCACCGCGGCGCTGCTGATCCTGCTGGAATTCGCCGGACCGTACGTGGCCGAGACCCGCAAGGGGGGTACGCCATGGCATGCGCACCACATCGCCGAGCGATATGGCCTGCTGGTGATCATCGCACTCGGCGAGGGGGTGGTCGGGACGGTGGCGTCGATTTCGGCGGTGGTGGGTGAGAGCGGATGGTCGGTCGACGCTGCCCTGGTAGCGGTGGCGGGCACGGGCCTGACCTTCGGGATGTGGTGGCTGTACTTCCTGATCCCCGCGGGGGAGCTGCTGCACGCCGACCGCAGGGTGTCGTTCCCCTACGGCTATCTGCACATCCTGGTATTCGGCGCCATCGTGGCCACCGGCGCCGGGCTGCACGCCGCCGCGTACTACATCGAGCACCAGTCGAAGCTCGGCTCCACGGCGACGGTGCTGGCCGTGGCGATTCCGGTCGCTATCTACATCGTCGGCGTGTACGCGATCTACCTGCTGCTGATACGGCGGGCCGACGCGGCGCACGCACTGCTGCTGGGGCTGGCCCTTGCGGTGCTTGCCGGCGCGATCTGGCTGGCGAATTCCGGCGTCGAGATGTCGGTGTGCCTGATCATCGTCATGCTCGCCCCGTTCGCGATCGTCGTCGCGTACGAGTCGGTGGGTCACCGGCGGGTCAGCGCGGCGGTCGCCGTGCGCCTCGGGAGCCCATGACCGGCTGCCGCCGCGACGGCACAGGGGTCCTCAGCGGTTGTGGGGCCGGGCGGGGTGCGCCTCGAAGCCTTCCAGCAGCATGCGTTCCTGCTCCAGCTTCATCAGTCTGCGCGCCTTGCCGCGGGTGATGAGGATGCCGACGGTGGCCAGCAGCCACACCGCGTACTGCACCGTCCAGGCCAGCCGGAACGAACCGAAGGAGTACCCGCCCGCGGCGTCGATGATCAACCCCATCGCCGTCATCACCAGCAGGGACGCCAGAAAACCGCCCATGTTGACCATGCCCTGTGCGGTGCCGAGGGTGGCGCTCGGGTTGAACGTCCGCGCGAAGTCGAACCCGACCATCGAGCCGGGGCCGCCCACCGAGATGACCACGATGAG
Source organism: Actinomycetota bacterium (assembly GCA_018268465.1). Taxonomy (GTDB): domain Bacteria; phylum Actinomycetota; class Actinomycetes; order Mycobacteriales; family Mycobacteriaceae; genus Mycobacterium. The sequence continues at coordinate 95,134 of JAFDWN010000035.1, forward strand.
CACCACCAGCAGCCACAGCGGTGCACGGCCGGGCAGGGCCAGCAGGGCCGTCCAGGCCGCAGCGTTGCTGGCGATGATGATCAGCACGATGCGCGACCGGCGGTGCGGAAGCCTGCCGGTGATCACGCCGACGGCGACGCCCGCAAAGACAGCCGCGAGGACCGAGACGGTGAGGAGCACGCCGGCGACACCGGTCGACAGACCCTGCGCGACGGTCAGATACGGTACGCCCCACATCAGCGCGAAGACGGTGACCGAGAACTGGGTGCCCATGTGGGTGAAGAACCCCAGCCGCGTCCCCGGCCGCAGCCACACCGTTTTGATGCTGCCCAACACCTCCGAGACCGACATCGTCTCCGCCGCCACCACACGCCCGTGCGGCGTGTCGCGTACCAGCGCCAGCGTCAGGACGATCGCGATGACCCCGAGCGCGGCCACTGACGCATAGGCGGTGGTCCACCCGCGCCCGCTGAGCAGTGCGAGGAAGGGTACCGCCGAGAGCACCTGGCCCAGCTGTCCGCAGATCCCGGTCAACTGCGTCATCAGCGGCGCCTGGCGGGGCGAGAACCAGTGCGGGACCAGCCGCAGCACGGAGATGAACGTCACCGCGTCGCCGAGGCCGACCACCGCGCGGGCGCCGAGCGCGGCGGGCAGCGACTCGGTGAAGGCAAGCACCAGCTGTCCGGAGGACATCAATGCCGCACCCGCCAGGATCAGCGCCTTGGACCCGAACCGGTCCAGCAGCAGACCTGCCGGAACCTGCGCCCCGGCGTAGACCACGACCTGCAGGACGACGAACGTCGACAACACACTGGGGCTGGCAGCGAACCGGTGCGCGGCATCGAGGCCAGAGACACCGAGAGTGGTGCGGTCGAGCACCGCCACGATATAGGCAAGAAGTCCGGTGGCCCAGACGATCCAGGGACGCACACCGAACCCCTCGTCGAACAGATGTCGCGCTGATTTCCGCAACCCATAGTCGCGCATCGGCCGGTCCCGAGGCCAATTCCGTCGCGGTGAGATCACTCACCGGCCGTTCGCCGCATTCGGCCGACCGACGGCCGTCCAGTTGGCTGTAGTTGCAGTCACTGACATATTTGAGAACGAGAACACCGGCATATCCGCAGATGAGGTGCGATTGGGTACCGAAATAGGGCCGAAAAGCGACTCGTGTCAAAAATTCGCTCGCGCACTCCTGCGAGGGGTAAGGTGTGCCCATGCGACGTTCGGGATTGCCGAGGTGCCGCCCCTGTGTGCGCGTGGACGGGGTGCGTCGGCTTGGCTGAGTACCGGCTGGACGAGCTGTCCAGGCTCTCCGGGGTGAGCGCCCGCAACATCCGCGCCTACCGGGAGCGCGGGCTGCTCGACCCGCCGCGCCGCGAGGGTCGGTCGGCGTATTACGAGGACATCCACCTCGCCCAGTTGGAGACCATCGACCAGCTCCTGCGCAAAGGATTCAACTCCGCGCACATCGCCGAATTCTTCGCCAGCATGCGCGAGGGCACGGACCTGGCCGACGCGCTGGGGTTGCGTCGCTCGACCTTTTCGGCGCCCCGTCCGCGCAACGGAACCGGGCCCGCGCCGGAGGCGACCGGCGCCGGCCGCCCGACGGCGGTGCCCGGACTGGATCCGGAGGCCGACGAGGTCCGCCGACTGCGCGCGCGCGGGGTGGTCCGGGTGGTCGACGGCATGGTTGTGCTCGTCGATCCGGTGATCGGCAGGATCGTCGCCAGGGCCCCGGATAAGGCCAGCCTCCTGCGCGCGATCGGGCGCATCCACGACACCACCGACGGTGCCGTCGACCAGATCGCCGCGGAGTTCGTCGCCGGCCTGCGCGGCAGCATCGCCGCACGGACCGGTCGCGCCACCGCACCCGGCAGCCGCGACGAGCCGGAGGTCAGCCAGATCGTGCGGGACTACGGCGAACTGGCCGACGCGATGCTCGCCGATCGTCTCCGCGCCACGGTCCGCGGGCGGATCGCCGACGCGGCCGCCGGCTACCTCGCCACCGCCACCGCCGAGGGCTAGGACGGCCGCACGCGCCGGGCACTACGCTCACACCCGGGTGGCCGCGGGATCGCCGCCGAAGCGCTGCGCCAGCCACACCGGGATGACCGCCAACACCGTCAGCGCGGCCGCCACCACATTGATCACCGGGGCCTGGTTGGGCCGGAACAGGTTGCCGAAGATCCAGATGGGCAGGGTCTGCACCGCCGGGCCTGCGGTGAATGTCGTCACCACGATCTCGTCGAAGCTGAGCGCGAAGGCCAGGATCGCCCCTGCCAGCAGCGCACCCCGCATCATCGGGAACGTCACGTAGCGAAATGTCTGCCACGACGACGCCCCGAGGTCGGCAGACGCGTCGTCCAGGTCGGTGCCCAGGCGCCGCAATCTGGCCTGGGTGTTGTTGAACACGATGACGATGCAGAACGTCGCGTGTCCGATGATCACCGTGGCGAGACCGAGCGTGACGCCGAGGGCGGAGGTGAACGTGGCATTGAGTGCGATGCCGGTGACGATGCCGGGCAGTGTAATGGGGAGCACCACAAGGAAACTGATGACGTTGCGGCCGAAGAAGCGGTAGCGCTGCACGGCGAACGCGGTCATGGTGCCCAGCACCAGCGCGATGGCGGTGGCGCCGAGGCCGACCACCGCGGAGTTGGCCAGCGACGTCCACAGCCCCTCGCTGTGCCAGGCGTCGCGCCACCACCGCAGGGTGAACCCGCTGGGTGGGAAAGCGAAGGTGCGTGACGAGTTGAACGCGTTGACCACCACCAGCAGCAGCGGCGCGTAGAGGAACACCAGCACCAGCACCGCCCATGCCCGCACCGCGTGCCGTGCACTACCCGAGAGCATCAGAACTCCACCTCACACATTGTCGAGCGCACCGGTGCGTCGCATCGCGAGCAGGTACAGCACGATGGCGGTCAGCGGGATGAGCGACAGCGCCGCGGCCAGCGGCTGGTTGTTCGCCGTGACCAACTGGCCGTAGATGATGTTGCCGAGCATCTGGGTCTTGCCGCCGACGATCGTCACCGCGATGTAGTCGCCGAGCGACAGCGAGAACGTGAAGATGGAACCTGCGGCGATACCGGGGAAAACCAAGGGCGCCACCACCATCCGCAATGTCGACAGATCCGAGGCGCCCAGGTCGGAACTGGCGTCGACCAGTGCGTCGGGCACCCGTTCGAAGGCCGCGAACACCGGGATGATCATGTAGGGCAGCCACAGGTAGGTCAGCGTGAGCACGGTGGCCACCAGGCCGTATCCGGGACTGAAACCCGTCGCCCACGCCATCGGCCCCTCGGGGGACAGCAGCATCCGCCACGCATAGGCCTTCACCAGATAGCTGGCCCACAGCGGAGTGGTCACCGCGACCACGAGGGCCAGCCGAAGCCGCGGACTGGCGATCTTGGCCATGTACAAGGCCAGTGGTACCGCCAGCACCGCGCACAACACCGTGACCACCGCGGCCACCGCCAGAGTGCGCAGGGTGGCGGTACGGAAGACCTCGTCGGTCAACACCCGCACGATGTTGTCCGAGGTCACCGTGCGCACCACCGCGCCGGTGAACGTGTCGGTCGTCCAGAACGCCGAAACCAGCAGTACCGCAAGCGATCCCAGGTAGGCGATGGTGAGCCAGGCCAGCGGGGGCACGAGCAGCAAGGCCAGCCCCGCCCGGTGGCGCAGCGTGTTCACGGTGCTCACCCCCGCCTCATCCCCCCGCGAGCTAGGGACACGTCCGGCTCGCGAGCGTGCGTGTCTGCGCCGCGACACGCCGTTCGGCGACCGAGAACGCGCACGCTCGCGCGGGACCGGGCCGCCAGGATCAGCCCTTGATCTGCTGCCACTTGTCGACCCACTCGTTGTAGGCCGTGCAGTTGTCGCCGCTGCCGTCGACGCACTTCTTCTGCGGTGTGGTCCAGTAGTGGATCTGCGACGCGTACGCCTCGTCCGTCGCGTGGTAGATGTCGCAGAAGTCCTTCTGGGTGGTGTAGTCGCACGCCTTCGTCTGGGCGGGCGCCTCGCCGAAGTACTCGGCGACCTGCGCGTTGATCTCCGGTGAGGTGATCCAGTCCATCCACTTGTACATGCAGTTGGGATTGGCCGCCTTCGACGAGACCATCCAGGTATCCGACCAACCGGTGGACCCCTCCCGCGGCAGCACGGTGTTGACCTGCACCTTGTTGTCGGCGCCGATGGTGTTGGCGATGACCTGCCAGGTGGTTCCGATCACCGACGTGCCCGATTCGAACGCCTGGACTTCCTTGGTGTAATCCGACCAGTACTCGCCGATGTTCTCCCGCTGCGCCTTGAGCAGGTCCACCGCGGCGTCGAGTTGCTCCGGTGTCAGCGAGTAGGGGTCCTTGATGCCCAGCTCCGGCTTGGTCTTCGACAGGTACAGCGCTGCGTCGGCGATGTAGATGGGGGAGTCGTAAGCGGTCACCTTGCCCTTGTGCGCACCGGCCTGGTCGAACACCGCGCCCCACGAATTCGGCGCGTCACGAACGACGTTCACGTTGTACATGAGCAGGTTGGCTCCCCAGCCGTGCGGCACGCCGTACATCTGGCCGTCGACGGAGTTCCACGGCTGGTCCTTGAGGAACGACGAGATGGTCGCGTAGTTGGGCACCAGATCGGTGTTCACCGGGGCGACGTCGCCGCCGTAGATCAGGCGCAGGGTGGCGTCACCGGACGCCGAGACCCCGTCGTACTGGCCGCTGCGCATCAGCTGCACCATCTCGTCGGAGGTGTTGCCGAGTTTGACGTTGACCTGGCATCCGGTCTTCTGCTCGAACGGCGTAACCCAGTCCACGGCCGGATCGTTGGAGCCGTTCTCGGCGTAGCCCGCCCAGGCGATGAGGTTGAGCTGTCCCTCCCCGTCGCCGACCGAGCTGAGCGGCTCGAGTTTGGGGGGCGTCTCACCCGATCCGCCCGACTGTTGCGAGCCGCTCGAACAGGCCGCCACGAGCGTGACGCACGCCGCGAGCGTGAAACCAAGGCGCATCAGGGATTTCATGGTTGCTCCTCGTGTGACGGTGGGGTGCTGCCCGGCGAATCGCCGGTGTCGATGTCGTGGACGGCGTCGTGCGGCCAGGCCATGGTGATCGCGGTGCCGTGTTCCAGTTCGGGCGGCAGGGTGGCGCTCGCGGTCAGCACCGTCGCGCTCAGCGTCACCCCCGGTTCGGCGTTGGCGGCGATGCGGGTGAGCGGTCCGGCGTAGATGATCTCGGCAACCGTGGCGTCGACCGCCCGCATACCGGAGGGAACCGCTCCGCCGCGCGCCAGGACCGCGACGCGCTCGGGGCGCACCGCGAACATCCCCGGGCGCCCGACGAGCGCCTGGGCGGCTGCGCCGTCGAGGACGTTGGACGTGCCGACGAAGTCGGCGACGAACCGGTTGGCCGGGTTCTCGTAGACCTCACGGGCGCCGCCCACCTGTTCGATGCGCCCGTTGTTGAACACCGCCAGCCGGTCGCACAACGTCAGCGCCTCGTCCTGGTCGTGGGTCACGATCACGAAGGTGATGCCGACCTCGCGCTGGATGGCCTTGAGTTCGACCTGCATCTGTTCGCGGAGTTTGAGGTCAAGCGCACCCAGGGGCTCGTCGAGCAGCAGCACCTTGGGCCTGCCGACCAGCGCGCGCGCCAGGGCGACCCGCTGGCGCTGGCCGCCGGACAGCTGTGCGGGCCGGCGCGGCGCCTGGTCGGTGAGCCGGACCATGTCCAGTGCGTCGGCGGTGCGCTTGCGCCGTTCGGCCCTGGGCACACCGCGGACCTTCATGCCGTACTCGACGTTCTGGGCCACGGTCATGTGCGGGAACAGCGCGTACTCCTGAAAGACCGTGTTGACGTCGCGGCGGCGGGCGGGCAGGGCGGTCACGTCGACACCGCCGAGCCGGATAACTCCCGCGGTGGGCTGTTCGAACCCGGCGATCATGCGCAGCACGGTGGTTTTACCCGAACCCGACGGACCCAGGATCGCGAACAACTCACCGTCGCCGACCGACAGATCCGCCCCTTCGACGGCGACGACCCGGCCACGACCGCCACGATCGGTGGCGCCGAACTCTTTGCGCACCCCGATCAGCTCGATCTGCGGATCGCGCACGGCACCGGCCGCGGGCGCGCCCGAACGCGAGCTGACGGTCCCCGAAGGCATGGCTCATCGTAAGAATTCGCCCGTCGGGGCGCACGCTCATTGCGGATTTCGCGCCGACGGGGGCGTTATGGTGCGATTTCCGTCCCGACGGGATACCGGGCGCGCGGTCTGCTGCCGTCGTTTCGGCCCCGCCGTCGCGGTGAAACTGATGCACCTGTGACCAGGCGCGTTGCTGTGACGGGCGATCTTGTTGTCGTACCCTGTGGCTCGTGGGGATGTCGCGGCGCACCATGCTCAGGTGCGCCGCCGTCGCGCCCGCGGTGCTCGGATTGGGCGCCGGCCTACCACTGGCGACCGGGCCACAGGCCTCCGCCGCCCCGCTGGGCGTGCTGCTCGACTACGCGGCCGGGGTGATCAAGGCCGCCGATATCCGTGCCTCCGGGGCGCTTGGAGCAATCCGCTACGTATCCGACCGCAGGCCCGGCGGGGCGTGGATGCTGGGCAAGCCGATCCAACTGCCCGAAGCGCGCGATCTGTACCAGAACGGACTCAAGATCGTGTCCTGCTACCAGTACGGCAAGCAGGACACCGCGGATTGGCTGGGCGGGCAGCCCGCCGGTGTCACACACGCCAAGCGCGGGTGGGATCTGCACGTGGCCGCGGGCGGATCCTACGGGGCTCCGATCTACACCTCGATCGACGACAATCCGACGTTCGAACAGTACAAGCAGCAGGTCGCACCCTATTTACGGGGCTGGGAAGCGGTGCTCGGCCATCAGCGGGTGGGTGTCTACGCCAATTCCACCACCATCGACTGGGCGCTCCAGGACGGGCTGGGCTCGTACTTCTGGCAGCACAACTGGGGTTCGCCGGAAGGCTTCACCCACCCCGCCGCCCATCTGCACCAGGTGGAGATCGACAAGCGCAAAGTCGGGGGGATCGGCGTCGACATCAACAACATCCTCAAGCCCGGCTTCGGGCAGTGGGACTGACCGGACCTACTGGCCGGTAAGTAGTTCCAGCAAACGCCGAGGGTAGGTTTTCCGGCCGGGGCGGGTAAATGTGGCGTGGATCTCATCTGTCCGTGAACGCTTTGTCGACAGGAAATCCCTAGGTAACGATTTGATAACGGTACTGCTGTGATCTGCACTGTTGGGCCTACTGGACCGTAACCACCCGCCAGCAGGACGTTTGTACCGGTGCTGTTCGGCGCCCTCGCGACAGCGTGTTATCGCGCGGGTTGTTACCCGTGCGTAGAACTCGCCAGTAACCGAGAGCGACGCGAAAATGGACCTGGTTCTTATGCCACCCTTATGACGGCAGGAGTGTCGGGCCCGCACGGGCAGCCAAACCGGCACACCAGGGATTCGACGCTGAATCGCGTGGCACGCGCAGGGGAGCGCTGGCCACCACGACAACACGACACACGGCAGCCCCACACTCGCCCGGCGACCACGCGACCGCGACCGCGTCGCCGCAAGCGCGAGATGAGCAATCGAGGAGAAGCAACCACGTGACGATCTACGAGCACGACAGGGTATCGGCCGGTTGGGACGGCGAATCGGATTCGGCGAAGTCCACCCACGCCCTGGTGGATCGTCTCACCGCCGGAGAGCCGTTCGCCGTCGCGTTCGGCGGCCAGGGCAGCGCATGGCTGGAGACCCTCGAGGAGCTGGTGTCGGCCGCGGGGATCGAAGCCGAACTGGCGACGCTGGCCGGTGAGGCCGCGCTCATGCTCGAGCCGGTCGCCAAGGAGCTCGTCGTCGTCCGGCCGATCGGCTTCGAGCCGCTGCAGTGGGTCCGCGCGCTCGCCGCCGAGGAGCCCGTACCGACGGCCAAGCAACTCACCTCCGCCGCCGTCTCGGTGCCCGGCGTCCTGCTGACCCAGATCGCCGCCATCCGCGCGCTGGCCCGCCAGGGTATGGATCTGCAGGAGACGCCGCCCGTCGCCGTCGCAGGGCACTCACAGGGCGTGCTGGCCGTCGAGGCGCTCGCCGCCGCCGGTGCCAAGGATGTCGAACTGCTCGTGCTGGCGCAGCTGATCGGTGCCGCGGGCACCCTGGTCGCGCGCCGCCGGGGTATCACCGTGCTCGGCGACCGTCCGCCGATGGTCTCGGTGACCAACGCCGAACCCGAGCGGATCTACGAACTGCTCCAGGAATTCAGCCAGGACGTCCGCACGGTGCTGCCGCCCGTGCTGTCCATCCGTAACGGCCGCCGCTCGGTCGTCATCACCGGCACGCCCGAACAGCTGTCGCGGTTCGAGCTGTACTGCACCCAGATCTCGGAGAAGGAAGAAGCCGAGCGCAAGAACAAGCTGCGCGGCGGCGCCATCTTCAGCCCGGTCTTCGACGCGGTCCAGGTCGAGGTCGGCTTCCACACCCCGCGTCTGTCCGACGGCATCGAGATCGTCGGCCGCTGGGCCGAGGCCGTCGGCATCGACGCGGACCTGGCCCGCAAGATGACCGAGTCGATCCTGGTCGAGCAGGTCGACTGGGTCGACGAGATCAGCGCGCTGAACGACGCCGGCGCCAAGTGGATCCTCGACCTCGGTCCCGGTGACATCCTCACCCGCCTGACCGCCCCCGTGATCCGCGGCCTGGGCATCGGCATCGTGCCCGCGGCGACCCGCGGCGGTCAGCGCAACCTGTTCACCGTCGGCGCGGTCCCGGAGGTCGCCAAGCCGTGGTCGAGCTACGCGCCGTCGGTGGTCACGCTGCCCGACGGTGCGGTCAAGCTGTCGACCAAGTTCACCCGCCTCACCGGACGGTCCCCGATCCTGCTGGCCGGCATGACGCCGACCACCGTGGACGCCAAGATCGTCGCGGCCGCCGCCAACGCCGGGCACTGGGCCGAACTGGCCGGCGGTGGCCAGGTCACCGAAGAGGTCTTCAACGACCGCGTCGCCGAGCTCACCACGCTGCTCGAACCCGGCCGCGCCATCCAGTTCAACTCGCTGTTCCTCGACCCGTACCTGTGGAAGCTGCAGGTCGGCGGCAAGCGCCTGGTACAGCGGGCCCGCCAGTCCGGTGCGCCGATCGACGGCCTCATCGTCACCGCGGGCATCCCCGACCTCGAGGAAGCCGTCGAGCTGATCGAGGAACTCAACGGCATCGGCATCGCCCACGTGGTGTTCAAGCCCGGCACCGTCGAGCAGATCCGTTCGGTCATCCGCATCGCCGCCGAAGTTCCCACCAAACCCGTCATCGCCCACATCGAGGGCGGCCGCGCCGGTGGCCACCACTCGTGGGAGGACCTCGACGACCTGCTCCTGGCCACCTACTCCGAGCTGCGTGGCCGCTCCAACATCACCGTCTGCGTCGGCGGCGGCGTCGGCACCCCGGAACGGGCCGCCGAGTACCTGTCCGGCCAGTGGTCGCAGGCATACGGATTCCCGCTGATGCCCGTCGACGGCATCCTCGTCGGCACCGCCGCCATGGCGACCCTCGAGTCCACCACCAGCCCGCAGGTCAAGCAGATGCTGGTGGACACCCGGGGCACCGACCATTGGGTCGGCGCCGGAAAAGCCCAGGGCGGCATGGCCTCCGGGCGCAGTCAGCTCGGTGCGGACATCCACGAGATCGACAACACCGCCTCGCGCTGCGGCCGTCTGCTCGACGAGGTCGCCGGTGACGCCGACGCCGTCGCCGAGCGCCGCGACGAGATCATCGCCGCGATGGCCAACACCGCCAAGCCGTATTTCGGTGACATCGCCGACATGACCTACCTGCAGTGGCTGCAGCGCTACGTCGAGCTGGCGATCGGCGACGGGAGCAGCACCGCCGACACCAAGAAGGCCGACTCGCCGTGGCTGGACATCACGTGGCGGGACCGGTTCGCCGAGATGCTGCAGCGCGCCGAGGCGCGGCTGCACGCAAACGACGTCGGCCCGATCGACACCCTCTACGGCGCAACCGAAGCCGGTGAGGCGCTGCTGGAGAACCCCGACGCCGCCATCGCCGCGCTGCTGGCCGCCTACCCGGACGCCGGCACGGTCACGCTGCATCCCGCCGACGTGCCCTTCTTCGTCCAGCTGTGCAAGACGCTCGGCAAGCCGGTGAACTTCGTGCCGGTCATCGACAAGGATGTGCGCCGCTGGTGGCGCAGCGATTCGCTGTGGCAGGCGCACGACGCGCGCTACGACGCCGACCAGGTGTGCATCATCCCGGGCACCCAGTCGGTGGTGGGGATCACCCGCGTCGACGAGCCGGTCGGCGAATTGCTCGATCGTTTCGAGAAGGCCGCGATCGACGAGGTGCTCGCCACCGGCGGTCAGCCCGTCGCCGTCATCTCGCGTCTGCATGACGTCGACGGTCCGCTGGCACTCGTACTCGCCTCGCCCGACGTGTTGTGGGCCGGCCGCACCGCCACCAACCCGGTCCACCGCATCGCCGCTCCCGCCGAGTGGCAGGTGCACGAAAACGGCACCGCCACACACCATTCCACCGGTGCGCGGCTGGAGGTCGTGTCCGCAGACACAGTTGTGCTGAACGTGCCGCTGTCAGACACGTGGATCGCCATCACGTTCACACTGCCCACCACCACCGCCGACGGCGGTGCCCCCGTCGTCTCCACCGAGGACGCCGCCACCGCCATGCGTGCGGTGCTGGCGATCGCCGCCGACGTGGCCGGTCCCGACGCGCTGCCCGAGGTCGTGAACGGCGCGACGACGGTGACGGTGGCGTGGGATCCCGAGCGCGTGGCCGATCACACCGGCGTCACCGCGACGTTCGGCGCTCCGCTGGCCCCGACGCTGACCATCGTGCCCGACGCGCTGGTGGGCCGCTGCTGGCCGGCCGTCTTCGCCGCGATCGGTTCGGCGGCCACCGACTCCGGCTTCCCGGTCGTCGAGGGCCTGCTGAGCCTGGTGCACCTGGACCACGCCGCACAGCTGATCAAGCCGCTGCCGACGGTTCCGGCCGAATTGACCGTGACCGCAACGGCTTCGGCGGCCTACGACACCGAGGTGGGCCGCGTGGTCCCGGTGTCGGTGACCGTTGCCGATGCCGATGGCACCGTGCTGGCCACCCTCGAAGAGCGTTTCGCGATCCGCGGCCGCACTGGTGGGGCCGAATTGGCCGACCCGCTGCGCGCCGGGGGAGCGGTGTCGGACAACGCCACCGACACACCGCGCCGCCGTCGCCGCGACATCACGCTGACCGCGCCCATCGACATGCGGCCGTTCGCGGTGGTCTCCGGTGACCACAACCCGATCCATACCGACAAGGCGGCCGCACTGCTAGCGGGCCTGGAATCGCCCATCGTGCACGGCATGTGGCTGTCGGCGGCTGCCCAGCACGTCGCCACCGCCACCGACGGAAAGCCGATGCCGCCCGCCAAACTGATCGGCTGGACGGCGCGCTTCCTGGGCATGGTCATGCCCGGCGACGAGGTCGACTTCCGCGTCGACCGGGTGGGTGTCGATCTCGGCGGTGAGGTGCTGGAGATCTCGGCGCGGGTCGGCTCCGACCTGAAGATGTCGGCAACCGCCCGGCTGGCTTCGCCCAAGACCGTCTACGCCTTCCCGGGTCAGGGCATCCAGTCCAAGGGCATGGGCATGGACGTGCGTGCCCGTTCCAAGGCCGCCCGCAAGGTCTGGGACAAGGCGGACAAGTTCACCCGCGACACGCTGGGCTTCTCGGTGCTGCATGTGGTGCGGGACAACCCCACCAGCCTGATCGCTTCCGGTGTGCACTACCACCACCCCGAGGGCGTGCTCTATCTGACGCAGTTCACCCAGGTGGCGATGGCGACCGTCGCCGCCGCCCAGGTGGCCGAGATGCGCGAGCAGGGCGCCTTCGTCGAAGGCGCCATCGCCTGCGGGCATTCGGTCGGTGAGTACACCGCCCTGGCTTGCGTGTCCGGCGTGTACGAACTGGAAGGCCTGCTCGAAGCGGTCTTCCACCGCGGCAGCAAGATGCACGACATCGTGCCCCGCGACTCGCAGGGCCGCTCGAACTACCGGATGGCGGCGATCCGCCCGTCGCAGATCGACCTCGACGACGCCGACGTCAAGGCCTTCGTGGCCGGAATCTCCGAAGAGACCGGAGAATTCCTGGAGATCGTCAACTTCAACCTGCGCGGTTCGCAGTACGCCATCGCCGGCACCGTCGCCGGCCTGGAGGCACTGGAGGCCGAGGTCGAGCGCCGTCGCGAACTCGCCGGTGGCAGAAGGTCGTTCATCCTGGTTCCCGGTATCGACGTACCGTTCCACTCCAGTGTGCTGCGCGTCGGCGTCGCCGACTTCCGCCGTGCCCTGGAGCGGGTCATGCCCGAAGGTAAGGACCCCGAACTCGTTGTCGGGCGCTACATCCCGAACCTGGTGCCGCGGCCGTTCACCCTGGACCGCGACTTCATCCAGGAGATCCGCGACCTGGTGCCCGCCGAGCCGCTCGACGAGATCCTGGCCGACTACGACACGTGGCTCAACGAGAAGCCCGCGGAGTTGTGCCGCAAGATCATCATCGAGCTGTTGGCCTGGCAGTTCGCCAGCCCGGTGCGGTGGATCGAGACCCAGGATCTGCTGTTCATCGAGGAGGCCGCGGGCGGTCTGGGTGTCGAACGGTTCGTCGAGATCGGCGTGAAATCCGCCCCGACGGTTGCCGGTCTGGCCACCAACACGCTCAAGCTGCCCGAATACGCCCACAGCACAGTGGAAGTGCTCAACGCGGAGCGTGACGCCGCGGTGCTGTTCGCCAGTGACGAGGATCCGGCGTCGGATTCCGATATCGACGAGGCACCGGCGAGCGCGCCCGCCCCGGCGGCGCCCGCTGCCGAGTCCGCGCCCGCACCGGCGGCCGCCCCCGCACCGGCGGCCGGCGGACCGCGCCCGGACGACATCGCGTTCGACGCGGCCGATGCCACGGTGGCGCTCATCGCGCTCTCGGCCAAGATCCGCATCGACCAGATCGAGGCGCTGGACTCCATCGAGACCATCACCGACGGTGCGTCCTCGCGGCGCAACCAGATGCTCGTCGACCTCGGGTCCGAATTGAATCTCGGCGCCATCGACGGTGCCGCCGAAGCCGACCTGGCCGGACTGAAGGGGCAGGTCACCAAGCTGGCCCGCACGTACAAGCCGTTCGGTCCGGTGCTGTCGGATGCGATCAACGACCAGCTGCGCACGGTGCTCGGCCCGTCGGGTAAGCGGCCGGCCTACATCACCGAGCGCGTCACCAAGACGTGGCAGCTGGGTGGCGGCTGGGCCAAACATGCGATCGTCGAGGTCGCGCTGGGCACCCGCGAAGGCTCCAGCGTGCGCGGCGGCGCCCTGGGCGGTCTCAACGACGGTGCGCTGGCCGACGCCAACGCCGTGGACCGGGCGATCGACTCCGCGGTGAGCGCGATCGGCGCCCGCAAGGGCATCCCGGTGTCGCTGCCGTCCGCGGGCGGTGGAGGCGGCGGGGTCGTCGACTCCGCGGCGCTGGGCGAATTCGCCGACAAGGTCACCGGCCCCGACGGTGTGCTGGCCTCGGCCGCGCGCCTGGTGCTCGGACAGCTCGGCCTGGACACCCCGGTCACCGCGGCGCAGAACGTCAACGACGCCGACCTGGTCGACCTGGTCAGCGCCGAACTCGGTTCGGACTGGCCGCGTCTGGTGGCGCCGTCGTTCGACGCGCGCAAGGCCGTCGTGCTCGACGACCGCTGGGCCAGCGCCCGCGAGGATCTGGTGCGGCTGTGGCTCGTCGAGGACGGCGAGATCGACGCCGACTGGCAGCGCCTGTCGGAGCGGTTCGAGGGCGCCGGCCACACCGTGGCCACCCAGGCCAGCTGGTGGCAGGGTAAGGCGCTGGCGGCGGGACGCACCGTCCACGCGTCGCTGTACGGCCGCATCGCGGCCGGCGCGGAGAACCCGGATGCGGGCCGCTACAGCGAGGAGATCGCGGTGGTTACCGGCGCCTCCAAGGGGTCGATCGCGGCCGCGGTGGTGGCCCAGCTGCTCGACGGCGGCGCGACGGTGATCGCCACGACGTCCAAGCTCGACGACAGCCGCCTGGCGTTCTACAAGGAGCTCTACCGCGAAAACGCGCGGTTCGGCGCCACGCTGTGGATCGTGCCCGCCAACATGGCCTCCTACGCCGACGTCGACGCACTCGTCGAATGGGTGGGCAACGAGCAGGTCGAGAGTCTTGGCCCCAAGTCCATGCACGTCAAGGATGCCCAGACACCGACGCTGCTGTTCCCGTTCGCCGCACCGCGGGTCGCCGGGGACATGTCGGAGGCCGGTTCGCGCTCCGAGATGGAGATGAAGGTGCTGCTGTGGGCCGTGGAACGGCTCATCGGCGGACTGTCGACCATCGGCGCCGAACGCGACATCGCCTCGCGGCTGCATGTCGTGCTGCCCGGTTCACCCAACCGCGGCATGTTCGGCGGTGACGGCGCCTACGGCGAGTCCAAGGCCGCGCTGGATGCGGTCGTGGCCCGCTGGAGCGCGGAAACTTCGTGGGCGCAACGCGTCACGCTCGCCCATGCGCTGATCGGTTGGACCAAGGGCACCGGGCTGATGGGTCACAACGACGCCATCGTCGGTGCGGTCGAGAAGGCCGGGGTCACCACCTACACCACCGCGGAGATGGCGGCCATGCTGCTGGATCTGTGCACGGTCGACGCCAAGGTGTCCGCCGCGGCCACGCCGATCAAGGTCGACCTCACCGGCGGTCTCGGCGGGGTCAAGCTGGACATGGCCGCGCTGGCCGCGGAGGCCCGCGAGGAGATGCTCGCCGCGGCGTCGGCGGACGCCGATGAGGACGATCTGGACGGCACCATCTCGGCGCTGCCGTCGCCGCCGCGCGGCTACACCCCGGCACCGCCGCCGGCGTGGGGCGACCTCGACGTCGACCCCGCCGACCTGGTGGTCATCGTCGGTGGCGCCGAACTCGGCCCGTACGGCTCGTCGCGCACGCGCTTCGAGATGGAGGTCGACAACGAGTTGTCGGCGGCCGGTGTGCTCGAACTGGCGTGGACGACCGGGCTGATCACGTGGGAGGACGACCCCAAGCCGGGTTGGTACGACACCGCCAGCGGTGATCTGGTGCCCGAGGCCGAACTGGTCGAGCGTTACCACGACGCGGTCGTGGAGCGTTGCGGCATCAGGGAATTCGTGGACGACGGCGCGATCGATCCGGATCACGCTTCGCCGCTGCTGGTTTCGGTGTTCCTGGACAAGGACTTCTCGTTCGTGGTGTCCAGCGAGGCCGACGCCCGCGCCTTCGTCGAGTTCGATCCCGAGCACACCGTCACCCGGCCGGTGCCGGATTCGTCGGACTGGCAGGTGATCCGCAAGGCGGGCACCGAGATTCGGGTGCCGCGTAAGACCAAGCTGTCGCGGACGGTCGGCGCCCAGATCCCCACCGGGTTCGACCCGACGGTATGGGGTATCACCCCGGACATGGCCAACTCGATCGACCGGGTGGCGCTGTGGAACATCGTCGCGACCGTCGACGCGTTCCTGTCGTCGGGCTTCACCCCGACCGAGTTGATGCGCTGGGTGCACCCCAGCCTGGTGGCCAGCACCCAGGGCACCGGTATGGGCGGTATGACGTCGATGCAGACGATGTACCACGGCAACCTGCTCGGGCGGGCCAAGCCGAATGACATCCTGCAGGAGGTTCTGCCCAACGTCGTTGCCGCGCATGTGGTTCAGAGCTATATCGGCAGCTATGGCGCAATGATCCACCCGGTCGGCGCGTGCGCCACCGCGGCGGTGTCGGTCGAGGAGGGTGTGGACAAGATCCGCCTCGGCAAGGCCGAACTCGTGGTCGCGGGCGGCTACGACGACCTGACGCTGGAGGCCATCATCGGCTTCGGTGACATGGCGGCGACCGCCGACACCGAGGTGATGCGCGGCAAGGGCATCAGCGACTCCAAGTTCTCGCGCGCCAACGACCGGCGCCGGCTGGGCTTCCTGGAAGCTCAGGGCGGCGGCACGATCCTGCTGGCCCGCGGTGACCTTGCGCTGAAGATGGGTTTGCCGGTGCTCGCGGTCGTCGGTTACGCACAGAGCTTCGCCGACGGTGTGCACACCTCCATCCCGGCTCCCGGTCTCGGTGCCCTGGGCGCCGGCCGCGGCGGCAGGGATTCGGTGCTGGCGCGTTCGCTGGCCAAGCTGGGTGTCGGTGCCGACGACATCGCGGTGATCTCCAAGCACGACACCTCGACGCTGGCCAACGATCCCAACGAGACCGAGCTGCACGAGCGGCTGGCCGACTCGATGGGCCGGTCCGACGGGGCACCGCTGTTCATCGTCAGCCAGAAGACGCTGACCGGCCATTCCAAGGGCGGCGCGGCGGTGTTCCAGATGATGGGTCTGTGCCAGATCCTGCGCGACGGCGTCATCCCGCCCAACCGCAGCCTGGACTGCGTCGACGAGGAGATGGCCACGTCGGGTCACTTCGTCTGGGTGCGCGAGACGCTGCGGTTCGGCGAGAAGTTCCCGCTGAAGGCCGGTCTGATCACCAGCCTCGGGTTCGGGCACGTGTCGGGTCTGATCGCGCTGGTGCATCCGCAGGCGTTCCTGGCGGCTCTGCCCGCCGAGGAGCGTGCGGACTACATCAAGCGGGCCGAGCAGCGCACGCTGGCGGGTCAGCGCCGGCTGGCGTCGGCGATCGCGGGCGGACGTCCGATGTACGAGCGTCCCGACGGTCGCCGGTTCGACCACGATCGTCCGGAGAAGCGGCAGGAGGCGGCGATGTTGCTCAACGCGGATTCGCGTCTCGGTGACGACGACGTGTACATCGGCTAAGGTGCTCGCGTGGCGATAGTCGGAGTGGGGATCGATCTGGTCTCCATTCCCGACTTCGCCGAGCAGGTCGACCAGCCGGGCACGGTGTTCGCGGAGACGTTCACTCCGGGTGAGCGCCGTGACGCCGCGGACAAGAGTTCGTTGGCGGCACGGCATCTGGCGGCCCGCTGGGCGGCCAAGGAGGCCGTGATCAAGGCGTGGTCGGGGTCGCGGTTCGCACAGCGGCCGGTCCTGCCCGAGGGGATCCATCGCGACATCGAGGTGGTCACCGACATGTGGGGCCGGCCCAAGGTGCGGCTGACCGGTGACATCGCCAAGCATCTGGCCGCGGTCACCATCCATGTGTCGCTGACCCACGAGGCTGATACCGCCGCGGCGGTGGCGATCCTCGAGGAACGCTGACCGCCCCTCCCCCCTTTTGCGCGAGCGTGCGTGTCTGCAGCCGACATGCCGGGTACTTCCGCGAGTTCACGCACGCTCGTGCCGGGCGGCGCCCGCCCACTAGCCTGTGGCCATGACTGATCTCGTCGACCGTGTGGATGAGGTGCTGCCGTCGGTGCGGCGCGACCTCGAGGATCTGGTGCGCATCGAGTCGGTGTGGGCCGATCCCGCCCGCCGCCCCGAGGTGCACCGCAGCGCCGAGACGGTCGCGCGGCTGCTGGCCGACGCGGGATTCCCCGACGTCCGCGTCGTCAGCGAGGGCGGTGCGCCTGCCGTCATCGCCCGTTACCCCGCGCCGGAGGGGGCGCCGACGGTGCTGCTCTACGCCCACCACGACGTGCAACCCGAAGGCGACCCCGCCCAGTGGCAGTCGGCCCCGTTCGAGCCGACCGAACGCGACGGGCGGCTCTACGGCCGCGGTACCGCCGACGACAAGGCCGGAATCGCCACTCATCTGGCCGCCTTCCGGGCCCATGGGGGACGTCCGCCGGTCGGGGTCACGGTGTTCGTCGAAGGCGAGGAGGAGTCGGGTTCGCCGTCGTTGAGCCGGCTGCTGGCGGCGCATCGGGACCTGCTGGCCGCCGATGTCATCGTGATCGCCGACTCGGACAACTGGAGCACCGAGATCCCCGCGCTGACGGTGTCGCTGCGCGGACTGGCCGACTGTGTGGTCGAGGTGGCCACCCTCGACCACGGACTGCATTCCGGGCTGTGGGGCGGCGTCGTGCCGGATGCGCTCAGCGTGCTGGTCCGGCTGCTGGCCGGCCTGCACGACGACGACGGCAACGTCGCGGTGGCCGGGTTGCACGAGGGCACCGCCGCCGAAGTCGACCGCGGCCCCGACTGGGTGCGGGCGGAGTCCGGCCTGCTCGACGGCGTCACCGAGATCGGATCGGGCAGTGTGGTGCAACGACTTTGGGCCAAACCGGCGATCACCGTCATCGGCATCGACGCGACCACGATCGCGGCGGCGTCGAACACCCTTATTCCTCGTGCCCGGGCCAAGGTCAGCATGCGGGTGGCCCCGGGCGGTGACGCGGCTGCGCACCTCGACGCGCTCACCCGTCACCTCGAGAAATCCGCGCCGTGGGGTGCGCGGGTGACCGTCACCGCCGGCGACATCGGGCAGCCGTACGCGATCGACGCCACCGGCGCGGTCTACGACGCGGCGCGTGCGGCGTTCCGCCAGGCGTGGGGCACCGATCCGGTGGACATGGGGATGGGCGGTTCGATTCCGTTCATCGCCGAGTTCGCGGCCACGTTCCCCGACGCGACGATTCTGGTGACGGGGGTCGAGGACCCCGGGACACAGGCGCACAGCATCGACGAGAGCCTGCATCTCGGGGTCCTGCGCAAGGCCGCCACCGCGGAGGCGCTGCTTTTGGCGGCCTTGGGTGGTTAGCGGAGCGCGACCTCGCTGAGGCCCGGCGCGCCGACCGATTCGCGCCGGTCGACGGCCGTCGCGACGATCAGGACGGCAAGCCCGAGGGCGGTCACCGCCGCACCGGCCCACAATGGCGAGGTGTAGCCCAGGCCGGCTCCGATGGTCACACCGCCCAGCCAGGCGCCCAGCGCGTTACCGACGTTGAACGCGCCGATGTTGGCGCCCGAGGCCAGGGTTGGGGCGTCGGCCGCGTAGTTCATGATGCGCATCTGCAAGCCCGGTACGGTCGCAAATCCCAACGTGCCCATGAGGAACAGGGCGATCGCGGTGAGGGTCTTGTCGTGGGCGACGAGGGCGAAGCCGACCAGCACGACGGTGAGCAGGGCCAGTGTCCAGAGCAGGGTCGAGGCCAGTGCCCGGTCGGCGGCCTTGGCGCCCAGCGTGTTTCCGACGACCAAGCCGATGCCGAACAGCATCAGCAACCATGGGACCGTCGCTGCGCCGAATCCCGTGACGCCGGTGAGTGTGAACGCGATATAGGTGAAGGCGCCGAACATGCCGCCGTACCCCAGGATCGTGATCAGGATCGACAGCCACACCTGCTTGAGCCGGAACGCCCCGAGCTCGCCGCGCAGTCCCGTGCTGTGGTCATGGCGCGTGGCGGGTACCAGCGCGGCCATCCCGATCATCGCGACGACCCCGATCACGGTGATGGCCCAGAACGTCGCGCGCCAGCCCAGCTGTTGGCCCAGCAGCGTGCCCAGCGGTACGCCGAGCACGTTGGCGAGGGTGAGGCCGGTGAACATCAGGGCGATGGCGCCCGCCCTCTTGTTCGGAGCGACCATGTCGGCGGCCACGACCGAGCCGATACCGAAGAAGGCGCCGTGGCACAGCGCGGCGACGATACGCCCGCCGAGCATCAGGCCGTAGGTCTGCGCGAGGGCTGACATCAGGTTGCCGGCGATGAACAGCACCATCAGGAGTAGCAACGCACGCTTGTGGCTGAGCCGGATCAGCGCGGCGGTGACGGCGATGGCGCCGACGGCCACCGCGAGGGCGTACCCCGAGATGAGGTATCCCGCGGTGGCCTCGTCGACGCCGAAGTCGGCGGCGACCTCCGGCAGTAGTCCCATGATGACGAATTCGGTGAGGCCGATTCCGAAACCGCCGACGGCGAGGGCGAGCAGGCCCAGAGGCATGGCGCAGTCCTTCCTAGCGAGTGCCTATATAGCGCGTACACAAAAGTTGCATACGCCTGCTAAATAGTTGCAGACGCTTGATATCGGCGCAAGCCTGTAGCATCTGTGTGATGGGGATCGCAGACGACGCGGTGGAGATCCGTTCACAAGGCTGGCGAACGCTGGCCGCGCTCTACGGAGCGCTCGACACCGCGCTGGAACGCGCACTGCAGCAGGGCCACCAGCTGTCGGTGGTCGAGTACACCGTCCTGGACGCGTTGAGCCGCCAGGACGGCTGGCATATGCGGATGTCGCAGCTGGCGCGCGCGACCGCGCTGAGCAGCAGTGCCACCACGCGCCTGGTCAACCGGCTGGAGGAGCGCGGGCTGTTGATCCGGGTGCTGTGCGCCGACGACCGCCGCGGTATCTACACCGAGTTGACACCCACCGGCCGTGACCTACTCGACGACGCCCGCCCGACGCACGACGCGACGCTGGAGAGCGCGCTGAACCGCGCTGCGGAGGTGCCCGAGCTGGCACCCCTGGTGCGCGCGCTCGGCCAACTGTCCGTGCCGACCTGAGGACGGCCCCGGATCACACCGACAGGTCGCGGCGCAGTTTGGCGACGTGCCCGGTGGCTCTGACGTTGTACTGTGCTGCACTATGGACAACGTAACACAGCGGCGGAAGCTCCGCGCGATTGTCGGCGCTCGGGTGTCCCATCTGGACGACGACAAAGAGAGCACCCGCAAGGTGTCGCACATAGCGCAGACCGAGGAGGGCGTGCGCTGGGCTCAATCGCGCGGATTCGATGTTGTGGGCACATTCGAGGATCTCGGCGTGTCCGCAGGCAAAACAACTCCATTCGAGCGGCCAGAGCTGGGGGAGTGGCTATCTCCGCAGCGGCTCCACGAGTGGGACGTGCTGGTGTTCTCCAAGATTGACCGGGCGTTTAGGTCCACCAACGACTGTGTCGAGTTCGCAAAGTGGACCAAAGACAACCGGAGGATTCTCGCGTTCTCCGGTGACGGAGTAGTGCTTGACTACCTCAATCCGGCAGGCGACTCGCTTGATCAGATGATGTCGGAGTTCTTCATCTACGTCGGTTCTTTCTTCGCAGCTATAGAGCTGGCGCGGTTCAAGACGCGCGCCACCGACCGGCTGGCAGTGCTCAAAATGACCGACCGGGTATCACACGGTGTCGCACCGCTGGGGTTCAAAACCGTGCAACACCCGAGCGGAATAGGTAAGGCGCTCGCACGCGACCATGAAGGGTTCGCGCTACTCCACGAGATCCAAGCCAAGCTGGTACACGAGGGACAATCGCTCACCGAAGTGGTTCGGTGGCTGAACGACTCCGGTCACCGCACCAACCACGCCAAAGTGGCGGGCAAAGGCAAGTGGTCAGTGACCACACTCAAACGGACGCTGACATCGCAGCGACTCCAAGGGTTGCGGGTGTCAGGTGGCCAGGTTGTATTGGACCCACACGGCCAGCCGATCAAGATGGCTGAGCCTACGTTCACAAACGCGGAGTGGGTGCAACTACAGGATGCGATCGCCCAAAGGTCCGCTAGTGGCCGGCATCGGCAGATGTCACCAAACCCCCTGTCGGGTATCGGCTACTGCGGCTGCATCCTGCACACCGCTGATTGCGAGTACCCACAGACATGGGTACCGCGCCGATGCGACTGCCCAGAGTGCGGGTACGCGCTGGCACTGCACCGGCGGAGGTCGACCAGCGGCAAGACGCATACGTATGTCCGCTGCGGCAGGCAGGTCACCGGCTGTCGCGGCGCGATGCGGTTGGACGATGTCGAAGAGTCGTTGCAGGGCAGGTTCCTAGAGGACTACGGAGACCGGGAGATGACCCGGCGAGTATTCGTTCCCGGGGAGGACCACAGCGCCGAGCTTGCCCAGACTGAGCAATCGCTAGAACGACTTCGATGGGAGTCAGACAGCGGCCTGGTGGACGATGAGGAGTTGTATCGCTCCCGGTTGTCCGCGCTGGTGGCTCGGAAAGCTGAGCTGTCGGCCAACCTCATCGTCCCGGCGCGCTGGGACTACGTTGGCACCGGCCAGACGTACCGCGAGCTATGGGACGACCCCTCTACCGACCGCCGTCAGGTTCTCCGAGACTCAGGCATAAAGTTCATGCTCTTCGGGCTACCGCACGGTTCCAGCGGCTCGACCAGGGCAATACTCAGCGGGTACCGCGTTCCCGAGTCGTGGCCTGCCCCATCGTTGACGAGCGAGCAACGGCACACGCGCGACACGCTGGCGAAGCTGTAGCTGGCACGCTGCGAGGTGACCCATCGTGTGCGTTGCTGAACCGCTACGAGCTGCGAATCCCAGCGGTGTATTTTCGCAGATCTGGCATCTCTTCTGATTGTCGGACACCAGGTGTAGGGTGTTGCCTACCGACAAGTAAGTAAGAACCACGGAAACCCTCGACCGAGGTAGACCGTCAGCCGAGGGTTACGCGCGGGTTGCATTGTCGCAGATGCAGAGGCTCACGCTACACCGAAGCGGGCCTGGTGCGCCAAATTTTGCACCAGATCTACGGTCTTTGTTTCCAGCTTGCCGGTGTGGAATGAAGGGAGCGCCAATGGCCTCGACGTCAACGAGTAAGTCTGTCAGCTACCAGACCGTCTATCAGACGGTCACGATCAGGACCGCTCGCGGGACTGAGACCCGGCGGGTGCCTGTGCGGGTCAGGGTAGAGACTGTCAAGACGACCTACCGCCCGTAACTCCTAAGGGCAGGGGGTGGGCCTTCGGGCGCACCCCCTCCCCTTAGGCGGGACCTCTCCCTACCAAGCGTCGGATGGACGCGGCGCACTTCGACCGTCCGCGCCTGTGATGACGAAGCCCGCAGCTCGTAGTCGGGCACCGGACTCATCGGGCACCAGTATCTTCGGGTCTACGAGGATGCTCAAGGCGGTTTCGTAGTCCTCCTCGGTGGTGGCCGGGTGTTCCTGTATCCGCCGCAGCCACTGCCGTTTCAATACCTCTTGCACGTCTGTCCACCTCGGCCACGGAGCTTTTCCACGGAAGGTGTGTGCGCGTTCGTAGAAGGCACAGTCGGATAGGTGGTCTAACGCCTTCTGCACGTCCGCTGGCGCTCCCAGATTTATCCCCATGTCACACGGAAGATGTCGGACGTACTCCGCACTGCCATTGTTGCCGTCGTGGACAAACTGGTTGTCGAGCAGCTCGGCTCGTTCCGCCTCAGTGAGTGCCATGTCCGCGACGGTACCAATCCGACGCGTATGCGGTCGCCGATGGTTAACAAACTCAGCTCCTCACAAGTACATACGTTGCATGCGCCGTCCTGCGGCTGCCGGTGTGGATCCGGGCATCGCCTTCGATGGAGTAGAGCTTGCCGCGCCATTCGACTTTGGACTGTGCGCCGAGGATGCCGCCGCCGGTCGGCCATCCGCCTGCGAGCCGCAGCCGGTATCGGCTCTCGGTGTTGAATCCGGCGTTGTCGTTTTCACGCGGTGTTCCATTGACCGCGCTTACCGGCTGCACGGACGCGCGTACGACCACGCCGACCGAGCCGGCTCGGGTGAGCTTGTTGCCATCGGCGTCGGTTACGGTCTCTTCGGGGTAAACAGTGACCGTCTCGCTGCCGCGTCTTAGGAGGCTCACCGGACCACCCCGATACGGGGCATGTTTGCGTTGCGTTGCGTCATTAGGTGCCTTTCGGTTGGTTGGTCATGGCGGTGGCCATACCGAGGTCAAACGGTCTGGCGGCTAGGGTTTTCCGGTGTTCCATACGTGCCCGGTCGTCGTCGTCGGTCCAGGTGTGGGCGGTTGGCTCTGGCGGGAGGTACGGCGGATCGGGGTGTTCGTCGTCAGCCTGCGTCCTCGCGGGCCGGTAGGTGGCTGTGTAGGCCTCAAACCGGACGGCGGCTGCGGTAAGCCTGTTGCGGAGAAACATCGCGAGCGTGACTCCGGTTGCGGCAGACACGGCGGGAGCCAACTGCTCATCGGCATCTAGCGACCTGAGGTGTTCGGCAACCGATTGTTGGTGATCGCTTGCGGCGACACCGTTGCCGACACCGTTCGGGTTGCGGAGGTGCTCGGGGAGGCTGGCGGCTAGCGCTGTTACATCGGAGAACACGGCGCGTTTCTGGCTGTGCCGCTTGGGCCTACCCACGGTTGGCCCATCGTGCAGTGGCGCCGAGCTTGCCCAGCTCGGAGCGACTCAGGGTGTCGTCGTCGTCGGGGCACCCTAGGGCCTTGAGCAGTTGGACCAGCAGCGCGCGGTACTGCCGAAGCTCCAACAGCTCAGGCATAGCGACCGGCTGCTGCTGCGAACCTTTGACCCTGAGGTTGTCGGCACCATCGACAATCGCCTGTAGACGTTTGACCACGTCGGCGGTACGGCAAGCCTCCTCCAGGATGGCTTGTTTCTCGGGAGCTTCGGAGAAGTCGTAGACGGCGTGCAGCTCTCGCCAGAGGTGCTTTCCGCGCGCCAAGAGGCCCGTAGGAGCCCTCGGAATCTCGGGTTTGTCGGCCATTAGGCCTCCTTTATGGATTGTTTGACAGGCCCTCGGAGGGCCGTTAGAGCAGGTCAGGAGTTGAATCGGGATCGGAAAAACACCAGGCGTGCGGCATCGGCGTTTCTCGCGCGTGCCCGGACAATTCACATGGATGCCACGGCATGGGATTCAGCACCCGCATTACCGACCGGTCACGGAGGTACCCCTAGGGGTATACCCCCTGGGGGGTGCGAGCTAATTAGATGGCTGGGGAGCGCATGGCCGGCTAGCAGCTCAGACGGTCGGGTGCTGCCTAGAGCTAGCTAACTAAGTGCGTACACATGCAAGATTGCGTGCACAGGGGACTATGCGTGAAATATGTTGGTGCACTTCATGATTGGTGTTGCACAGCGTGGATGGCTGTGCTACTGTTGTCGTAACAGCAACGGGGAGAAGGGAACTCAGATGACCGAGACGCAGCGCAGGGCCTACGGAATTGGCAAGGATGCCAAGCTCACGGGTGAGGACCTGACCAAGGCTCTGGATTGGGCGGTGGCCGAGGGAATCGTCCCCGACAGCTACACCGTGGATCTCCACGCCAGGATGGGCTACGCCGCAGCCTGAGCCGCACCCAGGAGAGGCCCCCGCTACGGCGGGGGTTTTCTGCTGTCAGGGGTTGGGTACGTCGCCTTGTTTTCAGGCAGGGTGACCGTCCCCCTCTCGGCTCCCGCTAGTAGCGTATCACGTATTCCGTTGAAGCACAACATGATTCATTGACTCCTCTTGTGCCCTGGTGCTGGACTTGAGAGGGTCTAGTCATGTGCGACGACAACAAACCTCCGACCAGATACATCCAAGAAGAGTTACGTGACCTCGGTGTCATCGGCCCCGATGAGTTCATCTGCATCGCGCAGGACATTCCGCCTATACCGGATACGGATTGAGCAGCATGTGGTGCCTTAGCGGCTGCCGTGTTTGATCACCCGCCATTGATCGGCGGTGATACCGACCTCTGCTGCTGCTTTGTAGAGGCGTCGGTCTAGCTCCTGGTATCGAGTCCAGCAGTCGCTGAGTGCGACTGCTTCGGTCCACAGCTCCGAGGTCAGCGGGTTATCGGTGCCAAGGGACTCACACACTCGCCGTGATCTATCAAGCTCCTCATCGATCACTCGGCAGATGAAGCTGCAATGCGCGTGTCTTGCTGTCCGGACTCGGCAACCCTCTCGGGCGCACCGCGCGCCGGATCGGTTAGCGCCGGTTTTGGTCGTCATGTGGGTGCTCGCTCCTCGATAGAAAAGTAGTAGATCTGAGACGCCGAAGGGCCGTCCGAAGACGACCCCTCAGCGACTTATTCAGTTGTGGTTCAAGCGGTATCAGGCAGCGTCGTATCCACGGATCACCGCAGCCGGGTGCAGGAACCCGATACCAACGCGGGTGATCGCCCGCACGTCGAGGGCGTCATTGTAGAAACCGGAGTCCTTCGACCGGGTCACCTCGGCGTCCTTGCGGAGCACGGTCACAACGCGATCCTTGGGGATACCCCAGAACAGGGTATTGGCGTCGACAGCAGGCAACGTGTGGACGGGCAGACCGCAAATGGACAAATGTCAATGGTCAAGTGGAAGTATC
>JAFDWN010000036.1:0-124734 GCA_018268465.1 Actinomycetota bacterium
GGACCCGATTGTTGCCTAGAGAAAACCAATCGGTCCAGCTCAGAGGGCACTTTCCTCGTTAAGACACCCGACTACCCAACAGGGTCATCGTGGGATCGAGGCTAAGTGTTTTTTGGTCCATAGAGCGAGGCAAAAGCGGTTTTCGACCCTGCCCTGCGCTAACCTGTCTGTAACGCGGAAGGGGCCCCCATGGCGGCACACAACGGGACGGTGCTCAGCCCGGTCAGGCAGATACCGGCGCACGAACTGGTGGTCGACCAGATGCGCAGGGCCCTGGAGCTGGGTCAATTCCGTCCCGGCGATCGGCTACCCACCGAGCGCGAACTCTCGGAGATGCTCGACGTCTCCCGCACCACCGTGCGCACGGCGGTCGCCGTCCTGGAACGCGAAGGATTGATCGGCGTGCGCCGCGGTCGCGGCGGCGGTTTCACTGTGCTGTCCCCGGATATCGACCCGGCCCAGATGCGCCGCGAACTGCGCAACAACAAGCGCGCGATCCGTGACGCCTTCGACTACCGCATCATCGTCGAGACCGGAGCGACCCGGCTGGCGGCCTCACGGCGCCGCGCAGCCCATCTGAGTTCGTTGCACAAGCTGCTCAGCGGAATGGACGCCGCGCTCAGCGTGGCGATGCACGATCAGTCCGCTCAACACACCATCGAGTTCCAGACGCTGGACTCCGCCTTTCACATGGGCATCGCCCAAGCAGCCGACAACGACCGCCTGCTCGACGCCGTCGCTGATGCCCGGCGCCGGATGTGGCTGCCAGTGGGAGCGATCTTCGGCCGGCTCGAGACCAACGCGAACGACTATCACGAGTCGATCTTGGCGGCCATCGAAAACCGGGAGCCCGAATTGGCCGCCACACGGATGGAAGAGCACATCAACGACACCCGCCACACCATCGAAGCCTGGCTGAAACGGTAACCGATCAGAGGGTTTCCGGAATTTCGGGCAGAGTCTGCCCGCCGTCGACGATCAGGGTCTGGCCCGTGACAAACGAAGCCTGCTCGCTGGCGAAGAACATCGCCGCGGCCGCGATGTCAGCCGGGGCTCCGAGCCGGCGCTGCGGGATGCACGCGACCATCTTCGCCATGGCATCTTCACCGAGGCCATCCAGACCTTCGGTAGCGATACTGCCCGGCAGGATCGCGTTGATGGTCACTGCGTCGCGCGCCAGTTCCAGCGCCGCCGAGCGCACAAATCCCAATTGGGCCGCCTTGCTGGCGCCGTAATGGCTCAGGCCCGAGTATCCGGTCACTGGGCCGGTGATGGACGAGGTGACCACGACCCTGCCCCGCCCCGACAGGCGCAGGGCCGTACGGCAGGCCTGCACACTGAAAATGGTACCGGCCACGTTGGTGCCCAGGATCGAGCTCACATCGGCATCGTCGAGATCGTCGAGACTGCATTCCGGGTACACCCCTGCGTTGGCGCACAGCACTTCCAAACCGCCCAGAGCATCGACGGCTTCTGCAGCCATGCGCCGGCACGATTGACGCGCAGAGACGTCCGCGACGATCGTGTGCACCTGATGACCAAACGCGCTCAGCCGCCGAGCCGCGAGCTCCAGTGCGGCTGGTGACCGTCCGCTGATCGCGACGGAGGCACCTGCTTGGGCAAATCCTTCGGCGATGCCCAAACCGATGCCCTGACTGCCCCCCGTGATCAGCACCCTCATCGTCGACCAGTCGGTCACCGACCCGCTTCCTTTCGTCGCACACAACATGACGGGGCCGCTGCCGGGAGCGCCTCACGCACCCCCGGCGGCGACGCCCCAATTACTTGATGGGTTCGTGCTCGAGCTGGTTGTCGTCGAAGATCGTCGAACCGATGCGCTCATAGAGGTCGGGGCGCGCCTTGCGCCAGTACAGCGCCAAGCCGAACGAGACCACAAGCAAACCCACGACGATGTAGGGGATCATTTTGAAGAACAACGTCCCCGACGCCGACCCAGCCGCTGCAGTGAGGTTGGAGGCCATCAGATAGATCACGTACACCATTCCCGCGCCGCCCAGAATCGGTGCCGCGAGCGTGCGCCACCAGCTGGCGGTCTCCGGGTGTTCCTTCTTGACGTGGAAGTACACAACAGTCGCCACCGACGACATCGTTTGCACAATCAGCAAGCAGATCGTGGCCAGGATGGCCACCAGGACGAACAGCACCGCATACGGATCGGCGCCACTCACCGCGCAGATGATCAGCACGATGCCCGCGAAAACGCTCTGCGTGAGCGACGCGATCCACGGGGATGCGTGCTTGGGATGCGCCTCCCCCAGCCGACGAGGAAGCAAGCCGTCACGGCCGAAGGCGAACAGGTAGCGGGCTGCAGAGTTATGGATCGCCAAGGCACAGGCGAACGAACCACCTAGCACCAGCCACTCGAATACCGTCACCGCCCAATGACCCAGGTATTGCTCGGCCGGGGCGTACAGCAGGTCGAACGGCGTTGCGCCCGAAGCCAGCTCGACGGCCCTGGCTGGACCGTTGCCCACGATGACACTCCAGGCGATGAAGGTGTAGAAGACACCGATAGAGATGACCGCGATGATGGTGGCGCGCGGAACGATGCGCTTGGGGTCCTTGGACTCCTCACCGTAGATGGCCGTCGACTCGAATCCGACCCACGACCAGAACGCCATCAGCAAACCCAATCCCACGACACCGCCAGCCACCCCATTGGTGCTCAGCGCGGTCACCGGGTTCAGCGAGGTAAAGCTCATCCCCTCAGGATGGTGAAGCAACGATGCCACCGCACTGAGTGTCAGCATTCCGATCTCAGCGACCAGCACCACGCCCAGGACCTTGGCTGCCACCGAGATGTCCCAGTGTGACAGCACGGCAATCACCACCAAGCAGACCGCGGCGTACACAATCCACGGAAGATTGATCCCGAACTGAGCGCTGAACGCCTGATTCGCGAACGCGGAGAAGATACCGATCAGACCGGCTTCCATCGTCATGTAGGTGAACATCGACAGCACACCTGCCGGAAGCCCTGGAATCTTCGACCAGCCGCGTGAGACGAAGGTGTAGAAGGCGCCCGCGGCCGTGATGTGGCGCGCCAGCGCCACAAAGCCCACGCTGAAAATCAGCAGTACGACAGTGGCGATGATGAATCCCCCGGGAGCGCCGAGGCCGTTGCCGAAGCCCACCGCCACGGGCAGATTTCCTGTCATCGCGGTGATCGGCGCCGAGAACGCCACCACCATGAACACCACGCCAGCCAGGCCGATCGCGCCTCGCTTGAGCGTATGTCCGCTGTCGACACCACCGGCGACTGCAGACGCCGGCACAGGTTTGACGGCCATGGAGCCCGCCTTTCATGGTTTGGGGGTGACCTGCATCACCGCTGGAGGCGAGCGTAGATTCTTAAAGACCTAAAAACAAGACCTATAGACCAAATCTTGCCGACCGTGACATGCTATTAACAACGCGACGTAAAGGTCTAAATACCCGTTCTTTGGGTCTAGCGTCGATATCCAAGTCCGACAGGAGAAACGCCATGCCGACCTGTGCAACGCAAACGGTGCGGACCGACCTGCTCTCCACTTACCTCGATGCCGCGGCAAGTAGGGGGCGCGAATCCGCCAACACCGGAATGGTGAGCACCCAGATTCCCGCGCTGGCCGCTGTGCCCGCGGACAGATTCGCCATGGCTGTCGCCACCATCGACGGCACACTCCTGCACACCGGCGACAGCACCGATGCTTTCTCCATCCAGAGCCTGTCCAAACTGTTCGCCCTCTGCGCCCTACTGCGGCACCGGCCAGACGCATGGCTCGATGTCGGATGGGGACCCACCAACGCCGGCTACGGCTCGGTCGCCGACCTCGAACGCACCAATGGTCGACCCGCCAACCCCTTCGTCAACTCCGGCGCCATCGTGGTCACCGACCGCCTCATCACCCACTGCGGTGGCGACGCCATCGGCGCCACCATCGAACTCCTGCAACATGCTGATCCCGATGCCGTCATCGGCTCGGATGCCACCGTCGCGCTCTCGGAGACCTTGAGCGGACACCGCAACTCAGCAATCGCTCACGTTCTGGCCGAACACGGAGTACTGCACAACCCGATCGACCACGTACTACAGCAATACTTCGGCCAGTGCGCCATCACGGCAGACGTCCAGACGCTGGCGCGGGCAACGCTGTTCCTCGCCGACCGGACCAGCGACACCAGGCTCCTCGACGACGCCTCAATCCGACGGGTCAACGCCGTATTGCTCACCTCCGGCATGTACGGTGCCGCAGGCGACATCGCCTACCGCATTGGTCTTCCCGCCAAGAGTGGTATCGGGGGCGGCATCCTGGCCGTCATGCCCGGCCAGGGCACCATCTGCGTATGGAGTCCGCCCCTGGACGCCGACGGGAACTCCGCCGGCGGCGTCGCCGCGGTCGAAGAGTTCGCTCGACTGGCCGGCTGGTCGGTGTTCTGAAGCCGCGGGCTGGACGGAGCATCAGCTGCCACGACATCCACGAAAAGCGGCCTCAATCGCCCCACTTCGCGCGGCAAAGAAGGTGATTGGGACCAAGTCCCCACCCCGCCACGCCCTCGGCGCAGCGAACGACCGTGAGGATCTGCGCGTCAAAGACTGGCGCAACCGCGAATCAACCGCTGTATGCGCCACGTTCGGTCGCGTTGGGGAAAGCCGATGGCATCTCGGCGAGGTGGTCGGCCAGGACGCGGGCATCAAGGATCGTCCGGATTTCGTGACACGAGTCGCCGATGCGGCCGTCCGCGTCGTCGGCGGCCGCTTCAGCGTTCATCGCAGTGAGCGTCTTTCGCCGGTCGGCCTGGTGACGGATCACACGTTCCGCTAGCCCGGGGTCTCCTGACGACGGACAGGGCACCGGCGCACAGTTCCAGGCCAGGCGCGAAATCTGCTGCGGACGCTCTGCGGACGAACACCCCCGCAAACGCGTCAGGCCCCCTCGAAAGGGGGCCTGACCAGCGTGGCAGGTGCAGGATTCGAACCTGCGTAGGCGTTAGCCGACGGATTTACAGTCCGCTCCCATTGGCCGCTCGGGCAACCTGCCGGGATGTCACACCTCGCCGCGGCCGGGGGGCCGGGTTTGGTGCGAATAGCAGGGTACAACGAGGATGGTCCCAACACGAAAACGCACCAGCCCGAGGGAAGGGGACGAGTCCAATGGCGGATTCATCGTTCGACGTCGTCAGCAAGGTCGACCGCCAGGAGGTCGACAACGCGCTGAACCAGGCCGCCAAGGAGCTGGCCACCCGCTTCGACTTCCGCGGCACCGACACCACCATCGCCTGGAAGGGTGAAGAGGTCATCGAGATCGTCAGCTCCACCGAGGAGCGCGCCAAGGCCGCCGTCGACGTCTTCAAGGAGAAGCTCATTCGCCGCGACATCTCCATGAAGGCCTTCGACGCCGACGAGCCGCAGGCCAGCGGCAAGACCCACAAGGTCAGCGGCACCATCAAGCAGGGCATCACCAGCGAGCAGGCCAAGAAGATCACCAAGATCATTCGCGACGAGGGCCCCAAGGGCGTCAAGGCCCAGATCCAGGGTGACGAGATCCGCGTCAGCTCCAAGAAGCGCGACGACCTGCAGTCGGTCATCGCACTGCTCAAAGGCGCCGATCTCGACGTGGCGCTGCAGTTCGTGAACTACCGCTGAGAGCCAAGGCATTCAGACTGGCATTCAGACCCGGATCGGCACCGGGCCTGGCCGGCTGAGCCGCGATGGCCGACACACCGTCGCGGCGGCCAGGACGACGGCGGCCGCCACGCCGAACGCCACCCCTACGGCGGTCAGATCGGCGGTGGCACCGAGCAACCCGGCGGCGACGGGACGCGACCCCAGGAACCCGACGAGCCACAGCGCCATGATCCGGCCGCGGAAGTCGTCGGGAGCACGGGCCTGAACCAGGGTGCTCAACCCGGTCAGCCCCAGGGAGAAGCCGCAGCCCGACGTGGCGAAGCCGGCGAGGGCCATCGCCGGCGAGGCGCTCACACCCACCACCGCCAAACCCGC
Source organism: Actinomycetota bacterium (assembly GCA_018268465.1). Classification (GTDB taxonomy): domain Bacteria; phylum Actinomycetota; class Actinomycetes; order Mycobacteriales; family Mycobacteriaceae; genus Mycobacterium. Next base: position 6,005 of record JAFDWN010000036.1, read on the forward strand.
CCCGATCGACCAGAGTCCCACGGAGGCCGTCACCGCGGATGACATCCGCGACCGCAGGGCGGCGAGCGCGACGAGCCCGACGGCCGCCCCGGCGCCGAAGGCCGCCGTGAGGGCCCCGACGAGATGAGTGCCGCCGCCGAGTTCGTCAGCCATCGCCGGCGCCAGTGTCATGGACGGGTCCGAGCCGAATCCGACGACGGCCACCGCGACGAGCATGAGGAACAGCGGCCGGTCCGCCCACACGTAGCGCAGGCCCGCGCTCACCCGGTAGTCGACGTCCGGCCGGTGGCCCGGGGTACGGGGAAAGCGCGCGGCAACGATCAGGACGACGAACACGAGGTGAGCCACGGCACTGATGGCGAATGCCGGAGTGGGCCCCAGCCGGGCGACGAGGAAGGCCCCCATCAGCGGCCCGACCATCCTGGCGGCGGTCAACGGCACGGTGTTGAGTGCCATCGCCGTCGACAGCTCACCCGGACGCAGTAAGGTCGGCACCACCGATTGCATCGCCGGTCCACCGATCACGAACCCGAGGCCGACGACCGTCGTCCCGGCAAGCAACGGCACCGCCACGGCGTACCCGTTCGCGTCGCCACTTAGCGCACTCAAGACCGCCAGCGAGCCCGAGCCGGCGAAACACACCAATCTCCCGACGACGACCTGGCGCACCGCGTCTCCGCGATCGGCCAGCTTTCCGCTCAGCGGATTCAGCAGGATCTGCAGGCCGAATTGGGCGACACCGAGAAGGCCCACCATCAAGGCCGATCCGGTCGCGGCGTACATCACGATCGCTGCGACCATACTGTGGGTCCACATCCCGAAGGTGGTCAGCAGCTTTCCCCAGAACAACGCCCCGAATGCCGGGTCGATCAACAGCTTCAGCGCCCCGCGCGGGGGCGCATCGGCGAATGTCTGCCCGGTCACGCCGGTGTGCGTCGTTCGAAGTCCACCGCGAGCCGCTCCAACAGGTTCAGCAGCAGGTCGAGTTCGGCGTCCTGCCATCCCACAACCGTCTCGGCGACCATGTCACGCCGTTGCCGGGTGATCTCGTCGAGCGCGATGCGGCCACGGTCTGTCAGCTCCAGCCGGCAGCGCCGCTGGTCACCGTCGCCGCCGGCCTTGCGCACCAGCCCCTCCCCGACGGCATTGGCCACCGCTCTGCTGGCCGTCGAATGTTCGACGGCCATCGAATCGGCGACGTCGCGAACGGAGATCGGACGACCCGTGAGCGTGCGACGCTCGATGGCGCGCATCACCCGCAGCGTGGACAACGTCGTCACGTACTCCGAGCCCGCGATCAACTGTTTGCGCCAGCCGGGGCGCTGCTGGGCGTGGCGGATGCGCCGAAGCAGCTCGTCGAGACGGTCGAGATCCGGCGAACTCATAAATATATGTATAGCACATATATATGTGTAGGTGGCCAGCCGCGGAGGACAGGGCGTTGCCGCGGGCACACGCGCCCTGGCATCAGCCCGCCGCCGACGTCCTCACCGAGATCCTGGACCGATCCCCGGCGCGCCCCCGGTTCGTGAAGTTGCGGCGCAACAGCGGGCACCGGCCATACCCTGATCGGCATGGCACCTGCACAGCGCGAACCCAAGGTCGTCGTCCTCGGCGGAGGCTCGTGGGGCACCACCGTGGCCTCGATCTGCGCCCGCCGGGGCCCGACGTTGCAGTGGGTGCGCTCGCAGGAGACCGCCCAGGACATCAACGAAAAGCACCGCAACACGCGTTACCTGGGCAACGAGGTCGAGCTTGCGCACACCCTGCGCGCGACCACCGATTTCGCCGAGGCCGCCAACTGTGCGGACGTCGTCGTCATGGGTGTGCCGTCACATGGGTTTCGCGGCGTCCTCAAGGAACTCGCCAGGGAACTGCGACCGTGGGTGCCGGTGGTGTCGCTGGTCAAAGGCCTCGAACAGGGCACCAACATGCGGATGAGCGAGATCGTCGACGAAGTGCTGCCCGGACATCCGGCCGGGATCCTGGCCGGACCCAACATCGCACGCGAGGTCGCCGAGGGCTACGCCGCCGCGGCCGTGCTGGCGATGCCCGACCAGCATCTCGCGGCACGACTGGCGGAGCTGTTCCGCACCAAGCGGTTTCGCACCTACACCACCGACGACGTGGTCGGGGTGGAGATCGCCGGGGCGTTGAAGAACGTGTACGCGATCGCCGTCGGAATGGGCTACTCGCTAGGCATCGGGGAGAACACCCGCGCCATGGTGATCGCCAGAGCCGTGCGGGAGATGTCGAAGATGGGTGAGGCGGTCGGGGGACACCGCGACACGTTCGCCGGTCTGGCCGGGATGGGTGACCTCATCGTCACCTGCACCAGCCAGCGCAGCCGCAACCGCCATGTCGGCGAACAACTCGGCGCGGGCAAGCCGATCGACGAGATCATCGCGTCGATGAATCAGGTCGCCGAAGGCGTGAAAGCGTCCAGCGTCATCATGGAATTCGCCGACCGCTACGGCATCAACATGCCGATCGCCCGCGAGGTCGACGCGGTGATCAACCACGGCGCCACCGTCGAGGACGCCTACCAGGGACTCATCGCGGAGACGCCCGGCCACGAGGTGCACGGCGAGGGCTTCTGACCGTCGAGCCCGGTCAGTTCATGAAGGGGTTGGTTCCCTCGGGCCGGTCCAGCAGCGGGTTGGTGGCGTTGACGATCGCGCTGCCGGACGGGCTGATCACGAACCCCGCCTGGTTGCGGCTGTCGATGCACGCCGTCATGGTGCCGTCGGTGCCGCAGCTGACCGTCTGGTAGCTCAACCGGGTGTTGGCGGGCAACGGTTTGGCCGCCTCTCCCCCGATGGTGGCGAACACGTCGCCGGCGGCAGTGGCGAACCCGGGCACGCCGCCCATGGCGCCGCTGACCAGGTTGGCGCCGCCGGGGGCACCCGGCAGGTTGCCACTGCACCCGTAGCTGCCGCTGCGCTGCAGCACACACGTGGCACCCTGCGGTGTGCTGAACGCGTACCACTGGCCGTCCATCACGGCGAACTCGGACGGCTTCACCGGATCGAAGGCGTTGACGTTGGGAGCCGGAGGAGGCGGCGGCGGGGTCGTCGGCTGGGCCGCCGCGACACCGGGCACACCGATCAAAGCCGCTGCCACGGCCCCGCCCACGCCGATCAGAGTTCTGCTCAGCACCATCACACCCTAGACGTCGCCTGTGAGCAGCGCAGCGTTACCACTGCCGCGGGATTTCACCGCGCCGGCAGACGCGCGTACCGAAAGATCGCGCGTGGGCGCGGTCAGTAGTGGCCCGGACCGCGGCCGGCCATATCCTCCAGCCGGCGGATCCGGTCCTCGATGGGCGGATGGGTGGAGAACAGCTTGCCGATCTTCTCGCCGGCACGGAACGGGTTGGCGATCATCAGGTGAGCCTGGTCGGCCAGTTGGGGCTGCGGCGGCAGCGGCGCCACCTCCACCCCGCGGCTGATCTTGCGCAGCGCATTGGCCAGCGCCAGCGGATCACCCGTCAGCTCGGCGCCGGACTGGTCGGCCTGGTACTCACGCGACCGCGACACCGCCAGCCGGATCACCGTCGCCGCGATCGGTCCGAGCAGCGAAACCAGGAGGATGGCAAAGGGATTGGTGCCGCCGTCGCGGTTCCCGCCGAACATGCTCGCAAAGAAGGCCAGGTTGGCCAGCGCCGTGATCACCGACGCCATGGCGCCGGCCACACACGAGATCAAGATGTCGCGGTTGTACACATGCGACAGCTCGTGGCCGAGCACCGCGCGCAGCTCACGCTCGTCGAGAATCTGCAGAATGCCCGTCGTACAGCACACCGCGGCGTTGCGCGGGTTACGTCCCGTCGCGAACGCGTTCGGCGCGGCCGTGTCACTGATGTACAGGCGCGGCATCGGCTGACGCGCGGCGGTCGCCAGCTCGCGCACGATCTTGTACATCACCGGCGCCTGCATCTCGCTGACCGGCTGGGCGTGCATCGCCCGCAGCGCCAGCTTGTCGCTGTTGAAGTAGACGTAGGCATTCATGCCGATGGCGAACAGCACCGCCAGGAACATGATGTTGCGCCCGAACATCGCCCCGACACCGACGATCAGACCGGAAAACACCACCAGCAACAGGAACGTCTTGAACCTGTTCGCATGCGGATGCCACGTCATCTCAGCTTCCTCCTAGAAGTCCTCGCTGATTGAACGCTTCGCGGCACGGCTGAGGTTCCGAACGCTCCCGCGCACCGCGCTCACCCGTGGCGATTCACCGTGTAGTCGACCAGCGCCGCCATCGCCTGCCGGCCCGGACCATCGGGCAGGCTGGCCAGCTCGTCGCGGGCCTGCTGCGCGTACCGGGCGACCATATTCTTGGCCGCTGCCATACCCGGCGACGCGCGCAACAGCCGCAACGCCTCGGCGACGTCCTCGTCGTTCTCGATCGGCCCGACCAGCAGCTGACGCAACCGGTCGGCGTCGCGCCCGGTGTCGCGCAGCGCATAGAGCACCGGCAGCGTGTGCACACCCTCACGCAGGTCGGTTCCCGGCACCTTGCCGGACTCCTCGGGATCGCTGTCGATGTCGATGATGTCGTCGGAGATCTGGAAGGCGGTGCCGACGATTCCGCCAAGCCGGCTGAGCCGCTCGATCTGCTCCTCGTCCGCCCCGGAGAAGGTGGCGCCGAACCGGCCCGACGCGGCGATCAGGCATGCGGTCTTCTCGTACACCACCTTCAGGTAGTGCTCGATCTCGTCGATGCCGTCCGCCGCGCCGCGCGTCTCGCGCATCTGCCCGGTCACCAGCAGCGCGAACGTATCGGCGATCACCCGAACCGCCTCGGGACCGAGCCGGGACACCAGACGCGACGCCGTGGCGAACAGATAGTCGCCCGCGAGGATCGCGATGTTGTTGCTCCACCGCGCGTTGGCACTCGCAGCACCCCGGCGGACCTGGGCTTCGTCCATCACGTCATCGTGGTAGAGGGTCGCCAGGTGCACCAACTCGATGACCGCGCCCGCGACCGACACCTGCCAGGTGTCCGGTTCGGGACCCAGCTGCGCCGAGAGCACCGTGAACAGCGGCCGGAAGCGCTTGCCGCCGGCCAGAAACAGGTGCTGCACAGCTTCGGACATCAGCTCGTCCGCCTTGCCCAGCTCAGTGGACATCAGATCTTCGATGCGGGCGACCCCGTCCCGGACTTCGGCGGCAAACGATGCGTCTCCGAAGTCCACCCCCGCAACCACAGTCGCTGGTGTCCTCACCCTGCCAACATACTGGGAACCATGGACGACCGGCGGGCAGGACCGCAGCAGGCGGGAAATCGGGTGCGGACCGACGTGGTCGTCGTCGGTGCGGGACCCGCCGGATCGGCGGCCGCGGCATGGGCTGCCCGCGCGGGGCGCGACGTGCTGGTGGTCGATGCGGCGCAGTTCCCGCGCGACAAGGCCTGCGGGGACGGGCTAACCCCGCGTGCCGTCGCCGAACTAGAGCGGCTGGGCCTCGGCGCCTGGCTGGACGGCCGGATCCGCCACCGCGGGCTGCGGATGGCGGGGTTCGGCGCCGACGTGGAAGTCCCATGGCCGGGACCGTCGTTCCCGTCGACCGGCAGCGCGGTGCCGCGCACCGAACTCGACGACCGGATTCGCAGCGTCGCGGCCGACGACGGCGCCAAGATGCTGCTTGGCGCCAAAGCCGTTGATGTGCGCCATGATCCAAGTGGTCGCATCGAGGCGATCATCCTGGACTCCGGGGTCGAGGTGGCGTGCGAGCACCTCATCGTGGCCGACGGCGCCCGTTCGACGCTGGGCCGGGTGCTGGGCCGGACCTGGCATAAGCAGACGGTCTACGGGGTGGCGGTCCGCGGCTACATCGCCACACCGCGCAGCGACGAACCGTGGATCACCTCACACCTGGAACTGCGTTCCCCGGAAGGCACCGTGTTACCCGGCTACGGCTGGATCTTCCCATTGGGCAATGGCGAGGTGAATATCGGCGTGGGCGCGCTCGCCACCGCCAAACGGCCGTCCGACACCGCGCTGCGGCCGCTGCTGAACTACTACACGGGCCTGCGCCGCGAGGAGTGGGGCTTCGACGGGCAGCCCCGCGCGGCGCTGTCGGCGCTGCTGCCCATGGGCGGCGCGGTCTCCGGGGTGGCCGGGCCGAACTGGATGCTCATCGGTGATGCGGCGGCGTGCGTGAACCCGCTCAACGGTGAGGGCATCGACTACGGGCTGGAGACCGGCCGGCTGGCCGCCGAGCTGCTCGACCTCGGCGATGTGTCGCAAGCATGGCCCGAGGTGCTGCGTGCGCACTACGCGCGCGGGTTCTCCGTGGCGCGCCGGCTGGCGCTGCTGCTGACCCTGCCGCGATTCCTGCCGGTGACGGGCCCGCTGGCGATGCGCTCGACGACGCTGATGGGTGTCGCGGTCCGGGTGATGGGCAATCTCGTCACCGACGAGGACGCCGACTGGATCGCGCGGATGTGGCGGTCGGCGGGCCTGGCGTCGCGGCGGCTCGATACCCGGCCGCCGTTCAGCTGACATCGGGAGCACCGCGACGATCTCGCCGCGCGCGGTGCCATAATTACGAAAACATCTGCTTTCGTAATTTAACGATTACTGGCACCGGCCGTTACGCCGGCGAAACCGGCCGGCCCTAGCTTTCAGTGCCATGACGGCTACACGGCAAACCACCGCCGAGTTGGCGGCCCGGCACACCGCGGTGCTGCCGCAATGGGTGACGCCGTCCTACCGCAGTCCCATCGCTCTCGTATCGGGTTCCGGACGCCATGTGGTGGACGCCGACGGCCATCGGTACCTCGACTTCTTCGCCGGGGTCCTGACCAACATGGTGGGTTATGCGATCCCCGAGATCGTCGAGGCGCTGGAGCGGCGGCTGCGCACCGGCATCATCCACTCGTCGACCGCCTACCTCATCGAACCGCAAATCCAGCTCGCGGAGCGGATCGCCGCGCTCACCGGCATCCCCGGCGCGAAGGTGTATTTCACCAACTCCGGCAGCGAGTCGGTCGACGCCGCATTGCTGCTGGCCACCGCGCACCGCCGCAGCGGCCAGGTACTTGCGCTGCGCAACAGCTACCACGGTCGAACCTTCGCGGCGGTGTCGGTCACGGGCAACACCGCATGGCGCCCCACCGATCGCACACCGCTGACCGTCACATTCCTCCCCGGCTACGCCAAAACCACTGCCGACCGCCACCTCTCGGACGCCGAATTCACCCGGCGATCACTACAGGAAGCTCAACTCGTCCTCGATTCGGCCACCGGCCCGAGGATCGCCGCCGTGATCGCCGAACCGATCCAGGGCGTCGGCGGCTTCAGCGTCCCCACCCCCGACTGGTTCACCGGGCTGAGCCGACTGCTCGAACCCACCGGCTGCCTGTTCATCGCCGACGAAACCCAAACCGGCTGGGGCCGAACAGGTGACACATTCTGGGCGTTCGAGTACGAAGGTCTTACCCCGGACCTGATCACCTTCGCCAAAGGACTGGGCAACGGCCTGGCGGTCGGTGGCGTCGCCGGCAGACCCGACGTGATCGACTGCCTCGGCGCGGGCTCCACGTCGACCTTCGGCGGCAACCACCTCGCGATGACCGGTGCGCTCGCGGTGCTGGACTACGTTCAGGCACACGGACTTCAGGCCAACGCCGCACACCTCGGCGGGCAAATGCTGCGTCGGCTGACTGACGGCACCGCCGGGATGCCCGCCGTAGCGGATGTGCGCGGCCGCGGACTCATGATCGGCCTGGAACTGATTGATCCCGAAAGCGGCCGTCCGGCACCCGATCTCGCCGCGGCCGTGCACGAGGCCTGCCGGGACCGCGGACTGCTGATCGGACGCGGCGGTCTGTACGCCAACGCGCTGCGCATCGGCCCGCCCCTGAGCCTCACCCCGGAAGAAGCCGACGACGGGACGACCCGTCTGCTCGACGCATTGCATGCGGTGACGCCCCGCTGACGCGGCGCACCACACCCATCCCCATTTCTCCTGGAGAACACCATGACTGACTCTCTTGCCCGCGTGGAACCCACCGGCAATGCGCGACTGCGCCGCGGCCTTTCGTCCTGGCAGGTCGTCGCCCTGTCGATCGGGACCATGGCCCCGTCGATGGCCATCAACGTCAATCCGCAAGCCGCGGCGGGCATCGCGGGCCGCGCCGTCCCGCTGACCCTGATCCTGGCCACCTTCGCCGTACTGCTCGTGTCATACGGATTCGCCAGACTCTCGCAACACTTCAACCACGCCGGAAGTGTGTTCGGCCTCGTCGGCGCCACTCTCGGGCCCAGGCCGGGCGCTGTCGCCGGCTGGCTCATGGTGGGCGCCTACCTTCTGTTCGGCGTCAGCGCCGCCGTTACCGGCGGGATACTCGTCAACGACCTGCTGACCAGCCTCGGCATGATCGCCGAACCCTCCGGAGCGATCGCGTACGGGGTCGGCGCGGTCATGGTGGCGGTCGGAATCGCCCTGGCGATCGTGCCCGCCAAGAAGGCAACCGACCTGATCCTGATCTTCGAGGCCGTCACCGTCGCGATCATCCTCGTGATCGTCGCCGTGGTGGTCGCCAAACTGGCGGGTGGCAACGGGCCGCAAGGCCAGTCCGTGGACCTCGCCGTCTTCACACCGGCCCCGGGGGTTCCGTTTTCGGCGATCACACTGGCGGCGGTGTTCGGCTTCCTGTCGTTCGCCGGATTCGAATCCTCCGCCGCGCTCGGCGAGGAAGCCCACGAACCCCGACGCGCCATTCCGCGCGCGCTCGTCGGGACCGCGATCGGCGGCGGAATCTTCTACGTCGTGGTCTCCGCGGTCGCGATGATGGGATTCGGCACCGATGATGCAGCAGTGGCCGCATTTGCGTCGTCCGGCTCCATCCTGGGCGACCTCGGTCGCGACTATCTGGCGCCGTGGGTGGGCGAGGCCGTCACGGTCGGCTCGACGATCTCCGCCGTCGGCGGGGCCGTCGCCTGCGTGCTCGCGTCATCTCGAATGCTCTACGCGATTGCCCGCGACGCCGCGGCACGCCCCACCGCACTCGGGTCGGTGTCCCCGCGGCGGGGTACGCCGGTCGTGGCCGCCGTCGTCGCGGGCATCGCGATGATCGTCAGCGAGGTCATCGCCGGCGCATTCGCCGAGACACCACTGCAGGCGTACGCCTTCGTCGGCACCATCGGCGTGCTGCTCATCCTGGTCGGCTACCTGCTGGTGACCGCCGGCGCGATCAAACTGCTATTCGTCGACCGTGCGGCCAGAGCGGCGGTGCCCATGTGGCAGGTCGTGGTGCCGGTGGCAGCCCTGCTCGTGCTGATCTACGTGCTGTACAAGAACGTGTGGCCCTACCCGACGGGCGTCATGGCGTGGCTTCCCGCGATCGCCATCGCCTGGCTGCTGGTGGCGGTCGCGGTGATCACCTTCGCGCCCGAGATGGCACGACGCATCGGGACCCGGCTCACCGCTGAGGAGAACCTCCCCACGGAGCATGCCTGATGCCGACGGTGGCCCACGTGAGGAACTCCCGCACATGAGTGTCGACGAACCCCTCGTCCAGCGGCGCCCGCGACACCAGGAACCGATAATAGACCGGCGCGGAAAGCAACTCGGCACCGAAACCGAACGGCAGACCGGGTCTGGCCTCACCACGGGCCACCGCCGTCGCGAGCACGCGCTCCACCACCGCGCGCCGACCGGCCAGCCAGTTGCTCACCGCCCCGGCAACGTCGGGCGACGTCTGCGCGGCGTGCAACATGTAGGGCAGCGCACCGCCGACAACGGTGTCGTTGAGCACGCGGACGAGGCTGCGGACCAGGTGCGTGACGTCGGCGTACAACGACGCGTGGGGCGGCTCCGGAATCTCCTGGCTCATCAGCAATTCCGCTGTCGCGACGATCAGCGAGGCCTTGTTCGGCCAGCGCCGATAGACGGTGGCCGAACTCGCTCCGCTGCGGGCGACGACCGCCCGGATGGTGAACCGCTCGACTCCTTCCTCGGCAAGCACCTCGGCGGACGCGGCCAGGATCGCGTCAGTGGCCGCAGTGCTCATCGGCCGTCCCGGTTTCGATTCAGTCACGGCGCCAGCGTAATTCCCTACGACGAATGGAACCGGCCATGAGACACCCCTTCTTCGACGGCGAACTCAACTTCACCGCGTCGGTGCCGGTGACCGGACCTCAGACGGCACTGCTGGTGATCGACATGCAGTATCACGACGCGTCACCCGATCAGGGCATGAACCTAGCGGTCGAGCGACTGGCACCGGGTTCGCTGGACTATTTCAACAAGCGAGTCGAAGCCAGTGTCATCCCCGAGATCGCGGCACTGTTGGCAGTCTTCCGGAGCCGGGCCATGCCGGTGGTCTACCTGACCGTCGGGTCCCACGACCGCCAGCTGCGCGACATGCCGTCACGCATCAGGGCGTTCGTCCGGGATATGGAGGAGCGCTCTGGTGTCGCAGACGTGTTCTGGTCGGGGAACCCCGCCTTCGCCATCCGATCTGAAATCGCGCCGCTACCAAGCGAGCTCGTCATCAATAAGACCACATGGGGAGCATTCACCAGTTCACCGATCGACGCGCTGCTGCGCGACCGGGGTATCCGCAACCTTGTGATCGCGGGCGTTTCCAGCAGCGCATGCGTGGAGACCACCGCCAGACAGGCGGGCGATCTCGGCTACGCATGCGCGCTGGTGGACGCGGCGATGGCCGACTACGACGAGGAGTCGCATATGGCGGTCCTGCGCGCGTTCCACTTCAACTACGGACGCGTCGTGCTGGACGCGGCCGAACTCGAGTCGGTGATCGACGGGGACGGAGTGATCGCCTGAGCCGGCAGCCAGCTGTGCCGCGCGGGTGTGAGCTGACTGCGAGTTGTCGCGCATTTGCTCGCCGCGGATTCAAACTCGGTGGCCAGCCGGGGGCGGCTCGGCCGATCTAGGGCTTGGTCGCGGCATGCAGCGCCACGATGCCGCCCGACAGATTGCGCCACCGCACCGAGCTCCAGCCTGCGGCACCGATCCTGCGGGCCAACTCGGCCTGATCGGGCCAGGCGCGGATGGACTCGGCGAGGTAGACGTAGGCGTCGGGATTCGACGACACCGCAAGGGCGATCCGCGGCAGCGCCCGCATCAGGTACTCCTTGTAAGCGGTGGCGAACAGACCGTTCGTCGGGGTGGAGAACTCACACACCACGAGCCGCCCCCCGGGACGCGTCACCCGCGCCATCTCGCGCAGCCCCGCCGCATGGTCGACGACATTGCGCAGCCCGAAGCTGATCGTCACCGCGTCGAACACCGCGTCGTCGAACGGCAGCCGGGTCGCGTCCCCGGCCACCTTCGGGACGTCTCGCGACGCGCCGGCGGCCAGCATGCCGACGGAGAAGTCGGCTGCCACACACCACGCCCCCGACGCGGCGAGTTCGACCGTGGACACCGCGGTCCCCGCCGCGAGGTCCAGCACCCTGTCGCCGGGACCGATGCCCAGCGCCGCGCGCGTGGCTCGCCGCCACCGCCGGTCCTGTGCCAGCGACAACACCGTGTTGGTCAGGTCGTAACGGCGGGCGACCCCGTCGAACATCGACGCGACCTCCCGCGGGTCCTTGTCCAGCGACGCCCGGCTCACGCGCCCGACGCTACCTGTGCGCCGGTCCGCGGGAATGCGGAGCCCACCTCGAGGTCTTTCACGTCACATGAGCGAAAAGGTTTGGTTCATCACCGGAACGTCCCGCGGCTTCGGGCGGGAATGGGCGAGCGCCGCCCTGGCCCGTGGCGACAAGGTCGCCGCCACCGCCCGCGACACGTCGACCCTGGCCGACCTGGTCGACACATACGGCGACGCCGTGCTGCCGATCCGGCTGGACGTCACCGACCACGACGCGGACTTCGCGGCGGTCAAGCAGGCCCATGACCACTTCGGCCGGCTCGACGTCGTGGTGAACAACGCCGGATACGGGCAGTTGGGCTTCATCGAGGAACTCTCCGAGCAGGAGGCCCGCGACCAGATCGAGACGAATGTGTTCGGCGCGCTGTGGATCACCCAGGCGGCCCTGCCCTACCTGCGGGCCCAGGGCAGCGGGCACATCATCCAGGTGTCCTCGATCGGCGGGATCACCGCATTCCCCAACGTCGGGATCTACCACGCGTCCAAGTGGGCGCTGGAGGGGTTCTCCCAGACCCTGGCCCAGGAGGTCGCGTCGTTCGGCGTGCACGTCACCCTCATCGAGCCGGGCGGCTTCGCCACCGACTGGGGCGGGTCGTCGGCGAAACGCGCCGCCCCGCTGCCGGCCTATGCCGACGCGCACGCCGCCGCCGACCGCTGGCGCGAGCAGCGGATGGCCAGGCCGGGCCATCCGGCGGCGTCGGCGGCCGCGCTGCTCAAGGTCGTCGACGCGGAGAACCCGCCGCTGCGGGTGTTCTTCGGCACGGGGCCGCTGGAACTGGCCAGGGCCGACTACGAGAAGCGTCTGGCGACGTGGGAACAGTGGCAGCCCGTGGCGGTCGAAGCGCACGGCTGAGCTTCCGCGACGCGCGGGGCCCCCACCCGGCGCGCGTGCGGCCCCCCCACGCGGCGCGGGTGCGCCCCCCCACCCGGCGCGGGTGCGGCCCCCTACCCGGCGTGAGCGTGCGCATTGTCGGGTTTTTCGTCGGCGTGTCGGCTACAAAAACGCTCGCTCGCGGGGAACGTACTCGCGGGGAACGTGGAGGAAATCAAGCGGGTCAGGCCGAGGCGGCGGCACGGCGGGGTTCGCCACGCACGGCGGCGTAATGGTCGAGCAGCTGGTCGCAGATCGCGGGCCAGGTGCGGCCGAGCACGCTGCGGCGCGCGGCCTGCGAGTAGCGGGGCCGTTCGGCGATCAGATGCCCCACCGACTCGGGCAGCCTGGACTCGAATTCGTCGACGGGCAGCAGCAGGCCGGTCCGGCACGGCGTGACCAGATCCCGGGGCCCGCCGGCGTTCGGCGCGATCACCGGAACCCCCGACGCCATCGCCTCCTGCACCGCCTGACAGAACGTCTCGTGTTCGCCAGGATGCACGAATACGTCCATACTCGCGTACGCGGCGGCCAGGTCACCGCCATATAGGGCGCCGGTGAAAACCGCTGTCGGCAGCAGAGTTTCAAGTTTGGCGCGGTCGACGCCGTCGCCGACGACGACCAGTTGCACGTCGTCGCGGGCCCCGAGCACGGCTAGGCGCTCGACATGTTTCTCGGGTGCGAGTCGGCCGACGAAACCGACGATCGGCTTACGCCGTGGCGACCAGCGCTGCCGGAGCACCTCATCACGCGCGGACGGCGCGAATCCCGTGACGTCTACCCCGCGTGCCCAGTGGTAGACCCGAGGAATACGTTGTGCAGCAAGGTTTTCCATGGCCGACGTGGACGGCGCGAGGGTCCGGTCGGCGCGGCTGTGCAGGTGACGCGTCCACGCCCAAGCGGCGCGGGTGGCGAGGCCAACACCATAGCTCTGCGCGAATCCGGCCACGTCGGTCTGGAACACCGCGACCGTCGGCACACCGAGGTAGCGGGCCGCGTGCAGGCCCCCATAACCGAGAAGGGCAGGTGAGGCAAGATGCACGACATCCGGTGCGAATCCACGCAGCACACCGACCATGCGGGGCCGCGGCACCCCCAGCGGCAGGGATGTCACCTTCGGGAACATCCGCGACGGCACCCGGTGGATCCGGATCCCGTCGTGCACCCGGTCCGCCGCCGGTTCGCCCCGCGGAGTGTCCGGGGCGATGACGAGGACCTCGTGGCCGGTGCGACGGAGATGCTCGATCACCCGAAGCACCGAGTTGGTGACACCGTTCACATTCGGCAGGAATGATTCGGCGACGATCGCGACGCGCACGCCTTGATGGTGCCAGCAACGGCTTTCCGTCAGGTTGCGGATGGGGATACGTGATGCAAAAACCGCGGGTGGACCCGACGTGGTGCCGGTGCTGCCATGATGGCAGGACGCCAACGCACGAAGAGGTGACGACATGGGAAGCTACGAGCAGGGCACGGTGCTGACCTGCAGCCACGATGGATGCGGATGCCGGGTCCGGGTGGAGACCGAATGCCACTGCGCCGGCGCGACCGAACCGTACCGGTGCAGCTGCGGCGCGGAGATGGTGGCCGTCGACGCAGAGGGATAGCGCATCCCGTCGCGCCGACTGTGGGCGTCCTGTGCACGTTTCTCAAGTGCAGACGTGCACAGCCCCCACATTCGGCGCCGCCGCGCACCCCGGGGCGTCGGCAAAGCGCGCGGATGGGCCCGCCGCGCCGAAGTAGGGTGTTGTCATGCGGGTATCGCGTGCGGCGGTGGCACTGGCAATCATGGTCCTGCTCCTCACTGTCGGATGCAGCCGCCAGGTCAGCGGAACCGCCCAACCCGATCCCCGCGCTCCCGGCACCGCGGCCACCGACGACGGGTTCGGAATCGTCGTCGGCGACCCCCGCGCGCCGGTCCAGATCGAACTGTTCACCGAGCCGCAGTGCAGCCACTGCGCCGACCTACAGGCCGACTTCGGCGACCAGCTGCGCAGTTACATCGACCTGGGCCTGCTCGCCGTCACCTACCGCCCGATGGTGTTCCTGGACACCCCCACCAACGACCACTCGGCGCGGGTCAGCAACGCGCTGTTCCTCGCCGCCGGACCGGACACCTCGGGCCCCACGTTCCAATCGTTCGTCGAATCGCTCTGGGCCGACTACTCCGCCGCCGACGACTCCTTCACCGACGCCGAAATCGCCGACATGGCAAGGAAGAGCGGCGTCGGGGCCGCCGAGGTGGACAAGATCTCGGCAGGTGACGAAGCGCTGGACATCCAGGATATGGCCGACACCAACTTCGGCTACCTCTACGACATCGATCCGATAGACACCGGCACGCCGACCGTCTACGACCTGAACAACGACGAGAAGATCGACATCTTCGACAACAACTGGTTGTCCAAGCTGATGTCGTCGGCCTAGCCGTCCCGAATCATTCTGCGCCGGCGCGTTGTTCGCAGTCGTCGGACGCGACGGCGAGACGCTTCTGCACATAGGCCAGGCCGATCAGCGCCGCGCCGGCCACCAGCCAGCCCACCACTGCGATCGAACCGGCCGGGATGATCGCCAGGGAGGCGTCCCGGTCCTGCACCCGCACCAGGTCGGGATCGTTCTTGTCGTACTCGACGTAGATGCGCATCCCGGTGTCCAATTCGGACGGGTAGAGCACACCCAGCTCGGGGCGATAGGTGACACGGTCGGGGGTCACGAACTCGATCGTCGACCGGCGCGGACCGGCACTGAGCACCTCGGCCGCCGCCACCCCCATGTTGTCTTCGATCTGCTGGTCGTTTCGCCATGCGCCGAGCACCAGCAGGACTGACTGCAGCGTCACCAGACACGCCACGATGACCA
Organism: Actinomycetota bacterium; assembly: GCA_018268465.1. GTDB lineage: Bacteria > Actinomycetota > Actinomycetes > Mycobacteriales > Mycobacteriaceae > Mycobacterium. The sequence continues at coordinate 21,369 of JAFDWN010000036.1, forward strand.
CGCCGATACGCACCCTGCGGATGATCCGCTCCGTACGGGTCTCCTGCGGGTCACCGTATAGATGAGGGATGAGGCTGTCCCACAAGGCTTTCAACCGGTGTTGCACCCGGTCGATCACAGGGCGGCCTTGATCGAAGCATGCAGTGCCCGCAACGACGACCGGTCGGCCTTCACCTCCAGCACGCGCATCCCGTCGAAGGGTTCGTCGAGCGCCGCCGCGAGCTGGTCGGCCTCGAGCTGGCGGCTGTCGACGTGATAGGCGCGGCACAGTGCCCCGACGTCGACGTCGTGCGGGGTGGCGAAGATCCGCGACGACACGTCGGAGAACCGCGGATCACCCTGTTCGAGCAATTCGAAGATGCCGCCGCCGTTGTCGTTGGACACCACGATGGTCAGCTTGCGCGGCGCGGGCTCGGTCGGCCCGATGAGCAGCCCGGAGGCGTCGTGCACGAAAGTCAGATCACCGATCAGGGCGATGGTGCGGCCCGCGCCGCCGGCATACGGCGCGCACACCGTGTCGTGCGCCATGGCCGCCCCGATCGCCGTCGACACCGTTCCGTCGATGCCGGCGACACCGCGATTGGAGCGCACCGTGACCCCGTGGGTGTCGAGCCCGACCAGCGCGGCGTCGCGCACCGGATTCGACGCGCCGAGCACGAGCTGATCGCCGGGCCGCAGCGCGTCGGCCACCGCGGCGGCGACGTGCAATCCCGTCGTCAAGGGATGTGCGGCCAGCTGGGTGCGCACGGCGTCCACGGCGTGCCGGTTCAGTTCGGCGCAGCGCCGCAGCCACGCCGCGTCGGGCGTCCCGTGGGTGACCGCGCGGGTACCGGTGGCCTGCGAGTTTCCCGACACGTCCGGCCAGCGGGGGCCGGTGGTCAGGGCGAACACGGGCACCGACGGGTCGGCCAGCAGGGCCGACACCGGCCGGTGCAGAGTGGGCCGGCCGGCCATGATCACCTGTTGCGGGCGCAGCAGCCGCAACGCCAGCGGATGCAGCGGATTGTCCGCGGGCGGCGCGGTCGGCTCGGCGACGGTGGGCAGGTGCGCCAGATTCGGGTGCACACCCGCACCGTGCCCGGCGATGACGACGGTGTCGGGGGTCAGGTCGATGTCGAGCGGCTGGTCGAAGGTGACCGGCGGCGTGACGGTCCACGGCTTGCCGCCCGGGCGCCCGTCCAGGGCGTACGCCAGTCCCGCCTCATCCGACGGGCCGGGCACCAGCGGTTCGCGCAGCGGGATGTCGAACTGCACCGGACCGGCATTGGCGGTACGAGAACCCTTGGCGGCCACCAATACCCGGCACGTAGCCGACCGCCACTGGGCGTTGAGCGTGGCCAACTCCCCCGGTGCGGCGGCGCGCACATCCGGGGCCAGACCGAGGCTGATCACCGCACGGACCTGGGTACCGAAGTAGCCCAGCTGCTCGAACGTCTGGTTGGCGCCGGTACCCAGAAGTTCGTAGGGCCGGTTGGCCGACAACACGATGAGCGGCACCCGCGCGTAGTTGGCCTCCACCACCGCGGGCCCCAGATTGGCCACCGCGGTGCCCGACGTCATCGCGATGCACACCGGCGCCCCGGCGGTCACCGCCAGCCCGACCGCCAGGTAGCCCGCGGTGCGCTCGTCGATGCGCACATGCAACCTGATGCGGCCCGACCGGTCCGCGTCGTGCAGCGCGAACGCCAGGGGTGCGTTGCGCGACCCCGGGCACAACACGACGTCGCGGACGCCGCCGCGTACCAGCTCGTCCACGACGACGCGCGCCTGCGCTGTCGAAGGGTTCACCGCTACAGCCTATCGGCGAAGAAACCCAGCACCGCGTCGTTGACCACCTGCGGTTTCTCGATGAAACCCAGGTGGCCGGTGTCGGGAATCTCCAGGTATCGCCCGTAGGGCAGGGCGTCGGCGACCTCCTTACCCAGATGCGGAGGCAGGACGATGTCGTCGGCGAACCCGATGACCAGCGTGGGCGTGGTGATGGCCCGGTAGGCGGGTAGCCGGTTGCCCTGAGGTTCGACGGCCAGCTGGCGGCGCAACCCCGGTGTCGTCTTCGTCGGCCACATGGTGAACATGGCGATCCAGTCCCGCACCGCACGGTCGTCATTGAGGGTTCTCGGCGAAAAACTCTCCATCAGGCGCACTTTCGCGTCGTAGGAGGCCGGCAGCGCGACGCCCGACGCCGCGAGATCACGTTCGGCGCCGCGGAAGAACGCGCGGGCGGCGTCGTGTCTGCCCCGGGTCGCCATCAGCACGGTCTGGCTGACCAGTTCGGGGTGGGCCAACATCAGCTCCTGGGCGATGAACGACCCCATCGACACCGCCACGAGGCGCACCGGCGCCAGGCCCAATTTCTCGATCAGGGCGACCGTATCGGCCACCATCTCCTCGGCGCCGAAACCGTCGGCGTCCTCGGTGGCGCCGATACCCCGATTGTCGAAGGTGACGGTGCGATAGCCCGCGCGCAGGAACTCCGGCACCTGGTGCAGATGCCACGTCCGGCCGGCGCCGCCGCGACCGGCGATGAACAGCACGGGTTCGCCGGTGCCGCGGTCGTCGTACGCCAAATTCACGCCAACGACGCTACATCGCGTGAATTCGGCGCGCTCACATGCGCCGCGCGTCCGTCAGCGCGCCGAACTCGCCGAGAGCAGCTCGATCGCCGCGGCCCGGGTGGCCTGCGAGGCCTTCGTGATGTGACCGGAGTCATAGGGCGGCTGCGGGTCGTACTCGATGATCAGCTGGATCGCTTTCGCCCGCTCATCGCCGGCGATCTGGCCGGTCAGCCACATCGCGAGGTCGATACCCGCCGACACTCCTGCGCACGTCACCACCCGGTTCGGGGCGGCGCCCGAATCGACGATCCGCTCGTCGCCCACCGGGACCACCCCGTACTGCTCGAGCACCGGCAGCACCGCCCAGTGCGACGTCGCGCGCCGCCCGTCGAGCAGACCCGCCGCCGCCAGGATCAGCGTCCCCGAGCACACCGAGGTGGTCCATCCGGCGGTCCGGTGCACCCGGCGCAGCCAGTCGAGCAGAGCGGCGTCCTGCGCGTGCGCGAACGTCGTCATCCCGCCGGGTACCACGACGATGTCGGGCGAGCCGGTCTCGTCGAACGTGTGGGTGGCCTGCACGACGAGCACGCCGGAGTCCGCGGCGACGGGCCCCACCTCGTGCCAGACGAAACGCACCTCGGCGTCGGGCAGGTTGCGAAGGACCTCGTAGGGGCCGACGAAGTCCAGTGCGGTGTAGCCGGGATAGACGACGATGGCGATCTGGGTCATGGCGATCCTCTCTGGTTCAGGCGAACGTCCTGCGGTATTGGTCCGGGGAGACGCCGATTCGGCGAATAAATCTGTGCCGCATGGTTTCCGCAGTGCCGAAGCCGCACCGGGACGCGACGGCGATGACGCGCGACGGAGCCCACGTTTCAGGACACGGGCAGGCCGACGGCGGGATCGCGCAGGAACCGGCGAAGGAATCCGATCTGAGCGTCGATGTCGGCGTGCAGCGCTTCGAGGTCGGCGGCGGCGCGGGCCAACTCGTCGCGGCGGAACTCGTTGCCGATCGCGTCGGCGTAGAGCTGCAGCACCGCATCGTCCGGCAGCGCCCTGACATTGTGCTGCAAGGCGTCGATGGCGTCGAGATCGTCGTCGAGCGGCCGTAGCCGCTCGCGGTAGTCCGCGAGCTGGCGGACCAGACCGAGCAGCGTCTGCCACGCCATCTCCGCGGCCTGACGCACCTCGTCGTTGCGGCTGTGCACACGGTCGGCCGCCGCACCCGAACCACCGGTGGACACGGTGTTCGCATGCACGCGCCAGATCCGGTGCGCCCGCAGGGCCACGTCGCGCAGGGTGGCGTCCAGATCCACCCGGATGCGCTGCTCGTCGAACAGGGGGCTGCGCCAGGACCTGCTGGACCGGATGTCGTCGCCGATCAGATAGGCGATGCCCACCAGGAGCGGCTCGCGCCAGGCGGCGGCCGCCGCACCGGGTTGGTCCTGAAGCATCAGCGGGCAGTGCGCCCGGAACTCCGCCACCAGGGTCCGCCCATTGGGGTAGGCCGCCAGCGCGTCGGGTGCGGGCCAGCGGACCGTCGCGGCGTGCAGCACCGACAGTTCGGCCGGGGTGTAGGAGGTCTGCACGATGTCGACGGGGTGCAGCGCGCGCCACAGGGCGCTGCGCTCGTTGCGGCGGGCGGATTCCAGGGCCAGTGCGGCGCGTTTGGCCACCAGGGCTCGCGGCAGCGCCGTATCGTCGATCAGCTGTTCGGAGTACGTCCCCAGCGCCGCCACCGCCTGTTTGGCGGAGAACCCGAAATCGACGTCGAGCGCCACCGGTTTGGCGCGCAGCTGACCGACGGCGTCCAAGAACCACCCCAAGTCCACGTTTTCATTGTGCCTATCCGGCCGACATGCAGGCCGCCACGCGCTCGATCCACCACTGCCGGCGTAGGGGGCCCGCGTCCAGCGCGTGCAGCCTGGCCGGATCCGGGGTCACCGGGCCGACGGACAGGTGACCGTCGACCGGCAGGGCGGGTTCGGCGACATCTTCGAGGAAGAGGCCACCGGTACCCAGGCCGCAGGCGTGCCGCAGCGCAGGCAGGCAGGCCGCCGCCAACAGCCCCCTGCCGATCCCGACTGCCGAATCGAGCGCGCTGGACACGACCACCGGTAGCCCGATCCGGCCGGCGATCTGGAGCATCGGTGCCACCCCGCCGAGCGGGGCGACCTTGAGCACGGCGACGTCGGCTGCCCCGGCGCGCGCCACGCGTAAGGGGTCGTCGGCTTTGCGGATGCTCTCGTCGGCGGCCACCGGCACGTCGACGCGGCCGCGCAGCTCCGCCAGCTCGGCGATCGTGGCGCATGGCTGTTCGAGGTACTCCAGCGCACCGTCGGCGGTGAGCGCGTGTGCGGCGGCCACCGCCTCGGCGACGCTCCAGCCGCCATTGGCGTCCACCCGCACCGTCGGCACCAGCCGGCGAACGGCGTTGACGCGGGCGACGTCGTCGGCGAGCGACTGCCCAGGTTCGGCGACCTTTACCTTGGCGGTGCGCGTGCCAGGGAAGCGGGCGAGCACATCGGGTACCAGGTGGGCGGGAATCGCGGGCACGGTCGCGTTGATCGGGATGCGGGTGCGGCGCGGGGCCGGCGCGGCGGTGTAGGCGGCTTCGATCGCCGACGCCAGCCAGTGCGCCGCTTCGGCGGGGCCGTATTCGGGAAAGGCGCCGAACTCCCCCCAGCCCGCCGGCCCGTCGAACAACGCCACTTCGCGAATATTGATGCCGCGGAATCGAACCCGCATCGGCAGGGCCACGACGTGGAGGCGGTCGGCCAGATCGTCCAGGGTGGGCGTCACGACGTCCATACTGCCCGCAGGGCCGGCCGTCCGAAAGGCAGGGCGCCCAGCCGCGGCACGGCGGGACTGCGGACCCCGCGGCGGTCAGCGTCCGTTGCCGACGTGGTTGTCGCGCAGCGTGTCACGTATCTCGGCGACCGCATTCACGAGGGTCTGACCGCCGAGTTGTGGCCATTCGATGCCGAGCGGGTCGGCCATCACCGATTCCGGCGCCCGCGGTGTCGGCCGCTGGCCTGCGGATCGGTCGAACTCGCCGCGCATATCCTTGGCGATCTCACCGCGGAACCAATCCATGTCCAGGTTGCCGGGATCCCACTTGCCCTGCCGGAACCCCGCCGGACCGAACTTCGCCCACTCCTCGTGCGAGATATTGCGTTCCGCGCCGACCCCGAGATGTTTGGTGATCGCGGCGCCGACGTCGCGCATGGCGATGATCTGAGCGTCAGGCCAGCGTTCCCGGGTCTGGGTGTCCTCGGTGATGCTCGTGTCGAACGGCCAGGCGCATTCGATGCCGATCGTCACGGCGTTGGCGTTGTCCGTCCCGATCCCCGCCCACGAACCTCTGCCGCCGTGGTTGCACGGCCCGACCGCGACGATCGTGACGATCCCGTCCGGGGCGATGTGCAACTGCGCCAACGGCCCCCGCAGATCGGGCCGGCCGGCGCGGATGCTCTGCGCGGAGGCGCGCGCGTTGCCGGTGTGGTGCCAGATGATTCCCCAGATCCGACCCATCGTGCCGCCGATACCGGAGTTCTGCCAGCCGGGTAGTGTGCGCAACCGGTCGCCGAGCGCGGGGCGCAGCACATCCTCGAGCCACAGCGGGTCCCCGGTCACCGGACTTGCCGCTGACATCGGCGCCGACTCGGCGGTCTGCGGCTGACCTGATCGGGACCGGCGTTCCACGGAACCGGCTGCCGCAGTGGCTATGCCGTCTTCGTGGCGATCGCGGACGGCGGTGGGCTCGGCGAACAACTCCGACCAGGTGCCGGGTCCGACCTCGCCGTCGGTGCCGAGGCCACGGCGTTGCTGGAATTCCATCACCGCGCGGCCCGTAACCGGCCCGTACTCGCCGTCCACCAGCAGCCCGGCACCGGCGACGGTGTTGAGCCGATCCTGGATCGTCGCGACATTCCGGCCCGTCGCCTCCTGGCCGATCGGGGAACCCGGGTACGGCGCCTCGGATACGGCGGGCGGCTGCGCGGGCATCATGGCGGCGTACTCGTCGACCTTCTGCCGGAAGTAATCCCAATCGAATCCGGCGCCGACATCGGTGTGCGTTCCCACACCGGTGGCGATCCGCACAGCGTTGTGGTCAAGGATGCCCGCGTCACCCCTGCGGGCCTCGTCGGCGCTGATCACCCGCGGCGGCAGCCCATGGTGGCGCGCGTCACGGACCGCGAGATACGCGGCGACGTCGATGCCGTGCCGCATCCGGTCGAACCACGCCTGTCGCGACCAGCCCGACTTCGCCCCGGCGAACACCAGGTTGATTGATTTCGAATTTCCCGGTTCGAGAAGGGAATTCGAAGAATTCTCGGTGTCGACGACGGCGTGGACCTGGCCGGCGTCGTCGACGACGTAGTGGTAGGAGACCTCGCTGGCGTTCTGCGCCAGGTACCGGGCCAGGTCGCGCGCGGACGGACTGTCCCCGTCCTCGGTGTGGAGTACGAACCACGACACCGCGGTGCCGCGGCGTGAACCGCGATACGGGCTGCGGATGTCGGTGTGCTCGTCGAAATGCGGTATGGCCGTACTGCGCCGAGCCGATCGGTCGAGGTCCCACTGTCCGAAATCGGTTGCCAGGGCGTCACTCACGTCGACGGGCGCACCGCCGACGACGGGGCCGGGGTTCGACACTGTGTCGATCACGTTGTGGAAGAGCACCGCGACCGGTTCACGTTCCCCCAGCGACCATGCCTTCGTCTGCCACGCCCAGCGCCTGCCGGGACTCGTCGACTCGCCGATCACGCCGTCCCGGATGGCCCAGTGGCACACCCGCGAATGCCCGAAGATGCCGGTGCGCGCCACGCCGAGCACCGAATTGACGCCCCTGAACCACTCCACACCCCAGCTGTTCCACATGTCGCGGGTGATGTCGCGGTCCACGCCGAAGATGATGGGTGCGGACTCGGTGCCGCCCGAGGCCTCATGCAGCCGAAGAGCTGTCCGTGCGTCGTCGACTCCGCCGTCGAATCCCCGGGTGAGATCCGCGGGTGCCGCCGCCGCGGGCTTATCCCCGCCGAAGAGGCTGACGACGTGCAGCCCCGCCGCGCGAACGGTGTCCGCGTAATCGCGCGCGGTCGCCGTGACGCCTCCGTCGCCGGCGTACCGCGGCCCGGATACGCAGACCACCACACCGTCGAAGCCGGCGGCCTTGATGTCCGCTGGCGGAACCTCGGCGGTGCCAGAATGGATGAGCCTCATGATCGCCACTCCCGTCGCATTGCGCGTGTTGCCGAAACACGCTCTGCCGCTGCACAAACGCACGGTTCAGGGATCGGATCAGCGGCGACGTCCAGCACCGCTGTCGGCGCGTCGTCCTCGTCCCTTTCGGCAGCACCATCGTGTCGCCGCGACAGCGGACGCGCGTGAGTAGTCCACTACTCGAATTCGGTTACCGGGTTCAGCCGATCACTCGGGTACGGCGGCACGGTCGCCGGATCGATCACCGTGCGGCGGGTTCAGCGACCGGTCACACCGTCGCCCGGTCGCGGCCCTCCCAGTAGGGCTTTCTCAAATCCTTCTTCATGATCTTGCCGGTGGGGTTGCGTGGTAGTGCGTCGAGGATGTCGACACTGCGCGGGCACTTGTAGTGCGCCAGCCGCTCGCGGCACCACCGGATGAGTTCCTCGGCCGTCACCGGGTCCTGCAACGCCACAATCGCTTTGACGGATTCACCCCACTTCTCGTCGGGGATCCCGATCACCGCCACCTCCGTCACCGCCGGATGCTCACCCAGCACGCGCTCCACCTCGATGGAATAGATGTTCTCGCCCCCGGAGATGATCATGTCCTTGAGCCGGTCCTCGACGAATACGTATCCCTCGGCGTCGACTCGGCCGATGTCGCCGGTGCGGAACCAGCCGTCGGCGGTGACGGCCTCGGCGGTCGCGTCGGGACGGTTGAGGTAGCCCTTCATCAACTGCGGTGTCCGGAACCATAATTCACCCTGCGCGCCGTCCGGTACGTCCTCAAGGGTGTCCGGATCGACCACCCGCACCTCGACACCCGCCAGGGGGCGCCCGGCGCTGACCATGCGGTCGACCCGGTCGGTGTCGCGGTGGTCGTCGGCGGACAGCGCCGTGACCGCGCCACACACCTCCGTCAATCCGTACACCTGGATGAAATCGGTATCCGGCCAGGCCTCGAGGGCGTCGCGCAGCAGCGGTAGCGGCATCGGGGACGCGCCGTAGCCGTAGGTCTTGAGCGCACCGAACAGCTTCACCGCGTCGTCGCCCATCTCCAGCACCTTCGCCAGCACCGCGGGCACCAGGAAGGTCCGGTTGGCGCCCTTGAGGATCGCCCCGGCCAGCGACATCCCGTCGGGATCACGGGTCATCACACTGGGCACCCCGCTGTGGATGCCGAACTGCACATAGGACGATCCGCCCACATGGAACAGCGGCATCGACACCAAGTTCTTGTCGTCGTCTTCCACGACCCAATCGGCGAATGCGTTGATCGTGTGCGCGACGACATTGGTCTGGGTCAGCGCAACGCCCTTGGGCCTGCCGGTGGTACCCGACGAGTACATCACCATGCAGGCGTCGTCGGGCTCGACACCGGCGGCGCGGCCCGTCGGCGTCGCCGCGGCCAGCAGAGCTTCGTACTCGTCGCCGTCGGCGCCGTCGGATGTCACCGTGACGACCCGCGTCACCGCGGTGAGCCGGTCGCGGATCGTGTCGACCACCGGGGCGAACTCGGCGCCAACGACAAGGACCTTGGCGCCGCTGTCGTTGAGGACGAAAACCAGTTCGTCGGCGGACAGCCGGCAGTTGACGATCGCGTTGGCCGCGCCAAGCGATGCGGCCGCCATCGTCAGCTCCACACACGCGGGGTGATTCTTGTCCAGGAACGCCACCACGTCCCCGCGCGCGACACCGAGCGCGACCAGCGCCCCGGCCAGCCGGCGGACCCGGTCGTTCCACTGCCCCCACGTCCACGTGCGGTCGAAGTAGCTGAATGCCTCCGCATCGGGTGTGGCGCGCGCCCAGTGGGCCAGCCGGTCGTCGAGGTATCGGGGTTCGGGCAGATCGGCCATGCCACGAGGGTGCCACGACGACCCCGCCGGTCAGTCTGGTTTCGCGTAAACCTCGCGACCGGCCAGGAACGTCATCAGCACGTCGAGATCGGCAACCGACTCGGCGGGTACGGTGCGCGGATCCGCCGACAACACCACCAGATCGGCGAACTTGCCGACTTCCACGGATCCGACGATATCGTCGGCGAACAGCTGCCAGGCCGCGTCGAGGGTCTGCGCGCGGATGGCCTGCTCGACGGTCAGCCGCTCCTCGGGTGCCAGCACGCGACCGCTCGGGGCGATGCGGGTCGCCGCGACGCTGATGTTGCGCAGCGGCTCTTCGGGCGTGACCGGCGGATCGTTGTGCAGTGAGATACGCATACCGGTGGCCACCGCCGACCCGCACGGCATCCACCGCGACCCACGATCGGGGCCGAACAGGTCGTCGACGATGACGTCGCCCCAGTAGTGGATCTGGTCGACGAAGATGCTGCACGTCACGCCGAGGGCGTGTGCGCGTCGCAGTTGCTCCGGGGTGATGGCGCCGACATGTTCCAGCCGCAGCCGGTGGTCATGACGCGGATGTCGGCGCAGCGCTTCCTCGTACACGTCGAGGATGGTGTCCACGCCCGCGTCGCCGTGCACGTGACAGGCCATCTGCCAGCCGTGCGGGAAATACGCGTCGACGATCTCGGCGAGTTGCTCGCGGGTGTAGTTGGCGTGGCCGCAGGAGCCCGGCGCCACGCCGATGGCGCGGCTGGCCGCGGTGTCCAGGTAGGGGAAAGTGAGGTCGATGTTGCCGACCCACGGCGACCCGTCCACCCAGATCTTGATGCCGATCTGGCGAAGCATGTCGTCTCCGTTGGCCGGATGCTCGGTGGTGGTCATCTGCGGTGTGGACATCTCATAGGTGCGCAGCCGCACCGTCAGGTCGTCGCGGACCTGCTCGAGCAGCGGCCGGAACGCCGGGTCGAAGGCCATATCCGAGCAGAGGGTCAACCCGGCGCGGTTGAGCCGCGCGCATTCCTCCCGCAGCCGCGCCGGATAGTCGGCCGCGTCGATCGCCCCACCCAGCAGCGGGAACACCGCCGCGATCTCCTCGGCGCTGCCGTCCAGCTCACCGCCGGCGTCGCGTCCGTAACGGGCGCCCTTGGGGTCGGGGGTGTCGCGGCTCAGGCCGGCCCGGCGGGCGGCGGCGGAGTTGAAAAAGGCCTTGTGCCCGGAGTTGTGGACGATGACCAGCGGGCCGTCCGGGGCGATGTCGTCCAGCCAGGCCGCCGTCGGTTCCGGCAGTCCCCGCTGCAGCAGCGGATCCCAGCCGTTGAGGTAGGCCCCGTCCGTCCCGCGTGCGGCCACCTCGCCGCGGATCGCGGCGACGACGTCGGCGGCGTCGGGCAGTGTCACGGGCCTGATGTCGACGATGCGGCCCGACAGCACGATGGCCTCCATCAGCGGATGACCGTGCGCCTCCACGAACCCCGGCAGCACACAGCCCGAACCGATGTCGATGGTTCGGGTGCCCGGGCCGATGAACGCCGACACGTCGGCCCGATCGCCCACCGCCGCGATCCGTCCGCCGCTCACCGCGACCGCTTCGGCCGCCGGCCGAGCGTCGTCGATGGTGAGGACGGTTCCGTGAATGACCAGGTCGGCATGTGGCATGGGGCCATCCTCGCAGCGGCCCCAGAATTCTTCGGAGATTCTTGTCCGGCCGTGTCGATTCCGGCGGGTACCCGTTCGACGTGTCAACGAGGGCCCGATGGACGGGCCCTTCCCGATACCAGGAGGAGACACCACGATGTCGCGTTACATGCTGATCATGCGATCGACCCCCGAAGCCGAGAAGGCGATGGAGAACGTCGACTTCGACGAGATCATCGCCGCGATGGGCCGGTACAACGAGGAGCTCATCAAGGCGGGCGTCATGCTGGCGGGCGAAGGCCTGACCGGCCCCGAGGAGGGTTTCGTCGTCGACTTCAGCGCCGATCCGCCCGTGCTCACCGACGGGCCGTACACCGAGGCCAAGGAGCTGTTCAACGGCTTCTGGATCCTCGACGTGTCGTCGAAGGACGAGGCGAAACAGTGGGCGCGCAAATGCCCGCTGGGGCCCGGCGTGAAACTCGAGGTCCGCCGGGTGTCCGAGACCGAGGAGTTCGACCAGGACAACGAGTGGATCCAGAAGGAACTGGCCTGGCGCAGACAGAACGACCCCCGCTACGCCAAGAAGTAGCCGCATGGGCCGTAGACATCCGGGTTGCGGCACGTTTCCGGCCGCCGCGCGTACCGCAACCCTTCTCGGCGGCAGTGTTACGCCCGGGCCGCCTCGACGATGCTGAACGGCGACGCGGTCGGCACGATGCGTGTCAGCCGCAGACCGGCCTTGTCGAGCAACTCACGGAACTCTGCCGCGGTGCGCTCGCGGCTGCTGCCGAGCAGGAGCATCTCCAGATCGGCCCATTTCCCGGGGAATTCCCGCTGGTGTTCGGGGATGACGAATTCGACGAGCAACACGGTGCCGTCATGGCCGAGCGCCACGCGGATGTTCTGCAGGATCGTCACGGCCTGTTCGTCGGGCCAGTCGTGAATGATGTGTTTCAGCAGGTAGGCGTCGCCGCCCGCGGGGACGGCGTCGAAGAACGATCCGCTCTCGACCCGCACGCGACGTTCGACGCCGTGGCGGGCGAGTAGATCGGGCGCGCCGGCGACGACGTCGGGCAGGTCGTAGAGCACACCTGCCGAGGTTGGCGCTGCGGTCAGGACCGCGGCGAGCAGACCGCCGTGACCACCGCCGACATCCACGATCGTCGGATGGCGGCTGAAGTCGTAGGCGGCGACGACCGACGGAACCGCGGCGGTGGAGATGCTCGTCATCGCGTCGTTGAACAATGCGGCGTACTGCGGTTGCGTGCCGAGGTAGGCGAAGAAATCCATACCGCGCAACGGTTCGACGATCGATTTGCCCGTCCTGATCGACTCCGCCAGCAGGCTCCAATGTTCGCGGTGCTGTGTGGACCCGTAGAACCGGGCGGCCCCCGCCATCGATATCGGCGCATCCGAACGCAACGTGTCGGCGAGCCCGTTCAGGTGGTACCGCCCGTCGCGCCGCTGACCGAACACCCCGCAGCTGATGAGGGCCCGCATCAGCCGCCCGAGTGCGTCGGGGTCGGCGCCGACCCGCACCGCCAGGTCGGACAGTCGCAGCGGGCCGTCGGCGAGCGCGTCGGCGATGCGCAGTTCCGCGGCGACCTGCAGTGCCTGGGAGGTCCAGGCCCCCAGAATCAGCTCGGCCATCGCGACCGGCGGTGGAACCAGGCGCTGACGGAGCCGCGACAGGTGGTGACGGATGCGATCGACGGCCCGCGCCACGCCGGCCGGAGGGACTTTGGCGGGCGTCGACATCGCGCGGTCTCCTTTCGCACATTCGGCCGCGTGTTGCCGGCGGTGGTAATCAGGATGCCGCGCCGGCGCGCCGAGATCCGGGTTACGGCACGTTTCGCCTCGATGCGCGTGCGCCAAGTCTGATCTCGGCGGAGACTGGAACTAGAATTGGAACACGTTCTAGTCTGGGGGCATGACTCAGGCTGATGCCGCCCCGTGCGAGGCGGACCCGATGCTGCGCCATCCACTCCACGCGGGGCACCTCACCGTCGGCGCGCTGAAGCGAAACGCCGGCAAACCGGTGCTCTTCCTCGGTGACACCACGCTGACGGGCGGTCAGCTGGCCGACCGCATCAGCCAGTACATCCAGGCATTCGAGGCGCTCGGAGCGGGCACCGGCGTCGCGGTGGGCCTGCTCGCGCTCAACCGGCCCGAGGTGCTCATGATCATCGCCGCCGGCCAGACACAGGGCTACCGGCGCACCGCGCTGCATCCGCTCGGTTCACTGGACGACCACGCCTACATGCTGTCCGATGCGGGCATCACCACGCTGATCATCGACCCGAATCCGATATTCGTCGAACGCGCCCTTGGGCTACTCGAGCGCGTCGACTCGCTCACGCAGATCCTGACGATCGGCCCGGTGCCCGGCGAACTCGCCGACGTGGCGCGCGACCTGGTGGCCGAGGCCGCCAAGTACCCGCCGAGACCGCTGGTCGCGGCCGACCTCCCGCCCGACCACATCGGCGGCCTCACCTACACGGGCGGAACCACCGGCAAACCCAAGGGCGTCATGGGGACGACCGGTTCGATCACCGCGATGACGACCATTCAGCTGGCCGAATGGGAATGGCCGCAGCGGCCGCGCTTCCTGATGTGCACCCCACTGTCACATGCCGGCGCGGCGTTCTTCGTCCCGACCATCGTCAAGGGCGGCGAGATGATCGTGCTGCCCAAGTTCGACCCGGGCGAGGTGTTGCGGGTCATCGAGGAACGCCGCATCAGCGCCACCATGCTGGTGCCATCGATGCTGTATGCGCTGATGGATCATCCGGATTCGCGGACCCGCGACCTGTCCTCGCTGGAAACCGTGTACTACGGCGCCTCGGCGATCAATCCGGTGCGCCTCGCCGAAGCCATCGAGCGGTTCGGGCCGATCTTCGCGCAGTACTACGGACAGTCCGAGGCGCCGATGGTGATCACCTATTTGGCCAAAGGGGACCACGACGCGAAACGGCTCACGTCCTGCGGGCGCCCGACGCTGTTCGCGCGCACCGCGCTGCTCGGCGAGGACGGCAAACCCGTCCCGCAGGGCGAGGTGGGTGAGATCTGCGTGAGCGGCCCCCTGTTGTGCGGCGGCTACTGGAATCTGCCCGACGAGACCGCCAAGACCTTTCACGACGGCTGGATGCACACCGGCGACATGGCGCGCGAGGACGAGGACGGCTTCTGGTACATCGTGGACCGGGTCAAGGACATGATCGTCACCGGCGGATTCAACGTCTTCCCCCGTGAAGTGGAAGACGTGGTGGCCGAACACCCGTCGATCGCTCAGGTCTGCGTCATCGGCACCCCCGACGAGAAGTGGGGCGAAACCGTCACCGCGGTGGTGGTGTTGCGGCCCGACGTCCCCGGCGACGAAACGGCCGTCGCGACGGTGACGGCCGAGATCCAGGCCGCGGTCAAGGAACGCAAGGGATCGGTGCAGTCGCCCAAACAGGTCGTCGTGGTCGACTCGCTGCCCGTCACCGCGCTGGGCAAGCCGGACAAGAAGGCCGTGCGGGCACGGTTCTGGGCAGGGGCCGGACGCGCCGTCGGCTGACGCACCTCCGCGGCGAGCGTGCGCAAACTCCCGCCGTCGGCTGACGCACCTCCGCGGCGAGCGTGCGCAAACTCCGTCCGGCGCGAGGCGTGTCGCCCGCAGACACGCACGCTCGCGAGAGGGGGTGGGCAGAATTGGGGGTGTGGCCGACGCCGAACTGCAGCAGACCGTCGACGCGGTGTGGCGCATGGAGGCCGCCAAGATCGTCGCGACCCTGACCCGGACGGTCGGGGACGTCGCGCTGGCCGAGGATCTCGCCGCCGACGCCCTGGTCGATGCCCTGGAGCAGTGGCCCACCGCGGGGGTGCCGCGCAATCCGGGCGCCTGGCTCACAACCGTGGCCAAGCGCAAAGCCATCGACCATTGGCGCCGGCAGGACACGCTCGAGAGCAAGGTCGCGGCCATGGCCCGCGACCTGGAGACCCGCCTCGACGAACCCGCCTGGGATCCCGACCACATCGACGACGACGTGCTGCGGCTGATCTTCATCTCCACCCATCCCGTACTGCCCCGGGAGGGACAGATCGCACTCACACTGCGCGTGGTCGGCGGGTTGACCACCGACGAGATCGCCAACGCGTTCCTGGTGCCGAAAGCGACCGTCGCCCAGCGCATCGTGCGCGCCAAGAAAACCCTGGCCGCCGCCGGCGTACCGTTCGAAGTGCCACCCCGGCAGGCCTACCCGGCCCGGCTGGCTTCGGTGTTCGCCGTCATCTACCTCATCTACAACGAGGGCTATTCGGCGTCGTTCGGCCAGCGCTGGATCCGCGACGAACTGTGCAGCGAGGCGCTGCGCCTGGGCCGCATCCTGGCCGCGCTGGTACCCGGCGAACCGGAGGCACACGGGCTGGTGGCGCTGATGGAGTTCCAGTCGTCGCGGTTCGCCGCACGGACCGGGCCCGGCGGTGAACCGATCCTGCTCGAAGACCAGGACCGCACCAGGTGGGACCGCGCGCAGATCCAGCGCGGCGTCGCCGCCCTGCAACGAGCCGCCCGCGCGATCGCCGACCGCGGCAACGGCTGGGGGCCGTACGCCCTGCAGGCGGCGCTGGCCGAATGTCATGCCACCGCAGCGACTTCGGCCGGCACCGACTGGGCTCGCATCGTCACTCTCTACGACGGGCTCGTGCAGGTGGCGCCGTCACCGGTCGTAGAGCTGAACCGCGCCGTCGCGGTCGCCATGGCGGACCCCGCCGACGGGCCCGCCGCCGCACTGCGGATCGTCGACGGGCTGACCGGCCTCGACGGGTCCTACCTGCTGCCCAGCGTGCGCGGCGAGCTGCTGTCCCGACTCGGCCGCCATGACGGCGCCGCGGCGGAGTTCGACCGGGCGGCGGCGCTGACCGACAACGACCGAGAACGGGACGTACTGGTGGACAAGGCTGCTCAGGCGCGGGGCGGCGGTGTGACCGATACCGGCACGCCCGGGTAGCGTCCTAACCCGCCGCCCCCGGCACGCCGGTGCGTGCCGCCACCGACGCGCCCGACCCGGTGGCGAACACCTCGATCGCCACATCCTGGTCGCGATAACTGCCGATCTGGTGCAGACCGGCCGTCGCGCCGACCACGTCGTTGGTGTGATCCCCGGTCATCGGATAGTCGGGAACGAGGTGGCGCCAATGCGCCGTGAGCACCGTCGCTCCGGGGGTCAGCCGGGCCAGTTCGCGATCGAGCACTCCCCGCAACGCGTCGGGGTGCAGGTAGTACCCGACCTCCGAGAGCACCACGAGATCGAAAGGTCCTGCGGGCCAGGGATCGTCCAGTGAACGGTGCAGCAGCGTCACGCGCTCGCGACACCCCACCTCGAGCAGACGGCGGTGTGCGGTGTCCAGCGCCGCCGTCGCGACGTCGGCCGCCGTGACATGGTCACAGCGGCCGACCAGCAATTCGGTCAGCACGCCGACCGAGCAGCCCGGCTCGAATGCGTGGCGGTAGCGCGGATACGGCAGCAACGCCATGCAGATGGCGAACTTGCGCCGTTCGTACCACCGCGTCCGCAGCCGCCACGGATCGTCCGCCTCGGCGTAGAGCCTGTCGAAATAACTGTCGGGTAACCGTGCAGTCAGCGGAACACCACCTCCCCCACCGCGAGCAGCCGCCGCAGCGCGTCGGGCGGCACCACCGCGTCAGGACCGTCGAGCTGACTGCGAAAACGCCGTGCGGCCCTTGCCTTCCGCTCGACGGCGGACGCCGTCAACGGCACCGCCGCGGCGCGCCGCCACGGCACCGCCGGATCGGGCGGCGAGGCCCAATGCCACATCCACACCGGGTATTCCACCAGGACCGCCCCGGTAGCAGCGGCGGCCGTCGCCGCCGCACGCCCGACCGCCTCGTGGTCGGGATGTCCGTCGCCGCGCCACGTCGCCGCGCACCACGTGCCCGTCGGCCGGTCGGCCAACTGCTCGGCGAGCAGTCCCGCGAGACGCGTTTCGTGCGCCGCGAGCTCACCGTCCGGCAGGCCCACACACACCGGCGGCGGCAGGCCCAGAACATCCATCGCACAAGTCAATTCGTCGCGGCGCCGCCCCTCCAACCGGGACCGCTCCCGCGCCGACAAACCGGGTATCGCCGCACCTCCGTCGCTGACGGCCACCACGCGCACCGCCCTGCCTGCGGCGGCGAGCGTCGCGGCAGTCGCGCCGAATCCGAGGGTCTCGTCGTCGGGATGGGCTGCCACGACGACGATCCCGGGGCAGGCGGCCAGGTCCAAGCGCGGCAGCCGCTCGACGGCCCGGATCCACACATCGGGATGGGTGCCGCCGTCGGCCAGCGGCGCCGCGGCGAACCGCTCGATGTTGCTCACCGGGTGCTCCTCACCAGCAGTCCGCCGAGCCGCTCGAGGTCGCGTTCGGCATGGCTCTGGCGCACATAGACCGTCAGATCGGCGACCCGGCGCGCATGGTCGGCGTCCTGGCACAGCGGCGCCGGGCCCAGCGCCCGCCCGGTCCGGGTGATCGCTTCGCCGACGGCCGCCTCGGCCACGGCGCGCACCCGCCGGGCGGTGCGCTCAGCATCGCCCGCACCGTCGTGCGGATCGGAGTCGACCACACCGGCCGCCCACTGGATCGTCGCGTCGCACGCCACGATCGCGGCGTCGACCGCGCCGAGATGGGCCAGCGCATGCGGGTCCGCGGCCGCTTCGTACAGCGGTGCCGTCACGGCCTGCGCCCCGCCCAGCCAGCACGCGGCCACACCCATGGCGCCGTGCCAGAAACCCGGCCGCGACAGGTAGCCACCCGGCTCACCGACCGCCACCGCGGCGGCACCGCTGAACTGGACCGACCGGGTGTCCGATCCGGCCATCCCGGAATTGCGCCAGCTGCTGGGCAACGCATGCACGCCGGGGTCGTCCAGCGCCACCGCGAACAACCCGCGCCGCCCGGCGTCGGCGCCGGATTCCATGCGGGCCGTCACCAGGGCATGCGAGCAGACCCCGGCACCCGAACACCACACCTTGGTTCCGGAGAGCACGATCCCGCCGGCCCCGCGACGCGCACACAGCACCGCGTCGCGACTCTCCG
Source organism: Actinomycetota bacterium (assembly GCA_018268465.1). GTDB lineage: Bacteria > Actinomycetota > Actinomycetes > Mycobacteriales > Mycobacteriaceae > Mycobacterium. Next base: position 39,687 of record JAFDWN010000036.1, read on the forward strand.
CCGCCCACACACCCCACAGGTCGTCGGGTTTGGGTTCCGGCCCGTCGAGTTCGGCCAGGATCGCCACCGCATCGGTGTGCGCCTCGGCGAGCCGGCCGGCGGTCACGTCGACGCGGGTGAGGTCGGCCAGCCGCCGCCACCGCCGCCCGGTTTCCCCACCGCCCGGCAGCGGCAGGTCCAGCGCGCCGGTATCCCGCCAGTGCCGCACCAGCCGCGCGCTCATCTGCGCCCTCCCGCGGATCGGCTGAGGGAACGCAGGTGCGCGGCGAACCCCTTCGGCGCACGGCCCTGGCAGCGATCCGACGTCGCCACGGACAGACCCGCGTCACGCGCGATTCGCATCCCCGCGCATTCGAACCGGTCCACCAGCTCGGCGTCCTCCCCGGTGGTCAGCGGCCGGAAACCGCCGACGTGCCAGTACGCGTCGGCGCGGAAGCCCATGTTGGCGCCGTGCACGTGGTCGTGGCTGCCGCCACCCGAGTGGTATCCGCGCAGGTAGCGGCGCACCACGTCGGCGGGATGATGCCGCCACACCGGTATCCGCACCACTCCGAGCACCATGTCCGCGCCGGACTGCATCATCCGCACCAGCCAGTCGGCGGGCACCACACTGTCCGCATCGGTGGTGGCGAACCAGGTGCGCGTCGGGCCGGCGTCGGCGCACAGCGAGGCGGCGTAGCTGAAACCCGCGGCCCTGGCGGCCCCCACGTTGCGGGCGTCCACCGAGACGAGGTGGACGTCGGGACCGAAATCTCCGGCCAGCGACTCGCTGCCGTCGTCGCACGCGTCGAGCACCACCACCGTGGACGTGGGCACCGGCACGCACAACGCGGCCGTCGCCAACGCTCGCAGGCAGCGCGGCAGACGGGTGCGCTCGTTGTGCGCCGGTACCACCACGACGGCCTTCGCCAGCTCGCTCATTGGTGCTAGATAGCCCGTCCGGCGGCTTTTCACACCTGGCACGATGTGACCCATGGATCGTGTGGAGGCCGTGCTGTTCGACTTTTCCGGCACGCTGTTCCGCCTCGAAGAGGACGACAGCTGGTTCTCGGGGATGCAACTGGACAGCGACGAGAACCGTGAGGTCGACGGGCATGTGCAGGCCGAGCTGATGCGCAGGTTGACCGCTCCGACGGGCCGGTCGGTGGATATGACGCCGGAGGCCTATGAGGTGTGGGTCAGCCGCGACCTGGCGCCGCATCTGCACCGTGAGGCGTACTTGCACGTCCTGCGCGAATCCGGGCTGGCGCATCACCACGCCGAATCGCTGTACGACCGGGTGATCGACCCGTCGTGCTGGACGGCCTACTCCGACACCGCCACCGTGCTGCGCACCCTGCACGGGCAGGGCATCAAGACCGCGATCGTGTCCAATATCGCGTTCGACCTGCGACCGGCGTTCGCGGGCATCGGCGCCGCCGACGTTGTCGACGAATTCGTGTTGTCGTTCGAGGTGGGGGCCGTCAAACCGAATCCGGCGATCTTCCAGACCGCGCTGGACCGTCTCGGTGTGGCCGCCGGGTCCGCGGTGATGGTCGGCGACAGCGAGGAGGCCGACGGCGGCGCTCTGGCGGTGGGCTGCCGCTTCATCCTCGTCGATCCGCTGCCGACCGCCGAACGCCCCGACGGTCTGCTCAAAGCGTTGCGCGACGGCGGCCTGCCGGTCTGACCGCCCCGCGCGCGGCGGGGGCGTGACTACCCTCGGGCGTCATGCCCCCTGAACACGTCAAGCCCCCTGGTGGCTGAAGCCGATGAACAAGGTCTTCATGACCCTCAGCGGGATCGGCATCCCGGTGTTCGGCCGCGACGGCCCGGTCGTTCTCACCGTGACCGGCCGCAAATCCGGCAAGCCGCGGTCGACCCCCATCACGCCGATGACCGTCGACGGCCAGCGCTATGTCGTCGGCGGCTTCCCCGGCGCGGACTGGGTGCGCAACGCGAGGGCCAACCCGGAGGTCACGCTCACCCAACGCCGGCAGCCAGGCCGTGTGCGCATGGTCGAGCTGACCGCGGAGGAGGCGCGCCCTCTGCTGCGCCGCTTCCCGGAGCTGGTCCCCACCGGAGTGGACTTCATGAAAAATGCCGGGCTGGTCACCCGAGGAGTTCGAAGCCCTGGCCGGGCGGTGCGCGGTGTTCCGGTTCGACCCGGTTACCGTGTGAGGCCGTGAGCCCCTTCGATGCCGGCGCCTGGCAGCCCGTCCCCCAGTTCGCCGACCTGACCGACATCACCTACCACCGCCACGTCGTCGACGGCGTCTCCAAGCCGACCGTGCGGGTGGCGTTCGACCGGCCCGACGTGCGTAACGCCTTCCGCCCGCACACCGTCGACGAGCTCTACCGCGTGCTCGATCATGCCCGCATGTCACCCGACGTCGGCGTCATCCTGCTCACCGGCAACGGGCCGTCGCCCAAGGACGGCGGCTGGGCCTTCTGCTCCGGCGGAGACCAGCGCATCCGCGGCCGCACCGGCTACCAGTACGCCTCCGGCGACACCGCCGACACCGTGGACGCCGCCCGTGCCGGGCGGCTGCACATCCTGGAGGTGCAGCGACTCATCCGCTTCATGCCGAAGGTGGTGATCTGCCTGGTCAACGGGTGGGCGGCGGGCGGCGGGCATTCGCTGCACGTGACGTGCGACCTGACACTGGCCAGCCGCGAACACGCCCGGTTCAAGCAGACCGATGCCGACGTCGGCAGTTTCGACGCCGGCTTCGGCAGCGCGTATCTGGCCCGGCAGGTGGGGCAGAAGTTCGCACGGGAGATCTTCTTCCTCGGGCGGGCTTACACCGCCGAGGAAATGTTCGCGATGGGCGCGGTCAACGCGGTGGTGGACCACGAGGACCTGGAGGCCACCGGGCTGCAGTGGGCGGCCGAGATCAACGGCAAGTCGCCCCAGGCCATCCGGATGCTCAAATTCGCGTTCAACCTGATCGACGACGGTCTGGTGGGCCAGCAGGTATTCGCCGGCGAGGCAACACGTTTGGCGTACATGACCGATGAGGCCGTCGAGGGGCGCGACGCATTCCTGCAGAAGCGCGATCCCGACTGGGACGCCTTCCCCCGCTACTTCTAGCGGTGACCGCGGGCGCCGACGGTAGGCACCGCGATCACGGGGTGAACGTGGTCTGGCCGTGCGGGGATTTGGCGAAAGCGATGACCTTGGCGGGGTCGACCCGGAATACCAGGGCGGCCGTCTCACCGGGATCGAAGACCTCGTCGTCGGCGTCGAAATCCCATTCTTTGCTGTACTTTTCGCGGTAGGCGTCGGCCAGTTCCCGTAGCGCCGCCCGGCCCCGCACCCGCGTCACCGCACCTTCGACGACCACGTCGAGGCCGTCTTTCCACGTGTTGACGCCGGTGGTGACGGCCGCGGCCGACCCGTGTTCGAGATTGCGCGCCTTCTGCTCCCCGGCCCCGGTGCAGAACACGAACGCGCCGCCGGCCCACACCCCGCACAGCGGCGTGACATGGGGACGGCCGTCGCCCCGCACAGTGGTCAGCCAGTACAGCTCGGCACGGGCCAGCGCATCGCTGACCCGCTCCCAGCTCACGGGTTGCGTCGCTTCGCTGAAGCGCGTGTCGAGGGTGCCGGTGATCGTCATGCCAGTTTCGACCGTCCGGACGGCGAGAACTCATCGCGAACACTGGCCCGGTAGCGCAACGGGGACATCCCGACCTCACGTTTGAAGGCGTTGCTGAACGAACTCTCCGAACCGTAACCCAGCTCGAACGCCAACGATCCCACCCGGGTATCGCCGTCGCGCAGCCGGCGCTGCGCGATGAGCATGCGCCACGCATTGAGATACGTCAGCGGCGGGACACCCGCGACCGCCCGGAACCGCTCGGCGAACGCGGTGCGTGACATCGCCGCACCATTCGCCAATTCCTCAAGACGCCAAGGCTTTCCGGGATCGGCGTGCAACATCCGAACGGCGGGGCGCAGTCGCTCGTCGGCGAACAGTCGCAGCCATCCCGCGGGCAGGTCGTCGGTCTGGGTGATGTAGGCGCGCAGCACGTCGAGCAGCAGCAGCTGCGCATGCTGATGGATCGCGAACGACGCGCCGATCCGGTTTCCGGTGACCTCGTCGACCAGCCGCACGAGAAGACCCCGCAGCGCCGACGCCTCCGACCCGCGCACATGCCCCAGCGGCGGCAGCGCCTGCATCAACAGCTCCCGCCCGACCCCGTTGACCTCGATGTGGCTGCCGATGATCACCGCGGCACCGGGATCGTCACAGTCGGCACCGTCGATCCGCAGGAACACATCCGACTGGGTCAGCTCCAGGACCTTCACGGGGCCCTCGCCGCTGCCGCCTTCGGCCTGCGCCCATCGGCGCCCGTTCATGATGGCGACGTCGCCGGGCCCCATATCGACGGTTTCGGCACCGTCGACGGTCAGCCGCACCCGGCCCGACACGAGCGCCATCAGCTTCAGCGGTGCGTCGATCTCGAATCGGGACGACCAGCGTCCCCGGACGGCCATACCCCCGGACATCACATTGCGGACCTCGACGAGGTCGAACACCTCGGACAGTTCGTCACGCACCATGTCCGTACTATCGCGCAAAAAATGCGGACTGACAACCATTCAAAGTCCGATAATCCTCGGCCACAGTGGACCGTATGACTGAAAAACAACATCCACTCGGAACCGGGTTCACCGCCTCGTCGACCGCCGAGGACGTCGTCAAGGGCATCGACCTGACCGGCCGCAGAATTGTGGTCACCGCCGGTCACGTCGGCCTCGGGCTGGAGACCACTCGCGCATTGTCCGCCGCCGGCGCCTCGGTGCTGGTGGGCGCGCGGCATCCGGAGCGCGCCGCCGCCGCGCTGGCCGGTATCGACGGCGTGGAGGTGGACCAGCTCGACCTCATGGACCCCGCCTCGGTCGACGCCTTCGCCGGCCGCTACCGCGACTCGGGCCATCCGCTGCACCTGCTGATCAACAATGCCGGCATCATGGCCGCACCGCTGGGCCGCGACGGCCGCGGATACGAGCAGCAGTTCGCCACCAACCATCTCGGGCACTTCCAGCTGACGCTGGCCCTGCTGCCCGCGTTGCGCGCCGCCGGGGGCGCGCGCGTGGTCGGCCTCTCGTCGTGGGGACATCATCTTTCCGACATCCGATGGGACGACCCGCATTTCGACAGCGGTCCGTACGACCCGTGGGCGGCGTACGGCCAGTCGAAGACGGCCAACGTGCTGTTCGCGGTGGAACTGGATCGGCGCTTTGCCACCGACGGCATCCGCGGCTACGCAGTGCATCCGGGCGGCATCTTCGACACCCAGCTCGGGCAATGGCTCACCGAGGAGCAGATCCAGGCGCTCGGGGTCTACGACGCATCGGGCAACCCCGTCATCGACCCCGACCGCGATTTCAAGACCCCCCAGCAGGGCGCCGCGACGACCGTGTTCGCGGCGACCAGTCCGCTTCTCGACGACATCGGCGGGGTGTATCTGCGCGACAGCGACATCGCCCCGCTCGAAGAGGGTGGAGTCGTGGACATCACGGCGGCCATGGGTGCCGAACGGTCCAACGGTGTGACGCGCTATGCCGTCGATCCCGATTCGGCGCGGCGCCTCTGGGAGCTCAGCGAAAAACTGATCGGCTAGATCCCCGCCGAACCAGAAGTCTGGGTCGCTGGCGTCGCCGCCAAGCGACCCAGGCTTCTGGTTCGGCGAAAGGTAGGCCATCTAAGGTCGGGTATGAGCAAGAGCCCGTTGCGACGACTGTCCGAACAGCTGCTGCTGACCAGCATGCGACCCCCGCTGACCGGGCAGCTGCTGATGAACAGCCCGACCCGCGACGCCGTCGACCTGGCCGGCAAACGCATCCTGCTCACCGGGGCGTCGTCGGGGATCGGTGCGGCCGCCGCACATAAATTCGCCCGCGCGGGCGCCACGGTGCTGGCCGTCGCACGGCGCCGAGACCTTCTCGACGCCGTGGTCGGCACCGCCGTCGCCGCGGGCGGGGATGCCCGCGCCATCTCCTGCGACCTATCCGACCTGGATGCCGTCGACGCGCTGGTGGCCGACGTGATCGGTGATCTCGGGGGTGTGGACATCCTGATCAACAACGCCGGCCGCTCCATCCGGCGGCCGCTCGCCGAGTCGCTGGACCGCTGGCACGACGTCGAGCGCACGATGACGCTGAACTACTACTCGCCGTTGCGGCTGGTCCGCGGTTTGGCTCCGGGCATGCTCGAACGCGGCGACGGCCACATCATCAATGTCTCCACCTGGGGTGTGCTCAGCGAATCGTCGCCGCTGTTCGGGGTGTACAACGCCAGCAAGGCCGCGCTGACCGCGATCAGCCGCGTCATCGAAACCGAATGGGCCGACCGGGGGGTGCACGCTTCGGCGCTCTACTACCCGCTGGTGAAGACCCCGATGATCGCCCCGACCAAGGCCTATGACGGGCTGCCCGGACTGAGCGCGGACGAGGCCGCCGACTGGATGGTGCTCGCCGCGCGCCGTCGCCCGGTGCGGATCGCGCCGCGAATGGCCGTCACCGCCAAGGCCTTGAACACCGTGGCCCCGGCCTGGGTGGACGCGATCATGAAGCGCCAGCAGGTGCAGCCGGGCTGACAGCCCGTCCCGTGTCGGCGCCGAATCGGGCGCCCGAAGGTGATAGACCAGACTCCATGGAGATCCTGGCCAGCCGGGTGCTGTTCCGGCCGGCGGACTACCAGCGTTCGGTGCGCTTCTACCGCGACGACATCGGCCTGGCGGTGGCCCGGGAGTACGCCGGAGGCACAGTCTTCTACGCCGGGCAGTCGCTGATCGAACTCGCCGGCCACGGCGCGTCGCCCGCGGGTGGCCCGCCCTTCCCCGGCGCGCTGTGGCTTCAGGTGCGCGATGTGTACAACGCCGAGAAGTACCTCGCCGACCGGGGTGTGGCCGTTGTGCGGGAGGCCCGCCGGGAACCCTGGGGGCTGCACGAAATGCAGGTCGCCGACCCCGACGGGGTGACGCTGATCTTCGTCCAGGTGCCCGAGGACCACCCGCTGCGCCGCGACACCCGCGGCTAGCCGAGGCCCTACCCGGCGGGAACCGGCTCCGGCACTATCTGGCGGGAACCGGCTCCGGCACTATCCGGCGGGAACCGGCTCCGGCCCTATCTGGCGGGAACCGCCAGGGGCCACCCGACCGACGCCAGCCGAGCCGCCACCTGGTGGATCTCCTCGGGATTGGGCTCCTTCTCCGCGACCTCGCGGATCGCCTGCTGGATCTGCTCAGGGGTGACGGGATTGTCCGCGTCGCCGTCCTTGAGGATGGTCAGCGCCGCGTGCATGACCTCGTCCTCGGTCAAACTTCGCTTGAGCAGGGCCAGGAGCGGAAAGTAATCCGTCGGCGGCACGCCATGCGGGTAACCCTCGCGCAGCCAGTGCAGCACCGAGTCGAGAACGCCGGACTGTTCGGTCATCGGGTCACTTCCTGGCCAGCATCGGGAACAGATCGATCCCGGTGTGGTGGATGATCGTCGTCCTGGTGATCCACAGCACGGCCGTCAGGATCACCCAGCCGACGAAGACGAACAATGCGATGCCCAGGTACTTCAGCGCGGGATTGGCCGCGTGGATGGCGCCGTCCGCCTCCTGGCCGCCCGCACCTTTCGAATAGGCCACCAAACCGGTGGCGAAGATCGCGGGCAGCCCGGCACCGAGCAGCAGCCCCACGACGAGCACCTTCAGGATGCTCTCCAGGTATGTCATCACCGTTTCCCTCGTCGAATGTGTCTGCGGAACCCGGGCAATCAGACCGAGGTCTTCGGTGCGGCGTCCTTGCCGGCCTCACGAACCTCGGCGGGCACCACAGAGTTCGTCGACGAATCCCAATCGGCGTTGACGTTGCTGTGGTCGACCTTCTGCTGCTGCGCACGCCACCACATGTAGAAGGACAGCGCGACCAGGATCAGGAAGATGAGCCCGTCGCCGGCCAGCGCCGACCCCGTGAACCCCTTCACCCCGTCCGACAGCCAGTAGGCCAACGCCCCGACCAGGCCGGCGGCCGGCAGAGTGATCAGCCACGCCACTGCCATCCGGCCGGCGACCGCCCAGCGCACCTCGGCCCCGGGCTTGCCCACCCCGCTGCCCAGGATCGAACCCGTCGCGACGTGAGTGGTCGACAGGGCCATCCCCGCGGCGCTCGAACTGAGGATGATCGCGGCCGACGAAGCCTCGGCGGCCAGCCCCTGCGGTGATTCGATCTCGACCAGACCCTTGCCAAGGGTGCGGATGACCCGCCAGCCACCCAGGTAGGTGCCCAGACCGATGGCGACCGCGCAGCTGAAGATGATCCAGAACGGCAGGCCCTGCTCCTTCACGTCGCCGGTCAGATGGCCGGTGGTGATCAGGGCGAGCGCGATGACACCCATCGTCTTCTGCGCGTCGTTGGTGCCGTGCGACAGCGCCACCAGCGAGGCGGTGGCGATCTGGCCCCAGCGGAAACCCTCCTCGCGGCGGCGCTTCATGACATTGCGCGTGATCCGGTAGACCAGCCACGTTCCGCAGGCGGCGACGAGGCAGGCGATCACGGGGGCGGCGACGGCCGGGATGAGCACCTTCTGGGTGATGCCGCTCCAGTTGACCCCCGAGGTGCCCAGCGCGGCGAGGCCGGCGCCGATCAGACCGCCGAACAGCGCGTGCGAGGAACTCGACGGAATACCGAACAGCCAGGTGAGCAGATTCCACAGAATGCCGCCGATGAGGCCGGCGAAGATGATCGTCAGGCCGGTCGAGGCGTCGATCGACGGCATCAGTGCGCCGGTCTTGGTGTCCTGGATCTTCAGCACCGACGTCGTGATGGTGACCGCCACCTCGACGGACAGGAACGCGCCGACCAGGTTGAGGACACCGGCCAGCAGCACCGCCGTCTTGGGTTTCAGTGCCCCGGTGGCGATCGACGTGGCCATCGCGTTTCCGGTGTCGTGGAACCCGTTGGTGAAGTCGAAGGCCAGTGCTGTCACGATCAGCAGCACCAGGATGATCATCTCCGCGCTCATGGCGCTCATTGTGGGTCCACGAACCCCGATTTGCATAGTTGCGAAAGTCCCGAATACTCCCACCCACCAGGCAATCTGCCCGAAGCGCCGAGGTATTCACGTGACGTTCATCCGGCGTACCCGCCATGTTGGCCCCCGCCACGGCCGTCCCGCCGACGTCCAGGATGCGGTACTACCATCGACGCATCCCGATATCCGATCGCCCACCGGGCCAGGCGGAGGACAATCCACGTTGACCAAATTTCTCGCCAGGATCGTTGCCTGGATCACGGCGGGCTACCCCGACGGTGTGCCCGGGCCCGATCGTGTGCCGCTGCTGGCGTTGCTCACCCGGCGGCTGACCGGCGACGAGGTCAAGCTGGTGGCCAGCGCGCTGATGGATCGCGAGGAGTTCGACCACGTCGACATCGGCGTGCTGATCACCCAGATCACCGACGAGCTGCCCAGCACCGAGGACGTCGAGCGGGTCCGTGAGCGCCTGGCCGCCAAAGGGTGGCCGCTCGACGATCCCAGGGACGCCGACGACGCCGGAGACCCGGGGAGCCCGGCATAGCCACCCTGCGCCCGCTGCCGGTGCCGGCCGGCCCCTCGGCACTGTCGGTACTGCCCGCGCTGGAAGGGGTGCTGACCGGCCGGGCTGGGGCGCTGCTACCCGTACCTGCCGACGACGCACGCCAGACCTCGCTGCTGACAACGGCTTTGCGGGCCGGCGCCGAGATCGGCGACGAAGTGGCGGTGGTGGTGCCCACGTCGGGAAGCACCGGAACGCCCAAGGGCGCGATGCTCACCGCCGACGCGCTCACCGCCAGCGCCGACGCCACCCACCGCCGGCTGGGCGGGCCGGGCCGCTGGCTGCTCGCGCTGCCCGCCTACCACGTGGCCGGGCTGCAGGTTCTGGTCCGCGGGCTGATCGCGGGGCTGTCGCCCGTCGCGGTGACCCCGCAACTGGACGGACTGGCTGCCGCGGTCGAATCCCTGGGCGGCGGTAGGCGTTACGCATCGCTGGTGGCCGCGCAACTGGACAGCGCACTACGCGACGACGCGGCCGCGGCGGCGCTGGCGCGGCTGGACGCCATACTCATCGGCGGCGGACCGATGCCCGCCGCGGTGGCCGCCCGCGCCGCGGCCGCGGGGGTCAGGGTGGTGCGCACCTACGGGATGAGCGAAACCGCCGGCGGCTGCGTGTACGACGGCCGCCCCCTCGACGGGGTGGACATCCGCATCGACGACGGCCGGGTGGTTCTGGGCGGACCCACCATCGCCAGGGGGTACCGCAACCCCGTCGTCCCCGACCCGTTCGGCGAACCCCGCTGGTTTCGCACCGACGACATCGGCGTCCTCGACGACGCGGGCACGCTGCGGATCCTGGGCCGTGCCGACGACGCCATCAACACCGGCGGGCTGACGGTGCTGCCACAGCTGGTGGAGACGGCGCTGGCGACCCATCCCGGTGTCGCCGAGTGCGCCGTCTTCGGGGTGCCCGACGATCGGCTCGGCCAGCGTGTCGTCGCGGCGGTGGTACCCGCCCCCGGCGTCGCCCCGCCCGGCCTGAGCGAGGTGCGCGCCCACGTCGCGCGCACCCTCGAGCGCACCGCGGCGCCGCGGGAGATCCACATCGTCGATGCGTTGCCGCGCCGCGGGATCGGCAAAATCGACCGGCGAGAGCTCACCGCGCGGTTCGGCGTGCGGGCATGATCGGGGGATGGAACGCACCGTCACCTCGGCCGAACAGCTCCGCGAGATCGTCGGTCACCCCGTCGACGCCGTGATCAAGAAGGTCCGCCCGCGGCTCACCGCCGTCCAGCGGGACTGGCTGGCACGCTCGCCGCTGGGTTTCCTCGCCACCACCGACGCTGCGGGCCGCGTCGACGTGTCGCCGAAGGGTGACCCGCCGGGCTTCGTCCACGTCATCGACGACTCGACGATCGCGATCCCCGAGCGGCCGGGTAACAAACGCGTCGACGGATTCCTCAACGTCCTGCAGAACCCCCACGTGGGCACGCTGTTCCTCATCCCGGGCCGTGGCGACACCCTGCGGATCAACGGCACCGGCCGCGTACTCGCCGACGCCGACTATTTCGACACGATGTCGATCGCGGGCAGACGTCCGATTCTCGCGCTCGAGATCAGCATCGACGAGGTGTTCAGCCACTGCGCCAAGGCATTTCTGCGGTCCGACGCCTGGGAGCCCGATACCTGGGATCCCGCGGCGGCACCGTCGGTGGCGCAGCTGGCCAAGGCATTCCTGCCCGAACTGGACGAGGCAGAGATCGGCGCGCGCTACAGCGAGGACGCCATCCGCAAGGATCTCTACTGAGTTCACCGCTCAACGATGTTGCGGAGACGGCGGTTTCGCATCCGTGCGAGGGCGGGCCACCACACCGACAGTAACCCGATTCTGGCCCGGTCGGTCCGTAACCGGGTGCAGCGGTCCCCCGGCGCCCCAGGATGTCACCGGGCCGTCAGGAAACCGGCACGCCGATAGCCATAGGCTGGCGGGGTGCGGATCGGTCGCAGGGAAGCGGTGGCAGTGGCCCTCGCCATCATTCTGGTCGTCGCGGCGTTCACCGTCCCGCACCTGAACCTGGGCAATGTGACCCCGCTGATCAACAGCACCCCCGAGCGCCTACGCGCCTTCGCCGACACCGCACCGATCTTCGGCTGGTGGAACGCCCACGTCGGGTGGGGCACCGTCCCGGCCGTCGCCCTCGCCTGCGCGGCCGTGCTGTGGGGCGGCCCCGTCGCCCGGCGCCTGCCGTGGCGGACGCTGACACTGGCCGCCTGGGCGACGTCCTGCACCTGGGCATTCGCGCTGGCGATGGTCGACGGCTGGCAACGCGGATTCGCCGGCCGCCTCACCGCACGCCACGAATACCTGCGGCAGGTGCCGACGGTCACCGACATCCCCGAAGCGCTGCGCACCTTCTCCGACAGAATCCTGGACTACCAGCCGGATTCGTGGATCACCCACGTGTCGGGACATCCACCGGGGGCGCTGCTCACCTTCGTCTGGCTGGACCGCATCGGGCTGGGCGGCGGCGCGTGGGCCGGACTGTGGTGTCTGCTCATCGGTTCCAGCGCGGCCGCGGCGATCATCGTCGCGCTGCGGGCACTGAGCGGCGAGGACACCGCGCGCGCCGCGGCGCCGTTCGTGGCGCTCTCCCCCACCGCGATCTGGGTGGCGGTCTCCGCCGACGGCTACTTCGCCGGCGTGGCGGCGTGGGGTATCGCGCTGCTGGCTCTCGCCACCCGGTGCCGGGTACGAACGCCCGCACTCGCGGCCGTCTGCGCAGGCCTCCTGCTGGGCTGGGGCATCTTCCTCAACTACGGGCTCGTCCTCATGGGGCTGCCCGCGATCGCGGTGCTGCTATGCGCGGCCGATTGGCGATCCGCCCTGCGCACGGTGCTCCCCGCGGCGGCGGCGGCACTCGCCGTGCTCGCCGTGTTCGCCGCCGCCGGCTTCTGGTGGTTCGACGGCTACACCCTGGTGCAACAGCGGTACTGGCAGGGCATCGCCAACGACCGGCCGTTCCAGTACTGGGGATGGGCGAACTTCGCATCGGTGGTGTGCGCGATCGGGCTGGGCAGTGTCGCGGGCGTGGCCCGGGTGTTCGACCTCGCCGCGATCAGGCGCCGTTCGGGTCTGCACCTGCTGGTGCTTGGCGCACTGCTGGCCGTCGTCGCCGCCGACCTCAGCATGCTGAGCAAAGCAGAAACCGAACGGATCTGGCTGCCGTTCACGATGTGGCTGGTGGCCGCGACGGCGCTGCTGCCCGCACGGTCAGCCCGCTGGTGGCTGGCCCTCAACGTCATCGGCGCCCTGGCGTTGAACCACCTGATCCTGACCAACTGGTAGCAGCCGCCCCGTCAGTACGTACAGCGGCACGCACGCCCACACAATCGCCAGCGAAACCCACAGCCCCAGCGGGTAATCGCGATTCAGGACGGTCAGGTTGTCCGGGCGCATACCCGGCTTGCCGTACACCGGGACCGCCAGCAGGACCAGCACCACACTGCACAACCCCGCCACCGCCACCGGCACCCACCACCGGCGCGGCAACACCCGCCTCCCGGAATACCCCAGCGCCACGCACACCGGCGCGAACACCAGGTCGTGCACCGCCACCCCGACCAGCGCCCACGCCACGATCCGTACGATGACCGCAGTAGGGTTGTCCCACAACAGAACCGCACCGTAGCCACCCAGCCCGACACCGACGAGAACCAGCACCCAACGCGACGTCGTCACGACAGCACCTCAATTCTCGACAACCATTTCGTCTGCAGCACACCGGGCCTCGTCGGGGCGATGAGCCGGCAGGGATATCCGTGGTCGAGATGCAGGGTTTCACCGTTGAGGCGCAACGCGATCAGTGTCTTGGCATCCCTGGCATGCCGGGCGGGCAACACGGTGCGCGAGTAGGGACCCGGCGGCTCGAGCGAGACCATCCGCACGTCGGCATCCGGGGAGCCGCCGACCGCGGCGACCAGATCGGCCAGCACGACGCCGGTCCATTCGGCGTCGGCGCTCCACCCCTCGACGCAGGCGATGGGCAGCCGGTGGGTGGCCTGCGGCATGGCGGCCAGCTCGTCGAGCGTGAACTGCCGTGTCGCCGTCCCGTTCACCACCGTCAACCGGTAGTCGGGTGCGCGGGCACTGCGCAGCACCCCGGCGGCCAGCGCCGAACGGTTGACCGGAACCCCTTGCGGCCCTTCACCGGAACGCGGAGCCAGCACCGAGATCCGGCGCAACGCAGGGACCGTCTGACCCGCCGTGACGACGGTCGCCAGCGCCACCGCCAGCCACGTGCCCCGCAGCACCGTGCGGCGACTCGGTCCGGTCAGGGTGCCGGCCGGCACGTCGTCAAGCGGTTCGCCGAGGACCCGCCGGATCACCGGGAGTTTGACGCCGATATGGACCAGCAGCGCGCCGGCCGCGACATAGGCCATGGCGTAGTGGCTCGTGGTGAAGAAGAATCTGAACACGTACCACTGGGCGATGTTGAGCAGCCCGGTGGACAGCTGGAACAGCATCGAACCGACCAGCACCAGGATCGACGCCCGCTCCAGCTGGCGCACCAACCCACCGATCAGCGGGCGTTCGAAGAGTTTGGGCCACACCGACCACAGCTTCACCACAAGCAGCGGTATCGCCGCGATACCCGTGACGACGTGCGCGCCCTGCGTCAACCGGTACAACCACACCGGATGCGTGGGCCACCAGAACCACGGCTGCGGATGCTGGATGAAGTGGCTGATCAACCCGGTCAGGAAGCACACCGCCACCGTGATTCCGAGCACCAGACCGACCCGCGCGGTCACCGCCGCGCCACGCAGCGCGCTCACCGGGCGGCCAGGCTCGCGACGACCCGACCGCCGATCGGGTGGATCGCTGCGACCGCGAGGCCGACATCGCCCGCCAGCCGGGCCATGCAGTCCGAGCCGACGGTGGCCCACCGGAACCACGGGCCGACCGTCCGCGACGACTCGAGCCGTACCCAGCCCATGTTGATTCCCGACGCGGCCGTGTCGAATTCGACCAGGCACCGGCCGCCGGTGGCCATCAGCTCAGCCGCCCGGCGCAGGATGCGCCACGGATCGCCGCCCAACCCCACATTGCCGTCGGCCAACAGCACGGTGTGCCAGCGTCCCATGCCGGGCAACGGGTCGAAGACGTTGCGTCGCAGCGCGGGCGCACCCTTGCGCCGGGCCAGTGCGACCGCGGTGGCCGAGACGTCCACACCCAGTGCGGGCACCCCGCGTTCCACCAGGCGAGCGACCAGACGGCCCGGCCCGCAACCCAAATCGATCGTCGGACCGTCGCACAGGCCGACCACGGCACCGTCGAACCGGGCGTCGGCATGCCGCCCCCCGATCCAGCTGTGCACCGGCAGCCGCTCCAGCCGTCCGTCGTCGTGACGCACCCAGCACAGTTCGCCGTCGAGCGCACGATCGTAGAGATTGCCGAGCACCTCACACCCCCGCGGCGCGGGTGACCCGGACGAACCGGCTGCCCGGCGGGCAGGACCCCCGGACCGCGTCGATATCGGCGACGGTGTCGACGTCGCACAGTTCAGTAAGCAGCTTCACGTCCATCCCTGTGTCGCGTAACGCCGCGAGCGTTACAGCCCCGGTGTCGGGACGCGACATCGGTACGGCACGCAGGCATCCGGCGGTCGCGGCATCGGCCACCCCCAACACCCACCACCCACCGTCCCTGGCCAGGCCCAGCACGGCGGCGCATCCCGCCAGCGCACGGCAACACTGCCCGAGCAATGCGGCGCTGACCTGCGGGGTGTCCATCCCGATCTGCAGAACCGGCCCACCGCCGACGGCTGCCGCGGCGTCGGCATGCGCGTTGGCCAGCCGTTCGGCCAGGCCGTCGCCACGTTGCGCCAGCACCGTGAAATCGGCCAGCCTGCTGCGGATCTCGTCGCCGCACCGCGCGTCGCGGAGATCCCCGGTGAGTGCCACCACCCGCGCCGCCACCGGCGCCGCGGCGACCGCGTCGAGGGTGTCCAACAGGGCGGCGGCGGCGATGTCCGCGGCGGCCCGGTCGCCGACGGCGGCGGCCAGCCGGGTCTTCGCCAGCCCGGGCACCGGCGCCTTCGCCACCACCAGCACCGTCACCGGCGCCGTCACGAGATCACCCGCCAGAAGTCCAGCGCCGCAATAAGACTGCCCCGCACCGAGCCACTCACCTTCGACGTCCCGCCGGTGCGCGGGCCGTAGTCGACGTCGCGTTCCACCACCTGCCAGCCCGCGGCGGCCGCGCGCACCAGCAACTCCAGCGGATAGCCCGACCGGCGATCGGTCACCCCGAGCGCCAGGAGCGCATCCCGGCGCGCCACCCGCATCGGGGCGATGTCGTGCACCGGCAGACGGTGACGCGTCCGCAACCGCCAGCAGACGACGGCGTTGCCGACCCGGGCATGCCAGGGCCAGCGCAGTCCGCGCGCGGGCCTGCGGCGCCCGATCGCCAGATCGGCGCCCCCCTCGAGTTCGGCGACCAGCGCGGGAAGATCCGCGGGATCCATCGATCCGTCGGCGTCGATCACGGCGACGATCGGCGTAGCCGCCGCGAGCACACCGGCGTGCACCGCCGAGCCGTAACCGGGGCGCCCTTCGCTGACCACGTCGGCGCCGTGCCGACGCGCGACGTCGGCGGTGCCGTCGGTGCTGCGGTTGTCGACCACCAGGGCCCTATACCCGTTCGGCATCGCCGCCAGTACACCCGGCAGCGACTCCGCCTCGTTGAGGCAGGGCAGCACCACTGTCACCGAGCACTGGGGCATAGCACCCGACCGTAGGCGACGATCACCCGCCGCCACCAGGCCCAACCATGACGAAACCATGACATCGGCGCAGGTGACGACCCATCACCGCTAACCTCGAACGGTGTGGCCCGCGTACTGATCGCCGACGACGACACCGTCGTGCGCGACGTCGTGCGGCGCTACCTCGAACGTGACGGCCTGGAGGTCGCCGTCGCGCACGACGGCGTACAGGCCCTGCGACTGCTCGGCACCACCCACATCGACGTCGCCGTACTCGACGTGATGATGCCGGGGCCGGACGGGCTGGCGCTGTGCCGCACCTTGCGGCAGCGCGCCGACCCGGCCATCCCGGTCATCCTGCTGACCGCGCTCGGCGAAGAGGACGACCGCATCGCGGGACTGGAGGCCGGCGCCGACGACTACGTGACCAAACCGTTCAGTCCGCGCGAACTCGCCCTGCGGGTGCGCTCGGTACTGCGCCGGGTGTCCGCCCCCCAAGGTGTGCTACCCCTCGACATCAGCGTCGGCGGCCTCACCGTGTCGACCGTCGCGCGGTCGGTGGCCGTCGACGGCCGGACGGTCGGACTGACCAACCGCGAATTCGACCTGCTGCTGTTCCTGGTGTCGCATCCCGGCACCGTGTTCACGCGCGACGAACTGCTCAAAAAGGTGTGGCGGTGGGATTTCGGCGACCTGTCGACGGTGACGGTGCACGTCAAACGGCTGCGGTCCAAACTGGGCGATCAGCACCGGGTGCAGACCGTGTGGGGGCGCGGCTACATGTGGAGCGAGCACCCCGGAGGCGGCGATGAGCCTGCCCGCTGAGGACTTCTGGGAGATCGTCGGGTGGGCGCTGGCCTGCTCGATCCCCATCGTGCTGGCCGGTGCGGCGATCATCCGGTGGGCGCGGTCGTGGTCCCTGGCCGTCAGCATGGTGGCGCTGGTGCTCATCCCGACGCTGGCCACCTTCACCGGCGTGCTCGGCGCCAGCGGATTCATGGTCACCCAGACTTTCGAACGCACGGCCGTGGTGCTCGTCGTCGTCTCCGTCGTGACCATTCCCGCCGCGGTGATGCTGGCGCGCTACCAGGCCCGTCGCACGGTGTGGGAACAGGAGATCCGGGAATCCGAACAGGCCGCCGAACATTCGCGGCGCCGGCTGATCGCGTTCGTCAGCCACGACCTGCGCACCCCGCTCGCCGGGATTCGCGCGGTATCGGAGGCCATCGCCGACGGGGTGCTCGCCGAGGACGAGGTGCGGGTGCACGCCAAACACATCGAACACGAATCGATCCGGCTCGCCGAGATGGTGGACGACCTGTTCGAGATGTCGAAGATCAACGCCGGGGCGGTGCTGCCCGCCTTCGACAAGGTGGCACTCGACGAGGTCGTCGACGATGTGCTCGCCGCACACCGCATCGCCGCCGAACGCGCGCGGGTGGCGCTGACCGCCGCGCTGCCGGACGGGCCGGTGCGCGTCGTCGGCAGCGACCGCGCGCTGGTGCGGGTGTTGTCCAACCTGGTGGCCAACGCCATCGCACACACCCCCGAGGGAGGCAGGGTCGAACTGGCGCTGGGCTGCGACGAACACGGCGCGTGGGCCCGGGTCGACGACACCGGTGTCGGCATCGACGAGGCCGACCTGCCGCGGGTCTTCGACGTCGCCTACCGCGGCTCCAACGGCCGTGTGCCGCGAGCCGATTCGTCGTTACCCAGCGGCTCGGGGCTGGGCCTGGCCATCGCCGCCGGGCTGGTGCAGGCTCACCGCGGCACGCTGTCGGCACACAACCTGGACACCGGCGCGCGATTCGAAGTGCGGCTGCCCCTCGCAGAGTGACACCGCCCCGGATCGCCGAGGGTGAAACCAGTGCGGGGAGACCCGCGAAATCCTCGCAGTGAGTTCACGTTCGGTGAGAAGTACCGGTCAGCCGCGCAGCGGCGCGTAGGCGAACTCGCGTAATCCGTCCCGGGGATCGACGGCCGCCCGGAAGCCGAGCACGGCGGCGGCCCTGGCCGGGTCGGCGACGATGTGGCGGACGTCGCCGTGCCGGTACTGACCGGTCACCACCGGCGATGCGGCGCCGCGCGCGTCGCACAGTCCGGCCGCCACCTCGAAGATGGAGATCGGCCTGCCGGAACAGACGTTGAACGCGTCGAACCCGTCGCTGCCCACGGCCACCGCGGCCACGTTGGCGGCCGCGACGTCGTCGACGTGGACGAAATCGCGCATCTGCCCGCCGTCCTCGAAAACCCTTGGCACGTCGCCGGATTCCAACTGAGAGCGGAAGATCGCGGCCACCCCCGAATACGGGGTGTCGCGGGGCATATGCGGCCCGTAGACATTGTGGTAGCGCAGCGCCACCACCGACCCGCCGGCCGACTCGACCCAGGCCTGCGCATAGTGCTCCTGCGCGGTCTTACTCGCCGCGTACAGACTGCGCGGCCGCAGCGGCGTGTCCTCCCCGACCAGTTCCCAGGACAGTGGTTCGCCGCCGATCGGGCAGCGGTGCTCGAATACCCCTGCGTCGAGATCGGCCCGCGTGCGCGGCAGCGGATCCACCGGCCCGTGGCTGCCGCACCCGTAGCGACCCTGCCCGTACACCACCATGGACGACGCCAGCACCAGCCGCCGGCAGCCGGCGACGAACATCTCGGCCAGCAGGACCGTGGTGCCGTAATCGTTGTGGCTGCCGTACGCGGGGGCGTCGGCGGCGTTGACCCCCGCCCCGACGACCGCCGCCTGGTGGCACACCACGTCGACGCCGCGCAGCAGCGGGGCCAGCGCGGCGGCGTCGCGCACGTCGGCGACCCGGCAGTCCGGCGGCGGCTCGGCCTGGCCACCGTGCGCGGCGGGCAGCATCGCGTCCACCGCGACCACCTCGTGCCCGGCGTCCCGCAGCGCAGCATGCACGCGGGAGCCGATGAAGCCCGCCGCCCCGGTCAGCAGGACTCTCACGGCAGTGCGAACGGCAGCGTCACACCGTCGTGGGGCAGGCAGTGGGTGCAGGTCCGTTCGACGGGCACCGCCTCGATGGCCTCGCGCACCAGCTTCTTGAACGGGACGAGGTTACGTTCGAACTCGGCGAAGACGTCCACCGCCCGCACACCGGCACCCGCTTCGATACCGGCGTCCAGGTCGGTCACCAAAGCGATTGCCGCATAACAGATCTCCAGCTCGCGGGCCAGCACCGCCTCGGGGTAGCCGGTCATGTTGATCAGGGTGAACCCCTGCCCGGCGTACCAGTGGCTCTCCGCGCGGGTGGAGAACCGCGGCCCCTGGATCACCACCATGGTGCCGCCGTCGACGACCCCGGGCAGCCCGGACGCCGCCGCGCGCAGCGCCGGGCAGTACGGGTCGGCGAATCCGACGTGGATGCCGCCGGAGTCGAAATAGGTGTCCTTGCGCCCGGATGTGCGGTCGACGAGCTGGTCGGGCACCACCAACGCGCCGGGGCCGAGGCCGGCGGTCAGGCTGCCCACGGCGCACGGACCGTAGATGCGGCGCACCCCCAGCGCGCGCAGCGCCCACATGTTCGCCCGGTAGGGCACCGTGTGCGGGGAGTACTCGTGACCGGTCCCGTGGCGCGGCAGGAATGCGACCTCATGCGGGCCGACAGTGCCCACGGTGATCGCCGCGCTGGGCGGGCCGTACGGCGTATCCAGGCTGACGCTGCGCGCATCGGACCCGAAGAACGAGTAGAAGCCGCTGCCGCCGATCACCCCGAGCACGGCGCCCACCCCAGGTGTCGGCGCGAGATCAGACATGTGACACGCCTGAGAGCCCTTGAGCGTGCCCGAACCTGATGTCGGCGCGGGTGGGCTGGCGGGTGGGTGCTGCTCGTGTCCGCTGGCATCCGCTCATTGTCCGCCATGCGACGATGGCCCTCGTGGCCACATTCGCCCAGTGGGTCGAGGGCGCCCGACCGCGCACCCTGCCCAACGCCGTCTCACCCGTCATCGCGGGCACCGGCGCCGCCGCCTGGCTGGACGGCGCCGTCTGGTGGAAGGCGGCCCTGGCGATGCTCGTGGCCGTCGCCATGATCGTCGGCGTCAACTTCGCCAACGACTACTCCGACGGCATCCGAGGCACCGACGACGTCCGGGCCGGGCCGCTGCGCCTGGTCGGTTCGCGGCTGGCCTCACCGCGGTCGGTGCTGGTCGCCGCCGTGGCGAGCCTGGCGGTCGGCGCCGCGGCGGGGCTGTTGCTGGCGCTGACGAGCGCGCCGTGGCTGATCGCGGTGGGGGCGCTGTGCGTCGCCGGCGCCTGGTTCTACACCGGCGGGTCGAAGCCCTACGGCTACCTGGGCTTCGGCGAAGTCGCGGTGTTCGTGTTCTTCGGGCTGGTCGCCGTGCTCGGCACCCAGTACACCCAGGCCCTTCGGGTCGACTGGGTGGGTGCGGCGCTGGCGGTGGCGATCGGTTCGATGTCCTCGGCGGTGCTGGTGGCCAACAATCTGCGCGACATCCCGACCGACGCGCAGTCCGGCAAGATCACGCTGGCGGTACGGCTGGGCGACCCGCGCACCCGCACCCTCTACCAGGCGTTGCTGGCGCTTCCCCTCGTCGTCACGCTGGCCCTGGCCGTCGCGACGCCGTGGTGCCTGGCCGGCCTGCTCGCCGCACCACTTGCCGCGCGTGCCGCCGCCCCGGTGCGGGCCGGTCGCGGCGGCCGCGACCTGATCCCCGTCCTGCGCGACACCGGGTTGACGATGCTGGTGTGGTCGGTTGCCGTGGGACTGGCATTGACACTGGGTTAGCCCGAACGGCCTCACCTCGATGTCGAAGATCAAGTCGGAGAACATCTTTCGGGTATCGTCGATCAGGTCTTGCAGTTCGGCCCGGCCGTGCACCTCGCGGCCTGGCCACCGTCCGGCGAAATCGGCGGACACCGTTTCGGCGGCGATCGGCTCACCCGCCCACAACCGGTGCAACCAACGCTCATAGAGTGCTTGGTGGTTCGTCATTCCCGGGATCTACCCACCGGGAACGCCGCGCAAGCGCCGCGGGCATTGCGGGTCCCATGCGGGCCCGGCTGGTTTCCGTTGACGCGGGTCGGGCGCACCGGTTATTCATGTGCGGGAAGGGATCGCGATGGATTCGCTACGCGTGGTCGTGGCAGACGACGATGTGCTCCTGCGCGAGGGGCTTGCAAGCCTGCTCGACCGGTCCGGGTTCGACGTCGTCGGGCAGGCGCCCGACGCCACCGAACTGCTCACCCTCGTCCGCGACCACAAACCCGATCTGGCCGTCGTCGACATCCGCATGCCACCGACGCACACCACCGAAGGACTCGACGCGGCGCGAGTGATCCGCGCGGAATCCCCCGAGACGGGGATCCTGGTGCTGTCGGCGCACGTGGAGGTCGAACACGCGACGGAGCTGCTCGCCAGCGGGCACGCGATCGGCTACCTGCTCAAGACGCGGGTCACCGACGTCGCCGACTTCGTCGACACGCTGGAACGCATCGGCAAAGGCGCGTCGGTGGTGGATCCCGCGCTTGTCCAGGAACTGGTGTCCGCACGCAGACGCGACGACCCGCTGGCGGCGCTGAGCGCCCGCGAACAGGAGGTGCTGATGCTCATGGCCGAGGGGCGGTCCAACGCCGGTATCGCCAGACGGATATGGGTCACCGAGGGCACCGTGGAAAAGCACGTGCGCAGCATCCTGACCAAACTCGACCTGCAGGAGACCGCCGACGATCACCGTCGGGTCCGGGCGGTGATCACCTACCTGGAGGCTCGTTGACGGGGCGGGCCGCCCCGGCGGTCGCCTTGGTGACCAGGCCCCGGATCGCCGGTACGGACAGCGCAAACTTCGGCACGAAACCCGCCGCGGGGCTCACCGCGATGAGATCCTCGAAATCCTGCTCGGAATATGTCGACACCAGGATCACCACGGGCGGCTCGGGCACCACGGGGTCGCGGAGTTCCTTCGCGACGTCGAAGCCGTTGTCCTGACCGAGATCCACGTCGACCAGCACCACATCGGGACGGAGCTCACCGCACAGCCGCACCGCGTCGGCCAGATTCGACGCGGTGGCGACCACCGCGATACCCGCGCGCTCGAGTAAAGCGGTCGCCACGGCGCGGAATTCGGCGCTGTCGTCGACGATCAGACACCGCACGGAGCAACCTCGGGAGACACACCAGCCAGCGTGACAGAACCCGGTTCGGCCGCGCATTACCGCTAACCGGAATCGTCGGGCACCGGCCGGAATGTCCCCGCGCGGCAATATTCACCCTGCTCGCCGACGTTGTACGAAGGTGATGTCCGAGCGCAACGACCCAGCGCAGACGCGCGGGGTCGCAGACGAGCGGCCGGCGGGTCGTGGCCGGCTCCGCGGGTTTCTGCTGCGCGACACCGAACCGCCCCTGGCGTTGGGGATCGTGGTGGCCATCGCCGTCATCGCCGGTGAGACGATGCTGGTGTCCGAGCTGAGGACACTGGCTCCCGATCACGCATTCGGGGCGCTGTTTCTCCTGGGTGTGCTGGTGGTGTCGGCCGGCTGGGGACTTCGGCTGGCCGTCGCCACCTCCTTCGCCAGCATGGTGGCCTACGTGTACTTCCACCTCGACGCCGGCGGCTCGATGCTGTCGATGCGCATCGAGGACGCGACGGCCATCGTCATCTTCCTGTCCGTCGCGCTGCTGGCCAACGTCCTGGGCAGCCAGGCGCGGGTGCGCGCCGTCGAATCCGAACACCGCAGGCGCGAGGCCGACCTGGCGGCCGACCTGGCCAGGTTGATGCTGCAAGCCGGCGACCTGCGCCCCGCGCTCGACGCCGCGGGTCAGCGCATGGCCGAGGTGCTCGACCTGCGGTTCGCGGTGCTCGAACCCGAAGCAATGACCCCCGCCGACGGGCAGTCGGCGATCGCGCTCGGCCGGGGAACAACCGCGCCGGGCACACTGCTCGTGCCCGCCGACCTGACCGGGCCCATGCTGCGACGGGTGCAACGACTCGTTCCCGCGCTCGACGCGCTGCTGGCGGCGGCCCGGGAGCGCGAAGCGATGCACGCCGCGCTGGAAGCCAGCCGCCGGGAACTGGAGAAGTTCTTCGACCTGACCTCCGACCTGGTCTTCATCGGCGACGGCGGATATCTGCGACGGCTCAACCCGGCGTTCGAGCGGACGTTGGGCTACTCGGCCGGCCAGCTGCTCAGCAAGCCGTTGATCGACCTGGTGCATCCGGACGACCGCCAGCGCACCGCATGCGTGGTCGGCGCACTGCTGCGCGACGGCGGTTCGGCGCAGTTCGAGAACCGCTGCCTGCGCAGCGACGGCGCCGAACGCTGGCTGGAGTGGAGTGTGGTGGCCGAAGGCGGGGTGCTCTACGGGGCCGCACGCGACGTCACCGACCGTCGCTGGGAGCAGGACCGGCTCCGCCGCGCCCAGCGGATGATCGAAGCCAGCCACGCCGAGGTCAGCGCCCTTGCCGCCCAGCAAACGGCACTGCGCCGGGTGGCCACACTGGTGGCGGGGGGCGCCGAACCCTCCGAGGTGTATCCGGCCGCGATCGCCGAGTTGTCGCGCGGACTGGGCATCGACCACGTCGTGATGGTCCGCTACGACAACGACGATGCGATCGTCGTGCTGGCCGCGCGCCATCCGGCCGGGCCGGCGAAACTGGCGGCCGGAGAACGGTTGCCGCTGGACGAGACGAACATCCTGGCACGGATGCGCGCCACCGGAAAACCCGCGCGCGCCGACAGTTTCGACGAATCGGACGGGGCGACGGTCGAACGCGTCCGCCGCCTCGGACTGCGGTCCGGGATGGGGGCGCCCATCGTGGTCGACGGCCGGGTAAGGGGGGCACTGATCATCGGCTCGGCGGCCCCCGAACCGCTGCCACCGGACACCGAGGATCGCATCGCCGACTTCGCCGACCTCGTCGCCACCGCCATCGCCAACGCCGAAACCCGGTCCGAGCTCACCGCGTCGCGGGCACGCATCGTGGCGGCGGCCGACCAGGCCCGACGGAGGTTCGAACGCGACCTGCACGACGGCGCCCAACAGCGACTCGTCTCGCTGGGACTGCAGCTGCGGGCGATCGAGGCGTCGGTCGACGAATCCGACGCCGACCTGCGGGCCCGGCTGTCGGAGGTCGTCACCGGCCTGGTCGCGGTGTCGACCGATCTGCAGGAGATCTCCCGCGGGATCCACCCCGCGATCCTGTCGCGGGGCGGTCTGGGCCCGGCGATCAAAACCCTCGCGCGGCGCTCTCCCGTGCCGACCACGCTCGACATCCACGTCGACGTCCGACTGCCGGAGTCGGTGGAGGTGGCCGCGTACTACGTGATCGCCGAGGCGTTGACGAACACCGCCAAACACGCCCAGGCCTCCGAGATCGAGATCGCCGCCCACATCGAGGACGGCGCCCTGCACATCCGCATCGGCGACGACGGCGTCGGAGGCGCCGCGGCCGGCTCCGGCTCCGGGCTGATCGGGTTGAAGGACCGGGTGGCCGCCCTGTCCGGGCGCCTCGACATCTCCAGCCCCGCCGGCGCCGGCACCACATTGCTGGTCACGATCCCGCTGACCTGACCCGGTCCGCGGGACAACCGATCCCGGTGGCCTCGACGCACGGCCGAGGCGACCGGGACCCGCGGCTCACCGGTGGTGGATGGCGTTGTGGAACAACAGCGTCTCCGGTCCGTAGAACGGGTACTGCGCCTGATAGTCCACGTCCGGCGGTGTCGCGCTGAGCTGTGCGTTGCCGTCGGTCTGACACACCGTCGACGTGCTGCCGGTGGTGGCGCAGACCGGTCCGGTGGGTGCGGCCGCGGCCGCCGGAGCGACCGCGATCGCGAGTGCGCCCGCGGCGACGGCCAGTGCGGGGATGAACGACTTGATCGACATGGTTCGCGCTACTTCCTTGTTGCCGTTGGTATTCCGACAACTCCAGCATCGTCCCGCGGCGCGGCCCCGTCGTCAGCGCTGTCACCCATCTTGCAGGCGGGGCTACCAGCCATCGGTGATTACCCGCCAGCCCCCACCCGCTGCCGGGCCGCTGCGAGCTCAGGAGGCCAGGGCGTCGAGCAGCCGGTCCAGGTCGTTGTCGTCGTTGTACAGATGGAATCCGACCCGCACGGCGCCCGCCCGCACCGCCGCACGGATCCCCGCGCTGCGCAGCCGGTCCTCGGCGCCTGCGATGGGCACCGCGACGATCGGCGAATCCTGCGGCGGCAGCCCCAGTTCGGCACACAGCCGACCGGCCAGCCCCACCGTATGCGCCTGCACCGCGGCCATGTCCAGCGACGCCAGCCACGGCAGCGTCAGGCTGGCTCCCAGCGCACTGAACCACGACGGTGACGCGTCGAACCGCCGGGCGGTGCCCGCCAGCCGCAGCGGCAACCCGTAGATCGACTGCCAGGGCGCTTCGCCCGCGTACCAGTTCGCCGCATGCGGTGTCATCGTGGCGGCCACCCTGTCGCTCAACGACATCCACGCGATACCCCGCGGCGCCAACAGCCATTTGTACGCCGCGGCGGTGGTCACGTCGGCCCACGCCAGATCCAGGCTGCGGGCACCCGCCGCCTGTGTGACGTCGACGACGGTGAGCGTGCCGGTGCCGGCCACCGCGGCGCGCAGCCCGTCCACGTCGAGCACCGCACCGTCCGCCGACTGCACGAGACTCACGGTGACGACGTCGAAATCGGCCGCGCGCGACACCAGCTCGCCGGCAGCCAGTTCGGTCACCGTGACACCGCGGCCGGCTTGCACCGCGAACGGGAAGGTGTCGCTGGTGAATTCACCCGCCAAGGTGGCGACGCGGCTGCCGTCGGGAACCGCCGCCGCCACCAGCGCAAGCACCGCCGACACGCTGCCGCCCATCGCCACCGAATCCACCGGCACACCGGCCAAGGCGGCGTATCCGGCCCTCGCCGCGCGGACGGGTTCGTCGAACGCCACGGGGTCCATCGTCCCGGCCCGCCAGCCGGCCAGGCAGTCCTGCATCGCCCGCACCAGGAACTCCGGCGGCAGGCCATAGGTCGGTGTGTTGAGATAACCGTCGGCCGCAGCGAATTCGGCCCCGAACGCCTCCCGCAGCCCGCCGGAGGTCATCAGCGGGCTGCGCCGGAGGCCTGTTCGTCGGGGTCACCGCGGCGCTGGCCGCCGCCCGCGACCCGGTCGCCGCGGGGCTCGTCACCCCGCAGCCGCGCCCTCAACTGCTCACGGTCGGCGCGGCGGCGCTCGTCGAACTCGGCGATGCTTGCCGTCGCACGCCTGCGCAGCGGTGCGAACAGCCAGATGCCCAGCGGCAGAGCGATCACCAGAGCGAAGAGCATCGCCACCACGATGGGGAACTCGCGCACGCCCACCAGATGTGCCACACCGAAGATCACCGCGGCCACCGCGGCGAACAACAGCAACCGCGCACCGACGTACGCCAAGACGGCGATGACGAGACGGGACAGGGCCCTACCGTTTGTCACGACCCGAGCCTACCGACGACGCGTATATTCGGATCAAGGAGGTTTTCGTGGCGTATTTGCTCCTGACACTCGTCATGGTCGGCTTGGTCTACGTCGGCTGGCGGTTGATGCGTTCGGACGCCGGCCGCCCGAAGACGCGCGTCATCGGTCCGGACGACGATCCGGACTTCCTGCGTCGACTCGGCCACGGCGACAACAACCCGCGAACCTGACGAACGGCGTCAGCCCTGGTTCGGGTTGAGAGGTTGGCGCGCGCCCGTGAACCCGTCGGCCACCACCGCGGCCAGATCGATCAGGGCTTCCCGGGTCTCCGGCTTGAGCCGCTCCAGGCTGATCTCGGCACCCTCCTCCAGGTGCGGATCGAACGGCACCAGCCGTACCGCCCGGCACCGGCGGGAGAAATGGTCCACCACCTTCTGCAGATCGACCTTCCCCGACCGCGGCCGCACCGCGTTGATCACCGCGATCGAGTTGCGCACCATCTCCTGGTGACCGTGCGCGTCGAGCCAGTCCAGCGTCGCCGACGCGCTGCGGGCACCGTCGACCGATCCCGAGCTGATCACGATCAGCACGTCGGCCTTGGCCAGCACCGCCGACATCGCCGAATGCATCAGCCCGGTGCCGCAGTCGGTGAGCACCAGGCTGTAGAAGCGCTCCAGCACCTCCAACGTGCGCGCATAGTCGTCGGAGCTGAACGCCTCCGACACCGCGGGATCGCTTTCCGAAGCGAGTACCTCCAGCCGGCTCGGACCCTGCGAGGTGTAGGCGCGCACGTCGCTGTAGCGCTCGATGCCTTCCGCGTCGCGCAGCAGATGACGCACCGTGGCCGGGGTCTCCAGCGGCACCTTCTGGCTCAGCGTGCCCCGGTCGGGGTTGGCGTCGACGGCGACCACCCGGTCACCGCGCGTCGAGGCGAAGGTGGCGCCCAGCGTCGCGGTGATGGTCGTCTTACCCACACCGCCCTTCAGCGACAGCAGCGCGATCCGGTAACACCCCGACAGCGGCTGGCGCACCTGCGTCAGCAGGTCGTTGCGGCGGGTGGCCTTCTGACCCTCACCGACATTGATCAGCTTGAACGACGCGATGTACAGCCAGCGACGCCAACCCGACGACGGCGCCTGCTGCGGCTCTCCCAGCAGCGCCGCCGTCGACAGGTCCAGATACGGTGGGGGCAGCTGGACGGGTTCGGTCGGCGGGGCGGCGTGCTGCGGTTGGTGGTCGCCGACCACCGGGAAACCGTTCGGCGGCGTCTCGGCCGTCCACTCCGGGGGCGGGGCCGCGTCGGGCCGGGAGCTTTCGGTCACCGCGGGATCGCTGAACCGGTGCTGCGCGCGGAAACCGGGAGCGGGGGAGTGCCCCGGTTCTTCCCGCTGGTGTCGAGGGTGGTGTTCGCGAGACTCGGACACGACCTTCTCTCCGTAGACAGTGACTCTGCCCGACCTTAGCGCGCGGCCGGAACCGGCCGCGGGAACGGCGCGGACGCTAGCTGACGCCGGCGTACGAATGCAGTCCGGCGGTCACCAGGTTGATGAAGAACAGGTTGAACACCATCGCGACGAAACCGGCGATGTTGATCCAGGCAGCCTTGCGATCCCGCCAGCCCGCCGTCGAGCGGGCGTGCAGATAGGCCGCGTAGATGACCCACGCGATGAACGACACCGTCTCCTTGGGATCCCAGCCCCAGTACCGGCCCCAGGCCTCCTCAGCCCAGATCGCGCCGAAGATCACACCGAAACCGAACACCGGGAACGCGAAGATCGTGGTGCGGTAGGCGATGCGGTCCAGCGTCTGCGCGTCGGGCAGCCGCGCCACGATGCCCGCGAACGTGCCGCTGCGACCCGGATCGGCCAACGGCGACATCTTGAGCAGGAACAGAATGCTCGCCACACCGGCAACGAGGAACACCCCCGATCCCAGGCTGACCACCGACACGTGGATGGGCAGCCAGTAGGACTGCAGTGCGGGCATCACCGGCGCGGCGTGCGCATACAGCCACCGGCCCGACACCGTCAACAGGATGAGCACCGGGATCAGCACGAACACCCACAACGCGCGGTACTGCGGTTTGCGCAACACCACGATCGCCGCGATCAGACCCGAGAAGCACGTCAGGTTGATGAACTCGTACATGTTGCCCCACGGCACCCGGGACGTCGCCAGGCCGCGCAGCACGATGCAGGCCAGCAACAACGCCGTCCCGAGGTAGACCAGCGACAGTCCGGCACGCCCCACCCGCTCGTCGAACGGGCGCGCGGGGGCCGCGCTCACCAATCCGGGCGTCGCGCTGTCGGCCGTGACCGCGCCACCCTGGGCATAGGATCCCGCCCCGACCAACTCGCGACTGTCGACCTTGCGGCCGCGGCTGAACGCCAACTCGACCGCCAGCAACAACAGCGCCACCACCAGCACGACGACCGACGAAGTGAACGCCCAGTCGGAATAGCGGGACAACCCCAGGTCGATCTCGGTGTTCATGCGCGATCCGCCTCCGCTACTCGCTGGCTCCTCATACGACCCTCTCCCGCGACGGCTCCGGTGCGGTGTCCAAACCCTCCAGCAGCCGCCGGGTCAGCCGTTCGAACTCGTCGCCCCATCCGGAATTGTCGGTACGGGCCAACCCACCGAACTCGACGCTCACGGTACCCGGACCAGCCGGGACGATCCGAATCCAAACCCGGAGGCGGCGCACCACCAGCGACACCAGCAGTCCGCCCATCATCGTCAGCGCGAACACCAGCACCCACACCTGCGCCGGATCGTGCGACACCTGCACGTTGACGAACGGCACGGCGCCGTCGAACCTGACCACGGTGCCGTCCTCGAGCCGGGTCTCCTCACCCGCGCGCAGATTGACCCGCGCCATCTTGGTCAGCCGCTCCTGGCCGATCAGCCGCGGATCCAGGTCGAAGATCGACTGCGGCCTGCCGGTGTCCAGGCCGGTGTCGCCGCGATAGATGTCGACCGCCACGGCGGGGTCGTTCATCGCCGGGAAACTCGACGACAGCAGCGTGCCGTGCAGCTGGGCCGTCGGTGCGAACAAACCCTGCACCGCGATCTGGTGCTGCCGGCGTTCGTCGGGATCGGGATAGGTGCCCGCCGGCGGATCGACCCGGATCACCCCCGACGACAACAGCGTCATCGGATCGTCGGGCCGGAACTGCATCGTCGACGTGCGCGACTGCCCGTCGGGGAAGGTCACCGTGAACGTCGGCGCATACCCGTGCCCCTGCAGGTAGATGCGGTCCCCGCCGACCCGCAGCGGGTGGTTCACCTCCAGCCGGTAGGGCCGCCACGTGTTGGTGGCCAGGTCGTCGCCGGCCTGGTACTCGATATCGGAGGAGAACGACGTCGCCTGACCCGAGTCCAGGTACCGGGCGTCGAAATTGTTGACCCGCAGACAGATCGGGGTCAGGGAGGTGCCGTCGACGGTATTGCCCGCGCGGAAGGAGTCGAACACCGCCGGCGACGCCGAGCAGAACCCGGGCCCGCCGTTGGCGATGACGATGACGTTGCCCTCGTAGCCGAACAGTTTGCCCGCGGCGACCGCGACGAGCAGACCCAGCAGCGAGAAGTGGAAGACGATGTTGCCGAATTCGCGCAGGAACCCCTTCTCGGCGGAGATCTCCACGGCGGCGCCCTCGGGCGACTCCGGCCCGGTCGCGCGGGTGACCCTGCGCCACCCGCGCAGCCGCCCCGCCACGGTCCCGGCGACCGCCTCCTGTTCGCCCCTGACCAGCACCGTGTGGTGTTTGGGAAGCCGGCCGAGGTTGCGCGGCGCGGACACCGGTTCGGCCCGCATGCTGCGGACGTGCTCGATCATCCGTGGGGTCAGGCAGCCCACCAGCGAGATGAACAGCAGCGCGTAGATCGCGGTGAACCAGAAACTGGAGAACACGTCGAACGCCTGCAGCCGGTCCAGCAGCGGGCCGAGTGTCGGGCGCTGGGCGATGTACTCGGCGACCTTGCCCTCGTTGAGGCTGCGCTGCGGCAGCAGCGCGCCGGGGATGGCGGCCAGCGCGAGCAGGAACAGCAGCACCAGCGCCGTGCCCATCGACGTCAGCGTGCGCCACGTGTTGCGGACGTACGCCCCGCCCTTCCGGCCGAGCAGACGCAAAGGTCCCCCTGGAGGCGGGCTTTCGGGGACTTCCGCGTCTGCTCGCGGGGAGGAGGTGACCATCAGATCGGCAGCCGGACATCAGAGACGAAGGCGTCACGCACCCAGGACACGAAGTCGTTCCAGAGCCCGGTGACCAGCGCGACGCCCACCAGTATCAGCAGCACCCCGCCGAAGATCTGGATCGTCCTGGCGTGCCGGCGCAGCCATCCCATGCCCTCCACCGCGCGGGCCGAACCGAAGGCCAGCGCCACGAACGGGATGCCGAGCCCCAGGCAGTACGCGATCACCAGAACTACGCCGCGGGCGACGTTGCTGCCCTCGGTGGCCGAGGCCACCGCGATCACCCCCGTCAGCGTCGGCCCCAGACACGGCGTCCAGCCCAGCCCGAACACCGCACCGAGCAGCGGCGCACCCGCCAGCGTCGACACCTGACGCGGTGTGAACCGCACCTGGCGCTGCAAGGCCGGGACGAAACCCACGAACACCAGCCCCATCACGATCGTCACGACCCCGCCGATGCGCTGCAACAGGAGCTGATTGGTGATCAGCTGGGTCGTCATCCCCAGCACCGCCACGGTGCCGAGCACGAACACCGCGGTGAATCCGGCGACGAACAGTGCCGCCGCACCCGCCACCCGCAGCCGTGCGCCGCGGCGCACCGCGACCTGACCCGCGGCGGAGTCGGCGGAGTCGTTCGGGTCGACGCCGACCACGGCCGCAAGATACGACAGATAGCCGGGCACCAGCGGCACCACACACGGCGATGCGAAGGACACCAGCCCGGCCAGGACGGAGACACCCAGCGCCATCAGCAGCGGCCCGGCGGCGGCGATCTCGGCGAAACCGGTCATCTCAGCCGGCCGCCTTCCCGGTGCCCGCCCCCGCGTCCTCCTCGGCCGCGAGGCGCTCCACGACCGGCTGGAGATCCTCGACCAGCAGTTCGCGCAGGAAGACCGCCGCGACCCGGTGCTGGCGGTCCAGCACCACGGTCGACGGGATGACCGTCGTCGGATACTTGCCGCCGAACGCGATCAGGGTGCGCATCGGCGGGTCGTAGATCGACGGGAAGGTGATATCGCGGTCGGTGACGAAGTCGACGGCGGCGTCGCGGTTGTTGTCGCGGACATCGATACCGAGGAACGCCACACCCTGGTCCCGGGTGGCGTCGTAGACCTGCTGCAGATGCGGCATCTCCGTGCGGCACGGTGCGCACCACTGCCCCCACACGTTGATCACCACGACCTTGCCCGCGAAGTCGTCCAGCGACAAGGTCGTGGACGGGTCCAGCAGGGCCGGACCCGAGATCGGACCCGGGCGGCCACGACTGTCCGGCGGGTCGTAGAAGATGTCGGTCTTGCCGCCCGGCGCGACGAATTCGAAGGTGCCGCCCTGGGCGACGGCGTCGTCGCCGGTGGCGCAGCCCGAAACCAGCGCGGCGAACACCGCCGCGACGGCACAGACACCGGCGAACCGCTTCACCGGCCCGCCGGCTCGCTGTAGCTGACGTCGACGAGGGTGTCGCCGTCATAGGTGAACGACGTCAACGACGCCACCGAGCATTCGCGGGATCGCGGGTCGTGCCACAACCGCCGTCCGGTCAGCGCCAGCCGCAGCGTCCACACCGGCAACTGGTGGCTGACGCACACGGCCTCGTGGCCGGCCGCGCGGGCCCGCGCCTTGTCGAGCGCGGTGATCATCCGCGCCGCGACGTCCTTGTACGGTTCGCCCCACGACGGGGTGAACGGGTTACGCAGCTGCCACCACACCCGCGGGTCGCGCCATGCGCCGTCCCCCGGTGAGATACGCCTGCCCTCGAAGAAGTTGGCCGACTCGATCAGGTCGGGATCGGTCTCGATGTCCAGGCCGTGGCGCGCGGAGATCGGTGTCGCCGTCTCCTGAGCACGCTGCAGCGGCGAGGCCACCACCAGCACGATGTCCCTGTCGGCCAGCGCGTCGGCGACCGCCTGCGCCTGTGCCTGCCCCTTGTCCGACAGCCGGTACCCGGGCAGCCGGCCGTAGAGGATGCCCGACGGGTTGTACACCTGCCCGTGGCGCATCACGTGCACCGTCGTCAGCCGGCCGGACGGTTCGCTCATGCGGGTGCGCTCGCTTCGGCCGCAGCGCGGGCGGCGGCGGGCAGGGCCGCGGCGATCCGGCCGAAGGCGTCGTCGTCCAGCGCCGCCGAGACGAACCACGCCTCGAAGGCGCTGCACGGCGGGTAGACCCCGGCCTCCAGCAGCGCGTGGAAGAACGGCGGGAAACGCCAGGTCTCACTGGCGCGCGCGGCGGCGAAGTCCGTCACCGGCTCCTCACGGAAGAACACACTGAGCATGTTGCCCGCCCGCTGCACCCGGTGGGCCACACCTGCCGCGGTCAGCGCCTCGGTGAGCAACCCGTGCAGACGGCCGGCATTGGCGTCCAGCGCCGTGTAGACCGCGTCGTCGGCGGCGCGCAGCGTGGCCAGGCCCGCAGCCATCGCAACCGGATTGCCCGACAGGGTGCCCGCCTGATACACCGGCCCCAGCGGGGCCAGCCGCCCCATCACGTCGGCCCGGCCGCCGAATGCCGCGGCGGGCAGCCCCCCGCTCATCACCTTGCCGAACGTGAACAGATCGGCGTCGACGGGATCGAGGCCGTACCAGCCCGCCCGGCTGACCCGGAACCCCGTCATCACCTCGTCGAGGATGAGCAGCGCACCGTGCTCGACGGTGACCCGGCGCAGCGCGGCGTTGAAACCCGCCAGCGGCGGAACCGTGCCCATGTTGCCGGGGCTGGCCTCGGTGATGACGGCGGCGATCTCGTCCCCGAAGCGGCCGAACACCTCGTCGAGCGCGGCGACGTTGTTGTAGGGCAGCACGATGGTGTCGGCCGTCGCGGCGCCGGTCACCCCCGGTGACGACGGCAGCCCCAGGGTGGCGACACCCGAGCCCGCGTCGGCGAGCAATGCGTCGCTGTGACCGTGGTAGCAGCCCGCGAATTTGACGATCTTGGCGCGGCCGGTGAATCCGCGGGCCAGCCGGATCGCGCTCATCGTCGCCTCGGTTCCCGAGTTGACCAGGCGCAATCGCTCGACGGGTGCGACCCTGGCGATGATCTCCCGGGCCAGTTCCGTCTCCGCGGGGGTGGGCGCACCGAACGACAACCCGTCCGCGGCGACCCGTTGCACCGCGTCGACGACGGCCGGATGCGCGTGACCCAGGATCATCGGGCCCCAGGAGCACACCAGGTCGACGTAGCGGTTCCCGTCGGCGTCGGTCAGCCAGCAGCCGCGAGCCGAGGTGATGAACCTCGGCGTGCCCCCGACCGCGCTGAATGCCCGCACCGGCGAGTTCACTCCGCCGGGAATGACCTCGCAGGCATCGTGGTAGAGCCGCGCCGATGTGTCCGTACCGGCTGCGACGTGATCGGCACGCATGGCCACCAGTGTCCCAGCACGCCCGCAGGCGTCAACTACAGGGTGTAGTGGCGGTCCTCGCGGGGGCACGCGCACGGGCCGACGGACGGCATGCAGCTACCGCTGCGACTGGCGCGCCTCAATCGTCACGTCACCAGCCCGATCCTGCGGCGGTGGGCTCGGACGGGTCCCGACAAGGGGCATTCCCGAACACGTCGGCCGCAAATCGGGCAAACCGTACCGCACGCCCCTGACCGTGTCCCCCACGCAGGACGGCGTCGCGAACGTGGTGGCCGCAGGCGGCGCGCAGATGCAACGGCGCGGCCCGACGTTCGGGGTGGCCGATCCCAGGGTGGTGCCGCGAGCGCAGGCCGCGCCGCTCGTCCCGGATCGCTGGCGACCGATATTCGACCGGCTTTCCTTCGCCTAGGCCGTTCTGCTCACCCGGACCGGTTAACCGGCGCATAATTCTCGTCGCCGGGAATATCACCGCGTCACCGGAGAAATTGTGGCGCCCTACAAAAGAAGCGTTAATTCGCGCGCCGCACAGCCGGCCGGCATTGCCGCACAGCGCCGGGCAAAGCCCTCGCCTGCATCACGTAACCGGTTGCACAAGAGGGATATTCGCCACTTCAGACCCCCGCTTCGGTATGCCCTTCCAGTCGATGATTGACGGCCTCGGCCGCGCTGACTATCATTGCCCGCAATAACGCTGGGTTAAGAGTTTCTGCGTCACGCAAATACATGACGCATCGATCAGCTTGTCCCGAGCGAACAGGGGTGCTTCGTGACGGCGTCGATTGCTGAATTCCTGCAATCCAGCGAACGAATCGAAGCCGACGAACTCAAGACGTTCCACGGATTCACCGGACTGCACGGCGGCTTGGCCGTGGCTGCGCTCATCCGCCGGATGCGACAGCTGGTGCCGCCCGAGCGCCGTCTCGTCAGCGTCACCGCCCACTTCATCCGCCCGCTGGCCGGCCCCATCACGGTTGCCGCCGACGTGGTCAGGAACGGCAGCCGCGTGACGGTCGCCTCCGCGACCGCATCCACCCAGTCCGGGACCGGTGTCACCGCCACCGCCATCTTCGGTGTCACAGCCAAGCGCGACGTCACGGTGTTCGGGCCCGCGATGCCGACCGGCATCGCGGGCATCTCCGAGGCCGAGATCGTGCGGATCCCGGCCGAGTTCATCCCCATCGCAGCCCGCATGGAGATCCGCGCGGCCACACCCGCACTGCCCTACAGCGGGTCGGCCGAGGCGATCCTGTGCGGTTGGGTTCGGCTCAAGGACGACGTGCCCGATGCCGACGAGCGGATCACGATCCTCGCCGACGCCCTGGCACCGTCCTACACGGCGCTGCTCACCGACCTCTACGCGGTACCGACGGTCGAGATGTCGGTTCAGCTGTCCGGACGCGGCGCCGACACGCGCTTCGAGTGGGCCCTGGTGCGGGCGGCCACGACATCGGCCGACGCCCACGGGTATGTGCGGGAAACGATCGACGTGTGGGCGGAAGGAGGCGACCACCTGGCGAGCTGTTCGCAGCTCCGATTCGTGCGGTAGCGGGAAGGGGCCGACGTGCCTGGTCTCGAGAACATCGTTGACGTCCTGTGCGCCAGATCCACCTCCACGGACCTGGCGTACGTGTTCCTCGCTGACGGCACCGCGGCCAGTGAGACCCGGTGGACGTTCGCCGACACCGCCGCCCACACCGACGCGCTCGCGGCGCAGCTGCACGATCGGGGGGTGCGGGCCGGCGACCGGGTGCTCCTGGCCGTCAACCCCGGGCTGCGCTACATCGCCGCACTGTTCGGCGCGATGCGACTCGGCGCCGTCCCCGTGCCGTGTTACCCGCCGCTGCGCACCAAGGACATCCACCGATTCTCGGCCATCACCGACGACTGCACACCCTCGATGATCGTCACCGACCCGATGTACGCCGACCGGGTGGCGGGACTGGCGTGTGGTGGCGTGCTCCGCACCGACGAGACGCCGGCCACGGCCCCGACGTCGCCGCCGCGGGTGTCGATCTCGCCGACCGATCGGGCGCTGATCCAGTACACGTCGGGCTCGACCGGGACACCCAAAGGGGTCTGTCTGACCCACAGCAACCTGGTGAGCAATTGTGCGGCGCTCGGGCGGAGTATGGGTGAACAGCCCGGGCGCATCGGCCTGTCGTGGTTGCCGCCCTACCACGACATGGGGCTACTCGGCACGATCGTGCTGTCGCTGTATCACGGATGGCCGCTCGTCCTGATGTCACCGCTGCATTTCGTGCAGCGGCCGCGCCGCTGGCTGGAGGCGATCACCGACTACCGCGTGTCCGTCACGGTCGGCCCCAACTTTTCGCTGGATCTGTGCGCCGCGGCGCTTCGCGACGACACCTCGGACGGTGCGGGCGAACTCGACCTCTCCACGGTGCGGCACCTGTATTGCGGCGCGGAGCCGATCAGCGCCGACACGCTGGAACGCTTCGGCGCGGCG
Source organism: Actinomycetota bacterium (assembly GCA_018268465.1). Taxonomy (GTDB): domain Bacteria; phylum Actinomycetota; class Actinomycetes; order Mycobacteriales; family Mycobacteriaceae; genus Mycobacterium. Next base: position 76,399 of record JAFDWN010000036.1, read on the forward strand.
ACCGCGCCGCTGGGGTTCGACATGGCCGCCCTGATCCCCTGCTACGGGATGGCAGAAGCGACGCTTTTCGTCGCGGGCAGGCGCGCGGGCACCGGCTACCGCGCCGCGTCGCACGGCACCAACGCCGCCGTCGTCAGCTGCGGCACCGTCGACAGCGCACACACGGTACGCATCGTCGATCCCGCCACCCGAACACCCGCTGCGGACGGGCAGGTCGGCGAGATCTGGGTGTCGGGCCCCAGTGTCGCCGCCGGCTACCACGACAATCCGGAGCTGACCGACGAAGTCTTCCACGCCCGCCTCGCCGGGCAATCGGGGCAGTACCTCCGCACGGGGGACCTCGGATTCATCCGCGACGGCGAACTGTTCGTCACCGGCAGGATCAAGGATCTGATCATCGTCAGCGGCAGGAACATCTACCCGCAGGACGTGGAGGCAGCCGCGCTGCGGGCGGATCCGTCGCTGCGGACCGCCGCCGCGTTCGCCATTCCCGGCGCCGGCACCGAAGCCCTCTGCGTGCTGGCCGAGTCCACCCATGCGGCGATGTCCGCCGAACGCCACTCGGCGGCACAGCAGGCCGTGCGCACCGCGATCACCGCGGAATTCGGTGTCGCACCGCATATCCGGATCTGCCCGAGACGAACCATCCCCACCACGACCAGCGGCAAAGTCCGCAGGCAGGAGGCCAGGACGATGTATCTGGCGAATCGGTTGCCGCCCGTGACTCCCGACGCACCCGCAGCACGAGGGCGGCCGGCATGAGCACGAATTCCCCTGTCTCCCAGCGGCCCGGCGCTCCGCTCCCACCTGCGCGCGACGTCCTGGCCTCTCGTCTGGCCTACCTGACCGTCGGCCTGCCGACACTCGGCACCGCGGGCGCCGTCGCCTACGCGCTCTACGACGGCGTCACCGCCTGCGACATCGCACTGTTCGCCGCGATGTACCTTGTCACCGCGCTGGGCGTGGAGGCGGGTCTGCACCGGTACTTCACCCACCGATCGTTCGACGCATCCGAACCCATGAAGGTTTTCCTGGCCGTCACCGGCTCGATGGCGGCCCAGGGGCCGGTGGTGTTCTGGGTCGCCAATCACCGGCTGCACCATGCTTTCGCCGACACCGACCGCGACCCCCATTCACCTCAACCCCGGGGACCGGGCGTGCGGGGCCGGCTGAAGGGTTTGTGGCACGGCCACGTCGGCTGGCTCTTCGACGTGAAGAAGATCGACTGGAGCCGCCACACCCGCGACTGGCTGGCCGACCGGCGGGTGATGAAGATCAACGCCCACTACTTCACGCTGGTGCTGGCGGGCATCCTCCTTCCCGGTGTGATCGGCCTGGCGGCAACACAATCCGTGCACGGTCTGATCGGCGGAATCCTCTGGGGCGGGTTCGCCAGGATCTTCGCCCTCGACCACGCGACGTGGGCGGTGAACTCGCTGGGACACACAATCGGCAACCGGGAGTTCCCGGTGCGCGACGAGAGCCGCAACATCGGCGCACTGGCACCGCCCACCCTGGGCGGATCGTGGCACAACAACCACCACGCCAGACCGGCACTGGCCCAGACCCGAAGGCACTGGTGGCAACTCGACCTCGCCGGCGAGTTCATCCGACTGGTCGACCACCTCGGCCTGGTCCGTAACGTGCACTACGCCGAGACACCGGACCGCGCCCCCGGACCGGAGAGGACCGCATCATGAACGTCGAAACCGGCCGCCGGCAACAAATTCCGCAGCTGCGCGAAGAATCGCTTGCGCGGGTGATCGTGCAGCTGAGCCCCAAGAGCGCGCGCGCCAAACGCATCGTCGCCCTCGTCACGATCGGCGTGCCCGCGATCGGGTTCGTCATCGCGCTCTATCTGGTGTTCACCGGGAGGGCGACCGCGCTGGACTACGCCATGTTCGTGGTGTTCTACGTGATCCAGATGTTCGGCACGACCATCGGTTTCCACCGCTACGCGGCGCACAAATCGTTCAAGACCTCCCGGTTCTTCGAAGGGGTGCTGATGATCACCGGATCGATGGCGCTGGAGGGACCACTGACCTTCTGGGTGAGCACCCACCGCCGCCACCACCGCTTCGCCGACGAACCGGGCGACCCGCACTCCCCCAACCTGAGCGGCGCCGGGCTGGCCGGACACCTCAAAGGCCTGTGGTACGCCCACATTCCATGGATGTTCAGCGACCAGGAGTCACGGGCCAATGTCTTCGCCCGCGACGTCCTCCGCGACCGCTGCCTCTACAACTACAGCCGAACCTATCCCCTCTGGGCGCTGCTGAGCCTGCTGCTGCCCGCGCTGGCGGGTTTCCTGATCGGCGGCACCGCGGCCGCCGCATTCTCCGCCTTCGTCTTCGGCGGCCTCGCACGGGTGTTCGTCGCGAACCAGGCGGCTTGGTGCGTGGGATCGGTCAGCCACATGTTCGGCTCCCGCCCGTTCGCCACCAGGGACAACAGTGCCAACAACTGGCCCGTGGCCATCCTCACGTTCGGCGAGGGCCTACAGAACAACCACCACGCCTTCCCCGGTGCGTATCGGCATGGAATGCGTTGGTGGGAACCCGATGTCAGCGGCTGGGTCCTGAGCCTGCTGGCGCGCGCCGGGATCGTCTGGGATCTGCGCATGCCCGATCGGGACACCATCGCCGGACGGATGCGGCGCAATTCGCCGCCCGCCGCAACGACCCCGCATCCCCACCCCGCCGACGGAGGCTGACCATGTTCGGACGTACGAAGACACCAGCCATCCAAGGGCCGCTCACCAACGACTCGCTGCGCGCCTGGCTGGTCACCGAACTGGCCAGGCGGGTCAAATGCGCCGAGACAGACGTGGATACCGCCAAACCGTTCGATGCGTACGGCCTGGATTCCCGCACCGCGGTGCAGGTCTCGGGCGCCTTGGAGAAGGTCGTGGAACGACGGCTGTCCCCGGCGATCCTGTTCGAGCACGAGACCATCGACGATCTGGCCGACTACCTCACCCGCGAACTGCGGCTGAGCAACTGACCCTGCCATGACCGTGTCCACGACCCCGATCGAGCCCGACCCGCGATATCTTGATTTCCTCGAGAAGAGCAACGCGATCGCGGGTGAGAAACTCGCGGCCGCGATCCCCAGGGAGTACATGCAACCCTCCGTCGCGCACGGACTCGCCGGGTTCGGGGTGAGTGCCGCACTGTACGGCGGATCCGTGGCCGCGATAGCCGTCCTGGACCGCTGGTATCTCAGCGTGCCGTTCATCGTCGCCGCGGGCCTGGGCGGCTGGGGCCTGCACTGCATCGGCCACGACTGCGGGCACGGCTCCTTCTCGCGCAGCCGGCGTCTCAACGTCGCCGTCGGGCACCTGTCCCTGCTGCCGCTGCTGTACCCGTTCCACGCATGGCGGCACGTGCACAACTGGCACCACGCACACACCAACAGCCTCGAATTGGACACCGACTGGCGGCCGATCCCCGAAGCGGTGTACCGCCGTATGCCACTTCGGCACCGGGTGCTCTACGTGAGCATGCGAACCTGGGCGGTGTGGGCCGGATCGGTGAACTACTGGGCCCAGTCGGCCTTCCGGCCGTCCTTCTTCCCGAAGCGCGAGACGCGGCGCGAAGTGCGCCGCTCCATCTGGTTCGTCACCGTGGCGGGCGGCGCCTATCTCACAACGCTGACCTACCTCACCGGCTGGCAGGGACTGTTGCTGTGTTTCGCGGCGCCATGGCTGGCCATCCACGCCTGGTTCAGCATCACCACCCTGATGCACCACAGTTCCGAGGACATTCCGTATCTGCCGCAACAACACTGGACCCGCAATGCCAGCAGGCTGTTGGTGACCACCGACTACGAATATCCCCGGTGGCTGCTGTACCTCACGCACAACATCTCGCTACACACCGCTCACCACGTGGCACCCAGCATCCCGTACTACAACCTGCGCAAAGCTCAGGCGGTGCTGCGCGAGCAGTACCCGGATATGGTGCGGATCGAGCGGGCCGATGTGCGGAAACTCTGGTCCATTCTGCGTAAATGCCGGTTCTACGACCCGATTTCGGGTTTGTACTCCACCCGCCCGATGCGCCGCGCCGGAGGCGGCGCGACATGACCGGAACCTCGTGCGCGGCGGCCGTCCTCGCGCGGGCGCACCGGCTGCTGCCCGGAACCTGCCGGTCGGTGCACACCGCGATGTTCGTCGACACACGCGCACTGGGAACCGTCCCCGACGACATGTGCCCCCTCGGCGCGCGACCCGTCGCGCTGACCGGGGTGCCGCGGGTAGCCACGGCATACGTGTGGGGATCGCACGACGCGACGGTGCTGGCCCTGCACGGCTGGGGCACCGACAGCACCGCAATGTCCCCCGTGGTGAGGGCGGCCACGGCGCACGGCGAGTCGGCGGTGTGCTTCGACGCCCCCGGCCACGGCATCTCACCGGGCCGCCAAGCCACCATCACCGAGTACGCCCGCGCGACCACCGAAGTCCTCCAACGCTTTCCGGGGATCCACACGATCGTCGCGCATTCCCTCGCAGCACTGGCAGCCATCTCCGCGGTCACCGAATACGGACATGGGCGGGTTCGCAACGTCGTTCTCCTGGCCCCGGCGTGTTCGCTGTCGGTCGTGCTCGAGCGATGGTCCCGCCAACGGCGCCTGCGACGCCCGGTGATCGACGGCATCTATCGTGAGCTGGCGGACCGCGACGGTATTCCCGTGTCGCACTGGGATATCCGCACGTTAGGTGTGCCGGCTTCGGTGCGGCTACTGCTGCTGCACGACCCCACCGACGACGTGGTGCCGATCGACGACTCGTACGCGATCGCCGCCGCGACGGACACCGACGTCGCCCGGACACGCCCGGGCACCGGACATCACGGCATCGTCGGCAGCGACGAGATGCGCGCCGTCCTGGCCGCCTGCCTGACCGCGTCGTCGCAGTAACCGCACAGGAAGGTGACCCGCATGCAGGTGCTCGAATCGTCGGTGCCCGCCGCGTTGGAGGCACACGCCGCCCAGCAGCCCACCACGACGGCCGTCACATACGTCGACTACGAAGCGGATTGGAGCGGCTTCACCGAAAGCCTGACCTGGTCACAACTACACCAGCGGGCGGGCACCGTCGCCCACGAACTCAGCCTGTGCGCCGCCCCCGGCGATCGAGCGTTGATCCTCGCCCCCCAGGGGCTGGACTACGTCGTCGCATTCCTGGGAGCACTGCGCGCTGGCTTGCTCGCCGTTCCGATGTGGGTGCCGCAGGCCGGTGGCGGCGACGTCGGCGTCACCTCGGTGCTGCGCGACACATCGCCGTCGGTCATCTTCACCACCTCGGCGGCGGCGGGTGCGGTCGCCGACTGCCTACCCGCCCGCCACGGCGGTCCGGCGGTCATCGAGGCCGACATGCTCGACCCCGATGCGCCAGGAGGTGCTGTCGGCGGCCCCGACCGCTGGACCGGCGCCGCGTACCTGCAGTACACCTCCGGCTCGACGCGGCAGCCGGCCGGAGTCGTGGTGTCACACAAGAATCTGGTGTCGAACTTCACCCATGTGCTCAACGACTACTTCGCGGCGTTCGGCAAGTCCGTCCCCCGCGACACCACCGTGGTGTCATGGGTTCCGCTGTACCACAACATGGGATTGTTCCTGGGTATCTGCGCGCCGATCCTGTCCGGCATATCGACCGTGCTGACCAGTCCGGTGGCGTTCCTGCAACGACCCGCGCGGTGGATGCAATTGCTGGCCACTCACTCCCGGTCCTTCTCCCCAGCGCCGAATTTCGCACTCGAGCTCGCCCGCCGGATGACCACGGACGACGATATGGCCGGCCTCGACCTGGGCGGCATACTCGGGATCGTCTGCGGCGGCGAGAGGATCCACGCCACCACCGTCGAGGCCTTCACCGACCGGTTCGCCCGTTTCAACCTGCCGCCTTCGACGGTCCTGCCGTCGTACGGACTGGCCGAAGCCACCGTCTACGTGGCGACCCGCCGACCCGGCGCGGCGCCGCGGATCGTGCGGTTCGACCCCGACGAACTGGCGGCAGGCCACGCGCGCACCCGCACCGACGGTGCCGGTATCGCGTCGATCAGCTACGGCGTCCCGCGCGCGCCGCTGGTCCGGATCGTCGACCCCGATACCGCCGCCGAGTGCGCGGCCGGGACGATCGGCGAGATCTGGGTGCACGGGGACAACGTCACCGCCGGTTACTGGCACCACCGCGAGCACGCCGGGGACACGTTCGCCGCGCATCTAGAACACCCCTCCGAAGGCACACCCGGCGAACCGTGGCTGCGCACCGGCGATCTCGGTGTGATCGTCGACGATGAGCTGTTCGTCATGGGCCGCATCAAAGACCTGGTGATCGTCGACGGACGCAACCACTACCCCGACGACATCGAGGCGACGATCAGGGTGATCACCGGCGGCCGGGTCGCCGCGATCTCGGTGCCGGCGCAGGACTCCGAACAACTCGTCACCGTCGTCGAATTCCAGCCACCCGACGGCGACGAAGCAGCGGCGACACTGCGCGCGGTCGCCCGCGAGATCATGGCCGCGGTCGCGAAATCACACGGGTTGCATATCGCGGATCTCGTTCTGGTGGCGCCGTTCTCGATCCCGACGACGGCGAGCGGCAAGATCCGGCGGTCGGCCTGCGCCGAGCAGTACCGCGCGGGCGGATTCGCCCGCCTCGACGGCGACCAGCAGTCCTGACGATGCGGAGTGGACGGGCTCAGGCCTGCCAGGTGAGCACGTCGCCCTGCTGTGCGGTCATCACGGTGCCCGGCATCACCCGCAGCCGGTAGGGCGTCAGCCGCAATGCGGCGAACTGGTCGGATGTCGGGCCGCCGGCCCACAGCGGAATGATGGCGGGGTCGTAGCCGACCGGTGCGGGTGCGCCGGCGAACTTGTGCCACACCTCGGTGCGGGTCTCGTCGTCGAGGTACCACTCGACGAGGCAGTCGGCGCTGCATGTGTCGTGGCTGGGCGTCCAGTAGCTCACCGACACATAGGGGTGCACAGCGAGGTGCTCGCGTTTGATCGCGGTGGGCGCCGTGGCGACCCAGCCCAGCAGGTCCGTGCCGTCCCACTCCCAGATCGGGTGCAGGATGCGGCTGCGCGGCTTGCCGTCACCGTCCACGGTGGCCACCGACGACCACACGATGGAATGCGCCATGCCGATGAATGCGGGTGCGATCTGGTCCAGGGGCGTCATGCCAACCCATCCTGCCCGCAGCGCAGTGACCGCATGCGAGACCCGGCTGGATCGGTGACCGTGCCCGCGTCGAGGGCGACGTTTTGCAGGCAAAGTGCGAGTGGACGCCTGCAAAGCGTTGATCTCGGTGGGGTGGGGTGCTTATTCGAGTGTGAGCGTCGGCCCCGTCGCCAGTTCGGCGCGCGACGTGTCCTTCAGGTCGACGCCGGAGCGACCCAGTGCCCGCGCCCCCGCGACCAGACCTGCGGCCACCCGTGCGGCATCGGCGTAGCCCAGCCCTTGTGGGTGGATGTTGGAGATGCAGTTGCGGTCGGCATCGGTGCGCCCCGGCGCGGGCAGGTGCGTCAAATAGATACCGAGGCTGTCGGCGACCGACAGCCCGGGCCGCTCACCGATTACGACGAGGAGCGTCCGCACCCCCATCCGCCCGCCGATATGGTCCCCGAGTGCCACCCGGGCCTGGGTCGCGATGACGGGCGGGGCGATCGTGTAGCGCTCCCCCAGCGCCGCCGCGAGGGCCGTCAACAAACCCACCCCGTGATCTGCGAGGGCCCGCGGCGACAATCCGTCGGCCAGCACGATGCCGACGTCGGCGGCACCCGCGGGCACCCCGTCGAGAGTGGCGGGCCGCCTGCCGAGGTCGGGGCGGCGCAGGTACTCCCCGCGGCCCTTCGCCAGGCTGGCCACCACGGCGGGCTCGCCGAGCCCGACGCCGGCCACCTGCGCGGCGAACGCGGGCACGTCGAGCGGGATGTGCACGGCGTCCCGCGCCGCGGCGTGCGCCACACTGAACTCCAGCACCCGGTTGGTGGGCAGCGCGTTGCCGGCCCGGCCCAGCCCGATCCGCGACTGCGTGGTCAGCCGCAGCCGATCCCAGAACTCCTGCGCCGCCGGGGTGCTCACGCGCCGACCTTGGCCGTCAGGGCCCGCAGCGGCGACTGGTCGACGTCGACGGGCAGCACCCGGCCGCGCGCGTCGCTCATCCCCAGCCCGCGCAGCCACGCCTCGAACTCCGGGGCCGGCCGCAGTCCGAGCACCTGACGGGCATACAGGGCGTCGTGGAACGACAGGCTCTGATAGCCCAGCATGACGTCGTCGGCGCCGGGCACGGCGATGACGAACGCCACCCCCGCCGCCCCCAGCAGCGTCACCAGGGTGTCCATATCGTCCTGGTCGGCCTCGGCGTGGTTGGTGTAGCACACGTCCACCCCCATCGGCAGGCCAAGCAGCTTGCCGCAGAAGTGGTCCTCCAGCCCCGCCCGGATGATCTGCTTACCGTCGTAGAGGTACTCCGGACCGATGAACCCGACCACCGTGTTGACCAGCAGCGGTTCGAGGTCGCGGGCCACGGCGTAGGCACGGGTCTCCAGGGTCTGCTGATCGACGGGCAGGCCGCCGACGCCGAGATGGGCGCCCGAGCTCAGCGCCGAACCCTGCCCGGTCTCCAGGTACATGACGTTGTCGCCGACGGTGCCGCGGTTCAGCGACCGGCCCGCCGCCAGCCCCTCCCGCAGCAGTGCGATGTCCACACCGAAGGCGGCGTTGGCGCCCTGTGTGCCCGCCACCGACTGGAACACCAGGTCGACGGGGGCACCGCGCTCGATGAGGCCGATCGTCGTGGTGACGTGGGACAGCACGCACGACTGGGTGGGGATGGCGTAGCGGGCGCGGATGTCGTCGAGCAGATGCAGCAGATCCGCGGTGGCCTCCGGAGAGTCGGTGGCCGGGTTGATGCCGATGACGGCGTCACCGCAGCCCAGCAGCAGCCCGTCGAGCGTGGCCGCGGCGATCCCGCGCGGGTCGTCGGTCGGATGGTTCGGCTGCAACCGGGTGGCCAGGGTGCCCGGGGTGCCGATGGTGGTGCGGAACGCCGCGTGGACCCGCATCGCGTGAGCGGCCGCGATGAGGTCCTGGTTGCGCATGATCTTGCTGACCGCCGCGGCCATCTCCGGGGTGATGGCCGGGGACACCGCGGCGATGGTCGCGGCGGCGGCCTGCGGATCCGGACCCGCGGCGACGTCCAGCAGCCAGTCGCGCAGACCGCCCACGGTCAGATGGGAGATGCGCTGGAAGGCGGTCCGGTCGTGGCTGTCCACGATCAGCCGGGTGACCTCGTCCTCCTCGTAGCCGACGACCATCTCCTCGAGGAACACGTCGAGGCCCACGTCGGCCAGCGCCCACTGGGCCGCCGCGCGTTCGGCGTCCGACGACGCCGCGCAACCCGCGAGTTCGTCGCCGGAACGCCGCGGCGTGGCCTTCGCCATCAGGTCGATCAGGCCGTTGAAGCTGTGGGTCACCCCACCGACACGGGCGGCGTATGGCTTCAGTCGGGCAGACATCTGCGCGAGGGTAGGCCGACGATGTAACGCGACCTTGCAAGTGACGTGTCGCCGGTGTTACGGCGCCGCCCGGATGCCGCAACGAGGGTCCGTCGACAGATCAAAGCCGTCCGTACCCAACCGATTTCAGCGCGACGTCAGGGTGACGGCTGCCCGCCCCGGCGCAGCCGCGCCACCCCCAGCACACCCAGCACACCCGCCGCGGTGGCCAGCAGGAATGCCAGCGCCAGCAACGGTTGGGAGTACACCACCGATATCGTCGACGGCTCGCCGGGCAGGATCGGCCCGACCGCGACCACCGACCTGGCGGCCATCCAGCTCGCCGCGCATCCGCCCGCGAAGGCCAGCGCAAGCAGCAGTTCGACCGCGGCGCGGCGCCGGTTCCTCACGACGCCCGCCCGTCGAGGACTTCGACCAGCGCCGCGCGCAGCTCCCGATGCCGGCGCGCCCACGCCTGAGCGGTGCGGCCGTTGGTCAGTCGCAGCCCGATGCCGGTGCGCCCCTTGGGAACCCCGCTGAGCTCACCCAGCGCCCGGGCCGACTGCCACGTGGGCTTCTCGGATCCCTCCGGCGCGGGATAGATGCGCACGATCTCCTCGGTCCGGATGGTCTCCGCACCCTGCCGCAACGCCTCGGGGGTCAACTCCACCGACGTGTGCATGCGCGCCGCCTTCACCTGCACGGCCAGGAAACCCGACACCAGCACCAGGATGATCGACGGCACCAGCGGCTGCAGCCCGTACCCGACCGACATCTGGATCAGCGTCATCGCGCCCGCCGACGCCGGACCGACGAGAACCCACGCCCAACTCGCCCCGGGCTCACGGAACAGCACCGTCGCCGGCGCGCTCGCCGCACTCACCGGCGATCCGCCCGCACGGTCATCGCGCCCGCTCGTGATACCAGGCACCGGCCGCGGGCCGCGTCCACAGCACGACGCTGACGAGGATCGGCACCAATGCCAGCAGCACCACGGCCTGGGCAACGCCCGCCAGCACTGCGATCACCCCCAGCACCGCGACGGTCGCCAGCGCCAAGGCAAGCAGGGCGCGCCGGTACCTGGGATCACCGCGACGCGCGCGCCCGCCCAGGAATGCCAGGGCCCCGCCGGCCAGGATCGCACCCACGCCCATACCGCGGTACACGACGAGGTACGTGCGCACCCGGTCGTCGTCCACCGACGACGTGATGGCGCGGCGCGCGGCGTCGAAAGTGACGGTGGTGGCGAGCAGACCGCCGAGGATCAGCATCACCGCACCGGCGAGCAGCACCCAGAAGGCGACGTCGACGATTCGGGGCCGGGGCGACGGCGACGGCGTTGCGGTCATGGTCGGGCCAGCCTAACGCGTCAACGGGTGAAGAAATCGTGCGCGTCCTTGCGGTGCAGCAGGTAGATCCCGCCCAGGATCAGCACCGAACCGACGATCGCGGCCGCGGCATACACGAATGCGGCGGCGGCATAACGGTCGGCGGTGAACAGGCTCGTCGCGGTGTACACGACCGACGCGAAACCGCCGCCGGTGAGCAGGGTCCTGGCCCATCGGTAGCCGTGCCGCATGAGGATCATGAACGTCACCACCAGTGCGACGACCACCACCAGGAACACCGCCGAAAGTGCGTAGACGACCGCGGGTGTGCCCCGCTGCGATGTGACCAGGTCCACGCAGTACGCGATCACCATCAGCGGCAACCCCACCACCCACAGCCAGAAGCCGGTGTCGACGTCGGGCGGCCGGGTCTGCTGCTGGTCGGTCACGCCAGCCAGCCGGCGACGTCGGCGGCCCAGTAGGTCAGCACGATGTCGGCGCCGGCCCGGCGGATACTCGTCAGCGTCTCCAGCGCGACGGTCGGGCCGTCGATCCAGCCGTTGGCGGCGGCAGCGGTGATCATCGCGTACTCGCCGGAAACCTGGTAGGCGGCGACGGGCACCGGGGAGTGTTCGGCGGCCGAGCGGACCACGTCGAGATACGCCATGGCCGGCTTCACCATCACCATGTCGGCGCCCTCGTCGATATCCAGCAGCACCTCGTGCAGCGCCTCGCGGGCATTGCCCGGATCCTGCTGGTAGGTGCGGCGGTCACCACGCAGACTCGATCCCACCGCTTCCCGGAACGGGCCGTAGAACCCAGAGGCGAATTTGGCGGCGTAGGCCAGGATGGCGACGTCGGCATGACCCGCCGCGTCCAGACCGTCCCGGATGGCGGCCACCTGACCGTCCATCATCCCGCTGGGCCCGACCACATGCGCACCGGCTTCGGCTTGTGCCACAGCCAGTTCCACATACCGGGCGTTGGTGGCGTCATTGTCGACCCTGCCGGCGCCGTCGAGCACGCCGCAGTGGCCGTGGTCGGTGAACTCGTCGAGGCAGGTGTCGGCCATCAGCACAGTCGCGGTCCCGAGGTCGTCGGCCAGATCACGCAGCGCGACGTTGAGGATGCCGTCGGGGGCGACGCCGACCGATCCGGATGCGTCCTTGTCCTCCCCGCGCGGGACACCGAACAACATCAAGCCGCCGACGCCCGCGGCGACCGCGTCCGCGGCCGCGCGGCGCAGCGAGTCGCGGGTGTGCTGAACCACCCCGGGCATGGAGCTGATCGGCGTGGGTGCGTCGATGCCGTCGGCGACGAACATCGGCAGCACCAGGTGTCGCGGCTCCAGCGTGGTCTGGGCGACCAGACGCCGCATCGCCGGCGTCGTGCGCAGCCGCCGCGGGCGGTGGCGTGGAAACACTCGCGGATCCCCCGGCGCTACCGGCGGCGGCTCTTCTTGCGCGGCGGAGGCAGCGCGCCCTCCGCCCGCAGCCGAGCGGCGTGCTCGGCCAGCGCCTCCACCAGCGGTCCGACCGCGGCCACCTCGGGCTGCACGTCGACACGCAGCCCGAACTCCGCCGCCGTCTCGGCCGTCTTGGGACCGATGCAGGCGACGATGGTCCGCGCGTGCGGCTTGCCGGCGATACCCACCAGGTTGCGCACCGTCGAACTCGACGTGAAGCACACCGCGTCGAATCCGCCGGTCTTGATCATCTCGCGGGTATGCGCGGCCGGCGGCGCGGCGCGCACGGTGCGGTAGGCGGTGACGTCCTCGATCTCCCAGCCGCGTTCCCGCAGACCTTCGGCAAGCGTTTCGGTGGCGATGTCCGCGCGGGGCAGCAGCACCCGGTTGACCGGGTCGAAGATGTCGTCGAATGGCGGGAACTCGTCGAGCAGCCCCAGCGAGGACTGCTCACCCGACGGCACCAGCTCCGGGTTGATCCCGAATGCCCGCACCCGGTCGGCCGTGGCCTGTCCGACGCACGCGATCTTCACGCCGGAGAACGCGCGGGCGTCCAGGCCGAATTCGTTGAACTTGTCCCACACGGCCCGCACGGCGTTGGTGGAGGTGAACACCACCCACTGGAAGCGACCGTCCACCAGTCCCTTGACCGCACGCTCCATCTGCGCAGGGCTGCGCGGGGGCTCGACGGCGATGGTCGGCACCTCGATCGGCAGGGCCCCGTGGCCGACCAGCTTGTCGCTCATCTCGCCGGCCTGGTCCTTGGTGCGCGGCACCAGCACCGTCCAGCCGTACAGCGCGCGGCTCTCCCACCAGTTCAGCTTGGCGCGGTTGGCCACCGTCTTGCCGATGGTCACCACGAGCGGCCCGGCGGGTTCACCGGCGGCGCCGAGCGCGTTCTTGTCCGTCAGCCCGCTCAGCGTGGTCTCCAGCGACTTCTGCTGGCAGGTGGTGCCGTGCTCGGTGACCACACACGCGGTGGTGTCGGCCAGGCCGTACTCGATCAGCGTGCGGGCGGCATCGGGCAGATGCGAGGCCGTGGCGCGCAGGATCAGCGGCCCGGGCGCGGCGGCCAGCGCCGCCCAGTCGACGTCACCGCGAACGTCGGCCACGGTGTGTGACGACCCGAGCGGCAACCCGCCGTAGGCCGGCACGGCGGTGGTGTCGGGCAGGCCGGGCACCACTTCGAAGTTCAGGTGGGTCTTCGACAGCGCGGTCACCTCGGTGATCACCGCATCGACCGACAGCGGGTCGCCGGCCACCAGCCGCACCACGTCGGCGCCGGTACGCGCCTCGGCGGCCAGGGTCTTGGCCACCTCGGCCGGATCGCCCAGCGCGGGCCGGACGTCGGGACCGCCGGGAATGGTCGGTGCCGCGGTGTTGTCCGCGTCGGGATCGCCGGCGTCCCCCTTGGCCGCGACGTCCGGCAGCGGGCCGGACGGCGGCGGCAGGGCGGTGCCCACCAGCGCCAGCACGGCCTCGGGCACGTCGGGGTCGGTGAAGACGAGCGCGGCGTGGGCGAGTACGGTGCGCGCCCGCGTCGTCAACAGGCCCGGGTCACCGGGACCCGCGCCAACGAACGTGATGCGGCCGGGCTTCGGCTTGCGCCCCCGCCCGCTCTCTTGCCGAGTCATCTCTGTCACTCCGCTCCACCAGCTCAGTGCCTAGTTGCACTCGTCACGCGGTCACCCGCGCTCAGCGCGCGTGCGATCCGGCATGAGGTCACGTGCACCCAGGTCGAACAACTCCGCGGCCACCGAGATACCGAGCTCTCGGGCCCGCTCCGGTGTTCCGATCCCGGACGCACGGATCACGTCGGATCCGTCCACCGCCGCCACGCAGCCGCGTAGCGACAGCTCCTCGAAGACACGACCGTCCTCATCGATCGACTCGACCACCTCGGCGATCGCGCCCACCGGTGCGGAACATCCCGCCTCCAGTTCGGCCAGCAGGGCTCGCTCCGCGGTGACCGCGGCCCGGCTGTCGGCGTCGTCCAACTCCGCCAACACATCCGCCAGACCGGTGTCACCGCTGCGACACTCGACCGCAAGCGCCCCCTGCGCCGGCGCCGGCAACATCTGTACCGGCTCCAGCGTCTCGGTGACTGCGTCGAGGCGTCCGATGCGGGCCAAGCCCGCCCGGGCCACCACGACGGCGTCGAGATCGCCGCTGCTTACCCTGTTCAACCTGGTATCTAGGTTGCCTCGTAGGGGGCGGATTTCCAAACCGAGACCCAGTGCTCTAAGCTGTGCGGCCCGTCGCGGGCTCGACGTACCGATCACGGACCCGGCCGGCAATTCGCCCAGCACGAGTCCGTCCCTGGCCACCAGGGCGTCGCGGACGTCCGCGCGGGGCGGAATGGCGGCGATGACGAACCGCGGGTCGGCAGCGGTGGGCAGATCCTTGTACGAGTGCACGGCCATGTCGACGAGGCCGTCGTGGATCGCCTCGCGCAGCGCGGCGGTGAAAACCCCGATCCCGATCTCCTCGATCGGTTTGCTGGAACGGTCGCCGTCGGTCGCGATGATGACCAGTTCGGCGGGGTGGCCACGGGAGATCAGGGCGTCCATGACGAGGCCGGCCTGCGTCGTCGCCAACAGGCTGCCCCGGGTGCCGATCCGGATCACCGTGTCCCCAGCCACCGGCAAGCTCTACTCACTCTTATCGAGATCGGTTGCCACCAAAGGCAATTCGCCTGCGGCGACAGCATCGACCGCCTGCGGGTCGAGTTCGAACAGCTCACGCAACGCCTCGGCGTAGCTATCGCCGCCCGGCGCGCTGGCGAGCTGTTTGACCCGCACGGTCGGGGCGTGCAGCAGCTTGTCGACCACCCGGCGGACGGTTTTGGCCACCTCGTCGCGGTGTGCCGCATCCAGCTCGGGCAGGCGGTTGTCCAGCCGCAGCAGCTCCGCCTCGACCACGTCGGCGGCCCGTTGCCGCAACGCCGTGACCGTCGGGGTGACCTCGGCCATCCGCTGCCCGGTCAGGTAGGCGGCAACCTCCGCGGCCACGATCGTGCGGGCGGCCTCGGCATCCGATGCGGCCGCCCGGGCCGACGGCTCCCGCTGGATGCGGTCCATGTCGACGACGTACACGCCGGGCAGTCCGGCGATCGCGGGGTCGACGTCGCGGGGCATCCCGAGGTCGCAGATGACCAGCTGGTGCTGCTCGGAGCGGCCCGCCAGCGCTCGGTGCACGTCGGCGAGGGAGACCACCGGCCGCACCGCCCCGGTGGAACACACCACCACGTCGGCGTCGGCCAGTACGGCCGCCATGTGGTCCAGCGCGTGCGCGTCGGCCCGCACACCCTGTTCGCGCAGGTTGTGCGCGAGCCGGCGGGCGCGGGGCAGCGACCGGTTCACCACGTGCACATTGGCGACCCCCGCCCGTACCAGGTGTTTGCCGGCCAGAGCGCCCATCGAACCCGCACCGACCACCACGGCGGTGGCGCCGGCCAGACCGGCGGCGGGGCAGCCGCGGGGCGCCAGCTTCGTCTCGGCCATGCCCAGCGCGACGGACACCACCGAGGCGCCGGCGGCGTCGATTCCCGTCTCGGCGTGCACGCGTTTGCCGACCGACAGTGCGCGCTGCGCGAGTTCGTGCAGGGTGCGCCCGACGGTGTGGTTGGCCTCGGCCGCGGCGTAGGCACGGCGGACCTGGCCGAGGACCTGCCGTTCGCCGATCACCGCCGAGTCCAGACCGGACGTGACCGCGAACAGATGCTCGACGGCGGCTTCCGCGTAGCGCACGTAGGCGTATTTCGTCAGGTCGTTCAGCGACATCCCGGAATGTTCGGAGAGCACCTGCCCGATCACCGACAGGCCGCCGTGGAACGCCTCGACGACCGCGTAGACCTCGACCCGGTTGCACGTCGAGAGCACCATCGCCTCGGTCACCAGGGAGGATTGCAGCACCTGGTCGACGATCTTGGCCTGATCGGACTCGTCGGTACTCAACTGCTCGAGCACCGACACCGGCGCGCTGCGGTGTGAAACCCCGAAGAGGAGTACGCTCACGGCTCCATCACCACGTCAAACAAGGTAATCGCTGTGCGGGTCGGCGACCAAATTGAGCCACGTGATGTATCACTCGCCAGCACCGGCGAGGTCGGCCCGCAGTCGCGGCTCGTCCACCTCCCAGTAACTGTGCTCGGCCCCGTTCAGTAGCACCACCGGCAGCAGATCGCCGAACTGCGCGCGCAGGGCCGGCCGGCCTTCCGCCGCGGCGGCGTCGACGTCGACGAGGGTGAGAGCAAAGTCCAGTTCACCGGCCAGCCCGGCCAACTGGCGCGCCGCGGTCTCGCACAGGTGACACCCCGCACGTGTCAGCAATGTCACCGCCGGCCGGTTCGGCGTCGCCGGCGCTGGCCCCGGCGCCGCTCCCGGCGGTGTCCCCGCACTCTGGTCGTCCACACCGCCAGTATCCGCATCCGGTGCCCTACTGTTGATTCGTGTCCGATGACGGGGGTACGGAGGCCGACCTGGACAGCCTGGATCAGGTCCTCGCCGGGGAGGCGAGCGCGCAGGCCGCGGTGACGGATCTGGCCGCCGACGTCACCGGGACCGCGGAGCCGGCCGCCGTCTCGCCGCCGCCGCCACCGCCGCCCGATCTCACCGCGGCCGCGTTCTTCGATGTCGACAACACCCTGGTGCACGGTTCGTCGCTGGTGCATTTCGCTCGCGGCCTGGCCGCGCGGGATTACTTCACCTACGGCGACCTGGGCCGGTTCATCTATGCGCAGGCCAAATTCCAGCTGACCGGGCGCGAGAACAGCGACGACGTCGCCGCCGGCCGACGCAAAGCGCTGGCGTTCATCGAGGGCCGCTCCACCGCGGAGCTGGTGGCGCTCGGTGAGGAGATCTACGACGAGATCATCGCCGACAAGATCTGGCCGGGCACCCGGGCATTGGCGCAGATGCATCTCGACGCGGGTCAGCAGGTGTGGCTGGTCACCGCCACCCCCTACGAGCTGGCCGCCACCATCGCCAAACGGCTGGGTCTGACGGGGGCGCTGGGGACGGTGGCCGAATCGGTGGACGGCGTGTTCACCGGCAGGCTCGTCGGCGACATCCTGCACGGCAGCGGCAAGGCCCACGCGGTGCGTTCACTGGCGATTCGCGAAGGGCTCAACCTGCGCCGCTGCACGGCGTACTCCGACAGCTACAACGACGTGCCGATGCTCTCGCTGGTCGGCACCGCGGTGGCGATCAACCCCGACGGGGCGCTGCGCGACCTGGCCCGGGAGCGCGGGTGGGAGGTGCGTGATTTCCGCACCGCGCGCAAAGCCGCCCGGATCGGTGTTCCGTCGGCGCTGGCGCTGGGGGCGCTGGGCGGAGCGCTGGCGGCGGTGGTGTCGCACCGCCAGGGCGGGCGATGAGCGCTTGCGCCGCGATGAGCGCTTGCGCGAAGAGCCCTCGATGAAGAGCAGAGGGTTCCAATGAGCGCTTGATAAGCTCGCGGCCCAATGCAGTTTTCACGTGGGAGCGCCTCCAGCCATGGCCATCGCTGACGACATCATCGGAACGCACTACCGGTACCCGGACTACTTCGAGGTCGACCGGGAGAAGATCCGCGAGTTCGCGCGTGCGGTCAAGGACGACCATCCCGCGCACTTCGACGAGGATGCGGCGCAGGAATGCGGTTCCGACACGCTCATCGCATCGCTGACGTTCCTGGCGGTGGCGGGCCGGCGGGTGCAGCTGGAGATCTTCAACCAGTTCGACGTGCCGATCAACCTGGCGCGGGTGCTGCACCGCGACCAGAAGCTGATCTACCACCGCCCGATCGTGGCCGGCGACAAGTTGTTCTTCGATTCGTACCTGGACTCGGTGATCGAATCCCACGGCACGGTGATCAGCGAAGTCCGCGCCGAGGTCACCGATGCCAACGGCGAACCCGTGATGACGAGCATCGTCACCATGCTCGGCGAGGCGACCCACCCCGGGGAAGCCGACGAGGTGAGTTCGCAGATCGCCGCGGCGCGCGACGCCGCGCTGGCCAAGTTCGTGGCCGGACAGAACGCCCCGAAGGGTTAGCCGAAGAACATGTTGCGACGGCCGGCCAGCAGCTGATACAGGGTCTGCTGGATGGTCTCGCGCACCTGGTCGGTGAGTTCGAACGTCACCATCGGATCGTCGGCCGCCGAGTCCTCGTAGTCGGCGGTCGGAATCGGCTCGCCGAACTGGATGTGCCATTTCGACGGCAGGGGCACCAGCCCGAACGGGCCCGCAAGCGGGAACAACGGGGTGATCGGGAAGTACGGCAGGCCGAGCACCCGCGCCAGCAGTTTGACGTCGGCGATCATCGGATAGATCTCCTCGGAGCCGACGATCGAGCACGGCACGATCGGCGCCTTGGTGCGCAGCGCCGCGGACACGAACCCGCCCCGGCCGAACCGCTGCAGCTTGTAGCGGTCCTTGAAGTGTTTGCCGAGACCTTTGTAGCCCTCGGGGAAGACCGCGGTCAGTTCACCCGCGGCCAGCAGACGGTGTGCGTCGGGAATGCACGCCATGGTGTGGCCTGCCTTGCGCGCCGCCTGCCCGAGCACCGGCATGTCGAACACCATGTCGGCGGCCAGCAGTCGCAGATCGCGATGGGTCGGGTGGTTGTCGTGCACCGCCACGGCGGTCATCAGACCGTCGAATGGCAGCACCCCCGCGTGGTTGGCTACCACGAGCGCTGCGCCGGTCTCCGGCAGATTCTCGATGCCGCTGACCTCCACCCGGAACCACGAATTGAACAGCACCCGCATCAACGGCAGGAAGACCGCATTGTTGAGGTGCCGGTCGAATCCGAACTCGTCGACGGTGTAGTCGCCGGACATTCGTCTGCGGACGAATTCGGCGACCGCGGAGATGTTCTTCGCGAGTTCCGTCGGCGTGTCGTCGACGGGCGTGTCGGTGGCGCCGCGCCGCTGATCGATCTCCCTGACCACCGCGGCGATCTGTTCGGCCGACGCCCGGCCGCCCGGATCGGTCAGCAGGGACGGATGTCTGCGCGCACTCTCCGTTCGCTGGCCGGCCCGCCGAGCAGCCGACGCTCTATTCGAATTCGCATGCAGCGGAATAACTTTCGCCTTGGGTTCAACCGCCAAATTAGACACCTTCTCCCACCCCGGAATTTGAGACTGGATCTAACGTCCCCATCGCTGCGCCGCCGCCACGGCGCGACTCTCCACTGAGCGTACCCATCGAGGGTCGATGATCGGAGTCAATCCACGGCCACGGACGTAATCGTCGAAAGCCTCGACGGTCGTCCACTTCGGCGTGTAGCCGAGGTCGTTTCGCATTCGCGCGGTGTCCATCACCCGGCCATAACGCAGGTAATTGACCTGTTCCCGGTCGATTTCGGTGTAGCTGGCGTGCACCACCGAATTCACCGCCCACAACGCCGGTCGCGGCACCGGCAGTCCAATGCGGCCCGACCTGCGAATCGCCTGGGACATCATCATCACGCCGGAGGCTCCGACGTTGAACGTTCCCGCGCGGCCGGACACGGTCGCGTGTTCGAGCGCACCGAGTGCGTCCTGTTCGTGCAGCAACTGCAGCCGGGCATCATGCCCGACGATCGTCGGCACCACCGGGCCCGCGAGGAACCGCGACAGCGCGGTGTCCATTCCCGGCCCGATCATGTTGGCCAGCCGCAGTATCGTGACCGCGATGTCGGGGCGACGCCGGCCCAGGCCGCGCAGATAACCCTCGATGTCGATGCTGTCCCTGGCGAAACCCTCGCCCGGCGGCCGGCGCGCACTGCTGTCCTCGGTGAACAGCACCGGATCGCGGGAGCTCGATCCGTACACCTCGGAGGTGGACTTGAGCACCACCCGGCGCACCGACGGCGCCTTCTGGCACGCCGCGAACAACTGGATGGCGCCCATCACGTTGAGTTCCTTCAGCGTCGCCCGCCCGCCCGAGCGGGGAGCGTAGGACGCCGCGGCGGCGTGCACGACCGTGTCGACGTCGCCGTTCCGGATCACCTTGGCGATGAACGGGTTCCGGATGTCGGCGCGGACGAACTCGGCGCGCCCCATCCGGCGCAGCAGATCCTTGCTGGGCGCGATCGCGTCGACCGCGATGATGTGGTTGATCAGCGGGTTCTGGGCCAGCCGGGCGACCAGGTAGCCGCCGAGGAACCGGCACGCCCCGGTAACCAGGACCACCTTCGGATAGTTCGCCGCGTCGCCCGTGCCGGAACCGGTGGACCCGGCGTTCTGACGCCCGCCGGGGCGACCCTCGGAATCCATCACGTCAGCCTATCGGCCCGCAACGACAGGTACTTGCCGAGCGGCTGCGAGCTACGTGTCGAGCGCCTGAAAGTTACTTGCCGAGTTTTCTGCGCTGCACCCGGGTGCGACGAAGCAGCTTGCGGTGCTTCTTCTTCGACATGCGCTTACGCCGCTTCTTGATGACTGAACCCATGAACTCCGCTTACCTAGCTCTTCGCATTCCACGCAGTTCCGCCCATGCGGAACTGAACTCGACCCGGTCACCTTACCCGGGTGCCCCGATCGAAGCGAAAACACCCGCCCGGTGCCGGCCGTTCCCGCCGCGGCGACTCAACCGGCGTCGAAGTACGACGTCTCCAACAGGTCGTGGACGGCCTTCGCATGCACCCGGAACGACCGGCCGACGCGGACTGCGGGCAGTTCGCCGTTGTGCACAAGCCGGTACACCGTCATCTTGCTGACTCTCATCAGCGACGCCACTTCGGCGACGGTGAGAAATTGAGCTCGTGGCGGCTGTCCGTCGGCAGCGCCACCATCCCGCTTGCCGCCAGCCGAATCCCGTGCCGATGGCCCGTTCATAGACGTCATCGCAACCCAATCCATCAGGCCCGGGCCGTTCCAGCGGCTTCCCCACCGCTGGCACGAAACCCGTGCATACAACGAGGAGAATAGCGGGACCAATGGGGTTACTGCGACGGGTGTGGGGTAATCCGTCGAAAAAACCTGAACTACTGTGGTGTAATTCCCAGCTGCGCGGAGCGGAGCTTGGCGGCCTCGACGGCGTCGGCCACCGCCGCACGCAACCCGCCCCGTTCGAGTTCACGCAGGCCAGCGGCCGTGGTGCCGCCCGGCGAGGTGACCGTGGCCCGCAGCTGCGCGGCAGTGGTGTCGATGGCGGTGCCCAGCGCCACATCCCCCGACGGGTTGGCCTCGTCCAGGCGCTCCAACAACATCGCCGCCGAACCCGCCATGGTTTGCACGACCAGATCGGTGGAGACCGAACGGGTCAGCCCCGCCGCCACCCCGGCATCCACGAGCGCCTCGACCATCAGGAAGAAGTAGGCCGGGCCCGAGCCCGACACCGCGGTCACCGCGTCCAGTTGTGCTTCGGCAACGGTGAGCACACCGCCCACCGAGTGGAAGATCGCCGACGCCTCCTTGAGATGCTCGGCGGTCGCGAACCGGCCGGCGGCCAGGGCGCTGACGCCGCCGCCGACAACCACCGGAGCATTGGGCATAACCCGGATGACGGGTGAGCCCGCGGGCAGTTTGGCCTCGTAGAACGCGGTGGTGACACCGGCGGCGATGGTCACGAAAACCTGCTCGGCGGTGTCGGTCTCGGCATGCGCGGCGGCGTCGGCGACTTCGCTGACCACGGGGTCGACGTCGGTGGGTTTGACCGCGACGATGACGAAGCGGGCGTTCTCCGCGGCGTCGGCCACCGAGGTCACGAACACCGAGTACCGCTCCGACAGGTATTTGGCGCGGTCGGCGTTCTTCTCCGCCACCACCAGGTCCTTGACCTGCCTGCCGGACCGCAGCAGCCCGGACAGCAGCGCCTCGCCCATACTTCCGCCGCCGATGATCGCGATTCTGGCCATGGCGCACAGCATTGCATGTCGGCGCCCACGGACGTGATTCCCGGGGTGGCCGGGGCCGCCCGTCGCACCGCCGCGCCAGGCATTCGCACTCCCGTCAGCGCAGCAGGTGTGCCCTGGCGAACTGCAGGGATTCGGTGAGCAGCTCGTCGCGCTCGGCGGCGGTCCGCGCACCCGAGGTGGTGACCTCCAGGATCACGTGACCGCTGAAGTCGCTGTTGGCCAGCGTCTGGCACACCTCGACGGTGGGCTGGGTGCCGCGCCCGGGCACCAGATGTTCGTCGGTGGACGCACCGCTGCCGTCGCACAGGTGCAGGTGCACCAAGCCGTCGCCCATCCGCTGGGCCATGTCGACGGCGTCGGTGCCCGCGGTGGCGGTGTGGGAGAGATCCAGCGTGTAGTGGGCGTGGTTGCCGTCCAGCGGGTCGTAGGACGGGGCGAACGCGGAGATACCGGGTCCGGGCCTGCCACCGCGTTTACGCATCCGCTCGATGGACGTCTGGCCCGCGCCGAAGAACCGGTCGGCCCGGAACGGAAACATGTTCTCCACCGCGACCAGGACGTCGCTGCCGGCTTCCAGCTCGGCAACCTGATCGCTGAACCCCTCCGCGTAGCGCCGCTGCCACCGGAAGGGTGGATGCACCACCACCGTCTGGGCGCCGAGCGTTTCGGCGGCCCGCACGCTGCGCTCCAGTTTCGTGATCGGGTTGGCCCCCCACACCCGCTGCGAGATCAGCAGGCACGGCGCATGCACGGACAGCACGGGCACGTCGTAGCGTTCGGACAGCCTCGCGACGGCCTCCATGTCCTGGCTGACCGATTCGGCCCACACCATGAGTTCGACGCCGTCGTAACCCAGGCGAGCGGCGCTCTCGAAGGCGGCTTCGGTCCTCAGGGGATAGACGGAGGCCGTCGACAGACCGACCTTGATGGCTGGGCGCACCGCGCCCCTAGCCGGACTGCAGCAGCGCCAGCGGCCCCAGCGTCACCAGCGCGCCGACCGCCACCGCGATCAGGGTGCTGCCGATGTCCTCCGTCTTGCGCACCACCCGCACACCGACCACCAATCCGAGTATCACCAGCACCGAGAGCACCAGCGCGACGATGTTGTTCCACTTCCACAACTGGTCGAAAGCCACGAACAGGCCGGCGCCGAGGGCGACCGCAACGACACACTGCCCCACCACGACGGCGCCGTGCACCAGGGTCGACGACTTCGTGGCCGGGCTCTGCTCGTCGGATTCGTCGTCGTCGGTGTCCCGGTCCGCCTCGTCGGCATCGTCGAGGTCGGCGGCGTCGTCGCCCAGATCGATGTCCTCCGGGCCGATGTCGCCGCGCCGGCGGGCGATGTCGTCGGCGACGGACTGGCCGCCGAACAGCGGATCTTGGGACGAGCGCAGATAGGACGGCAGTTCGTCGGCGTCGGCGGCGTCGTCGGGCGTGGCGGCCTCGGGCGCGGCGTCGTCGTCGTAGTCGACCTCGGGCTCTTCGAGGTCCAGTGCACCGTCGAGCGAGTCGTCGTCGTCGGCGACCGGGTCGGGGCTCATCTCCTCCGCCCCGCCGGAGGTCTCCGGCGTGCGCGCCGGGCGGCGGCGCTGCGGGGTGAAGTCCAGCGGCTCCGGCTCGGCGTCGCGCGCCTCCAGATGGGCGGCGTATTCGGCGACGGCGTCGGCGTAGTCGTCGTCATCGGTGTCGGTGCCGGATGGGGCCTCGGTGTCGGACGGGGTCTCGGTGTCGGCGGCGTCGGAATGCTCGACCGGGACGTCCTCGGCGGTCTGCGCGCCCGCCCCGTTGGTGTGCACCGTGTCGAGGTGTCCGGCCGGCGGCGGAGCGTCGGAATCCGCAGGCGCGGCGGTGTCCGTCGCGGCGGACTGGGCAGCCTCGGCGGGTTCGGGACGCTCTCCCGGCTTCTCGGGGGGCTGCTCGGGCGCCTTCTGGGCGGGTTTGACGTCGGCGGTGACGATGGGGATCTCGCCGGTCAGCTCCGCGACGGTGACGGCGTCGGCGTTGCCCCGGCGGCGGCGCCGCCGCCCACCCACGGGTGGAGCGCCGATCGTGCCGTTCTTAGCCAGCAACTCCGCGACCGAAATGGGGCGAGTGCTGCTGTTGTCTGGTCCTGTCATTGTGTGCTGCCTCTGGGCCTTACCACTCGGTTCTGTCGGCGCCGGTGCGCTTCCGGTCGTGATGTCGGCGCCGGTGCGCCTCGGGTCCTGACACTCAGCGTCCCCGTACGGACGTCTCCACCAAGGCGGTTCCGTCGGCTTCGCTGTCGAGTTTCCGCAGAATCAGGCCCTCCCGCAACGCCCACGGGCAAATGTCGACGGACTCGATCGACAACGCGCGCATACTCGCCTCGGCGACCAGGGCGCCGGCCACGATCTGTGGCGCCCGCTCGGCACTCACCCCTTCCAACTCCGCACGGTCAGCCGCGGTCATCCTAGAGATGAATGCTATGAGCTGCCTTAATCCGGTCGCCGTCAGCGTCCGTTTGACACGCGGTCCCGCCCCGGACGGGGCCGCGCCGGTCAGCCGGGCCAGCGACCGGAACGTCTTGGACGTGGCCACCGTGAGGTCGGGGGTGCCACCGTCGAGCATCACCGCACCGGCCTCGGCCAGCTCGGTGGCCAGCCAGTCGCGCAACACCGCGATGCGGCGCCGGCCCGGCGGGTCGTCGGGCAGCCACTCCCGCGTCAACCGGCCCGCACCCAGCGGCAACGACAACGCGACCTCGGGTTCCTCGTCGACGCCGTTGGACAGTTCCAAGGATCCGCCACCGATGTCGATGTTGATGATCCGGCCCGCGCTCCAGCCGTACCAGCGCCGCACCGCCAGGAACGTCAGACGGGATTCGTCGACCCCGCTGAGCACCTGCAACTCCACCCCGGTCTCCGCGCGGACCCTGGCGAGCACATCCTCGGAGTTGCGCGCGTCACGCACCGCGGAGGTGGCGAACGCCATCAGCTCGGCGCAGCCGGAACTGGCGGCGATCTTGGCGAATTCGTCGATCGTGTCGATGAGGGCGTCCGCACCCTTGCGCGTCAGCTTTCCCGAGTTGTCGATGGCCTCCGCGAGACGCAGTGCGGCCTTGGTGGAACTCATCGGCGTCGGGTGCCCGCCGCGCCGCGCATCCACCACCAAGAGGTGGACCGTGTTACTACCGACGTCCAGCACGCCCAATCGCACGGAAACAACCTAGCTGGCGGGATGCGCGTCGGGAAAAACGCCGGGCCGGGCGGTCGGGAAAACACCCGAGCGGGAGGTGGAACGCCACCGGGGACACGGCTGTGAAAAACGGCGCGCCCGACCCGGGCGCGGAGGGGGTCGTCTACCGTGGAAACCCGTGACAGCCTGGTCTGCCGATCACCCCGGCGAGGTGGAACTGGACTTCGCCCGCGAGTGGGTGGAGTTCTTCGACCCGGACAATCCCGAACACGTCATCGCCGCCGATATGACATGGCTGCTGTCGCGCTGGACGTGTGTGTTCGGAACCCCGGCATGCCGCGGGACCGTGGCGGGGCGGCCCGACGACGGGTGCTGTTCACACGGCGCGTTTCTGTCCGACGACGACGACCGCGCCCGGCTCGACGATGCGGTCAAACAGCTCACCGACGACGATTGGGAGTTCCGGGACAAAGGCCTCGGCAAGAAGGGCTACCTGGAGATGGACGAGTACGACGGCAAACCCAATCTCCGCACCCGAAAGTACCGGGGCGCCTGCATCTTTCTGAACCGGCCCGGCTTCGGTGCGGGCGCCGGATGCGCGCTGCACACCAAGGCCCTGCAACTGGGTGTCGAACCGCTGAGCATGAAACCCGACGTGTGCTGGCAGCTGCCCGTCCGGCGCACTCAGGAGTGGGTCACCCGGCCCGACGGGTCGGAGATCCTCAAGACGACCATCACCGAATACGACCGGCGCGGCTGGGGTGAGGGCGGCGCGGATCTGCACTGGTACTGCACCGGGGACCCCGCCGCGCACGTCGGCGCGAGGGCGGTGTGGGAGTCCTACGGCCCCGAACTCACCGAACTGCTCGGTGAGAAGGCCTACGCCGAGCTGGCCGCGATCTGCAAGCGGCGCAGCGGATTGGGACTCATCGCCGTCCATCCCGCCACGCGGGCCGCCGAGTGACCCGATGAGCACGGCCCTTTCCGCCCGCGAGCAGTCGCAAAAGGCCCGCTAAACAGCCCATTTGGGGTGCTTTCCCGTCCGCTCGCGGCGGCGGGAGGAAGGCCGGGGTCAGCCTTCCAGCTTGTAGCCCAGGCCGCGCACCGTCACCAGATGCACCGGGTTGGCGGGGTCGGCTTCGATCTTCGACCGCAGCCTCTTGACGTGCACGTCGAGGGTCTTGGTGTCTCCGACGTAGTCCGCACCCCATACCCGATCGATCAACTGCCCACGGGTGAGTACCCGGCCGCTGTTGCGCATCAGGTATTCGAGCAGGTCGAATTCCTTGAGCGGCAACGTGATCGGCTCACTGTTGACGCTGACCACGTGGCGTTCGACGTCCATCCGCACGGGGCCGGCCTCCAGCACACCGTCACCGATTCCGGTGTCGTCGGATTCGCTGCCGCGCCGCAGCACCGCACGGATCCGCGCGATCAGCTCGCGCGCGGAATACGGCTTGGTGACGTAGTCGTCGGCGCCGAGCTCCAGGCCGACGACCTTGTCGATCTCGCTGTCACGTGCGGTCACCATGATGACCGGCACGCTGGAGCGCGACCGCAGCTGTTTGCAGACGTCGGTTCCGCTCATACCGGGCAGCATCAGATCCAGCAGCACGATGTCGGCACCCGACCGGTCGAATTCGGCGAGCGCGGACGGCCCGTCGGCGACCACGGTCGCCTCGAAACCCTCCTTGCGCAGCAGAAATGCCAGGGGATCGGCCAGGGACTCCTCGTCCTCCACGATCAACACACTGGTCATCGGTCTTGCGTGTCCTCTCATTCGTCCGATGAGTCATCGGTTTCGGGGTAGGCCGGGATCGACAAGGTGAACGTCGACCCCGTTCCCGGCTGACTCCACAGCCGGATGGAACCGTTGTGATTGGCTACGACATGTTTGACGATCGCCAGGCCAAGACCGGTGCCGCCGGTGGCCCGCGACCGGGCCTGGTCGACCCGGAAGAACCGTTCGAAGACGCGTTCCTGGTCGGCCCTGGCGATCCCGATGCCCCGGTCGGTGACCGCGATCTCGACGTTCGCCCCACGCCGCCGCCTGCTGATCGACACCGCGGTTCCCTTGGGTGAGTAGGCGATCGCGTTGGAGATCAGATTCGCCAGCGCCGTCACCAGCAAGGTCTGGTCGCCCAGCACCCGGTAGCCGGTCGGTGCGTCGGTGGTGATGGCGATGTCGGCGTTGTCGGCGGCGACCTTGTGGCGCGACAGGGCCTCGGCCACCACGGTGTCGACGTCGACGTCCTCCAGGTCGGGTAGCCGTTCGCCGCCCTGCAGCCGCGACAACTCGATCAACTCGCCGACCATGTTGGCCAGCCGGTGGGATTCGGCGACCATCTTCTCGGAGAAGTGCCGCACGGTCTCGGGGTCGTCGGACGACGCCAGCAGCGCCTCGGCCAGCACCCCCATCGCCCCGACCGGGGTTTTCAGCTCATGGCTCACGTTGGCGACGAAGTCGCGCCGCGTCGCTTCCATCCGCGCGTGTTCGGACTGGTCGTCGACGTACACGACGGCGAAGCGGCGGTCGTCCTCGGTGAGCAGCCGTACATGCCCGCGCACCGACAGGCCGACCCGGCCGGGATTGTGGCGTTTACGCGGCGCGAGGTCGAGGTCGACGTCCTCGCCGGTGGCCAGGGTCCGCTCGGCGGCCAGCCAGGCGCGGTCGTCGAGCAGCCGGTCGCGGACCAGGCCCAGCTCACGGGCCCGGTCGTTGGTGTAGACGACGTCACGGAAGGTGTCGACCACGACGATGCCCACCGGCGATGCCGAGACGATGTGCGCCAGCATCTGCGACACGGTGAGCCCGCCCTCCTCGGCGAGCTTGCGGCGGCGGCGCTCCGCGAAGCACGGCGCCAGCCGCGCCCCGAGCGCGGCGCCGACGGACACGGCGAGAAGCGCCACCACTGCCACCAACAGCAGCGCCGACACCTCACTCACGCGAAAATCGTACGCATTCGGTGAACGCCATCCCAGCAGCGTGCAGCCGAATCGGGACAAGTCACAGACTCAGGACCAGGTATTCGCGGTGCGTTCACCCGGTGTTCGCCCGCGAACCGCGGGCGCGCCGGCCGGCGCTATTTGGCGGCGCCCTGGGCGGCGACGGCGGCGGCGCCCGCCGCCGCGGCCTCCGGGTCCAGATAGGTGCCGCCGGCGACCGTGGGCCGCAGGTCGCCGTCCAGGTCGTAGCGCAGGGGGATGCCCGTCGGGATGTTGAGGCTGACGACGTCCTCGTCGGACATGCCGTCGAGGTATTTCACCAGCGCCCGCAGGGAGTTGCCGTGCGCGGCGATCACCACCGTCTTACCGGCCTGCAGATCCGGCACGATCACCTCGGTGAAGTACGGCACGAAGCGGGCCACCACGTCGGCCAGGCATTCGGTCAGCGGGCCGCCGCCGATGTCGGCGTAGCGCGGATCGGCGTCCTGGCTGTAGGTGCTGCCCTTCTCGATGGGCGGCGGCGGGGTGTCGTAGCTGCGCCGCCACGCCATGAACTGTTCCTCGCCGTACTTGGCCTTGGTCTCGGCCTTGTCCAGGCCCTGCAGCGCGCCGTAGTGGCGCTCGTTGAGCCGCCAGTCGCGGTGTACGGGGATCCACAGCCGGTCGGCCTTGTCCAGCGCGATGTTCGCGGTGGTGATCGCCCTGCGCAGCAGCGACGTGTAGAGCACGTCGGGTTGTTTGTCTTCGGCGGCGATCAGCTCACCGGCGCGGACGGCCTCGGCCCTGCCCTTGTCGGTGAGGTCGACGTCGACCCAGCCGGTGAAAAGATTCAGCGCATTCCATTCGCTCTCGCCGTGGCGAAGCAGGATCAGCGTGGAGTCAGCCATGGCACCGATCCTCTCACGGGCCGCCTGCGAGCGGAGGTTTGTACCGAGTACCTCCCGTCGCAAAACTCGAGTACGCAGCTACCCTTGGGCCCACCCCCGATTCGGGCACACCATCGGTGCGTCCGAATCATTCGTTCATCACAGGGGGTATGAACCATGACCAGCGCAACGCACACCAACCACGTCACCGACTACGAGGTGCCGGGACTGTCCGGCCCGTCCGAGGACGCCGCGGCGGCCACCGAATTCGAGTCGCCCAACGGGCTGGACCTGAACAATCCCGACCCCGACACCGAGGTCGTCAACGCCGCCGCGGCACCGCCGGCGGGTGGTGAGACGGAGGCGGGTGAACCGGCCGGCGGCGACGTCGCGGGGTTGCCGGCCTTCGACGCGATCGTCGGCAGCTACCCCGAACTGGCCGATATCGCCGAGGTCGTCATCCCACCCGACGAACGCGTCCGGATCCAGAACACGTCGGTGTACCCGTGGTCGGCGATCTGCGCCCTGCGCATCACCGCCAACGACGGCCGCCAGTTCATCGGGACCGGGTGGCTGATCAGCCCGCGCACCGTCATCACCGCCGGGCACTGCGTGTTCATGCACGACGCGGGCGGCTGGGCGCGGTCGATCACCGTCACCCCGGGTTGCAACGACGCGGCCCAGCCGTTCGGGTCCCGTGTCGGGACGTCGCTGCGCAGCGTGACGGGCTGGGTCAGCAGTAAGAACCGCGAGCACGACTACGGGGCGATCATCCTGTCGGCGCCGTTCGATCGGTTCCCCGGCTCGTTCGGGTTCGCGACGCGCGACGACGCGTTCCTGCTCAACGCCGCGTTGAATCTGTCCGGCTATCCCGGCGACAAGGGCGGCCGACAGCAGTGGTTCATGGCTCAGCGGCCCAAGTCGGTGTCGGCACGGGTGATCACGTACAACATCGACACCTTCGGTGGTCAGAGCGGTTCGCCGGTGTGGGTACTGCAGAACGGCAACCGCCACGCAGTCGGCGTGCACACCAACGGCAGCGGGTCGGGTAACTCGGCGACCAGGATCACCAGCGGCGTCTTCGACAGGCTGCAGAGTTGGAAGAGTCTGGGGGCGTAGGGATTTGACGGTCGTCGCATTCCGGGATTCGGCCGGGCGCCCGTTGTCCGATGCCATCGTCGGCATCGTCGCGGCGCCCGGCGAATTCCACGACATCGCCATGGTCACCGATGTTCACGGTGAAATACGTTTCACACCAACACAATTCGGCGACTACGAGTTCGGCGTGCACGTCGGCGGGCAGAGCCGCACCGTGGTGGTGCGCATCGCGAGCGCCGACGCACGGCTGACCGTCGCCGTGACGTAGACCGGCTCAGCCTGGGTTCGGCTCGTCGTCGTCGATGAGGTGTTCGAAGGCCCGCAGATTCCGTAGCGACTCGCCGCGCGCCACCCGCCACGCCCATTCCTTCTGGATCGACGAGCGGAAACCCAACTCCAGCAACGTGTTGAAGTCGTTGTCGACCGCTTCGAGCACTTGCCCGAGGATCCGGTCCACCTCGTCGGCGCTCACCGTCTCGAGCGCCATCCGGCCCACCAGGTAGATGTCGCCGACGTTGTCGAGGGTATAGGCAACCCCGTAGAGCCGCCGGTTGCGTTTCAGCAGGAACCGGTAGACGCCTTCGTGGTTCTCGTCGGGTCTGCGGCAGACGAACGCCTCGATCCGCACCGAATGCTCACCGATGGACAGGATGGTGTTGGTCACCAACCTGCGCTCCCCCGGCAGTTCGACGACGATTCCCGGCAGCCCACCGTGTGCGCCCTCGTGATGGGTGTAGGTCAGCTCGTGGGCGGTGAGGGTGTCCTCGATCAGCTGCCGCACCCGCGTGCTCACGTCCGCACGCCCCGGCGCATGGAGAAGCGGCGGCCGTTGCGCGGCACCGCGACGTCGCGGCCCGGATGGCTGCGCCGGTAATCGCCGATCGCGCGTGCGTAGCTGGCCAGCAGGGCGTCGACCGTGTGCGCCCACGAGAACCCCGCCGCGTGGTCGACGGCGGCACGGCTCAACGCGAGCGGGTCGCGGCGCAGCACCTCGTCAATGGTCCGCGCCCAGTCGTCGATGTCGTGGCCGTCGACCAGCGCTCCGCTGACCCCGTCGCGCACCGCGACGGGAAGACCACCCACGGCGGCGGCCACCACCGGCGTTCCGCAGGCCTGCGCCTCCACGGCCACCAGTCCGAACGACTCGGAGTAGCTGGGCACGGCGACCAGGTCGGCTGCCCGGTACACTCCGACGAGGTCCGCGCGCGACTGCGGCGGCAGGAACGTCACCCGCTCGGTGATACCCAGCTCCGCGGCCAGCGCCGCCAGCGCGTCGGGAGCCTGCAACCCGCTGCCCGACGGCCCGCCCGCGACGAGCACCCGCACGCCGGGCAGTTTCGCCGCCGCGCGCAGCAGGATGTCGGGGGCCTTCAGGGGCTGGATCCTGCCGACGAAGGCGACGACCCGCTCGTCGCGGGCCAGGCCGAGCGCGGCGCGCGCGGCCTGCCGGTCGCCGGGGGTGAACGTGTCCAGATCGACCCCCGGATGCACCACGTCGATCCGGTCGGGATCGGCGTGGTGCAGTGAGACCAGTTGGTGCGCTTCGTGTTCGGTGTTGACGATCAGGCGATCGGCCTCGTCGACCACCTGCTGTTCGCCCACCGCGCGCAGCGGAGGTTCCGGCGCATCGCCGTCCGCCAGCGCCGCGTTCTTCACCGCGGCCAGGGTGTGGGCGGTGTGCACCAGCGGCACCGCCCACCGGTCCCTGGCCAGCCACCCGACCTGACCCGACAGCCAGTAGTGGGAGTGCACGACGTCGTAGTAGCCGGGTTCGTGGGTGGCTTCGGCACGCAGCACGCCCGCGGTGAACGCGCACAGCTGAGTCGGCAGGTCGTTCTTGTCCAGACCCTCGAACGGACCGGCCACCACGTTGCGCACCAGTACGCCGGGGGCCACCGGCACGATCGGCTGGTCCGTCGAGGAGGTCGCCCTGGTGAAGATCTCCACCTCGACACCGCGGCGCGCCATCTGCAGCGCCGTCTGCAGCACGTAGACGTTCATCCCCCCGGCGTCGCCGGTGCCCGGCTGGGCCAGCGGAGAGGTGTGCACGGACACCACCGCCACCCGCCGGGGCAATGGGAGACCGGCACCATCGGGCCGGGCCGGCACCCCGGCATCGGACGTCGGCACCGGAAGGCCGGTCGGGTCGCTGGCACGCCGCACCCAGCCATCTTTGCACTCGTCCCGCAACGCCCTGATCGGGCGTGCACCGTGGCGGTGCGGCCGGGGCCGACGGTCAGGCCGTGGCCTCCGGGCGGCGGGCCAGCGCGCGGCGCATCGCACCGATCGGGTCGGCATAGATCCCGCCGAGGGACACCACGCCGGCGCCGGCTTCCTGGACGCGGTTACCGAACGCGGTGACCCGGATATCGCGGGGCGCCAGCACCGAGCGGGCCGCGAATGCCTGCTCGACCTGGGCCATCGTCTCCGGGTATTCGGTGAAGGCCTGGCCGCCGACGACGAGGTCGTCGGGATTGAGCAGATCGCGCAGCAACGCGACGGCCTCGCCGAGCACCCGGGCGCGTTCGCCGAGCAGCTCACGGGCCCGCTGATCGCCCTGCCGGGCCGCGCGCAGCACCGCCGACAGCGTCGACGCCGGACCCTCGGCCGGGACGACCCGCAGCTTGCGCGCCGCGGTCAGCACCGCCTCGTCACTCACGGTCGACTCGAGCAGACCGCCCCCGCCGAGCAGGTCGGAATGCGCGGGTAGGGCGGCGATGGTGCCGGGTCCGCTGGCAGGTGAATGCACCCGCCCACCGATCGACAGGGCGTAGCCGACCGTCTCGCGGGCGTACACGTACAGACTCGTCGGCGATTGCCCGGCGGCCAGCCCGCCGCCGCGGCCAGCCGCGTCGGCGCCGCGCAGGCGGCGGACGCCCAGCAGCAGTTCGGCGCCCGCCATCGCGTCGACGTGGGAGGCCATCGACACCGGCAGCCCCAGCGCGTCGGCGAGCACCGGCCCGACCGGGGCGTCCGACCAACCCAGCCGCGCGTGGTCGAGATGGCCTGCGACACCGTCGACGACGCCGCCGGCGGCCACGCCGACCCACAGCGGGCGGCGCCGGTGCCACCGGCTGAGGTAGCGGCGCGCACTGCCGGCCAGCGACGCCAGCGCGGCGTCCTGGGAACCGCGCGGCGTGGGCGTCTCGACGACGTCGAGGGTGCGCCCGAACAGGTCGGTGGCCACGATGCTGGTGGTGCGCGCGCCGATGTGCAGTCCCAGCGTCAGGTACGGCTCGTGGTTGACCTCGACCGGCACCCGCGGACGCCCGATCGCCCCGGATATGGCGAGGTCGGCGCGCTCGCGCAGGACACCGGCCTCCAGCAGCGCGGTGACCTGCCGGTTCACCGTCGCGATGCTCAGTTGGGTGACCTTGGCGATGGTGTCGCGGGCGATCGGCCCGCGGGTCCGCGCGGCGGCGAAGACCGACGCCGCGGCGGCGTCGGCCACCCGCAGCGACGGGGCGATGATGTGGTGGCGGGCAAGAGCGGGCCGCTGACGAATGGCGGTAGTGGTACGCACGGGGGTGTCCTTCGGAGAAGTCGGCGGTGGGCGGTGGCCACACCCGGCGACTCAGCGGGACGAGTTGAGGGTCCCCGGCTCGGTCAGGCGCGGCAGGATGCGCGGCGACAACAACACGCGCGCAGCGCCGAGATGCTCAACGCCCGGCCAGTCCGATACACACGAAGAACTTAGCACGCCAACTAAGGTTGGCGACATGACGACGCCCCACGCCCAGAAGCGAGTCGCGGTGGTCACCGGAGCCAGTGCCGGTATCGGTGAAGCGACCGCGAAAACACTTGCCTCACAAGGGTTCCACGTGGTCTGCGTGGCACGTCGCGCGGAACTCGTCGAGGCGCTGGCCGCCGAGATCGACGGCACCGCCGTTGTGGCCGACGTCACAGACGGTGACGCCGTGGCGGCCCTGGCCGAACGCCTGGACCGTGTCGACGTGTTGGTCAACAACGCGGGCGGCGCCAGGGGCCTGGCGCCGGTGGCCGACGCCGACCTCGAGCACTGGCGCTGGATGTGGGAGACGAATGTGCTGGGCACGCTGCGGATCACCCGCGCCCTGCTGCCCAAGCTGCTCGCGTCGGGTGACGGGCTGATCGTCACCGTCACCTCGATCGCGGCCCTGGAGACCTACGACAACGGCGGCGGATACACCTCGGCGAAACACGCCCAGGGCGTCCTGCATCGCACGCTGCGCGGCGAACTGCTCGGAAAACCGGTGCGGCTCACCGAGATTGCGCCCGGAATGGTCAAGACGGATTTCTCGTTACGCCGCTTCGGCGGCGACGAGGCACGCGCCGACGCCGTCTACGCCGGAGTCACCCCGCTGGTGGCCGACGACATCGCCGACGTCATCGGGTTCGTCGCGTCCCGGCCGCCGCACGTCGACCTGGATCTCATCGTGATCCGTCCCCGCGATCAGGTCAGCGGGGGCCGGATCAACCGCCGGCCGGCGCCGGAGCGGTAGACGGGGTCGTTGTCGGGGTGCCCGACAGGGTCGGCGCGTCCGACGGGGTGGCGGGCGCGCTGGCCGGGATACCCGACGGCGGCTGCTGCGCCGACAGCGCCGACATCGCCGTCCACTCCGGCCAGTCGATGGCCCAGTCCCAGATGTCGCCGTCGGCGTAGGACAGGTCGATGCGGGTGCCGGTGACCTCCACCGGGTCGCCGTACATCGCGGTGTTGAAGTACTGCTCAGCGTCCTCCAGCGACAGGTTGATGCAGCCGTTGGTGACGTTGGTGTTGCCCTGGGCGCCGAGGCTCGCGGGGTTGGCGTGGATGAACTCGCCGTTGTTGGAGATGCGCACCGCGAACCGCTCCCGGACGTTGGCGTAGCCGGCCGCCGGGTTGGTCATGTAGAAATCCTCGTATTTCTCCGTCACCACGTGGATGCCGCTGCGGGTGACGTTGCGGTCGAGGTCGCCCTCGCCGTAGCTGCAGGCGAAATCCATGATCACGCCGTCGTCGGTGACCACCTGGATGCGGTGGCTGGACGCCTCGGCCTTGACGACCTGGCGCCGCCCGATGCTGAAGTCCAGCGTGGAGTCCTGCGCGCCGAAGGCGCCGTCGCCGAACGGCACCCCGTAGAGCGGCGCCTCGACACGCACGGTGGTGCCCACCGGGAGGTACTCCCGGCTGCGCCAATGCACCCGAGATCCCGCGGCCTCGTCGGGCAGCCAGGCCCAGCCGCCCTCCACCGGCGGGGCGGTGACGACCTTGAGCGCCTTCTCCACCGACGCCTTGTCGCTGATCGGCGCGTCGAACTGCAGGATGATGGGCGCCGCGACGCCGACGACCTGGCCGTCGGCGAGCTGGAACTGACCGTTCACCTCGACGGCCGGGGTGAGGGTGGTGAAGGCGCCCTCCACGGGCACGGCCTTACCGTCGTGGCCGACCACCGAACCCGCCCACGTGTAGGTGACGCCGTAGCCGAGGGGTTCGGCGATGGTGTAGGACGTGCGGTCCCGGTTGACGGTGCCCGCGACGACCTTGCCATCGGGGTTGGTCAGCGTCAGCCGCTGGATCCAGCCGTCACTGACCTCGACGCCGACGGGGGCGGTGGGGGCGACGTCGGTGGCACCGTCGGACGGTGTGACGGTCACGGCGGGAGCGGCGGGCGGCTTGTCGGCATCCGACGCGGTGGTGGACCCACTGGCACAGGCGGCCAGCGCGCCGGGTGCGATCACCCCGACCGCCAGAGCGGTCAGCGCACGGCGCCGGGTGATCGGCGACGGCATGCTGGCTGGGCTCACGTATAGCCAGGGTACCTACACCGAGCACCCGATCAGGACCGGCTCGGGTGTGAGTTCGATCCCGAAAGCGCCGCGCACACCGTCTCGGACGCGCCTGGCCAGGGCGATCACGTCGGCGGCGGTGGCGTGGCCGCGGTTGGTCAGCGCCAGCGCATGCTTGGTCGACAGCCGGGCCGGGGCGCCCGCACCGGGGAAACCCTTGCCGAATCCGGCCCGCTCCACCAGCCAGCCCGCGGCCAGCTTCACGCCGCCGGGGGCGGGATAGTTCGGGACGGGCCCGCCCACGCGTGCCGCCAGCCGCTCGAAGTCGGCGCGGGCCACGACGGGATTGGTGAAGAACGACCCCACGCTCCAGGTGTCGTAATCCGCGTCGTCGAGCACCATGCCCTTGCCGCTGCGCAGCGCCAGGACCGCCGCCCTGACCCGGTGCGGGTCGGCGTGCGAGCCGGGTTCGGCGTCGAGTGCGGCCGTCAGCTCGCCGTATCGCAGCGGCGCGCTGCGGCCCGCGGGGTCCAGGGCGAACTCCACTTCGAGCACGACGGCGGCGTCGGAGTGTTTCAGCACGCTGGTGCGGTAGCCGAAGCGCAGCGACTCGGGGGTCACCCAGTGGTCGAGCCCGCTGCGCCGGTCCAGCAGCCGCACCCGCCGGATGGTGTCGGCGACCTCCGCGCCGTAGGCGCCGACGTTCTGCACGGGGGTGGCGCCCGCCGAACCGGGTATGCCGGACAGGCATTCCAGCCCACCCAGCCCATGCGTCAGCGCGGCCACGACGACGTCGTCCCACACCGCACCGGCCCCGGCCCGCAGGACGGCGCCCTCGACGTGGATCTCGGCGTTGGCGACCCGCACCACGGTGAGGTCGTCGAGGTCGTCGGCCAGCACCACGTTGGACCCGCCGCCGAGCACCAGGACACGGCCCGGACCGTCGGTGCCCAGCGCACGCAGCACACCGACCAGCTGGGCGGTGTCCCGGCAGGTGATCACGCGATCGGCGGCCGGCCCGACCCGCAGCGTGGTCAGCGGGGCCAACGGTACGGATTCGGCGACCGCCACACCGGCGACGAACGAACTGACCACGGCCCGTAACGGTAGCCTGACCAGCTATGCCGCGTTCATTCGACATGGCCACCGACTACGACGGCAGCGTCGAACAGGTGCACCGGGCGTTCGGCGAGGAGCCGTACTGGCTGGCCCGGCTCGCCGATTCGGGCGCCGACGAGGCCCGGCTCGACTCGTTGCGCGTCGGTGGTGACGGCGCCATCGACGTCGTCACCACCCAGGTCCTGCGCGCCGACCGACTGCCGGGGGTGGTCTCCCAGTTCTATCGCGGCGATCTCACCATCACCCGCGAGGAGACGTGGGGCCCGATCCGCGACGGCCGTGCGTCCGGCACGATCGCCGGCGCCATCCCCGGGGCACCCGCCTCGCTGACCGCGGCGATGCAGCTCGGGCCGAAGGCGTCCGGCACCGGCGCCCGCCAGGAGTTCACGGTCACCGTGGAGGTCCGGGTTCCGCTCGTCGGCGGCAAGATCGAGGATTTCATCGGCAAGGGCCTGCTCGACCTGCTCATCGCCGAACAGCGTTTCACCACGGTGTGGATCACGGAAAACGCCTGACCGGGCGTGCGGGCACGTCGGCACCGGTCGGGCAACTCACCCGCGGCACCACCGGGCACAACCGGCTGCGCCGCAGCGACCGTTGGCTGGTCCACACCTCCCGGGTGCGCACGGCGTTGCAGGCGGCCGCTGATCCGCTCGTCGTCGATCTGGGTTTCGGCGCGCTACCGGTGACCACGCTGGAACTCGCGGCCCGACTTCAGACGGTGCGGGCCGACGTCCGGGTGGTCGGTCTGGAGATTCATCCCGATCGGGTCCGCACCGCCCGCGCCGCCACCACCGAGGTCGAGTTCGCGGTGGGCGGTTTCGAGCTGGCGGGACTGCGGCCGGTGCTGGTGCGGGCGTTCAACGTGCTGCGGCAGTACCCCATCGAGGCGGTGGCGGGGGCGTGGGAGTTGGTGCGGCGGCAGCTGGCGCCGGGCGGACTGCTTGTCGACGGCACCTGCGACGAGTTGGGCCGCCGGTGTGCGTGGGTGCTGCTCGACACCGCCGGCCCGGTCAGCCTGACTCTGGCGTGCGACCCGTTCGCGGTGGAACGCCCGTCGGATCTGGCCGAACGGCTGCCGAAGGTGCTGATCCACCACAACGTCGAAGGCCAGCCGGTCCACACCCTGCTCGCCGCCGCGGACCGGGCGTGGGCCAGTTCCGCCGGACACGGCGTGTACGGGCCGCGGGTGCGCTGGCGGGCGATGCTGGACATGCTGCGCCACGAGGGCTACCCGGTCGCGCCACCCCGCCGCAGGATGCGCGACGGGGTGCTCACCGTCCCGTGGGCGCTGGTGGCCCCGACCTGACGCGCGGCCCCACCGGCATTTCGGCAGGGCTCGTGGCGAGTAGCACCCTGCTGAAAAGCCAGTGTCAGCCGATGGGAGGGTTACACCGGATCGGGTTCGGGCCTGCGGGCCAGCACCAGGTCGTCGTGCTCGATGGCCTCGGCGGTCTCGTCCAGCGCATCGTCGACGTCCTGCGCCACCTGGATGTCGAGGCCGCGGATGTGCGCCGGCGGGGTTGCGAGCGACACCGCGACGTAGGTGGCGAGCCCGGCCGCGAAGGCGATGAACGTCGGCCAGCCGTCGAAGGAGGGCCCGATCAGCCCGTTCTCGATGTAGAGGATGGTGTTCTCCACCCCGAACATCGTCGGCGTCAGGACGAACAGCCCGATTCGCACCACGAAGCCGACGACCATCGCGGCGATGGCGGCTTTCGTCGTGCCCCGGCGCCACACCAGACCCAGCACGAACGGCACGACGAGGCAGGCCAGCATCAGGTCGAAGGCGAGGGTGAGCAGGATGCCGGTCTGCTTGACGTAGATGGCGAACACGATCGAGAACAGCGTCATGGGCACCATCGCGATGCGGGTGGCGCGCAGCAACGGGTCGGCCTGGCCGGGCACATGCACCCGCCGCACCCCGCCGAGGTTGCGCACGCACACGTTGGAGATGGCGAGGATGGCGCCGTTCGCGGTGCTCATCGACGCGCCGACGAGGCCGCACAGCACGAGCACCGTCAGGCCGATCGGTGCGTAATGGTCGAGCAGCACGAACAGCACCGGCCCGTCGAGCTCTTCGGGCAGGAACGAATGCGCGGCCAGCACCACCAGGCCGAACGGCACGCAGATCAGCGCGGTGCCGGTGGCCGCGGAGAAGCAGGCCTTGCGGGCGGCTTCGGGGTTCTTCGCGGCGAACACCCGCTGCATGAAGTCGATCGCGACGATGTCGCCGATGCCGAGCGCGATGAGCGTCGCCCAGTTGATGACGGCACCCTGCGCGGGATCCGTCAGCTGCCCGAGGGCGAACGGGCCGGTGCCTTCGGCGATGTTGATGCCGTGGGTGGAGGACATCCAGATGAACAGGCCGACGGCCCCGACAAGGATCAGCGCCATCTGGATGATCGCGGTGTACGCGTCGGCGATGAGTCCGCCGGTTCCGGTGTAGGCGACCGCGATCGCCGCGATGAGGACCACGCCGAGCCAGTAGGGCATGCCGAGGAAGTAGTTGAACAGGAAGCCGCCCGCGACCAGGTTCCCGGCGACGAGCATGCAGAACGCGACGGCGAGCAGCACGGAGGCGCCGACCTCGACCGATCGGCCGAACCGCAGCCGGTAGTAGTCGGGGAACGACGTCAGACCCATCCGGTTCATGGGTTTGGCGAAG
Organism: Actinomycetota bacterium; assembly: GCA_018268465.1. Lineage (GTDB taxonomy): Bacteria > Actinomycetota > Actinomycetes > Mycobacteriales > Mycobacteriaceae > Mycobacterium. The sequence goes on from JAFDWN010000036.1 coordinate 116,128, forward strand.
AAGATGCCGGTGATGGTCAGGCACAGGGCCAGGCCCAGCGGCAGGCAGGCGCCCGCCCAGAAGCCGAATTCGAAGGCGAGATCGGTGTTGCCCAGGGTCGCGTTGGTGTCGACCGACGCCCCCATCAGGGCACCGCCCACCAGCCAGAAGGGCAGCATGCGGCCGCCGACGAGGAAGTTCGAACTGTCTCCCTCGATCTTCTTGGATACGTAGAAACCGACGAGGACGACCACGGCAATGCTGATGCCGACGCCGAGAAGGATCATGCGGAGCTCCTGTGATGCGCTGGAGTCTCCCGGGCTTTTCTCCCGCCGTGGAACGGTCATGCATCGGTGCCGGCCGTCTGCGTCTCTCGGACCAGACCCGGCGATCGACAACCACCGCCGGCGGAACCCTAGACGCGCCCCACACGTGAATGTGAGTCGTCATCATGAAAGACCCGACCCGTTACGCCGAGGGGCGCGCACTGTTAACGGATCGTTTCCATCAGCGCTGGACAGGGATTCGGGGCCGTGCCAACAATGACCGCAGGGACCGGGCGACCCGGCCCCCCGGACGAGGTGCGTCGTACCCGGTCAGCGACAAGACGGCGCGTGAGGAGCGCTCGTGTCCCCCGACCAACCCGGCCGGCCCGACCCCGCACTGCCCAACGCCGAGGGCGCGTGGGCGCAGCAGGCCGAGGCCGAACTCTCCGATTACCGCGAACGCGAGGAGATCGAACGCTCGCTGACCTACGGGTTGCAGGCCGCCCCGACCATCAACGACCGCACCATCTCGACGTTCGTCCGCGGTGAGAAGCCTCATTTCGCCGGTGAGCGCGGCACGTTCCTGAAATGCCCGTTCGTCGAGGATGTCAACGAGGTCGACGACGCCGAGGTGGCGATCTTCGGGGTACCGCTCGATGCCGGAGCCACCTACCGCCCGGGCACCCGCTTCGGGCCGCAGGGCATCCGCCGGTCCACCAATCTGTTCGGCACCTACAACTACGAGTCCGGCGTCGATCTGCGCGAACAGCTCAACATGGTCGACATCGGTGACGTGTTCACGATCCCGGGCAATCTGGAGAAGTCCTTCGATCAGATCAGCCAGGCCATGGCGCACGTCGTGCAGAAGGGTGTGGTGCCGGTGATCCTCGGCGGCGACCACTCGATCGGCTTCCCGACGATCCGCGGGATGGCGCCCTACCTGGACGGCAACGTCGGCATCATCCACTTCGACCGCCACGTCGACACCCAGGAGACCGACCTCGACGAGCGGATGCACACCACCCCGTGGTTCCACGCCACGAACATCAAGAACGCGCCGGCGACCAACCTGGTGCAGATCGGCATCGGCGGCTGGCAGAGCCCCCGCGCGGGGGTGAAGGTGGGCCGCGAACGCAAGTCCACGGTGATCACCGTCGGTGACGTGGAGCGGGTCGGCGTCGAGAAGATAGCCGAGATGGCCCTGGAAATCGCCTGGAAGGACGCCAAGGCGGTGTACCTGTCGTTCGACATCGACGTCATCGACGCCGGTTTCGTACCCGGCACCGGATGGCCCGAACCCGGCGGCCTGCTCCCCCGCGAGGCACTGAACCTGGTCAAGATGGTCTCCGCGCCCGGCCTGGCCGGCATCGAGGTCGTCGAATGCTCACCGCCCTACGACTGGGCGGAGCAGACCGCGCTGCTGAGTTCGCGGGTGATCCTGGACAGCCTGGCCGCCCAGGTGCGGTCCGGCAAGCTCGGGAACAAGGCCGCGTCGCTGAAACGTCATGCGTGGGGGCCCGCACCGACCCAGGGTTAGTCTGGGCCCATGCGGATCGCGCTGGCGCAGATCGTTTCCGGAACCGACCCCGCGGCCAATCTGGACCTGGTCGAGGAGTACACGCGCCGGGCCGCGGACGCCGGCGCCGCACTGGTGGCGTTCCCCGAAGCGACCATGTGTCGCTTCGGGGTGCCGCTGGGTCCCGTCGCCGAACCGCTCGACGGCCGGTGGGCGTCGGGCGTGCGGTCGATCGCCGCGCAGACCGGCGTGGTGGTCGTCGCGGGCATGTTCGTGCCAAGCGGTCCGGACGATCCCGCCGGACGTGTGTACAACACCCTGATCGCCGCCGGGCCGGGCGTGGACACCCACTATCACAAGATCCACCTTTACGACGCCTACGGATTCACCGAATCTCGCACCGTCGCACCGGGTTTCGAGCCCGTCATCATCGACGTGGGTGGTGTGGAGGTGGGTTTGACCACCTGTTACGACATTCGGTTCCCGGAGTTGTACGTCGAGTTGGCCCGCCGCGGGGCAGCCGTGATCACCGTGCACGCGTCGTGGGGTTCGGGCCCGGGCAAACTGGAGCAGTGGACGCTGCTGGCCCGGGCCCGCGCCCTGGACACCACGGGATTCATCGCGGCGGTCGATCAGGGCTATCCGGGCGACGAGGTCGCCGCCAGCGGACCGACGGGGGTGGGCGGCAGTCTGGTCGCCACGCCCACCGGCGGGGTGCTCAGCGCCGCCGGTGACGATCCGCAGCTCCTCGTCGCCGATATCGACCTCGACGCCGCGAAACGCGCCAGGGACACCATCGCGGTGCTGCACAACCGCTCCGGGTTCGCCCGCGTCGGTAAGGCAGAATCGCGGGCGTGACCGATCCCTGGGCCCGTCCGGCTGACCACGCTTCATCCGCAGCCCCGCCCGCCCAACCCCAGCACCAATACCCACCGGGCTACCCCGCGCAGCCGTCCGGTCAACCGCCGACGAAGGGCTCGTCACTGCCGGTGAAGATCAAGAACCTGTTCCGCGATCCGCTCTCGATCGTCCTGGTCGTCGTCATCGTGCTCGCCCTGACGGCGGCGGGTCTGCTGGCCGGGGAGCTCTATGCGCGCAATCGCGCCGACGACATCGTCGCCAGGGTCGTCGAATGCGTGGTGCAGGACCAGGCCTCGGCGTCGTTCGGCGCGCTGCCGCCGTTCCTGCTGCAGCATATGACCGGGCACTACACCAACATCCACATCGAGTCGGCAGGCAATCAGGTGCGGCAGGCCAAGGGTATGAAGGTCAACCTCACGATCAACGACGTCCGCCTGGAGGACACCGCCGACGCCAGCGGCACGGTGGGGTCGATCACCGCCGACATCACCTGGTCGGCCGACGGCATCAAGCAGACGCTGCAGAACTCGATCCCGCTGGTCGGTAGCTTCGTCACGGGTGTGACCACCAACCCGTCGGACGGCACCATCGAATTGCAGGGTGCGCTGGGCAGCATCACCGCCAAACCCGCGGTCGTCGACAACGGCATCGACCTGGAGGTCACCAACCTCAGCGGCCTCGGTTTCACCCTGCCGCGCGAGGTCGTGCAGCCGGCGCTGGACACGTTCAGCGCGCAGCTGACGAAGAACTATCCGATGGGTATCCACGCCGACAGCGTGCAGGTCACCGACAGCGGTGTGATCAGCCGGTTCTCCACGCAGAATGCGTCGATCCCGAAGAGCAACGACGACCCCTGCTTCGCGGGGCTCTGAGGTTCAGAACGGTTCTTCGGTGCCGCCGGGGTTGCAGGCGGCGGCCAGCATGTCGGTGGCGTCGACCTCGGGCCGCCACGGTTCGAGGTTCCAGCTGACCTTGCCGGGCTGGGCGAATTCGGCGAGTTGCCAGTGGCAGGCGAACTGTTCGTGCATGCCGGGCAGTTCGGCGTCCGGGGAGAGCCGCAGTACCTCGGCCCAGGCCTCGGCGGCCTGGTCGCCGGTGCGCAGCCGGGCCGCGGCGGCGCGGCCCGCCGCGGTCGGGTAGACGCGCAGGCTGGACAGGTCGCCCCACTTCGCCCATTCGACGTGGTCGATGTAGGGCGGGCCGGGGACGGGATCGGCGGCCGCGAGGGGCGCGGCGCCCACACATGCGGTGGCCGCGGCCGTCGCGACGGCCGCGGCGAGGATTCGGCGCATCCGGCTACCGGGACTTGCCCTGGATTTCGAGGATCTTGGGCCGGACGTCGACGAGGTAGACGCCGGCGGCGACAGCTGCGATGGCGACACCGGTGATGCCGAGCACCAGCGCGAGTAGCGTGGCGACACCGAGAATCACCAGCCACACCGGCTTCGTCAGCTTGTCGGCGGCGGTGAACGCATCCGGCCGCTGCATCGCCGCGTGTACGAACGCGTACACCGCGGTGATCAGCACCGCAATCTGCAAAACGAAAAGGACGGTACCCACAACCTGGCTCACAGTTAGTAAGCCTATGCGGGCACCGTCCCTAGCGTCGAGCGACTACTTCTGGGTGACCTTCTTGGCCGGGGCGGCCTTCTTCACCGGGGCGACCTTCTTGGCCGGGGCCTTGCGGGCCGGGGCGCGCTTCACCGCGGCGCCGACCTTCTCGGCGGCCTCTTCGACGGCGACCTCGGCATCCAGCGCGGCCTCGTCGACCTTGCCGGGGAGCTCGACGCCGACCAGCTTGGCGGCGCGCTCACCGACCGCGCGGGTCTGCGCGGCGACGGCACCGAGGGCGTCCTGGGTCAGCTCGACCGCCTGGTCGGTGTAACCCTCCACCCGCGAGGCGGCTTCCTCGAGGGCAGGCTGGGTGCGCAGGCGCTCGATGGCGGCCTCGCCGCGTTCGACCAGCTTGGCGTACGTGGCCTGGGCCTGCTCGGCGTAGCCTTCGGCGACCTTGCGCAGCTCGTCGGCGGTCAGCTTGTCCTGGAGTTCGCCGAACTGCTTGGGCAGGTCCTCCTGCAGCTTGGTGAATCGGCTGGGGATGTCTTCCTGCAGCTTGGTCAGCCGCTCACGGGTCTCGTCGACGCGCGCGGTCAGCGCGGCACGACGCTCCTCGGCACGGGCGCTGGCATCGGTGCGGGCCTCTTCGGCACGCTCACGCAGGGTGGCGACGATTTCGTTGACGGTCGCCAGTGCCAGATCGGCGGCGCCGACGGCGGCCAGCAGCGGGGCCTTCAGGTCGTCAATGGTGGGTTGGGTCTTCTCGGTCATTGCGCACTCCCTTCCTGGAGTTTCTGGGTGTCTTCGGTGTTGTCGTCGGACGTGTCAAGCGATGGGACGTCGGACGTGGCTAACGACGGGTCGATCTGGAGTTGGTCAGGCGTCTGCTCCTCACTCGGCGCTTCGTTCTGCTGCCGGAACGATGCATAGATGTCGAGCAGCACCTGCTTCTGCCGCTCGGTGATCGTGGTGTCGTTGACGATGGCGTCGCGGACCTCGCTGGCCTCGCTGGGTTCGAGAATCCCGGCGCGGACGTAGAGGACTTCCGCGGACAATCGCAACGCCTTGGCGATCTGGTTGAGCACGTCGGCCGACGGTTTGCGCAGCCCCCGCTCGATCTGGCTGAGGTAGGGGTTGCTCACACCCGCCTTCTCGGCGAGTTGGCGCACCGAGACCTGCGCGGCTTCGCGCTGGGCGCGGATGAAGCTGCCGATGTCCTGTGCCGCGTTGTGGACGACCGCGGCGAGGTTCTCGTCTTGTGACATCTGCAGCCCCCTCTCGGGTTATCCGGTTTGTGCCTGACCCAAGCGTAAGCCGCAGTGCTAACTATTGCAAGCACTAGTTAGCGCAGGTCAGAACAGTATCTGCGCCACCGTGTAGATCACCAGGCCCGCCAGGGCGCCCACGACGGTGCCGTTGATCCGGATAAACTGCAGGTCACGCCCCACATGGAGTTCGATGCGGCGGCTGGCCTCGGCCGCGTCCCACCGTTCGACGGTCTCGGTGATGATCGCTGTGATTTCCGTCCCATACTCGCTGACCAGGTGCTGAGCGGCGCGGACGATCCAGTTGTCGACCTTGTCCCGCAGGTCCGCGTCGTCGCGCACCGATTCGCCGATACGCATCACCGAATCCGCGATGCGGGTGCGCAGCGCCGAGGACGGGTCGTCGACGGATTCGAGGATGATCCGTTTGGCCGCGGTCCACGCGGTCTCCGCGGCGCGGGCGACCTCGTCGCGGGACATGATCTGTTCCTTGACGTTCTCCGCACGCTGGATCGTCGCCTCGTCGTGTTGCAGATCGTCCGCGAACTCGAACAGGAACCGGGTCGCCGACCGTCGCAGTTCGTGGTCGGGATTACGCCGCACCTTGTCGGTGAAGTCCATGAGTTCGCGGTGGATGCGGTCTCCGACGAAGTGGTCCATCCAGCGCGGCGACCAGGTCGGCGAGTCCTTCTCGACGACCCGCTCGATGATCTCGCCCGCACCCAGCGACCATTGGAAGGCCCGGTCGCACAGCAACTGGATGAGCGCCTCCTGGCGCCCCTCGGCCAGCAGCGAGGCCAGCACCCGGCCGATCGGCGGACCCCACTGCGGTTCGGCGATGCGTTTGATGATCATGCGGTCCAGCACGTGCTGGATGTCCTCGTCGCGCAGCATTTCCACGAGGACCCGCAGGACGTGTGACGTCTCGGCGGCCACCCGTTGGGCGTGCACCGGCTCGGACAGCCATTTGCCCAGCCGGCCCGCGACCTCGGCGCCGCGCAGCTTGGTCTCCACGACCTGCGGGGACATGAAGTTCTCCCGCACGAAGGTGCCCAAACCCTCGCCGAGCTGGTCTTTCTTGCGTTTGATGATGGCGGTGTGCGGGATCGGGATGCCCAGCGGGTGTTTGAACAGCGCGGTGACGGCGAACCAGTCGGCCAGCGCGCCCACCATGCCCGCCTCGGCGGCGGCTCGCACGTATCCGACCCAGGCGGCCGCGCCGTTGGCCTGGGCCCATGTGCAGACCAGAAAGATCACCGTGGCGCCGAGCAGGAAGCTCAGCGCCACGACTTTCATCCGCCGCAGCCCGCGCAGCCGTTCGGCGTCCGCCGCGGAATCGGCGCCCGCAAGCGCCTCGGCGAACGACGCGCGGGGTCGCGTCGGGCCGGTGTCCCGGGAGGGTCCGCGGGGGTGCCCGTCCGTCGTGCGATGTGCCACGCGTCCATCATCCGCCATCGCGGTGGTGCGCCGGTCCCACAAGCCTTCCGTCCGTGATCGGCCGTAGTATTCAGGGCAACTGAGGGAATGGACGACGGCGACAGTGGCACAACAGACACCCCCGGTGACGGTCAAGACCGACGGACGAAAGCGGCGCTGGCACCAGCACAAGGTGGAGCGCCGCAACGAATTGGTGGACGGCACTCTCGAAGCGATCCGCACTCGCGGCAGCAACGTCAGCATGGATGAGATCGCCGCGGAGATCGGGGTGTCGAAGACGGTGCTCTACCGCTATTTCGTCGACAAGAACGACCTGACCACCGCGGTGATGATGCGCTTCGCTCAGACCACCCTCATCCCCAACATGGCCGCGGCCCTGAGTTCGAACCTCGACGGCTATGACCTCACCCGCGAGATCATCAAGGTCTACGTCGAGACCGTGGCCAACGAGCCGGAACCGTACCGGTTCGTGATGGCCAACAGCTCGGCCAGCAAGAGCAAGGTGATCGCCAGTTCCGAGCAGATCATCGCCCGGATGCTCGCGGTGATGCTGCGCCGCCGCATGGCCGAGGTCGGTATGGACACCCACGGTGTCGAGCCCTGGGCCTTCCTCATCGTCGGCGGCGTGCAATTGGCGACGCATTCGTGGATGTCACACCCCCGGATGACTTCCGACGAACTGATCGACTACCTGACGATGCTGTCGTGGAACGCGCTGTGCGGCATCGTCGAAGTCGGCGGATCTTTGGAGAAGTTCCGCGAAGGACCCCACCCGTCGCCGATTCTCCCGCCACAATTGCTCGGACGATGAGCACACATTCGAACGAATCCTCCGATCTGCCCGCCCTCTGGTCCCACGAGCCGAGTTCCGTGCTGGCCTTCCGGACCGGCGACACCGTCGCCGACATCGACCCCAGCGCCACACCGGGTTTCCGGGGCTCCAAGAGCGATGCGCCGCTCCTGCAGACCGAACGCAACATCCGCCTGGCCGGACTGCAGGAGATGCTGTACGCCAACAGCCGAAGCGGTGATCGCCGTTCCCTGCTGCTGGTGCTGCAGGGTATGGACACCGCCGGTAAGGGCGGCATCGTCAAACACGTCATGGGAGCGGCGAATCCGCAAGGCATCCGCTACACCGCATTCGGCAAGCCCACCGAGGAGGAGCTGTCACACCATTTTCTGTGGCGGATCCGCAAGGCGCTCCCCCCGGCCGGCAGCATCGGCGTCTTCGACCGATCGCATTACGAGGATGTGCTGATCGTGCGGGTGCACAACCTGGTGCCGCCCGACGTGTGGGAACCGCGCTACGACGAAATCAATGCCTTCGAGCGCGAACTCACCGACTCCGGAACCACCATCGTGAAGGTGGCGATGTTCCTGTCGCTCAAGGAACAGAAGAAGCGGCTGGCCGAACGGCTGCAGCGGCCGGAGAAATACTGGAAGTACAACCCCGCCGACATCGACGAGCGGCTCAAGTGGCCGCTCTACCAAGAGGCCTACCAGGCGCTGCTGGATCGCACCTCGACCGATTACGCGCCGTGGTACGTGGTGCCGTGCGACAGGAAGTGGTACAGCAGACTGGCGATCACCGAACTGCTGATTGAGGCGCTCAAAGGGTTCAACATGTCGTGGCCGCCACCGGAATTCGACGTGGAGGTGGAGAAGAAACGCCTTGCGACCGCGTGACGACGAGCGTGCGAGGGACGAGCGCGCGAGGAGTCGCGCC
>JAFDWN010000036.1:124794-154213 GCA_018268465.1 Actinomycetota bacterium
GTCGCGCCATCGGACACCGCGTGAGGAGTCCCACCTCGCCGCACCGCTCCACGACGACCCCCGCACCGAAGTAGGGTCTGCGGCATGGACCTCGGGCCGGTCGAACAGCGGATCCTCGGCAGCCTGCTGGAGAAGCAGACGACCGTCCCCGCGTCATACCCCCTGACGCTCTCCAGCCTGCGCACGGCGTGCAACCAGACCAGCAGCCGCGAGCCGGTGATGGACCTCGACGAACCGACGGTGGAGCAGACCTCTCGCGCCCTCAAGGACCGGGGGCTGCTGCGCATCGTGTGGTCCGACACCGGTCGGCGCACGCTCAAGTACCACCAGATCCTCTCCGAGGTCCTCACCCTGGCCGACGACGACCGCGCGCTGCTGACGGTCCTGCTGCTGCGCGGACCACAGGCGCCCGGGGAGCTGCGCACCCGCACGGAACGGCTGTATCCGTTCGCCGACCGCGGCGAGGTCGAAGCCTGCCTGGGGCGGATGGCCGGACGCGAGACGCCGTTGGTGCGTCAGCTGGAGCGCAGGCCCGGTCAGCAGGATCACCGATGGGTCCACCTGCTGGGCCCGGTCGAGACCGGGGACGCTCCGGCACCGCCCGCCGTCGACCGGGAGGTACCCATCGCGGATTCACCCGAGGCGCGCGACGCCAGGGTGCGCGCGACCTACGACGCGGTCGCGGCGGGCTACGCGGATGCGTTCTCCGACGAGCTGGACGCCCTACCGTTCGAACGCTGGCTGCTGGACCGGGTCGCTGCGGACGCGGCCGGCCGGCCGGTCATGGACGCGGGTTGCGGGCCCGGGCATGTGGCCGCGTACCTGACCGGCACCGGCGCTGACGCCCAGGGACTCGATGTCAGCCCGGAGATGGTCGCGCAGGCGCGGACACGCCATCCCAGCGTCCGCTACGAGGTTGGCGACCTGCGGCGGCTGATGCGCCCGGCGGCCGCCGCCGGATGGGGCGCGGTGCTCGCGTGGTACTCCCTCATCCATCTCGCGTCGTCGGAGTTGCCGGTCGCCGTCGCCGCCCTGACCCGGCCGATCGCGCCCGGCGGCGTGTTGGTGCTGGGCCTGCATGCCGGCGACGAGGTGCACCGGCTCAGCCGGTGGTTCGACGTCGCGGTGCCCGAACTGGATTTCGTGCTGCACGACCCGGCCGCGGTCATCGCGGCGGTCGAGGCGGCCGGGCTGACCGAGGTCGAGTGGTACCTTCGCGGGCCCTACGAGTGGCGGGACGAGACCACCCAGCGGCTCTACGTCGTGGGCCGCCGACCGTAGACCGCCGACTGGCGGACACGGATTCCGCACCGCCCGTTGATGTCCGGCGCGCGGGCGGTATCAGTACTTGTAGAAGCCCTGCCCGGCCTTCTTGCCGAGCTGGCCCGCCTCGACCATGCGCTGCAACAGCGGCGGCGGTCCGTAGAGCGGCTCCTTGTACTCCTCGAACATCTTGTCCGCGATCAGTTTTAGCGTGTCCAGCCCGACGAGATCCGACAGCCGCAGGGGGCCCATCGGATGCGAGAGTCCGGCCACCACTGCCTTGTCGATGTCCTCGACCGTGGCGAAGCCGGCCTCGGCCATCCGGATGGCCGAGAGCAGGTAGGGCACCAGCAGCGCGTTGACGACGAAGCCGGACCGGTCGGCGCAACGCACCACCTGCTTGCCGAGCACCGAGCTCGCGAACGCCTCGGTGCGCTCGAGGGCGGCGTCGCTGGTGACCAGCGTGCTGACCAGTTCGACGAGCGGCAGCACCGGGACGGGGTTGAAGAAGTGCAGTCCGAGCACCCGGCCGGGGTTCTTGGTGGCCGCGGCGATCTTCATGATCGGGATGCTGGAGGTGTTGGAGGCCAGCACGGCATCGGGATCGGTGACGACGGCGTCGAGTTCGCTGAAGATCCGCGCCTTCACCGCATCGTCCTCGATCACCGCCTCGATGACCAGCTGCCGGTCCGCCAGGTCGGCCAGGCTGTTGGTGAACGTCAGGCTGTCCAGCGCCGCGGCACGCTCCCGCTCGGTGACCTTGCCCGCGCTCACCCCCCGCTCCAGGGATTTGACGATGCGATTGCGGCCCGCCGTGGTCAACGCCTCGGTGGGTTCGTAGACGGCCACGTGTACACCCGCTCGTGCGCACACCTCCGCGATACCCGCACCCATCTGCCCGGCGCCGATGACGCCTACTCGTTCGATTGCCTCGGTCATGAACCGTCCTCCTCGCGTGCGTCAGGCCCCGCCCAAGGTTTCTGGGCGGGGCCTGCGCTGTCAAGATCCCGACTGTGGGGGCTGTGCACGGGAATACGCCCGATCCCGCGCACAGCACCCACGCTCGTCCTCACAGGGTCAGTGGAACTGGCCCTCTTCGGTCGAGCCGGCGAGCGCGGTGGTCGACGACGTCGGGTCCACCGTGGTGGCGATGCGGTCGAAGTAGCCCGCACCCACCTCGCGCTGGTGCTTGGTGGCGGTGTACCCGCGCTCCTCGGCCGCGAACTCGCGCTCCTGCAGTTCGACGTAGGCGGTCATCTGGTTGCGGGCGTAGCCGTAGGCCAGATCGAACATCGAGTAGTTGAGCGCGTGGAATCCGGCCAGGGTGATGAACTGGAACTTGAAGCCCATCGCGCCGAGCTCCTTCTGGAACTTCGCGATCGTCCCGTCGTCCAGGTGCTGCTTCCAGTTGAACGACGGCGAGCAGTTGTAGGCCAGCATCTGGTCGGGGAACTCGCTCTTGACGCCCTCGGCGAACTTCTTGGCGAGCTCGAGGTCCGGGGTACCCGTTTCCATCCAGATCAGATCCGAGAAGGGCGCGTAGGCCTTGGCGCGGGCGATGCACGGCTCCAGGCCGTTGCGCACCCGGTAGAAGCCCTCGTTGGTGCGCTCGCCGGTGATGAACGGGCGGTCGCGCTCGTCGACGTCGGAGGTGATGAGCGTGGCGGCCTCGGCATCGGTGCGGGCGATGACAAGGGTCGGCACGTCGGCGACGTCGGCGGCCAGGCGGGCCGAGGTCAGGGTGCGGATGTGCTGCTGGGTGGGGATCAGCACCTTGCCACCGAGGTGGCCGCACTTCTTCTCCGACGCCAGCTGGTCCTCCCAGTGCGAGCCGGCGACACCGGCGGTGATCATCGCCTTCTGCAGCTCGTACACGTTCAGAGCACCGCCGAAGCCGGCCTCACCATCGGCGACGATCGGGGCCAGCCAGTTCTCGACCGAGGTGTCGCCCTCGACCTTGGCGATCTGGTCGGCGCGCAGCAGCGCGTTGTTGATGCGGCGCACCACCTGCGGCACGGAGTTGGCGGGGTAGAGGCTCTGGTCGGGGTAGGTGTGGCCGGACAGGTTGGCGTCACCGGCGACCTGCCAGCCCGACAGGTAGATGGCCTTGAGGCCCGCGCGCACCTGCTGCACGGCCTGGTTTCCGGTCAGGGCGCCCAGCGAGTTGACGAAGTCCATGTCGTGCAGCTGCTCCCACAGCACCTCGGCGCCCCGGCGGGCCAGGGTGGCCTCCTCCACGACGTGGCCCTGCAGTGCGACGACGTCCTTTGGGGTGTAGGTACGGGTGATGCCCTTCCAGCGGGGGTTGTGGTCCCAGTCGTGCTGGATCTGTTCGGGTGACTTCGGCGTTCCAACGGTCGACATTGGGCTGCTCCTTCGTTTGTGTTAAGTCGCTGCGGCAGAACCGGCACTCCACGGTTGTTAACTCCGCAGCAGCTTCGCTGGTGTGCTAACTCGACCATGACACAGCACATATCCGCAGGTCCACCCGTTTCGCTTGTGAATTTTCGCGAAACGTCACGGTTAACTTGCGAAGATTGCGAACGCCTTCTCAACTTGACCGTTTCAGTAGCTACTGTTCAGTAACACCAAAGGCGCAGGTCAGTACGCTTGTCCTGCTATAAACCGTGGCTCAGAGCGAAAACAGGGATGCGACGGCCTTCACGTCATCCCCGACCACATATGTGAGCGTTATTACAGTGCGGTCCGTCAGCTCCGCGCCGAAGCGGTCGGTGGACCCCGCCGGATGCACGTGGGACAGGATCTCCAGCTTGTCCCCGAGGGCGACCGGGGCGTCGTGCTCGATGGTCACCCGCAGCGGCGCTTTGGCCAGGTCCGGCGAGCTGTGCAGGTAGTCCTCGACCACCGACCAGTAGACGGAGTTGTTCATATGGTCGAAAAGGTCGATGTCGGTCACGCGCACGGGGTACTCGCGGATCTCGTCCGCGTCCTCGCGACTGCCGGCCGTGTTGTAGGCCTTCCAGCGCAGCCGGTCGACGGCGGTGGTGCGCTGCAGACCCTCGATGAAGTCGTCGGAGATACGGGCGGGTCCCTGGGTGTCGCGGTTGATGTTGATCCAGAACGCTTCCGATTCGACCAGGCCGCCGCGGCGACCGTCGATGCGCACCCGCATCTCACACCAGCGGTTGGACGTTCCCGAGCACCACCGCCGCAACCTCAGCGTGTCCTGGAATTCGATCGGCCGGATCATGTCGATCACGGTGCGCCGCACGATCCAGAGCGGGTGGGTGTCCTCGAAGCCCAGCTGGCGCAGGTGGTCCTGCCCGATGTCCTGGATGTGCCGGGTGGCCGCGTCGAACCGCAGCCGGCCCAGCCGGTCGATATCGGCGACGCGCAACGGCCATTGGGTATCGAAGACGTGCGGATGCGGGTCGGGCACGGGCATCAAGGCCTTCGCCAATCCGGTCCGTGCGGCCGACGCGTTGCTGGACATCCCTGAAACCTCCCGGGGCCCGCCCCAATCTCTTCGCTTACGGCGATCATGCCAGGCGCCGCGGGTGCTGCCGTCACGGCCCGATATGCCAAGACTGCCAAGGGCGCCTTAGCAGCGTTGTTACGCTCGATGACGTGGCGAAAACGTTTGTCGGCTCGCGGGTGCGTCAACTGCGCAGTGAACGCGGCTACAGTCAGGCGGCGCTCGCACAGATGCTCGAAATCTCCCCCAGCTACCTCAACCAGATCGAACACGACGTCCGCCCGCTGACGGTGGCCGTGCTGCTGCGGATCACCGAGGTCTTCGGCGTCGATGCCACCTTCTTCGCCTCGCAGGACGACACCCGCCTGGTCGCCGAACTGCGCGAGGTCGTCATGGACCGCGACCTCGGGGTCGAGGTGGAGCTCACCGAGGTCGCCGACATGGTCGCCGCCCATCCGACACTGGCGCGCGCGATGGTCAACCTGCACCGCCGCTACCGGCTCACCACCACCCAACTCGCCGCCGCGACCGAGGACCGCTACTCCGACGGCAGCGGGAGCGGATCCATCACGATGCCCCACGAGGAGGTGCGCGACTACTTCTATCAGCGGCAGAACTATCTACACGAGTTGGACACCGCAGCCGAAGATCTGACCGTGCGGATGCGGATGCACCGGGGCGACCTCGTCGGCGAACTGTCCAACCGGCTGGCGACCGTGCACGGGGTGCACGTCGTGCGGCGAATCGATTTGGGCGACACCGTATTACACCGCTACGACCCGGCCACCAAAACCCTTGAGATGGGCAGCCACCTGTCCAGCGGACAACAGGTGTTCAAGATGGCCACCGAACTCGCCTACCTGGAGTTCGGCGATCTCGTCGACAAGATGGTCGAGGAGGGCCTGTTCACCAGCGACGAATCCCGCACACTGGCGCGGCTGGGGATGGCCAACTACTTCGCGGCGGCTACGGTACTGCCGTACCGGCAGTTCCACGACGTCGCAGAGAACTTCCGCTACGACATCGAACGCCTCTCCGCGTTCTACTCGGTGAGCTACGAGACGATCGGACATCGGCTCTCCACACTGCAGCGGCCGTCGATGCGGGGGGTGCCGTTCTCGTTCGTCCGCGTCGACCGCGCGGGTAACATGTCGAAACGTCAGTCCGCCACGGGATTTCACTTCTCGTCCAGTGGGGGCACCTGCCCGCTGTGGAATGTGTACGAGACCTTCGCCAACCCGGGCAAGATCCTCGTACAGCTTGCCCAGATGCCCGACGGGCGCAACTACATGTGGGTGGCACGCACCGTCGAGCGCCGCGCCTCACGCTACGGGCAGCCGGGTAAGACGTTCGCGATCGGCCTGGGTTGCGAACTGCGCCATGCCAATCGGCTGGTGTACTCCGAAGGGCTGGACCTCTCCGGCGACAACGCCATCCCGATCGGCGCCGGCTGCCGGGTGTGCGAACGCGACAACTGCCCGCAGCGCGCCTTCCCGGCCCTCGGCCGCGCACTGGACCTCGACGAACACCGCAGCACCGTCTCGCCCTATCTGGTGAAGCGGTCCTGACGGCGCGGCCCGGGTGGCCGCGCCGTCCCGCTACTCCAGGCGCCGTCCGTGCAGCCGGGCGTCGACGATATTGCGCTTCCGCGACTTACGGCTACACGGGTCCGCCAGCCACATCTCCCCGAGCTCGGCGAGATGCTCCCCCGTCCCCGACGACGACTCGAACAACCGGATCCACATGCCGCCCCAGGACAGATCCGTGAAGTGGGTGGCGCACCAGTCGGTGCCCAGATCGTGCAGCGCGGCCCGATCGCCGGGGTCGGTGGTGTTCTCCCACAGGTACTTCCACACCGCGCAGAAGTGGTCGGCGTCCGGCTCGTCGATGAACCGCCGCCCCAGGGCCAGCGGATCGCCGAACCCGACGGTGCGGGCCATCTCCAGGTAGGTGTACGCCCCCGCCGACTTCGGCGGTGCGCTCTGCAACACCTCGGTGATGGCCGCCGCCGTCGCGGGGCTCTCCCTGGCGCTTTTCGCCAGCCGATTGGCGATGGCGTGCAGACGGTGCACGGGGACGTCCGCGCCGACCGCCAGCCTGATGGACCTGCTGTCCGCGGGCTGCACGCGATGCAGCCACGACCAGATGTGCCACCAGCTGCGCGCCGAGCCGTTGGCCGCGAGCCATCGCTCCAGGCTCGGCCGCAACCGTTCGTCGAGGGGAAGGTCGGGGAACACACCGTCGTCCACCACCACCTTCCAGATGTAGCCGATCACCGAATCGGCGGACGTCGTTGCCGATTCCAGCCACTGGTCGATCACCTCGATGACCTGTTCGCGCGTCAGCTCCGCGGCCACCGTCCCGAAAACCAGCGACCAGTAGGGATTGTCGGCCGATTTCAGCAGCCACCCCCGCGCGAGGCCGACCGGGCGTTGCGCCGGCCCGCACAGCGGCCACAGTCGGCGCAGCAGTCCCGGCCACTCCTCGTGGCCGGTTTCCAGCCAGCTCAGCGCGAGATCGATCAGCGTCGCGCGCCGCGCATCATCGGCCCGGTCCACCGCGGCGGCCCACACGAATCGCCAGGCGCGCGAATCGTGATGGGCTCGCAGCCACGCATCGGCCATATCGTCGAGGCGGGTGTCACCCCGGGTGACGGCCAGCGACATCACATAGGGCATCAGGTACCCCCAGCCCGCCGCACTGTCCTCGGTGCGCCGCAGCCAGGCCATCGCCTCGGTCAGCGAATCCCCGTCCGCACCGGAACCGTTGAGCCGCAACACCTGTTGCATGACCAGCGGCCACGTGTCGGTGCCGTCGAACCGCGCCAGCTCCGATGCGCCGAGTTCGGCCAGCGCCGGATCGGCCTCCGGTGTCTTCCTGGCGATCGATGTCCAGATGCCCTGCCACGCCTCGCTCCCGCGGTTCTTCTCCAGCCAGCGCAGCCCGACGTCACGCAGCCGTCGCGAGGACGGCAGATTCTCCAGACAGCCCTGGTACACATAGGACCACTGCCGCCTGCCCCCGTTGGCCGACGCGAGGGCGATGATCTTGGCCACCAGCGGGGATTCGTCGCCGAGATCGCGCGAGGCCAGGTGGCGCTTGAGTGCGGTGCGGAAGTCGTTGTCCGCCAGCTTGGCCCAGGTCAGTGTGCTGGCGAACAGTTCGCCGGCGGCGGGCTGCTCGGGGAACTTCAGCAGCCACAACCTGGTGGGTTCGAACAGCGCCGTGACAGCGCCGTCACGGCGGTGCGCGTCGGCGAGGATCTGCCCGTTCTCCGGCCGTACCCGCCGGGCGATCCAGTCGATCGCCGCGCCGCGGTCCGCCGGTGCGCCGTCGAGCATGGCGCGGGCGATCCGGCCCAGGCTGGTCGCCGTGTCGCGCGCCGGATCGGTGTCCAGCAGCCGGCGCGCGAGCGCGCGCAACTGGTCCGCATCGGGGAACCGCCGCAGCGCCCGCGCGAGCAGGTCGATGCGGTCCTGGTCCGACGGGCACTTCTCGATACCGAGCACCAGCGAGTCGACGAGTTGCGCGTCGAGTCGGTCCAGCAGCGACGACATCACATCGGCCCAGCCGTTCCATACGACATCGCGGGCGGCGAAATCGTGCGCGACGCGCAGTTCGGCCGGGCCGCCGGTGGCCACGAGCGCGTTGATCACCGACATCGCCGCCGTGCGGTCGGTGTCGTCGCGCACCAGCCGGTCCACGGCGACGGCTCGCGGTGACCACCCGTCGAACGCACCGGGCGCGACGGCCTCCAGATACATCCAGGCCGCCAGCGCCGACGCGGCCAGCGCCGGGTGGACATCCGTCGCGGCGCGCGCGGCGGCCGACGCCACCAGCGCCAACTCCCCCGGATCGACCCGGCCGACCCCGGATCCCTGCGCCTCGTCCGCGGTGCCGGCACCCGCGGACAGCGCCAACAGGATCCGGCGGTACGAGCGCCCGTCTGGGTCGGCGGCGACCGACGCCACCAGCAGTTCGCGCAGATGCGCCGCCCTGGTGTTGCGGTACGTCTCGGCCGGGAACCAGCTGTTGTAGAGAATGTCCGCAAGGTGCGGATGGGACAACCAATACCCTTGGCGGCCACTGTCACCGAAGGCGAAGTGCTGGTCGTTTTCCAGACGCCCGAGATCGTCGAGCACCCCGGGCGACAACGCCTGCATCGCTTCCCGCGGATAGCCGACGTAGATCCGGTTGAGGCCCAGCACGGTCTCCACGAAGTTCGCGGTCTCCGGCGCCATCGCCGTGACGCGCGCCCGGAAACGGCCGGCGAAGGATGCGATCCCCTCCCGCTTGGACCATTCGAAGAACAGCTGGGCCGGGAGCACCGAATCGCTGCCGTGGTAGATGTTGGCGTCCTTGCCGGTCCGGGCGAAGAACCACTCGCGCAACGATTCCAGTCCGGTGGCCGTCGGCGGTCCCTGGACGTGCACGCTCAGCACGGCGTCGGAGCCGCAAGTGCGCCGGAACGTCTCCAACTGCTCGCCGGTGCCGCAGCACACGAGGACCGGCAGGCGGCCGACATCGCCGCGATGGCGCAGCTGGGCCAGCTCGGCGAGTGCGGATTTCCAGCATGCGGCACCGTCGTCGCCGGACACGAACGGGTCGTCGAGTCCGATGAAGACGTGGCGGTCGACGGTCAGGCGCTTGGCGAATCTGGTCGCCTCGTCGAGTCGCTCGATCGCATTGCCCAGCCAGAGCACCGTCGTGCCCGCCTGGGCGTTCAGTCGCGCCAACAGCTGCAGGATCAGAATGCTCTTGCCCGAACCCGACGAACCCGCGATCCAGCACACCGGGACCGAACCGCTCGACGCCGCAAGGGAATCCGACATGACTTCCTCGTGCCACGCCACGAACGTGCCGACGAGCGCATCGATATCGTCGCGGGGCGCGAAATACCCGTTGCGCAAGTGGGTCAGGGTCGGCTGCTCGCCGACCAGGAATCCGGTGGCGTCGGAAAGGGTGCAGTCGGGTTCCCGGTCGCCGGCCGACAGCACCACGAACGGGAGGTTCTCGGTTGGCGCCTCGGCGAGGGATTCGACGATCGTCGTGGTCAGACCGGTGCGGCCGGCGGCGTCGTCGGCGATGTGGCGCATCCAGCGGTCGACCAGTGCGCGCGGGTTGGCGACCGCGAACTCGCGGGACAGCGTCGAACACAGTTCGCCGAGCGGATCTCCGTGCGTATCGATCGTCAACCGCCGCACCACGACCGAGGCCGCCTCGCTGCGTTCGGATTCCGCCCAGATCGTCGCCGCCGCCATGGGATCGGAGATCAGCGCACGCCGGCAGGAGATACCGAACGTCAGGTCGTCGGCGAGGTCGGGGTCCAGCGCTGCGGCCGCCACGTAGACGTCGCGCAGCACCCCCAACGCCTTCTCGAGGGTGTTCCTGGTCAGCGACAGCTTGGATTCGACGACGTAGAACAGTCCGTCGTCCTCGACGGCGAAGTCGGCCAGCGATTCGTAGGCCAGTCGCGGAGCGTCGTCGAGATCGTCGGGATCGAGGCTGCGGACGTAGTTGAGCAGTGCCGAGTGCACCTGAAAGACGAATCCGGCGAAGCTGTGCCGACCGGCATCGGCACGGCGCGGATGGGCGGCGGCCACCGCGTTCGCCAGTCGGTACCGGTCGGTGGTCCAGCGGTCGGCGTCGCGCAGGCCGCCCCCTGCTCTGTCGGCGCTCGTCGTTCCCCCTCGGCGAAGTCAGCGAAAAGACAGCGAAAAGTCGTAGCGGCACAGTCTATTCGCGGAGGCCCCTCGCCCGCCGGCTGGTTGCCAATGTCCGCCCTTGTTAGTCTGACCGCGTGGCGAAACCGATTGTCGGCCCGTGAGTTCGGCGGCGCGCGAGCCCGCGCGCATCGAGACCACCGCGTCGGTCCGAGACGTCGGCCTGATCAACTCGGTGATCTGCCGAATCGCCGCCCGCCGGATCCGCGCGCCACGTTTCCGGCTGTTGGAGACACTCGCCCGCCACCGGCTGCTGTTCTGGACCTTCCTGCCCTACTCGGGTGTGCTGCTGTACGTGGGGCGCCTGACCCGCCGAGACGCCGAGACGGTGATCCTGCGAGTGGCCCACCTGCGGGAATGCGAATACGAACTCCAGCAGCACCGGCGGCTGGCACGCAGCCGCGGACTCGACGATGCGCTGCAGGCGAGGATTTTCGAGGGACCGGACGGCGACGGGCTCACCGACCGTCAGCGCGCACTCCTCACCGCCACCGACGAATTCGTCGTCGACCGCGTCGTATCCCTCGACGCGTGGACGGCGCTGGCGCAACACCTGAACAAGCGCCAGCTGATCGAATTCTGCATGCTGACGGCGCAATACGACGGGCTGGCGGCGACCATCAGCACGCTGCGCATCCCCTGCGACTTCGAGGACTGACAGCCGCGTTGAGACTCCGCGCCCAGATCGCGTTCGCGGCCGAAATCGCGATCCGGGCGCGGAATCAAACGGCTACAGGTAGGTGACCGCGAGGACGGCGATCGAGAACAGCACCGGTGAGACCGGCAGGCACCACAGAAACGCCGCCCACACATTGGACCGCTTGCGGTAGTGCCGCCACCCCAGCAGTCCGCCGGCCACACCGACGAGGATCGACGCCGCGGCGACAGCGAGCACCCATGCGTTGACCGTCCGCGTGCTGGTGGCAACCGACATGCCGACCAGCCACAGGACGTGCCCGAGCACGAGACCGCCGATGCCGGCGACGACGACGTTTCTCAAAAGTTGATCATGTGGCCGGCCAGGCCGTGGAAGCACTCCTGCAACGCCTCCGACAGCGTCGGATGGGTGTGCACGTTGCGCGCCAGTTCGTTGGTGGTCAGATCCCACTTCTGGGCCAGGGTGAGCTCGGGCAGCAGCTCCGACACGTCGGGGCCGATCAGATGCCCGCCCAGCAGTTCGCCGTACTTGGCGTCGGCGATCAGCTTGACGAATCCGGTCGGGTCACCGAGACCGTGCGCCTTGCCGTTGGCGGTGAACGGGAACTTCGCGACCTTGACGTCGTACCCTTCACTGCGCGCCTGCTCCTCGGTGAGACCGAAGCTGGCGACCTGCGGCTGGCAGAACGTTGCGCGCGGCATCATCCGGTAGTCCCCCAGGGCGAGGGTCTCCGCGCCGCCGATGGTCTCCGCGGCCACCACGCCCTGCGCCTCGGCGACGTGCGCGAGCTGCAGCTTGCCGGTGACGTCGCCGATCGCGTAGATGTGCGGCACGTTGGTGCGCATGTAGTCGTCGATGCCGATGGCGTTGCGTTCGGTGAGCGCCACACCGGCCGCCTCCAGGCCGAAACCCTCGACGTTCGGGGCGAAGCCGATGGCCTGCAGCACCTTGTCGGCGACCAGCTCGTCGGATTTGCCGTCCTTGCTGATCTCGACGGTGACCTGGCTGCCGTCGTCGTCGATCGATTCCACCTTGGTGCCGGTGAGGATCTTCACACCGAGCTTCTTGTACTGCTTCTCGATCTCCTTGGACACCTCGGCGTCCTCGTTGGGCAGCGCCCGCGGCAGGAACTCCACGATGGTGACGTCGACGCCGTAGTTCTTCATGACGTAGGCGAACTCCATACCGATCGCGCCGGCGCCGGCGATGATGATCGACTTGGGCAACTCGCGCGAGAGGATCTGGCTCTCGTAGGTGACCACGTTGTCCGACAGCGAGGTGCCGGGCACCAGGCGGGTGCTGCTGCCGGTGGCGATGATCGCGTTGGTGAACTCGACGGTCTGCGTGCCGCCCTCGTTGAGGTCGACCGAAAGGGTGTTGGGACCGGTGAACTTCCCGTAGCCGTGGATCTCGGTGATCTTGTTCTTCTTCATCAGGAAGTGCACGCCGGCGACGCGGCCCTCGGCGACCTTGCGGCTGCGGTCGAAGGCGGCCCCGTAGTCGAACGTCGCCTCACCGCTGATGCCGAATGTCTTGGCTTCCTTGGTGAACAGGTGGGCGAGCTCGGCGTTGCGCAGCAACGCTTTCGAGGGGATACACCCGACATTCAGACACACGCCGCCCCAGTATTTGGGTTCGACGATTGCGGTGGTGAGGCCGAGCTGCGCGGCACGAATGGCCGCGACGTATCCGCCGGGGCCTGCTCCGAGTACGACGACGTCAAAGTGGGTCACGGGCTCTACCCTAATGGGGTCCGCTTCGGCGGCGAGGGGCGTCTGCGGATCAGCCCACATTTCCGGTACGGACGGATGAAGTCCGTCACAGTTCCAGGGTGGTGCTACTCACCGCAGCCACCAGCTGCGGATCATGACTAACGAGCACCACGACAGCCCCCGCCGCGGCGAGGTCACGCAATTTCGCAGCGACGTCGCCGGCGGCGATGGGGTCGAGCATGGCGGTCGGCTCGTCGCACAGCACGAACCGGGCCTGTTGCGCCAGGACCCGGGCAAGGCAGGCGCGTTGCAGCTGACCGTCGCTGACCTGGCCGGGGTAGCGGTCCAGCAGCGCACGGTCGAGACCGACGCGTTCGGCGAGGCTGTCCACCCCGACGGACTCCCGGCGGATGCGCACCGGCTCGGCGACGATGTCGGCGAGCCGCCAGCGTGGATTGCACACCTGCCGAGGATGTTGCGCGAGCATCGCGACCTCCCCTGGCCCCGGAGCGGCCGCGCCGTTGTAGGTGACCTTGCCGGCGTCGGGCCTGCGCAGTCCGGCCAGGATTCTCAGCAGAGTGGTTTTCCCGCAGCCTGACGGCCCGGTGACACCGGTGATCTGGCCACCGGGCGCGTGGATGTCGACCCGGTCGAGCACCGGGCGGCCGTGAAACGACACCTCGACACCACGCGCGTCGAGGAAGTGGGTGGTCATCGCTGCGCCGCGGTGAAGAAGCGCCTGGTGTAGTCGTCGTAGCCGGCGACCTCACCGGCGGGACCCTGGTGGACCACGGTGCCCGAGCGCATGACCGCGATCTCGTCGCACACTCCCGAGCGCAGCAACGACGGCAGGTCGTGGGTGATCACCAGCACCCCCGCCCCCTCGGTGGCGGCGTCGGCGAGCAGCCGCCACACCATCCCGGCGTTCGCCGGGTCCAGCGCCGAGGTCGGTTCGTCGGCGATCAGCAGTTCGGGCCGGCCGGCGATCGCGGCGGCGACGGCGGCGCGCTGGGCCATGCCGCCGGACAGCTCGTGGGGGTAGCACGCAGCGATGTGGGTGGGCAGCCGGACGGCCGCCAGCAGTTGGGCGGGGGTGCGGTCGGCGTCGAGTCGCCGGCAGACCTCGGCCAGCTGCCCGCCGATGGTGCGCACTGGGGTGAACGACGTGGCCGCCGACTGCGGAACCAGCCCGATGCGCCTGCCGCGCAACAGCCGCCACACGTCCTCGGAGGCGCCGCCCAGCTCGGTGCCCGCGAAACCCAGGTGACCGGTGAGTGCCGATCCGGGCGGCAGCAGCCCGCACAGCGCAGCCGCGAGAAGCGACTTGCCGCAACCCGATTCGCCGATCAGGGCGGTGACGCGACCCGCCCCGACCCGCAGGTCCACCTGCTGCAGCGCCCGCACCACCGGCGGGTTGCGGCCCACGCGGGTGGCGATGTCCACGGTCAGGTCGCGCACCTGCGCGACCGCGCTCACCACACCCGTCCCGCCGGTGGGCGGTGGCGGCGGCGCACCGCGGCGCCCGCGGATGCGAACGCCAGCGCGGTGACGATGAGCGCCCCCGCGGGCACCACCAGCGTCCACCAGGCTCCGGTCAACACATCGCCGCGCGCCTGGCCGAGCAGGGTCCCGAGGCTGGCGCGGTCTGGTGAGAGCCCGACACCGAGGAACGACAGCGTCGACTCGTGCCAGACCGCATGCGGAAGGAGCATGACCATGGCGACCAGCGCTTGGCCCGTCACCGCCGGGATCAGGTGTCTGCGCGCCACGAACCAGCGGGACGCCCCGGCCAGACGCGAGGTCTGGACCCAGCCGGCGTCGATCACGGCAAGCAGCTCGGCGCGCACCACCCGGGCGACAGCGGGCCAGTGGGTCAGCGCGATGGACGCGATGATCGCCAGTGGGGCGCCGCGCCACATGGCGGCGATGACGATGCCGACCACCAGGTGCGGCAACGCATTGAAGCCGTCGACGACACGCATGACGACGGCGTCCACCCACCCGCCGCACAGGGCGGACGCGAGCCCGATCAGTACCCCGATCGCCGTGGCGACCAAGGCGCACACCGCCGCGATCACCAGTGAGATGCGCAGGCCTTCCGCGCAACGCACCAGCAGGTCGTAGCCCGAGTGATCGGTACCCGCGAGATGGTCTCGGCCGGGCGGGCGCAGCGCGTTGGCGAAGTCGGCGATCTGCTCACCCGCCACCGCGGGGATGACGAGGGCCGCGGCGGCGATCGCGGCGAGTGCGATCCACGGCCACTGGCCGCGCCACCGGCGACGCGCCGGGATGTCGGCGGCGACGGCTGGTGCGCTCATGCCGTCATCCCGATGCGTGGGTCGATGGCGACAGCGGCGGCGTCGGACAGGGCCGAGCCGAGCAGCACGGCCAGCGCCGCGCCGACCGTCAGCGCGGCCAGCAGCGGAAAGTCCAGTGCTGCGGCGGATTGCACCAGGACCGCGGCCACCCCGGGCCAGCCGAAGACGGTCTCCACAATCGCGGCACCCGCGATGAGCTCGGGCAGCCGGGTGCCCAGCAGCGCCAGTGTCGGCAGCACCGACACCGGGGCGATGTGCCCCCGCATCAGTCCGGCACCGTCGACACCGCGGGCGCGGGCGCCGCGCACCGCGTCGGAGTCGCACGCCGCCAGTACCGCGGTCCTGGTGGTGAGCAGCAACCAGGGAATCTGCGACAGGGTCAGCGCGATCAACGGCAGCACCGAATGGCGCAGCACACCCCCCACGGTGTAGTCGTGGCCGGGCAGGGCCGCACCGGAGGTGGGGAGCCAGCGCAACCCGACCGCGACGACGGCCACCAGCGCCAGGGCGACGACGAACGGCGGCACCGCGGCGAAGGACACCGCGAACACCGTGCACGAGCGGTCGATCCACCCGCCCCGGCGCATCCCCGCCACGCAGCCCAGCACGACCGCCAGGACGGCCGCCAGCACCAGGGCGGTGCCCGAAAGCACGAGCGTGAACGGCATTCGTTCGGCAAGCACCGTGGTCACCTGCTGCGATTGAGTTGACGACCAGCCCAGGTCCCCCCGAACGAGCCCGCCCGCCCACTGCCACCAGGCCTGCCACCAGGGCTGCTCAGTCTGGTATGCGGCGCGCATCGCCTCACGCTGAGACATCGTCGCCGACTGGTAGTTGGAGCCGAGATAGACCACCAGCGGGTCGAACGGCGAGAGCGACGCGACGGCGAACATCGCAACCGACACCGCCGCGGTGACCGGCACCGCGATCGCGGTGCGCACGGCGAGCAGCCGCCCGGCGGCACGCAGGCGCGGGCGGCGGGGTGGCGGGGTGGCCGCGCCATCGAGGCCCGGTGGCGCCGGGGCGGGCAGCGTCTCCACGTCGGGGTTCATCGAGCGCTCATCAGCGTTTCCAGGCGGCCACGTCCCACCACGGTCCCCACGACACCCCGTGGGAGTGCGGCTCCAGAATCGGGTTGACGGGCTGCCAGCCCTCGTCGCGGGAACCGTACGTGTGGTCGAGGAAGGCCAGGAAGACATATGAGGGCTCGGCGACATAGGCCGACTGGATCTGACGGTAGAGGTCGTCCTTGTGGGGGCCGGACGCGGCCTGGCGGGCCTGCTCGAGCAGCGTGTCCAGTCCTGGCGCGGTGAAGTCGCCGGGGTTGGAGTACGGCGCCGAATCCGGCACGCGGGTGTGCAGGGTGTCATAGGCCTGCGAGTCGATGCTGTAGGGCGTCTCGCCGCCACCGAGCACCACCGCAGAATCCGGGTAGCGGGTGTCGATTTCGTCCCATGTGGTGCCGCGCGGACGGACGTCGATGCCCAGCGGTTTCATCGCGGCCGCGAACGCGACGGCGAGATCGCGGCGCAGGGTGTCCTGCGCGTTGTACAACAGCGGAAATGTTGCTCGCGAACCGTCCCTTTCGCGCACACCGTCGGCACCGGCCCGCCAGCCCGCGTCGTCGAGGATCGCTTTCGCCCGCGCCAGGTCGTGGGTGAAACGCGCATCGGGATTGAAGGCGCTGCCGTATACGGCGGCGATCGGGGTGTCGGCGACGCGTCCGTGGCCGGCCAGCACATCGCGGACGACCGCGTCTCGATCGACCCCGACGTTCATTGCCAATCGCGCCTGCGGGTCGGCGGTGAATGCGTTGCCCGCCGGCAGCGCCACCGCGCGCCAGTCGGCGGACTGCACCGCGACGGTGCTGACGCCGTCGCGGTCGATGGTCGCGATCAGTTTGGGCGGCAGATTCACCCCGTCGACCTCGCCGGCGAGGATGCGCTGTGCCCGCACATTGTCGTCGGGGGTGTAGGTGTACACCAGGCGCTTGACCTGGACGGGCTCGCCCCAGTAGTCGTCGCGGGCCACCATCACCGCCTGGTCGGGGCGCAGGCTGTCCAAGGCGTACGGCCCGGTGCCCACCGGCTCGGTGTTGAGCGCCCAGTCCGCCGCCGGTGCGCTCTCGACCTTCTCGGACGGAATGATGCCCAGCAGCAGGTAGGGCGTCGGATCGGCGTCGGTGTCGACCTCGATGGTTACGGCATCGGGTCCGTCGGCGGCGATGCGGGTGATCGGCGCGATGTGCGTGGAAATCTCCGATGCCACCGTGGGATCTTTGACGGCCTCGTACGTCGCAACCACGTCGGCAGAGTCGAACGCGCTGCCGTCGGAGAAGGTGACGCCGCTGCGCAGCGGTATGCGCCACTGCCGGGGCCCGATCTGTTCGGGCTCCGCGGCGGCCAGCGACGGCACGAGATCGGGCACGACATCGTCGGCGGGTGCCTCGGGCCTGAACAGTCCCTCGTAGATCGGCGACACCCCGGATTCGCCGTAGCCCAGCACGGGGTTGTAGCTGCCGAGTTCCTGCCCGTCCGCCAGGACCAGCTGGTCGTTCTGCGATGTCGTCGACGGCGCCGACGAGCATCCGGAGGCAACCAACGCACTCGCTGCGGCCAGCACGACGACCGACCGCGACCAGGACCGAACCATCATTCCCACTCCTCAAACCTGTCTACATGAACAGATGAGCTTTCGTGGGCACGATACTGGAGGGCGCGAGCCGATCACAGTCCTTTCGGACGCGAGTCGACCCGCACCGAGGGTGGTTTACTCAACTGTGCTCGGCGTTCGGTCAACGATGCGCCGGGCCGCGATTCAGGGCGTCGCCCACCCGAACGCATACGAGCCGTACAGCATCGCCGCGCCGGAGACCGAGGCCAGCGGTGCCGACATCAACCCGATACTCACCGCGGTGATAACCGGGCGGTTCTGCACCATCGCCACCAACAAACCGGCCAGGGTGCACACGATCAGGTAGATGAGCACGGAGTACACCACCGGCGTCTTGTCCATGGCGTGGAACCACCAGTAGAAGAACCCGGACCCCGCGGCGGCGGCGGCGGTCCACACACCCGTCACGGCCAGTGCGAACACCCACCGTTTGAGGTACTGGAAAGAACCAGGCAGCACCATCGGATGCGCCGGGATGACCGCGGGTTCGGGCAACTCCCGGTCCAGGACGAGCACCGGTTCCCTGATCGGCTCGGGCTGCGCGGCCAGGGGTGTCACCGGGTCGGGCTGCGCGGCGAAACCGTCGCTGTCGAACAGGGGGGTGTAGGGCGCCGTGGGCTCGGAGATATCTCGTTCTTCCACGTCAGACACCGTTGACCACCTCGATCGCCACGAGAACACCAAGCCATCCGGGTGCGATGGCGAGGATGAACGCGCCCAGTGCGGTCACCCACCGGCGCCCGGACAGCAGGATCGTCAGCATCCCGATCGCGCCCGGCACCCCGGCGACGAGCGCGATCGCCACATCTGGCCGGATCGTGGCGCTGACCAGCAGGGTCGACGTGATGGCCGCGATCTGTCCGACCGCGACGCCGACCAACAGCGCACTGGTCAGCAACCAGGCGCGCGGGAGCGGTATCACGCCTCAGACGATACTGCGCCGATGCCCTGCTAAGCCTGCACGCGCGCGGCGCGCCCTGCAGGTATCGGGCAGGCGTCCTGCGCCTCGGCGACGATCAGCGTGCCGGCCGGGGCCGGGCGTTCACCGTCGGCGTAGCGGGCACCCGTGATCGGCGGGTGCGCGGCGAGCACCTCGTTCTCGGCGTCGGTGAACGCGCGGCCGCGGCTGAGGAACCGCATACCTTCCGGGGATTCCAGGCTGAAACCGCCGCCCCGGCCGGGCACCACGTCGATGACCAGCTGGGTGTGCTTCCACGTCTCGAACTGCGATCCCGATATCCACACCGGGACGCCGTCACCGACGTCGAGGACCGCCAGCAGGATGTCGCGGTCACCGACGATGTACTCGCCCGCCGGATAGCACATCGGCGAGGAGCCGTCACAGCAGCCGCCGGATTGATGGAACATCAGCGCGCCGTGGCGGCCCTGCAGCCGCGCCAGCAGGTCGGCCGCGGCACTGGTGATCAGCGCCCGCGGCGGCGACAGCGGCTCACCCATCGGGAACCTCACTTCCCTGAAGACGGAGGTGTAACACCGCTCACACTACCGGCCCGGTGACAATGACGGCATGGCCGATCAGACAGGTGACGACCCCTACCTCTGGCTCGAAGACATCTCCGGCGAGGAGGCGCTGCGGTGGGTCCGCGCCCACAACGAGCCCACCCTCACCGAACTGTGCGACGACGAATTCGAGGCGATGCGCGCGCAGGCGCTGGAAGTCCTCGACACCGACGCGCGCATCCCGTACGTGCGCAGGCGCGGCGAGTACCTGTACAACTTCTGGCGCGACGCGGCCAACCCCCGCGGGCTGTGGCGCCGAACCACGCTGGACGAGTACCGGTCCGCCGAAACCCACTGGGACGTCCTCATCGACGTCGACAGCCTGGCCGCCGCCGACGGCGAGAACTGGGTGTGGGCCGGTGCCGACGTCATCGAACCCGACCACACGCTGGCGCTCATCAGCCTCTCCCGCGGCGGTTCCGACGCCGCCATAGTCCGCGAATTCGACATGCGCACAAGAGAGTTCGTCGCAGACGGATTCGCCCTGCCCGAGGCAAAGACGCACATCAGCTGGGAGGACGTGGACACCGTCCTGGTGGGAACCGATTTCGGCGAAGGATCCCTGACCGACTCCGGCTACCCCCGTGTCATCAAACGATGGCGGCGCGGACAACCCCTGCAGGACGCCACGCTCGTGTTCAGCGGTGCGAGCACCGACGTCATCGTCGCGGCGTCGGTGGACCGCACCCCCGGGTTCGAACGCACGATGGTCAGCCGCGCGACCGACTTCTTCAACGACGAGCTCCACGAACTGCGCCGCGGCGACGAACTGGTCCTCATCGACGCCCCCACCGACGCCACCGTGTCGGTCCACCGCCAGTGGCTGCTGATCGAATTGCGCACCGAATGGCAGACCAGGGGCACCACCTACCCGGCCGGCGCGCTGCTGGCCGCGGACTATGCGCAGTTCGTGGGCGGCACCGCCGAACTGGCAGTCGTCTTCGCCCCCGACGAACACACCTGCCTGCACCAGTACACCTGGACGCGCGACCGGCTGCTGCTCGTCACGCTGGCCGACGTCGCGAGTCGCGTCGAGGTCGTCACCCCGGGCACGTGGCAGGCCGAGCCCGTCGCCGGAATCCCCGCCAACACCAACACCGTGGTTGTGGCCGCCGACGATCTGGGTGACGAGATATTCGTCGATTCAAGCGGTTTCGACACACCGTCGCGCCTGCTGTACGGGACCGCCGGCGGTGAACTGACCGAGATCAAACGTGCGCCCGCCTTCTTCGACGCCGACGACATCGAGGTCACCCAGCACTTCGCCCGGTCGGCGGACGGCACCGCGATACCATATTTTGTTGTCGGACAACGTATCTCAACCGGTCCACGGCCGACACTGCTCGGCGGATACGGCGGTTTCGAGGTGGCGCAGACCCCGGGTTACGGCGGGGTGCTCGGCCGGCTGTGGCTGGCGCGCGGCGGCACGTACGTGCTGGCCAATATTCGCGGCGGCGGCGAATACGGTCCGCGCTGGCACACCCAGGCCATGCGGGCCGGACGACACCTCGTCGCCGAGGATTTCGCTGCGGTGGCAAGCGATCTCGTGCATCGGGGAGTCACCACCGTCGGGCAGCTGGGGGCGCAGGGCGGCAGCAACGGCGGTCTGCTCATGGGCATCATGCTCACGAAGTACCCCGAACTCTTCGGCGCCCTGGTCTGCCAGGTGCCCCTGCTGGATATGAAGCGTTTCCACCTGCTGCTGGCGGGCGCGTCGTGGGTGGCCGAATACGGCGACCCGGACAATCCCGACGACTGGGCCTTCATCTCCGAATACTCTCCGTACCAGAATATTTCGACCGAACGCCGCTATCCGGCACTGCTGATGACCACGTCCACCCGCGACGACAGGGTGCACCCCGGTCACGCCCGCAAGATGACCGCGGCCCTGGAGGCGGCCGGGCACCGGGTGCGCTACTACGAGAACATCGAGGGCGGGCACGCCGGTGCGGCGGACAACGCCCAGACGGCGTT
Source organism: Actinomycetota bacterium (assembly GCA_018268465.1). Taxonomy (GTDB): domain Bacteria; phylum Actinomycetota; class Actinomycetes; order Mycobacteriales; family Mycobacteriaceae; genus Mycobacterium. The sequence goes on from JAFDWN010000036.1 coordinate 146,073, forward strand.
CAAATCCGCGCTGGCCTACGGATTCCTGTGGCGGGTGCTCGGGGGCCGCTGACCTGCGCGCCGGCCCTGGCGCACGGTCAGGTGCGGCGGACCAGCCCGCCGAGCATCGCGACGACCACACCGAGCACCACCAGCGCCCCGCCCGCCGCCAGGGTGAGGTTCAGCCAGTGGTGCATGCTGGCGGTGGCGTGCCCGACCAGCGCGTCGGCGATCTGGCGGATGTCTCCGCTCGTGTCGTTGAGCGCCTGGTCGACGCGGCGGCGCCCCACCTCCAGCCCGGCCCAGCCCGCGGCCCCGACCAGCAGGGCCGACACCCCCAGCGCGGCCAGCGCCTTGCCCCGGCTGCGCGCCGCGGCAAGGGTCAGCAGCGCGAAAACCCCGGTGAGGATCGCGGCGCCCACACTCACCCAAGGACCCCAGGTGGCGAACACCCGCAGCTGACCCGGCCGCAGCGAATCCGGCGCATTCTCGGTCAACGGCACCGGCAACGTCTGCGGCACCTGCAGGTTCAGATCGCTGAGCGTCTGGGCGAATGCGCTGTCAGACAGCATCGGCGCCAGATCGACGACCCAGCGTCCCTGCGGGTCCTCGTCGGTGCGGATGGTGTCCGTGAACATCCATCGGTGCGCGAACCGGTTGGCCTGGGCGAACTGGCCGGGGAACGACGGACTGGCGGTGTAGGCGCCGGCGATGCCGCGGACCAGAGCGGGGTTGACGGTGGTGCCGTTGCCCGCGGCCAGGGTCACGACCTGCGTGCTCAACTCCCCCGCCACCGCCCGCTGCAACTGGGGATCCCTGGCCGCCGCCCCGGCAAACGCCGCGTAGCCGTCCTGGTCGACGAGGTTCTTCTGGGCCCACGCGGCAGGCAGCGCGGCGGCCAGCAAAACCGTCGTGACAAGCCACAACAACAGCGCCGTGACGAACCGCACGCGCGTCCTCCTGTCCGGACGGGACGCGGGCTCAGTCGGACAGGGCGCGCCCCACGATCAGCGGGTCGGCCTGGCCGACCACCTCATGGTCCTTGTTGTCGTACTCGAACTTACCGAGCACGTACCGCATCGCATTGACGCGGGCACGCTTCTTGTCGTTGCTCTTGACCACCGTCCACGGCGCCACGTCGGTGTCGGTCTGGGCGAACATCGCTTCCTTGGCCGCGGTGTAGTCGTTCCATTTGTCCAGCGACGCCAGATCGGTCGGCGAGAGTTTCCACTGGCGCACCGGATCGACCATCCGGATGGTGAAGCGGGTGCGCTGTTCGGCCTGCGACACCGAGAACCACAGTTTGATCAGGCTGACACCGTCGTTGACCAGCATCTGCTCGAACAGCGGCACCTGCGCGATGAACTCGGCGTGCTGCTTGGGGGTGCAGAATCCCATCACCCGCTCGACGCCGGCCCGGTTGTACCAGGACCGGTCGAAGAGCACCATCTCGCCGGCGGCGGGCAGGTGCTCGACGTAGCGCTGGAAGTACCACTGGGTGCGTTCGCGTTCGGTGGGTTTCTCCAGCGCCACGACGCGGGCACCGCGGGGGTTGAGGTGCTCCATGAAGCGTTTGATGGTGCCGCCCTTGCCGGCGGCGTCACGGCCTTCGAACAGGATGACGTGACGGTGGCCGTTCGCCTGGCTCCACTTCTGCAGTTTGAGCAATTCGATCTGCAGGAGGCGCTTCTGTTCCTCGTAGTCGGTGCGCTTCATGCGCTCGTCGTACGGGTAGTTCTCACGCCAGGTGTCCACGACCCGATCGCCGGGCTGCAGCAACAGCACCGGGTCGTCGTCATCGTCGTCGCGAACGCTGTAGGTGGTGGTGGGTCCGTCTGCGTGCAGCACTGGCAAAACGTATCGGCCAGTGGGTACCGCGGGGTGACGGGCCGGTGAACGTCTGGTGTTACTTGGCGGCCCGGCGGGGGCGGAGCAACGCCAGCCGGGTCATCAGCCGGTTCATCCGCCTGGTGGCCCGCGGCGAGTTGCTGTAGTACATGGTCGCGCTCGTGCCGACGTTGGCGCGCGGGCTCACCACCACCTCCTGGCGGCAGAATTTGCGCAGTCCCTCGGCGCCGCCGAAGCGCGCCCCGATGCCCGAGGTCTTCCAGCCGCCCATCGGGGCCGTGGCGCACATGATGTTGGATATCACGTCGTTGATGTTGACCGCTCCGCAATCCAGTTGCACCGCAATATCTTTGGCGCGTTCGATGTCCTTGGAGAACACGGATGCGGACAGGCCGTAGGGGCTGTCGTTGGCCAGTCGGACCGCCTCGGCGACCGTGGACACCTTCATGATGGGCAGTGTCGGCCCGAACGTCTCCTCGGTCATGCACGCCATCGAATGGTCGACGTCCACCAGCACCGTCGGCGGGTAGAAGCTGCCCTGCCCGGCCGGCCGGTGACCGCCGGTGAGCACCCGGGCACCTTTGGCCCTGGCGTCGGCGACGTGGCGTTCGGTGACCGCCACCTGACCCTCGTCGATCAGCGCACCCAGGTCGTTGCCGTCGCCGGCACCCACCTTCAGCTTGCCGACATCACGGACCACCGCGTCCACGAACTGCTGGTACACGGGTTCCAGGACGTAGGCCCGCTCCACCGAGATGCACGTCTGCCCGGCGTTGAACATCGCACCCCACACCGCGGCGTGGGCAGCCAGGTCCACATCGGCGTCCTCGAGCACGATCATCGGATCCTTGCCGCCGAGTTCCAGGCTCACCGGGGTGAGCCTGCGCGCCGCCCGCTCCATCACCTTCACGCCGGTGGCGCTGGAGCCGGTGAACTGGATGTAGTCGGCGTTGTCGATCACCGCCTCGGATACCTCACGCGCCCCCTGCGCCAGCGCCAGCACCTCCGGGCCGCCCGACTCCAGCCAGCCACGCAGCAGCAACTCGGCGGTCAGCGGCGTCCGCTCGGACGGTTTGAGCAGCACCGCGCAGCCCGCCGCCAGCGCGCCGATGACGTCCATCAAGGCGTTGGCGACCGGATAGTTCCACGGTGCGATCACCCCGACGACCGCCCGCGGCCGGTAATGCACGGTGACTTGTTTGATCGCCAGGAACGGCAGCGACGCCGGGCGGGCCTGCGGCGCCAGCGCGTCCTTCATCGTCTTGATGTAGTAGGACGCGATCATGACGATCAGCGGCACTTCCTGGGCGGCGTCGGTCGCGGATTTGCCGGTCTCTTCGACGAGCAGCGCCTCGATCTCGTCACGGTGATCTCCGAGCCAGACCGCGTAGCGGGCCAGCACCTTGGCGCGGCCGTCGGCGCCGCGCGCCTCCCATTGCCGCTGCGCCTCCCGCAGACCCGCCGCTATCCGCGGGACGTCCGCGGCGTCGGTCCAGCGCACCGTGCCGGCGACCGCGCCGGTGGCGGGGTTCAGAACGGTGCCGCTGTCGGGCAGCGCGACGTCGGGTGTCACTGTCATATGGCCCATTTAACCACCCGTTGTGACCTGTGTCGCACCAGGGTTGACACCTGTCAAATCGGGTCGGCGACGGGCGCCCGTGCCGTCGCGGGCACCCAGCGGGCGACTTGTGCGGCCACACCCACCACGGCCGTTCCCAGCAGCAGGCCGCCGACGGTGTCGGTGAAGTAGTGATACGTCAGGCCGAGGCCGACCATCCCGGCCGCACTCATGGCCGCCGCGAGGGCGACGGCCCACCATCGCCCGCCCGACACCAGCACCGCCATCCCCGTCACGACCACGACCGCGGTGGCGTGTCCGCTGGGGTAGGCCAGCCCCTCGTCGAGCCGGCGGGCGAACGCCTCCTTGAGCAGCCGGCTCGCCGCGATCGCGACCAGCGGCGCCACGACGACGAGGACGGCGAGCGGCCACCGGCGCCGCGCGGCGGCCACACCCGCCGCGGCCAGCGTCACGGCCACCAGCAACACCGGGTCGGTGGCGGTCAACAGCCACGCCGCGGGCCCGTTGCGTGTCAGGAACCAGTCGTCGAGCCGCGTGGAACCCGGGCCGACCGCCCACCCGAGCACCAGCATCGCCAGCAGCGCGAACGGCGGCCACCAGCGGATGACCTTCTCAGCACCCATCCGTCAGCCGGCGATGCCCCGCACGTAGGCGGCCTGCCCGAGGTGCTGTGCGCAATCGTCGACGATGCTGACCAGCCGGGCGCTGGCGGTGACCGGCGGATTCCAGCGGGTGTCGACGATGCGGCCGAGTTCGTCCGCCGTCACCGACGCGATGTACTCCAGCGTCACCTTGTGCACGGCGTGGTAGTAGCCGGCGAGCAGATCGGCCGATGCCCGCACCTTGCCCACATCCTCGGCGCTGTGACCGTAGCCGGTGTCGTCGCGCGGCAGGTCCAGGCCGAAGCGACCCACCCACCCGTCGCGGGTCCATACCTGTTCGGTGCCCGCGATATCGCACAGCTGAAGGTCGGTCACCCGCGCACTGTGCCAGATCAGCCACGCGATGCTGTTGGCGCCGGCGGTGGGGCGGAAGGCGGCCACCTTGTCGGTCAGCCCGTCCGTCAACTCCTCGACGTGTTCGATCTGCCGCGTGAACGCGTCGCGCAGCACCTCACGGACCGCTGCTTGATCGGAGTCAGCCATGCCACGACGCTACCGAAGGTCACCCTGGGGACCGCCGCCGTGGAACACCGCCTCGACGTTGTTGCCGTCGGGATCCCGCACGAAGGCGCCGTAGTAGTCCGGGTGGTATTCGGGCCATAGCCGCGGTTCGTGCAGCGGTTCGGCGCCCAGCGCCAGCGCGGTGTGGAAGAACGCCTGCACACTCTCGGGATCCTTGGCGGCGAAGGCGACGTGCACCTCGCGGTTGGGTCCCACCGCCTCCCCCGCGTTCATATCGGCGATCCAGAACGCCGGATGCCCGTCGCTGCCGTAGCCGATCGCCACGCCGAACTCCATCTGCCGCGTGAAACCGAGCACGTGCAGAACCTTGTCGTAGAACTCTGCGGACCTGGCCAAGTCGGCGCAATTGATTCCGAAATGATCGATCATCGGCTCACCGTACATTCGGTGTCCGACATCCGGCTCCGGACGGCCGAGCGCCCCGCGCGGCCGGGTTTCGGGCCCGCAGCGGCCGCGACTGTGGGGGTTGTGCACGCGAAACCGGGTCATGGGGTGCATACGGCCCACACTCGGCGTCAGACCGGGCATCCGGCAGCACGCAACTTGGCCCGTACCCGATCCAGCACGGTGTGCGGTCGCGCCATCATCTCCGCGCTGACCCTCACGACCGTCCAGCCGGCGGTCTCCAGCAGCGCGATCCGCTCGATATCCCAGGATCGCTGGCGGCGATCGGTCCAATGCTGCACGCCGTCGTATTCGACCGCGACCTGCCATTCGCGCCAGCCCATGTCAACGCGGATGTGCAGGTCGCGGAACTCGATCTGGGTTTCCGGCGGCGGGAGGCCGCCACGGACGAGTAGCAGCCGCAACAGGCTCTCCCGCGGCGATTCGGCGCCGCCGTCCACGAGATCGAGGGCGGCCCGCAGCTTCGCGACACCGCGCGCGCCCCGGTGCGCATCGGCAAGCCTGAGCACATCGGCGGCCCGCACGCCGGTTGCCTGCATCAGCGCATCGATGACCGGGACGGGCTGCAGATGGTGCCTACCGATGTCGAACGCTGTCCGGGCCGGCGTGGTGACCCGCATCCCGCCGACCTGGCAGATATCGCCGGGTGCAAGGGTCCACGACCGCACGACGATGCCCGGCGGCGCATGCCGGTCGGCGCGAATGATCTCCGCGGGCGCGGCCGGGTCGAGCCATTTCGTGCCCAGTACCGCCGCGGCGGACAGGCCGCACAGGGTCACCCCGCCGATGCTCGTCGAGTCAGAGGCCAGCCAAGCCGCGCTAGCGCGCAGCCGCGCGGTCAGCTCGACATCGCGCGGCAGGTAAACGTCACGGTAGATCGCGCGGTGGTGGCGGGCCAGCATGCGCCGGGTGAGAGTGCCGCGCCGCACCGCAGCGCTGCCCAGGAATGGTTGCATGCCGGCACGCTCGCCGCCGGCACCGACGACTGTGGGCCGCACGGACGCCGCGCGGGCCCGCACTGTGCATAGCGCCCACATTGGGGACGACAAGTCGGGTAGTGCTCTACTCACGACCACCTGGCGCACCGCCGTTACGTTCGGATCACCCGACGGCAATGGAGGCGGAGATGGCCAAACCCAACCCCATCGAGGTCAAGGTGAACATCGCCGGCAATGTCGGCAGCGCGTTGTCGGCGCTGAAACTCGGCGAGGGCGAGGCACGCGAGGTCTGGTTCCTCGACGACCTCACCGACGGGCTGTCCCCCGCCCTGCCGCTGCTGTCCGCGGGCATCGTGTTGCGGTTGCGCCGCAAAGGATCCGGCGCGAAAGCCAAGGAGGACTCGACGGTCAAACTGCGGCCGTGCCGGCGTTCCCAGCTCGTCAATCCCTGGGATATCGCACCCGCGTCCGACGACTTCCGCGTCGAGGGTGACTGGTCGCACACCCGCCGGGTGCTCGCCGCGTCCTACGTCGCCGACCTCGAGCCGGGCACCATCGCCGACGCGCTCGACGACGGTCATCTCAAGTCCGTGTTCACCGCGCCGCAGCGCGCCTTCCTGACATCGTGCGGGCCGATCGGCGTGGCGCTCAGCGGCATCAGCGCGCTCGGGCCGATCGCCTCGCGGCAGTGGAAGGGTGTCACCGTCGGCCGCGTGAACGGTGTCGACGCCGAACGCTGGACGGTTTCCGGGCTGGACTTCCTCGAGTTGTCGATCCGCGTCACGACGGGCGCCGAGGACACCGCAAAACAGCAGAAGGTGCTCGAGGAGGCCGTTGCGGACTGCGGTCTGGAGCTCGACACGAACGAGAACGCCAAGACCGTGCGCGTGATGAAGCGCCTGGCGGGAATGGACTGACCCGGCGACCGTCCGGCAGCCACGGTCGAGACCACACCATTCCGCGGACGACCCGCACTATCCTCGCGCCATGAGTGTCACCGTGGATCTCGGCAAGCTGGGCGCGACGCTGCAGGACTTCCCGTTCGGCTACCTGGTCACGGTGGGCGACGACTATCGCGCCCACGCCGTCTCGGTGGTCCCCACGATGGGCGACGGGACCGTCGGGGTCGGGGCCGCGGGCGGGCGGACGCTTCGGAATCTGGCTCAGCGCGACGCCGTCACCCTGGTCTGCCCGCCCCGCGAGCCCGGGGGCTACACGTTGATCGTCGACGGTCACGCGCGGCCCGTCACAGCGCCGGACGGCGAGTTGCGTATCGTGCCCGGCCACGCGGTACTGCACCGGCGGGCCGCCACCCCGGCAACCGAGACGACCGGCTGCGGGCAGGACTGCCTGCCGCTGGACTGAGCGGTCACAATCGAAAAAGCCCGGCCCCTTTCGGGACCGGGCTCTTCCGAGCAAAAGGACTCAGAAGTCCATGCCACCCATGCCACCGGTCGGGTCGCCGGCGGGTGCGGCGGCCTTCTCCGGCTTGTCGGCGACGACGGCCTCGGTGGTGAGGAACAGCGCCGCGATGGACGCCGCGTTCTGCAGCGCCGAGCGGGTGACCTTGACCGGGTCGGCGACGCCGGCCTTGAGCAGGTCCTCGTACTCACCGGTGGCGGCGTTCAGGCCGGTGCCGGCGGGCGAGTTGGTGACCTTCTCGGCGACAACGCCGGGCTCCAGGCCCGAGTTGAAGGCGATCTGCTTCAGCGGAGCCGACAGCGCGACGCGCACGATGTTGGCGCCGGTGGCCTCGTCACCGGTCAGCGACAGCTCGGCCAGGGCCGGAGCCGACTGCAGCAGAGCCACGCCGCCACCGGCGACGATGCCCTCCTCGACGGCGGCCTTGGCGTTGCGCACCGCGTCCTCGATGCGGTGCTTGCGCTCCTTGAGCTCCACCTCGGTGGCGGCGCCGGCCTTGATCACCGCAACACCGCCGGCCAGCTTGGCCAGGCGCTCCTGCAGCTTCTCGCGGTCGTAGTCCGAGTCGCTGTTCTCGATCTCGGCGCGGATCTGGGCCACCCGGCCGGCGATGGCGTCGGTGTCACCGGCGCCCTCGACGATGGTGGTCTCGTCCTTGGTCACGACGACCTTGCGGGCCTTGCCCAGCAGCGAGACGTCGGCGGTCTCCAGGGACAGGCCGACCTCTTCGCTGATGACCTGGCCACCGGTGAGGATCGCCATGTCCTGCAGCATCGCCTTGCGGCG
>JAFDWN010000036.1:154261-196386 GCA_018268465.1 Actinomycetota bacterium
ACGTCCTCGGCGATGATCAGCAGCGGCTTGCCGGACTGGATGACCTTCTCCAGCAGGGGCAGCAGATCCTTGACGGTCGACACCTTGGAGCTGACCAGCAGGATGTAGGGATCCTCCAGGACGGCTTCCTGGCGCTCGGCGTCGGTCACGAAGTAGCCCGAGATGTAGCCCTTGTCGAAGCGCATACCCTCGGTGAGCTCCAGCTGCAGGCCGAAGGTGTTGGACTCCTCGACGGTGATGACACCCTCGTTGCCGACCTTGTCCATGGCCTCGGCGATCAGGTCGCCGATGGACTGGTCGCCGGCGGAGATACCCGCGGTGGCAGCGATCTGCTCCTTGGTCTCGACCTCCTTGGCCGACTTCAGCAGGGTCTCGGTGACCTTCTCGACGGCCTTCTCGATGCCGCGCTTGAGGCCGAGCGGGTTGGCGCCGGCGGCCACGTTGCGCAGGCCCTCACGGACCAGGGCCTGGGCGAGAACGGTTGCCGTCGTCGTACCGTCTCCGGCGACGTCGTCGGTCTTCTTGGCGACCTCTTTGACGAGCTCGGCGCCGATCTTCTCGTACGGGTCCTCCAGCTCGATCTCCTTGGCGATGGACACACCATCGTTGGTGATCGTGGGGGCGCCCCACTTCTTCTCCAGGACGACGTTGCGGCCCTTGGGCCCCAACGTCACCTTTACCGCGTCGGCGAGGCTGTTCAGGCCCCGCTCGAGGCCGCGACGGGCCTCTTCGTCGTACGCAATTGTCTTGGCCATTGCGAAGTGATTCCTCCGGATTGGGGATGCACGTCTTCTCGGTCGGGCGCAGTGCCCGCGACGGACGACTCAGGGTTGTGCTCGCGGATGCGGCCCCGGTCTCACCGTCCCGACCTAGCACTCACTGGTCGCGAGTGCCAACTGCATTCTTAGCACTCGACCTGGGCGAGTGCAAGGACGGACGGGCCCGCAGACCGTCCTCGATCACCGTCACCACCCGCTCGGATATGTCGTCGCCGTAGCCCTGCGAGGTCTTGCAGACGACCAGGAGCGCCTTCACCTCGGCGACGCCGACATCGGGCCGGACCGCCCCGGCGCGCTGCGCACTGGTCAGCAATTCGTCCACGACACCGAGAAAGGCGGCCTCGGACCCGGGGGCGGCCTCGGCGACGTCGATGCCGTATCCGGCCAGCGCGTCCATCAGACCGTGGTCGACGGCGCTGGTGACGGCGACCTCGCGCAGGAATGCGAACAGCGCTCGTTCCGGCCCGACGGTCGACAGGAGTTCGCGGCCGATACCGACGATGCGCTGCACCCGGTCCTCGATGACGGCCTCGAAAAGTGCCTCTTTGGTGGGGAAATGACGGTAGACCGTGCCCGCGCCGACACCGGCGCGCCGGGCGATCTCGTCGATCGGCACGGCCAGTCCCTCGGCGGCGAAGACCTCGTAGGCGACCTCGAGGACCTTCGCGCGGTTGCGCGCCGCGTCCGCACGCAATGGTCGGTCCGATTTCGTCACTGCACCTCCGGGTTGACAAAGCGGAGCGCACGTTCCGTATAGTCGAATCAACCGGAGCGGACGTTCCGATTAGATGATATCGAGGAGGACTCATGACCCGCTGGACCACCGCCGACATCCCCGACCAGACCGGCCGCGTGGCCGTCGTGACCGGCGCCAACACCGGACTGGGCTACGAGACGGCCGACGCGTTGGCAGCCAAGGGCGCCGACGTCGTGCTGGCGGTCCGCAACCTCGACAAGGGCAAAGCCGCGGCGACGTCGATCGTCCGCAGCCATCCGGACGCCAACGTCACCGTGCAGGAACTCGATCTCACCTCGCTGGAGTCGATACGGTCGGCCGCCGAGGAACTGAAGTCGGCCCACGAGCGGATCGACCTGCTGATCAACAACGCCGGGGTCATGACCACCCCGCAGCTGACCACGTCCGACGGCTTCGAGCTCCAGTTCGGCACCAACCACCTCGGCCATTTCGCCCTCACCGGCCTGCTGCTCGACCGGCTGCTGCCCGTCGCCGGGTCACGGGTGGTCACCGTCAGCAGCAATGGCCACCGCATGGGCGGGGCCATCCACTTCGACGACCTGCAGTGGCAGCGCCGCTACAGCCGGATGGGCGCCTACGCCCAGTCCAAGCTGGCGAATCTGATGTTCACCTATGAGCTGCAGCGCCGCCTCGCGCGCTACGGCACCACCGTCGCCACCGCCGCCCACCCCGGCTCGTCGGCCACCGAGCTGCCGCGCTACCTGCCGCCAGTCGTGCGCATGGTCACCGCGCCGATCATGCCGCTGATCACGCAGAGCGCGGCCATGGGTGCACTGCCGACACTGCGCGCGGCCACCGATCCCAGTGTGCTGGGCGGTCAGTACGTGGGCCCGGCCGGATTCGCCGAGATGCGCGGATATCCCAAGGTCGTGCCCTCCAATGACGCCTCACACGACGTGGCGGTGCAGCAGCGGCTCTGGACGGTGTCCGAAGAGCTGACCGGGGTGGTCTTCGACGTGTAGCGGGCGGCGTCCGCGTCAGACCAGGGAACGGCCCGCCAGCGGCACGAACTGCCAGCCGGCGGCCAGCATCCCGGGCAGCGCCGCCGCGAAACCGGCGGCCGTGCCGGAGCCGGGATGGTTCATATGGGCCAGCACAACCGATCCCGGTGCGGCGCCGGTGACCGCGGCGCCGACCGCGGGGGCGGGCGCCCTGGCGCCGTCGTCGGCGTTGACCGAGAAACCGACCGGGATCAGCCCGAGTTGCCGGACGATCTGCACGCCCACATCGTCGTAGTGGGCCGTACCCGGCCGAAACCAGGTGGGGGCTCGCCCGATGAGCGACGTCAGGCGAGTCTGCTCGGTCCACACCTCGTCGACGGCCGCGGCCGCCGATCGGGTGCCGGGGATGCCGTAGGCGGAACGCCCCGTCACCGACAGCGGCACGTGCCGGGTGCCGTGGTTGCCGATGTCGAACAACGGGCTGGCGGCCAACTGTTCGACCCGCCCCGGATTCGCGTCGATCCACTTCGAACAGATGAACAGCACGGCGGGCACGTTGTTGGCGGCCAGGGCGCCCAGCAGCGCCTCGTCACACGCGCGGTCGCAGGCGTCGAAGGTGAGCGCGAGTTGGCGGCCCGGCGCCGCGAACCCCGTGACGATCCCGGGCAGCGCCATCCCCCACTGCGACGGCGTCCGGTTCGCGTCGGCCGCGGCCACACCGCCCGGGTCGGCGACGGATCCGGCGGCGGCCGCGACGGGGATCCGTGCACCCACCGCGACGGCTGCGGCACCGGCCGCAGCCAGAAAGGTCCGCCGCGTAGGCACGTGCGCACGCTAACCGCCGGACCTCCCGACACCGTGGGAACGCGGTGACAGATCGCTGAGTCCTGTCGCGTGCACCACATCCGATGCGACACGAAATCCCATGTCCCCTTGCGTCATTAGGCCGGGTCCGACGATGTGCCCTAGACTGCCCATCGATCAGTGAGGAGACCTTGGGTGCGGGCATTTTCGGCGCCCGACACCCAGGCCTTGCGGGGCTGGCAGCGTCGGGCCCTGGTGAAGTATCTCGGCGCCAAACCACGCGATTTTCTGGCCGTCGCGACACCGGGTTCCGGTAAGACGACGTTTGCCCTGCGCGTCGCGGCGGAGCTGCTCACCGAGCGCACCGTCGAGCAGATCACCGTCGTGGTGCCCACCGAACACCTCAAGGTGCAGTGGGCGCAGGCGGCGGCGCGCAGCGGCATCGCGCTGGACCCGAAGTTCGCCAATTCCAACGCACAGACGTCATCGGAGTACCACGGCGTGGTGGTCACCTACGCGCAGGTGGCCAGCCACCCGTTCCGGCACCGGGTACGCACGGAGAACCACAAGACCCTGGTGATCTTCGACGAGATCCACCACGGCGGCGACGCCAAGAGCTGGGGTGAGGCCATCCGGGAGGCGTTCGACGACGCCACCCGGCGCCTGGCATTGACGGGTACGCCGTTCCGCAGCGACGACAGCCCGATCCCGTTCGTCACCTACACACCCGACGGTGACGGGTTGATGCGGTCACAGGCCGACCACACCTACGGCTACTCCGACGCACTGGCCGACGGCGTGGTGCGGCCCGTCGTCTTCATGGCCTATTCCGGCGAGGCCCGCTGGCGCGACAGCGCCGGCGAAGAACATGCGGCCCGACTCGGCGAACCGCTCACCGCCGAGCAGACCACCCGGGCGTGGCGCACGGCACTGGACCCGGCCGGTGAATGGATGCCGTCGGTGGTCGCGGCCGCAGACGTCCGGCTGCGACAACTGCGCGAACACGTCGCGGATGCGGGCGGCATGATCATCGCCTCCGACCAGACCGCCGCCAGGGCCTACGCGGGTCTACTCACCAAGATCACCGGCGAGACGCCCACGGTGGTGCTCTCCGACGATCCCGGGTCGTCGGCGCGGATCACCGAATTCTCCGAAGGAACCGGCCGCTGGCTGGTCGCGGTGCGGATGGTCTCCGAAGGTGTCGACGTGCCGCGGCTGGCCGTCGGCGTGTACGCGACCAGCGCCTCGACCCCGCTCTTCTTCGCCCAGGCCATCGGGCGGTTCGTCCGGTCCCGGCGGCCCGGGGAGACGGCCAGCATCTTCCTGCCGTCGGTGCCCAACCTGTTGTTGCTGGCCAGCGAACTCGAGGCGCAGCGCAACCACGTGCTGGGCAAACCGCACCGGGAGTCCGAGGGCGACGAGGATCCGCTGGACGCCGAGCTGGCCGAACAGCGCAAGGACGAGAAGACCGAACTGGACAAGGGTTTCATCTCCCTCGGCGCCGACGCCGAACTGGACCAGGTGATCTTCGACGGATCGTCGTTCGGCACCGCCACGCCGGCCGGCAGCGACGAGGAAGCGGACTACCTCGGGATTCCCGGCCTGCTCGATGCGTCACAGATGCGCGACCTGCTGCGGCAGCGCCAGGACGAGCAGCTGCAGAAGCGCACCGCCGCCGGCGGGGTGCCCGCGACGCCGTCGTCGACGCACGGCCAGCTGCGCGAACTGCGCCGCGAGCTCAACACGCTGGTGTCCGCGACGCATCACAAGTCGGGCAAACCGCACGGCTGGATCCACAACGAGTTGCGTCGCCGCTGCGGCGGACCCCCGGTGGCCGCCGCCACCCGCGAGCAGCTGCAATCCCGCATCGAGGCCGTCCGGATCCTGCACCGCGAGCTATAGGGCGGGTTCGGCCGCCCGGTCGGCGTCGGCCAGCAGCCGGTCCTGCCGGGTGGGCCACCAGAACAGCTCCAATCCCAGCAGCGTGAGGTAGACGGCCGAGGCGATGCCGTCGCGGACCGAGCCGAAGACGGCGTCCCACACCGCCGTCGCGACCGCGACGACCAGCACGACCGGCACCAGCCACCGCAGCCTCTTCGCGCCCTCGGCGGCCGCCCGCAGTCCTCTGCCGTAGTCGGCCACGGCGGGTGCGAGCGCGGGATCGGCGACACGCTCGCCGCGCCGCGCCGCGCGCACCACGGCGACCCGGTCCGGCCCGCTGAGATCGCCCGCACCCGGCCAGTAGCGGTTCATTCGGCGCGCCATCGCAATGCCGACGGCAAAGCCCATGATCACGAAGACGCATGCTCCGGCCTGCCACAGGCCCGAATCCAGCCACGCCAGCGCGCCGAACGCGGCGCCGGCACCGGCGCCGAGGATCACCGCGCGGTAGCCGAACCCGCCCCGCCAGACGAACGCCGGTACCGTCACCACGACGTGATTGTGACCGCTCTCCCGCTACAACCCCAGCAATTCGGGCAGGCCGGCGATCGAGTCGATGACGTGGTTGGGCTGCATCGCGAACTCGTCGGCGGCCCAGCGGTCCAGCGTGTCCTGACGGAACTTGCCCGTCCGCACCAGCACCCCGGTCATGCCGACGACCTGCGCGGCCAGCACATCGTTGTTGAGGTCGTCGCCGACCATGTACATCTCGTCGGGGTCCACACCCAGGCGGCCGGCCGCCGCCAGGAAACCCTCCGGCGCCGGTTTACCGACGGCGGTGGCCTTACGCCCCGACGTCTGCTCCATACCCGCCAGGTACATGCCGGTGTCCACCCGCAGACCGTCGGTGGTGGTCCACGCGGTGCTGCGGTGCATCGCGACCACCGGCACCCCCTGGGCCATCCAGTCGTACACCCAGCTCAGGGTGAGGTGGGTGTACTCGGGCCCGGCTCCGCCGAGCAGTACCACGTCGGGTCTGTCCGGTGCCTTCGGGCCGGGGAACGCGCTCGAGTAGACGATGTCCACGCCGGGCATGTCCTCGGCGATCTGGCCGCTGTTGACCAGGAAGCAACGCGCACCCGGATAGCGGTCGCGCACATAGTCGGCTGTGAGCGCCGCGGCGGTGATCACCTCGTCGGCGGACACCGCCATCCCCGCGTCGGTGAGCAGCCGCGCGATCTGCGCGCGGGTACGTGTGGTGGTGTTCGTCAGATACGAACGGGCGATCTGGTTGCCCGCCAGAGTGCGCAATGTCTCGGCCGCACCCGCGATCGGCTCCCACGACGTCACCAGCACACCATCGATGTCGAGCAGCACTCCACCGATAGCCATGCTGCGACAGTAAACGGCGGACGCCTCAGCGCAACTCGGCCACCCAGGGTGAGGCCGTCGCTGCGATGGTCCACGCCAGATCTGCAGGGACGTCCACGATCTGGTATCTCTTCACCCCCGCCGCTGTGGCCGCGATCACGGTCGCCACTCCGGCGCGGCGCTGCAGGAACGTCTGGCGCACGGTCCAGCCGATGATTCCGGCGGTCGCGATGCAATCCCTGCGGCGCTCCAGGCTGCCCGCGCGCGCGACCAGCCAGCGGGCGTCGACGCGGTGCCCGAGGGCCGCAGCCCGATCGGCGGCCAGCAGGGCGGCACACAGTGTGAGCACCGCCCACCCCACCCACACCCAGATCGGCACCGATCCGACCGTCGACAGCACGGTCAATCCCGCCAGCGCGAGCGCGGGCAGCGTCAGCGCGCGCGTCCAGCGCCGCCGGGTGGCCACCGGGCCGTGGGCCCGCAGCGCCCCGTGCACCGCGTCGGGCGCCGCGATCAGTTCGGCCAGCACGGCGCGGGCCGTGCCTGCGGGGCACGGCGGCAGCAGCACCGAGGCCTCCCCGGCACCGTCGACCCCCGTCATCACGGCATCCAGGCGGGCCCCACCGAACGCCCGGACGAGCAGCGGTTCGCGCAGGGTGCCGCCGCGCAACCGGCGCATGTCGAAGGTGTGCTGACGCAGCCGCAGCAGTCCGTGTTCCAGGTGCAGCACCTCGCGGTCGCGGACCAGCACCAGATTCCCGAACGTCACCAGCGACCGCAGCACCGACAGCGCCACCGATGCGGCCAGCACCACCGCCGCGGCGACCGCCATGCTCGCGGCGGCCCCGAACCGTCCGGCGGCGTCCAGACCCGACCGGATGAGGTCCGAATCACGCACCGCCGCAGCGGCTCCCACCTGATGGAGCAGCCCGACGGCCGCCAGGATCATGGCAAGCCCGGTGAAACTCAGCGGGCTGTACCGCAGCCACGACGGCCGCCAGCGCGCCAATTCCATTCCAGCATAACGCTTTTCCGGCAAGTCGCCATGGTCGCGAGGTGCCAGCGAATCGGACAGCAGGATGGCGCGCAACCGTGGCACCTGGTCGGCTTCCACGGCGTCGAGGGCGAAGACGGCCTCACCCCTGGCCTCCTGGCCGGTGCTGATCCGCAGCACGGTCAGGCCGAGCAGCCGGTGCAACAGTCTCGCATCGGTGGAGACCGAGCGAATCCGGTTGCGCGGCACCGACAGTACGGTGCGTTGCAGGACACCGGTGCGCAGCCGCACCTCGCCGGGCTCGATACGGTAGAACGTGGTGAACCACCGGGCGATACCGAGCGCGACGGTCAGCACCAGCGCGGCGACGGCCCACATCGGGTTCCCGGTCGCCGAACCCAGCACCACCGACCCGACGAGCAGCGGGATCTGTTGGAGGACTTCGTGCACCGGGTGTACGAGCAGCATGCGCGGACTGAGTCGCTGCCACACCGGCGGCGCGGCGGGCCCCGGGTACTGCGCCGTCATCAGGTGGCGTCCTGCTCGCCGATCGCGGCGATGTCGGTCAGGTAGGCGGCGACGCGCTCGGCGACATCGGAATCCAGCGCGACGATGCGCACCGCACCGGCCGACGACGCCGTCGTCACCGTCACATTGGCCAGCCCGAACAACTGGTCCAGCGGCCCGCGGTGGGTATCGACGGTCTGCACCCGCGAGATCGGGGCGACCCGGCGTTCCTGCACCAGCCAGCCCGTGCGGGTGTAGACGGCCTTGCCGGTGATCTCCCAGCGATGCACGCGGTACCGCCACAGCGGCACCACGCCGACGAACAGCGCCGCGCCGCCGACGGTGGCCGCCGCGGCGGCGGCGTGCAGCCACAGTTCGCGGCGGTCCAGGGCCAGCCACACCAGCTGCGCCAGCCCGAGCAGCAACCAGGGAACAGCGGCCCCGACGGCCCACACCAGCGGCGCCTTACGGCTCGGCGGATGGGCGGGATCGGCGATCATCCGGCGGTTACCGCGTTCCGGTCAGCCCTGGCGCCCACGCCTCCACACTGCTATGGCGTCGCCGTCACGTCCAGCAGGCCGGTTCCGTATGTTCTTTGCCATGGGCACACGCAAATGGACCGAGGCCGACGTGCCGGACCAGAGCGGTCGCGTCGCGATCGTCACCGGCGCCAACACCGGACTGGGCTACGACACCGCGCGGGTGCTGGCCGCCAACGGCGCGACGGTGGTGCTGGCCGTACGCGACACCGGCAAGGGCGACGCCGCGGCGGCGCAGATCACCGCCGCCAGCCCGACCGCCCAGGTCGCCGTGCAGGCGCTGGACCTGGGCTCGCTGCAGTCCATCCGGGCCGCCGCCGAGGAACTCAAGGCCGCCTATCCGCGCATCGACCTGCTGATCAACAACGCCGGCGTGATGTACACCCCGAAGCAGACCACGGCCGACGGCTTCGAGCTGCAGTTGGGGACCAACCACCTCGGCCATTTCGCACTCACCGGACTGTTACTGCAGAACCTGCTGCCCGTCGCGGGGTCGCGCGTGGTGACCGTCGCCAGCAATGCGCACAAGCAGCGCGCCGCCATCCGTTTCGACGACCTGCAGTCCGAACGCAGCTACGACCGCGTCGCGGCCTACGGGCAGTCCAAGCTGGCCAACCTGTTGTTCACCTACGAGCTGCAGCGCCGCCTCGCCGCGGGCGGCCGCACGGCGGGCGCCGATCCAGACGCAGGTGCGGACACGCCCACCATCGCCGTGGCCGCCCATCCCGGCTTGTCGAGCACCGAGCTGATGCGCAACCTGCCCGGACCGATCCGGCCGGCCACCGAGTTCTTCTGGGGTCTGCTCGCGCAATCGGCGGCCCGCGGTGCGCTGCCGACGCTGCGGGCCGCGACCGATCCGGGTGTGCGGGGCGGCCAGTACTACGGACCCGACGGGTTCGGCGAGTGGCGCGGTGACCCGAAGGTCGTGCAGTCCAGCAAGCGGTCCCACGACGAAACGACCCAACGGCGACTCTGGACGGTGTCCGAGGAGCTGACCGGCGTGACGTACCCGGTGTGACGGCCATGCGAACCGTCGAAGAACATCAGCGCGTCGTCGCCGACCTGATCACCGCGCGCGCACCGGAGGCGCTGGCACTCACCGAGACGCTCGGCCTGGTGCTGGCTGCCGACGTCGTCGCACCCCTGTCGCTGCCGGGTTTCGACAACTCGGCGATGGACGGGTACGCCGTCATGGCCGACGACGTGGCCGACGCGTCGCCCGAACATCCGGTGTCGCTTCCGGTCGTCGAGGACATCCCCGCGGGCCGCACCGACATTCTGACGCTGACCCCCGGGACCGCGCACCGCATCATGACGGGCGCCCCGGTGCCGTCGGGGGCCACCGCCATCATCCCGGTCGAGGCGACCGACGGCGCCATCGACACCGTCACCATCAACGCCGCCGCCGCCCGCCCCGGCCAGCACATCCGCCGCGCCGGGGAGGACGTCACCGAAGGGGCGACAGTGCTGCGCGCCGGACAGGTCGTCACCCCCGCCGCGATGGGGCTGGCCGCCGCCCTGGGACTGTGCGAACTGACGGTGTTGCCGCGGCTGCGCGTGCTCGTCATGTCGACGGGCACCGAACTGGTCGCCCCGGGCACCGCGCTGCGGCCCGGTCAGATCTACGAATCCAACGCGGTGATGCTGGCCGCCGAGGTCCGCGACGCCGGCGCGACGGTGGTGGCCGCGCCGACCAGCGGCGACGACGTCGAGGTGTTCCGCGACACCCTGGCCCGCCACACCGGGCACGCCGATCTGATCATCACCACGGGTGGCGTCAGCGCCGGCGCCTACGAGGTGGTCAAGGACTCGCTGAGCGCCGAGGTCCAGTTCGTCAAGGTGGCCATGCAACCGGGGATGCCGCAGGGGGCGGGTCGGGTGTCCACCGGAACGCCGATCATCACGCTGCCGGGCAATCCGGTCAGTGCGCTGGTGTCCTTCGAGGTGTTCGTGCGTGCACCGCTGCGCACGGCGATGGGCCTGCCGCATCCCGGCCGTCCCCGCGTCACCGCCACCCTGACCGACGACCTCACCTCACCCGCAGGTAGACGCCAGTTCCGGCGCGGTGTCTACGACGCGGACGCGGGCACCGTCACCAGTTACGGCCCCCCGGCATCCCACCACCTGCGCTGGCTGGCGTCGGCCAACTGCCTGCTGGAGATCCCCGAAGACGTCGACCAACTGACCGCGGGCGCAACGGTCCGGGTGTGGGATCTGTCTACATAGAATGACGCGGTGGCCCGACGCCCCCGAACGTCCGAGACTTCGCACATCCTGGATCTGATCCGTTCCCAGATCCCCCCGATGCATCCCGCGGGCCGGCCGTTCGTCGGCGCCGGTCTGGCGCTGGCCGCCGTCGGCCGCAGGCACCGCTGGGTGTGGACGGCGGGTCTGGCCGCCGCCGCGGCCAACGCGGCATTCTTCCGCCACCCGCGCCGGGTGCCGCCCACCCGGCCCGGCGCCGTGGTGGCACCCGCGGACGGTCAGATCTGCCTCATCGAATCGGCGGCGCCGCCACCCGAACTGGGGCTCGGCGACACCCCCCGCCCGCGGATCAGCATCTTCCTGTCGGTGCTCGACGCCCATGTCCAGCGCATCCCCATCGGGGGTGAGGTGGTCGCCGCCGTGCACCGGCCGGGCCTGTTCGGCACCGCCGACCTGCCCGCGGCCAGCGTCGACAACGAACGCAACAGCGTCGTGATCCGCACCCCCGAGGGTGTGCAGATCATCGCGGTGCAGATCGCCGGGCTGATCGCCCGCCGCATCGTCTGCGACGTGAAGGCGGGCGACAAAGTCGCCATCGGCGACACCTACGGTCTGATCCGGTTCGGCTCGCGACTGGACACCTATCTGCCCGACAACGCCCGCGTGCTGGTGTCGTTGGGGCAGCGGACGGTGGGCGGCGAGACGGTATTGGCCGAGTTGCCGTGATCAAACCCCGCATCAGACCACCCGTGGTGAGTCTGCGGATCCTGCCGAGCGCGATGACCGTCGCGGCCATCTGCCTGGGCCTCACATCGGTCAAATTCGCCCTCGACGGCCGCCCCACCGAAGCGATGGCGTTCCTGGCCGTGGCGGCGATCCTCGACGCACTCGACGGCCGGACGGCCCGGATGCTCAAGGCCACCTCGCGAATGGGCGAGGAGATCGACTCGCTGGCCGACGCGGTGAACTTCGGGGTGGCGCCCGCGTTCATCGTCTACGCCACGCTGCTGTCCGAGTCGCGGGTCGGCTGGATCGTGGTGCTGCTGTACGCGGTGTGCATCGTGCTGCGGTTGGCCCGTTTCAACGCGCTGCTCGACGTGGACCAGCCCGCCTACGAGAAGGAGTACTTCGTCGGGATGCCCGCCCCCGCGGGCGCGATCGGCGCGATCGGGCCGCTGGCTGCGAAACTCCAGTTCGGGGACGGCTGGTGGACGTCGGAGTGGGCGGTGTCGATCTGGGTCATCGGGGTGGCGCTCCTGGCCGTCAGCTCCATCCCGATGCGCAAGATCCACACCTTCTCGGTGTCGCCGAATATGGTGGCGCCGCTGCTGGCGCTGCTGGCCATCGGTGTCACGGCGTCGATCTTCTACGGCTACATCGTGATCCTGGTGATCATCGTCGCCTACGTCGTCCATATCCCGTTCGCCGTGCGGACCAAACGCTGGGTGGCGGCGCACCCCGAATCGTGGAACGACAAACCGCGCCAGCGGCGGGCGGCCCGGCGCGCGATCCGGCGGGCGTCGCAGCCGCATCGACGCTCCGCGGCCCGGCTCGGCCTGCGTAGGCCCCCGCGCTGACATGACGGAACTCGACGTCGCGGCCGATCCGCCGCCCGGCCACCTGCGGCTGACGGCACGTCTGAACACGTCGGCGCTGGACGGGCGCCGCGGCGTGGTGCGGCTGCATCCCGAGGCCATCGCCGCGCTGGGCGTGCGGGAGTGGGATGCGGTGTCGCTGACCGGTTCGCGCGTCACCGCCGCCGTGGTCGGGGTCGCCCCCGGGGAGGTCCCGGCGGGCACCGCGCTGCTCGACGACGTCACGCTGTCCAACGCGGGGCTGCGGGAGAACACGACGGTGCTCGTGGCCCCGGTGTCGGTGTTCGGCGCCAGGACGGTCACCGTGTCGGGATCCAACCTGGCGACCCGCTCGATCACTCCGGCGACCCTGCGCCAGGCGCTGCTCGGCAAGGTGATGACCGTCGGCGACACCGTCTCGCTGCTGCCGCGCGATCTCGGACCCGGCACGTCGACGTCGGCGGCCACCGCCGCGCTGGCGTCCTCGGTGGGTATCACCTGGACCTCGGAGCTGCTGACCGTGACGGGCACCGATCCCGCAGGCGCGGTCAGCGTGCAGCCCAATTCGGTGGTGAGCTGGACTGCACTCGCCGGCGGTATCGCGCAGCCCGGCCTGGCGCCGGATGCCGCACGCAGCGAGGTGGGGCGACCCACCATCACCACACCCGCCCAGCGCACCGCGGCACCGCGGACGCCGGTGGTGACCTTCGACGACCTCAAGGGCTCGCACTCCCAGGCGGGCCGGCTGGCCGAATGGCTCAAACTCTCCCTGGACGAACCGAAACTCCTCGAAACCCTCGGCGCGACGGCCAATCTCGGCGTCCTGCTGTCGGGCCCGGCCGGGGTCGGCAAGGCCACCCTGGTGCGCGCGGTGTGCGCCGAGCGCCGGCTGGTCGAACTCGACGGCCCCGAGGTGGGTGCGCTGCACGCCGAGGAACGGTTGCGCAGTGTCGCCTCGGCGGTGGCCTCGGTGCGCGACGGCGGCGGTGTCCTGCTGATCACCGACATCGACGCCCTGCTGCCCGCCACCCCTGAACCGGTGGCGACGCTGATTCTGACGGAGTTGCGCGGGGCCGTCGCGACCCCCGGGGTGGCGTTCGTGGCGACGTCGGCCACCCCCGACGGTCTGGACGCGCGGTTGCGGGCGCCCGATCTGTGCGACCGTGAGCTGGGTTTGAGCCTGCCCGACGGCGCAACTCGCAAACAACTGCTGGAGGTGCTGCTGCGTTCGGTTCCGGCCGAAGGCCTCGAAATCGACGAAATCGCCAGCCGTACACCGGGTTTCGTTGTATCCGATCTGCAGGCGCTGGTCCGGGAGGCGGCGCTGCGGGCGGCGGCGCGGGCCAGTGCGGACGGCACCGAGCCGCAGCTGCGGCAGGAGGATCTGACGGGCGCGCTGACCGTGATCCGTCCCCTGTCGCGGTCGGCCACCGAGGAGGTGTCGGTCGGTTCGGTCACCCTCGACGACGTCGGCGATATGGCCGAGACCAAACAGGCCCTGACCGAGGCGGTGCTGTGGCCGCTGCAGCATCCCGAGACGTTCGCCCGCCTCGGCGTCGAGCCGCCGCGCGGAGTCCTGCTCTACGGGCCGCCGGGGTGCGGTAAGACCTTCGTGGTGCGGGCGCTGGCCAGCTCGGGGCGGCTGTCGGTGCACGCCGTCAAGGGTGCCGAGCTGATGGACAAGTGGGTGGGCTCCTCGGAGAAGGCGGTGCGTGAATTGTTCCGCCGCGCCCGGGATTCCGCCCCGTCACTGGTGTTCCTCGACGAGATCGACGCGTTGGCCCCGCGGCGCGGGCAGAGCTTCGACTCGGGTGTGACCGACCGGGTGGTGGCCGCACTGCTCACCGAGCTCGACGGCATCGAACCGTTGCGTGACGTCGTGGTGCTCGGCGCGACGAATCGTCCCGACCTCATCGATCCGGCGCTGCTGCGGCCGGGTCGGCTGGAACGGCTGGTGTTCGTCGAGCCGCCCGACGCCGCGGCGCGGCGCGACATCCTGCGCACCGCGGGCAAGTCGGTGCCGCTGGCCGCCGATGTCGACCTCGACGCCCTCGCCGCGGACCTGGACGGATACAGCGCCGCCGATTGCGTGGCGCTGCTGCGGGAGGCGGCGCTGACAGCGATGCGGCGCTCCATCGACGCCGCCGACGTCACCGGCGCCGACGTGGCCAAGGCGCGCGAGACGGTGCGACCGTCGCTGGATCCCGTCCAGGTGGCGTCGCTGCGCGCATTCGCCGAGAACCGCTAGACAGCCCGCGGGTCAGCTCGCCACCCCCTACGGCTCGATGAGGCCCGCCCGGATCGCGTACCGGGTGAGCGCCAGCCGGTCCCGCAGCCCGAGTTTGGCCAGGATGTTGGTCCGGTGCCGGTCGACGGTCTTGGCGCTGATGCTCAGTGTCGCCGCGATCTCGCGGGTCGAGTACCCCTCGGCGATCAGCTTGAGCACCTCCTCCTCACGCGGGGTGAGAATGGTGTCGGGCAGCGCCTCGCCCTGGCGTGCCCGGTGCAGATAGTCGCGGATCAGCGCGGTCACCGCGCCGGCGTAGAGGAACGGCTCACCGCGCAGCGTCGCCCGGCAGGCCTCCAACAGGTCACGGTCGGCCACCGATTTCAGGACGTATCCCGACGCGCCGGCTTTGAGCGCCTCGAAGAAATACTGCTCGTTGTCATACATCGACAAGATGAGCATCCGGACATGCGGATGCTCCCGGTTGATCTCCCTGGCGGCCTGCAATCCGGTCATCCTCGGCATGGCGATATCGAGGATCGCCAGGTCCGCGGGGGTGCGCTCCAGCGCGGCGAGCGCCTCGTGGCCGTCGGCCGCCTCCGCCACCACGTGCAGGTCGGGTTCGGCGTCCAGGATCATCCGCAGCCCGCTGCGCACCAGCGCGTGGTCGTCGGCAAGCAGGATGCGCGCCGGTCCGGACATCATCGGCCCCCGGCGGCCAGCGGGACGACCAGCCGGACCTCGGTGCCCTCACCCTGCGGGGAGGTGATCGCCAAGCCGGCATCGATCAGCAGCGCGCGTTCCCGCATTCCGGTGATGCCCGCACCCTCCCGGACGGTTCCGGTGCCCACCCCTCCCCTGCCGTCGTCGGCGATACGCAGCGTCAGCCGGTCGGCGGTGGTGTGCAGATCCAGCCACACCTTGCGGGCCCCGGCGTGCCGGGCGACGTTGGTCAGGCTCTCCTGGGCGATGCGGTAACAGACGAGTTCGACATCGTGGTCGAGCCGGTCGGCAGGCACCGCGACGTGCTTGACCACCGCCAGCCCGGTGGCCTGGCCGAATTCACTGCACAACGCGTTCAGCGCACTGTGCAGCCCGAGGTCGTCGAGGGCTTCGGGCCGCAGCCGCCGGGCGATGTCGCGGACCTCGTCGAGGCTGGCCCGCACGGTCTCCTGGGTGGCCTCCAGCTCGGGCCGGATCGACGCCGGGGCGCGGTCGACGGCGCGTTTGAGCGTGAGCAGGGCAACGGTCAGGGTCTGGCCGATCTCGTCGTGCAGTTCCCGGGCGATGCGTTGACGCTCGTTTTCCTGCGCCTGCAGCGCCGACGCGCTGGCCGCGGTCCGCTCGGTTTCCAACCGGTCGAGCATGGTGTTGAACGTCGCGATCAGGTGCTGCAGGTCTCCGGTGCCGCGATCGTCGACGCGGTCGGTGCGGTGCGGCGGATCGACCCGGCGCATCGAGGCCGCCAGCCGGTCCAGCGGGGCCAGGCTGGACCGCAGCAGCAGTGCGTTGGCGGTCAGCATCACCGCCAGCCCGACCAGCAGCACCGGGATCTCGGCAAGTCTGATCCGCGCCGACACCGTCGCCGGGGACAGCGCCAGGACCAGGGTGCCCAGCGCGAAGATCAGCCCGTTGATGAGGAACACGCGGCGAAACAGCGCAGCGGCAGGGGTGCGCGCGCGCTTCATACCCACCAGCGTCGCCCGCCCGGGGGATGTTGTCCATACAGGTCACCACCCGTAATGAATGGGTGTCAGACCCGATAGCCGTTCGGTGCGGGCGCGGACGACACTGACCTGACTTGCGCAGAGGAGCCTCGATGCGGATCGAACGAACCACGGTGCCCGGCGGTGTCGTCACCGACGACGGCGGCGGCGGTGTGCACGGCGTGCTGCACCAGATCCTCACTCGCGCCGGGGCGCGGTTCGGCGTGCTCACCGGCGACGACGGCAGCAGGCAGCTGTTCGTCTACGAGGTAGGCGGTGCGGACACCGACGTACCCGGACACATCATCGCGCTGGACGCCGACGAGGCCGACCGGCTCGCCGACATCCTGCACAGCCGGCCGCTGACCGATCGACTGCTCTCCCTGGAACGACGCGTCGACGAACTGATCGGAGAACGAGGACGATGACGGTTGCAGCCGGTCACACTGTCAGGACCGTCGGAATCAGCTGGACCCACGCCATGCAAGCACATGAGATCGCCATCAGCACCCCGACAGTTCGGGTGGACGACCCGGTGTCGCGGGCCGTCCAGCTGATGGTGGTCAACCGGCTGCCGGGCCTCATCGTGGTCGACGAATCCGACCGGCCGGTCGCCGTCCTGCCCGGCACCCAGGTGCTGCGGCTGGCCATTCCGGAGTCCTACCAGGACGATCCCGCGCTGGTCCGGGTCGTCGACGAAACGCACGCCGACGTGTTCTGGCGCGGCACCGGAACGCTGACGGTCGGTGACTGTCTGCCCAGCCCGGTGGCCAAGCCGGCGACCGTAGCTCCGGACGCCACCGTCCTGGAAGTGGCGACGGTGATGGCGGCCAAACGCAGCCCGCTGATCGCGATCGTCGACCGCAAGGGACGGCTGGTCGGGGCGGTGACCCTGGAGCGGCTGCTCACC
Organism: Actinomycetota bacterium; assembly: GCA_018268465.1. Classification (GTDB taxonomy): domain Bacteria; phylum Actinomycetota; class Actinomycetes; order Mycobacteriales; family Mycobacteriaceae; genus Mycobacterium. The sequence goes on from JAFDWN010000036.1 coordinate 171,457, forward strand.
AGTCTCGCGGTCGCCGGACCCAACGACTGACCCGGCCCGGCTCCGGCGTCAGGTCCGGTAGTGCCTTCCGTCCTCGGCCCGGTGCTCGCGCTGACGATCTTCGTCGTCGCCTTCTGGTTCATCGCGACCGAACGCGCCGACAAAGTCAAGACGGTGCTGGTCGCCGCGGGTCTGATGGCGGTGCTCGGTCTGATCCCCGGCGCCGACATCTTCTATTCCGAACACGAGGGCATCGACTGGAACGTCATCTTCCTGTTGCTGGGGATGATGGTGATCGTCGGGGTGATCAAGCAGACCGGGCTGTTCGACTTCCTGGCGATCTGGGCCGCCAAGCGGTCGCACGGCAAACCGTTCCGGCTGATGGTGATGCTGATGGTCATCACCGCCGTCGCCTCGCCGGTGCTGGACAACGTGACCATCATCTTGCTGGTGGCGCCGGTGACGGTGGTGATCTGCGACCGGCTGCGCATCCCGGCCCAGCCGTACCTCATCGCCGAGGTGCTGGCGTCGAACATCGGCGGGGCGGCCACCCTGATCGGCGATCCGCCCAACATCATCATCGGCAGCCGCGCCGGACTCACCTTCAACGACTTCCTGGTGAACATGGCGCCCGCCGTGGTGGTCATCTTCGCGCTGTTCGTGGCGTTCACCCGGGTGCTGTTCCGCGCCGACCTGCGCGGCAACGATATGCATCTCGACGAGGTGATGGCGTTGCAGGAACGACGGGCCATCAAGGACACCCGCCTGCTGCTGCGCGCGCTGGCGGTGCTGGCCGTCGTGATCGTCGGATTCTCCCTGCACTCCGTGCTGCACGTGGCGCCGTCGATCGTCGCCCTGGTCGGTGCGGGGGTGATGCTGCTGGTCACCGACATCGACGTCACCGAGGTGCTGCCGGAGGTGGAGTGGCCAACGCTGGTGTTCTTCATGGGCCTGTTCGCGATGGTCGCGGGGCTGGTCCACACCGGGGTCATCGGCGCGCTCGGCAACGCGGCCCAGTCCGCGTTCGGTGACGACTTCTTCCTCGCCGCCACCGCGCTGCTGTTCGGATCGTCGATCGTCGGCGCGTTCGTCGACAACATCCCCTACACCGCCACCATGACCCCGGTCGTCGAGAGTATGGCGGCGCAGGCGCCCGATATCGAGACCGCGCGGGCCCTGTGGTGGGCATTCGCATTCGGCGCGTGTTTCAGCGGCAACGGCACCGCGATCGCGGCCAGCGCCAACGTCGTCGCGATCGGCATCGCGCAGCGGGCGGGGCACCGGATCAGCTTCTGGCGGTTCACCCGCTACGGCATCGTGGTGACGCTGCTGAGCACCGCGCTGGCGTGGGTCTACGTCTGGCTGCGTTACTTCTGAACGGGTAGCGCCCACTGGTCGACGGCCGCGACGATGTCGGGGCTGTGGGGCATCCGTTCGCTGGCCCAGGCGACGTAGCCGTCGGGGCGGACCAGGATGGCGTCGGGCAGTTCGGGTCGGTTGTCGATCGCGGTGACGACGTCGGGCCGGTCCAGTGCCACGGGTTCGGCCGTCACCAGGACGAACCGTCCCTCGCGCAGCAGTTCGTAGAGCCGCGTGCCGTTGCACTCGATGTCGGGCATCCGCTTGCCGACCATCGGGTCGTCGGTGCGGGCGCGGGGGTAGGCGATGCCGATCCCGCTGAGCCGCCCCGCGACCTCCCGCCTGCTGCGCGGTATCCGCAGCAGGGTGCCGATGGCCAGGCTCAGCGCCGCGCGGCGCACCGCCGACCGCCCGAGCACCAGCCGGTTGAACGCGTCGGTGAGGGCCAGCACGCTCGCCCCGACGGGATGGCGCTCCTGCTCGTAGCTGTCGAGCAGCCACCCGGGCGCCGCCCCGCGCATCGCCTCCGTCAGCTTCCAGCCCAGGTTCATCGCGTCGCCGATGCCGGTGTTCATGCCCTGCCCGCCCAGCGGGGAGTGGACGTGTGCGGCGTCGCCGGCCAGGAATACCCGGCCGCTGCGGTAGTGCCGCGCCTGACGCCGTTCGCTGAGGAACCGCGAACTCCACCGCATCTCGTCCATGCCGAAGTCCTCGCCGGCGATACGGCCGAAGGCGTCGCGGATCTCGTCGACGGTGACGGGTTCGCTCAACGGCGCCTGTTCGCGCAACCGGTCCCAGGCGATGGCCCGGTACCAGTCGTCTCCGAACGGCACGATCAACACGACGCCCTGCTGGTTCGCCCTGGCGAACAAACCGTCGGCGGGTGCCCGGGCCAGCCGCACGTCGGCGAGCAGGATATGAGTCTCATACTGTTTGCCGGCGAAGTCGATACCGACCAGTCTGCGGACCGCGCTGTGCGCGCCGTCGCACCCCACGGCGTAGCCGGCGCGCAGCCGCTCGCCGGAGGCGAGGGTGAGGTCGACGCCGCCGGGGTCCTGGGCCAGCCCGACCACTTCGGCGCCCCGGGTGACCTCCACACCCAATTCGCCCGCCCGTCGTTCGAGGATCAGTTCGGTGCCGCTTTGCGGGACCATCAGCACCATCCCGAACCGGGTGGGCAACTCGCGCAGCGAAAGGGGCACACCGCCGGGCGGCGTGACCTCGTAGACGGGCAAGCCGCGGGCGATCACCTCGTCCGCGAGACCGCGCGCGTCGAGCAGTTCCAGGGTGCGCGCGTGGACGGCAAACGCCCTGGTGATGTTCGGCATCCCGGCCCGGGCCTCGATGAGCCGGGTCTTCACACCGCCCAGTGCGAGTTCGCAGGCGAGCATCAGTCCGGTCGGTCCCGCACCGACCACGACGATCTCCTTCGCGGTCACGCGCACCCCCCTCCTTCGTCGCGGGGCGGCGTTACACGTCGATCGTAGCTGGGGCTGTCCCAGTAGACTGTGGTGAATCCAAAAGCCATAGAGGCTTGACACCCCGACATTTGCCCTTCGCCCGGAGGGTATCGCCGAGCCGACGAGATCGGAGTGCCTTGCTCGCCATTCTACTTGCCCACGCGGTCGCAACCGCGGTGGCTCCTCTCCTCGTGTACCGCTGGGGACGGATGGCGTTCTACCCACTGGCACTGGTACCGCTGGGTTCGCTGGTGTGGGTTGCCACGAATTGGCCGCAGCCTGGCCGGGTGCCCACGGTAAATATCGCGTGGATCCCCGAACTGTCGATGGACATCACGCTGCGGTTCGATCCGCTCGCAGCGATCATGAGTGTCCTCGTGCTGGCCATCGGCGCGCTGGTGCTGTTCTACTGCGCCGACTATTTCCACCACCACGACGGACATACCGAGAAGCGGCTGCCGAGTTTCGCCGCGGAGCTGGTGGCGTTCTCCGGGGCCATGTTCGGCCTGGTCACCAGCGACAACATGCTGATGCTGTACGTGTTCTGGGAAACCACGACGGTGTTGTCGTTCCTGCTGGTCGGCCATTACGCCGAACGCGCCACCAGCCGCCGGGCCGCCACCCAGGCGCTGCTGGTGACGACGTTCGGCGGGCTGGCGATGCTCGTCGGCATCATCATCCTGGGCAACCTGGCGGGCACCTTCCTGCTCTCGGAGCTGATCGCGTCGCCGCCGTCGGGTCTGGCAGCGTCGGTGGCCCTGGTGCTGATCCTCGTCGGCGCGCTGTCCAAGTCGGCGATCGTGCCGCTGCATTTCTGGCTGCCCGGGGCGATGGCCGCCCCCACCCCGGTGAGTGCGTACCTGCACGCCGCGGCCATGGTGAAGGCCGGTGTCTACCTGGTTGCCCGGCTGACCCCCGGATTCGCCGACGCACCGCCATGGCGTCCGATGGTGATCACGCTCGGTTTGCTGACGATGCTGCTGGCGGGCTGGCGGGCGGTGCGTGAGTACGACCTGAAGCTGATCCTGGCGTTCGGCACGGTCAGTCAGCTGGGCCTGATCACCGTGATGGTCGGCAGCGGCGGCAGCGACATGATGCTCGCCGGCCTGGCGATGTTGTGCGCCCACGCCATGTTCAAGGCGTCGCTGTTCATGGTCGTCGGTGTCATCGACCATGCCACCGGCACCCGCGACATCCGCCGACTCGCCTGGCTGGGCGATCGCAGCAAACCGCTCCTGATCGTCGCGGTCTGCGCGACGGCCAGTATGGCCGCGTTGCCGCCGTTCTTCGGGTTCGTCGCCAAGGAGGCAGATCTGGCGACGGTCGCCCACAGCCCGGTACTGGGATCGGTGGCGCCGTTCGTGCTGACCGGCATCGTGCTCGGGTCGGTGTTCACCACCATCTACAGCCTGCGGTTCATCTGGGGGGCCTTCGGGCGGAAGGGGCTGCGGGTGCCCAGCGTGCGGGTGGAGGCGATGCACCGCCCGCCGGTGACCTTCCTGGCGGCGCCCGCGATCCTGGCCGGCGCGGGTCTGCTGTTCGGGCTCTGGCCGTCCGACATCGACCGGATTCTGCACACCTACTCGGATACGGTGCCCGGCGGGGAGGCCTACAAGCTGGCGTTATGGCACGGATTCGGTCTCCCGCTGCTGCTGTCGGCACTGGTGCTGACCGCCGGTATCGGGGTTTTCGTGGGCCGCGCCCGGTTGCGCGAGGCGGCCCGGGTGGTCTACCTGCCGCTGGGTAACGCCGACCGCATCTACGACACTGTGCTGCGCCGCCTCGACGTGCTGTCCGTGCGGCTGACCGCGGTGACGCAGCGCGGCTCGATCCCGGCGACACAGTCGGTGATCCTGTCCACGCTGGTGCTGTTCCCCGCGGCGGCCCTGGCGTTCGGGGCCCGCGACCGTGTCGACCTCCAGCTGTGGGATTCGCCGATCCAGGTGGTGGTCGGCGTGTTGATGCTGGCCGCGGCGATCAGCGCGACGGTGATGCGCAACCGGCTGGCCGCGGTGCTGCTGGTCGGGGTCAGCGGATACGGCTGCGGCGCCATCTTCGCCTTCCACGGCGCGCCCGACCTCGCCCTGACGCAGTTCCTGGTCGAGACCCTGGTGTTGGTGATCTTCGTGCTGGTGCTGCGGACCCTGCCCGCCGAGGCCGACCGGGCCAACATCCGGCGGCACCGGTGGCCGCGCGCGGTGCTGGCCGTGGCGGTCGGTGCCACTGTCACCACACTCGCCGTCTTCGCGATGGCGGCGCGCACCCGTCCGGGTATCGCCGAGTTGATCCCCGATGCCGCCTACTACCGCGGGCACGGTTCGAATGCCGTCAACGTCCTGCTCGTCGACATCCGTGCCTGGGACACCATGGGCGAGGTTTCGGTGCTGCTGGTGGCCGCGACCGGTGTCGCGTCGCTGGTGTTCCGCCATCGCCGCCACGGCGCGGCGCCCCGGGTAGCCGACGTCGGCCAGCCCGACATCGGCCGCATGGCGGCATACGCCAACTCTTCGACCGTGGGCGACACCACGTGGCTGCGGGGCAGTGAGCTGCGCGATCCGCAGTACCGGTCGCTGGTGCTGGAGGTGGCGACGCGCATCATCTTCCCGCTGATCATGGTGCTGTCGGCGTACTTCTTCTTCGCCGGGCACAACACCCCCGGCGGCGGGTTCGCGGGCGGCCTGACCGCGGGTCTGGCGCTGGTGCTGCGGTATCTGGCCGGCGGACGTTACGAACTCGGCGAGACGTTGCCGTTCGACGCCGGCAAGATCCTGGGCGCCGGGCTGGCCCTGTCCGCGGGCACCGCGGTGGCCTCGCTGCTGGTCGGCGCCCCCGCACTGTCGTCGGCGCTGATCGAGTTCGATGTGCCGGTGCTGGGCAGCATCAAGTTCGTCACGGCCATCTTCTTCGACCTCGGGGTGTATCTGATCGTCGTCGGCCTGGTACTCGACGTGCTGCGCAGTCTCGGCGCCCGGGTCGACGTGGAGATGGCCGACCAGCGACCGGCGGTGGCGGCGCGATGACGGCCTACCTCGTTCCCCTGATCCTGATCGGCGGCCTGACCAGCGCGGGCGTCTATCTGCTGCTGGAACGCAATCTGACCCGGATGCTGCTGGGGTTGCTGCTGATCGGCAATGCGGTGAACCTGCTGATCCTGACCGTCGGCGGGCCGTCGGGCAACCCGCCGATCCGGGGACGGACCAGCAATGGTGAAACCGCGACCGCCGATCCGCTGGCCCAGGCGATGATCCTGACCGCCATCGTCATCAGCATGGGTATCGCGGCGTTCGTGCTGGCGCTGACGTACCGGTCATACCGGTTGACCACGGCCGAGGAGGTCAGCGACGACCCCGAGGACACCCGCGTCTCGAAGATGTCCGACGAGGAGGTGGCCGCCGTCGACGAGGATCTGCCGGAACCCGACAAGGCCAAGGACACCGACGCCCCCGACGAACTGGACGCGCTGCCGGGAATGGAGGGCTCACGATGACGAATCTGGGCCTGGTGCTGACGCCGCTGCCCGTGCTGATCCCCATGGTCGCCGGCGCGCTGACGCTCCTCGCCGGGCGCCGCGCGGGGTTGCAGCGGGCCATCACCCAGGTCGCTTTGCTGGCGGTGGTGGTGGTGTGCGGCGCGCTGCTGTACCTCACCGACCGCGACGGCACGATCGCGCTCGACGTCGGAGGCTGGGGCCAGTCCGAAACCGGGATGGGGCCGCTGGGCATCACGCTGGTCGTGGACCGGCTGTCGGCGTTGATGCTGGTGGTGTCCTCGATCGTGCTGCTGGCCGTGGTCGGCTACGCCATCGGTCAGGGTGTTCGCGACGGTGACGAACGCCAGCCGGTGTCGATCTTCCTGCCCACCTACCTGGTGCTGTCGGCGGGTGTGTGCATGGCGTTCCTGGCCGGCGACCTGTTCAACCTGTTCGTCGGGTTCGAGGTGCTGCTGTCGGCGAGCTTCGTGCTGCTGACCATCGGCGCCAGCGCCGAACGGGTGCGGGCCGGTATCGCCTACGTGATGGTGTCGATGGTGTCGTCGCTGATCTTCCTGATCGGCCTGGCGCTGGTGTACGCGGCCACCGGCACGCTGAACCTGGCCGAGTTGGCGGTCCGGCTCGACGGGGTGTCGGAGGGTACCCGGACGGCCATGTTCGCGGTGCTCATGGTGGCGTTCGGGATCAAGGCGGCGGTCTTCCCGCTGTCGACGTGGCTTCCCGACTCGTATCCGACGGCGCCGGCACCCGTCACCGCCGTGTTCGCGGGCCTGCTGACCAAGGTCGGCATCTACGCCATCATCCGGGCGCATTCGCTGCTGTTTCCCGGCGGCGGCCTGGATTCGGTGCTGCTGGTGGCGGCGTTCCTCACCATGATCATCGGGATTCTGGGCGCCATCGCGCAGAGCGACATCAAGCGACTGCTGTCGTTCACGCTGGTCAGCCACATCGGCTACATGGTCTTCGGGATTGCGCTGTCCAGCCAGCTGGGCATGTCGGGGGCCATCTACTACGTTGCGCACCACATCCTCGTACAGACCACGTTGTTCTTGGTGGTCGGGCTGATCGAGCGGCAGGCGGGCGCGTCGACGCTACAACGGCTGGGTGGGCTGGCCGCGGCCAGCCCGGTGCTGGCGTTCGTATTCGTGGTGCCCGCGCTCAATCTGGGTGGCATTCCGCCGTTCTCCGGTTTCATCGGCAAGGTGGCGCTGCTGGAGGCCGGCGCGGCGGACGGTTCGGTGCTGGCATGGGCGCTGGTGGGCGGCGGCGTGGTGACCAGCCTGCTGACGCTCTACGTGGTGGCGCGGGTGTGGACGAAGGCGTTCTGGCGGACACGTGCCGACGCCCCGGAGGGCCATCTGGCGGCCGCGGCCCCTGCGGTGCTGCTGGACGACAGCGAGGACATCGAATTCGCCGACCGGGACAGTGTGGGCCGGATGCCCGTCGGCATGCTGGTGCCGACGGGTGCCTTGATCGCGGTGGGCCTGGCGCTGGCGGTGCTGGCAGGGCCGATCTTCGCCTACAGCGACCGCGCCGCGGCCCAGGTGCTGGACAGGGATCAGTACATCACCGCCGTCCTGGGAGGTTCCCCGTGAGCGCTCGGCTGATCGCCCTGCGGGCCTGGGTGCTGTGCTGGCTGATCCTGGTCTGGATCCTGTTGTGGGGCACGTTCTCCGCGGCGAATGTGATCAGCGGGCTGGTCGTCGCGCTGGTGATCACGCTGCTGCTGCCGCTTCCCGCGGTGCCGGTGGAGGGCCGCGTACATCTGCTGTCGCTGATCCGGCTGATCCTCACGGTGGCCTACTACCTGGTGTTGTCCTCGACGCAGATGGCCTGGCTGGCGATCCGGCCGGGGCCGCCGCCGCTGTCGGCGGTGCTGCGCGCCCATGTGGCGGTGAAGTCGGAGTTGGTGCTGGCGTTGGCGGCCAACATCTTCAACCTGATCCCGGGTTCGATCGTGCTCGAGATCGACCTGAACCGCCGGATGCTGTACGCGCACATCATCGACGTCGGCTCCGACCGGGCGGTACAGCGGTTCTATCACCAGGTCGACATCATCCAGCGATTGCTGGTGGACAGTTTCGAACGTGACGCCGACTGGCAGCCGGCGACGGAGCGAGAGGCAGATCGCGCATGACGACCGTCTGGATAATCGCGGCGGTCATGCTCAGTGCCGCCGCCGCGGTCACGATGTACCGACTGCTGGCCGGCCCGAGCACCCTGGACCGGATCGTCGCGCTGGACACGCTCGTCGCGGTGACGATGTGCGCCATCGGCACCTGGGCGGCGTTCAGCCTGGACACCACGGTGACCTACAGCCTCACCGCGCTGGCGTTGATCAGTTTCGTCGGTTCGGTGAGCGTGGCCCGGTTCCGCGTGCCCGACGTCCGCAAGCCGGCTGTCCGGCGGGGGTTGCGATGAACGTTCTCGACGTCGTGGCGGGCGTTCTGGTGCTTGGCGGTTCGGCGCTCGCGCTGACGGCGGCGATCGGGGTGGTGCGGTTCCCCGACACCCTCTCGCGGATGCACGCCGCGACCAAACCGCAGGTTCTCGGTCTGCTGCTGGTGCTGGCCGGTGCGGCGATCCGGTTGCGGGGTAACGCCGATGTCGGCATGGTCATCCTCACCGGGCTGTTCACGTTGATCACCGCACCGGTGATCGCCAACCGCGTCGGCCAGCTGGCCTACCGCGAGCAGAACGTGCGCGACGATCTGTTGACGAAGGACGAACTGCACGAATTCAACGACCGCACAGGCTGATCCGGCCGCGGCCGGTAAAGGCACTAGGGCGAGAGCCGGAATTCGACCATGGCCACGACGGTGTCGAGTGCCTCGCTGAGCGCGTTCAGCCGCGCGGGGGCGGTCGGCGCCGACAACACCGCGTACCGGTCGGCCTGCCCGATCGGCAGTCGGGACGCCAAGGTGTACAGGCGTTTTCCCGTGTCGGGGTGTCGGGGACCCAGTAGCGCGGCACGGTCGGGCAGGTCGACCTCACGGGCCTGGGCGATCCGCTCGAACAGCCCCACGATGCGTTGCTCGAGTTCGTCGATCCGTGACGGCGCGACGGGATCGGCGGGTTCGTCGTCCCACGGCTCGACCGCGGCGCGCGGGTACGGGTCGTCGTCGAGCCACTGCCGCACCCGGATCCGTTCGGTCATCAGGCAGGCCAACCGGTACCGCCCGCCGCCCAGCGCGTCGCATTCCACGATGCGGGCCAAGGCGCCGATATCGCAGCGCCGGTCGCCGCCGCCCACTTCGCGCCCGGCGGCGATCATCACCACGCCGAACTCCGGCTGCTCGGCGGCCAGGCACGCCTGCACCAGTGCGGTGTATCGGGGTTCGAAGATCCGCAGCGGCAGTTCCTCGCCGGGCAGCATGGCCACCTCGAGCGGGAACATCGGCGTCGCGGTCATCTGTCAGAGTTCGAGTTCGGCCACCAGCGCGTCGACCACGGCGCGCAGGTCGCCGTCCGTCTCCTCGGCAACCCGGCGCTGGCGTTGATACGACGCCCCGGCATGGTAGATCTCGCTGACTCGAGCCAGTTCGTCGGCGCAGTGCAGCGACGCCGCCACCGGCTCCAGCCGGTTGAGCAACTCGTCGAGGTCCTCGGTGACAAGTCGTTCGTTGCTGTCGGCATCGAGGATGATCACCGCGTCGAGACCGTAACGCGCAGCGCGCCACTTGTTTTCCTGCACGTGCCACGGCGGCATGGTGGGCAGCGGCTCGCCGGCTTCCAGCCGGCGGTCCAGGTCCACGATCAGGCAGTGCGTCAGTGCGACGAGCGCGCCGAGTTCACGGATGTTGGAGACTCCGTCGAGAATCCGCACCTCGATCGTGCCCAGGTGCGGCGACGGCCGGATATCCCAACGGATCTCGTTCATGTGGTCGATGATGCCGGTCTTCTTCTGGTCGCCGACGAAACCTTCGAACTCCGTCCACCGCTGGAAGTGGAACGGCAGGCCCGCGGTGGGCAGCTGCTGGAACATCATGGCCCGGTTACTCGCGTATCCGGTGTCCTCGCCACCCCAGTACGGCGACGACGCCGACAGCGCCAGCAGGTGCGGATAGTAGTCGAGCATCGACGTGATGATCGGCATCACCTTGTGCGCGGAGGAGATCCCGACGTGCACGTGGACACCCCAGATCAGCATCTGTCTGCCCCACCACTGGGTGCGTTTGATCAGCTCGGCGTATCGGGGCGCGTCGGTGAGCTTTTGGGCCGACCATTTCGCGAACGGGTGGGTGCCCGCGCAGAACAGTTCCATACCGCGGCCCCGCACGATCGTGCGCGCGGTCGCAAGGGTCGCCCGGAGGTCGTCCATCGCCTCGGCGGTGTTGTCGCACACCCCGGTGACGACTTCGACGGTGTTGCGCAGCAACTCCTTGTGCACGTAGGGGTTTTCGCCGATCTCGGCGATGACGGCGGCGGCCTCGTTGCTGAGGTCACGCGTGACGGCGTCGACGAGTGCGAACTCCCATTCGACGCCGACCGTCGGGCGGGGAGACCCCTTGAATTCGATCCGGTTGTCAGCCGGCGGGGCTGATGACACCGCACGCCACCCGGCTTCCGGCGTCGCCGGTGGCCATCGTCGTCTGGTCGGGCCCGGGTGTGCCGTTGACCTGCTGGTAGCGCTCGGGCGGGATGTTGGCGAAGTTGTCGGCGTTCTCGTGGATGATGATCGCCGTCTGGGCGCCGTCGAGCAGTTCCTCGGCGGTGAACGCGTCGGTGGTGGTCACCAGCATCGCCGAACCGTCCCCGCGGACCTGCAGCGATGACAGGTCACCGCTCGCCGGGTGCGCAGAGTGGCCGGGGACCTGGAAATGGCCGCCGGCGGAGTTGAAGTTGCCCGGGGCGCCGCCGGTCGGGGCGACCGAGTTGGCCTCGCACTTACCCACCGAATGGATGTGCAGCCCGTGGAATCCGGGGCTGAGCTCGCCGGCCTGGGTGGTCTTGACGGTGATCGTGGCGTAGCCGTCGGAGAATTCGAAATCGGCGGTGGCGACGGCGGTGCCGTCGGCGGTCTTGAGTTCCGCGGTGAGGTGCTCACCCGACGCGGCCGCTCCGCCGCCGTGGCCGCCCTCTTCACCCCCGGGCGCGGAGGGTGACGGGGAGCCGGTCCAGACCGACGGCGTGGTGCCTGGCTCGGTGGCTATCGGCTCGTTGGGGGCACAGGCGCTCAGCGCGAGCGCGGGGACGGCGAACATGGCGGCGACGGCGACGGGCTTGAGCATGCGCAAAAGCCTAACCGGTGACCGCGACGATCACTCCCGGTGGTTGCTCTGCCAATGCGGGCAGCCGCGGCTCGACGGGGGCTTCCAGCAGTCTTCCCACCTCGTCGGCGGCCTCTTGCTCGCCGGGGGCGTCGCTGAAATACACGGTGGTGGCTGTCACACCCTCCAGGCTGAGGTTGCCGGTGTCGGTGACATTCCAGCCGGCGTCGCGCAGCCGGGTGGCGGTGCCTTCGGCGGCGCCCTGAACCTCGGAGATGTTGTAGACGCGCACATCGGCTTTGGCCGGTTCGGCCGCGGGCGGCGCCTCGGACGTCGTCGTGGTGGTGGTCGCGGTCGTCACCGACGACTGGTCGCTGTCGGTGTCGTCACCGGAGCCCATGGCCTGGAACCCGACGAGCAGGAAGACCACGCCCAGGAACAGCAGCACCATCACCATGGCGCGCAGGGGCAGCCCGGAGGATTCTCGCTGATTCATCTGGCCCACTGTATCGAGCGGCACCGGCGCCGCGGCCGGACGGGCCGAGCGCCCGGCGTCAGGTGACCTCGAAGCCCAGACGGCGGGCGGCCCGTGCCTTCTGCCTGCTGGCCCGCAGCCGGCGCAGCCGCTTGACCAGCATCGGATCGGCCGCCAGCGCCTCGGGCCGGTCGACCAGCGCGTTCAGCACCTGGTAGTAGCGGGTGGCCGACATGGAGAAGAGCTCTTTGATCGCGTCTTCCTTCGAGCCGGCGTACTTCCACCACTGCCTTTCGAAGGCCAGGATGTCGTGTTCGCGACGGCTGAGCCCGTCGGCGGGATCGGCGTCATCTCCGGATTGCTCAGCCCGCGCCATGGCGCCGTCCATATTGCTCCTTGGACCCTTCCGGCACTTGAAATGACATCGCTCGTGTTCCGGCGAACATTCAATCACGGGTTGCGGGGATGAGCCGTCACAAAAGCCCGCGAGTCGGCTCACTTAAGCTTGCGGTCCATGGCAGTCGTTCCGATCCGCATCGTCGGAGATCCCGTCCTGCACACGGCTACCGAGCCCGTACCGGTCGGACCCGACGGTGCGCTGCCCGCGGACCTGGCCGACCTCATCGCCGACATGTACGACACGATGGACGCGGCGAACGGGGTTGGGCTGGCCGCCAACCAGATCGGGGTGTCCAAGCGGCTGTTCGTCTACGACTGCGCCGATGTGCGTGGCCGCACGACGCGCCGTCGCGGGGTGGTGATCAACCCGGTGTTGGAGACCTCCGAGGTACCCGAGACGATGCCGGATCCCGATGACGACGACGAGGGCTGCCTGTCGGTGCCGGGCGAGTCGTTCCCGACCGGCCGGGCCGACTGGGCGCGGGTGACCGGTCTGGACGCCGACGGGACGCCGGTCACCCTGGAGGGGACGGGGCTGTTCGCGAGGATGCTGCAGCATGAAACCGGCCATCTGGACGGATTCCTGTATCTGGACCGGCTGGTCGGGCGCAACGCCCGCGCCGCCAAGCGTTCGGTGAAGAGTCACGGCTGGGGAGTGCCGGGGCTGAGCTGGCTGCCGGGCCGGGATCCCGATCCGTTCGGGCATTGAAGTTCGGGCAGTGAACCTCCCACCTCCCGGCGCCCGGGTGAGTCTGCGGTACCGGTTGCCGCCCGGTTCTGCGCCGCCGCTGACCGATGTGATCGGACACCTGGTGTCCGTCGCACCGGAGGTCGAGGTGCGGACGAAGTCCGGGGACGTGGTGGTGGTGGCGCGTGCCGACGTCGTGTCGGTGCGTGAGCTTTCCCATACCCCGGTGCGTGCCTCGGAGATCCGCGCCGTCGAGTACGCGGCCGCGCTGGCCTGGCCGGGACTGGAGCAGCGGTGGCTGGGCGGCTGGTTCCTGCGGGCCGGCGGCGGATTCACCAGCCGGGCCAATTCGGCTGTGCCGCTGGAATTTTCGGCGGCTCTGGCGGACCTGGACGCAGTCGCCGGCTGGTACGCAGAGCGGGATCTGGCGCCGTGGCTGGCACTGCCCGAACGGCTCCTGCCCGTCCGCGTCGATGGCGTCAAGCAGACCAGGGTGATGGTGTGCGACGTGCCCGCGGCGGTCGAGGCGACAGGGGTGACGCTGCTCGACCGCCCGGATCACGGGTGGCTGGCCGGTTATGCCAGGGCGGTTCCCGCCGGGGTTCTGACGGCGGTCGTCGACGGTGAGGTGACATTCGCGGCGGTGCCAGGGGCGGCGGTGGGGCGGGGTGCGGTGACCCCGGCGCCCGACGGCACCCGCTGGCTGGGCCTGTCGTCGGTGCGCGTCGCCGAGTCGGCCCGGCGCGGCGGGCACGCCAGGGCGGTGTGCGCGGCGCTGTTCGCGTGGGGCGCCGGGCACGGCGCCCAGCGGGCGTATGTGCAGGTGCTTGCCGACAACGCGCCGGCGATCGCGCTGTACCAGTCGATGGGGTTCGTCCTGCACCACCAACATCGCTACGTCGACGCGGCGACGCTGCTGCGGCCTAGGCTGTGAGGATGCCCGACACCCTGCGGCTGGCGACCTGGAACGTCAATTCGATCCGCACCAGGGTGGACCGCGTCGTCGACTGGATGCAGCGGGCCGATGTCGACGTGCTGGCGATGCAGGAAACCAAGTGCACCGACGCCCAGTTCCCGACGATGCCGTTCGCCGCGCTGGGTTACGACGTCGCGCATGTGGGGTTCAACCAGTGGAACGGCGTGGCCATCGCGTCGCGGGTGGGACTCGACGACGTCGAGGTCGGTTTCGCCGGTCAGCCGATGTGGAGCAGCTCCCCCGATGTGCAGGCCGCCGCGGAGGCCCGGGCGCTGGGCGCGACGTGCGGCGGGGTCCGGGTCTGGAGTCTGTATGTGCCCAACGGCCGCACGCTGGATGACCCGCACTACGCATACAAGCTGGATTGGCTTGCGGCGCTGCGCGATACGTCGTCGTCCTGGCTGGCGGCAGATCCCGGCCTGCCCGTCGCACTGGTCGGGGACTGGAATATCGCCCCCACCGACGAGGACGTGTGGAGCACCGAGTTCTATGCGGGCCGCACACACGTGTCAGAGCCGGAACGCAAGGCGTTCGACGCAATCGTCGACGCCGGGTACGCCGACGTGGTGCGCCCGTTCGCGCCGGGACCCGGTACTTACACCTACTGGGACTACACCCAGCTGAGTTTCCAGAAGCGGCGCGGGATGCGGATCGACTTCATCATGGGCTCCCCGGCGCTGGCCACCCGTGTGACGCAGGCCGAGATCGTCCGCGACGAACGAAAAGGCAAGGGCGCCAGCGACCATGCCCCCGTGCTGGTGACGCTGGGCTGACACCGGCGGTCAGGCCTCGTTGTCCGCCCCGGGCGCCGTGGCGTACCGGCCGGCGTTGAACAGCGACGCCGCGGCACCGATCAGCATCATCACCGCGGCGGCGCCGAACACGACGACCAGTCCGGCGTGGAAGGGTTCGGTGATCAACTGCGGGAAGAACTCCTGGCCGGTGAGCACGCCGGCATTGACCCCCGGCTGATGCAGTGTGCCGTACGGGGCGAGCAGTTCGGCGACGGGGTTGTAGCCGAGGAAGGCCGCGAACAGACTGCCCACCGGGGGCAGGCCGGCCACGTCGTGAGCCACCGAAGCGGGCACACCCTGCTGCTGCAACCCCGTGCTCAGCGCACCCGGCAGCGAGTTGGCCAGCCCGACGATCATGAGCGAGAAGAAGATTCCGATCGACAGCGACGACCCCGCGTTGAAGAAGGTGGCCCGTACTCCCGATGCCGCGCCGCGCTCGGCCGCCGGGACGCTGGACATGATGGCGGCGCTGTTCGGTGCGGTGAAGATGCCGCCGCCGAGGCCGTTGAGGAAGATCAGCGCGGCGAACAGCCGGTAGTCGAAATCGACAGGAATTGCCACCAGCGCAACGAATGTCGCCGCCATGAGCAACATCCCGCCGACGGTGAACGGTCGCGCCCCGACGCGGTCCGACAACGTCCCGGCGACCGGTCCGGCGACGAGGAACCCGATCGTCATGGGCAGCATGTAGATCCCCGCCCACAGCGGCGTGGACTCGAAACTGTAGCCGTGCAACGGCAACCAGATGCCCTGCAACCAGATGATGAGCATGAACTGCAGGCCGCCGCGCCCCACCGACGACATCAGCCCCGCCAGGTTGCCCATGCCGAACGCCGTCGACCGGAACAACCGGATGTTGACGATGGGGTCGGGCACCCGCAGCTCGATGAAACAGAACGCGACCAGCAGGACCACTCCGGCGATGATCGTGCCCAGCACCCACGGGTTACCCCACCCGGTGGTGGAGTCACCGTAGGGCTGGATGCCGTAGGTGATCCCGACCAGCAACACCGTGAGCCCGACCGCGAACGTCACCGTTCCGGCCCAGTCCAGCCGGCCCGGCGTGCGGACCCCGAGTTCCTTGAGCGAACGCATACTCCACACCGTGCCCAGTACGCCGATCGGCACCCCGACCCAGAAGATCGACTGCCAGTGCCATTCGGACAGCGCCCCGCCGATCAGCAGGCCCAGGAACGATCCGGCGACCGCGGCCACCATGTTCACGCCCAGCGCCATCCCGCGCTGATTGGCGGGAAACGCGTCGGTGAGGATCGCCGAGGACGACGCCATCAGCATCGCGCCGCCCACCCCTTGCACCACCCGCCAGGCGATGAGCCAGACCGCGCCGCCGCCGTAGTGGAACGGATCGAACGAAAGCGCGATGGCCGCGGCGGTGAAGACGGCAAACCCGAGGTTGTAGATCCGCACCCGCCCGTACATATCGCCGAGGCGCCCGAACAACACCACCAGGACCGCGGTGACCACGAGGTAACCCATCAGCATCCACAGCAGGTAGCTGACGTTTCCCGGCGCGAGCGGGTTCAGGCCGATGCCCCGGAAGATGGCGGGCAGGGAGATCAGCACGATGGACGCGTTGATCGTCGCCAGCAACATGCCCAGGGTGGTGTTGGACAGTACGACCCACTTGTAGAGCGGGTGGTCGTGATCCATCAGTTTGCGCCGGCGAGCCGTCTCCGACAGAGCGGTGTCGACAGTCGGCGCGGGTTTGGTCATCTCGATGTCTGTCGTCATCCTCGTCCACTTGCGTATCGACCGAACTAAAACACATATATTAGCTATACAAATCATCTGGGCGCAATTCCCGGGTCGAGGGCCCGGCTTTTCGAATCCCACAACCTGCGCTAGTTTGTGAACTGGCCAACAACCACCCACGCGGGAGCGCGTACCGAACGCGCTGAGAGGACGGCTGGAGCGGATCTCCGCTCCACGACACGGTGCCGTCGACCGTACGAACCTGACCGGGTAATGCCGGCGTAGGGAGATGACAGTGACCGCTGTTTCGAGTTCCTTTTCCATTGAGTCCGACTCCGTCACCATCGGCCCGATCACGGGCAGCAGCAAGATCTACCGGGATCTGTCCGGCGTCCCCGGCGCCAAGGTGCCCTACCGTCGGGTCCACCTGACCAACGGTGAACACCTCGACCTGTACGACACCTCGGGTCCGTACACCGACACGTCGGCGCGGATCGACCTCGACGCGGGACTGCCCGCACGCCCCGGCGTCGTGCGCGATCGCGGTACCCAGCTGCAGCGGGCACGTGCCGGTGAGATCACCGCCGAGATGGCGTTCATCGCTGCGCGCGAAGACGTCTCGCCCGAGCTGGTGCGCGACGAGGTCGCCCGCGGCCGGGCGGTGATCCCCGCCAACCACAACCACCCCGAGAGCGAGCCGATGATCATCGGTAAGGCCTTCGCGGTGAAAATCAATGCCAATATCGGTAATTCGGCCGTCACCTCGTCCATCGCCGAGGAAGTCGACAAGATGGTGTGGGCCACCCGCTGGGGCGCCGACACCATCATGGACCTGTCCACCGGCAAGGACATCCACCTCACCAGGGAGTGGATCCTGCGCAACTCGCCGGTGCCCGTCGGCACCGTCCCGATCTATCAGGCGCTGGAGAAGGTCAAGGGTGATCCGACCGCGCTGACGTGGGAGATGTACCGCGACAACGTGATCGAGCAATGCGAGCAGGGTGTCGACTACATGACGGTGCATGCCGGGGTACTGCTGCGCTACATCCCGCTGACCGTCAAGCGGGTCACCGGCATCGTGTCCCGGGGCGGCTCCATCATGGCGGCCTGGTGCCTGGCGCATCACCGGGAATCGTTCCTGTACACGCACTTCGAGGAGCTGTGCGAGATCCTGGCGCGCTATGACGTCACGTTCTCCCTCGGTGACGGGCTGCGCCCGGGATCGATCGCCGACGCCAACGACGCGGCCCAGTTCGCCGAGCTGCGCACCCTGGGCGAACTGACGAAGATCGCGAAATCCCATGGCGTGCAGGTGATGATCGAGGGTCCGGGCCACATCCCGATGCACAAGATCGTCGAGAACGTGAAGTTGGAGGAGGAACTCTGCGAGGAGGCCCCCTTCTACACCCTGGGTCCGCTGGCCACCGACATCGCGCCCGCCTACGACCACATCACCTCGGCGATCGGCGCGGCGATCATCGCCCAGGCCGGCACGGCGATGCTCTGCTACGTCACCCCCAAGGAACACCTGGGGCTGCCCGACCGCAAGGACGTCAAGGACGGGGTGATCGCCTACAAGATCGCCGCGCATTCCGCGGACGTGGCCAAGGGGCATCCCCGCGCCCAGCAGCGGGACGACGCCTTGTCGACCGCACGTTTCGAGTTCCGGTGGGAGGACCAGTTCAACCTGTCGCTGGACCCCGACACCGCCCGGTCCTTCCATGACGAGACGCTGCCGGCCGAACCGGCCAAGACCGCACACTTCTGCTCGATGTGCGGCCCGAAGTTCTGCTCGATGCGCATCACCCAGGACATCCGAGAGGCGTACAAGGACGAGATCGACAGCGTTTCGCAGGAGGGCATCGAACAAGGCATGGAGCAGAAGTCGCAGGAATTCGCCGAACGCGGAAACCGCATCTACCTGCCGCTGGAAATGGCCGTGCCAGAATCGACACCGTGAACTTCCTCCCGCTGACTCCTCCGGCGCACACCCCTTTGCGGGTGATGACGATCGCGGGGTCGGACTCGGGCGGCGGCGCGGGCATCCAGGCCGACATGCGCACCTTCGCCATGCTCGGGCTGCACGGCTGCGTCGCCGTCACCGCGGTGACCGTGCAGAACTCGGTGGGAGTCAAGGGTTTCCACGAGATCCCGCTCGACGTCATCGCCGGCCAGATCGGCGCGGTGGTGTCCGACATCGGCATCCAGGCCGCCAAGACAGGCATGCTGGCGTCCTCGGAGATCATCACCACTGTCGCCGAAACCTGGCGCGGCGAGGGGCTGGCCGACACCGTGCCATTGGTGGTCGACCCGGTCTGCGCGTCCATGCACGGCGACCCGCTGCTGCATCCCAGCGCGCTGAATGCGATTCGTACCGAGCTGTTTCCGCTGGCCACCCTGGTGACGCCGAACCTCGACGAGGTGCGGTTGCTCACCGAGATCGAGGTCGTCGATCCCGCCAGCCAGCGGGACGCCGCTCGCGCCCTCCATGACCTCGGGCCACGCTGGGCGCTGGTCAAGGGCGGCCACCTGCGCGGGTCGGCCGCCAGCCCCGACGTGCTGTTCGACGGCACCGACTTCCACGAGTTCGACGCACCCCGGGTCGACACCGGCAACGACCACGGTGCCGGGGACACGCTGGCGGCGGCGACGACATGCGCCCTCGCGCACGGGCACTCGGTGCCCGATGCGGTCGCGTTCGCCAAGGCCTGGGTCACCGAGTGCATCAAGGCCGCCTACCCGCTGGGGCACGGGCACGGGCCGGTGTCTGCACTGTTCCGGCTCACCGCCGGACAGTGAATCTCGACGAGATCGACGGCGTCGCCCACGCACCCGCGGGCACGCCCGCCGGTGCCGTCGTCCTCACCCACGGCGCCGGTGGCAACCGCGATTCGCCGCTGCTGGTCCGGATCTGCGACGAATGGGCCAGCCGTGGCTGGCTGGCCGTGCGCTACAACCTGCCCTACCGCAGGCGCAGACCCAAGGGCCCGCCGTCAGGCGCGGCGGCGGGCGACCGGCAGGGCGTTGCCGACGCGGTCGCGGCGGTGCGCGCCCTCATCGACGGCCCGGTGATCGCCGGCGGCCATTCGTACGGCGGTCGCCAGACCTCGATGGCGGTCGCCGACGAAGGGGTGGCGGTCGACGTGCTGACGCTGTTCTCCTATCCGTTGCATCCGCCGGGTAAGCCCGAACGCGCCCGGACCGAACACCTGCCGCGGATCGCCGCACCCGCCGTCTTCACCCATGGCACGTCCGATCCGTTCGGTTCCATCGAGGAGCTGCGCGCAGCCGCCGCCCTGATCCCCGCGCGCACCGAGATCGTGGAGATCACCGGAGCGCGTCATGACCTGGGATCGAAGTCTCTCGACGTACCCGGTCTGGCCGTCGCGGCAGCGCTACGGTTACTGCCATGACCACGCCGCCGGAGTACCCGTCCCAGCACGGCGACCCGGCTCCCTACGGCGCACCGCCGGCCTATCCACCGCCGCCCGGGCCGCCTCCGCCCTATGGGCCGCCGCCGTACGGTGCGGCCTATGGCGGGCAGCCACCGTACGGTGCGCCCTATGGCGGGCAGCCGCAATACGGCGGTCAGCCCTATCCCGGCCCGTCGCCGTATCCGCAGCCCTATCTGTCGGCACCGCCGGCCAAGACCAACTGGTGGGCGGTCGTCTCACTGGTGTTCGGTGTGCTCGGCGGGGTGCTGGTGAGCGTGGTCTGCGGCATCGTCGCGCTCAACAAGACCAAGAACGGCGCGTCCGGCCGCGGCATGGCCATCGCCGGCCTCGTGCTGTCCGGGCTGTGGGTGCTGCTGTTGGCCGTCGGCATCGCGTTCTACCTGATCGTCGGCAAAGGCCAGGTGGACGCCATGGACGTCGCGGAGGGCGACTGCATCGGGGCGATACCCGACAGCAGCCTGGTGTCCAGTGTGCAGGTGGTGTCCTGTGAGGAATCGCATACCGGAGAGGTCTTCGCCGTACTCACCATGCCCGAGGGCGACTTCCCCGGCCAGGATGCCATCGAGGATTACCAGGGCCGGTGCGAACCGGCGCTGGCGGTCTACGCCCCCGCCGCCATGCTCGATCCCGACACCGGACTGTTCGTGCTGTACCCGACCGCGGAATCGTGGGGCCGCGGCGACCGGACGGTCACCTGCATCGCCACCAGCGAAACTCCGCGCACCGGGTCGCTGCGGACCCGCTGAGCAGGCGCGGCGCTCCGTTGCGCCGCCGGACACCGGCGCGCCACGAGCAGGAGCCGGGCCGTCGGTTAGCGAAACCTGCGGTACCGTTTATCTATGATTTCGGAGCAGTACGACGTCCTCATCGTGGGGACCGGATTCGCCGGCATCGGGGCGGCGATCCAGCTCAAACGGCTGGGATTCGAGAACTTCGTGCTGGTCGACCGCGAGGACGACCTGGGCGGAACCTGGCACGTCAACCGCTACCCCGGCCTGGCCGTCGATGTACCGAGCACCACCTACTCGTACTTCTTCGAGCCCAACCCGAACTGGTCGCGGCTGTTCGCGCCCGGCGCGGAGCTCAAGCAGTACGCCGTGGACATCGCCGACAAGTACGACGTGCGCAGGCATATGCAGTTCAACACCACGGTGGAGAGCGCCCGTTGGGATGACGACGCCGAGGTCTGGCGCGTGGCGGTCTCCGGCGACCGGACACTGAGCGCCCGGTATCTGATCACCGCGACGGGGTACCTGTCCCAGCCGCGCACGCCCGAGATTCCCGGAATCGAGACCTTCGCCGGCAAGATCATCCACACCACCGCGTGGGACGACGATTACGCGTTGTCCGGCAAGCGGGTGGGCATCATCGGGACCGGCGCGACCGCGGTGCAGCTCATCCCGGAGCTCGCCAAGGAGGTGGCCGACCTCACCGTCTACCAGCGCACGCCGATTCATGCGGTGCCCAAATTCGACCCCCCGATCGGGGATTGGCTCAAGCGGCTGTTCGCGAGGGTGCCTGCGACCCAGCGGGCGATCGCGACGGTCACGTTCGTCATCTACGAGTATTTCCTGTTGTACGCGGTGCTCCACGCGAAGCGCTTCCGGCGGCTGGGCATCGCCTACGCGGACCTGTCGAAGATCCACCGGTTCGTGTCGATCCGCGACAAGGCGCTGCGCAGGAAGCTGACACCGGACTACGACTTCGGCTGTAAGCGGCCGACCTTCTCGACCGGCTACTACCGGGCCTTCGCCCAACCTCATGTGCACTTGGAGACCAGCGGTATCGCCCGCATCGAACCGGACGGCATCCTCGCCGAGGACGGCACGAAGGCCGTCATCGACACCCTGGTGCTGGCGACCGGTTTCGACATGTGGGACGCCAACTTCCCGCCGTTCGAGATCGTCGGTCGCGACAGCCGCAACCTGGGCAAGTGGTGGCGTGACACCCGCTTCCAGGCCTATCAGGGGGTGACGATGCCGAGCTTCCCCAACCTCATGAACCTGGCCAGCCCGTACTCCTTCATCGGGCTGAACTACTTCGCCACGGTGGAGTATCAGATGCGGCACATGGACCGGCTGTTCACCGAGGTGAAGCGCCGCGGCGCAACGACATTCGAGGTCACCGAGGATGCCAATGCGCGGTATCTGGAGCGGATGGACGAGCGGATGGGCGACATGCTGTTCGTTCGCGGCGACTGCGCCACCTCGCGGTCCTACTATTTCGACCCGCACGGCGAGGCCACCCTGCTGCGGCCGATGTCGACGGCCGAGGCGGTCAAAGAGGCCTCGGATTTCCCGCTGAGCGACTACCGGATCGCCTGAGCCAGACCGGCGATGAGCCGGTCGCACACCTGGTACATCTCCGCGCGGGCCAGGTCGGGATCCGCTGCGCGTGAGACGTAGAGGGCGGCCTCGTCGAGCGCACCCAGCAGGACGTGTGCGGCGGCGCGCACGGGCTGATCGGGGATGGTGCCGTCGGCGATCGCGGCGGCCAGCATCGCTTCGATGACGCCGAGGCCGTAGCGGGCGCCCACCTCGCGCCACCGGTCCCAGCCCAGCACGGCGGGCGCGTCGACGAGCACGATGCGCTGCACGTCGGGAGCCGCGCACAGGTCGAGGAACAGCCGCGCACCCGTCCGCATCGATTCCAGCGTGCCCATGGTCCCCCGTTCGGCCAGTCGCTCGGCCACCTCGGCCACCAACTCGGCTTCGACCTGCTCGTACACCGCGACGAACAGGTCGGATTTGTCGGTGAACTGGTGGTAGAGCGCACCGCGGGTGACACCCGCCGCCGCGACGACCGCCTGCGTCGACACATTGCCGAAGCCGTGGGCGGCGAACAACGTCCTGGCCGCCGCGACCAGGGTGGCCCGCGTCGACGCGCTGCGCTGCGCCTGGGTTCGGCGTTCGGCTCTCTTGACTTCCATACTTGCTGTACGTAACTTTCATACCGTGAGTTTGTAAATCGTATTCGAGAGGATAGTCGAGATGCCGTCCGTCGTGCTGCCACAAGCCACCATCGACTACCGCGTTTCCGGACCCGCCGAGGACGACGGCCGCCCGCCCGTCGTGTTCGTCCACGGCGCCCTCGTCGACGGGCGACTGTGGGACGGGGTCGCGGCGGGTCTCGCCGAGCAGGGGTTCCGGTGTATCCAGCCGGACCTGCCGCTGGGTTCACACCTGCGCCCGGTCACCGACCGCTCGGTGCTGTCCCCCGCCGGTGTCGCCGGTCTGGTACACGAGCTGCTCGTCGCACTGGAGCTGCGTGACGTCACCCTGGTCGGCAACGACACCGGCGGCGGCGTGTGCCAGTTCCTCGTCGACGCCCACCCCGACCGCGTCGGGCGCCTGGTGCTGACCAACTGCGACGCATTCGACAAGTTCCCGCCGTTCCCGTTCGACGTCATCTTCTCGCTCATGCGCTCGACGGTCTCGACGCGGCTGGCGACCACGGCGATGGTCCCGACCGTCCTGCGGCATTCGCCGCTGGGCTACGGCCTGCTTGCCGAACACCTGAACCCCGCGCTGACCGCGTCGTGGATGCGCCCGTGCCGCACCGACGCCCGCATCGCGGGCGACTTCGCCGCGCTGGCGCGCGCCATCGGGCGCACCGACCTCACCGAGGTCACGCCCCGCCTGCGCTCCTTCACCAAACCGGTGTCGCTGGTCTGGGGGAACGCCGACCGCTGCTTCACCCCCGAACTGGGGCAGCGACTGGCCGCGGCGTTCCCCGACTCCACCATGGTCGGGGTTGAGGGAGCGAGAACGTTTGTCCCGCTGGATAATCCCGGTGTGGTTCGCGACGCCATCGCTGAGGTGAGCACCAGGACGTGACGGATGCGCTGCAACGCAGACTCGGTCTGACCGACGCCGTCGTCATCGGCCTCGGGTCGATGATCGGCGCCGGGGTCTTCGTGGCGATGGCTCCCGCGGCCGCCGCAGCGGGCTCCGGACTGCTCATCGGGCTGGGCATCGCCGCCGTCGTCGCCTACTGCAACGCCGCGTCGTCGGCGCGACTGGCCGCCCGCTACCCGGCGTCCGGCGGCACCTACGTGTACGGCCGCGAACGACTCGGCCCGTTCTGGGGCTATACCGCCGGGTGGAGTTTCGTGGTGGGCAAGACCGCATCGTGCGCGGCGATGGCGCTGACGGTCGGCCACTACGCCTGGCCGCGGTACGCCCACGCGGTGGCGGTGGCGGCCGTCGTGGCGCTGACGGCGGTGAACTACCGCGGCATCCAGAAGTCGGCACTGCTCACCCGGGTCATCGTCGCGATGGTGTTGGCGGTGCTGGCCGGCGTGGTGGCCGTGCTGCTGAGACCCGGGAGTGTCGACGTGTCGGCGCTGGAATTGGGCGGCGATCTGACCGTCACCGGTGTGCTGCAGGCGGCCGGCCTGCTGTTCTTCGCGTTCGCCGGGTACGCCAGGATCGCAACCCTGGGCGAGGAGGTCCGCGATCCGGCGCGGGTGATTCCCCGCGCCATCCCCGTCGCGCTGGGGATCACCCTGGTGGTGTACGTGGTGGTGGCGGTGGCGCTGCTGAGCGCACTGGGCGGGGCGGGTCTGGCGGCGTCGGCCGCGCCGCTGGCCGACGCGGTGCGGGCGGCCGGATTCCCCGCCGCCGAGCCCGTGGTCCGGTTCGGGGCCGCGGTCGCCGCGATCGGGTCGCTGTTGTCGCTGATCCTCGGGGTGTCCCGCACCACGCTGGCAATGGCCCGCGACGGGCACCTGCCGCGGTGGCTGTCGGCGGTGCACCCGCGTTACGGCGTCCCCCATCACGCCGAGGTCGCCGTCGGGGCCGTGGTCGCGGTCCTCGCCGCGGTGGTGGACCTGCGCGGTGCGATCGGATTCTCCTCGTTCGCGGTGCTGCTGTACTACGCCATCGCAAACGCCGCGGCGTGGACCCTGGAGCCGCCCCGGCGGCGACATTC
>JAFDWN010000037.1 GCA_018268465.1 Actinomycetota bacterium
CGCTTCGCTCCCGCCCGCCGGACCGCGCCATCCACGCCAGTGCCTGCAGCCCGGCCCGCATCGAGTCCGGGTTGGCGTTGTACGCATCGTTGACGACGGTGACGCCGTCGGCGCGCGTGACCACCTGCATGCGGCGCGCCGAAACCGGACCGGCGGCGGCCAACGCGGCGGCGACCTGGTCCAGGCTCGCCCCGCACTGCAGCGCCACCGCCGCGGCGCACAGCGCGTTGGACACCTGATGGTCGCCGTGGACCGCCAGCGCGACGTCGACCTGCCCGTCCCCGGCGTGCAGCGTGAACCGCGCCCGGGCCAGCCCGTCCAACGTCACCGGCCCGGCCCACACGTCCGCGGCGGCGGAGCGCCCCACCCGAACCACACGGGCCGCGGTCTGCTCGGCCATCGCGGCCACCGCGCTGTCGTCGACGTTGAGGACCACCACGCCCGACGAAGGAACAGACTGCGGCAGTTCGGCTTTCGTCGCCGCAATAGCCTCCCGTGAACCGAACTCACCGAGATGGGCGGTGCCGACGTTGAGCACCACCGCGATCGACGGCGGGGCGATCTCGGCCAGCGCGGCGATGTTGCCGGGGTGGCGGGCCGACATCTCCAGGATCAGGTAGTCCGTCGACACTCCCGCCCGCAATACCGTCCACGGATGGCCGAGTTCGTTGTTGAACGAACCGGGCGGCGCGACCACCTCACCCAGCGGCGCCAACACCGCGGCGAGCAGATCCTTCGTCGAGGTCTTTCCCGATGAACCGGTGACCCCGACGACGGTCAGTCCGCCGGCCACCAGCCGCCTGGCCACCACACCTGCCAACCGTGCCAGCGCCGCAAGGACCGCGGCGCCCGAGCCGTCCGCGTCATGCTCGAGCACACCGGCGCCGGAATCGGCGGCTTCGACAGGTGCGACGACCACCGCGGGTACCCCGACGGGCCGGGCGGCCAGCACCGCGACCGCCCCGGCGGCCACCGCGGCTTCGGCGAAGTCGTGGCCGTCGGAACGGGCACCGGGCAGCGCCAGGAAGAGCCCGCCGGGCGTCACCGCGCGCGAATCGAACTCGACCGTGCCGGTGACACGGGTCGCGGCCGCATCCTCGGGTGAGACGTCGGCCAGCCGGCCGCCGACGATGTCGGCGATCTCGGCAATAGTCAGCTCGATCATGTCCGCGCCTCCCGCGCCTCCAGGGCGGCAGCCAGTTCGGCGCGGTCGTCGAACGGGCGGGTGCGGCCGCCGCTGGTCTGGCCGGCCTCGTGACCCTTACCCGCGACGAGCACGACGTCACCCGGTCGGGCCCAGCCCACGGCGTAATCGATCGCGGCCCGGCGGTCACCCATCTCCACCACGTCCGCAGCGCCACCGGCCGCGCCGGCCAGGATCGCCGCGCGGATATCGGCGGGGTCTTCGTCGCGCGGGTTGTCGTCGGTGACGACGACAAGGTCTGCCAGTTCGGCCGCCACCCGGCCCATCGGTTCACGCTTCCCGGAGTCCCGGTTGCCGCCCGCACCGAACACCACGGCCAGCCGCCCGCCGTGGCGCTGCCCGCGCAGGGTCTCCAGAACCGCACTCAGCGCACCCGGCTTGTGGGCATAGTCGACCAGTGCCAGGAAACCCTGACCACGGTCGACGACCTCCAGGCGGCCGGGCACCGCCGCCGTGCGCACACCCGGGGCGGCTTGTTCGGGGGACACGCCGACAGCGTCGAGCAGGGCGATCGCCAGCACGCAGTTGGCGACGTTGTAGCGGCCGGGCAGGGCGACTCGCAGGTCGTGACGCACTCCGGCCGGGTCGACCGCGACGAACTCCTGGGCGCCGTGCTCGACGGGGCAGATGGCCTCGGCGCGCCAGTCCGCGTCGGCTCCCGCGGCGCTGACGGAGACACACCTGCCCGCCACCGCCGCCATCGCGCGACCGGCATCGTCGTCGACGCAGATCACCGGAACATCGGCGCGGGTTGGCGATTCCGGATCGAACAGCCGCGCCTTCGCGCCGAAATAGTCGTCCATCGTGGGATGGAAGTCCAGGTGGTCGCGGGACAGGTTGGTGAACCCGCCGACCGCGAACCGGATGCCGTCGACGCGGCCCAGGGTCAGCGCGTGGCTGGAGACCTCCATCACCACGGTGTCGACACCGCGTTCCAGCATCACCGCCAGCAGGGCCTGAAGGTCCGGCGCCTCAGGTGTGGTGAGCGCGCTGGGCTGGTCACGGCCGTCGACGCGGACGCCGACGGTGCCGATCAGGCCCGCGATGCGGCCCGCCGACCGCAGCCCGGCCTCCACCAGGTACGTCGTCGTCGTCTTACCCGATGTGCCGGTGACGCCGATCACCTGCATGTGCTCGGACGGACGGCCGTAGACGGTGGCGGCGAGCTCACCGAGCACGGTCCGCGGGGCCGGATGGACGAGCACCGGAACAGTCGCGGCCGAACCCAGCCCCTCGGCTCCGGCCGCGTCGGTGAGAACCGCCACAGCTCCCCGCGACACCGCGTCACCCACATACCGCCAGCCGTGCGACGACGCACCCGGCAACGCGGCGAACAGGTCACCGGCCACGGCGTCCTGACCGCGCAGCGTCACCCCGGTGACCTGGACCGCGGGCACGGTGGCGCCCGCGGCGGGGACGGCGTGTACCCGCTCGGCGAGGGCTGTCAGCGTATGGCCGACGGGATGGCTGGGACGCAGCTTCATGGCCATGACACAGTACCGGCCGGGCTGCGCCCCGGCGTCCGCCCTCAGGTGGCCTGCAGGGTCAGCGGCGGGCCGGGGTCGGGCGACAGTGGCACGTTCTCGCGCTGCAACAACCACGACGCGATGTTGTGGAACAGTGGCGCCGCCGACGAACCGGGCGACCCGTCGGCCGCGCGGTGCGGCGCATCCATCATGATGCCGATGACATACCGGGGATCGTCGACCGTGGCCATGCCGGCGAAGGTGATCCAGTAGACGTCGTCGTAGTAGCACCCACAGGCGGGGTTGATCTGCTGGGCGGTGCCGGTCTTGCCCGCGACCTGGTAGCCCTCGACCGCGGCGGCCGGACCGGTGCCCTGTTGTGCGCCGGTCGGGTCGCGCTGAACCACGGCGCGGAACATGTTGCGCACGGTCTGCGCGGTCTGCGGGGACACCACCCGGATACCTTCCGGGCGGGGCTCCACGGTGCGGGTGCCGTCGGGGGCGATGACGGCCTTGATGATGCGCGGCGGGATGCGCACGCCGTCGTTGGCGATGGTCTGGTACATCCCGGCCATCTGCAGCAGCGTCATCGAAAGGCCTTGCCCGATAGGCAGGTTGGAGAACGTGCTGCCGGACCACTGCGGCATCGGCGGGACGAGCCCGGCACTCTCGCCCGGTAGCCCGACGCCGGTGCGCTGCCCGAGCCCGAACTGCTGCAGCATATCCGCGTACCGTTCCGGGCCGATTCGCTGGGCGAGCATCAACGTGCCCACGTTCGAGGACTTTCCGAACACGCCGGTGGTGGTGTACGGCATGACGCCGTGGCTCCAGGCGTCCTTGACGTTGACACCGCCCATGTTGATCGAACCGGGCACCTGCAGCACCTCGTCGGGGCTGGACAGGCCGAACTCGATGGCCGCCGCCGCCGTGACGATCTTGTTCACCGAACCCGGCTCGAACGGCGAGGACACCGCGAGGTTGCCCATCTGCCGGTCTGCCTGCCGACCGATGTTCTGCGACGGGTCGAACGTGTTGTCGTTCGACATCGCGAGCACTTCACCGGTTTTCGCATCGAGAACCACCGCGGAGACGTTCTTGGCCCCCGAGGCGTCCTTGGCCATCTGGACCTGCTGCTGGACGTAGAACTGGATGTCGTCGTCGAGGGTCAGCATGACCGTCGATCCGTCGATGGCGTCGTGGCGGTTGCGGTAGCTGCCCGGAATGACCACACCGTCGGAACCGCGGTCGTAGGTGACCGATCCGTCCGTACCGGCCAGCACGGAGTCATAGGAGTCCTCGAGGCCCAACAGGCCGCGGCCATCCCAGTTGATGCCACCCACGATGTTGGCCGCCAGCGATCCGCCCGGGTACTGGCGGATGTCCTGTCGCTCGGCGCCGACCTCGGGAAACTTGTCGGTGATCGCGCCGGCGATCGCCGGGTCGACGGCGCGCGCGAGGTAGACGAAGGTGTCGTTGCTCCTGAGCTTGGCCAGCACCGTCTTGGCGTCGGGTTTGTTGTCCAACCGGGTCGCGACTTCGGCGGCGATCTCACGCAGCCGGCGGTCCGGGTCGGGAGCCTCGGGTGACTTTTCCCGCGCCTCGGCCAGCTGTTTGCGCACCCGGACCGGCTGGAAGGTCAGCGCCCGCGCCTCGATCGTGAACGCCAGCTTGTCGTCGTTACGGTCGACGATGCTGCCGCGCACCGCCCGCTCCACGTCGGTGACCTTCAGCTGACCCGCGGCCTCGGCGCGCAGCCCGGCGGCCCGCGGCACCTGCAGGCTGAACAGCTGGGCGCCGGCCACCGCCAGCAGCACGAAGATGACGATGTTGCCAGCGCGATGCCGGAACACGAAAGACGCTGTACGCGAACCTGTCTCGGGCAATGGTGCCCGGGTGCGGCGAATCCGCGCCGAATGGCCCTGACCGGCGGCCTCCTTGGCCTTCCGGGACGGCCCGGGGCGTCCGGCGCCTGCGCGCGGGCTCATGCGCCCGCGCCGGGGACCGGCGCGACGGCGGGAGTGAACTGCTCGGCGCCGGGTGTCGGGCCGGGCAGCGGGGGCGCCTGCAACGCGGGCAGATGCTCGGGCCCGGCGTCCAACGGCGCAGGGGCCGGCGGCGCGGCGGG
This sequence comes from Actinomycetota bacterium, assembly GCA_018268465.1. Lineage (GTDB taxonomy): Bacteria > Actinomycetota > Actinomycetes > Mycobacteriales > Mycobacteriaceae > Mycobacterium. The sequence continues at coordinate 4,796 of JAFDWN010000037.1, forward strand.
GTCGCCCACCGCGGGCGGCAGCGGGGCCGGCTCGGTGAGCGCCGCGGGCGGTGCCGGCTCGGCCGGTGCGGCGGCAGGCGGCACCGGTGCCGGTGCCGGCAGCGCCGCGGCCGGATCGACCGGTGCGGTCAGCGGCGCCGCCGGGTCTCCTGCGACCGGGGGCGCATCGAGCGGCCCCGGCGCGGCGACCTGTCCCAGCGGGGCATGGGCAGCCTGCGGCCCGGTGGCGGCCAGCGGTCCGGCAGCCTGCGGTGACGGCATCCGGACAGCGAGTTCGCGGGGATCGACCACCCGGGGCGCGGGCGGAGCCGGCGGCGGGGGCGTGTCGTCGGGCAGCGGGCGATTCAGTGGGGGCGGCGGCACGCCTTCGGCCGGTTTGGGGGTACCGACGACGATCCAGTTGCCGGTGGGATCCTGCACGAGGTGGGCGGTGTCGCGCGACGGGATCATGCCGAGATTGCGCGCGGCCTCGGCCAGGGCCGGCGCCGCCTGGGCCTCCAGGACGTCACGTTCGAGCGCCTCCTTCTGCTGCAGCAGCGCCTGGTTGGTGTTGCGGTGGCTGCCGAGTTGGTAGGAGCGTTCGGCGGCACCCGTCGACAACCACAGCGTGAGGCCCAATCCGAGCCCGAGGGCCGCGATCACCAGCACGACGAACGGCACCCTGGCAATCAGGGTGCGCGGATTGAGTTCGACCGACGCCAGCCGCAGCACGATCCGTTCTCGCAGCGGCAGACGGACAACCTTGGGCGCCTTGGCTTTCCGCGCCTTGGCCCGGGCCTTGGCCTGACTCGCGTTCTTGGGCCTGGCAGGGCCGTCGACCGCGCGCTGGAACGGTCCGGTCTGCGGCGGCTGCCGCAACGGACGCTGGTCTGCGCTGCGTCCCCGTTTACGTGGGGGTGCCTCGGGGGCACGGCGCTGCGCGTTGCGGCCGGGTTGCCGCGATCCGCGTTTGCGCTCGTCGTTGCCACGCACCGGGGCGGGTCGCTTGACCTTCATGAGACATCCCTTCTGGCAACCTTTTCCAACGCCCGCAGGCGCACAGGTGCGCTACGTGGATTGCGTTCGATCTCCTCAGGGTCGGCGCGCTCGGCGCCGCGGGTCAGCGCGACGAAGTCGGGTTCATGGCCGGGCAGTTCGACCGGGAGTCCCACCGGGGTGCGGGATGCGGTCGCATCGGCGAACGCGCCCTTGACAATCCGGTCCTCCAGCGACTGGTAGGCCATCACGACGATCCGGCCACCCGGCCCGAGCGCCGACATCGCCGCCGGTACCGCGGCGCGCAGCGAATCGAGTTCGCCGTTGACCACGATGCGCAGCGCCTGGAATGTGCGTTTGGCCGGATGACCGCCGGTGCGCCGGGCCGGCGCCGGGATCGCCTCGTACAGCAACTCGACCAGCTCACCGGTGGTGGTGAACGGAGTCCGGCCGCGCCGCCGCACCACATGGGCGGCGATGCGGGCGGCGAACCGCTCCTCACCGTACTCACGCAGCGCCCTGGTCAGCGCCTTCTCGTCGAAGGTGTTGAGTACCTGCGCGGCCGTCAGGTCCGCGTCCGGATCCATGCGCATATCCAGCGGCGCGTCCGCCGAGTATGAGAAGCCGCGCTCGGCGCGGTCCAGCTGCATGGAGGACACACCCAGGTCGAACAGAATCCCGTCGACCGACCTGACACCGGACTGGGCCAGCGCATCCTGCAGGCCGTCGTAGCGCGTCCGCACCAGCGTCACCCGGTTGCCGAACGGAGCCAGCCGAGCGCCCGCGATGGCCAGCGCGTCAGGATCGCGGTCCAGCCCGATCAGCCGCAACCCGGGCAGATCGCTCAGGAACCGTTCGGCGTGGCCACCGGCGCCCAGTGTCGCGTCGACCAGGACGGCGCCGCCGCCGTCGGCCTCGCGGCGAGTCAGGGCCGGCGTCAGCAGTTCGACGCAACGGTCCAGCAGGACGGGGATATGGCCGTGAGCGCCCGACCCGGCGTGGGGGTCGTGGGTGTCCATCGCAAACCCTCCCCAGTAGTCCCGGCGATCCCGGCGAAGGCGCCGGTGCGACGCCGCCCCTGCACCGAGGTCCCTGTCCGAGAGCGCAGACCTGGCGTCGGGGAAGTACGCCAGGGCCGGTTCGGGCAGAGGCCGCGATGCACGGGCAGCGTGCGGGCCAATTGCCGGGTCGACCGCCAGATCAGATGATGTCGCGCAGAGTTTCATCAGTCGCCGCGGAGAAGTTCTCTTCGTGGGTCTGCTGGTACTCCTGCCAGGCTTGGGCGTCCCAGATCTCCAGGTAGTCGACCGATCCGATCACCACGCACTCCTTCGACAGGTTCGCGTAGCGACGGTGGTCGGCCGACAGGGTGATCCGGCCTTGGGCATCGGGGTGCTGTTCGTCGGTGGCGGCAGCCAGGTTCCGCAGGAATGCGCGTGCTTCCGGATTGCTCCGTGACGCCTGCGAGGCACGCCTGGCCAGCTTCTCGAATTCCGCGCGCGGATAGACGGCGAGGCTGTGATCTTGACTCTTGGTGACCATCAACCCTCCTGCCAGCACGTCGCGGAACTTGGCGGGCAGTGTCAACCGCCCCTTGTCGTCGAGCCTGGGCGTGTAGGTGCCGAGGAACATCGGCCACCTCCCACCACCCGGTCGGATCCCGAGTCGCGTCGCTTCCCGTTCTCCTGCGGAGCCCCGGTCGCTCCGTTGCACGCCACCTTACCCCACAATCCCCCACTTTGCTCCATTTAGTAGCTACATGCGACGTCATGTCCCCACCGAGCACCGAGAACAGCCCGCATCACCGCACCAGAAGACCACCACAGGGCCGATCGCCCCCAGGAAACAGCAGTTCAGTGCCGATTTATCAGCAGGTGGGGCGTAGTGGGGGACGTCAGGCGCCGGACACACAAAAAAGAGGGGCAGCCCCGTGTGGGGCTACCCCTTGCCGACCCGACGAACCTACTCGTCGAAACGCTTGCGGAACCGGTCCTCCATGCGGCTGGTGAACGATCCACCCGAGCCCTTCGGCCGCTTCGGCCGTGGCGCGCCGGCTTCGGGCGCCGCACGGTCTCGACCACCGCCGGCCACCCGCGGGCCGGTGATCGCGAACACCACGCCGCCGAACATCACCACGAATCCGATGACGGACAGGATCGGGAAGCTCCCGATCATCGTGGCCTTGAACGCGACGCCGGCCACCAGCATGGCGAGGCCGAGTACGAACAGCGCCGCTCCCTGGATTCGGCGACGCGCCGAGGGAGCGCGCAGAGTCCCACCACGAACGCTCGAAGCGAACTTGGGGTCCTCGGCGTAGAGCGCGCTCTCGATCTGATCGAGCATGCGCTGCTCATGATCGGAGAGTGGCATTCGTCCCTCCTTGCCGACACGGCCGTCTCGTGATCAAAGTCTTGTCCGCCCGGGTTTACGGGCGCCTAACAGTCATGATACGAGCAGATTCTGAGCCGTACCACCTTGTTCGATGGTCGATTGTATGACGTACGCCGCTGTCGACACTCACCGCCTCGACCATCTGATAATGACGGGACAGCACATCGGACCGGACCGAGAGGGTAATCGGCATTGGCGAGGTTTCTGATCGATCTGTCGCCAAGCGATATGGAGCGCCGGCTGTCCGAGGCACTGCGGGTCTATGTCGACGCCATGCGCTACCCCCGCGGCACCGAGGAGCAGCGCTCAGCGATGTGGCTGGAGCACACCCGCAGGCGCGGCTGGCGTGGAGTGGCCGTCGTGGAGTCCGACCCCCGCAGCGTTCCCGACGGCTCCGGCACCGAGTACGCAACGCCATCCGACACCGATCTACGCGCCGCGCCGATGCTCGGGGTGGCCTACGGCTACTGCGGTGCACCGGATCAGTGGTGGCAGCAGCAAGTGATCCAGGGGCTGCAACGCACCGGGGCCGACCGCGACCACATCTCGGACCTGATGACCAGCTACTTCGAGCTCACCGAACTGCACATCCATCCCAGCGCGCAGGGCAGCGGCCTGGGAGAAGCACTGGCCCGCCGCCTGCTGTCCGAACGGCCCGAATCGCGGGTACTGCTCTCCACGCCGGAGATCAACGGTGAGGCCAACCGGGCCTGGCGGCTGTACCGCAGGCTCGGCTTCACCGACGTGATCAGGGGCTACCACTTCGCCGGCGATCCCAGGGCGTTCGCCATCCTGGGCCGGGTCCTGCCGCTCGAGGGGCGCTGATCTCGGCCCGCCGGCAACCGCCCCGCCTCCGGGTCTGGCACGATGACCCCGTGCGCGCCCGCCGACCCGCAACCCGCTCCGCCACCCGCGCCAGGACCCGCCTGGTGGCCCTGGTGATGTTGCTGCTGCTCCTGCCCGCCGCGGTGGGGTGCGTGCGCGTTCGGGCCTCCATCACCGTCTCACCCGACGACCGGGTATCGGGGCAGATCGTGGCGGCCGCCAAACCCCGCGACGCCGACGACAAAGGCCCGCAGTTCCTCAACAACCTGCCGTTCGCCACCAAGGTGGCGGTCTCGGAGTACGACCGCGACGGCTTCGTAGGCTCGCAGGCGGTGTTCTCCGACCTCACCTTCGCCGAGGTGCCCCAGCTGGCGAACATGAACCGCGACGCCGCCGGGGTGGACATCTCGCTGCGGCGGGCGGGCAACCTGGTGATCCTCGAGGGCCGCGTCGACCTCACGTCGGTCAACGACCCCGACGCGGACGTGTCCCTGAGCGTGTCGTTCCCCGGCGAGGTGACATCCACCAACGGCGATCAGGTCAGCGGCTCGGTGGTCGAGTGGAAACTCAAGCCGGGTGTCGTCAGCACGATGAATGCCCAGGCCCGCTACACCGATCCCAGCGCCCGGTCGTTCACGGGAGCGGCCATCTGGCTGGTGGTGGCATCCTTCCTGGTGGCGGCCATCATCGGCGGGCTGGCGTGGACGAGCCGGGACCGTACCCCCAAGCTTGTCGACCCGTACCGCCCCGAACGCTGACCGGGCCATCCGAGCGGTTGGCTACGCGGGGACGTTGATCCCCAGGTTGGTCAGCACCTCGCTGGTCGCCTTGGCGAAGTTCAACGTGCAGAAGTGCAGGCAGGGCGCGCCCTCGGCGATCAGCCGCGCGCTCATCCGGGTCGCGAGGTCGATGCCGATCTTGCGGACCTCCTCGCGGTTCTCCTCGGGTCCGTCACCGGCCGCGGCGGTCAGCCGGTCCAGCAGATCGGGCGGGATCTGGGATCCGGACAGTTCGACCTGGCGCTGCACCGTACGCAACGAGGTGACGGGCATCAGTCCCGGGATGATCGGCTTGGCAGCCTGTTCCGGATCGGCGGCGACCACCCGGTCGCGCAACCGCAGGTAGTCGTCGACGTCGAAGAACATCTGGGTGATCGAATATTCCGCACCCGCACGCAACTTGCCGACCAGATTCGCGGTGTCATGCTCGAGGTCGATGGCGCGCGGATGGCCCTCCGGAAATGACGCCACCCCGACGTGGAAATGGCCGAGGTCGCGCACCAGCCGCACCATCTCGACGGCATATTCGAGGCCATCGGGATGGCGGTGCCACTCCTCATGCACACCGCCCTGCGGATCACCCCGCAGTGCGAGCACGTTGTTGATACCGCAATCCGCATAGGACCCGACCATCGCGCGGAGCTCGGCAACGCTGTGGCCGACGGCGGTCAGGTGCGCCACCGGGAGCAACGTGGTGTCACGGGCTAGTTCGCGCACCACGCGGATGGTGCGGTCACGGGTCGACCCGCCGGCTCCGTACGTCACCGATACGAACGCCGGGTTCAGACGTTCGAACACCCTGGCCGCGCGCCACAACCGGGCCTCGGCGGCCTCGTCCCGCGGCGGGTAGAACTCGACCGAGAACGGCACCCGGTCGGTGCCGATCTCACGGATCCGGTCCACCACCGAATGGCTGTGGCCGGGCCCGTTCAGGCCGCCGGGGCTTACGCTCGTCACCTCGACAGCATAGGTGCTGGGCAGGAAACCACCGCGGCACGCGGCCTCACTTGCTACGAATCCCCCACCACGCTCTAGTCTTAATGCACCGCGGGGGTATACGAGGGGCCGAATCGGACAGAAAGGGGCGCCCGCTGAGCGTGGAAACAGCGGCACCGTCAGCCGTCGAGTTGGCCCGCGCCGTCACCGATCAACTCCGGGACTACATTCGCGAACGCCGGAACGGCTGCGCGTACATCGGTCCCGACTACGCCGATCTGACCGCGGCGCTGGAGGAATTCGTGCTGCGCGGCGGGAAACGCCTACGCCCCGCATTCGCGTACTGGGGGTGGCGGGCCGTCGCCCCGGCCGCCGGCGACCACATCGAACCCGGCATCCTGAAACTGTTCTCCGCACTGGAGTTGCTGCACGCGTGCGCCCTGGTCCACGACGACGTCATCGACGCGTCGGCGACCCGCCGCGGGCTGCCCACGGTGCACCGGTTGTTCGCCGACGCGCACCGCGACCGCTCCTGGCACGGGTCCTCCGAGCAGTTCGGCCTGTCGGCGGCGATCCTGCTCGGCGATCTCGCGCTGGTCTGGGCCGATGACGTCGTGGCGAGCGCCGACTTGTCCGTCGATGCCCACCGGCGGGTCCAGCGGGTGTGGGCCGACATCCGCACCGAAGTGCTCGGCGGGCAGTATCTCGACATCGTGGCCGAGTCCAGCGGCGCGGAGTCAGTGGCCTCGGCGATGACGGTCAACACCTACAAGACGGCGTCCTACACGGTGTCGCGTCCGCTGCAGCTCGGCGCGGCGGCCGCCGCCGACCGGCCCGACGTGCAGGACATCTTCCACGAGGTGGGCACCGATCTCGGCGTGGCGTTCCAGCTGCGCGATGACGTGCTCGGGGTGTACGGCGACCCGGCCGTCACCGGCAAACCGTCGGGCGACGATCTGAGGTCGGGTAAGCGTACGGTGCTGCTCGCCGAGGCCGTGGAACTCGCCGACAAATCCGATCCGGTCGCCGCCAAGCTGCTGCGCACCTCGATCGGCACCGAATTGTCCGAACCGCAGGTCCGTGAGCTGTGCCTGGTGATCGAGGCCGTCGGGGCGCTGGCCGCCGTCGAGGACCACATCCAGCTGCTCACCCATCGCGCGCTGGAGCGTCTCGTCGCCGCACCGATCGACGTGCAGGCGAAAGCGGGTCTCTCCGAGCTCGCCAGATTGGCCGCCAACCGGTCCGCCTGAGGAGCATGACGCCCCCACCGCCCACCCAGGCCGGAACGACCGGGCCGGCCCGGCACGTCTCGCGGCTGGCGGAGTTCGCGACCTCACCCGAAGCGCAACCCGCGTGGCTCGGCGGGCTCGGCGCCGTCCTCATCACGACGGGCGGGCTCGGCGCGGGTAGCACCCGCCAGCACGACCCCCTGCTGGAGTCCCTGCACCTGTCCTGGCTGCGCTTCGGGCACGGGCTGGTGCTGTCCTCCGTCCTGCTGTGGGCCGGGGTGGCGGTGATGCTCATCGCGTGGCTGTGGCTGGGCCGGTCGGTCGTGAACCGTACGGCCAGCGAATACACCATGGTGGCCACCACGGGATTCTGGCTCGCACCACTGCTGTTGAGCGTGCCGGTGTTCAGCCGCGACACGTATTCGTACCTCGCGCAGGGCGCACTGCTCCGCGACGGCCTCGACCCCTATGTGGTTGGCCCGGCGGACAATCCGAACCCCTTGCTGGACAACGTGAGTCCGATCTGGACGACGACGACGGCGCCCTACGGCCCGGCCTTCATCCTGGTGGCGAGGTTCGTCACCGTCCTCGTCGGTGACGACGTCGTGGCGGGAACGATGCTGCTGCGCCTGTCGATGCTCCCGGGCCTGGCCCTGCTGATCTGGGCCGCTCCGCGTATCGCGCGCCACGTGGGCGCGAATCCGGCCGCCTCACTGTGGATCTGCGTGCTCAATCCGTTGGTGATCATCCACCTCATGGGTGGGGTCCACAACGAAATGCTGATGGTCGGGCTGATGATGGCGGCCATCGCGCTGACGTTTCAGGGCCACCCGGCCTGGGGCACCAGCCTGATCGCGACCGCGGTCGCCGTGAAAGCCACCGCGGGGCTTGCCTTTCCCTTCATGGTGTGGGTATGGATGCGCCAATTGCGCGACCGGCGCCGGATGAAACCACTGCAGGCGTTCGCCGTCGCCACATCGGCGTCGCTGGCCATCTTCGTTGCGGTGTTCGCCGTACTGTCATGGCTGGCCGGGGTCGGCCTGGGCTGGCTGACCGCCCTGGCCGGATCGGTGAAGATCATCAATTGGCTCACCATCCCCACGGCCGTCTCCAACATCGTCAACGCCGTGATCGGACTGTTCGTGCCGGTGAACTTCTACGCCGTACTCGAGGTCGCGCGCATCATCGGCATCGCCGTCATCGTCGTCACGCTTCCGCTGCTGTGGCTGCGGTTTCGGCACACCGACCGCGAGGCTTTGACGGGCACCGCGCTGGCGATGATCGTGGTGGTCCTATTCGTTCCTGCCGCACTGCCGTGGTATTACACCTGGCCGCTGGCCGTGGCGGCCGCGCTGACCCAGAGCAGATCGGCCATCGCGGCGATCGCGGGCTTCTCGACGTGGATCACCGTGATCTGGAAGCCCGACGGTGCTCACGGCATGTACTCGTGGATGCACGTACTGCTGGCGACGGCATGCGCGGTGGTGGCGTGGTATTCACTGCGCAATGCACCGGAGCCGCCGCCCGACTCGACCGCTCCCGGCGATTCGGTGGAACGTCCCGTCAATACGAAGTAACCGCGCCCGGGTCAATAAGCCAGCGACCCGGGCCGGGTTAGTAAGCCATCGCCTGGGCCCGCCGCACCACTTCCCTGGCCTGATGGGAGTGCAATGCGTCGACGGGACGCGCATTGGCCCGCTGTTCGGTCGACCCGTCACGGCTGATCGTCAGCGACGGATCGGGGGTGAACAACCAGCGCACGATCTCGGTGTCGCGGTAGCCGCCGTCGTGCAACACGACCAGCAGACCCGGCAACGTCTTGACCACATGGCCGGCGTCGTCGAAGAAGATACTCGGTACGACCACCGTGCCGTCACGACGAACGGCGACCAGATGGCCCTCACGCAACTGCTGGTGCACCTTGGTCACGGGGACGCCGAGCATGTCTGCCACAGTGGGCAGGTCGTAGACGGCCTCGCCGGGTTCCAACACATCGTCGGCGGCCGGAATGCTGCTCACCGCACAGATTCTAGGGCCCTGCGGCGGTCGGTGGAGCATCGTTGCGCCAAACGCCCCCTCCGTACCATGTGTCCAATGGACACCAACCAGCACACGGATCCGCTCGTGGGCACTGTGCTGGACGAGCGGTACCGCGTCGACACCCCGATCGCCACCGGCGGCATGTCGACGGTCTACCGCGGGCTCGACATCCGGCTGGACCGGCCCGTGGCGATCAAGGTGATGGATTCGCGGTACTCGGGGGACCAACAGTTCCTGGAGCGTTTCCAGCGCGAGGCGCGTGCGGTGGCGCGGTTGAAAGACCCCGGGCTGGTCGCGGTCTACGACCAGGGCATCGACGGCCAACACCCGTTTCTGGTGATGGAACTCATCGAGGGCGGCACCCTGCGGGAGTTGTTGCGTGAACGCGGGCCGATGCCGCCGCACGCGGCGGCCGCGGTCCTGGCGCCGGTGCTGAGCGGGCTGGCGGCTGCCCACCGGGCCGGCCTGGTGCACCGCGACATCAAACCCGAGAACGTCCTGATCTCCGACGACGGCGACGTCAAACTCGCCGACTTCGGTCTGGTGCGGGCGGTCGCCGACGCCAAGATCACCTCCACCAGTGTCATTCTGGGTACGGCGGCGTACCTCTCCCCCGAACAGGTCAGCACCGGCGACGCCGGGCCCCGCAGTGACGTCTACGGCGTCGGGATCCTGGCCTACGAACTCCTCACGGGCGCCACCCCGTTCGACGGGGACAGCGCGCTCGCGGTGGCCTACCAACGGCTGGATCGCGACGTCGCGGCGCCGAGCACCGTGATCGCTGGTGTGCCACCACAATTCGACGATCTGATACTGCGCGCGACGGCGCGGGATCCGGCGGACCGATTCGCCGACGCGCTGGATATGGGCACCGAACTCGAGGCGATCGCCGACGAACTCGGACTACCCGACTTCCGCGTGCCCGCGCCCCGCGAGTCCGCGCAGCATCAGTCGGCGGTGCGCTTTCACAGCGGACTGCACGATCAGGCCACCACCGACAACCATGCCGGTGTGACCGTGCCGCAGGATCACGTCGCACCGGGAGCGCCGCCGCCACGCCAGCAGACCAGGGAGTTCACCCGCGGACCCGGCGACTGGGAGCGTTACGCGCCCGTCCCGAACGATCCCGAATACCGCTCCGCGGCAAGGCAATTCGCCGGAATCGAACTCAGCGAGTTCGCCTGGGCGCAGCAGCGCGCCAGACGGGCGCTGCTGTTCTGGGTGGTCACGGTCCTGACACTCACCGCCCTGGTGGCAGCGGGCGCGTGGTACCTGGGCACCAACCTCAGCGCCCTGCTCTGAGTCCCGTCCGGCGAATTCAGTCGCGCAGCATCTCGGCGACCAGGAACGCCAGCTCCAGGCTCTGCTGGGTGTTCAGGCGCGGGTCGCAGGCGGTCTCGTACCGGCCGGCAAGGTCGGAATCGGAGATGTCCTGGGCGCCGCCGAGGCATTCGGTGACGTTCTCGCCGGTGATCTCCACGTGGATGCCGCCGGGGTGGGTGCCCAGCGCACGATGGACCTCGAAGAAGCCTTGCACCTCGTCGACGATGCGGTCGAAGTGGCGGGTCTTGTAGCCCGTGGAGGACTCGTGGGTGTTGCCGTGCATGGGGTCGCACTGCCAGATCACCTGATGACCGGTGGCCTGCACCTTCTCGATGATCGGGGGCAGCATGTCGCGCACCTTGTTGTTGCCCATCCGCGTCACCAGCGTGAGCCGGCCGGGGACGTTGTGCGGATCGAGCCGCTCGACGTATTCGACGGCCAGTTCCGGCGACATGGTGGGACCGATCTTCACGCCGATCGGATTGGCGATCACCTCGGCGAGCGCGATGTGCGCGCCGTCGAGTTGCCGGGTGCGTTCACCCACCCACACGTAGTGCGCCGACAAATCGTAGAGCCGCGGCTCAGGAGCCTCTGCCGGGAAGTCGTTGGACAGCCGCAGCATGGCCCGTTCGTAGTCCAGGACCAGTGCCTCGTGGCTGGCGTAGATCTCCGCGGTGTCCAGGTTGCGGTCGTTGACACCGCAGGCGGTCATGAACGACAGGCCACGGTCGATCTCGCCGGCCAGCGCCTCGTAGCGGGCACCGGCGGGCGAGGTGCGCACGAATTCGCGGTTCCAGTCGTGTACCTGGTGCAGGGAAGCCAGCCCCGACGATGTCAGCGCGCGCACCAGGTTCATCGCGGCGCTGGCGTTGGCGTACGCCCGAACCAGGCGCGACGCGTCGTGTTCGCGGACGGCGGCATCCGGCGCGAAGCCGTTGATCATGTCGCCGCGGTAGGACTTCAGACCCAGTGCGTCGATGTCCGACGACCGCGGTTTGGCGTACTGCCCGGCGATGCGGGCGAGTTTGACCACGGGCATGCTGGCGCCGTAGGTCAGCACCACCGCCATCTGCAACAGGGTGCGAATGTTGGCGCGGATGTGCGGTTCGGTGTTGTCGACGAACGTCTCGGCGCAATCCCCGCCCTGCAGCAGGAATGCGTTACCCCGCGCGACATCGGCCAGCTGGCCCTTGAGCTTCTCGATTTCGGAGGGCACCGTCACCGGCGGCACGCTCTCCAGGACCGTCCGCATCGCCTTGGCCTGGTCGGCCGGCCAGCTGGGCTGCTGGGCGGCGGGTTTGGCCAGCGCAAAGTCCAGCCGGTGACGCAGATCTTCCGGCAGCGGGGGCAGCGACGGCAGCTGGTCGATGGGGATATCGACGGTCCAGTTCACCCGTTCATGGTAACCGCCGCACTCATCCGATTTTCCGGGCGGACCTGCAGGTCAGCCCCGCGGCCGTCGGCCCGCCGGATCGGGCGCCCCGGTCATCACGCGGTATCGCAGCAGGTTGTGCTTCGCGTCGACCAGCGCGTCGTGGGTGTCGCGCGGCCGCGGCGGCATCCGCGGGGAGCCGTGGTCCTCCCACAACTGGCGCAGTTCACGGGTGAACCGGGGTATCGCGGGAGGCAGATGCGTCATCGGTCCCCACAGCTGGCACAGCACCACGTGGTCGTAGGCACCGACCCAGGCCCACAGCTCGATCGGCTCGTCACCGTCGACGCCGAAGAAGTCCTCCAGCTCCGCACGGATCTCGCGGCGTGAACGCCACAGCGGCGACGCCGGTGACGGTAGCTTGGGCAGCACGTTCTTGCGCACCCAGCTGCCCGCCCGCTCCGGGTCGAATTCGGTTGATATGGCGTAGTACTCGCGGCCATCCTCGGCGGCCACACCGATCGAGATCAGCTCGATGGTGTGACCGTTGTCGATGAACTCGGTGTCGTAGAAGTAGCGCATCTCCTGCCTTACACCGCCGCTTCCCAGTGGCGCGCGGCACGGTCGGGCGGCGCAGGGGCGGCGTGGATCTCGCGGTCGAGCTGTTCGTCGACGGTGGCGTCGTCGGGGAACTTCGGCATCCCCGCGATCGCGTCCTGCAACCACAGTTTGGCCTGCACCACCGGCCTGCGCAGCCAGCGCTCACGTTCCACCGCCCGGTGCATCTTGCGCGGCCGGGTGGTGTAGCGCCACCGCGCCCACGGCGCGTGCGGCCGCGAGAGCCGGATCGCCCCGACGAACAGCAGCGGCGTGATGAACATCCCCACCAGACCGGTCCACACCTTGCCCTTGAGTAACACGATCACCGCCAGCATCAAGGTGAGCACCGCGATCACGATCACCGAGGTGCGCGCCGCCAGGGTGTGGTCGTCCCGCCAGATGCCGACATCGAAGAACGACAGCGGATTGAACCCGAGGATGAGCAGTCCGGCGACGGCGACCGCGGCGAAGACCGCATCGACGGAGGTGCGGCCGTCCTCGGCCCAATACACGTCGGACAGGTGCAGGATGAGCGCGAACTCGTCAAGAACAAGTGCCGCGCCGATACCGAAAAAGATTGAGGCGACGGTGAATTCGGCAATTCCCCCGGATACGGCCAGGGTCACCATCGTGACCCCGGAGACCATGACCAGGACCACCCCGATTACCACGTGGTGGATGTGCAGGCCGCCCGAACCACCCGACACCGAGATGTTGCGGGGTTGCCACCATTTGCGGGGCGCATCGCTGTCGGCGTGACGACGGATGTAGCGCACGATGGTGCGCGTCACGAAAAACGTGAGGATGAACGCGACCAGACACGACACCAACGGCAGGCGATCACGGGTGATGAAGTCCAGCTCGAAGGTCGCGTGCACGCAGAAAACTTACGCCGACGCGGCCCCGTCATGGACGGGATGGCGACCGGCGCGCCGCAATGCCCCGATAGTCTGGTCAGCAACATGGGAAATCGGCGCTCGCCCGAGGGGGCTGGTCTGCGCGGGCGGTTCGCCGACGGCGCGCGGTGGCGTGCGCGTCTGCGCGACGGCCCACTGCCCGTGATCGGGTGGCGCCTGTTCCAGCTGGCGACGCTGGCCGGAGTGGCCTGGGTGGGCTGGCGGCTGGTGGGTCCCGCGCCGTACCGCATCGATATCGACGTCTACCGGATGGGCGGGCAGGCCTGGCTCGACTCCCGGCCGCTGTACGCCGACGGCGCCACCTTCGCCACCCGCGGCGGCCTCGACCTGCCGTTCACCTACCCGCCGCTGGCGGCCATCATGTTCTCCCCGTTCGCGCTGCTGTCGCTGCAGGCGGCCAGCGCCGCGATCACCCTGGTCACGCTGGCGCTGTTGATCGTCTCGACGGCAATAGTGCTGAATCGGCTCGACGTGTGGCCGCACAGCGCGATCACCGGCGAGCCGCCCTGGCTGCGCCGAGGCTGGCTGGCGGCCGCCATCGTGGTGCCCGCCGTCGTCTATCTGGAACCCATCCGGTCGAACTTCGAATTCGGCCAGATCAACGTCGTGCTGATGACGCTGGTGATCGCCGACTGCGTACCACGCAGGACACCGTGGCCCCGCGGGCTGCTGCTCGGCCTGGCGATCGCGGTGAAACTGACCCCCGCGGTGTTCCTACTGTACTTCGCGCTGCGCCGCGACGTCCGCGCCCTGCTGGTGACGTCGGCGTCGGTGGCGGCGGCGACGCTGCTCGGCTTCGTCCTGGCGTGGCGCGATTCGTTGGAGTACTGGACCGCCACGGTGCGCCACACCGACCGGATCGGCACGGCAACACTGAACACCAACCAGAACATCTCGGGGGCACTCGCCCGGCTGGGGCTCAGCGAGGGACCCCGGTTCGTGGTGTGGATGCTGGCCTGTTTCGCGGTGCTCGGCCTGACGGTGTGGGCGGTGCGCAGGCTGCTGCGGTCCGCGACGGACGACAACGCGGTGCTGGCACTCATCTGCGTAGCGCTGTTCGGGCTCGTCGTCTCACCGGTGTCGTGGTCGCACCACTGGGTGTGGATGCTGCCCGCACTACTGGTCACGGGCATCGTGGCGGCTCGGCAGCGCCACCTCGCCCTGGGGCTGCTCACCGCGGCGGGTGTGGCCCTGATGGTGTGGACGCCAATCACGCTGCTGCCCGAACACCGGGAGACCACCGCCTCGGTCCTGCGTCAGCTCGCGGGCGGGTCCTACGCGTGGTGGGCGATCGCGGTGATTGTGGTGGCGGGCACGGTGTCGGCAGGCGCGACCGAACGCAGCAGCCCCGCGCTGGGGGTCACACCGGTGCCGGCCGCGGGCTGAGGACTCCGCCGGCTCAGCCGGCGGCTGTTTCGGGGATACGCGCTGGTGCCGCCGGTGCGGTGGCGGCATTCTTCACGTCGGCGGCGTACAGGTCGACGTACTCCTGCCCCGACAGCTGCATCAGCTCGTACATCACCTCGTCGATGACCGCACGCTCGATGAACCGGTTGCCCGCGAGACCTTCGAAGCGGGTGAAGTCCAACGGTTTGCCGAACTTCACCTGAACCCGGCCGAAACGCCACATCTTGCTACCCGGCGGATTGACCACGTCGGTTCCGATCATCGCGACCGGAATGACCGGCATACCGGTTTCCAGGGCGAGCCGGGCCAACCCGGTCTTGCCCTTGTACAGGCGCCCGTCGGGCGAACGCGTGCCCTCGGGGTACATGCCGAGCAGCTTGCCCTGGTCCAGCAACCGCTTCGCGGTCTTCAGCGCGCTCTGCGCCGAATCGGCGTCGGTGCGATCGATGGGGACTTGACCGGCCACCGTGTAGAACCAGCGGGTTAACCAGCCCTTGATGCCGGTGCCCATGAAGTACTCTGCCTTGGCCAGGAACGTGATCCTGCGCCGGACCACCAGCGGCAGATAGAAACTGTCGGCGACGGCGAGGTGATTACTGGCCAGGATGGCCGCACCGGACTGCGGAACGTTCTCCAGCCCTTCGACTTTCGGCCGGCCCAGCAGAGACAGCACGGGTCCCATAAAGATGTACTTGAACAGCCAATACCACATGAACCCTCCCCATCGGGCACACCAGACGCTGGACGACCTCCGGCGAGGTGCTCGGCGACAACTTTACCCACGTGATGTTGATGCGACCACAGCATGGAACCCACGGAATGGGCCACCGAGGTGTGGATCACTCCTCGACGGTCACCGGGATGTGCTGGTAACGCCCCGGCCCCGACGGCGGCGATTCCGGGGGCGGCGGAGGTGGCTGCGCATCGTCGACCACTGCGCGGATCACCGCGAGCAGCGCCGCGCTGTGCTCGCCGATGACCGTCAGCAGCGGATGCTGCTCGCCTCGCACGAGTGCGGCCAGTGCGCAGACCGGACACCACATCTGCTGGCACTTGCCCGGATCCTGCGCCGCGGCCGCGGCGGCGGCGGCCCGCACAGCCGGCTCGAGCCGGTCCAGGATGGCCTGCGCGAGCTGGCGCAACTCGGGACCGAGGTCGGAGTGGGCCCCTCTCACGCCGGCCACACCTCCGGATCTGGTCGAAATCGCACGATCAGTTCGCTGCCCCTCAGTTGCGCGTCCGTCACGACACAGCGCCGCAGGACAGACGCGAGACGGACGCGGCGTCGCATGCCGCCCGCCCCGATGATCAGATCGTCGTCGACCCGGCCCAGCGTCAGCGTGCCAGCGTCGACCTGGGGCAACTCTAGCCGCATCCGGTACACGGATTCGAGGCCGGTTCCCGATTCGCGGTCCACCACCGGCCGCAGCGGCCCCGGCGGAGCCGACCCGTCGCGGCGCCGGGCGCTGTCGAGGAGTTCGCCCAGCGCCTTGGGCCCGATCGGTTCGCCGGCCAGATGGGGCACCAGCACCAGTCGGACATCACCGATCGACGCGTCGAGGCCGTCGAGCACCGTCCGCTGCTCGGAGATCCGCTCGGAGTACCAGTCAAATGCGGGATGCTCGGGCAGGTTGCGGTATTCGTAGGAGTCGTCTTGGAGCAGAATCTGATTGACGATCAGCTCCTCGACCCGCACCCCCATCAGCGCCAGCGACCCCAATGTGCGGACCGCTTCGGCCGCGACCACGCGCTCGGCGGTGAGCACCAGGTGCGCACTGACCCGCGCCGCGTCGGTGATCAACGTGGTCAGTCGCCGATTGGCCGCGTCGATGCGCTCCACCAGCGCGGCGACGGCCAGCCCCGGTGCGTCGTCGGGCCGGGTGGTCAGGCGACGGTGGCGTGGCCACGCCCGGTCGAGGTAGAGCCCGAAGGTGGCCGGCAGGGTGAGCATGCGCATGGCGTCGGCGGTCGAGGCGCAGTCCACCACGACGTGATCCCAATGCCCCGATTCGGCCAGTTCGGCGACCTCGTGCAGACCGAGGACTTCCTGGATGCCTGGCAACGCCGAAAGCTCTTCGGGCGCAATATCTCCCAGATCGGAACCGGGGAAGCGAGCGGTCACCGCGCCCGCGATCTCACGCCACCTCGCCTCCAGCAGAGCAAGGGTGTCCAGCGCCAGCGCGTCGAGGAATCCGCCGCCCGCGTCGGCGTCGTCGGCGAGCACCCGTGTCGGATCCCGCCGGCCCGTGGGGGTGACGGCGAGGCCGAGCACGTCACCGGTGGAGTGCGCCTGGTCGGTGGAGATGACGAGCACCCGCAGGCCGGCGCGCGCCGAACGAACGGCGGTGGCGGTCGCCAACGTGGACTTGCCGACCCCGCCCTTGCCGACGAAGAGGCTGATGCGGGCCGAACTCATCCCGCTCCCCGCATCCGCGGGTCAGCCCGTCGAGGCGCACTCCAGTTCACTCAGCCTCGACTCGTTTCTTCAGATCCTTCAGCGCGGTGTCGGTCAGCCTGCGCTCCGCCTTGCGCTTGAGCAAACCGATCATGGGGATGACCAGGTCGACGGACAGCTCGTAGGTAACGTCGGTGCCAGATCCTTTCGGCGCCAGGCGATATGCACCCTCGAGGGATTTCAGCAACGAACTGGACACCAGCGTCCACGACACCGAACCGCGGTCCGGCGGCCATGTGTAGGACAGCTCCATGGTGTCCTTGAGCACGGCGGCGTCGAGCACCAGCCGGGCACGCTTCGGGTACCCCTCGTCATCGACCTCGAGAACCTCGGTCTCCTTGTACTCGGCAACCCAGTCCGGATACGAGCCGATGTCGGCGATGACGTCAATCACCGTCGACGGGTCGGCATCGATGTAGATGGTTTGCGCCGTCTTGTCCGCCACCGGCTTGTCCTCCTGCCCACTGGCGCCTTCGCGGGTCGCTTCGCCCCAGAATCTACCTTCCCGCGCAGGGTCTGGCCGAAGTATCAGGCCAGCCTGGACACCCCCACCGGGCGCGCGGCCTCCAACACCTGTTTCACCTCGAAGGCCATCCGTTTGCCGGCGACGCGCCGCGAATGGTTGGCCTTGGCCAGATCCATCCTGGCCAGCTGCCACGCCGAGGCGCCCGACGGTTCGGCATGCAGGAAGTAATGCAGGATCACCCCGTCCAGCGCGGGCTCCAGCCAGATCTCCATCGTGCCCGTCACCGCCCCGGTCACCGTCCACCGCTGCCCCTTGTCGGCACGGTCCTCGACCTGCGCCAACCGCAGGTCGGGCCACCAGCGCCGCCACGCCGCAGGGTCGGCAACCATCCTGCCGACCTCGACGGGGTCGGCGGCCACAAACGTCTCATCGGCGATCTGGATGCTGTTCATCACCGACAAGCTTCACACATGCGCCCACTTGGCAAGCCGGAGGCCGACTAGGCTGGCGCTGGCAACGCCGCTACCAGGAGCCGGAGGCCGCAACCGTGCGTGAGTTCACAGTTCCCGCGTCATTCAACGTCGACGAACACGACAATGTCGTCGGTGTCGCGTTCGACCATGAGCGGACCGACCCGAACCACGTGATCTTCCGGCGGTTGGTGGACGGTGCGTGGACGGATGTGACGTGTGCCCAGGCCGCCAGCGAGATCCGTTCGGCGGCATTGGGTTTGATTGCAGAAGGTGTCCAGCCCGGCGATCGGGTTGCGGTGCTGTCGGCCACCCGCTACGAATGGCCGATCATCGACTTCGCGATCCTGGCCGTCGGCGGGGTCACCGTCCCCATCTACGAGACCTCCTCGGCCGAGCAGGTGCGGTTCGTACTGGCCGACTCCGGCGCGGTGCTGGCGTTCGCCGAAACCGATGGCCACGGCGACATGATCGAACAGCTTGCCGGCGAGCTACCCGCGTTACGCAGGGTGGTGCGCATCGAGGGCACCGGCCCGGCGGCACTGGACGTGCTCGCCGACGCGGGCCGGACCGTCGAGGCCTCCGCGCTCGACGAGCGGCTGGCCGCGATCAGATCCGCCGACCCGGCCACGCTGATCTACACGTCGGGGACCACCGGGCGGCCCAAGGGCTGCCAGCTGACCCACTCCAACCTGCTCTACGAGATCCGCGGTGCCAAAGAGTGCTTTCCCGACCACCTGGCCAAAGGCGAACGGATGCTGGTGTTCCTGCCGCTGGCCCACGTGCTGGCCAGAGCGATCACCATCGCCGCCTTCTCCAACAAGGTCACGCTGGGTTTCACCAGCGACATCAAGAACCTGGTCGCGATGTTCGGGGTGTTCAAACCGACCCTGGTGGTGTCGGTGCCACGGGTGTTCGAGAAGGTCTACAACACCGCCGAACAGAACGCCGAGAACGACGGCAAAGGCAAGATCTTCCAGATCGCCACGGACACCGCGATCGAGTGGAGCATGGCCCAGGACACCGGCAAGCAGAGTCTGCTGCTGCGGGTCAAACACGCGGTGTTCGACCGCCTGGTCTACGGCAAGCTGCGCGCGGCACTGGGCGGCGAATGCCATGCGGCGATCTCGGGCGGCGCCCCGCTCGGGGCCCGGTTGGGCCACTTCTACCGCGGCGTCGGCCTGAGCATCTACGAGGGCTACGGCCTGACCGAGACGAGCGCGGCCATCACCGTCAACCGGGTCGGCGACCTGCGCGTCGGCTCCGTGGGAAAGCTGTTGCCCGGCAACAGTATGCGCATCACCGACGACCACGAGGTGCTGGTCAGGGGTGGGGTGGTGTTCGACGGTTACTGGAACAACGAATCCGAGACCAGGGCGGTGCTGCACGACGGCTGGTTCGACACCGGTGATCTGGGCGCGGTCGACAACGACGGGTTCCTCACGATCATCGGCCGCAAGAAGGAGATCATCGTGACCGCGGGCGGCAAGAATGTCGCACCGGCGATCATGGAGGATCAGCTGCGCGCGCATCCGCTGATCAGTCAGGCGATGTGCGTCGGCGACGCCAAACCGTTTGTCGCCGCGCTCATCACCATCGACCCGGAGGCCTTCACCGGCTGGAAGGCGCGTCACCAGAAGGATCCCGCCGCGTCGGTGGCCGACCTGGCCGACGATCCCGATCTGCTCGGCGAGATCGATCTGGCGGTGAAGGAGGCCAACGAGGCGGTGTCCAAGGCCGAGGCGATCCGCAAATTCCGGATCCTGCCGATCGACTTCACGGAATCCACCGGGGAGCTGACCCCGACGCTGAAGGTCAAGCGCAAGGTGGTGGCCCAGAAGTTCGCCACCGATATCGAAGCGCTCTACGCGAAGGACTGAGGCTCCAGCAGCGCCGCCAGGCGCCGCGCTCTGGTGTGCCACTGCCAGTCCTCCACCACCCACCGCCGTCCGGCAGCACCCATCCGGGCGGCCAGGTCGGGGTCGGCGAGCAGATCGCCCACGGCGGTGGCCACGGAGCCGACGTCCCGTCCATCGACGACGAGGCCGGTCTCGCCGTCGCGCACGGTTTCCGGCGCACCGCCGGAGCGGCCGGCGACCACCGGCACGCCGCTCGCCGAGGCCTCGAGGTACACGATGCCGAGGCCTTCGACGTCCAGACCGGCCCCCCGGGTGCGGCACGGCATCGCGAACACGTCGGCCAGTGCGTGGTGGGCAGGCAGTTCCGCGTCGGGCACCCCGCCGGTGAACACGACGTCACCGTCCACGTCCACATCGTGGACGAGCCGTTGCAGCGACGGTCGGTAGGGGCCGCCCCCCACGATCACCAACGCCGTGCCCGGCGCACGACGGCGGATGGCGGGCAGTGCACGGATCAGCATGTCCTGGCCCTTGCGCGGCACCAATCTGGACAGACACACCACCACCGGACGCTCACCGAGGCGGTAGCGGCGGCGCAATTCGGCGCGCGCGGCGAGGTCGGGGGCGAACCGCTCGATGTCCACACCCGGGGGCAGATGCTCCAGAGCCGCGTCGGGCCCGAACGCCGACGCAAACCGGCGGCGGGTGTAACGGCTGACGAATGTGACCACGTCGGTGTCCTCGCCGATGCGGCGCAGGGCGCCGCGCGCCACCGGCAGCATCGACCACCCGACCTCGTGACCGTGGGTGCTGGCGACGATGCGGTGCGCGCCGGCACGCCGCGCCCGCTCGGCGAGCAGGGCCAGCGGTGCGGCCGCCCCGAACCACACCGTGTCGATGTCGAGGCGGCCGATGAGCCGGCACATGCGGCCCGCCACCGACGGCCCGGGCAGCATCAGGGTGCCGGGGTGACGCACCACGTCGTAACCCGCGTCGCGAGCCTGAGCATCGAACTCGTCGCAGCCCTTCCACGCCGGCGCGTACACGGTGATGCTGTGCCCGCCCGTGACCGTCAGCCGCGTGACCAAGTCATGCAGATACGACTGGATACCGCCGGGGCGGGGCGGAAAATCGTTGGTGACTAACAGAACCCGGGCCATCGCGGTCAGGTTAGCCTGCCGCCCACTGTCGCCACCCGCTGAGCACCTCGTCCATCGGCGCTCCGAGGGTGTCCCGCACGGCGGCGTCGATGTCGGGATGTCCGGCCCCGCAGGCCCGCAGATAGAGGTCGCGCAGGGTCGCGGCACCGTAACGGTGGGCAACGTACCCTGCGAACCACCACGCGTGGTCATAGGCCTGCGACTGCGCGGGCCCCGCGGTCGCCAGGTCGGTGTCGGTGGGTAGGCGCAGTGGCGCCTGGGCGGGCGCGGACGGCGCAGCGGCCGGGCGCGCGACGTAGTCGGCGACGCCCTCGGTGAGCCAGCGCGGCGCGTCCGCAGCGGTCACCGATCGAGCGGCGAAGTGAAACAGTTCGTGCCGCACCACGATCCGCAGCGCATCGTCGTTCATCGTGTCGGCGCCGGGGGCGAACACGATGCCGTCGGCTGTGGTCGCGGCGGCGATGCCTGCCCCGAAACCCGTCAAGCTCTGGAACTGCGCGTCGCTGTCGGCCGCCACAATCGCGACGGTCCGCGGCCACTCCCCGCCCCAGAACCCGGTGACTGCCGCAGCGGCACCGGGCATCTCATCGGCGATGCGGGTGAGCAGTGCCGTCGCGCCGCCGAGGCCGGTCAGCACGACACGACGGCCGTCGGGCAGCGTGAGTGAGCCGGGCGACGGGACGACGGTGTGCGCGGCAGCGCTGGGGGCGGCGATCCGCACCTGCGGTCCCGGCGCGGCGGCGGGGCGGGCGATCAGCGACGCGGCGAGTATGAGTTCGGCCAGGAGCAGCAGTCCGAGCCGGACACGGTCAGTAGCGGCGGATGTTGTAGATCGGCGCATTGTTCACCGGGGCGACGCGCACCGGTGTGCCGTAGGTCGAGGCATGCACCATCATCCCGTCGCCGATGTAGATGCCGACATGGGATGCGTCGGAGTAATAGGTGACGAGGTCTCCTGGCTGCATCTGATCCATCGACACGGGTTGGCCGCCACGGGCCAGGGCCTGGCTGGAGTGCGGCAGCGAGATCCCCGCCTGCTGGAACGACCACATGACCAGACCGGAGCAGTCGAAGGCGTTCGGGCCGGAGCCACCCCACGAGTAGGGGGATCCGATACGGCTCAGGGCCGCCTGCACGGCCACTACGCCTTCCCCGCCCGACGGAGGTGCGGGCACGGCCGCCTCCGGCGGTGCGATGTCGCCCGGCGGGATGCCCTCGGGTGCGGCTGCCAGAATGCCCGGATCGGCGGCAGGCGGCACCGCGTCGGGCGCGGGCACCGGCGGGGCGGCGGGTGCCGGCGGGGCGGGCGGCGCGACCGCGAGGGCCTCCCGCTGGCCGGGTGTGAGCGCCAGGTACTGCGACTTCACCACGGCGATCTGCACCTGTAGCTGGCTTTGTTTGGATTGCAGGTCGGCGCGGACGGCGGCGGCCTGCTCGGCGGCGGTCTTGGCGTCGGCGGCGGACTTCGCGGAAGCCTGCTCGGCCAGGCCGGCCTGCTGGGCGGCGGTGCGGAAGTTGCTCATCTGCGTGGACATCTCGGTGGCCATGACGCGCTGCACGGCGAGTTGGTCGATGAGCTGCTGAGGCGAGGACGCCGTGAGGATGGCGTCGACACCGTCGGTGCGCCCGCCCATGTACTGCGCCGCGGCGATCTTGTTGACCGACGTCTGGAATGTTGCCAATTGCGTCTTGGCGGTGTCCACGGTCGCGATATCGGCAGCGTGTTTGGTGTCGGCGGTCTGCTGTGCGGCCAGCTTGTCGTCGAGGTCGAGCTGCGCCGAGTGCATTGCCTCCGTGGTCTGCTCGGCTTGGCGCGACAGCTCGTTGAGCTTTGCCAGCGCATCCTCGGCCGGGTCCGCATGCACCGCGGTGGCCAGCGCGCCCGAGAAGATCGTTAGACCCAATAACACACCTATGACAGGTCGTCTAGACAAACGTTTCGTCCGGTGCGCGCGCTCGAGCCTCAAGATGGTGCGTCCTTACAACTGGCGTAACCGTGCCGCCTCGAACTCTATTAGGTCTCAGATAGGTTACGAAACGGCATCGGGCTTGTCCAACAGGAGACGCAAATTTAACAGCCCCGCGGGAATGTTTCTCACCGTGCGGATGGCCGCGTGTCGTCATGCCACGCCCGAGCTACCGAGCCGGCGAATCGGGACCAGCCGCAGCCGCGGCGCCAACCCCACGTCGGCGAGCACTTCCAGTGCCTTGCGCTCGTCGTCGAGCAATGTTTCCGGCACGCCGAGCAACACGCTGACAACACAATCCTCACATCCCGGCCCGCGCACGGCGCAGTCGTCGCAGTCGATGACCACCGTGCCGGTATCCGGGTCCTTCCCGCCTGGCGCCTTGTATGCCATCCGCTCGTCCTCTCCTCAGTGGTGCCCGCACGGTAACCGGGCCCACCGACACGCCCGGGTGAGCGAGCGCCGGAGATATGTCGGTGCGATTTCCTACCGTCAACGCATCATGGGCCAGCTGAGCTTCGAGGACATGGAGATGGCGGCGTTCGACGTCGCCGGGCTGTCGCTGCGGGAGACCACCTTCGTCGTCGTCGATCTGGAGACCACCGGGGGCCGCGCCACCGGTGAGAACCACGACGCCATCACCGAGATCGGGGCGGTGAAGGTCCGCGGCGGCGAAGTGCTCGGAGAGCTGGCCACGCTGGTGGATCCCGGGCGCGCCATCCCGCCCCAGATCGTCGCACTGACCGGCATCACGTCAGCCATGGTGTGCGACGCCCCGAGGATCGAGTCGGTGCTGCCCGCATTCCTCGAGTTCTCCCGGGGCGCGGTCCTGGTGGCGCACAACGCCGGTTTCGACATCGGCTTCTTGCGCGCCGCCGCCGAACGCTGCCGGCTCGGCTGGCCCCGCCCGCAGGTGCTCTGCACCGTGCGCCTGGCCCGCCGGGTCCTCACCCGCGACGAGGCGCCCAGCGTGCGGCTGGGTGCGCTGGCACGGCTGTTCGGCACCACGACCACCCCGACCCACCGCGCACTCGACGATGCCCGCGCCACCGTTGACGTCCTGCACCGGCTGATCGAGCGAGTCGGCAACCAGGGTGTGCACAGCTACGCCGACCTGCGCGCGTACCTGCCCGACGTGACTCCCGCACAGCGGCGCAACCGCGTCCTCGCCGACGGGCTGCCCCACCGGCCCGGCGTGTACCTGTTCCGCGGACCGGCCGGTGAGGTGCTCTATGTGGGCACCGCGGTGGACCTGCGGCGCCGGGTGCGCCAGTACTTCACCGGCGCCGACCCCCGGTCCCGGATGAAGGAGATGGCCTCACTGGCCACCGCGGTCGACCACGTCGAGTGTTCGCACGAGCTGGAGGCCGGGGTGCGCGAGCTGCGTCTGCTCGCCGCCCACGCCCCGCCGTACAACCGGCGCTCCAAATTCCCGCACCGGTGGTGGTGGGTGGTGCTGACGGACGAACCGTTCCCGCGGTTTTCCGTGGTGCGGGCGCCACAATCAGACCCCGTGGTGCGGGTGCCGCGGTCGGGGTACATCGGGCCGTTCCGGTTGCGGGCGGACGCCGCGAACGCCGCCGGGCTGCTGGCCCGGTTCATCGGGGTGCGGACGTGCACCACGCGACTGTCCCGTTCGGCCACGCACGGACCCGCCTGCCCGGAACGTGAGCTGTCGCCCTGCCCCGCCGACCGCGGCGTCGACGCCGCGGCGTACGCGGGCTCCGCGTCCCGGGCCCGCGATGTCATCGACGGACGCGCATGCGCCCCGCTCACCGCGGCACTGGCCGAGATCGAACGGCTGGCGGGTCTGCACCGCTACGAAACCGCCGCGCGGCTGCGCGATCATGCCGCGGCGGCGATCGACTCGTTGTGGCGTGGTCAGCGCCTGCGCGCACTGGCCGTGCTGCCCGAGCTGATCGCCGCGCGCCCGGACGGCAACGGTGGCTGGGATCTGGCGGTGGTGCGTCATGGACGGCTCGCGGCCGCGGGCCGGGCCCGGCGGGGAGTGCCGCCGATGCCGGTGGTGGACGCGTTGTGCGCGGCGGCGGAATCGGTGCTGCCCGACTCCGGGCCGCTGGGCGGTGCGCTCGTCGAGGAGACCGGGCTCGTCGCGCGGTGGCTGGTCGGGCCGGGCGTACGGATCGTGCGCGCGGGTGCCGACGCGGACGCGGGCTGGACGTCACCGCTGGCGGGCGCCGGGCGCTTCGCCGCCTGGGCCGCCGCGGCGCGGTCCGCACGCCTGGCGGCCGAGCAGGATCTCGGCGCGGACAGCGTGTCAGATGCTCTGCGTGAACCGCACCCAACGCGCGAGCAGGTGTTCGGCGGCCCCGGAGTCGAGCGCTTCGGCAGCGCGGGCCAGACCCGCCTCCCACGCGGGCACCCATTTGGCGTCGCTGGCTAGGCCGGCGTGAGCGACCAGCGCGCCGGCGGCGTTGAGCACCACCGCATCGCGAACCGGGCCTTTGGCCCCGGCCAGCACGGCGCGGGCGGCGGCGGCGTTGGCTTCGGCGTCACCACCGACCAGTTCGCTCAGTTCGGCCCGTTTGAACCCGAACGCCGCCGGGTCGAAGGTGAGCCGGTCGACCGTACCCGCCTGCACCCGCCAGATGACGCTGGTCGTGGTGGTCGTCAGCTCATCCAGGCCGTCGTCGCCGTGCACCACCAGCACGCTGGACCGCCGGGAGGCGAACACCCCGGCCATCACCTCGGCCAGATCGGGCCAGGCACAGCCGATCAGCCCGGCTCGGGGGGTGGCCGGGTTGGTCAGCGGGCCGAGCAGGTTGAACACGGTCGGTACCCCGATCTCACGGCGCACCACCGAGGCGTGCCGGTAAGACGGGTGGAACTGCGGCGCGAACGCGAACCCGATACCGACCTCGGCGACGCTGCGGGCCACGTCGTCGGGTCCGAGGTCGATCCGCACACCCAGCGCCTCGAGCGTGTCGGCGCCGCCGGACAGTGACGATGCCGCGCGGTTGCCGTGTTTGACCACCGGCACCCCGCAGGCGGCCACCACGATCGCGGCCATCGTGGACAGGTTGACGGTGTTCGCCCCGTCGCCGCCCGTGCCGACCACGTCGACGGTGTCGGTGCCGATCTTGTTGGTCGGCACCCGCCGCGCGTGCTTGATCATGATGTCGGCGAGTTCGGTGACCTCACCGGAGGTCGGCGTCTTCATCTTCATCGCCACGCCGAACGCCGCGATCTGCGCCGGGGTGGCCGCGCCGGTCATGATCTGGTCCATGGCCCATGCCGCCTCGCCCGGGGCCAGCGGTTGCGAATTGACAAGGCGGGCAAGTACCTGGGGCCATGCGGTGGCAGTCACGCGCCGATATTCCCACGTCGGCCGGGAACTTCCCAAGGCAACCGAACGCCGCGTGCGGGCGAAACGCCCGAAATTGTGCCCCGGGTGGAGTTCGACAACTACAAAGCGTCATACTTCTTGGTGTGACGAGCGCTGTAGGTACATCCGGAACTGCCATCACGTCGCGCGTACATTCGCTGAACAGACCGAACATGGTCAGTGTCGGCACCATCGTGTGGCTTTCCAGCGAGTTGATGTTCTTTGCTGGGCTCTTCGCGATGTACTTCACCGCGCGCGCCCAGGCCGGTGGCGACTGGCCGCCCGCCCCCACTCACCTGAACCTCTATCAGGCCGTGCCCGTGACGCTGGTGCTCATCGCGTCGTCGTTCACCTGCCAGATGGGTGTGTTCGCCGCCGAACGTGGCGACGTGTTCGGGCTGCGACGCTGGTACGTCGTCACCTTCCTGATGGGCCTGTTCTTCGTCCTCGGACAGGGCTACGAGTACTGGATGCTGGTGCACGAGGGCACCACGATCTCCAGTAGCGCCTACGGGTCGGTCTTCTATCTGGCCACCGGATTTCATGGCCTGCACGTGATCGGCGGCCTTATTGCCTTCATCTTCCTGCTGGCCCGCACGAAGATGAGTAAGTTCACCCCGGCACAGGCCACCGCGGCGATCGTCGTTTCGTATTACTGGCATTTCGTCGACATCGTCTGGATCGCGCTATTCGCCACGATTTACTTCGTTCGATGAGTTCGGAACATTCTCTGCCGATGAGAAGGGGTTCGATGACCAGCAAGTCCCGCCGTCGGTTGCGAAGGCGTCTGTCCGCAGCACTCCTGTTGCTGTTCGGGCTGGCCGCGGCCGGCGGTATCGCGGCCACCCTGACACCCGCACCGCAGGTCGCGGTCGCCGACGAATCGCAGTCGGCGCTGCTGCGCACCGGCAAGCAGCTGTTCGACACCTCGTGCGTGACCTGCCACGGTGTGAACCTGCAGGGTGTCGCCGACCGTGGGCCCAGCCTGATCGGCGTCGGCGAGGCGGCTGTCTACTTCCAGGTGTCGACCGGCCGGATGCCGGCGATGAGCCTGGGTGCGCAGGCCCCCTCCAAACCGGTGAACTTCGACGAGGCGCAGATCGACGCGCTCGGGGCCTACGTGCAGGCCAACGGCGGCGGACCGATGGTGGTCCGTGACGCGGACGGCAGCATCGCCCAGGAATCGCTGCTCGGCAACGACGTCGCGCGCGGCGGTGACCTGTTCCGTCTTAACTGCGCGTCCTGCCACAACTTCACCGGCAAGGGCGGCGCCCTGTCCTCCGGCAAGTACGCGCCCGACCTGGGCGAGGTCAACCCGCAGCAGATCTACACCGCGATGCTGACCGGTCCGCAGAACATGCCCAAATTCTCCGACCGGCAGCTGACCCCCGAGGAGAAGCGCGACATCGTCGCCTACGTCCGGGAAGCTGCCCAGACACCCAGCCCCGCCGGGTATGGGCTCGGCGGTTTCGGTCCTGCGCCTGAAGGTATGGCGATGTGGATCATCGGCATGGTGGCGGTCATCGGCGCGGCGCTCTGGATCGGGGCGCGGGCGTGAGCGAGCAGCGAGGAGCGAAGGCGGATCGCGCATGAGCGACGACAGGAAACCCAACGAACTCACCGATGCGCAGCTCGCTGAGATGTCGCGCGAGGAGCTCGTCGAGCTCGGCGGCAAGATCGACGGCGTCGAGACCGTCTTCAAGGAGCCGCGGTGGCCGGTGCACGGCACGCGGGCCGAGAAGCGCGCCGAACGCACCGTCGCCTATTGGCTTTTCTTCGGCGGCTTTTCGGGCCTGGCGCTGCTGCTGGTGTTCCTGTTCTGGCCCTGGGAGTACAAGCCGTACGGGTCAGAGGGTGAACTCCTCTACACGCTGGCCACCCCGCTGTACGGCCTGACGTTCGGGCTGTCGATCCTGTCGATCGGTATCGGCGCGGTGCTGTTCCAGAAGAAATTCATCCCCGAGGAGATCTCGATCCAGGACCGCCACGACGGCCGGTCCTCCGAGCTGGACCGAAAGACCGTGGCGGCCAACCTGACCGACGCGTTGGAGGGTTCGACGCTGCGGCGGCGCAAGCTGATCGGGTTGTCGCTGGGCGTCGGCCTCGGCGCGTTCGGCCTCGGCACCCTGGTCGCCTTCATCGGCGGTCTGATCAAGAACCCGTGGAAACCCGTGGTGCCCACCGCCAATGGCAAGGAAGCGGTGCTGTGGACCTCGGGGTGGACGCCGCGGTTCGTCGGCGAGACCATCTTCCTCGCCCGCGCCACCGGCAACACCTCGGGCGCGCAGTTCGTCAAGATGCGCCCGGAGGACATCGACGCCGGCGGTATGGAGACCGTGTTCCCGTGGCGCGAATCCGACGGCGACGGCACCACCGTCGAATCGTCGCACCACCTGTTCGACATCCACATGGGCGTGCGCAACCCGGTCATGCTGATCCGCATCAAACCGGCTGACATGCCCAAGGTGGTCAAGCGAAAAGGCCAGGAGAGCTTCAACTTCGGCGAGTTGTTCGCCTACACGAAGGTGTGCTCGCACCTGGGCTGCCCCTCGTCGCTGTACGAGCAGCAGTCCTACCGCATCCTGTGCCCGTGCCACCAGTCGCAATTCGACGCCCTGCATTTCGCCAAACCGATATTCGGCCCGGCTGCCCGAGCGTTGGCGCAGCTGCCCATCACCATTGACCAGGACGGGTATCTGGTCGCCAACGGCGACTTCATCGAACCCGTCGGACCCGCATTCTGGGAGCGGCGCTCATGAGTCCGAAAACGGCTGAGACCCTGGCTAAACAAGGTGAAGCGATCGATTCGCGCTATCACCCGTCGGCTGCGGTGCGACGTCAGCTCAACAAGGTGTTCCCCACCCACTGGTCGTTCCTGCTGGGTGAGATCGCCTTGTACAGCTTCATCGTGCTGCTGATCACCGGCGTCTACCTGACCCTGTTCTTCGACCCGTCGATGGCGCACGTGACCTACGACGGTGTGTACCAGCCGCTGCGCGGCGTGGGTATGTCCCGGGCCTACGAGACGGCACTCGACATCAGCTTCGAGGTCCGCGGCGGGCTGTTCGTGCGGCAGGTGCACCACTGGGCGGCACTGATGTTCGCCGCGGCGATCATGGTCCACCTCGCCCGGATCTTCTTCACCGGCGCGTTCCGCCGGCCGCGTGAAGCGAACTGGGTGATCGGTTCGCTGCTGCTGATCCTGGCGATGTTCGAGGGCTACTTCGGCTACTCGCTGCCCGACGACCTGCTCTCGGGTATCGGCCTGCGCGCCGCGCTGTCGTCGATCACTTTGAGCATCCCGGTGATCGGCACGTGGATGCACTGGGCCCTGTTCGGCGGGGACTTCCCCGGCGAGATCCTGATCCCCCGCTTGTATGCCCTGCACATCCTGTTGATCCCGGGCATCATCCTGGCGCTCATCGGTGTGCACCTGGCGCTGGTGTGGTTCCAGAAGCACACCCAGTTCCCCGGCCCCGGACGCACCGAGACCAACGTCGTCGGCGTGCGCGTGATGCCGGTGTTCGCGATCAAGTCGGGCGCGTTCTTCGCGGTGACGGTGGGCATCCTGGGCCTGATGGGCGGGTTGTTGACGATCAACCCGATCTGGACGTTGGGTCCGTACAAACCATCCCAGGTGTCGGCGGGCAGCCAGCCCGACTTCTACATGATGTGGACGGAAGGCCTGGCCCGTATCTTCCCGGCATGGGAGCTCTACCCGTTCGGCCGCTACACCGTTCCGGCCGCGTTCTGGGTGGCGCTGATCATGGGCGTGATCTTCGGTCTGCTCATCGCCTGGCCGTGGATCGAGAAGAAGTTCACCGGCGACGACGCACACCACAACCTGCTGCAGCGGCCCCGGGACGTTCCGGTCCGCACGGCGGTGGGCGCCGCGGCGATCTCGTTCTACATGATCCTGACGCTGGCCGCGATGAATGACATCATTGCGCTGAAGTTCCACATCTCGCTCAATGCGACCACGTGGATCGGCCGTATCGGCATGGTGGTGCTGCCCGCGATCGTCTACTACATCGCCTACCGCTGGGCTGTCGGCCTGCAGCGCAGCGACCGCGCGGTGCTCGAGCACGGCATCGAGACGGGCATCATCAAGCGCCTGCCCCACGGTGCCTACATCGAGTTGCACCAGCCGCTGGGACCGGTCGACGATCACGGTCACCCCATCCCGCTGGAGTACCAGGGCGCAGCGCTGCCCAAGCGGATGAACAAACTCGGATCGGCGGGCGCTCCGGGTACCGGCAGCTTCCTCAAGGCCGATCCGCTCGTCGAGAACGACGCGCTGGTCGAAGCGGCCCACGCCGCCGAGCACAAGGCGCTCACCGCACTGCGGGAGCACCAGGACCGCAACAGTTCGTCCAACGGGGAAACCACCAACGGGCATCACTGATCGCAGCCGAACACGACCGGCGCGCACGGATCACCGTGCGCGCCGGTCGTTTTCGTTTGGGACATTCGTGTCGGATCGACGATCACACGAGCACGCCCCCATGGTCCGGATCGCCGGGATGTGCGCCGTGGGATTCGGTGCCGCTGAGAAAGATCCGGATGGGGCGGTCAGCGCCCGCACACGCGCGTGGACTCGACCTCGGGCCGCGAGGGGTCGGCCCGAACACGGCCGGAGCGATCACGCCGGACCAACCCGTGGGGCCACCACTCCCCCACCCCGCCTGACGGGCACCCGTCAGGCGGATTCGCCACCGCGCAGCACAGTGCGCAGCTGACGCAAATAGAACCACGGGATGGCGGGCATGCCGACCGTGACAAGCGCCGAGACACCGAACACCGACCAGGCGGCGATCTGCTGGTCCACCGCCATGAGGTAGGTGGCGACGCCGGCCGCCACCAGGCCCGCGCCCATCGCACAGCCGATCACCACCGCGCAGCGGAACCACACCTGGTCGACGGCCTCGGCGTGCGGGCCCGCCCGCTCGGCGTCGCGGACGGCGGAGGCCCGGCGCGGGGGCACTGGAGCGGGACCGGTCGGTGCGATGCGCAACTTCTCGGTCGGCGCATCGCCGGAACGGGCCGGCGGTTCGGTGGGCTTGGCGGGCGGCTGTTGCTCGGTGAATGCGGTACGGCGGGCCCGCAGGAGCAGCGGGATGGCGCCGATGATGACGACCGCGGAGACGCCGATGACCGTGTACAGCAGCCACGGGGTGTCCGTAGCCTCCGCCGTGCGCGGCTGGCCACGACCCAACTCCACCAACGACACGGTGGCTGCGACGCCCGCGCCCAACGCCGCCAGCCAGAGGGCCGCGCAGGCGCCGAGCAGGATCCGGTCGACCCGGTCCAGATCATCCAGCCGGCCGGGCACTGAACCTGGGTTCGTCCGCGTATGTCCCGCGGCGTCGGTGTCGTACGGCATCAGCAGCTGGTCTGTGCGGAGTTGCCGGTGTTAGACGACAACACCGTGCCGTCGCTCGCCGTGATCGAACAGTTGAGTTTGCTCACCAGAAAGAGACTGGACGCCTCGACCGAGCCGACGTCGGACTGCGAGATCGGCGTCACGGTGAACGACCACGGAATGTAGACGTTGCGGAGCGTGCGTCGGCGCCCGGAGGGCTCCACGAATGTGATGGTGATGATGTCACCGGGCGCCTTCGTGCCGGTCACCGAATAGGTGACCTGCCGGGGGGCCGCCGGGGCCGTTGTCGTTGTCACCGGGGGCTCCGTCGTCGTCGGGGCGGGGGGTGGAGCCTCGGTCGGCGGCGGTGGCGGCGGAGGCGGAGGTGGTTCCTGCGTCACCGTCACCGTCTCCGGCGGAGGCGGTGGAGGCGGTGGCGGCGGCGGGGGCTCTTCCGTCGGCGGTGGCGGCGGGGGCGGTGTGGTCGTGGTGATCTCGTCCTGGACCGGCGGCGGCGGTGAGGTGGTGGTCCCCGGCGTCGCGAGGTTGTCACTGCCCGTGCCCGTCACGAGCAACGACACCGACACCACCAATGAGATCGCGGCGATGATCGCCGTGATGCCGACCACCCACGGCCAGCGCGGCGGTGCCTGGTGTTCGGCGAGTTCCGCGTCGGGGTCGTAGCTGTCGTAGTCGTACAGGGCGGGGTCGGCGGGGATGTAGGGGCCGCTGGTGAAATGCTCGGACTCGGGCGCGGAATAGGCCTGGGACAGGAAATCCGTCTCACCGGTGGCCGGCGCCGGCTCGTCGTCGGCGATCTGCTGGGTCGGTTCGTCCGGCGCGGCGTGTTTTCCCGGCTCGCGTTCGTCGTCGTCTGATCCCGGAGAGTCCGGCCCTGGGGGATTCGGCCCGCTCATCTACGCCTATCCTTCTCGACTTCTGCACCGGCGCGGGCGGGGTGCTGACCGTGGTGCAGCTGACCTCGCCCCGGCAACCCTACCCAACGAGTGCGCGCGGGCGGATCGCGCAGCGCGGGTGGTGTGCCAACTCACTCCCCGATTGTGACCTAGCGGGGCCGTGCGCCGGCGTCCGGCGCTCGGTGTGCCGAGGGTCAGTGCTTCTCGGGGCCGATGTAGTACTCGAAGACCAATCCAGCCGCCGAGGCGAGCACGAACACGATGCCGGCGACGAGCAGCCACGGTAGCCACAGCGCACCGCCCACCGCCGCGGTGGAGAACGAGAGCGAGATCAGGATCGGCCACCAGCTGTGCGGCGGGTAGAAGCCGAGTTCACCGGCACCGTCGGCGATCTCCGCGTCCTCGTAGTCCTCGGGGCGGGTGTCCAGGCGGCGTGCCACGAACCGGAAGAAAGTGCCTGCCAGCAACGTCAGGCCGGCGGTCATCACCAGAGCGGTGGTACCCGCCCATTCGACGCCGCCGGTGGCGAACATCGCGGTCAGCGTTCCGTAGACGATCGCCGACAACACGAAGAACGCGGTGAGGAATTCGAACAACCTGGCTTCGATGTGCATGGATGTCCCTACTTGCTCGCCACAGGCTGAGGAGCCTGCTCACCACGACGGGTTTCGAACGGATAGGTGGTCTCGGCCAGCGGCGGCTGGTTGATGGCCTGCAGCGCCTCGGCGTTGGTCGCGCCGTCGATACGCGCCTCCAGGTAGGCCTTGAAGTCGTTCGGCTCGACCACCCGGACCTCGAAGTTCATCATCGAGTGGTAGGTGCCGCACATCTCGGTGCAGCGGCCGACGAAGGCTCCGGTCTGCATGATCTCGCTGACCTGGAAGATGTTGTCGGAGTTGTTTTCCTTCGGGTTGGGCAGCACGTCCCGTTTGAACAGGAATTCGGGCACCCAGAAACCGTGGATGACGTCCGCGGCGGCCAGCTGGAATTCGATGCGCTTGCCCATCGGCAGGACGAGCACCGGAATCTCCGAGCTGGTGCCCAGGGTCTCGACCTTGTCGAAGTTCAGGTACGACTTGTCCTCGGGGTTGATACCGGCGATCGCCCCGACGCGCTCCTCGCCGTGCTCGTCGACACCCTCGGGCTTGGAGACCATCGCCTCTTTGCGCTCGTTGTCCACGCCGTCGTAGGTCAGGGTCCCGTCGGCGAAATCGATCTTCTGGTACCCGAACTTCCAGTTCCACTGGAATGCGGTGACGTCGATGACGACCTCAGGGTTGGGATCCTTGTGCAGCATCCGCTCCTGAACGACCACGGTGAAGTAGAAGAGCACCGAGATGATGAGGAACGGCACCACCGTGAGCACCAGCTCGAGGGGCATGTTGTAGCCGAACTGGCGGGGCAGTTCGGTGTCGGTGGCCTTCTTGCGGTGGAAGGCCGCCGTCCAGAACGTCAGACCCCACACGATCACACCCACCACCAGCGAGGCGATCACCGATCCGACCCACAGCTCACGGTTGAGGTGGGCTTCCGGCGTGATGCCCTTGGGCCAGCCCAGGCCGAGCACATCCGACCAGCTACAGCCGGACAGCGTCACCGCCAGGGCGCCCAGGGTGACCGCCAGAGCCAGCACCCGAAGCCGACGGGAACGGCGGGTCTTCACGTTGGCGCCTCCTGTGTCAGGTCCTGCTCGCACGCATTAAAAGGCAATGAATCTCATCGCGCTGGAACAATTCGCGAATCGAATACTACGCAGCGTAGACCACCCCCTCATACCAAGCTCGACACACCCGCCATATCGGTGTCGCAGCGGTCGCAAAGTCCTGTTCACGGCTCGGATCCGGCCCGCCACCCGGGCGTGGCCGGTCCGCGCCGGGCCGGTCGGGCATACTTACCGACGATGTGCGGACTGCTTGCCCTGGTGTGTGATCCGGCCCGGTCCGTCACCGACGGCCTCGTCGAGGCCGTGGCCGGTGCATCGCACCTGATGCGCCACCGCGGGCCCGACGAACCGGGCACCTGGTCCGACGATCGTGTGGTGCTCGGCTTCAACCGCCTGTCGATCATCGACATCGCGCACAGCCATCAGCCGCTGCGCTGGGGACCGCCGGAGTCGCCGGAGCGTTACGTGCTGGTGTTCAACGGCGAGATCTACAACTACCTCGAGTTGCGCGCCGAACTGTCGGCCGAGCACGGCGCGGTATTCGCCACCGACGGCGACGGCGAGGCGATCGTCGCGGCCTTCCACCATTGGGGCACCGCGGCGCTGACCCGGCTGCGCGGAATGTTCGCGTTCGCGCTGTGGGACACCGTCGAGGGCGAGCTGTTCTGCGCGCGCGATCCGTTCGGCATCAAACCGCTGTTCATGGCCACGGGTCCGGGTGGGACCGCGGTGGGCAGTGAGAAGAAGTGCCTGCTGGATCTGGCCCAGGATCTCGAGTTGGACCTGGAGATCGATGAGCGGGCCGTACAGCACTACACGGTGCTGCAGTACGTTCCCGAACCCGAGACTTTGCACCGCGGTGTGCGCAGGCTGGAGTCGGGCAGCTATGCGCGTATCCGGCCGGGCCTGCCCGTCGAGGTGACGCGGTATTTCGTGCCGCGTTTCACCGCCACCCCCTTCGCCGCGGGCGGGGAGCAGGCGCGCTACGACGAGATCACCGCCGTGCTGGAAGATTCGGTCGCCAAACACATGCGTGCCGACGTCACCGTCGGCGCGTTCCTGTCGGGGGGTATCGACTCCACCGCCATCGCCGCGCTGGCCATGCGTCACAACCCGCGGCTCATCACCTTCACCACCGGTTTCGAACGCGAGGGCTTCTCCGAGGTCGACGTGGCGGTCGCGTCGGCGGAGGCGATCGGCGCCAGGCACGTCACCAAAGTGGTCAGCCAGGCCGAGTTCGTCGCCGCACTGCCCGAGATCGTCTGGTACCTGGACGAACCCGTCGCCGACCCGGCGCTGGTGCCGCTGTTCTTCATCGCCCGCGAGGCCCGCAAATACGTCAAGGTGGTGTTGTCCGGGGAGGGCGCCGACGAGCTGTTCGGCGGCTACACGATCTATCGCGAACCCTTGTCGCTGCGGCCGTTCGACTATCTGCCGCCGCGGCTGCGCAAGTCCATCGGAAAGGTCTCGGCGCCCCTGCCGGAGGGGTTGCGCGGTAAGAGCCTGCTGCACCGCGGGTCGCTCACGCTCGAGGAGCGTTACTACGGCAACGCCCGCAGTTTCTCCGATGCGCAATTGCGGTCGGTGCTGAGCGGCTTCCGCCCGGACTGGACGCACATCGACGTCACGGCGCCCGTGTACGCCCAGTCGCAGGGCTGGGATCCGGTCGCGCGGATGCAGCACATCGACCTGTTCACCTGGCTGCGTGGCGACATCCTGGTCAAGGCCGACAAGATGACGATGGCCAACTCGCTGGAACTGCGGGTGCCTTTCCTCGATCCGGAGGTGTTCGCGGTCGCCTCACGGTTGCCGTTCGATCAGAAGATCACGCGGGCCACGACGAAGTTCGCGTTGCGGCGGGCGCTGGAGCCGATCGTTCCCGCCCATGTGCTCAATCGGCCGAAACTGGGATTCCCGGTGCCGATCCGGCATTGGCTGCGTGCGGGCGAACTGCTGGACTGGGCCTACGGCATGGTCGACGCGTCGCAGGCCGGTGAGCTGGTCGACATCGCGGCGGTCCGCGCCATGCTCGACGAACATCGCAACGGATCGGCCGATCACAGCAGACGGCTGTGGACGGTGCTGATCTTCATGCTCTGGTACGCGATCTTCGTCGAGAACAGCGTCCACCCGCAGATCAGCGAGCCGCAATACCCCGTCCAGTTGTGAGGGCTCAGCGCGCGCCTGCGCCGAGCGCGCCCGCGATCTCCTCCCCCGCCTCGGTGCCGTAGGCGTCCGACAGCCGCGCCACCGCGTCCTGCCGATCCCACGTCCACTCCTGCGGGCCCGGGGCCTCCAGCACCAGCACTGCCACCAGGGACGCCAGCTGTGCCGAACGCTCCAGACTCAAACCGGCGCTTCGGCCGGTCAGGAAGCCGGCCCGGAACGCGTCGCCGATCCCCGTGGGGTCGTCGCGGTGTTTCTCGGGGACAACGCCGACGTGCACGAACGTGCCGTCCGAGCCGACGACGTCCACACCCTTGGCCCCAAGCGTGGTCACGCGCAGGCCGATCTGGCTCATCACCTGCGCCTCACTCCAGCCGCTCTTGGCGAGCAGCAGATCCCATTCGTAGTCGTTGGTGAACAGGTAGCCGGCCCCGTTGATCAGCTTGCGGATCTCCTCGCCCGAAAGCCTCGCGAGCTGTTGGGACGGATCGGCCGCGAAGGGCAGGCCAAGAGTGCGGCACTCCTCGGTGTGCAGGAACATCGCCTCGGGATCGTTCGCGCCGACGATCACCAATTCCGGTGTGCCGATCCGCGATACGACCTCGGCAAGGGAGATCTCCCGCGCCTGCGACATCGCGCCGGGGTAGAACGACGCGATCTGCGCCATTTCCAGGTCGGTTGTGCAGACGAACCGGGCGGTGTAGGCGGTGTCGGAGATCAGCACACTTGCGCAGTCGACCCCCGCCGCTTCCAGCCAGGCGCGGTAGTCGGCGAAGTCGCGGCCCGCGGCACCGACGAGGGCGACGTCGCCACCGAGTATGCCGATGGCGAAGGCCATGTTGCCCGCGACGCCGCCGCGGTGCACGACCAGGTCGTCGACGAGGAAACTCAACGACACCTTGTGCAGGTGATCGGCCAGGAGTTGTTCGGAGAACCGACCGGGAAACCGCATCAGATGGTCTGTCGCGATCGAGCCGGTCACCGCAATGGTCACGAACCGTCACCCTTCATTTCATTAACCTGTCTATATAAGACTACCCGGGTCTTCGCTCCCGTTGACGTGCTGCGGTCTGCGCTACCCTGCCTACAAGTGCCCGTCCGGTCACTGTAGACAGGCAGACCGTCCCACCACGTCCGGGGAGCGATATTTTTCTATGGCTGGTCCATACCCGTACCCGGAACACTTTCCCCAGCATCAGTTTCCGCCGCCCCCGGTCGCGCAGGGTGCGCCGCAGCCCTATCCGGACGATCCGGCGTCGGCGTATCCGGGCATGCTCCCACCGCCGGTGCAGTATCCGAAGCGGCGGCGCTGGCCGGCGATCGTCGGTGCGTTGGTGGCGGTCGCCGCCGTGGCCGGCGTCATCACGGCCGTCGTCCTGACCTCCCGCGACGGTTCGGCGCGGACGGCGTCCGGCCCGCTCTCCGACGAGGCGGCCCGCACAGCGGTGCAGGGGTATCTGGATGCGCTGTCGAACGGCGACAACGAGACCATCGCACGCAACGCGCTATGCGGGCTCTACGACGACATCAAGGAACGCCGGTCGGATCTGGCGTTGGCTCGGCTCACCGGTGACGCGTTCCGCAAGCAGTTCAGCCGCGCCGAAGTGACCTCGATCGACAAGATCGTTCCGCTGTCGTCCAACCAGGCTCGGGTGCTTTTCACCATGCGGGTGGCTCCCGCGGGCGGTTCGACCCGCGGGCAGGCACCGCCGAACGACGAAGAACAGGGCGTCGCCGAGATCCTCATCCAGGGCAGCGCCCCCAACCAGGACGTGCTGGTGTGCTCCTACCTGCTGCGCAGCGGCCAGTTCTGACCGCGCGCCACCTCAGTTGAAGCGCTACGTCAGTTGAAGGAGTCGCCGCAGGCGCACGAACCGGTGGCGTTGGGGTTGTCGATGGTGAAGCCCTGCTTCTCGATGGTGTCGACGAAGTCGATGGTCGCACCCTGTACGTAGGGGGCGCTCATCCGGTCGACCGTCAGCGACACGCCGCCGAACTCCACGGTGAGGTCACCGTCGAGGACACGATCGTCGAAGAAGAGGTTGTAACGCAGGCCCGCACAACCACCCGGCTGAACGGCGATGCGCAGCGCCAGGTCGTCGCGGCCCTCCTGGTCCAACAGCGCCTTGGCCTTGGTGGCCGCGGCGTCGGACAGGGTGACGCCGTGACTTGCGGTGCTGGTGCTGGTGGCGGACTCGTCCTGAACAGTCATTCCGTCTCCCTCATGCGGTACGTGGGCGGGCGCACCCGGCAAGGGTGAAACCCACACGGTCAACGGTACCTTGTCATGCCAGTATTCCCCGATTTCCGGCCGCTGGCGACATCGCGCGCACGGGATCGGAGGTCCGTGCCTGCGCGCGGCACGGGGAAAGTAACCTGGCAGGTGTGAATCTCCTGGGCCGAAAGAAGGACAATTCCGACTCTGAGGACTCGGGTTCCGGCGCGTCCGCTCAGACCGATTCGGGCCAGGAGATCGCGGCACGCGAAGCCGGCACCGCGCCCAAGGGCAGGCCGACGCCCAA
This sequence comes from Actinomycetota bacterium, assembly GCA_018268465.1. Taxonomy (GTDB): domain Bacteria; phylum Actinomycetota; class Actinomycetes; order Mycobacteriales; family Mycobacteriaceae; genus Mycobacterium. The sequence goes on from JAFDWN010000037.1 coordinate 43,943, forward strand.
ACGCAGTGAGGCCACCCGCAAGCGCGGCCCGATCGCCCCGGCCCCGATGACGTCCGGGGAAGCCCGCCGGCGCCGCAAGGAGCTGCGCGGCCCGAAACTCAGCAGGGATGAACGCAAGGCCGAAAAAGCCGAACGGCGGGCCAACATGTCCGACCGTCGCGAGCGGATGATGGCCGGCGAGGACGCCTACCTGCTGCCGCGCGACAAGGGGCCGGTGCGCCGGTTCGCCCGCGACATGGTCGACTCGCGGCGCAACATTCTCGGCTTGTTCATGCCCGCCGCGCTCGGCTTGATCTTCATCATGCTGGCGGTGCCGTCGGTCGAAGTGCAGCGGCTGTTGTCGCCGGCGATGCTGGTGCTGGTCGCGATCATGGTCATCGACGGCTTCTTCCTGGGCCGCAAGGTCAACCGCGCGGTCGACGAGAAGTTCCCGAACAACACGGAGTCCGGTTGGAAGCTGGGCTTCTACGCCGCCAGCCGCGCGTCGCAGCTGCGCCGGATGCGCGCGCCGCGACCGCAGGTCCAGCGCGGCGCCAAAGTCGCCTGACGTAGCCCGGTCACAGCGTGCGAGTGCTGGTGCTCGGTGGTATCCGATCGGGCAAATCGCGGTGGGCCGAAGACGCGATCACCCAACTCGCGGGCAGCGGGCAACCGGTGAGTTATGTGGCCACCGGATCCCGCGGTCCAGTCGGCGCCGACGCCGACTGGACCGCGCGAGTCGAGGCGCACCGGCGCCGCCGCCCCGCGCACTGGTACACGGTCGAGACGGGTGACGTCGCCGATCGGCTGCGCAGCGACCCCACGACGGCAACGCTGGTCGACGACGTGGGCGGATGGCTCACATCGGTGATGGACCGCCGCGGCGCCTGGTCGGGCGCGGCCGTCGGGGTCGACGTCGACGAGTTGGTGGACGCCGTCGGCGGGTTTCGGTCTCCGCTGGCCCTTGTCAGTCCCGAGGTCGGCCTGACGGTTGTGCCTGCCTCCGCGGCGGGCCGGCGGTTCGCCGACGAACTCGGAACGCTCAACCAGCGTCTGGCGGCGGCGTGCGACCGCGTCGTATTGGTCGTCGCCGGGCAGCCGATCACTTTGAAGGATGGCGTATGAACTTCTTGCCGGTGACTCCGCCGGACGCGGACGCGGCGGCGGCGGCCCGGGCACGTCAGGCCGTCCTGACCAAACCGCTCGGAGCCCTCGGGCGGCTCGAAGATCTGTCGGTGTGGGTGGCGTCGTGTCAGGGTGTGTGCCCGGCCCGGCAGTTCCAGCGGGCACGCGTGGTCGTCTTCGCCGGCGACCACGGGGTCGCCGCGGCGGGGGTGTCGGCCTATCCCCCGGAGGTCACCGGGCAGATGGTGGCCAATTTCGCGACGGGCGGGGCGGCGATCAACGCGCTGGCCGGCATCGCGGGTGCAGAGGTACGGGTGGTGGACGTGGCCGTCGACACCGACGAACCTGTGTCGGAGGCGATCGGTGCGTATCGGGTGCGGCGCGGCAGCGGCAATATCGCCGTCGAGGACGCGTTGAGCGCCGAGGAGGTGCTCGCCGCCGTGGAGGCGGGCCGCCGCATCGCCGACGAGGAGGTCGATTCCGGCGCGGATCTGCTGATCGCCGGCGATATGGGGATCGGGAACACCACGGCGGCGACGACGATCATCGCCGCGCTGACGGGAGCAGAGCCGGTGGCCGTCGTGGGACGGGGCACCGGAATCGACGACGACGCCTGGGCGCGCAAGACGGCGGCCATCCGCGACGCGCTGTACCGGGCCGGCGCGGTCCGGTCCGATCCGCTCGGACTGCTTCGGGTGTGCGGCGGGGCGGACCTGGCGGCGATGGCCGGGTTCTGCGCCCAGGCCGCGGTCCGGCGCACCCCCATGCTGCTCGACGGCGTGGTGGTGACCGCAGCGGCGCTGGTGGCCGACCGGTTGGCGCCGGGAGCCCGGCAGTGGTGGCAGGCCGGTCACCGCTCCACCGAGCCCGCTCACACGCTGGCGCTGGATCGGCTGGAGCTGGTACCCATCGTCGACTTGTCGATGCGTCTGGGTGAGGGCACCGGCGCGGCGGTCGCGCTGCCCGTGCTGCGCGCCGCCGTCGCGGCGCTGGGGTTGATGGCCACCTTCGACGAGGCCGGCGTCGCGACGTGATCCGGTCGGTGGCCGGGGCGTTCGCGTTCGGCACCGTGCTGCCGGCTCCTGCCGTCGCTGCGGGTGCGCCGGGGCGAGGTGTGCTCACGGCCCTGCCGCTGGCGGGCATCGCGGTCGGGACCGCCGCCGCGGCGACGCTGTGGGCAGGGTCCTGGGCCTTCGGTGCGGGCAGCCCGTTGGCGGCGGTGCTGGCCGTGGCGGCGCTGCTGGCGCTGACCCGCGGTCTGCACATCGACGGCCTGGCCGACACCGTGGACGGTCTCGGGTGTTACGGGCCGCCCGCGCGGGCGCTTGCCGTGATGCGCGACGGCTCGGCGGGACCCCTCGGCGTGGCCGCCGTGGTGGTGGCCCTTGCGGCACAGGTGACCGCGCTGGCGGCGCTGCCCGGCGGCGTGCGGGGGTGGGTCGCGGTGGTCGTCGCGGTGACGGCGGGCCGGGTGGCCGCGGTGCTGGCGGGCAGGCGGTCGGTGCCTGCTGCCGAGGGCAGTGCGCTGGGCGGGGCGGTGGCGGGCTCGCAGCCGGTGTGGGTGGTTCTCATGTGGGTGACCGTCGCGGCGACCGCGGCGGTGTTCGCCTGCGCACGTCCGTGGCAGGGTCCGGTGGCCGTGCTTGTCGCGTTGGCCTGCAGTGCGGTGCTGGTCGGGCATTGTGTGCGCCGATTCGGCGGCATCACGGGCGACGTGCTGGGTGCGGTGATCGAGGTGACGACAGCGATCACGCTGATCGGTTTCGCCGTCGTCACCCCGGCGGCTAGCTGAGCCCCGCCATCCAGCCGTGGGTGTCGGCGAAGGTGCCGCGCTGGATCCCGGTGAGGGTGTCGCGCAGCGCCATGGTGACCTCGCCGGGCTGGCCGTCGGCGATGCTGAATTCGCCCGCCGAATCACCTGAGCCGTATTTGACGTGGGACACCGGGGTGATGACGGCGGCGGTGCCGCACGCGAACACTTCGGTGATCTCACCCGCGGCGGCCTTCTTCTGCCATTCCTCGACGTCGATCTTGCGCTCTTCGACGGCGAATCCCGCGTCGGTTGCCAACTGCAGCAACGAATCCCGTGTGATGCCCGGGAGGAGCGACCCGCTCAGCTCCGGTGTGACGAGCCGTGCGGTTCCACCGCTGCCGAAGACGAAGAACAGGTTCATCCCGCCCATCTCCTCGACGTAGCGGCGCTCGATGGCATCCAGCCACACCACCTGATCGCAGCCGTTGTCGGCGGCTTCGGCCTGCGCGAGCAGCGAGGCGGCGTAGTTACCACCGAATTTGGCCGCTCCGGTTCCGCCGGGGCAGGCCCGCACGTACTCGGTGGACAGCCACACGCTCACCGGTTTGATGCCGCGGGGGAAGTAGGCGCCGGCCGGTGAGGCGATCACCATGTACCGGTACTCGGTGGCCGGGCGCACACCCAGCCCCGGCTCGGTGGCGAAGATGTAGGGCCGCAGGTACAGCGACTCTTCCCCGCCCGCCGGCGGCACCCATTGCCCGTCGACGGCGATGAGCTGGCGCAGCGACTCGATGAACACCTCGTCGGGCAGTTCCGGAATGGCCAGCCGCCGCGCCGAGGACCGCAGCCGCGCCGCGTTGGAGTCCGGCCGGAACGACACGATCGATCCGTCGGCCCAGCGATAGGCCTTGAGACCTTCGAAGACCTCCTGCGCGTAGTGCAGGACGATCGCCGACGGGTCGAGTTCGATGGGGCCGTACGGGATCACCCGCGCGTTATGCCAGCCCTTGCCCTCGACGTAGTCGATGGAGACCATGTGATCGGTGTGGTAGCGCCCGAATCCGGGGTTGGCGAGAATCCCTTCCCGTACCTCGTCGGCCGCCGGGTGCGCGTTGCGCTCAACGGTGAACTCGAGAGGGACGTCAGTCATGTCCCGAGTGTATATCTCGTGCGCCAGCGAGATTTCGCCCGGCGCACGCCGTGTCAGCGGGTCCGCGCGGCGACGAACGGGGGTTTGACCACTTCGCATTCGACGCGGCGGCCGCGCACGTCGACCTCCACGTGCGCGCCGTCGGCGATGTCGCGGTCGGTGTCGAGCAACGCCAGGGCGATACCGGCTTTCAGGGTCGGGGAGAATGTGCCGGACGTCGTCACTCCGACAGGGGTGTCCTCGGCCAGCACGGTGAGATCGGCGCGCAGCACGCCGCGCCCGAGTGCCCGCAGGCCCCGCAGGAGCCGTCGCGCCCCGGCGGCCTTCTCGGCCAGCAGCGCGTCGCGCCCCCAGAAGGCGTCCTTACGCCAGCCGACCGCCCAGCCGCAGCGCGCCTGCAGCGGTGAGATGTCGAGGGAGAGTTCGTGACCGTGCAGCGGGTAGCCCATCTCGGTGCGCAGTGTGTCGCGCGCGCCGAGCCCGGCCAGTTCGCCGCCGGCGGCGCGCACCGCGTCGACGAGCGCGTCGAAGACGACACCCGCGCCGTCCCACGGCGGCAGGAGTTCGTAGCCGTGCTCACCGGTGTAGCCGGTGCGGCACACCCGAACCGACACTCCGGAGAAGTCGGCGTCGGCGTAACCCATGTAGTCCATGTCGGCGGGCAGTCCCAGCGCAGCGAGTACGTCGGTGGACTTGGGGCCCTGTACGGCCAGCACGGCGTAGGACCGGTGCAGGTCGGTGACGCTCGTCCCGGCGGGGGCCCGGTCGGCCAGCGCGGCCACGACCGCCGCGGTGTTGGCGGCGTTGGGCACCAGGAAAATCTCGTCGTCGGAGACGTAGTAGGCGATCAGGTCGTCGACGACACCGCCGGATTCGGTGCAGCACAACGTGTATTGGGCCTTGCCGGGGGCGATCCTGGCCAGGTCGTTGGTGAGCGACGCGTTGACGAAGTCGGCGGCGCCGGGCCCGCGTACCAGCGCCTTGCCGAGATGGCTGACGTCGAACAGGCCGACGGTGGTGCGGGTGGCGGTGTGTTCGGCCACCGTGCCCGCGTAGGAAACCGGCATCAGCCAGCCCCCGAATTCGGCGAAGCTCGCCCCCAGGTCGCGGTGCCGGTCTTCGAGTGGTCCGTGCAGGATGTCGCTCGCGCTGTCACTCACGAGGCCCAACCCTATCGCCGGGTGATTAGGGTGAACGCCGTGAGCACCGAATCCGGTTACCAGACCCCGTCCGTCACCGTGGCGACCTCGCTGCCCAAACGCGGGGCGGCCGCGTCGGTGCTGATCGTGCCGGTCGTCAGCGGCGACGGGGACGACACCGGCGCGTCGGTGGTCGCCAACTCGTTCCTCGACGCCGAGGCGACCGGCGAGATCGAGGTCGCCCTGAAGGCGCTGGGCGCCACGGGCGGCAGCGAACAGCTCACGCGCGTGGCGGTGCCGTCGCTGCCGGTGGGCAGTGTGCTCGCCGTCGGGTTGGGCAAGATCCGCGACAGCTGGCCCTCCGACACCATCCGGCGTGCCGCGGGCGTCGCCGCCCGGTCGCTGAACGGCACCGAGGCCGTCGTGACGACGATGTCCGAACTCGACCTCGAGGCGACCGTCGAGGGACTGATCCTCGGCGCTTACCGGTTCAGCGAGTTCCGCAGCGCCAAGACCAGCCCGAAGGATCGCGGCCTGCGCAAAATCACCGTGCTGGCTCCCGACGCGAAGGCGGCGACCAAGGCGTCGGCCGAGCGGGCGGTGGCGATCGCGGCCGCCGTGGCGACGGCGCGGGATCTGGTCAACACTCCCCCGAATCACCTGTTCCCCGCCGAGTTCGCCAAACGCGCCAAGGAACTGGGCGAGGCCGCGGGACTCGAGGTGGAGGTCCTCGACGAGAAGGTGCTTGCCCGCAAGGGTTACGGCGGGGTGATCGGTGTCGGTCAGGGATCGTCGCGCCCGCCGCGGCTGGTGCGGCTGGTCCACCGCGGATCGCAGCTGGCCACGAAGCCCGCCTCGGCCAAGACGGTGGCCCTGGTCGGTAAGGGCATCACATTCGACACCGGCGGCATCTCGATCAAGCCCGCGGCGAATATGCACCACATGACCTCCGATATGGGCGGGGCGGCCGCGGTCATCGCGACGGTGGTGCTGGCCGCCGGGCTGCAACTGCCGATCGACGTGATCGCCACCGTGCCGATGGCCGAGAACATGCCGTCGGCCACCGCGCAGCGGCCCGGCGATGTGCTGGTCCACTACGGGGGGATCACCGTCGAGGTGCTCAACACCGATGCCGAGGGCCGGCTGGTCCTGGCCGACGCCATCGTGCGAGCGTGCGAGGACGACCCCGACTATCTGATCGAGACGTCGACGCTGACGGGCGCGCAGACGGTGGCGCTGGGTGCGCGCACGCCCGGTGTGATGGGCAGCGACGAGTTCCGCGACCGTGTCGCGGCGTTGTCGCAGCAGGTCGGTGAGAACGGCTGGCCGATGCCGCTGCCCGAGGAGCTCAAGGACGATCTGAAGTCGACGGTCGCCGACCTGGCCAATGTCAGCGGCTCCCGGTACGCGGGCATGCTGGTCGCCGGGACCTACCTGCGCGAGTTCGTCGCCGACGGTGTGCAGTGGGCCCATCTGGACATCGCCGCGCCGGCCTACAACACCGGCGGGCCGTGGGGATACACCGGTAAGGGTGGGACCGGGGTGCCGGTGCGGACGATGTTCGCCGTCCTCGAAGACATCGCGCAGGCCGGCTGACCGAGCTTCGCGGGGCCCGCCGAATGGGGTGGCCGCGCTACAGAACGCGGCCACGCGCGGTGCTGCGCAGCGCCTGCGGCAGCACCCTGGACACCCCGTAGACGAAGTACGCCTCGGGCATGACCGGACGGATCGGCTTGTTCTTCTTCACCGCGGACACAATGGCTTTCGCGGCCTTGTCGGGGCCGTAGCGGCGCAGCTCGAACATCTTCTCGAGCTGGCCGCGGCGCCCGGCCACCTTATGGGATTCGCCGTCGGGTGCATGGAACCGGGTAGTGCGCACGATATTGGTGTCGACGGTGCTGGGGCACACCGTCGTCAGCCCGATGCCCGCGGCGTCCAGTTCGGCACGCAGACAGTCGGAGAACATGTACACCGCGGCCTTGGACGTGCAGTAGGCGTTGAGCGACTGCAGCGGCGCGTACGACGCCATGGACGCCACGTTGACGATATGGCCGCCAACGCCGCGTTCCACGAGCCGGCCGGCGAACGCTCGGCATCCGTTGACGACGCCGCCGAGGTTGACGTCGAGAACACGGTCCCACTGTTCGGGCGGGGTATCGAGGAAGGATCCGGCCTGGCCGATGCCGGCGTTGTTGACGACGATGTCGGGCACTCCGTGCTCCCGGCACACCGTGTCGGCGAACCGTTCGACTGCATCGGCGTCGGCGACGTCGAGGACATATGGGTGGGCGACGCCGCCGCGGGCGGTGATGGTGGCGGCGGTCTCCTTGGCGGTGGCCTCGTCGATATCGCTGACGACGAGTTCGGCGCCTTCGCGGGCGAATTGGAACGCGGTCTCGCGACCGATGCCGCTGCCCGCGCCCGTCACGGACACCAGCATGTCGCCGAACGGTTTACGCCGGCGTCCCACCTGGGCCCGCAACAGTTCACGGCTGGCGGGTTTGCCGTCGATATGGTCGGCGAATTCGGTGACTGCGCGGGCGAGTACGTGCGGGTGTGACATGGGCGCCCAATGGCCGGCGTTGATGTCGCGGCGCCACAGCCGCGGCACCCACTGCGCGAGATCCTCGAACACGAACGGGCGTACGAACGGATCCCGGGTGTTGACGACGAGTTGGACGGGCACGCCGACGTAGTGGTCGGTGCGGAAGGCCCGGGGACCGCGGGAGGTGGCGGCGCGGTAGATCTTCAGTGAGTTCGCGGCGTCGCCGGGGAGGGTTTCGCCGCGGTGGCGCTGTGCGGGCGGCAGTCCGTCGGTCAGCGCACGATCGCCGCGCCGGACCAAGAATGACCGCACGAGTGCGGGCGCGACGACGGGAACCGACAGCGGGTAGATGTAGCCGAGGCGCAGCAGTTGACCGACCGCCGAGACGAACCGGCGGGGACGGTAGGGGTGCGTGACACCCGTCCACAAGGCATGTTTGAGGTGGTCGGTGCTCGGCCCGGAGACCGAGGTGAACGACGCGATGCGTTCGTCGGCGCCGGCGCGGCTGAGGTACTCCCAGGTCGCGATCGATCCCCAGTCGTGGCCGAGCACATGGACCGGCTGTCCGGGGCTGAGCGTGTCGATCACCGCGGCGAGATCGTCGGCGAACCGCTCCATGGTGTACGCCTTGACCGCTGTGGGCGCGGTCGACCTTCCGGTGCCGCGGTTGTCGTAGCGGATGATCCGGAACCGGTCCGCCAGCAGCGGCACCACCCCGTCCCACAGGACGTGCGAGTCGGGCCAGCCGTGCACGAGCAGCACCGTCGGCCCGTCGGGGTTGCCCTGCTCGTATGTCGCGATCCGGACACCGTCCACGCTGTCCACGTATGTCGCAGCGACATCCCGCGTCTCGACCGCCGCCATCAGACCTCCACGCCGAAGTTAGTGTGACCTCAGGTATCCCATACCGCCGGTATCGGCGATGTCAAGGACCGCCTCACCGGTCGTCGAGCTCCTCGCGCGCGGCGCGGCGGCGCTCGATCCGCCGTCGGGCATCGTAGTCGCGCATCCGCTGCGGGTAGCCGACCTTCTGGACGTCGTACACCGGGATTTTCAGGCGGTCACTGAGCCGCCGCGCACCGGCGGCTCCCCCGGCGCGCCGACGGGTCCATTCGCCGTCGGCTGCGACGAGAACCACAGTGACATCGGTGACTGTCGTTCTCGGCTCGACGTAGGCCTCCACACCGGTGTGTCCGGCGACCCATTCCCGCAGGTAGCGCAGGTCCGCAGCGGGATCGTTGGTCGCGCCGCCGCGTGCGGGCCCGCGTCCCCGAAACCTGTCGAACAGTCCCACGTGGGCTCGACCTTCCGTTCTCCTGAACCGATTCGGTAGCCGCCTCGCCGGTCACTGCCGGGTTTGCGGTCTCTTTCGATAGTGCCAGAGCGGCAAGTCGTCAGGTCTGCCACGAACCGCCGGGGTGGACGTGACAGGATGGGACCCGACATTCGGTCCACACGCCTATGACTGTTCGAGGGAGTCAATACACATGGCCATCTCCGTTCAGATGCCCGCACTTGGTGAGAGCGTCACCGAGGGGACTGTCACCCGCTGGCTGAAACAGGAGGGTGACACCGTCGAACAGGATGAGCCGTTACTGGAGGTCTCCACCGACAAGGTCGACACCGAGATTCCGGCGCCCGCGTCGGGGGTCCTGACCAAGATCATCGCGCAGGAAGACGACACCGTCGAGGTCGGCGGTGACCTTGCCGTGATCGGCGACGCAGGCGAGGGGGGCGGCGCCGAGGAGCCGCCCGCGCAGGAAGCCCCCGCCGAAGAGCCCGCGGCCGAACCGGAGCCGGAACCGGAACCCGCCGCCGCGCCGGCCGCCTCCGGGGGCGACGCCACCTCGGTCGTGATGCCCGAGCTGGGCGAGTCCGTGACCGAGGGGACGGTGACGCGCTGGCTCAAGCAGGTCGGTGACGAGGTCGCAGTCGACGAACCCCTCGTGGAGGTGTCCACCGACAAGGTCGATACCGAGATCCCCTCGCCGGTGGCCGGCACGCTGCTCGCGATCACCGCCGAGGAGGACGACGTCGTCGCGGTGGGCGGCGAACTGGCCAAGATCGGCAGTGCCGGCGCCGCGGCTCCCGAAAAGCCGGCACCCAAGCCGGAACCGAAGCCGGAACCCAAGCCCGAACCCAAACCGGAACCGGTCGCGGCAAAGCCCGAACCCAAGCCCGAACCCAAGCCCGAACCCAAACCGGAGCCGAAGCCCGCTCCCGTCGCCCAGGCCGCGCCGTCGGCCAACGGCAGTGCCGATGGCAGCCCGTATGTGACGCCGCTGGTGCGCAAGCTCGCGGGCGAGCACAACGTCGACCTGTCCTCGGTGAAGGGCACGGGCGTCGGCGGCCGCATCCGCAAGCAGGACGTGCTCGCCGCGGCCGAGGCGAAGAAGGCACCTCCGGCACCCGAGCCTGCTGCCGCAGCACCCGCCAAGGCGCCCGCCGCGGCGGCGCCCAGTGCCCCCTCGGCGCTGGCGCACCTGCGCGGAACCACGCAGAAGGTCAACCGGATCCGTCAGATCACCGCGAAGAAGACCCGCGAATCGCTGCAGACGACCGCGCAGCTGACGCAGGTCCACGAGGTCGACATGACCAAGATCGTGTCGCTGCGGGCCAGGGCGAAGAAGGCGTTCGCCGAACGCGAGGGCGTCAACCTCACCTACCTCCCGTTCATCGCCCGCGCCGCGATCGACGCGCTGAAGGCCCATCCCAACGTCAACGCGAGCTACAACGAGGACAGCAAGGAGATCACGTACTACGACGCCGAGCACCTCGGGTTCGCCGTCGACACCGATCAAGGGCTGCTCTCCCCGGTGGTGCACAACGCCGGCGATCTGTCGCTGGGCGGGTTGGCCCGGGCGATCTCCGATATCGCGGGCCGCGCGCGGTCGGGCAACCTCAAACCCGACGAGCTGTCCGGCGGCACGTTCACCATCACCAACATCGGCAGCCAGGGCGCCCTGTTCGACACCCCGATCCTGGTTCCGCCGCAGGCGGCGATGCTGGGGACCGGTGCGATCGTCAAGCGTCCCCGGGTCATCGTCGACGCATTCGGCAACGAGTCGATCGGTGTCCGGTCGGTGTGCTACCTGCCGCTGACCTACGACCACCGGTTGATCGACGGCGCCGACGCCGGACGCTTCGTCACCACGATCAAGCGCCGTCTCGAAGAGGGTGCGTTCGAGGCTGATCTGGGGCTCTGACCTCGGTGACCGGCGGAACCGCAGCGGACGCGGCCGTCGTCGCGATAGCGGGCTCCTCAGGTCTCATCGGGTCAGCGTTGGTTTCGGCGCTGCGCGCGGCGGATCACCGGGTGCTGCGCATCGTGCGCCGCGCCCCGTCCAACGCCGACGAACTGTTCTGGAACCCGGACACCGGCGAATTCGACACCCGCGCTTTGCGCGGGGTCGACGCCGTGGTCAACCTGTGCGGCGTCAACGTCGGGCAGAAGCGGTGGTCGGGCGCGTTCAAACAAAGCCTGCGCGACAGCCGTATCGGCCCGACCGAGGTGCTGACCGGTGCCGTCGTGGACGCGGAAGTACCGGTACTCGTCAACGCCAGCGCGGTGGGCTACTACGGGGACACCCGGGACCGTGCCACCGACGAATCGGCACCGCCGGGTACCGGCTTCCTGGCGCGACTGTGCCGGGACTGGGAGGCCGCGACGCTGCCCGCGCAGAGCGCAGGAGTGCGGGTGGTGCTGGCCCGCACCGGACTGGTGTTCGCCCCGTCGGGCGGGATCCTGGGCCGCGTCAAACCGCTGTTCGGGTTCGCGCTGGGCGCCCGGCTGGGTAACGGGCGGCAGTACATGCCGTGGGTCACGCTGGAGGACGAGGTACGGGCGCTGTTGTTCGCGATCTCGCATCGCAATCTCAGCGGCCCGGTCAACATCACCGGTCCCGCGCCCGTCACCAATGCGGAGTTCACCACGGCGCTGGGTCGTGCCATGAACAGGCCGACTCCGCTGATCGTGCCCGGCTTCGCCTTGCGGGCGGTGCTGGGCGAGTTCGCCGAGGAGGGGGTGCTGGGCGGGCAGCGCGCGATACCCGCGGCGCTGGAGGACGCGGGCTTCCGGTTCCACCACAACACCGTCGGCGAGGCACTCGCCTACGCGACGGCGCCCAAGGAGGGATAGCGACCCGCGCCTGCGGGTAGTTTGGTGCGGTGGCGCCAATTTCCATCCGGGCGGCGACGGCACCCGTCGACGTCCGCAGACTGGGTTCTCTCGACTACCACAGCGCCTGGAGGATGCAGCGCGAGCTCGCAGACGCCCGCGTCGCGGGCGGTCCAGACACTCTGCTGCTGCTCGAACATCCCCCCGTGTACACGGCGGGTAAACGCACCGAACCCCATGAGCGTCCCCACGACGGCACCCCGGTGGTGGACACCGATCGGGGCGGCAAGATCACCTGGCACGGTCCCGGACAACTGGTCGGCTATCCCGTCATCGGGCTGACCGAACCGCTCGACGTGGTGAATTATGTTCGGCGCCTTGAGGAGTCGTTGATCAGCGTGTGCGCCGAGTTGGGCTTGCCGACGTCCCGGGTGGCGGGCCGCTCGGGTGTCTGGGTGCCAACCGACGGTGTGCGTCCTCCCCGCAAGATCGCCGCCATCGGTATCCGGGTGGCTCGCGCGACGACGCTGCACGGATTCGCGCTGAACTGCGACTGCGACCTCGCCGCGTTCTCGGCGATCGTGCCGTGCGGCATCAGCGATGCGGGGGTGACGTCGCTGTCGGCCGAACTGGGCAGACAGGTCCGCGTGGCGGATGTGACGGCCTTGGTCGCCGACGCGGTGTGCGACGCCCTCGACGGGCGGCTGCCGGTCGGTGACGACCGGGCCGCGCAGGTAGCATCAGCCCAATGAGCGTGGTGCCAGAGGGCCGGAAACTGCTGCGCCTGGAAGTGCGCAATGCCCAGACGCCCATCGAGCGGAAGCCGCCGTGGATCAAGACCAGGGCGCGGATGGGTCCGGAGTACACCGAGCTGAAGAATCTCGTGCGCCGCGAGGGTTTGCACACGGTGTGCGAGGAGGCGGGCTGCCCGAACATCTACGAATGCTGGGAAGACCGTGAGGCGACGTTCCTCATCGGCGGTGAGCAGTGCACGCGTCGCTGCGATTTCTGCCAGATCGACACCGGCAAGCCCGCCGACCTCGACCGCGACGAGCCGCGCAGGGTCGCCGAAAGCGTGCAGGCGATGGGTCTGCGGTATTCGACGGTCACCGGTGTGGCCCGGGACGATCTGCCCGACGGTGGTGCCTGGCTGTACGCCGAGACGGTGCGCGCGATCAAGACGCTCAACCCCAACACCGGGGTGGAGCTGCTGATCCCGGACTTCAACGGGGTTCCGCAGCTGCTCGAGCAGGTTTTCCAGGCGCGCCCGGAGGTCCTGGCGCACAACGTGGAGACGGTACCCAGGATCTTCAAACGGATCCGGCCGGCCTTCCGCTACGACCGCAGCCTGGGGGTTCTGACCGCGGCGCGCGACTACGGACTGGTCACCAAATCCAATCTCATCCTCGGTATGGGTGAGACGCCCGACGAGGTCCGCACCGCGCTGACCGACCTGTACGCGGCCGGCTGCGACATCGTCACGATCACCCAGTACCTGCGCCCGTCGCCGCGGCACCATCCCGTGGAGCGGTGGGTCAGACCGGAGGAGTTCGTCGAGTTCGCCGAGTTCGCCGAGGGCCTCGGCTTTTCCGGGGTGCTGTCCGGCCCCTTGGTCCGGTCGTCGTATCGCGCCGGACGCCTTTATGCGAAGGCCGCGGGGTTACGGACGGGCACTCCACCCGTATCCTGATTGAATGGCCAAATCGCGTAACCCCGCCGCTGCCAAGGCTGCGAAAGCCGAGGCGAAAGCAGCCCGTAAGGCCGCTTCCAAGCAGCGACGCAGTCAGCTCTGGCAGGCGTTTCAGATCCAGCGCCGGGAGGATAAACGGCTGCTGCCGTACATGATCGGTGCCTTCGTGCTGATCGTGGCGATCTCGGTGGCATTGGCCATCGCCGTCGGCGGGATCACCTTGTACACGTTGATTCCGCTGGGTGTGGTGCTCGGCGCGTTGGTGGCGTTCATCATTTTCGGCCGGCGAGCGCAGAAGGCGGTGTACCGAAAGGCCGATGGTCAGACGGGTGCGGCGGCCTGGGCACTGGACAACCTGCGGGGCAAGTGGCGGGTGACGCCCGGCGTGGCCGCAACGGGTCATTTCGACGCCGTCCATCGCGTGATCGGACGCCCGGGGGTCATCTTCGTCGGCGAGGGTTCGGCCGCCCGCGTCAAACCGCTTCTGGCGCAGGAGAAGAAGCGCACCGCGCGACTGGTCGGCGACGTGCCCATCTATGACGTCATCGTCGGCAGCGGTGAGGGTGAGGTGCCGCTGTCGAAGCTGGAGCGCCATCTGACCAAGCTGCCCGCGAATATCACCGTCAAACAGATGGATGCGCTGGAATCGCGCCTGACGGCGCTGGGGAGCAAGGTCGGCCCGGCGGCCATGCCGAAGGGTCCGCTGCCGGGGCAGGCGAAGATGCGCGGGGTTCAGCGCACCGTGCGGCGGCGCTAGTCAGCGCCTGATCACCGCGGTACGCGTCACCCTGTCGTGCAGTCCACGCAGATCGGTGTCGGTGATCAGCGCCGGGATCACCAGCGCGATGAGCAGTCCCCGCGCCAGAGCGCGGCCGATGCCGACCTGCTCGCCTCCGTCGGTGGGCACCACGACCAGGCCGAGCGCCAGCTGACCGGGGGTGAACCCGAACAGCCGCACCGAGACCGCACCGATGATGATCCAGATGACCAGCACCGCGGTGGACAGGGTGGTCGCCGACACCAGCCCGGTGGTCGTCATCACGAGCGCGGCCAAACCGTAGGCGATCAGCCAGTCCACGAACAGCGCGGACACCCGGCGACCCATGCGCGCGATGGACCGTCGACCGGTGTCGGGAAGGCCGAGCCGCTGGCCCGGATAGGTGGTGGTTGCGTGGTCCGGACTGCCCGAGGCTTCGTCCGGTTCGAACGCACCGGACCCTGACAGCCAGGACCCGATTGTGCGGGCCATATTGTTCAGGATAGGCAGGGGCGCCCGCGCCCCCGCCTACGGCCAGGGGCAAGGCGATTGCGTAACGTCGGCGCAACATACGGTTGACGTCAGCGCAACACCGTGTCCCTAGCGTCAACGCCCGGGTTCACCAGTAAAGGAGATAGCTCAGTGGCAGAAAAGACCGCTGATGACATCATCAAGCTGATCAAGGACGAGAACGTCGAGTACGTCGACATCCGTTTCTGCGATCTGCCCGGTGTCGTTCAGCACTTCTCGATCCCCGCCTCCGCGTTCGACGAGAGCGTATTCGAAGACGGGCTGGCCTTCGACGGATCGTCGGTGCGCGGCTTCCAGTCGATCCACGAATCCGACATGATGCTGTTGCCCGATCCCGAGACCGCGCGCATCGACCCGTTCCGCGCCGCCAAGACGCTGAACCTCAACTTCTTCGTGCACGACCCGTTCACCCGTGAGGCCTACTCGCGCGACCCGCGCAACGTGGCCCGCAAGGCGGAGAACTACCTCGCCAGCACCGGCATCGCCGACACCTGCTTCTTCGGCGCCGAGGCCGAGTTCTACATCTTCGACTCGGTGTCGTTCGACTCCAAGATGAACGGCACCTTCTACGAGGTCGACTCCGAATCGGGTTGGTGGAACTCGGGCGAACCGTTCGAGGCCGACGGCTCGCCCAACCGCGGCTACAAGGTCCGCCCCAAGGGTGGCTACTTCCCCGTCGCACCGTATGACCACTACGTCGACCTGCGCGACGAGATGGCCACCAACCTGCAGAACGCCGGGTTCACCCTGGAGCGCGGCCACCACGAGGTCGGCACCGCCGGTCAGGCCGAGATCAACTACAAGTTCAACACGCTGCTGCACGCGGCCGACGATGTGCTGCTGTTCAAGTACATCATCAAGAACACCGCGTGGGCCAACGGCAAGACCGTCACCTTCATGCCGAAGCCGCTGTTCGGCGACAACGGTTCCGGTATGCATGCCCACCAGTCGTTGTGGAAGGACGGCAAGCCGCTGTTCCACGACGAGTCGGGTTACGCGGGCCTCTCGGACATCGCCCGCCACTACATCGGCGGCATCCTGCACCACGCGCCGTCGCTGCTGGCGTTCACCAACCCGACGGTGAACTCCTACAAGCGTCTGGTCCCGGGCTACGAGGCGCCGATCAACCTGGTCTACAGCCAGCGCAACCGCTCGGCATGTGTGCGCATCCCGATCACCGGCAACAACCCCAAGGCCAAGCGCCTGGAGTTCCGCTGCCCGGACAGCTCGGGCAACCCGTACCTGGCGTTCGCCGCGATGTTGATGGCCGGCATCGACGGCATCAAGAACAAGATCGAGCCGCTCGCTCCGGTCGACAAGGACCTCTACGAGTTGCCGCCGGACGAGGCCGCCAACATCCCGCAGGCGCCCACCTCGCTGGCCGCGGTGATCGACAAGCTCGAAGAGGACCACGAGTACCTCACCGAGGGCGGCGTGTTCACCGAGGACCTGATCGAGACCTATATCGCCTACAAGCGGGAGAACGAAATCCTGCCGATCCAGATCCGGCCTCACCCGTACGAGTTCTCGCTCTACTACGACGTGTAGTCGACACCGCCGACGCGACGTCTAGTCGACACCGCCGACGCGACGTACCGGTCGGCACCGGGAAACCGGGTGGCGCAGCAGCGCCGCCCGGTTTTTCGTTTGATAGCAATGACGCATGCGTGTGCTTGTTCAACGGGTGCTCTCGGCGAGTGTCGCGGTCGACGGCGAGGTGGTCGGGGCGATCCGGCCGGCCGGCCAGGGCCTGTTGGCCTTCGTCGGCGTCACACACACCGACGACACCGACACCGCGCGCCGGATGGCGGACAAACTGTGGCGGTTGCGCATCCTCGACGACGAACGGTCCGCGGCCGACGTCGGCGCGCCGATCCTGGTGGTCAGCCAGTTCACGCTGTACGCGAACACCGACAAGGGTCGCAGGCCGTCGTGGAACGCCGCGGCGCCGGGTGCGGTGGCCGAGCCGATGGTCGCGGTGTTCGAGGACACGCTGCGTGCGTTGGGGGCCGATGTCGCCTCGGGGATCTTCGGCGCCGATATGCGAATCGAACTGGTCAACGACGGCCCGGTGACGGTGATGCTCGAACTCTGAGCGATGTGGCGTAGACCCCATCAGCCGCACGAAAGCTATTCGGACCGCGGTCCGCATAGTAGGGTCGGTCCCATGACGACCACAGTTGAGTCCCGGGTAAGTGCGCTCTCACCACTCGTCCTGAGCCTGTTCCGCATCGTGTTCGGCCTGCTCTTCGCCGTGCACGGCGCATCCAAACTCTTCGCCTGGCCGGTGGACAGCGGCACCGGCGCGGTGCCCGTCGGCACCTGGCCCTACTGGTGGGCCGGCCTGATCGAACTGGTCCTCGGCCTGCTGATCACGGTCGGGCTGTTCACCAGGATCGCCGCCTTCATCGCCTCGGGCCACATGGCCGTGGCCTACTTCTGGCAGCACGCACCCAACGGACTACATCCGCTGGAGAACGGCGGCGAACCCGCCGTGCTGTTCTGCTTCGGATTCCTGCTGCTCGCCGTCATGGGCGGCGGTAGCATCGCGATCGACGCCGTGCGCAGACGGGGCAGCACCCCAGCCTGAGACGAAAATTGTTGGGGCCGAATGTTTTTTGCGAGACAACTACCCGGAGATGGTGATTGCCGTCGCCGTGATGCGGCGGGGCGTGGCACGGTTCACGCTCCGCCGGTAGCGTCGAGTCATGACGCAAACCCTTGCGAATCGGGTTAATTCGAGCTCTCAGGCCGTTCTGTCGGTGTTCCGTGTCGTGGTCGGCTTCCTTTTCGCCGTCCACGGCGCCGCCAAATTGTTCGCCTGGCCGGTGGATATGGGCGGTGCCGTGCCGGTCGGCGCGTGGCCCGCGTGGTGGGCGGGCGTTATCGAACTGGTTGCCGGCCTGCTGGTGATGCTCGGATTCTTCACTCGCCCAGCCGCTTTCATCGCCGCCGGCACGATGGCCGTAGCGTACTTCTGGATGCACCAGCCCAACGGGCTGCATCCGCTGGAGAACGGCGGCGAGACGGCGGTGTTGTTCTGCTTCGCGTTCCTGCTGCTGTTCGCCATGGGACCGGGCCGCTGGGCGCTGAATCGGCGCTGACGGGAGGCGGCTGTCAGTCGTCGAGCCGAAGATCCTCGCGGAAACGCTTCATCCCGTCGATCTTTTCGGCCGTCGTCGCCTCGGCCCCGGTGTAGAACATCCACGGCATGGTGAGGATGTGGGTGATCCCCGCATCCTCTGCGCGCTGATAGTCGTCCCTGGTCAGCGCGTCGGTCAGCGGCGTCAGGATCGTGAAATCGTCTAACGGGAGTTCGTTTTCGGTGCGTAACGTGCGCAGCCGGGTGGCCGCGTCGATCGCGCGCTCGGTGGTGATGAGATCCCCGACCCAGCCGTCGTAGCGGGCGGCGCGCCGGATCGCGATATCGCTCAGGCCGCCGACGAAGATAGGAATGCGCGGCGGCGTCGGCGTCATCTCGAGCCGGGGCGCCTGATAGAACTCACCGTCGAATTCGGTCCAGCCCGGCCGCCACAGTGCCCGCATCAGCTCGAGCATCTCCTCGGTGCGCCGGCCGCGACGGTCGAAACGCTGACCCATCAGCTCGAACTCCTCGGCGCACCAACCGACGCCCACTCCCAACTCGACCCTGCCGTCGGCGAGGTGGGCGGCGGTGGCGATGGATTTGGCCGCCGAGTACGGGTCGCGCATCGCGGGAATGTAGACCGTGGTGACGAAGTGGATATGCCGGGTGACCTGGGCCAGCGCACCCACGAGCACCCACGGGTCGGGCCAGTCGGTGAACGGCTGCCAGCGCCGCTGCCCGTCGCGGGTGTACGGATAGGGTGTGCGCAACGTCTCCAGGTTGACCACGTGGTCGGGGATGCCCACTCCGTCGAAGCCGAGTTCATCTGCCGCCCGGGCGATCTCGACGATCTCCTTGGTGTCCAGGAATGCGGTGCTGACGTAGAACTTCATCCTGGACCGCGCCTCCTCAAGCCCCGAAGACCTTGCGCACCACAGCTTTCGCGCGGCGCGTCACCCGCAGGTAGTTGTCCAGGAACTCGCCCCCGTCATCGCTGCCCCAACCGGCGGCCAGCGCCACCGCGTTGAGCTGCCGCCCCGGGCCGGGCAGCTGGTCGGTGGGTTTGCCGCGGACGAGGACGAGCGCGTTGCGCGCCCGCGTCGCGGTCAGCCAGGCCTGGCGCAGCAGTTGGACGTCGCTTTCGGCGATCAACTCGGCAGCGCCGATGGCGTTGAGCGTCTGCAGCGTCGAGGTGTTGTGCAGCGCGGGCACGCGGTGCGCGAAACGCAACTGCAACAGCTGCACGGTCCACTCGATGTCGGCGAGCCCACCGCGGCCCAGCTTGGTGTGGGTGTTCGGGTCGGCGCCGCGGGGCAGCCGCTCGGCGTCCACCCGCGCCTTGATGCGCCGGATCTCCTGGACGGCCTCCGGCGACACCCCGCCCGGCGGGTAGCGCGTCTCGTCGATCATCAACAGGAACCGATGCCCCAGGTCCATGTCGCCGGCCACCCGGTGAGCCCGCAGCAACGCCTGGATCTCCCACGGCTGGGCCCACTGCGCGTAGTACGCCCGGTAGGACGCCAGCGTTCGCACCAGCGGACCGTTGCGGCCCTCGGGGCGCAATCCGGCGTCCACCTCCAGCGGCGGGTCGGCGCTGGGTGTGCCCAGCCGGGCCCGCACCTGTTCGGCGATGCTGACTGCCCACCGCACCGCGACCGATTCCGCGGCGTCGTTGTCCGGTTCGCACACGAACATCACGTCGGCGTCGGATCCGTAGCCGAGTTCTCCCCCGCCGAGCCGGCCCATACCGATCACCGCGATCCGCGCAGGCACGCCGCTGTCCGGCGTATTGGCCCGGATCACCACGTCCAGCGCCGCCTGCAGCACCGCCACCCACACGGAGGTCAGTGCCGCGCACACATCGGTCACCTCAAGCATGCCGAGCAGATCGGCCGACGCGATGCGGGCCAGTTCCCGGCGCCGCAGCGTGCGGGCCGCGGCGATCGCGCGCACCGGATCGGCGTGCCTGCCCGCCGAGGCGACCAATGCGCGCGCCACCCCCTCGGGTTCGACGTCGAGCAGTTTGGGCCCGTCCGGCCCGTCCGCGTACTGCTGGATCACCTCCGGTGCCCGCATCAGCAGCTCCGGAACGTAGGCGGAGGTACCGAGCACCCGCATCAGCCGTTTCGCGACGGCGCCCTCGTCGCGCAGCGTGGACAGATACCACCGCTGCTCGGCCAGCGCCTCGCTGATCCGGCGGTAGGCGAGCAATCCGGCGTCGGGATCGGGAGTATCGGACAGCCAGTCCAGCAGCGTCGGAAGCAGCACCTGCTGGACGCGGCCGCGGCGACCGCCGTGGCTGGTCAGCGCGGCCAGGTGGGTCAGCGCGCTCTGCGGCCCCTCGTACCCCAGCGCGGCCAACTGCCGTTCCGCCGCCTTGGCGCTCATCCCTTCGGCGATGCCCAGCGCGGGCTGGCCCACCGATTCCAGCAGCGGTTGGTAGAACAGCTTCGCGTGCAGCCGCGACACCCGCAGGCTCTGGCGCTTCAGTTCCTCACGCAGCACACCGAGCGCGTCGCGCTGACCGTCGGGCCGCATATGCGCCGCACGGGCCAGCCATCGCATCGCCTCCTCGTCGCCGGACTCGGGAAGCATGTGGGTGCGTTTGAGCCGCTGCAGCTGCAGCCGGTGTTCGAGCAACCGCAGGAATTCGTAGGACGCGGTCATGTTGGCTGCGTCGTCACGACCGACGTATCCACCCGCACCCAGCGCGGCGAGTGCCTCCACGGTGGAGGCCACGTGCAGCGTGTCGTCGTTGCGTCCGTGCACCAACTGCAACAGCTGAACGGCGAACTCGACGTCGCGCAGGCCTCCGGTGCCGAGTTTGAGTTCGCGGTCGCGCACGTTGGCGGGCACCAGCTGTTCGACCCGCCTGCGCATCGCCTGCACCTCGGGAACGAAGTCGGCCCGCTCACACGCTGTCCACACCATGGGCATCAGCGCGGAGGTGTACCGCTCCCCCAGCTCGCGGTCGCCGACGGCGAACCGGGCCTTCAGCAGCGCCTGGAACTCCCACGTCTTGGCCCACCGCTCGTAGTAGGCGACGTGGGAGTCCAGGGTGCGCACCAGCGCGCCCTGCTTACCCTCCGGCCGCAGGGCCGCGTCGACCTCGAAGAACGCATCGGAGGCGAACCGCATCATCTCCCCCGCGACGCGCGTGGCGATGGCCAGCGTCGAGTGGGCCGCCTCCTCGGCGACGAAGATGACGTCGACGTCGCTGACGTAATTCAGTTCCCGCGCACCGCATTTGCCCATGGCGATGACCGCAAGGCGGGGCGGCTGCGCGTCCCCGCAGACCGAGCGGGTGGCCACTGTCAGCGCGGCGCCGAGGGCGGCGTCGGCGAGGTCGGCCAGATGGGCGCCCACGGTGGGGAAGGGCAGCACCGGCTCGTTCTCCACCGTCGAGGCCAGGTCCAGGGCGGCCAGCACCATCAGCCGGTCGCGGTAGAGCGTACGCAGCGCAGGGAGCGCCGCACGCGCGTCGGCAGCACCGGCGGCCTGCTGTTCGAAGGTGTCGCGAAGGGTGGCTGCGGACGGCAGTTCGGCCTTGCCCGCCAACAGATGCCACGACTGGGGGTGGGCCACCAGATGATCACCGACGGCCAGGGAGGAGCCCAGGACGCTGAACAGCCGGCCACGCAGGCCGCGATCCTTGAGCAGGGCCCCGTTCAGCTCGTCCCAACCGGATTCGAGCGCGTCGGCGAGGCGCACCATGGTGCGCAGCGCGACGTCGGCATCGGGTGCACGCGACAGCGACCACAACAGTTCGACGTGGCCGTCGGTGTTCCAGCCCAGCCGTTCGAGGTCGGCGGGTGCGAGCGGCTGCACCAGCCCGAGCCGGCCCACACTGGGCAGCTTCGGACGCTCGGTCGCTGGTTTCGCCACGCCCATGACCGTAGCGCACCGGTCGGACGGCCCGGACCGACCGTTACAGCGACAAGTAGGTCTTGAGCTCGAACGGTGTCACGTGGCTGCGGTAGTTCTCCCATTCGGCGCGCTTGTTGCGCAGGAAGAAGTCGAATACGTGCTCGCCCAACGCTTCCGCGACCAGCTCGGAGCCCTCCATAGCCTCCAGCGCACCGCCGAGGCTGGCAGGCAGCTCTCGGTAGCCCATCGCGCTGCGTTCTTCGCGAGTGAGGCTCCACACGTCGTCCTCTGCCTGTGGGCCGAGGACGTAACCCTTCTCCACCCCGCGCAGGCCCGCGGCCAGCAGCACCGCGAACGTCAGATACGGGTTGCAGGCCGAGTCGGGGCTGCGCACCTCGATCCGACGCGACGAGGCCTTGCGCGGCGTGTACATCGGCACCCGCACCAGCGCTGAGCGGTTGGCCGCACCCCACGACGCGGCCGTCGGCGCCTCGCCCCCGTGCACCAGACGCTTGTAGCTGTTCACCCACTGGTTGGTGACGGCGCTGATCTCGTTGGCGTGTTCGAGGATGCCCGCGATGAACGACTTGCCGACATCGGACAGCTGCAGCGGGTCGTCGGGGCTGTGGAAGGCGTTGTTCTCGCCTTCGAAGAGGCTCATGTGGGTGTGCATGGCCGAGCCGGGATGCTGGGCGAACGGTTTGGGCATGAACGACGCGCGCACCCCGTCGGCGATCGCGACCTCCTTGACGACGTAGCGGAACGTCATCACGTTGTCGGCCATCGACAGCGCGTCGGCGTAGCGCAGGTCGATCTCCTGCTGACCGGGGGCGCCCTCGTGGTGGCTGAACTCGACGGAGATCCCCATCTGCTCGAGCGCGTCGATGGCGTGGCGGCGGAAGTTGGGCGCCGCCTCGTGCACCGCCTGGTCGAAGTAGCCGCCGTTGTCGGCCGGGATGGGTGGTGTGCCGTCGTCGGGTCCGGGATGCAGCAGGAAGAATTCGATCTCGGGGTGGACGTAGCAGGAGAAGCCCAGGTCGCTGGCTTTGGCGAGCTGACGGCGCAGCACGTGCCGGGAGTCGGCCCACGACGGCGAGCCGTCGGGCATCGTGATGTCGCAGAACATCCGCGCGGAGTGGTGGTCGCCGCCGCTGGTGGTCCACGGCAGCACCTGGAAGGTGGACGGATCGGGGCGGGCCACGGTGTCGGATTCGGACACCCGCGCGAACCCCTCGATCGAGGAGCCGTCGAAGCCGATGCCCTCCTCGAACGCCCCCTCCAGTTCGGCAGGCGCGATCGCCACAGACTTGAGGAATCCGAGCACGTCGGTGAACCACAGCCGGACGAAACGGATATCCCGTTCCTCCAGCGTGCGCAGCACAAATTCCTTCTGGCGATCCATGACCGCAGCGTAGGTTCCGGCTGTTAAATCTATGTTACGTCCCTGGTCCGGTTTGATTCCCGGTTCGCTACGGGCAGGTCGGGACGGGCCGGACAGCGATCAGCAGCGCAGCCCGGCGGGCGGCTCGGTCAGGTCGGTCAGGAACGCCAGGATGGTGGTGTCCACACACGCGTCGCCGTTGAACACGACGGTGTGCTGGGACCCGTCGAAGGTCACCAGCGCGGCGCCGAGGTCGGCGGCGAGGTCGACACCGGCCTGGTAGGGGGTGGCCGGGTCGCGGGTGGTGGAGACCACCACGACGGTTCCCGGCGGGGCGGGTGACACCGGCGGGGACGGCGATGGCGGCACCGGCCACATCGCGCAGAGGTCGCGGGGGGCGAATCCGGTGAATTCGCCGTAGGTGGCGAACGGCGCGGCGTCGCGGACCCGGCGGTCGGCATCCACCCACGCCGCCGGGTCGGTCGGGAATGCCGAATCCACGCACCGCACGGCGCTGGACACGTCCTGCTGGTTGCTGTAGTGCCCCTGGGCGTCGCGGTGCAGGTACTGGTCGGCGAGTGTGAGCAGGTCGTCGGCGTCGGTGCCGCGCTGCAGCCCGAGCAGCCCACTGGTGAGGTACAGCCAGTAGCGCTTCGAGTACAGGGCGCTGACGGTGCCGGTGATGGCGTCGGAGTAGCTCAGTCCGCGCGGGTCGGCGGTGCGTCCCGGCTCAGCGACGAGCGGGTCGACGAGTTCGCGGAAGCGGGTGACGAACTGGGCCGGGTCGGTGCCGAGCGGGCAGCCCGCCGATTGGGCGCAGTCTGCGGCGTACTCGTCGAAAGCCGCCTGGAATCCGGCCATTTGGCGCACGCTGCGTTCGATCGGGTCCATGTTGGGGTCGACAGCGCCGTCGAGGACCATGGCCCGGACGCGGTCGCCGAAGCGCTCGGCGTACTCCGCACCCAGCACCGTTCCATAGGAGAAGCCCAGATAGTTGATCTGCTCGTCGCCCAGCGCGGCCCGCACGACGTCCATATCGCGCGCCGTGGTCGCCGTCGCCATACCGGACAGCGCCGGCGCTCCCATCCGGTCCAGGCACCGCTGGCCGAACTGCCGGTACAGGTCTTCGATGCGGGCCACCCCGGCCGGGCTGTAGTCGGTCATCGGTTCGCGGCGCCAGGCGTCGAATTCCGCGTCGGTGCGGCAGCGCAGTTCCGGGGTGGAGGCGCCGGATCCGCGCGGGTCGAAGCCCACGAGATCGAAGCGGCGCAGCAGTTCCGTGTCGGCCAGCGCCGCGCCCATCCCGGCGACGGTCGTGACGGCCGAGGCGCCAGGGCCGCCGGGATTGACCATCAAGGCGCCGATGCGCTCGCCCGTGGCGGGTATCCGGATGACCGCCAATTGCACTGGCGCGCCTGGAGATTCGATACCCGCGTCGTCGGCGGCCCAGTCCGCGGGCACCGCCACGGTGGCGCATTGCGCGGTGGGGATGCCCGTCGTGTCACCGACCCAGTTTTCGCAGCCGCCCCACGCGGGCGCCCCTCCGTACCGCTGGGTTGCGTCCGCTTCGGGCGTCGCCAGCGCCGGCGGGGGCACCATGACACCGACGGCGCCGAGCACGAGGGCAGCCGCGGCGTATCGGCGCACGCGCGACCTCGCCGCCGAGCCCGCGCGCCACATGGTTGCCATGCTCCCACGGCCGCCGCGAACGGGCCCGCCTGCCGCCGGCGCGGGTGCCGGCCGGGCGCTCCGGCCGTCGGGTGACCCTGTGGAGTTCACACGCCCCCGGCGTGCCGCGTCTGCCATGTCAGGTAGATCGCCGCGACCGCGGCCGGTGTTCCACCCGCAGGTCCACGGGCCGGTGCGGACCGCCGTTCAGCACCGGGCGCCGGCGGCGGGCACCGTCACGTCGATCAGGTAGGTGGCCGCGATGTCGTCGATGCAGCTGTCGCCCTGGAACACCACGGTGTGCTGCGTGCCGTCGAAGGTGACCAGGGTGCCGCCGAGTTGACGGGCGAGGTCTTGGCCCGCCTCATAGGGCGTGGCGGGATCGTTGGTGGTAGACACCACCAGGATCGGTGGCAGCCCGCTGACGGAGATCTCGTGGGGCGTGCTGGTCGGCGGGACGGGCCAGAACGCGCAGGTGCCCAGCGGGGCGAGCCCGGTGAACTCGCCGTAGCTCATGAACGGTGCCGCCTCCCGCAATCTGCGGTCCTTCTCGACGACGGTGGCGCGGTCGGTGATGGCGGGCTGGTCGACACAGTTGACCGCGACGCGGACATCGGTGGAGTTGTTGTAGCGCCCCTTGGCGTCGCGGCCCATGTACAGGTCGGCCAGCACCAGCATGGTGTCGCCCCTGCCCATCTTGAGTTCGTTGAGCCCTTGGGTCAGGTGACGCCACAGACCGGGCGAGTACAGGGTCATGATGGTGCCGACGATCGCGTCGTTGTAGCTCAGGCCGCGCGGATCGTCGGTGGCGGCCGGGTTGCGCACCAGCGGATCGACGAGGCTGGTGTACACGTCGACGGCTTTGGCCGGGTCGGTGCCCAGCGGGCAGCTGGGGTCACGGGCGCAGTCGGCGGCGTAGTCGTCGAACGCCTGCTGGAACGCTGCGGCCTGGCGCACGTCGGCCTCGATGGGGTCGGCGTTGGGATCGATCGCACCGTCGAGGATCATCGCGCGCACGTTCTGCGGGAACTCCTCGGCGTACATCGCGCCGATCCGGGTCCCGTACGAGAACCCGAGATAGGTCAGTTTCTCGTCGCCGAGCGCGGCCCGGATCGCGTCGAGATCCTTGACCACACTGGCTGTTCCGACGTTGGCGAGGAACTCCTTGCCGGTCTTGTCCACGCACCGCTGGACGAACGCTTTGGTCTCGTTCTCGATGTGGGCGACACCTTCGGGGGTGTATTCGACCACGGGGTCGGCACGCAGCCGGTCGTTGTCGGCATCGGAGTTGCACCACAGCGCCGGGTTGGACGACGCCACTCCGCGCGGGTCGAAGCCGACGAAGTCGAACCGCTCACGAACCGACCGGGGCAGACCCGCCACGAGAGATGCGGCGCCTTCGACACCGGACTCCCCGGGGCCGCCGGGATTGATCACCAGTGAGCCGATTTTGTCGCCCGTCGCCCTGAACCGGATCATCGCCAGCTGGGCGACGTCGCCGTCGGGTTTGGCGTAGTCCACCGGCACCGACAGCAGGGCGCACTCCGCGCCGGGCGGGATGCGCGCGCCGTCGGCTTCGGCCGGCTGGCAGGTCGACCACTGCAGCGGCGTCCCGGGCCGGGGTACCGCGATGACGGCCCGCCCCTCGACGGTGTTGCCACAGCCCGCCATCAGTAGCGCCGCGACGGCGGCCAGCACTCCCGTCGTGAGCGCCCCGCGCCTCAGGTTCATGGCACCACATGCTGCCATGAACCCCGATCGCCGCTGGCACGCAGCGTGCGGCAGGTCAGGGTGTCGCGGCAAGCAGCTCCTGCAGCGCGATCGGGAAGTCGTCGGCCATATCCCACAGATCGGGCAGCAGTTCCGGGCATGACACGATGCCGACGTCGAGTTTGCCGGTCAGCGACATCACGGTGATGTTCAGTCCCGAGCCGTGGAAGATCGGCCCCAGCGGGTACATCGCCTTGACCTCCGAACCGAGTAGGTACAGCGGCACCTGCGGGCCGGGCACGTTGGAGATGACGAGGTTGTGCACGGGTTTGGCGCCGCTGAGCCGGCTGGCGGCGTAGACGCGCATCGCCACCCCGAACACCGCCGGCGCGGCGAACTGCGTCCAGTCCTGCAGCAATGTCGCGCCGATCGCCGAACTATGTTGTTTGGCAACGGCATTCGCCTCTGCGATGGCCTTGAGCCGCTCGACCGGATCTTCGATGTGGGTTTCCAGGCGGGAGAAGAGCCCCGAGACCTGGTTACGGCCGGGCCGGTCGGATTTGTCGTGCACCGACACCGGCACCATCGCCACCAGCGTGTTGTCGGGCAGCTCGCCCCGGTCGAGCAGGAATCGACGCAGCACCCCCGATACCAGCGCCATGACCACGTCGTTGACCTTGACGCCGAAGTGGTCCTTGACCGCCTTGATGTCGCCGAGGTCGAGCTGCGCGAATGCCAGGTTGCGGTGGCCGGTGACGTTGGCGTTGAACGCGGTTTGCGGCGCCGCGAACGGGCGCGCCATGGTCAGACCCAGCCGCGCACGTCTGGCCGTGTCGATCGCCGATGTCACGGTCGACGGCATGACGCCGGCCATCCTCACCGGCCACGTCATGAACCGCGCCGCGCCGCCGATCGCGATCTGCAGTGCGCTGCCCCCGCCGACGCCGTCGACGGGGGCCGGTGGGGGCGCGTCGGGTTCGGTGCTGCACAGCTTGGACATCAGGTTGGCGCCGGTCACCCCGTCCACCGCCGCGTGGTGGACCTTGGTCATGACCGCCAGCTTGCCGCCGTCGTGCGCGTCGGTACCCGCGACGTTTTCGATGACCCACATCTCCCACAGCGGCCTGCTGCGGTCGAGGGTGAGCGATGCGATGTGGCCGCAGATGTCGGCGAGTTCACGGCGGCCGCCCGGTGCGGGCAGCCCGATCCGATGGAGGTGGCGATCAACGTCAAAGTCGTTGTCCTCCACCCAGACCGGGTGGTCGAGGTTGAACCGGGTGTCGGCGAGTTTCTCCCGGAATTCCGGCATCGCCTTGATCCGCAGCGTGAGCTCGTCGCGCAGCCGGTCGAAGGTGTATCCGCCGGGCATGGTGGAGGTGTCCAGTTCGAGGATCGAGCACACATGCAACGGTTGGGAGGCGTTTTCGAGGTAGAGGAAACTGGCGTCGAGTCCGCTGAGCCGTTGCATGGGCCGATCGTAGGACGCACGCGGGCCGATGTGAGGAAATCCACTCAACCCCGGTTTCGGGTTGGTCGCGTGCTGGTGGCAGACTGGTGGACGTCAGACGAACCCGGGGACCCGGTAGGGCCTCGAGGATCGACCCGACCACACTCATCGAGGGACAACGATGTCTGAACAGACCGTGTACGGCGCTGCCGAGGTCGAGACGAAACCCCGCACCAAGATTCGCACCACCCATCTGCAGCGGTGGAAGGCCGAGGGTCACAAGTGGGCGATGCTCACCGCCTATGACTACTCCACCGCCCGCGCCTTCGACGACGCCGGCATTCCGGTGCTCCTGGTCGGCGATTCCGCGGCCAATGTGGTCTACGGCTACGACACCACCGTGCCGATCACCATCGACGAGTTGATCCCGTTGGTGCGCGGGGTGGTCCGCGGCGCCCCGCATGCCCTGGTGGTGGCTGATCTGCCGTTCGGCAGTTATGAGGCGAGCCCCACTCAGGCGCTGGCCACCGCGACCCGGTTCCTCAAGGAGACCGGCGCCCATGCCGTCAAACTCGAAGGCGGTGAACGCGTCGCCGAGCAGATCGCGACGGTCAGCTCCGCCGGCATCCCGGTGATGGCGCATATCGGGTTCACCCCGCAGAGTGTCAACAGCCTGGGCGGTTTCCGTGTCCAGGGCCGCGGCGACGCCGCCGACCAGACCATCGCCGACGCGATCGCCGTCCAGGAGGCCGGCGCGTTCTCGGTGGTGATGGAGATGGTGCCTGCCGAGCTGGCGACGCAGATCACCGGGAAACTCACCATCCCCACCATCGGTATCGGCGCCGGCCCCAACTGCGACGCGCAGGTGCTGGTGTGGCAGGACATGGCAGGCCTCACCACCGGGAAGGTCGCCAAGTTCGTCAAGCGTTTCGGCGACGTGGGCGGCGAATTACGCCGCGCGGCAACACAATACGCAGAGGAAGTCGCTGCAGGCGCCTTCCCCGCCGACGCGCACAGTTTCTGAGCCGGGTCAGTACTTCCCGGCCAGGTAGTCGGCCCGGCATGCGCGGCGGGCCAGTTTGCCGCTGGTTGTACGCGGGATCGCGCCTGCCGCAACAAGTCTGATGTCGGCGACGGGTAAGCCGTGGCGTCGTGAGATCGCACGGCGGATCGCATCGTGGATCGGTTCGGCGTCGGCCCGGCCGGCGCCCGGTGCCCGTTCGGCGACGATGACGAGGTGCTCCCGCGCGGCGTCGTCGGGCACCGCGAACGCCGCGACGAATCCGTGGCGCACGGCGGTGGACGCCTCGGCGGCGGTGGCTTCCAGGTCCTGGGGATAGTGGTTGCGGCCGTCGATGATCACCAGGTCCTTGATGCGGCCGGTGATGTAGAGCTCGCCGTCGAGGTAGACGCCGAGGTCGCCGGTGCGCAGCCAGAAACCGCCGACCGGGGCACCGTCGGCGTGGCTGCCGTGCTCCAGCCGCGATTGCAGTTTGTTGTGGAAGGTGACGTCGGTTTCGCGGCGCCGGCCCCAGTAGCCGCGGCCGATGTTGTCGCCGTGCAGCCAGATCTCGCCGACGGTGCCGTCGGGCAGTTCTGCTTCGGCGGCGGGATCGACGATGACCGCCCACTGGCTGCAGGCCACCCGGCCGCAGGACACCTGCGCCACGGCCGTCGACGCCGCCGGTTCGACCGGGACCGCTTCACCGGCGCCGAGCCGCTCGCGGTCCAGATACACCGCGGTGGGGCTGGCGTCGGGCGCGATGGTGGAGACGAACAGGGTGGCCTCGGCCATCCCGTAGGACGGTTTGACGGCGGTGCGCGGGAGCCCGTAGGGCGCGAATGCGGCGGTGAACCTCTCGATGGAGTCCAGGCTGACAGGTTCGGAGCCGTTGATGAGTCCGGCGACGTTGCTCAGGTCGAGAGTCTCCCCCGGCTTTGGCAGACCACGCTGCGCGGCCAGCTCGAACGCGAAGTTGGGGGCCGCGGCGAAGGTGCGCCCGAAGACGGACTCGTCGGCCAGCGCCTTGATCCAGCGGTGCGGTCGGCGCACGAACGCCAGCGGCGACATCAGGGTGATCTGCGCGCCGAACAGGGCCGGATACATGATCATCAGCAGGCCCATGTCGTGGTAGAGCGGGAGCCAACTGACACTGCGGACGTCGGGGTCCAGACCCACGGAGATGATCATCTGCAGCACGTTGGTGCACGCGGAGCGGTGGGTGATTTCCACGCCCGCGGGAGTGCGGGTGGATCCCGACGTGTACTGCAGGTAGGCGATGTCGTCGGTGTGGGCGTGGTGGGTGCGGAACGCCTGCCCCACCGAATCGGGAACCGCGTCGATCGCGATGACTCGGGGCCGTCGGGACCGGGGCAGCGCGCGCAGGAAGGTGTTGACGGACTCGGCGGCCGCCAGCGTGGTGAGCACGACGTGCGGTGCGGCGTCGGACAGCACGGCGTCCAGCCGTTCGGCATGTCCGGGAAGTTCGGGCGCGAAGAGCGGAACGGCGATGTTGCCTGCGTGGATAGCGGCGAAGAAGCCGACGACGTAGTCGACACCCTGCGGGGCGAGGATGGCGACGCGGTCGCCCGGCGCGGCGATCTGTTGCAGCCGCGTGCCCACCGCCCGCAGCCGGGTTCCGAGCTGGGTCCAGGTCAGCTCGACCGGCATCCCGTCACGGGTGTAGTCGAGATACCGGTACGCAACGGCATCGGCGAGTTCGGCGACGTTGCGCTCGAGATACGACGTCAACGTCACGCCCGCGGGCAGCGCGATGTGCCCGTCGGCGTCCAGGTGGTCGTCGAGCTTTTCGTTGAAGAGACCGGATACGACTGCCATGCGGCCAATTCTAAGAGCGCCTCTTAGAGAAAAGGTGCGCCCGCGGGCTGCGCCACGGTCTCGATTCGGTATCACCATCAGCGCCAACCCTGTTGTTAACCTTCGTGTGGCAGGGTGTCCACCGCTTGTTCACGTATCGGACGCGGTCAGCGAAGGGACAACTCGGGCGCCATGGCGAAATCCTCCGACCAGGCTAAATCCAGGCATCTGGAGGTTGAGCGCAAGTTCGACGTCGGCGAGGGCACGGTATCGCCATCGTTCGCGGGCCTGTCGGCGGTGGCGCGGGTGGAGCGGTCGCCGTCACAACAGCTCGACGCCGTCTACTTCGACACACCGGGGCGTGATCTGGCGGCCGCCCGCATCACGTTGCGCCGCCGTACGGGCGGACCGGACGAGGGCTGGCACCTGAAACTGCCCGCCGACAAGGACTCCCGCACCGAGGTTCGTGAACCGCTCGGCGACGCGGAGACGGTGCCCGAGGCATTACGTGACATCGTGCTGGCCATCGTGCGGGATCGGCCGCTGGCTCCCGTGGCACGCATCGGCAATCACCGGACGGTCGACGTCCTGTTCGGCCAGGACGGTATGCCGTTGGCGGAGTTCTGCGACGACCAGGTCAGCGCCTCGGCGTCGGGGCACGAGGACGACGAACAGCGCTGGCGGGAATGGGAACTCGAGCTGGCCGAGGGGGCGCCGCGCGATCTGCTGGACCGGCTGGGCAACCGCCTGCTGGACGCGGGCGCGACGCCGGCAGGGCACGGCTCCAAACTCGCCCGCGTGCTCGACACCGCCGCCGGGCCGGCACCCTCCGACACCGCCGCGGGGCCGGTCGATCCCATCCACCGGGCCGTCGCCGCGCAGGTCGGGGAACTGGTGTTGTGGGACCGGGCGGTACGCGCCGACACCTGGGACTCCGTGCACCAGATGCGGGTGACGACGCGCAAGATCCGCAGCCTGCTGCAGGCTTCGGAGGGCGCGTTCGGCATCGCCGACGACGAGTGGATCCTCGACGAGCTGCGGCAGCTGGCCGGGGTGCTCGGCGTCGCGCGGGACGCCGAAGTGCTCGCGGAGCGCTATGAGCGGGCGCTGGACGCGCTGCCCGACGAGTTGGTGCGCGGCCCGGTGCGGGAGCGGCTGGTCGACGGGGCCAAACGCCGCTACGCGTCGGGGTGGCGACGTTCGCTGACGGCGATGCGGTCGCAGCGTTACTTCCGGCTGCTGGACGCGCTGGACGCACTGGCCCTCGCCGAACCGCCGTCGACGCCGGCCGGTGAGGAGCCGGCGCCGGTGACGATCGACGCGGCCTACAAGCGGGTCCGCAAGGCCGCCAAGGCGGCCCGGGCCGCCGCGTCGGCGCCCGAACCCGACCGGGATGAGGCACTGCACCGGATCCGCAAGGGTGCCAAACGTCTTCGCTACACCGCTGCGGCGACGGGCGCGGACAAGGTGTCCGAACGCGCGAAGACGATCCAGACGCTGCTCGGCGACCATCAGGACAGCGTCGTCAGCCGCACCCACCTCACCCAGGAGGCGCTGATCGCGCACGCCGCCGGCGAGGACACCTTCACCTACGGCGTGCTCTACCAGCAGGAGGACGACCTGGCCCAGCGGTCGCGGGCGCAGATCGAGGACGCGCTGGAGGGTTTGGACAAGGCGGTCCGAAAGGCACGCTGAGGGCGGACGAGCTGGCCTGTAAGCCGGATTCTGTTCCCCGCCGCCGGATCGGGCGGCGGGGCGGCGACCATCCATCTGGACACACCGTTGCCGGGTGCCTCGAGCGGCCTACCCGCAGGCTCGGGCGAGCAGCCCTCGGGCGCCTGCGCGACCGCACCGGGGTGCGGCCTTCTTGGCCTTGCTTCGGGTGGGGTTTGCCTAGCCACTCCGGTCACCCGGAATGCTGGTGCGCTCTTACCGCACCGTTTCACCCTTACCACCGCGTGGTGGCGGTCTGTTCTCTGTGGCACTGTCCCGCGAGTCACCTCGGATTGCCGTTAGCAATCACCCTGCTCTGTGAAGTCCGGACTTTCCTCGGATCGCACGCCGACGTGCGGCGCCGAATCCGCGGCCGCCCGGCCAACTCGTCCGCGCCGTTCACCGTACTCTGAAACCCATGCCGCGGGTGCCACCGGCTCGGTATTTGTTGCGGGCGAAGGATCTGGTCGACGCGCGTTATGCCGAGCCGATCACCGTCGACGACCTCGCCGCCGCCGCGGGATTGTCGCGGGCACATTTCTCCCGGATGTTCACCCGCACCTTCGGCGAGTCCCCGCACGCCTATCTGCAGACCCGCCGGCTCGAACGAGCCGCGGCGCTGCTGCGCTACACCGACCGCTCGGTCGCCGATATCTGCGCGATGGTCGGCCTCACCAGCGTCGGATCGTTCACCACCAGCTTCGCTCGCGTCTACGGCAAACCTCCGGCGGCCTATCGGGCCGGTTTGCCGCCTGCCTCTGTGCACGCTCGCGTGCCCAGTTGCATCCTGCGCCGTGACACTCGCCCGCCCGCGGACAGCCGGGTCAAGACAGCACACGGGGAGAAGACACCGGCGCCGCCGCGTCCGTAGCGTCGTGGCCATGATGAGAATCGCAAGTGCCCAGCTCTGGGTCCACAACCAGGACGTCGCGCTGAAATTCTGGACCGAGAAGGTCGGCATGGAAGTGCGCCAAGACGTTTCGTTTCCCGAGATGGCGGGGTTCCGTTGGCTGACCGTCGGACCGCCCGGGCAGGACGACGTGTCGATCGTGCTCATGGCGGTTCCGGGTCCGCCGATGATGGACGATGCGACCCAGGGGCAGGTGCTCGACCTGGTGGCCAAGGGCTTCGCCGGGACGGTGTTCCTGACCACCGACGACTGCCACGCCAGCTATCGCGAATTGTCGTCGCGCGGTGTGGAGTTCACCGAACCGCCGTTCGAGCAGCCCTATGGCATCGACTCCGGATTCCGTGACCCCTCGGGCAACAGCGTGCGGTTGACCCAGTTGGCGGATCTGAGCGTGCCCAACGGTCAGCCGTGACGCGGACTTGGGCGGCGAGCGGCGAGACAGTCACGGAAACGCAGGCAATCTCGCCGACGGACCAGCGTGGACGACCGCCGCCCCCTACAGTCGGTTAGCCCGATCCCACCGCACTGCTGTGGTCCGGTGAGGGCACGAGGGGAGTCTGCTGGTGAGTAGGTGGATTGTCAGCCACGTACCGTCGGGATTGATCCTGGCTGGTCTGATGGTGCTCATCGCCGGTGGCGCGCTCGGGGTGTCGATCGTTGTGCGGCGCCGGTTTCCGGGGCTCACCGGCGACGCCCACAACGACGTCCTGAAGTTCACCTACGGGTTCATCGGGTTCGTCTATGCATTCTTCATCGGGTTCGTGGTCTCGTCGATGTGGGGGCAGATCAACACCACCGATGGCGACGCCCGCACGGAAGGTGCGACTGCCGTCCAGATGGCCACCGACGCAGCCCGTTTCGGCCAAGCCGATGCCCAGCGAATCCGGCTCGGCTTGGCCGATTATGCGAACGCCGCCATCGCGGAGTGGAGCGCGCACGGCGATACCCGCTCGCCGGCAGCCGACGCCGCCCTGACGCAGCTCTACACCACCTACGAGCAGGTGCATCCGGCCACCGAGACGCAGAAGAATCTGGTCGCGTCGTCGCTGTCGAACCTGGACACCATCAGCCAGGCCCGCACCGTACGGCTGCTGACCGCCCGCGAAGACACCGGGCCACCCTGGCCGCTGTGGGTGGTCATCTTCTTGACCAGTGCGCTGGTGCTGGGCACGGCGATCACCTACGGCGTCGAGAACCACCGGATGCACTATCCGATGGTCCTCACCGTCGGATTGATTGTGGCGGCCAACCTGTTTCTGATCCTCGAACTGTCACACCCCTATGCCGGGGAGATCGCTACGACCCCCGACCCGCTTCGTGAAGTCGTGCGGGTCACCAGCCAGCAGGCACCGTAGGTCGACCGGGTTCGGGTACCCGAGTCGGCCCTAGCCCTCGGTTCGGCGGCGCAGGACCATCACGTTGTCGACGAGTGTCGCCGATTGCCCGTCCGGCCCGACCGCCGAACGTTCCACCGTGTCGACCCGCACCCGGTCCCATTCGGCGGCATCGAGTTCGAGCCCGGCCACCACATCGCGCGCGCTCGGGAAGTGGTGCTCCCGCACGTGCTCGTCCGCCCACGGCGGCGCGCCACCGTGATCGACGATCAGCAGCCGCCCGCCCGGCGCGACGGCCGCCGCGGCGTTCCGCAGGATCTGCTCACGCTCCAGCCGTACCAGCGAATGCAGGAATTGCGCGGATACCAGGTCGTATGTGCCTGCGGGGAAACTGTCGGACAGATCGTGGTGCTGAAAGTCGATGCGCTCCAGCACATCACGTTCCCCGGCAGCCTGCCGGGCACGGGCTAGCGCAGTCTCGGAGATGTCGACGGCCACCACGGTCCAGCCCCGTCCGGCCAGCCAGACCGCGTCGCCGCCCTCGCCGCACCCCAGGTCCAGGGCGCGCCCCGGCGGCAGGTCGGCCGCCACCTCCTCGAGCCGGGCGTTGACCCGTCCGCTCCAGATCCGGTCCCGTTCGCCGTAGCGCTCTTCCCAATGCTGTTGTGCCTCGGTCATCGACATGCCCCCACCTTGCCCCGCTCCGCGACCGGATGCCAAGCTGGTTTGCCATGCAGGCAAATCCGCCGCCAGATGACAACGTGGAGAGCCGCGTCCGCAGGCGGCTGCGCGAACTGCGCACGCAGCGTGGCCTCACCCTGGAGGAGGTCGCCCACCGGGCCCGGATAGACATGTCGACGCTGAGCCGGCTGGAGTCGGGCAAACGCAGGCTGGCGCTCGACCACCTCCCCCGGCTGGCCGCCGCGCTGTCCGTGAGCACCGACGAGCTGCTCAACCCACCCGAATCGCCGGACCCCCGCGTGCGCGCCGGACCCTACAGCCGCGACGGCGTCACATTCTGGCCGCTCACGCGCAGCGGGCCCGCCGGCGGACTGCATGCGTTCAAGATCCGGATCAGCCCGCGGCGCCGGCAACCTCCGAAAGAACTCCCGGTGCACGAGGGCCAGGACTGGCTCTACGTACTGTCGGGCAACATGCGACTCGTCCTCGGCGAGCGGGATTTCACCATCAAACCCGGTGAGGCCGTCGAGTTCAGCACCTGGACACCGCATTGGTTCGGCGCGGTCGACGGCGCCGTCGAGGCGATCGTCATCCTCGGGCCGCACGGCGAACGGCTACACGTGCATCGGCGGGCTACAGATACGCCGTCTGGTTGACCAGGCGCACCGAGGACGCGCCGTCGGGATAGAACTCGGCGATGCTCAGCGATGCCAGGTCGAGGTGCAGGCGGTACAGGATGCCGTCGCCGGCGTCGAGGGCCAGCCGCAACACCGTCTTGATCGGCGTCACATGCGACACCACCAGCACCGTCGCGGCACCGTACTCGACGATGATGCGGTTGCGCGCGCGGCGCACCCGATGCGCCACGGCGTCGAAACTCTCACCGCCGGGCGGGGTCACGCTCGTGTCGCTCAGCCAGCGCCGGTGCAGCTCGGGGTCGCGCTCGGCGGCCTCGGCGAAGGTGAGTCCCTCCCAGGCCCCGAAGTCGGTCTCGATCAGGTCGTCGTCGACGGTCACGTCGAGTCCCAGCGCCTTGGCCGCCGCCGCGGCGGTGTCGTAGGCCCGCTGCAACGGCGAGGTCACCACCGCCGCGATCCCGCCCAGCTGGGCGAGGTAGCCGGCCGCGGCGCCGGCCTGGCGCCGCCCCACCGCGGTCAGCGCCGGGTTGCCGTGCCCCGAATAACGCCGCTCCACCGACAATTCGGTCTGACCGTGCCGCAACAGCAGTAACCGGGTGGGCTCTCCGCGCGCGCCGGTCCAGCCGGCCGGATTCGACGGCGTCCCGGCCGGCAAGGTGGGCTCCGGTTCGACGACCTCGCGTACGGGCACCTCGATGCCCGCGGCGGCGTCCATGGCCTCGTTGGCCAGCCGGTCGGCGTGGGCGTTCTCCGAGCGGGGAATCCACGAGTAGGTGACTCGGCCGAACTGACGCGCCACCGCGGCGGCCTGCCGCTGCAGTTCGATCAGGTCGGGATGTTTGACCCGCCAGCGTCCCGACATCTGTTCGACCACCAGTTTGGAATCCATCGACACCGCGACCTCCGTGGCGCCCAGCTGTGCGGCTTCCTCCAGACCCGCGATCAGACCCCGGTATTCGGCGACGTTGTTGGTAGCACGCCCGATCGCCTGCTTACGCTCGGCGAGCACCGTCGCGCGATCGGCCGACCACACCACCGCCCCGTACCCCGCGGGGCCCGGATTACCGCGGGACCCGCCGTCGGCCTCGACGATGACTTTCACGTGACGATGTTCCCCGGCCCGTCAGCCCGTGACCCGCAACAGGATGGCACCGCATTCGGGACAGCGCAGCACCTCGTCCTCGGCGGCGGCGGAGATCCGCGCCAGCTCACCCCGGTCGATCTCGATGCGGCACGCGCCGCAGCGGCGGCCCTGCAGCGCCCCCGCGCCCGCCCCGCCGCGGGCGCGTTGGCGTTCGTAGAGCGCGACGAGTTCGCCGTCGAGCGTCGAGACGAGTTCGTCACGGCGCGACATACGCTGGTGGCGGGTCTGGTCGAGGGTGTGCAACGCCTGCTCGCGGGCCCGTTCGGCGTCGCTGAGCTGATTCTGCAGTTCGTCGATGCCCGCCAGTTCGGTTGCCTGCTGCCCCTGCAGGTCTTCGCGTCGCTCCATCACCTCCAGCAGGGAGTCTTCGAGACTGGATTGCCGGCGCTGCAGGGTTTCCAGCTCGTGCTGCAGCTCGGTGATCTGCTTGGCGTTGATCGCGCCGCCGTCGATCAGCGCACGGTCGCGGTCCTCGCGCTGGCGCACCGCCTCGACCTCGGATTCGAACTTGGCGACCTGCGCGTCCAAATCCTCGATGGCCAGTTGCAGCACCGCCAGCCGGTCGTTGGCCTCGCGGTGCGCGGCCTGAACCTCGGCTAGGCGCTGCTGCTCGGGCAGATGCTTGCTGCGGTGCGCGATCCGGCCCAACTCAGCGTCGACCTCCGCCAGTTCCAGAAGCGAACGTTGTTGCACGACTTCAGCTTTCATGACCTTCTCTCGACATTCCACGGATCGGTGCGCACCGGGCACACCCGCACGGGCAGCGCGTCACCGAAATGGTCGCGCAGCACCTGCGCGGCCTGGCCGCACCAGGGGAACTCGCTCGCCCAATGCGCGACGTCGACCAGCGCCACACCCGAGGCACGGCGGTGTTCGTCGGCGGGGTGGTGGCGCAGATCGGCGGTGACGTACGCCTGCACACCTGCGCCGGCGACGGCACCGAGCAGCGAATCCCCGGCACCCCCACACACCGCCACCCGTGTCACCGGACGGTCGGACTCCCCCGCGGCGCGCACCCCCCACGACGTGGCGGGCAGCGCGTCGCATACCCGGGCGACGAACGCCGACAGCGGCTCCGGCGCACGGAGGGAGCCGATCCGGCCGAACCCGACGCCGGCGGGGATCGGCGCCAGGGCGACGATGTCGAAGGCGGGTTCCTCGTAGGGATGGGCGGCGCGCATCGCGGCGAGGATCCGTCCGCGCAACCGGGCGGGCGCGATCACTTCGACCCGATCCTCGGCGACGCGTTCGACCGTGCCCACGGTGCCGATCGCCGGTGTCGCACCGTCGTGGGGCAGGAACTGGCCGGTGCCCGTGACGCTCCAGCTGCAGTGGGAGTAGTCGCCGACCTGTCCGCCGCCCGCCGCGAAGATCGCTTCGCCGACGGCGCCGGCATGGTCGTGCGGCACGAACACCACCCACTTGTCCAGGTCGGGCCCGGGCGCCACCGGTGAGAGCACCTCCTCGACTGTCAGCCCGATCGCCTCCGCCAGCGCGTCGGACACCCCCGGTGATGCGGCGTCGGCGTTGGTGTGCGCGGTGAACAGGGCACGGCCCGTTCGAATGAGGTGATGCACGAGGGCACCTTTGGCGGTGTCCGTCGCGACGCTGTCGACGCCGCGCAGCAGCAGTGGGTGGTGCGCGAGGAGTAGTCCGCGGTCGGGCACCTCGGCGACGACGGCGGCAGTGGCGTCCACCGCGACCGTGACCGAATCGACGGTTTCACCGGGGTCCCCGCAGACCAGCCCGACCGAATCCCAGTCCTGGGCCAGGTGCGGCGGGTACGCCGCGCCGAGGACGTCGATGACGTCGGCCAGCCGGACGCTCACCGCGCCACCGGGCACAGACGGAGTGGACAGGTCACATGACGACAGTAGTGCGCGGTCGCCGGGCCGGTGGCAGCTCCCGTCACGCGGGCGGGGCGGGACGCGGCGGACACATCAGGGACAATAGGGGCGTGACGGATACGCTGGACAGCACCACTGCGGGGACACGCCCGCAGCTTGTGTTCTTCGATCTCGACGGCACCCTGACCGACTCGGCGCACGGCATCGTGTCGAGCTTCCGTCACGCACTGCGCGAAGTCGGCGTCCCCGTCCCCGACGGTGACCTTGCCGGGCGGGTCGTCGGCCCGCCGATGCACCACACGCTGCAGGCCATGGGGCTCGGTGAGCACGCCGAGGCGGCCATCGCCGCCTACCGCGCCGACTACACCGCCCGGGGCTGGTCGATGAACAGCCTCTTCGACGGCATCCCCGAACTGCTCGCCGACCTGGACCGGGCGGGGGTGCGGATGGCGGTGGCCACCTCCAAGGCCGAGCCGACCGCACGGCGCATCCTGAGCCACTTCGGCCTGGACCGGCACTTCGAGGTGATCGCAGGCGCCAGCGTGGACGGGTCACGCGCCGCCAAGGCCGACGTGGTCGCCCATGCGCTGAACCAGCTGGGCCCGCTGCCGGAGCGGGTGGTGATGGTCGGTGACCGCCGCCACGACGTCGAGGGCGCGGCCGAACACGGGATCGACACCGTGGTGGTGGGCTGGGGTTACGGACGCGACGACTTCGGCGAGCCGCACGCCTCGGGCGCGCTGGCACATGTGGACACCGTCGCGGCCTTGCGGAAGGTGCTCGGTGTCTGACCCTCGGGCAGGAGCGCAGCGACCCGGAGATTGGTCCGGGCTGCACGTCACGTTCATCTGTTCGGGCAATATCTGCCGTTCGCCGATGGCGGAGAAGATGTTCGCCCACCAGATCGGCGAGCGGGGGCTGGCCGACGCGGTGCGCGTCACCAGCGCAGGCACGGGCGCCTGGCATGTCGGCGATGCGGCCGACCACCGTGCGGGGGCGGTGTTGCGCGAGCACGGGTATCCCAGCGCCCACCGGGCCGAGCAGATCGGCGCCGATCACCTGTCGGCAGACCTGATCGTCGCGCTGGGACGTAACCACCTGCGAATACTGCGCGAGATGGGGGTGCCCCCGGAGCGGTTGCGGATGCTGCGGTCGTTCGACCCCCGGTCGGCGGCGCATGCGCTGGACGTCGAGGACCCCTACTACGGCACCCGGGACGATTTCCAGGACGTGTTCGACGTGATTTCCTCGGCGCTGCCCGGACTGCACGAGTGGGTCGACGAGCAACTCACCGCACGCGGGATCGCGAGCTGATGTGCCCATGACCGACCTGAAGAAGTCCAGTCGACTGCCGCGGTGGGCCTTCTTTCTGCGGCCCGGGTGGCTGGCCCTGTTTGTCGTGGTGCTGGCGTTCGCCTACCTGTGTTTCACGGTGCTGGCGCCGTGGCAGCTGGGTAAGAGCAGCAAGACCTCACGCGAGAACGCTCAGATCACCCATTCGCTGGGCGAGGACCCGGTGCCGGTGACCGAGCTTCTGCCGCACCAGGATTCGGTGGCACCGGACTCGCAGTGGCGGCGGGTGACGGCGACCGGGAGGTATCTGCCCGAAGCCCAGGTGCTCGCACGATTGCGGTTGATCGAAGGTGAGCCGGCGTTCGAGGTGCTGGTGCCGTTCGCCGTCGACGGCGGCCCGGTGGTGCTGGTGGACCGCGGCTATGTCCGGCCGGAGCAGGGGTCGCGACCGCCCCGGGTCGACCCCGTCCCCGACGGGACTGTCTCCATCACCGCCCGGCTGCGCGACTCCGAAGGGTTGGCGGTGGGCAAGGAGCCGTTTCACGCCGACGGCGCCGAACAGGTGTACTCCATCAACATCGCCCAGATCGCTGGCTTGACCGGCGTTCCGCTGGCGGGGTCGTACCTGCAGCTCGTCGAGGATCAGCCCGGCGCCCTCGGGGTGATCGGCCTGCCGCGCCTGGACGCCGGCCCGTTCCTGTCCTACGGCATCCAGTGGATCGCGTTCGGCATCATCGCCCCGATCGGGCTGGGCTATTTCGTGTATTCCGAGATTCGGCAGCGCCGACGGGAGAAGGCCGCCGCCGACGCCAGGGCGGTCGCCGCCGACGCGGCACCGGAAGCCCCGTTGACGACCGAGGAGAAGCTTGCCGACCGGTACGGCAAGCGGCGCTGACGCCGCCGGCGTCAAATCCGAATTCGGCGCGTGCTGAAGTGATGTACTCGAACGAGCCCGCGGAGCCGGGTGAACCGGTCGACGTTCGGCGCCGTTTCATCAGAACATTCACATCCACCGGACAGGGAGCCCAATGACGAACTTCCCCGCACTCAACCACGTCGCCGTCACGGTGCGTGACCTCGATGTCAGCGGCCCCTGGTACCGCACTCTGCTGGGCGCCGACCCGGTTCTCGACGAACACACCGACGCCGGATTCCGCCATCTGGTGTGGCTGCTGCCCGGCGGCACGCTGTTCGGCATCCACCAGCACGACACCCCCGCCACCGACGAGGCGTTCAGCGAATTCCGGGTGGGACTGGATCACGTGGGGTTCGGCTGCGCCGCCCGGTCCGACCTCGAGCAATGGGTGACGCGGCTCGACGAGCTGGACATTGCGCACGGCGGTATCGTCGACGCACCGTACGGGTCGGGTTTGAGTTTCCGCGACCCCGACGGCGTCGCGCTGGAGTTCTTCGCTCCCCCGGCGGAGTAGCGGGCCGGCCCGGGGGTGCACCCTGCTTTATCGCAGCACAGGGTCCCCTCCGGGCGTGCAGAATCGCTCCACATCGCTGAGCGTTGGGCTCGATTCCCAGTCCCCCGGCGTCATGCACAGCAGCGCACCGCAGGCATTGGCGCGGCGCAGCCGTGCCGTGGCGTTGAGGTTCTGCAGCCACCCACTGAGATATCCCGCGACGAACGAATCGCCGGCGCCGACGGTATCCACGACGTCCACCGGAAAGGCGGGGCTGGTGATGACGTCGGCGGCCGTGTAGAGCGCGGCGCCTTCGGCACCGTTCTTGATGATCACTTCGCTTGGACCGCAACGCAGCAGCCGCCCGGCAGCCTCGGGCGCGGCGCTGTCGGGGTAGAGAAGTTGAAGTTCGTCGGGACCACCGAAGACCACATTCGCCGTCTCAGCGAGCTTGCGCAACAGTGGGCCCGCGATGTCGGCCGGCGCCAGCGTCGAACGGTAGTTGATATCGAAACTCACCCACACTCCGGCGGATTGCGCCCGGCTGACCGCGGCCAGCACGCAATCCCGGGCGCTGTCCGACAGCAGCGCCGTGATGCCCGAGACATGCAGGAGTTCGACGCCTTCGATCCAGTCGGGCGGAATGTCGTCGGGCCGCAACCGTGAACCGGCCGAACCCGTCCGGTAGTAGAACACCGCCGACGTGGTCGTCGACGGCCGCTCCTTGAGCATCAACCCCGTCGGGGCATCGGGGTCGACGATCCCGCGGACGTCGACACCCTCGGCCCTGATCTCGCGAGTGACGCGCTCGCCCAGGGGATCATCGCCGACACGCCCCAGCCAGCTGACGTCCACGCCCAGGCGACGCAGCCCGATGGCGACGTTGCTCTCCGCACCGCCGACACCCAGCGCCAGATCCGAAACGTGCCGGAGCGAACCGATCTCGCGGGTCCGCATCAGCGCCATGGTCTCGCCCAGGGTGGCGACGCCAGTCACGACGTCACCTCGCGGCACGCCGTGACGAATGCGACCGTCCGCTCGGCAAGTGCATCGAGATCGCCACCGCGGAACGCATCGCCGAGCAGTGGGCCGCCCACGCTCACCGCTGCCGCACCGGCGCGCAGCCAGTCAGCGGCCCCCTGCAGGTCGACACCACCGGACGGCACCGCGGCGATATCCGGAAACGGCCCACGGAGATCCTTGAGATAACTCGGCCCGACGTGGTTGGCCGGGAAGATCTTCACCGCCGCCGCGCCGGCGCGCCACAGCGAGAAGAGCTCGGTCGGCGTCAGCCCGCCCGGCACGATCGACACCCCGGCATCGGTGGCCGCGGCGACGAGTGTGGGGTCGGTGATCGGCGTGACGAGATAGTGGGCGCCTGCGTCGACGGCGGCGCCGAGCTCGCAGTGATCGGTGACGGTGCCGACGCCGATATCGGCGGTGTCGCCGTAGTGCGCCAACAGCTCTGGAAGCACGGCGATGGTGCCCGGTGTCGTCAGGGTCAGCTCGACACTGCGGACCCCCGCGTCGAGGAGAACCTCGAGCACCTTGTCGTAGTCCGTGGCCTGGTGCGCGCGGGCAACCACCACGAGCCGCGAGGCTGCCGTGCGGTCGGGCAGTGCCAACCGGGCACCGGCATGGAGTGTGTCACCAGTCATGGACGGTCCCATCCTGTAGGCGGTTCACCGGCAGGTAGGCGGAGGTGAACTCGAATGCCGCTGACGCCTCTTCATCGAGTTCGACACCAAGGCCCGGAGCATCGCCGGGATGCAGGAACCCGCGGTCGAAAGTGTACGACGTGCGGAAGACGTCGAGTGTCGTATCGCTATGCGGCATGTACTCCTGAATCCCGAAGTTGTGGATGGCCATGTCGAGGTGCAGCGCGGCTGCCATTCCCACCGGGGAGATGTCGGTGGGGCCGTGCATGCCCGACTTGATGCCGTAGATGCCCGCAAAGTCCAGCAGTTTCTTCATCGCGGTGATCCCGCCGGTGTGGGTGACCGCGCTGCGTACGTAGTCGATCAACCGTTCGGTGATCAGCGTCTGGTAGTCGTACACCGAATTGAACACCTCGCCGATGGCCAGCGGCGTCGTCGAGTGTTGGCGAACGAGCCGCAGCGCGGCCTGGTCCTCGCCGGGCGTGCAGTCCTCCAACCAGAAGAGGTCATACGGCTCAATGTCTTTGGCGAAGCGAGCGGCCTCGATCGGGGTCATCCTGTGGTGGCCGTCGTGGAGAATGCGAATGCCGGTTCCGAAATCCTCCCGAATCGAGGCGAACACGCCAGGCATGTGGGCCAGATACGCTCTGGTGTCCCACACTTCCTCGATCGGCGCGGTCGCGGCACTGCCGTCCGCAGCGCGGTGCGCTGGTTCGTAGTCGTACCTGGTACCGGGCTTGTTGGTGGCCACACCGTAGATCTGCCCGAGCCCCGGCACGCCGGTCTGGACCCGCACCGCGGTGTAACCCGCTTCGACGTACCCGCTGATGGCGTCCTTGAGCGCCGGGTAGTCGGCTCCGGACGCATGGCCGTAGACCCGGATGTGGTCGCGGCTTGCACCGCCGAGGAACTGATACAGCGGCATGCCGGCTTTCTTCGCCTTGATGTCCCACAACGCCATGTCGACGGCGGCGATGGCCGCCATGGTGACCGGTCCACGGCGCCAGTAGGCGCCGCGGTAGAGGTACTGCCATGTGTCTTCGATGCGGTCCTCGTCGCGGCCGATCAGCATGGACGCGAGGTGTTCGGACAGATACGCGGCGACCGACAGTTCGCGTCCGTTGAGCGTGGCGTCGCCCCATCCGAC
The DNA here is from genome assembly GCA_018268465.1 of Actinomycetota bacterium. GTDB lineage: Bacteria > Actinomycetota > Actinomycetes > Mycobacteriales > Mycobacteriaceae > Mycobacterium. Next base: position 88,479 of record JAFDWN010000037.1, read on the forward strand.
AACGCCGTCGCCGGTCACGATTTTGAGGGTGACGAAGTTGCGGCCGGGGCTGCAGACGTTGACGTCCACTCTCGCGATGGTCATGTGTCTCTTTCTTTGTCGCAGTTGCGGTTCGGCGTCGCCGTTGAGGTTCGGCGGGTCACATCGCGGGCAGCGGATCGGTGAGGTCGCGGCCTGTCCAGTCCTTCGCCCATACCGCGACGATCAGCGCCGACAGCGAGTACAGGACAAGCATGACCATGATCGGGATGGGACTTCCGGTCGCCGCCGCCACCCAGGCGGCGACGACGACCGGGCCGATGCCCGTGGCGATCACAGCGGCGATCTCGCGGATGACGGCGGTGAGGGTGTAGCGGTTCCGGGCACCGAAGATCTCGGGGATCGAGACGTTCTCCAGCGACGCCGGGCTCAGCACCGCGACGTTGTGCAGCACGACGTAGCCGACGAACACCCACAGCAGATTCTTCGAGTCGATGGCCAGCATCGTGGGAACGATCACGACCAGGGCCGCAGACATCACGAGGATGTACATCCGGCGACGGCCGAACTTGTCGCCCAGCGCTCCGATGAGCGGGATGGTGACGAACCCGACAAGTGAGGACACGATGACCGCGTTGGCGCTGACGCCCTTCTGCAGTCCGAGCGTGAGGGTCATGAACGAGATGAGGTATGTCTGGATCAGACCCGAGTTGCCGGCTTGTCCGAACCGCAGGAAGAACGACACCAGGATCGCCTTGATCGGCTTGTGCTGCATGGCTTCCACGGTGCGGGTGTCGGCGCCGGATCCGGCCTTCTCCAGGATCTCCTCACGAGACAAGGCACGCCCGTCCACGACGTCCTCGCGCTCCTCGAATACAGGGCTTTCCTTGAGGTTGAGTCGGACCCAGACCGCGAACACCATCACCACGGCGCTGGCGATGAACGGAATCCGCCAGCCCCATGCGATGACGTCGCTCTCGACCATCACCGCGAGCAGGATGGCCCAGATGGCTGATGCGAACAACGTGCCGCAGTTGGTGCCGAGCCCGACGAGGGAAGCGACGAACCCGCGGCGTTCGGCGGGGGCGTACTCGGCGAGCATCACGCCCGCACCACTGATCTCGGCACCCGCTCCGAATCCCTGAAGCAGGCGCAGGGCGACGAGCAGGATAGGTGCCAGCATCCCCACTTGCCCGTAGGTGGGCAGGAATCCGATCAACGTAGTGGCCGCACCCATGAGGGCGATGGTGTAGAAGAGCACTTTGCGTCGGCCGATGCGGTCGCCGAGGCGACCGAAGAACAGGGCGCCGAGCGGTCGCGCGATGTAGCCGACCCCGTAGGTGGCCATCGACAGGACGACCGCCATGCCGGCGCTTTCACCGGAGAAGAACAACTGGCTGAAGACCAGCGCAGCGGCTAGTGAGTAGAGCTGGAAGTCCATGAACTCGAGTGCGGTGCCGAGCCATCCCGATACGGCGGCTCGTACCAGATCGGCCATACTGCGCCGGGCGGCGGGCGGATGCTCGGCATCCCGCGATTCGGGGGTGTGTGCTGTGGTCATCGTGCTTCCCTGTTCTCGGTCCGGTGAGTGGTTTCGAAATTCACAGTTGGATAAGGACTTTGGCGGAGGCCGACGCGTCACGGGCAGTGACGAAGGCATCCACGGCCTCGGCGGCCGGCACTACGTGCGAGATCACCTCGTCGAGGCGGCCGGTGGTGGCGAGCAGCGAGATGGCGTCGTCGATCTCGGTCGCGAAGCGGAATGCCCCGACGAGGGTGACTTCCTTGGCCAGCATGGGCGCCAGGTTCACCCCGATCTCGGCGTTGGGCAGGGTGCCGACCTGCACGACCGTGCCCGCCCGGCGCACCGCCCGAACGGCCTGGGTAACCGAGACGCCGACACCCGAGCACTCGAAGACGACGTCGTAGGACTCGTCGTCGATCGCGTCGCGCCCGACGAGAACGGTTTCGGTCGCACCCAGCGCCACCGCACGGGTCAACGGCTCGGGCCGAAGGTCGCTGACGCCGATCGCGCCGGCCCCGGCTTTCGCGACGGCGGCGACGACGAGCAGGCCTATGGGGCCCGCGCCGATGACGAGCACACGTCGGCCCGACATGTCACCGGCCAGATTGACGGCGTGGATAGCCACCGCCAGGGGCTCCGCCAGCGCCGCACGCTGAAGCGGAAGCCCTTCGGGCAGTGCACGGATCATGTGGTTCTCGACGACCAGCAGTTCGGCGGCACCGCCCTGTCGGTGCGGGAACGTGGCGGCGCTGCCGAGATAGTCGCCACCGGGGCACAGATGCGGGCGGTCCCGCAGCGCCGGTGTCGGTGGTCCGAAGCGGGCCGGGTGAACGGTGACCGGGAGACCGAACGGATACCGGCCGGAGGGATCGAGATCGACGACGGCCGACAACTCGTGTCCCGGCGTGAACGGCTCGCGAACGACGTTCTCGCCGTTGGCCCCGTGGAAGTAGTAGTGCAGGTCCGACCCGCAGATGCCGACGTACCCGACGCGGAGCCGAACCTCACCGGCGCCTGGTTCCGGATCGGGGCGGTCCTCCCACCGGATGTCCTCTTTGCCGTGGATTGCGAGCGCTTTCATGACACTTCCCTGTGGTCGACGGCTTGGGTGGCTTCTTTTGCGGCGGCGCGGATTCCGCCGTGCACGATTGTTTCGAGGAGGTCGGCGACCCGGTTGCTGAACGCGGCGTGCGCAACCAGATCGTCGGGTAGGAATCCGCCGCGCAGAACCGCGAGTGCGTGGTCGCGCGCTCCGTGGGCGCCGCGGGTGGCCTCCGCCAACCGGCCTCGGGCGGGTTCACGAACCGCCGCGGCCTCGGGGCCTGGGTCGAATCCCGGCGGTGGAGCCACCGCTGCGATCCATCCGGCGACCGTCAACGCGAGGAGATGGGGCACGCGGCCCGCACGCAGTGCGATCAGGGCGGGTTCGGGAATGCGCTGCAGCAGTTTCACCGATCCGTCGGTCCCCACCTGCGAGGTCCGGTGGCCCAGTGCGGCATTGGCCCACCGGTGCGACAGCGAGTCGAGGTAGGCCTCGACGGCGAAGTCGCGGGGCAGTTCGACGGTGGGCAGGTACTCACCGGCAATGCAGGCGTGCACGGCGTCGCGGACGAAGTCCTGCGCCCACGCGTCGGCGATGGTCGCGCGGCCGTCCAGGATTCCGAGGTAGGCGATCAGCGAATGCGATCCGTTGAGCAGGCGAAGTTTGACGAGCTCGTAGGATTCGACCTCGTCGCTCATCACGACGCCGGCACGATCCCATGCGGGCCGACCGGCGGCGAAGTCGTCTTCGAGCACCCACATGGTGAAGTCCTCCGCGGGTACTGGACAGCGGTCGTCGACGCCGAGTAACTCGCCGATGTCGGCGATCGTTCGGTCGGTGGTGGCGGGCACGATGCGGTCGACCATCGAGTTCGGGAAGGCGACGTGGTTGGCGACGAAGCTCAGCACGTCGTTCGGGGCGCCGCTGGCATGCAGGTATTCGGTGAGGACGGCACGCGTCGCGTCTCCGTTGGATTGGAGGTTGTCGCAGGACAACACGGTGATCGGCGCTCCCGACGCCGCGCGGATGCTCAGCCCTCTCGCGATCAGCCCGATCGTGCTGCGTGGGTGACCGGGGTCGGCGATATCGGCACGCACGTCGGCGAGGTCGTGATCGAGAGCGCCGTTCCGCGGGGATCGGCAGTAGCCCACTTCGCTGACGGTGAGGGACAGAATGCGGTGCGCCGGGTTGGCGACCGCCGACACGAAGGCGGCGGGATCGTCCGTGAGTACGCCGAGTCCGCGGTGCACGTCCACGACGCCGGCACGGCGGCCCTTGTCGGAGAATTCGAGGATCGAGTAACGCCCTTCTTGGCCGGCCATGGCCGCCACGACGTCTCGCGAGCGGTTCGCAAATCCGTAGATGCCCCAATCCCCTGCCTCGGCTGCCAGGGCCGTCGCGGTGTAGACCGCGGCATGAGCGCGGTGGAAGTTACCCAGGCCCAGGTGCACGATGCCCGCGGTGTCGCCGGCCGATGCGCCGAGCAGCGCACCAGTTGGTGTGGTGTGGCGTGCCAGTCGCTGCATGCCCGTCCTCTCGAATTGCGTGAACCCGGTCCGTCAGCGTTCCGTATTATGAACCGATTGTGTCGTAATGCGAACCACACTGACATGCCCGTGCAGATGTGTCAAGGGTCACTGCGCCTGATGTGCCAAGATCTCCGTTACGGCCGTGCAGCAGAGGGGGCGGATGAGCAGCGAACGCACCGACCCCCCAGTGGGCAGTGTCGACAAAGCGCTCGCGTTGATCGAACTGCTCGCCGAAGCCGGGCCCGACGGGATGGCCCTACGCGACGTGGTCGAGGCCAGCGGATTCAACAAGGCATCGGCGCATCGCACGCTGCAGGCGCTTCAACACCGAGGTTTCGCCGAGCAGGACACTGACCAGCGTTATCGACTGGGTTCGCGGCCGGCACTGCTGGTCGCGCGATTCCAGCGCGAGGAGAACCTGCCGACGCTGTTTCGTCCCGCGCTACTCGCCATCTGCCAGGAGGTGCAGGAACTCGTGCACCTGGGCATTCTCGAGGGCCGCAACGTGCTCTACCTCGACAAGGTGGAACCCGACCACACGCTGCGGGTGTGGTCGCGCGTCGGCCGTCAGGTCAGCGTGTTGACGACCGCGTTGGGCCGCGCCATGGTGGCCGGTGAGGGCACCTCCGATGCGCAGCTCTCGGTCTACACCGCCGAGGCCGATTCCGCTGTCGCCGAGAAGTTCCGCCGCGCCGTGCAGGATGCGCGCGTACATGGCTACGCCGCCGAGCGCGAGGAGAACGAGGCCGGGATCTGTTGTGTCGGAGTGGCATTGACGAGAACGACGGGCCGATCCGTCGCGGTGAGCATCACCGGGCCGAGCGACCGGATGGGGGCCGGTCGACTCGACGAATTGGGACGACGTCTGCGTGAGGTACTCCGCGACTCCGCACCGCCGGGTTTCACCGTCGCACCCGCCAGCGACACCGACCGGAAGGTCGATGTGGGGGTCCCGGGTCGCGCGTGATCACGCGTTCAAGGTCTCAATCGCTGACTGCCTCCGCGATCATCGCGGCGATCTGATCGGCACCGGCATCCGCGGTATCGATGACCTCCGCTTCGTCGTGCAGCCACATGCGGGCCGCCTCGGCGTAGGGCTCCAGTTGTCGGAATCGGAACGCGGAAGGACCCCTATCGGTGTCGCTTTCGATGCGCCGACGGAGCGTTTCCCGGTCGGTGTCGACCGACGTCTCCGTGACGTCGACCGACCCGTCGGGGTGCCCCCTCGCGGCGCTGGGCCGATCCGACGTTTGCGAGGATGAGTTCCGTGACCGGGCCATCGCCTCCGCCGGACGCGCCGTCGGGTCCGCCACCACGTCCCGATCTCGGCGCCAATGCCGCCGCGGCACTGGTGGTCCTGTCATCGGCGGCGGTGCTGGTGGTGGAGATCACCGCGCTGCGCCTGTTGGCTCCCTACCTCGGCCTCACTCTCGAGACCAGCACTCTGGTCATCGGAATTGCCTTGGCGGCAATAGCTCTCGGATCCTGGGCCGGTGGCCGCATGGCCGACCGAACTGATCCGCGCAAGCTCATCGGCTCCGCGCTCGGCGGATCGGGCGCCGTCGTCGCGCTCACTCCGTCGATGCTGCGCATGGCGGCGGAATGGGCGCCGCCGCTGCTGCTCATCGTGGCTTCGCTGACCATCCTCATTCCCGGCGCGCTGCTGTCCGCGGTGACACCGATGGTGACAAAGCTGCGCCTGACCACACTCGACCAGACGGGAACGGTCGTGGGACAACTGTCCGGGCTGGCCACGGTGGGCGCCATCGCCGGCACTGTCCTCACCGGCTTCGTCCTGATCTCGCGGTTGCCGGTGAGCGCCATCCTGATCGGACTCGGGGCGCTGCTGGTGGCCGGCGGAGCCGTCGTCGAATGGCGAATGCGCCGATGGAACCGCGTCAACGCCGCCGGACTCGCGCTGATCATCGCCGTCGGCGGCCTCGCCAGCTACGTCGCGCCCGGCGGCTGCGACGTCGAAACCAAGTACCACTGTGTGCGAGTCGTGACCGACCCGGATCGTGGTAGCGGCGCCACGCTCGTCCTGGACGGGTTGAACCACTCCTATGTCGACCTCGACGATCCCACCCGGCTGCAGTTCACCTACGTTCGCGCGTTCGCGGCGGCGGTCGACGCGGCGTTTCCCGCCGGCCAACCGGTGAAGGCGTACCACCTCGGCGGCGGGGGGCTCACCTTCCCGCGGTATCTCGCTGCCACCCGGCCCGGGACGCGCAGCGTCGTCGCCGAAATCGACGAGGGTGTGGTGCGCACCGACCGTGGCCGGCTCGGCCTGGCGTCGGCAACGGACATCGACGTCCGCGTCGAGGACGGCAGGCTCGGGCTGCGGCGACTGGAAGCGGGCAGCAGAGACCTGATCGTGGGCGACGCGTTCGGCGGCGTCAGTGTGCCATGGCATCTCGCCACCACCGAGGCGCTCGCCGATGTACGCCGGGTGCTCAACGACGACGGGGTGTATGTCGCCAACCTCATCGACTACGGCGAGATGGCATTCGTGCGCGCCGAAATCGCCACTGTCCTAGAGAACTTCGACTACGTCATGCTCGCCGGCGAACCCCGCGACCTGGGTATCGGCCCGGTGGCCGCCCCCGACGGGGGCAACGTCGTGGTCGTGGCCGCCAACCGGCCACTCGACACCCGCGCCCTGCAGAAGGCACTGAGCGGTTGGAGTACGGGCTGGACGATCCTGGACGGCGACGCGCTGCGCGGTTGGATCGGTACTGCCGAGACGCTCACCGACGACTACGCACCCGTCGATCAGCTCCTCACACCGGCCCGGGCGCGCGGCGCGCGGTAGACGCCGCTGATACAGCATGACCTCCTGGGCGACGGGGTGCCGAGCGATCCGAAACGGTTTCCCCATCCGGGGTCCCGACTGAGACCCCGTTGATATGGGAGTCTGCGATCAGAACGACGATTTCGGTTCAAAGCCATTGAACTACAACACTATCCAGCGTGATCTAGCGAGCGGTGGCCGATGTCCATCGCAAGTCCACCGTGGCCTACTCTGTCGAGTTCCCGCCTGATACCAAGAGTCGACCGGCGCGACGGCCACTAGCGTACGCGCCGTCGGCATAGCCGGGCCGCGCGCTGCTGGTGTGCTCGCCCGCGAACAGCAGCCGACCGTGCGCCGGTTCGGCGAGCACGTCGAACATCGTCGGGTCGGCGCCGGGCGGGCACTGCGTGTAGGCGCCGCGGGTGCAGGGGTCGGTCGTCCATGACGTCACTGCCGACGCGACCGGTTCGGGAACCGGGCGCCCGAAAACCTCTGCCAACAAAGCCTTCAACCAATCGACGGCCTGCGCAGGAGGACGGGCGAGCACGTGGGGCGTGTTGGTGTGAAACAAGTGCGCACACAACACCGGACCCGCTGCGAATGCGTCGAGATCGAATACCCAGATCGAAGGCTCGTCCTCATCGGAGGGATACACGATGAGATGCGAGATGCCGTCGTCGCGCCAGAAGGCCGACTCGAAAGCGAGCGCGATCTTCTCGTAGCGGCCGAACCCCAGGGCGTCGACGGCCCGCTGCATCGGTGCGGGCAGCGGCGGATCGAATATCGGGCTGCCCTCCTTGAGGACGCCGAGGGGCACGGCGACGACCACGTGGGAACCGGCTTCGTGCGAGCCATCCGCGCATGCAGCGCGGATCCCGCCGGCCTCGACCTCGATCGAGGCCACCTCCGCACCCAGGCGGATGTTCAGTCCAGTCGCCAGCTGAGTTACCACTGTCAGGTACCCGTCGCGCGGAAGGTCGCCGAACAGCTCACCCTCGAACTCGTCGGCGAGTGAGATCCATTGCAGCGACTGGTTCTCGACGGTGTCCGCGGCGTTGGCCTCGAGCTCGGCCCGCAGCTCCTGGCGCAGCCGGCGCGCGACGGCGGGGCTCAGCCCGCGTTCCGCCAGGTAGGTTTCGACGGCGTCGTGCGCGGTCGCCGCCGGCCCCAGCCGCCGGCCGAGCGCCTCGACGGAGTCCCAGAAGGCGGCGGTCTCGGTCTGTGCGTAGAACTCGACCTCTGCGCGATCGAGTCGGCGACGCTCGGCCACGTCGAACGCCGACAGCGACGGAAGGGGGTTGCCTGCGTGCCGCGCGATACCGTGGTCGTCGCAGAAGGCGGTCAGCGGATTGCCGATGGGATGGTGAATCCAGGAGCCACCCATATCGACCGGCGTGCCGGCGAGATCGATGGTGTGCAGCCGCCCGCCGATGCGGTTGCGGGCTTCGAGCACGACGGCGTCGATCCCGGCCTGGCGCAGCGTCGATGCGGTGGCCAGCCCCGCGATCCCGGCGCCGACGACCACCACACGCTCGACGGGCCCGGCGATCTTATTCATCGGGCCATTGTCGCGCTACGCCGCAGGCGTCGGCACCCAACTGCCGTACCGTTCGGGGCGCAAGGCGCACATTAGCTAAGGGCGAGCACGACACCCGGAGGGTTCTAAGCTGGCGCCGGACCGCCTACCCCGGCTCGGCTGCTACACCGCGCAGTGGCAGGACACCTGACCGCGCCGAAGGACTGGTCGAACTCCACCCAGCCACGTGAACACCAGGGCGTGACGCTCGTACCAAAACGGTGGTCGCCCAATGGTTCGAACGCATTTCAGCGCCACGTCCGGGTCGCTCGTCCGATCTCATCCAGGCCTCAGCCTGGTTGCGCTGCCGGCGGCTCGCGACCACGGCCCCGGTGCGCACCCGGAATCGACGGACGACCCGACCGCGCACTCCCGAGCGTGAGCGCGGTTCGCGACGCTCAAATACTCTGTCGATTTCCGCGAGAAATGCTGTGACATTTCTGTGTGATGATCGGAATATTCATGTATCCTTCCGCCCGCTGTTGACAACGCTCTAACATGGGGAGCACCATAACCGACACGGGGTTATGCCCCATTGGGGGGAGGATTTATCTTGGGCAGGAATTCACGCTAAATCTCGGGCTGCGCCGCCGCGCCGACGGCCGGCCATAACCGTGACCTGTATTTCACCTTGTTCGGCCTTTCGGTGGTGCGCGCGATCCCAGCGGTTGAACAATTGATCTGAAATTCGATGGTCGTCGTTAATTCTGCCGACTGCGGCCACCCTGGTCAAAAATCGTCGACGCTGGAGAATGAAAGGGAAACCATGCCCGTACCCATCGGCCCGCTGTTCGCGGGCGGGAATCAAGACATCACAAAAGACGGTTATGTCGTCAGTTATTGGCCGGACGCACACAACGATCTTTTACAGCGAGCGGGACTTCCTCCCGTCTATTACTGGCTGCCGCAGCAAGTCACATTGGCGAAAACCGCTGACGGCAACTACAAGTTCAGCATGATTCATTTTGTAGGGGTCCGTTCGAGTGATACGACCGTCGGCGAAACGAGCGCTGACAATGAGGTCGCGGGAGGTCTCCTGACGTTCTCCACGGTGGCGGCCCCTCCCGCCGACGTGCTGCAACAAGCCCACAACGACCTCATCAACTGGGCGCGGGGAAACGGCAGCCCGTACTGGAATTACGTGGGCAATCAACCACCGAACTTCACGTTTGTCCCCATCGTGAGCAATACGTGCACTCTTTCGAACACGTTGCCGGGCGCCGACGGTACGGTTCCTGCCGCCGCACCCGGGAAATCGGCACTCAATGGGAGCGCTCCACCGGCCATCACGACGACGCGCAGTTTCCTGCCGGTAGCAGTCGCGTCGCGAACGGTCCCGGCTACCTTCCGCGGCACCAACATCGACCCGATGTTGGTGAAGATGGACGGTCAGGGTCCAGGGACCATCGACCCGAACGCGGATAAGGCATTCAGTGGGCTGCTCGGCAGCATTCCGGCAGCCGTCGTCTACAACGGTTTCCACATGGGCACCGGCCCGTTATTCGTCACCGAGAACATGATGATCCGCGTGGTGAGCCCGCTCATGACGCTGGACATCGTCGGCGACTGGTCGCGCGTGCAGAGCCATTTCTCGGCCGCCGCGCACGCCGGTGACATCTGGTGGGGCGCTGATATCAAGGCCCAGTTCGACAGCTTGCGCGAAAGCGGCGATATTCAGGTCAACATGTTCATAGATCAGTCGCTGCCGGGCGCCGACAAACTCCAGGACTACATGGATAAGCGCAGCGATATGGTTTTCCAGAAGTTCATGGACCTTGCCAAGCAGGCGATCTTCGATCCGGCGCCGTTCAACGAACAGCCGGCCCAGGCGTCGAATGGGTTTTTGGGCATCGGGGGCGGGGTTGCCATGAAATTGCGCAGGCAGCAGACCACGCTCACGCTGGATTACCACGAAACCCGCGAGATCGCTTACCTGCAACCGTTCCAGGTCACCGGGACGCTGGACGGCGTCGGCGATGCGATCCGTAGCGACCCGAGCAAGGAAAAGGTCTACTTCATGACCGTCGACATCGGGGACTGGGACCGCAAGGTCGCTCGGATCGTGAAGCCGGTGGTCAATTGGCCGGATCCCGCCCAGCAGTGGGTCGGCGAGCCCGTCGCATTTCTCTCGGCTCAGGTCGGCTACCCGAATGCGCAGGGCGCGCTGCAGTGGGACGGCCATGTCTTCAATCCCACCGACGGCCCGGGTACACAATGGAACACCGCGGTTGCCATGAAGCAGCAGACCGATGTGACGAACGCCCCCGGCGGATGGGCGCCGGACAAAATGTTCGTCAAACGTCAGATTCATTTCACCGAACCACCCAGCCCCCTTGAGAACCCGATGGTCCGGATTCAGGTCGAGAAGAACATCGTCGATCTCGACGGCCCCGACATCGGCACGGCGGAAAACGACATCACCCTGGAGGTACGGGTCGAGGAGGCGGGAACGCTCAGCGTCGGGCCGATCCTTCTAGGCGTTCAGCTCTCCGACAACACCCAATACGTCGAGGTGACGCTGCAGGCGGAAGGGAACACCGATGCCGGGCAACCTCGGGATCCCGTGAAGTTCGCCTTCGAATTCGCCGATCAGACCGCCCCGCGGTACTGGATGGTCTACACGGGTCAGAAGACCTTCGTCCCCAAGTTCAAATACCAGGTGCACGTACTTGTGAAAGGGACGCTGTTCTCCCACGGGCAGGAGTGGTTCGGACCGTGGACCGAGAGCGGCGGAAGCGGCCCCCTGATGGTCAGCGTGCCCACGCCGACCGACCCCGGTGTCACCACCAAGGACCTGCCGCTATCGGCATTCGTGGCACCGTCGACGGGGGGAAGTCCCGTTCGGCCGCCCGCATCCACTGGGCCACTACCTCCTCCGTCGACAGGACGGCCGGCGCCGGAGTATGCGGGCAGTAGGCCCGGCACCGCACCACCGCCGACGACCTACACGAAGGGCGCAGTCGGGGGCTGGAGCGCTACTCCGCCGGGCACATCGAAGGAAATGCCGGGTGAGGCATCCGATGCCGTCGCATTCACGGGCTTCGAGCCCGCGCATTCCGGGCGTCTGTGATCGGTCGTGTCGGTCTACACGCGCGCGGCGCCCACCCTGACCTCCACGTCAGGGTGGGCGCGGGTGGCCCTCCCCGGCCGCCGCGCATTCCTCGTGAACACAGCGTCGGCAGGTGTTTGCCGCTGCGTTCCCGAACAGCCGTCACTGGCGCGCGATGCAGCCGGGCAACCGCATGTGGCGCTCACGCTCGTGCTGGCCCACATGCCGACCAGCACCGATGCGTCCATCGCCGCTTTGGTCGTCAGCGGCTCGCTCGCCCTGACGTGCTCGTTCTCCATCGCCGCAGACGAACTCTCCGCCCTCGAAGCTCACCTCGGCGTGAAGTGCTCTCCGCTCTTCATCCGCGGGGGGTCGGCGCAGCTGCGCGATGTGGCATCGGTATACGCGCGAAGCAGCTTGATGGGCCGTGCCGAGCGATTCTGGCTCGGCACCTCCCTTCCGCCGGAGCAGGCGCTGGACGTGGTGCACTCATTCGAAGCGACCCGGTCTCAGTTGTATGTAGACACCAGGATCGAGGGAGACCTGGCGCCCGGAATCCAACCCGTGGCGCTGGACGCGCTACTGGGCGGAGTGCTGGACGGTCTCGACCGCCGCCGCTACCTGTCGATGATCGTCGTGCGAGCGGACGGCACGACGGCGGCAGTGCCCCCATGGATCGATGGCATCCCCCATGCTGAGGCCGAAACGCGAGATGCGCCGCGCCGCCTCACGATGGTGACGACCGACGATCGGCTCGTCGCCATGCCGTTCGCAATGACACCGTCCAGCGCCGTCAGACCATCCGCAGCTGCCCTGACGGCGGGCGGCGCCACCGGGCCGGCAACGCGGCTGAATCCGAACACGCAACACTGGCAAGGGAATGACGCCATCACCTTGTTGACGAGTTCCGGCACCGGCACCTCCGGCGGTGCCGCGCTGGAGATCCCGACGCAGCGCCTCCCGCTCTACACGGAACCGGCTGCGCCCTTCTGGGTTGACGCAGTCGATTCCAGTGCAGCTTGGTATCCCCCGTCCTTCGTGCCGCTCATCCCGAAAGCCAGCGACGACCCCCGCACTGCCGCTTACACTTTCGAGTTTTCTCGAAGCGGCATCACGCTCGGGTCCGGGGGCACCCAGACAGCATTGACCGCCACCGTGCGCATCACCGTGGATGAACAAATGTCAGCACCCACCAAGCAGGCCCTGACGAGCGCGGGTTCACCATCCCCGCAACCGCTGCCGCTGAACAATCTGAGCGTCTCGCTGGAGATTCCCTACCGGCGGCCCGGGTCGGCGAGTCCCGTGACACAGCGGTTCCCGGGCACCGTGACACCCGATGGGACACGCCTGACCGTCTCGGTGTCGCTACTGGACGACTGGGTGCGCCTTGCCTATAGCGCGCTCGCCTACCCGCCGGCAGCAGGCTGCCCAGCGCCACGGCTCATCATCGACTACGCATTCACCGTCTACCAATGGGTACCGGTCGGCGGTATCCAGACGGTCTACGGCGGAAAAATCGCTCAGCTCGCCGCCGTCGCCAGTCGAGATGAACTGCCGCCGAACGTGACCCAACCGACGCTAATCCAACACGATCACATCGTCGTCGCTCCGCGGTCATACGTTCAGTATCGACAAGAGGGGCCGCGTACCAAGGGCCTACCTGCCGGTGCCGGCACCGTACCGCTGCACTTGCCGGATGCCTCGATCGCGATTGATCGCCCGCAGTTGGTCTCCCTGATTCACCCGTTCCCGGCGCGTCGGCTGCTGACCCGCTCGATCGTCCGCGAGGAGACAGTGGATCTGCAGTTCCCGTGCGCTTCTCTGGGAGCGCTCTACCTGCAAGTCGCAGGCGATGGAGTCACCAAGACAGCTGTCGGGTGCCAGGACGCTCTCACGTTGGGAGAGACCGGAGCGAGAGCTTTCGAAGAGATTGTCCCGCTGCGCACTTCGACGTATCGCGTATACCGCTCGCTGCAACAGCCCGGACGCTTTCTGGTCGTACCTGCCGCCTACCGGGTTGGCCGATATGCATCCAGCGAAGGCCCGAAAGCGTTTCGCCCCATCATCCTGCTCTACGGCCTGCTCGATGACGACCCTACGAAAAATCGCTATGTCCTCGCTGCGACTCTGATCGCTGATATCTCGCCGTATCAGCGTGCGCTGCTTCAGGACGCGTTGCGCGCCTTGACGCCACGCGGTTCGATGCCGACCGTCACGCTTCCCAGCGATCCGTTCGTCGGCGCCGGCATCACGTTCGCCTGGACGGTTCCCGAAGGTATGGACCAGCCGGACGCGCTGAATGTGCTCGATACGTTCACCGTGATGTTGTCGATGCCCATGGATCAGGCCGCGCTGTTGTCGGCCATGATCAATCACAGCGCAATCCAGGGAAAAGTGACGTTCACGCTTCCCGACGGGACGGACTTCGATGCCGCCCTGGTAATCGACGGCAACGTGGTCGGCCCGCCGGATACCGGCCCGGTGACTGCAGAACTTGCCGGAAGCACGATCACGCTGACCAATCACACGCAGCAGGCGATGAACGTTACCGACGTCGCGACCATGAATGGCAGTGGCACCGTCACAATTGCACACGCCGACACGCCACTAGCTCCTGGAGCGACTTTTTCCCTGCCTGCGGTGCCGACGGCGACGGGAGCCGTGGCCAGTGCCACCGCGGCCGAACACCCGACGCTCGACGAGCTGGATGTCTTCGTCGAAGACGTGACGATGACCGTGACTTTCATCAATCAAGTCAATTTCGCAAATCATGGCTTGACGGCATTGGCGGTTCAGGCGCATTTGAGTGGTAGCGGAAACGGTCAGGAAGCAAGCCTGCCGGAAGGCGCGACGGCGACGATGAACTTTACGTTGCCCATCACCGCTTACCTCACCCAACACACCCTCCAATATGCCTTGAGGAAAACAAGTGCATCGGGAACAACCCTAACTGCTTGGCGAGATTGGGACCTCAACAAAGGTGCCGTCATTGGAATCACCGCCGACCTGCTGTGAATGAAAAGAGGAGATCATGGGACAGTCACTTTCGCTGCATCTCGGACTGAATGGCGTCGACGCAGCACAGTACAACGGCTGGCCGGGGACGCTCTCCGGCTGCGTCAACGACGCCAATGCCATGTACAGCATCGCCTCAGCGCAGGGGTTCACGCCCACGCAACTACTCAACGTTGCGGCGACGGCGGATGCGATCCTGACAGAAATCGGCAAGGCGGCGCATGCGCTGCACAGCGGGGATACGTTCCTGCTCACGTACTCCGGCCATGGCGGGCGAGTGCCAGACCCGACGGGCGAGTCGCCCGATGGGCTCGATGACACCTGGGTTGCGTACGACCGCCAGCTCCTCGGTCATGAGTTGTACAACCTCTGGAGCCAGTTCGCCCCGGGCGTTCGTATCGAGGTGTATTCGGACAGTTGCCACAGCGGAACGGTCATCCGGGATCTCGTGCTGGGGAGGAGCCCAGTCTTCGGCTCTCCCGGCGCGGGCCTCCGACAAGCGCCAGGCAACGGCGATCCCGGTATGGCTGCCTTCAGAGAGGTGTTCGAGGCGGCACCAGAAGCGCTGACCCGCAACGCGCCCATCCCACTCGCCGCTCCGGGAGACGGCGCCCACAAGGTGCCACGCGCCATTCCGCCGTTGCTCGCGCTGCAGCTCTATTACCAACACGAGCGCGAATATCGCGCCCGTCAATGGTCACGCAGCCGGGCCGATATCAGCGCCAGCGTCATCCTCATATCCGGCTGTCAGGATAACCAGACCTCCATGGACGGCCAGACGAATGGGCTATTTACCGAGAAATTACTCGCGGTCTGGAACAACGGGAACTTCCAAGGCACCCTGCCGCAGTTCCATAAAGCGATCGTCGCCCTGATGCCGCCCGAGCAGACGCCCAACTACTTCACCGTGGGGGCCGACGATCCGACCTTCACAAGCGCGCGCCCTCTCACCATCGTGGACTCCACTGCCACCACGAACTCTACCGACACACCTACCACCGATTCGGGCACCGGATCGATACCTCCATCGGTACAGGGTCCATCATCGTTGAGCCAGGACACGACAGATCCCATCACGTTCACCGTCGACCTCGGTTCGAATCCCTACTACGTTTTCGAGATCACCAGCGACACGAGGAACTTCGGCGACTTCTCGGGCCGGACGACGTCGAATTTCTACGCATCGTGGGCTGACCCAGGCGCGCAAGCCCGCATGACCGACCCGGCCTACACCCTGCCGCCGGGCGCGTGGAATGCCCTGAAAGACAATGGAACCCTGTACTACCGAGTCGGATCGACGACCAGCCTGACCGGCTGGGATAATTACCTGATTTCGGTCACCGACGCAGATGCAGCCGACGTGGCCCCGTCGATCACCATCGACGCCGTCAGCTCAGCCAAGTCTGCACCGATATCCGGTCCGGACATCAGCATTTACAGTCCTGTCGCCGTGCTGACGACATGAGGCGAGGCTGAACCCTCCTCCGGCAGCTCATCGACCAGAACATCTTGGTGGGCGCGGAGGGTTTCGAACCCCCGACCGCTGGTGTGTAAAACCAGAGCTCTACCACTGAGCTACACGCCCGTGCCAGGGGAGGCTACACGCCGAGCGCGCGCGACCGGAAATCCGTCAGACGCGGTCGCGCGCGGCCAGGGCAGCCGCCCATACCGCCTGATCGCGCGGTTCCCCCGGCTGGTTCATCTCGGCGAACCGGATGACTCCCGACCGGTCGACCAGGAAGGTGCCGCGGTTGGGAAATCCGCCGTCGGCGTTGAACACCCCGTAGGCCTGACTGACTGCGCCGTGCGGCCAGAAATCCGACAGCAGCGGAAAGGTGAACCCGCTCTGCACTGCCCAGATCTTGTGCGTGGGCGGCGGGCCCACGGAGATGGCCAGCGTGGCGGTGGTGTCGTTCTCGTAGATCGGCAGCCGGTCGCGGATCTCGCCCAGTTCGCCCTCGCAGATACCGGTGAACGCCAGCGGGAAGAACACCAGCAGCACGTCCTTGGCGCCCCTGAATTCACCCAGCGCCACGTGTCGGCCGTTCTGGTCTTTCAGCGTGAACTCGGGAGCCGTATCGCCGACCTCAAGCACGGATGCGCATGCCTATCGCTTGCCCGCCCGGGACTTGGGCTGTACCAGCCGGCTGGCGATCCAGTTGCCCAGGTTGGCCGACGACGTCTGCATCAGGCCCGCGGTGGGCGCCGACTCGGCGATCTCGGCCGGCTGCACGTGCCCCGGTTTACCCGTCTTGGGCGTCACCACCCAGATCACCCCGTCCTCGGCCAGCGGTGTGATGGCATCCATCAGCCGGTCCACCAGGTCGCCGTCGTCGTCTCGCCACCACAGCAACACGATGTCGACGACCTCATCGGCGTCCTCGTCGAGGAGCTCACCGCCGGATGCGTCCTCGATATCGGCCCGGATGTCGTCGTCGGTGTCCTCGTCCCAGCCCAGCTCCTGGACCACCTGATTCTTTTGAATGCCCAGCCGCTGGGCGAAGGTCGGGGACGCGTTCTCTCCCCGGTCGTTCCGCTCCTGCCCGCCGTCGCTCGCCGCGACCACCGTCTTTCCTCCTTCAGCCGAGCGTGTGGGTGTGTTGTTGCGCACTATCGTCGCACGCCGCCGCCGTGCTGCGGGTGGGCGGCGCCGGGTTGGTCAATATGCGGCATCGCAAAGGTTCACCGCGTGGTCCCTGGAGTCGTTGAGCCGCACGATCGCGTCGTTGAACTGGTCGGTCGGCAGATCCTGCGCGACGGCGGTGGCGACTGCGCGCGCCGCGTCGACCCAGGCGTTGAGTCCGTCGCGCAGTTCGGCCGGAATGGAGTCGGTGATACCCGAGGAGACCAGGTCGGCACTGCGGTTGAGTGCGTCGACGGCGGGCCCGGATTTGGCCGCGACGTCGGAGCTGGTGTTGAACGCGTCGACGTAGGCGTTCACCGCCATCACCGCGTCCACGCTGGAGGAGCTCAGATCCTCACATGCGGTGTGGATCGCCTCCTTGGTCAGCGACACCTGCCGCTCGGACTCGCGCGCACTCGATCGCGCCGCCGACTCCTCGACCGACGCCGTCACCGACGCCCGGTATGCCGGGGCGTCGGCTTTGTCGATCGTTGCGGTGCCACCGGTCATCGACGTGCAGCCCACGATCACCATCGCCACCACGGCGAGGCCCCCGACCACCGCGGCGGCGATCCGCAGCCGTCCCCCCACGCAGCGCAAACCGGTCAGCACGGTCTGCAGACGTTACCGTTTCATTCCTTTCAGCGCGGGTTCATTCCAGTCGCCAACGCGGGGCCCACGGATGCGGCACGATAGGTTGTCGTTAGCGGCCGTTTGAGCAGAAAAATGCCGTATCACCGCCTACCGAGGAGCGGAAGTTGACCACCGAGTTCGTGCGCCAGGACCTGGCCCAAAACTCCACCCATGCTGCCGAACGCGACCGTGTTCGCGTCATCCGTGAGGGTGTCGCCTCCTACCTGCCCGACATCGATCCGGACGAGACAGGCGAATGGCTCGAGTCGTTCGACAAACTACTCGAACAGGCGGGACCGGCCAGGGCGCGCTACCTGATGCTGCGCCTGCTGGAACGGGCGGGCGAGCAGCGCGTCGCGATCCCGTCGTTGACATCCACCGACTACGTGAACACCATCCCCACCGAACTGGAGCCGTGGTTCCCCGGTGACGAGGACGTCGAACGCCGCTACCGAGCGTGGATCCGCTGGAATGCCGCGATCATGGTGCACCGCGGCCAGCGCCCGGGAGTGGGTGTGGGAGGCCACATTTCGACGTATGCGTCGTCGGCGGCCCTCTACGAGGTCGGGTTCAACCACTTCTTCCGCGGCAAATCCCACGCCGGTGGCGGCGACCAGGTGTTCATCCAGGGCCACGCCTCCCCCGGCATCTATGCTCGCGCGTTCCTCGAGGGCAGGCTCACCGCCGACCAGCTCGACGGGTTCCGTCAGGAACACAGCCATCCCGGTGGCGGGCTGCCGTCCTATCCACACCCGCGGTTGATGCCGGACTTCTGGGAGTTCCCGACGGTGTCCATGGGCATCGGCCCGATGAACGCCATCTACCAGGCGCGCTTCAACCACTATCTGCATGACCGCGGCATCAAGGACACCTCCGACCAGCATGTCTGGGCGTTCCTCGGCGACGGCGAATGCGACGAACCCGAGAGCCGCGGCCTTGCGCACATGGCGGCACTGGAGGGTTTGGACAACCTGACGTTCGTCATCAACTGCAACCTGNNCCGGTGCGCGGCAACGGCAAGATCGTCCAGGAACTGGAATCGTTCTTCCGCGGCGCCGGCTGGAACGTCATCAAGGTGGTGTGGGGCCGCGAGTGGGACGCGCTGCTGCACGCCGACCGCGACGGCGCCCTGGTCAACCTCATGAACTCCACCCCCGACGGGGATTACCAGACCTACAAGGCCAACGACGGCGGCTACGTCCGCGAGCACTTCTTCGGCCGCGACCCGCGCACCAAGGCGCTGGTCGACCCGATGACCGACGAGCAGATCTGGAACCTCAAGCGCGGCGGGCACGACTACCGCAAGGTGTACGCCGCCTATCGCGCGGCGACCGAGCACAAGGGCCAGCCGACGGTCATCCTCGCCAAGACCATCAAGGGCTACACACTGGGCAAGCACTTCGAAGGCCGCAACGCCGTACACCAGATGAAGAAGCTGGCGCTCGACGACCTCAAGTACTTCCGCGACCGCGAACGCATCCCGGTGACGGACGCGCAGCTGGAGGAGAACCCCTACCTGCCGCCGTACTACCACCCCGGCATGGACGCCCCGGAGATCCGGTACATGCTCGACCGGCGCCGGGCGCTGGGCGGGTTCCTGCCCGAACGGCGCACCAAGGCCAAGGTGCTGACACTGCCGGGTCACGACACCTACAAGGCGCTCAAGAAGGGGTCGGGCAACCAGGAGGTCGCGACCACGATGGCGACGGTCCGCACGTTCAAAGAACTGTTGCGGGACAAGAACATCGGGCCGCGTATCGTGCCGATCATCCCGGACGAGGCGCGCACCTTCGGTATGGACTCGTGGTTCCCGAACCTCAAGATCTACAACCGCAACGGTCAGCTCTACACCGCCGTGGACGCCGAGCTGATGCTCGCGTACAAGGAGAGCGAGGTCGGCCAGATCCTGCACGAGGGCATCAACGAGGCGGGATCGACCGCGTCGTTCACCGCCGTCGGCACGTCCTACGCGACGCACAACGAGCCGATGATCCCGATCTACATCTTCTATTCGATGTTCGGATTCCAGCGCACGGGTGACAGCTTCTGGGCCGCCGCGGACCAGATGGCACGCGGCTTCGTCCTCGGCGCAACCGCGGGCCGCACCACGCTGACCGGTGAGGGTCTGCAGCACGCCGACGGTCACTCGCTGCTGCTGGCGGCAACCAATCCTGCTGTCGTCGCCTACGATCCGGCGTTCGCCTACGAGATCGCCCACATCGTCGAAAGCGGCCTGGAGCGGATGTACGGGGAGAACCCGGAGAACATCTACTTCTACCTGACCATCTACAACGAGCCCTACGCCCAGCCCGCCGAACCGGCCGACCTCGACGTCGAGGGTCTGCTGCGGGGCATCTATCGCTACCGCCGGGCTCCGGAGAAGCGCTCCAACGTCGCCCAGATCCTGGCATCGGGGGTGTCGGTGCCCGCGGCGCTGCGCGCGGCGGACCTGCTCGCCGAGGAGTGGGATGTGGCCGCCGACGTGTGGTCGGTGACCAGCTGGGGTGAGCTCAATCGCGACGGTGTGGCGATCGAGAAGGAAACGCTGCGCCACCCCGAGCGGTCCGCGGGCACGCCGTACGTCACCAAGGCGCTCGGTGAGGCCCAAGGTCCGGTGGTGGCGGTGTCGGACTGGATGCGGGCGGTCCCCGAACTCATCCGGCCATGGGTGCCCGGCACCTACATCACACTGGGCACCGACGGGTTCGGGTTCTCCGACACCCGCCCGGCGGCGCGGCGGTACTTCAACACCGACGCCGAATCGGTCGTGGTGGGTGTGCTGGAGGGGCTGGCCCGGGACGGCAACATCGATCGCTCGGTTGCGATCGAGGCAGCGCGCAAGTACCGCATCGACGACGTGATGGCCGCCGAGGTGTCGTTCAAGGACACCGGCAGCGCCTGAGCCCCACCTCTCTCCCCGCCGAGCAGACGCAACGGTCCCCCAGAACCCGGGTTCTGGGGGACCGTTGCGTCTGCTCGGCGGGGAGAGTCGGGCGGTTTAGAGGATTCCCCCATCGCGACCGCGTAGATTTTAGGGATGCCCGACAATCGGTTCGTACCGCCGGCGTCGACGCTCGAGGTCCTGCAAAACGTCCCCGACTCGGTGCTGCGCCGGCTGCAGCAGTACTCGGGACGGCTGGCCACCCAGGCCGTGCACGCCATGGAGGAGCGGCTGCCGTTCTTCGCCGGGCTGGAGGCGTCACAGCGGGCCAGCGTGCATCTGGTCGTCCAGACCGCGGTGGTCAACTTCGTGGAGTGGATGCGCGACCCGAAAAGTAACGTCAGCTACACCGCGCAAGCCTTCGAAGTGGTGCCGCAGGACCTGACCCGGCGTATCGCGCTGCGCCAGACCGTGGAGATGGTGCGCACCACCATGGAGTTCTTCGAGGAAGCCGTGCCGCTGCTGGCCCGGTCCGACGAGCAGGTCACCGCGCTGACCGCGGGCATCCTGCGCTACAGCCGGGATCTGGCGTTCGCCGCCGCGACGGCCTACGCCGACGCCGCCGAGGCCCGCGGCGCCTGGGACACCCGTATGGAGGCCAACATCGTCGACGCGGTGGTGCGCGGTGCCGTCGGCCCCGAACTGCAGTCCCAGGCGGCCGCACTGAACTGGGATGCCACCGCGCCCGCGACGGTGATCGTGGGATTACCCCAACCCGACCGGATCGACCTGGCCAGCGACGACGTCCGCGACGTCGTCAACCGCAATGACCGCGCCGCGCTGTCGGACGTGCACGGCACCTGGCTGGTGGCGATCGTCTCGGGGCCGCTCTCACCGACCGACCGGTTCCTGGCCGAACTGCTCAAGGTGTTCGCCGACGGGCCCGTGGTCGTCGGGCCGACCGCGCCCACCCTGGCCGGGGCCCACCGCAGCGCCACCGAAGCGATCTCGGGTATGAACGCCGTCGCCGGCTGGAGCGGGGCGCCGCGGCCCGTGGGAGCCCGGGAATTGCTGCCCGAACGTGCGTTGCTGGGCGACACGAGCGCCGTCGCCGCCCTCGACGCCGAGGTGATGCGGCCGCTGGCCGACGCGGGTCCGGCCCTCACCGAAACGCTCGACGCCTACCTCGACTCCGGCGGCGCCATCGAGGCGTGCGCCCGCAAGTTGTTCGTTCATCCAAATACCGTGCGCTACCGGCTCAAACGGATTGCCGACTTCACGGGCCGCGATCCCACCCTGCCCCGTGACGCCTATGTCCTGAGGGTGGCCACGACAGTGGGCAGGCTCAGCAGGCAGGCGTATCCGTCGAGCACGCCAAACGGCTCCCACATGGGTGTGCCGGCCATCCGATCGGCACCGCTGCCCGCACCGCGGTCGATGTAACAGGTTGCAGGCGGATATCGATGGTGTCGCATCACATGCGGTTTTGTGGGACCCATACAAAAACATAAGACAAGGTTCATATTCTCTTACACCGCACAAAACCGGCTTCACAGTGTTTTCTTAATTCCGTGCCTCCCGCTTCTGCGTCTCAACAGCCTGCGCTCGGACTGCTCGCGCCCGGACAAGGTTCCCAAACTCCCGGCATGCTCGCCCCGTGGCTCGAGCTGCCCGGCGCCACGGAACGCGTCGGCCTGTGGTCCAAAGCCAGCGGCCTGGACCTGGCCCGGCTCGGAACCACCGCGACGGCCGAGGAGATCACCGACACCGCCATCACCCAGCCGCTGGTCGTCGCGGCGACCCTGCTCGCCCACGACGAGTTGACCAAGCGCGGTCTGCTCGCCGGTGCGCAGACGATCGTCGCAGGACATTCCGTCGGCGAGATCGCCGCGTACGCCATCGCCGGTGTCATCTCGGCCGACGACGCGGTCGCGTTGGCCGCCACCCGTGGCGCGGAGATGGCCAAAGCCTGCGCGGCCGAGCCGACCGGCATGGCGGCAATCCTCGGCGGCGACGAAGCCGAGGTGCTCGCCCGCCTCGACGAGCTGGCCCTGGTGCCCGCCAACCGCAACGCCGCCGGACAGATCGTCGCTGCGGGCCGGATCGACGCCCTGGAGCGGTTGGCCGACGAACCCCCGGCCAAGGCCCGCGTGCGCCTGCTCGCCACCGCAGGCGCGTTCCACACCGAGTTCATGGCCTCGGCCCTGGAGGCCTACGCGGCCGCCGCCGCGGCGGTGGCCACGGCCGAGCCCACCGCGACGCTGCTGTCCAACGCCGACGGGCAGCCGGTGACCTCGGCCGCCGACGCGATGGACAAACTGGTGGCGCAGCTGACGAGGCCGGTGCGCTGGGATCTGTGCACCCAGACGCTGCGCCAGCACGAAGTCGCCGCGATCGTCGAGTTCCCGCCCGCGGGTACCCTCGCCGGCATCGCCAAGCGTGAACTTCGGGGAGTGCCGGGATACGCCGTCAAGACCCCCGCAGACCTGGACGGGCTGAAAGAGCTCTCGTAGGACTGATCCCGGCGCGAATGCCGGGCAGTCGTCACAACCGCATAACCGTCAGGACAACCGCACCCAACCCGGAGTGCGGTAACAACCACCAGCCGATCACACACGATCAAGAAGAAGGAGCCACCGTGCCCGCCACTCAGGAAGAGATCATCTCCGGCCTCGCCGAGATCATCGAAGAGGTCACCGGTATCGAGCCCTCGGAGGTCACCCCCGAGAAGTCGTTCGTCGACGACCTGGACATCGACTCGCTGTCGATGGTCGAGATCGCCGTCCAGACCGAGGACAAGTACGGCGTGAAGATCCCCGATGAGGACCTCGCCGGTCTGCGCACCGTCGGTGACGTGGTTTCCTACATCCAGAAGCTCGAGGAGGAAAACCCCGAGGCGGCCGCCGCCCTGCGCGAGAAGTTCGCGGGCGAATGACCAGACCTTCCACTGCCAACGGCGGCTTCCCCGCCGTCGTGGTGACGGCCATCGAGGCCACCACGGCGCTCGCCCCCGACATCGAGAGCACGTGGAAGGGCCTGCTGGCCGGCGAAAGCGGCATCCGCGTTCTCGAGGACGAGTTCGTCACCAAGTGGGACCTGCCGGTGCGCATCGGCGGTCACCTCGTCGAGGACATGGACAGCCAACTCACCCGCATCGAACTGCGCCGCAATTCCTACGTGCAGCGCATGTCACTGGTGCTGGCCCGCCGGCTGTGGGAGAACTCGGGTAAGCCCGAGGTCGACCCGGATCGGTTCGCGGTCGTTATCGGCACGGGTCTCGGTGGTGGCGAGAAGATCGTCGAGACCTATGACGCGATGAACGAAGGCGGGATCCGCAAGGTGTCCCCGCTGGCCGTTCAGATGGTCATGCCGAACGGTGCGGCCGCGGTCGCCGGTCTGGAGCTGGGTGCCCGCGCCGGGGTCATCACCCCGGTGTCGGCGTGTTCGTCCGGCTCGGAGGCCATCGCCCACGGGTGGCGACAGATCGTCATGGGCGACGCGGACTTCGCCGTCGTCGGTGGCGTGGAGGGCACCATCGAGGCCTTGCCCATCGCGGCATTCTCGATGATGCGTGCCATGTCGACGCGCAACGACGATCCGGCGGGCGCCTCGCGCCCGTTCGACAAGGATCGCGACGGCTTCGTGTTCGGCGAGGCCGGGGCGATGATGATCATCGAGACCGAAGAGCATGCCCTGGCCCGTGGCGCCAAGCCGCTGGCCCGGCTCATGGGTGCCGGGATCACCTCGGACGCGTTCCACATGGTCGCTCCGGCGGAAGACGGCAAGCGGGCCGGTGCCGCAATGAAGCGGGCGATGGAGACCGCCGGACTCGATCCGAAGGACATCGACCACGTCAACGCGCACGGCACGGCAACCCCGATCGGTGACACCGCCGAGGCCACGGCCATCCGGGTCGCCGGGTGCGAGCAGGCCGCGGTGTACGCGCCGAAGTCGGCACTGGGTCATTCCATCGGCGCCGTCGGTGCGCTCGAGTCGGTGCTGACCGTGCTGGCGCTGCGTGACGGCGTCATCCCGCCGACGCTGAACTACGAGACGCCGGATCCCGAGATCGATCTCGATGTGGTTGCGGGCGAGCCTCGATATGGCGACTACCAGTACGCCATCAACAATTCGTTCGGATTCGGTGGACACAATGTCGCCCTGGCGTTCGGGCGGTACTGAGGTAGCCGCGCATGCGTAGAGAGGAACTGTCGGAGTAGTAATGGCAGGGTTGAGCACGGGGAACGGCTTCCCCAACGTTGTTGTCACGGGCGTTGCCATGACAACTGCCCTGGCATCGGATGCGGACAGCACCTGGAAGGAACTGCTCGACGGCAAGAGCGGGATCCGTTTGCTCGAGGACCCGTTTGTCGAGGAGTACGACCTGCCCGTCCGCATCGGGGGGCACCTCCGCGAGGATTTCGACCACGAACTGACCAGGATCGAACTTCGCCGTCTGTCGTACCTGCAGAAGATGTCGACGGTGTTGAGCCGGCGGGTATGGCAGAACGCCGGTTCGCCCGAGGTCGATCCCCGCAGGCTGATGGTCTCCATCGGCACGGGGATGGGCTCGAGCGAGGAGCTGCTGTTCGCCTACGAAGCGTTGAAGGCGAAGGGGCTGCGGGGCGTATCGCCACTGGCGGTGCAGATGTACATGCCCAACGCCGCGGCGGCCGCCGTGGGTTTGGAACGTCAGGCCAGGGCCGGGGTCAGCACCCCGGTCTCGGCCTGCGCGTCCGGCTCCGAGGGTATCGCCAACGCATGGCGCAACATCGTGCTCGGCGAGGCCGACGTCGCGATCTGCGGCGGTGTCGAGACCAAGATCGAGGCGGTGCCGATCGCCGGGTTCGCCCAGATGCGCATCGTGCTGTCCACCACCAACGACAACCCCGCCGGTGCGTGCCGCCCGTTCGACAGGGACCGCAACGGGTTCGTCTTCGGTGAGGGCGGCGCGCTGCTGGTGATCGAGACCGAGGAGCACGCCAAGGCACGCGGCGCCACGCCGCTGGCGCGCATCATGGGAGCCAGCGTCACGTCGGATGGCTACCACATCGTGGCGCCCGACCCCAACGGCGAGCAGGCCGGGTACGCGATGACGCGGGCCATCCAGCTCGCGGGCCTGCAGCCCGCCGACATCGACCACGTCAACGCCCATGCCACCGGCACGACGGTCGGCGACGTGGCCGAGGGCAAAGCCATCAACAACGCCATGGGCAGCCACCGGCCCGCGGTGTACGCACCGAAGTCGGCACTGGGGCATTCGGTGGGCGCGGTGGGCGCGGTCGAGTCCATCCTGACCGTGTTCGCTCTGCGGGATGGTGTCATTCCGCCGACGCTGAATCTGGAGAACCTCGATCCGGAGATCGATCTGGACGTGGTTGCGAAGGAACCGCGCACCGGCGACTTCCGGTACGCCCTGAACAACTCGTTCGGATTCGGCGGGCACAACGTCTCCATCGCCTTTGGAAAGTACTGACCGACAGCACCTTTCGATTACGCATGCCGCATCCGGCGGTCACAGGAGGTTTGTATGACGATCATGGCCCCGCAGGCCGTCGGTGAATCGCTCGACCCGCGTGACCCGCTGTTGCGGCTGTCCGCGTTCTTCGACGAGGGCAGCGTCGAATTGCTGCACGAGCGGGACCGCTCGGGCGTCCTCGCCGCCGCGGGCACGGTCAACGGTGTACGCACCATCGCGTTCTGCACCGACGGCACCGTCATGGGCGGGGCCATGGGCGTGGAGGGCTGTGCCCACATCGTCAACGCGTACGACACCGCCATCGAGGAGCAGTGCCCGATCGTGGGTATCTGGCATTCCGGCGGTGCCCGGCTGGCCGAGGGGGTGCGCGCGCTGCACGCCGTCGGCCTGATGTTCGAGGCGATGATCCGCGCGTCGGGCTATGTCCCGCAGATCTCGGTGGTGGTGGGTTTCGCCGCCGGTGGTGCCGCTTACGGGCCCGCGCTGACCGACGTCGTCGTGATGGCGCCGGAGGGCCGGGTGTTCGTCACCGGTCCCGACGTGGTGCGCAGTGTCACCGGCGAGGACGTCGACATGGCCTCGCTCGGTGGCCCGGACACCCACCACAAGAAGTCCGGCGTCTGCCACATCGTGGCCGACGATGAACTCGACGCCTACGCGCGCGGTCGCCGGCTGGTCGGATTGTTCTGCCAGCAGGGACATTTCGACCGTGCCAAGGCCGAGGCGGGCGACACCGACATCGCCGCCCTGCTGCCGGAGTCGGCGCGCCGGGCCTACGACGTGCATCCCATCGTCGAGGCGCTGCTGGACGATCCCGAGGACGGTGGAGCACCGTTCGAGGAGTTCCAGGCCAAGTGGGCGCCGTCGATCGTGGTGGGTCTGGGGCGGCTGTCCGGCCGCAGCGTCGGAGTCATCGCCAACAACCCGCTTCGGCTGGGTGGTTGCCTGAACTCCGAAAGCGCCGAGAAGGCAGCGCGTTTCGTGCGGCTGTGCGACGCGTTCGGCATCCCACTGGTCGTCGTCGTCGACGTCCCCGGCTATCTGCCCGGTGTGGACCAGGAATGGGGCGGCGTCGTGCGCCGCGGGGCGAAACTGCTGCACGCGTTCGGCGAGTCCACTGTTCCGCGCGTGACGTTGGTGACCCGCAAGATCTACGGCGGGGCCTACATCGCGATGAACGCCCGATCGCTCAACGCCACCAAGGTGTTCGCGTGGCCGGACGCCGAGGTCGCGGTGATGGGCGCGAAGGCCGCGGTGGGCATCCTGCACAAGAAGAAGCTGGCGGCCACACCCGAACATGAGCGCGAGGCGCTGCACGACGAGCTCGCCGCCGAGCATGAACGGATCGCCGGCGGCGTGGACAGCGCCATCGAGATCGGCGTGGTCGACGAGAAGATCGACCCCGCGCACACCCGCAGCAG
Organism: Actinomycetota bacterium; assembly: GCA_018268465.1. Classification (GTDB taxonomy): domain Bacteria; phylum Actinomycetota; class Actinomycetes; order Mycobacteriales; family Mycobacteriaceae; genus Mycobacterium. The sequence continues at coordinate 116,022 of JAFDWN010000037.1, forward strand.
GCTGACCCAGGCACTGGCCGAGGCGCCCGCACGCCGCGGCCGCCACAAGAACATTCCGCTCTGATCCCTGCGCGAGCAGACGCAGAAGCCCCCGCACGCCCAGCGTGTCGGGGCCTTTTGCGTCTGCTGGGCATGTCGTGGCGGTGAGGTCGGGGCCGCTGGCCGCGCCCGCACTGATGGTGCTCGGTGGGTGCACGATGTACGTCGGCGCATCGTTCGGCGTGCTGCTGTTCGAGTATTTTCCACCTGCCGGGGTGGCGTGGCTGCGCATCGCCGCCAGCGCGGTGATCATGCTGGCGCTGGTCCGCCCGGGCCGTACCGCCTGGCAGAGCAGGCCGATGCTGTTGGCCGGCGTGTTCGGCCTCGTCACGGCGTTGATGAACATCTGTTTCTACGAGGCGATCGCGCGGTTGCCGCTGGGCACCGCGGTCGCCATCGAATTCCTCGGCCCGATCGCGGTGGTGGCGGCCGAATCCCGTTCGCTGCGGGCGCTGGGGTCGCTGCTTGCGGCCCTGTCGGGGGTGGTGCTCATCGCCGACGTCCAGTTCGCCGCGCAACCGCTCGGGATCGCGTTTGCGCTGTCGGCGGCGGCGTTTTGGGCCGGTTATGTCGTGCTCGGCAAAGTGGTTGCACAGCGGGGCAATTCGCTGGAGTCGCTGGCCGTGGGCTGGGCGATCGCCGCGGTGGTGACGGCACCGCTGCTGATCGGGATCGTGCGGGGGTGGGGTTCGCCCGGCGCGCAGGAGCGCGGGTGGTGGACGGTCGTGGCGATGGTCGGCGCGCTGGCGGTGTTCTCCAGCGTGATCCCCTACGCACTGGATCAGGTCATCCTGCGGATGGTCGGCCGGGCGAGATTCGCGCTGCTGCTGGCGCTGCTGCCGGTGTCGGCCGTGCTTGTGGGGTTCGTCGCGCTCGGGCAGGTACCCAGTCCGCCGGAGCTGGTGGGTATCGCCCTGGTGGTGCTCGCGCTGGTCGTCAGCGACCGCGACAAGGACGCGGCGTCCAACCCGCCATAGCCCCGGGAAACCTCAAGCCGCCTGCCGCCGGGGCAGGATCATCACCGGCACCGGTGTGTTCCGCAGAATCTTCGACGCCGCCGAACCGAGGAAAACCTGCGCACTCTGACCGGCCGCACCCGACCCCAGCACCAGCAGATCGCCGGTCTCCCAGGACACGTCGTCGACCGCCTCGCGCCAATCGTGCCCCGCGCCGATGACCACCTCCACGTCGGGCAGCGCAATCGCCGCGCGCACGTCGCTGAGCTGTCCGGAGATTTCCTCGACGGTGCGCCGTGTCCACTGTTCGATGACCAGGTTCTCCGCCGACGACTCGACGGATCCGGCGAACAGCTTCACCGGTCGCACGGCGAACGAGACGATGCGCAGTCGCACCGACCACCGCTTGGCCAGGTCGGCGCTGGCCGCGATGAGTCCCACCGCGTCGGCTTGGCCACCGTAGGACACCGTGAGCCGGTCGATGGGGGCCGGGTTCGTCGGATACGCGCGCGGGGCGATGGCCACCGGTACCGACGCGGTGTGGACCAGGCGATCGGTCACGCTGCCCAGGGCGACGCGGCCGAGCAACCCCGACGACGACGACCCGACGACGACGAGGCCGGCGTCGATCTCGGTGGCGAGTTCGGTCAAACCAGTTGGCACCGAGTTCGATTGGTGAACGACCGCCCACGTATCGAGGTCGCTCGGCAGCTTCGCGACCGCCTCCTCGAGGGCTCGTTTGGCGGCGGAACTGATATGACCGAGGTATTCGTCTTCGAGCGGGTCGGCCTTGGGCGGCCAGTGCCGCTCGACGATCGCGGTGGCAACGATCTTCTCGCCGGTGCAGCGCGCGATCCGGGCCGCCAGGTTCAGCGGTGCGGCGCTCTGACCGCCCCAGCTGAACCCGGCGATGATGGTCATCGCGCGCCCGACGCGACCCGTGCGGGGTGCGCCACGATATGGGTGACCGGCACGTCGTACTCGGCGCGCGCACGGTCGATGACGTCGAATCGATGCCACACCGAGTACTCCGGAGGCAGGGTCGCAATGACGATCTGGTCCGGGTCGAAGGATTCGACGGCTGTGGCCAGCGCCCGCAGCGGCCGTTGGTCACCCAGTTCGCCGTCGGCCTCCAGGCGGTCCGAACGCAGGACGCTCAGGGTGTGGTCCAGACGCTGCTGCGCGGCCGCCTGGGTGGCCTCCCACAGGTCCAGCGGCCCGTGGGTGGCGGCTGTTCCGGTCTCGATCGCGCTCGCAGGCACGACGACGTGATACTTGGCGTCCTTGTCGGCGCCGATGCGGCGCAGCTCGTCGAGGAGTTCCTTGGAGTCGACCGTCTCGTTGGCCATGACGAGGACCCGGTGCGGTTTGCCGGTCACGGCCGGTTCCGGCGCCTCGGGCCTGCGGTTGATGAATGCCTTGTTGGCGAAGAACAGCGCCATCACCACCGCCCAGGCCAACAGGCTCAGCAGTAACTGGGAGCGCAGGGACTCGTCGAGGAACATCTGCACCAGGATCGCCACGATGCCCAGCGCGGTCAGGATGGACAGCACGGGGAACAACCACATCTTGACCCGCAACTGAGAGGCGTCGGTGCGGTAGCGCAGCACGATCTGGGAGATGCAGATCAGCAGATAGACGAACAGGATGATCGCGCCGCTGGAGTTCAGCAGGAACGCGAAAATCGTGTCCGGGGACACCGCGGCGGCGATGACGCAGAGGAATCCGACGATCGAGGACGCCAGGATGGCGTTGGCGGGCACGCCGCGGCGGGTCACGTGTACCAGCGCCGCCGGCGCTTCGCGGCGCGCGGCGAGCACGAACAGCATGCGCGAGGCGGTGTACATCCCGGAGTTCAGGCAGCTCAGCACCGCGGTGAGGACAACCGCGTTCATCACGTGGTCGGCGTAGGGGATGCCCATCTTGGTGAACGCGGAGACGAACGGTGACGCGGCCAGGCCCTCGTCGTTCCACGGCACGATCATGACCAGCAACAGGACCGCTCCGACGTAGAACACCAGGATGCGCACGATCACCGAGTTCGCCGCCTTGGCGACGGCTTTTTCCGGATTCTCCGATTCCGCCGCGGCGATGGTGGCGATCTCGGCACCGACCATCGAGAAGATCACGGTGACGATGCCGACGGTGATCACGCTGAACCCCATCGGCATGAAACCGCCGTGCGAGGTCAGATTGGAGAAGTCCATGGACTTGTTGGGCCACAGCCCGAGCACGAACAGCGCGCCGAGCCCGATGAACGCGATGATGGCGGCCACCTTGATGCCGGCGAACCAGAACTCGAACTCACCGAAGGACGACACCGAGAACAGGTTGGTCGCGGTCATCAACACCATGAACACCAGTGCGCACAGCCACAACGGGACCTCGAACCAGTACTGCACGATCTTCGCGCCGGCGATCGCCTCGAACCCGACGACGATCACCCAGAAGTACCAGTACAGCCAGCCGACCGAGAACCCTGCCCAGTTGCCCATCGCGTTGCGCGCGTAGTCGGCGAACGATCCCGTCGACGGGTTGGCCACGGCCATCTCGGCGAGCATCCGCATCACCATGATGATGAGCACGCCGGCCATGGCGTAGGTGAGGAATGCGCCTGGGCCCGTTCCACCGATGACCACACCGGACCCGACGAACAGTCCGGCGCCGATCACGCCGCCGATCGCGATCATTCGCAGCTGACGCTGGGTCAGGGCTTTCTTCAGTGCCGGTGTCCCGCTCATTGCGCACCTCCGATTGTCTATTCGGAGATCATGTGCCTATCGCGGCGGTTTTGTCGGCGGTTTCAGCCGAACGTTATCGGACCCCTATTGGGGCAACCGGTACTGCGAATGGCGGACCTGATTTCCCCCGGCGCGTTTCGCCTCGTACATGGCCGCATCGGCGGCTTGCACGAGGTCGTCGATGAGTTGTGTGCGGCCGCGCAGCGAACTGCCGAGCGGGGCGCTGGCCGTCCCGATGCTCGCGGTCACCCGCGCAGGCGTATCGGCGATCGCCTGCCGGAGCAGTTCGGCGCCGCGCACTGGTTCGGGTTCGGCGTGGATGTCGGCGATGACGAACTCTTCGCCCCCGGCGCGGCCGATGACCGCGGAGTGCCGGCAGTTCTCTTCCAGCGCGGCACCGACGCCGATCAGGGCCTCGTCGCCGGCGGCGTGTCCGAAGGTGTCGTTGAGGTGTTTGAAGTTGTCGAGATCGATCATCGTGACGACGAGGAATCTCGCCTCGCCGCGATGGCGCATCATCAGCTCGTACGCCGAGCGGCCGAACGAACGGCGGTTGTGCAGGCCGGTGAGGGGGTCGCGATCGGATCCCCGTAGATCGGTCCTCAGCGAGTGCACGAGCGACTGAACCCCAAAGGGCACACCGATGTTGACGATCGCCACCGTGATCAGGGCCGCGGCCGCCAGGGCGACGTCGCCGGTTGACGCGATGAGTCGGACCGCCAGGATCGTCGCGCATACGGCCGCGACTCCGACGATCCCGACCACCTCGTCGAGGGAGTGGAAGTAGGCGACGAATCCACCCAACACACCGAACGTCACGCAACCCATCAATCCCGAATACGGATTCGACAGGGCGAGGCACGTTCCGGCGATCGACGCGGTCGCGATCGCCGAGAAGATGAGCGATTGCCCCCGTGTCGGCCAGTGGCTCAGCCACAACAGGGCGCCGGCCACCGCCAGAGCCGACGCGACGACGCACACCACGGTCCCCGCCGGGGTGACGGGACCCACCGGACTCCACAGCAGCATGACAGGCTGCGCCGCCAGAGCGATCGTGCTCGCGAAGGTCGCGACGCGCCAAAGTTTTTGCAGTCCGCGGTCTTTCAGATAGGCGCTGGACCAATCGAACTGATCGCGCCGCTCCTGCGATCGGATACCCCACCGAATCATCCGACACTCCCCCGCTCCCCGGTGAACCGACACGGCCGGAAGCTCCGCCACCCACGGTGCTGTCCTTGTCGCGCGCGCTATCCTATCGGTTGCTATGGGTGGCTGCGCCGCGTGATTCGCGATGCCCCCCGGATTGCGGTACGGATCACATCCGATGGGACGCCGATCGGCGACAGTACGCCAAATGAGCCCATCACCATCTCGGCTGAGGACCGGGTTGACTGAATTAACCTTATCCTCAACCGAATACGCCGACCAGGTATCGGATGGCCGATCGCGACGTCACCTGCGTGCGGTGATCACAGGAGTGTGAGCGTCTCTCCATATAGTTGCTGAATGCAGGCGCACGGCGATGCGTGCACTTTAGCTGATACCCCGAAGGGCCGGCCGCGGCCGATAGCGTCGCCACGTCACCGACCGACGATCCGTCGGGTTCTCGACGGCCACGTCACCGCGTGGTGTAGCCCCCGTTGGCAAATATCGTCTGGCCGGTGATCCAGTGTCCCTCGTCGGCGAGGAACAGAACCAGCGGGGCGATGTCGCCGATCTCGGTGAGACGGTTGCCCATTGCTTGCGACTTGTGGAACGCCACCCGCTCGGGCGTTTCCTGGCCGTAGAAGAACGGGGTGTCCATGGGTCCGGGCCCCACGTTGTTGACGTTGATACCGCGCGCGGAGAACTCCTTGGCCGCGGCACGCGTGAAGTGTTCGACAGGGCTCTTGGCGCCCGCGTAGGTGGAGTAGCCGTCGGTGAACGCCGCCAGCAACGACGTCACGATGGTGGTGACCGATCCCCCGTCGGCGAGCCGGCTGCCGGCTTGCTGGAGGAAGAAGTAGGCGGCCTTGGCGTTGATGTCGAACATCGAATCATATTCGTCCTCAGTGGTTTCCACGATCGGCTTGCGCAGCACCTTGCCGACGGTGTTCACGGCGATGTCGACGCTGCCGAAAGCGTCGATCGCAGCGTCGAATAGTGCCTCGACGTTGGCGGGTACCGAGAGGTCGCCCTGCACCTTGATCGCGGTGGCGCCCGCCTTTTCGATCGCCGCGACCGTCTCGTCGGCGGCGGGCTCGGTGGCCGCGCTGTTGTAGTGCACCGCGACGTTGACGCCACGTTCGCCGAGCGTGGTACTGATGAGAGCGCCGAGGTTCTTGGCCCCGGCAGCGACGATGGCGGATTTGCCCGCGAGATTGCCCATGGCGCCGACGGTAGTGGGTCAATAGACAAATGAAAAACCCGATTATCTGAGATATTCACAATCAAATATTGTGGATATCCTGGGCGGGTGTCCCGCGAGTATCCCGACCTGCACCGCCTGCGCCAGTTCGTCGCCGTCGCCGACGCGGGGAGCTTCACGCAGGCCGCGCAGCGGCTGCATTTGAGCCAGCAGGCGTTGAGCGCTTCGGTGCGGCAACTCGAGAAATCCTTGCGCGCTGAGCTTTTCGTTCGTGAAGGTCGGCGGGTGTCACTCACCCGTGCAGGGCGGCTGCTGCTCGGAGAGGGCCGGACACTGCTCGCGGCGGCACATACCGTCGGGGACAACGTCCGGCGCGCAGCGGCGGGCGACAGTGTGCACTACGTGGTCGGCCATACCCCCGCACTCAGTACCGCCGAGGTCTACACATTGATGGAACCGGCCGTCGATACGTTCGCCGACGTGTCGATCACACTTCGCCAGATGTTCCCCGACCAGCTCGTCGCCGGGGTGCTCGAAGGCACCGTTCAGCTGGGTCTGCGCCGCGGCGTGGTGCCGCCGGGCGATCTGGCTGCCGCCGTGGCGGCCTACCACCGGGTCCGGTTGGCGGTGCCCGCCCGGCATCGCCTCGCCGGCCGCGGGCACGTCGACATCCACGACCTCGCCGGTGAGGTGATCGCCCTGTGGGCCCCGCCCGGGGTCTCCTACTACAGCGACCTGCTGCTCGGAGCCTGCCGACGGGCCGGCTTCGAGCCCGACTACATCATCAGCCGGGTGCAGGGCGCCACGACGCTCGCGGCGCCGCTGACGACCGGCGCCGTCGCGTTCGTCACCGAGCCGGCGGGTCCGGCCATGGCCGGGCGCGTCGTGGTCGTCGACCTGGAACCCGAACTGCTCAGCCCGGTTCAGGCGCTGTGGCAGCGCCATACCGTGTCCGCGGTCCGGGATGCCGTGCTGGCGCCCGCACGCTGAACCGCTCAGCCCATCCGCGCAAGGAGTTCGGCGGCCACGTCGGCGGCGCGGGCGCGGTCCGCGGCGACCAGCCCGATCCGCGTGCGGCGGTCGAGGATGTCCCCTTCGGTCATCGCCCCCTCGTGGGTGATCGCATACTCGAATTCGGCACGGGTCACGTCGATTCCGTCCGCCACCGGTGCCGTCGGACCGGGGCAGCTCGCGCGGGCGACGACGTTCGGGGCCTCGGCCCCGTATCGGGCCACCAGTGAGGACGGCAGGTGGACCGGCGACCGCAGGGTGGCCACCGGGTTGGCGGGGGCGCCGACCAAGGGCATGTTGCGGGTCCGGCACGGCGCGGCACTCAGCCCGCGCACCGATACCGCCCGGTCGAGCACATCCTCTGCCATGTAACGGTATTCGGTGAGTTTGCCGCCGATGACGCTGATGACTCCCGACGGACCCTCGACGACCGCGTGGTCGCGGGAGACGTCGGCGGTGCGGCCCGCTCCGGTGTCGATCAGCGGACGCAGCCCCGCGTAGGCGCCGATGACGTCGGCGGGTCGCAGACGCACCGCGAGCGCGGTGTTCACGGTGTCGAGCAGAAACGCGACCTCGCCCGGAGTCGGTTGCGGCACATCGGGTATCGGCCCCGGCGCGTCTTCGTCGGTCAGTCCGAGATACACCCGGCCGAGTTGCTCGGGCATCGCGAACACGAACCGGTTGCGTTCCCCGGGGATCGGGATGGTCAGCGCCGCCACCGGATTTCCCAGCGCGGCGGCGTCGAACACCAGGTGGGTGCCGCGGCTGGGCCGCAGCGTGATCGACGGGTCCACCTCACCCGCCCAGACGCCGGTGGCATTGATGACGGCTCGTGCGCGGACGCCGAACGACTCGCCGGTGCACTCGTCGGTCAGAGTCGCCGACGTCGCGTCGGCCGCCGAAGCGCTCACCCGGGTGAGGATGCGCGCGCCGTGCTGGGCCGCGGTGCGCGCGACCGCCACGACCAGCCGGGCGTCGTCGACGAGCTGTCCGTCGTAGGCCAGCAGGGCGCCGTCGAGGCCGTCGCGACGCACCCCGGGCACCAGTTCGGCCGCCCGCGCGGCGCTGACGCGGCACGATCGGGGCAACACCGACGGGGACGTCCCCGCCAGCCGGCGCAGGCCGTCGCCCGCCAGGAACCCGACCCGCACCAGCGCGCGCTCGGCGCGGGTCATCGCGGGCAGCAGCGGTACCAATTGCGGCATCGCGTGGACCAGGTGAGGGGCGTTGCGGCTGATCAGGATTCCGCGTTCGACGGCGCTGCGCCGCGCGATGCCCACGTTGCCGCTGGCCAGATAGCGCAGACCGCCGTGCACGAGCTTCGAGCTCCACCGACTTGTGCCGAACGCCAGGTCGTGCCGTTCGACCAGGGCGACGGACAGGCCGCGGCTCGCCGCGTCGAGGGCGATGCCCACCCCGGTGATGCCGCCGCCGACCACCAGGACGTCCAACGGTGCCCCCTCGGACAGCGCCGTCAACTCGGCGGCGCGCCGGGTGGCGTTGAGTGCGGTGGACTGGGCGGTCGTCACGGCTTGAGGTATCCGTTGAGCGAATGGGCGAGTTCGACGGCCAGCGCGTCGGCGTCGAGGATGGGCGCGACCATTTGCGCGGACTGGATGGTCGACTGGGTGATGAGCAGACACATCGCGGCGAGCCGGCGTGGATCCCCGGCCCGGACCGTACCTTCGGCCTGCGCAGCGGACAGTTCGCCGGCCACCGCGTCGATGAGGATCTGCTGACTGGTGCCCATACGTTCGGCGATGTAGACCATCGCCAGCTCGGGTGCGCGATGCAGCACCGACATGATCACCGCGTCGCCGCGCAGCCGTTCGGCCACCGCGACGATGCGCGCCACCAGCGCCTCGCGGCCGCCGTCACCGCCGGGCACGTCGCGCAGAGCACCCACAATCCGGTTGGTCAGCAGCGCCGCGAGGATCGAGCGGGTGTCGGGCCAGCGCCGGTAAACGGTGGGCCGGCTGACGCCGGCACGCCTGGCGATCTCGGCGAACGTCACCCGATCCACGCCGTAGGCGACGACACAATCAGCGGCGGCGGCAAGCACCCTGGCCTCCACCGTCGTGTCGTTACTGATTGACAACATATGTAATACTGTAACTCATGTCTCGCACGATGCCCGCAATGAAGTGGAACGCATGGGGCGACCCGGGCGTCACCAGACCGCTGTCCGACGGGATCCGCTCGCTGCTGAAACAGGCTCTCGGCGTTGACGACTCGCTGCATCCGCCGCTCGAGCGGGATCAGGTGCGGCTGCGCCAGCCGGCGCTGCTGCCCGCGGACCGCGAGGCGTTCGAGGTGATGCTCGGCGCCGAATACTGCCGGGTCGACGACGACACGCGCCTGCTGCACGCCGGCGGCAAATCCACGCTGGACTTGTTGCGCCGCAGGGATTCCGGGGTGCAGGATGCACCCGATGCGGTTCTGCTGCCCGGCGACGAGGACGAGGTGGCGCAGATCCTGCGGGTGTGCAGCGACCGTCGCATCGCGGTCGTCCCGTTCGGCGGCGGCACCAGCGTGGTGGGCGGTCTGGACCCGATCCGCGGTGAGTTCAGCGCCGTCGTCTCGCTGGATCTGCGCAGGCTCGACCAGCTGCACGAACTCGACGAGGTCTCGAACGAAGCCGAGCTCGGCGCGGGCCTGACGGGGCCGGAGGCCGAGAGATTGCTCGGTGCAAGGGGATTCTCCCTCGGCCACTTCCCGCAGAGCTTCGAGTTCGCCACCATCGGCGGGTTCGCGGCGACCAGGTCGTCGGGTCAGGACTCCGCGGGCTACGGACGGTTCAACGACATGGTCCGCGGGCTGCGCGCGGTGACACCGGCCGGGGTACTCGACCTCGGGCGGGCTCCGGAATCGGCGGCCGGACCGGATCTGCGTGAACTGCTGATCGGATCGGAAGGACTGTTCGGCATCATCACCCGCGTCCGGGTGCGAGTGCATCCTGTCCCGGCGACCACCCGCTACGAAGCGTGGTCGTTCCCGGATTTCGCGACCGGCGCCGACGCGCTGCGCGCCGTGGCGCAGACGGGTTCGGGACCGACCGTCATCCGGCTCTCCGACGAAGCCGAGACGGGCGTCAACCTGGCCACCACAGAGACTATCGGCGAACAGCGGGTCACCGGCGGCTGCCTGGCGATCACGCTGTTCGAAGGCACCGCCGAGCACACGGCCAGCCGGCATGCCGAAACCGCCGCCCTGCTGGCCGCGTCCGGCGGGACCTCCCTGGGCGAGGGTCCGGCCCGGGCCTGGGAGCACGGCAGGTTCGGCGCGCCGTACCTGCGCGACTCCCTCCTCTCGGCGGGCGCCTTGTGCGAGACGCTGGAGACCGCTACCACCTGGTCCAACATTCCCGTGTTGAAGGCTGCCGTTACCGACGCCCTGACCGCCTCGCTCGCCGGCGGGGAGGGCGGCGATCCCGATCTCGGCACACCGGCGCTGGTGATGTGCCACATTTCCCATGTGTACCCCACCGGCGCCTCGCTCTACTTCACCGTGGTCGCGGGACAACGCGCCAACCCGATAGAGCAGTGGCGCAAGGCCAAAGCCGCCGCCTCCGACGCGATGGTGCGATGCGGTGCCACCATCACCCACCATCACGCGGTCGGCGCCGACCACCGTCCGTGGATGCGCGACGAGGTCGGCGACCTCGGCGTGCAGGTGCTGCGCGCGGTCAAGGCGACGCTCGATCCCGCCGGAATCCTCAACCCCGGCAAGCTCATCCCGTGAGCACCCGCGAGACGCCGGAGACCGACCGCGCATGAGCCCCATCGGCCGCGTCACGCTGCTCACCAACCCGATGTCCGGGCACGGAAACGCCCCGCACGCCGCCGAGCGCGCTGTCGCACGGTTCCAGCGACGCGGTGTCGACGTGTGCGAGATCGTCGGTTCGGACGCCGCGCATGCGCGCCGGCTGGTCGACGAGGCCCTGGCCCGCGGCACCGACGCCCTGGTGGTCGCCGGCGGGGACGGGGTCGTCGCGCTGGCATTGCAGGCCCTGGCGACGGGCGACGTCCCGCTCGGGATCGTGCCCGCGGGCACCGGCAACGATCACGCCCGCGAATACGGTTTGCCCACAGACGATCCCGAGGCAGCCGCCGATGTGGTCGTCGACGGCGTCACCCGAACCGTCGACCTCGGACTGATCACGGGCGCCGACGGCGCGCGCATCTGGTTCGGCACCGTGATGGCGGCCGGATTCGACTCGCTGGTGAGCGACCGCACCAACCGGATGCGCTGGCCGCACGGGCGGTTCCGGTACAACCTGGCGATGGTCGCCGAACTGTCGCGGCTGCGTCCGCTGCCGTTCCGGCTGGCGTTCGACGACGGCCCGGAATTCGACGCGGACCTGACGCTGACCGCATTCGGCAACACCCGCAGTTACGGCGGCGGGATGCTGATCTGCCCGGGCGCCGACCCCACCGACGGACTGCTCGACATCACGATGGTGGGTGCCACATCGCGCACCCGCCTCATCCGGCTGTTCCCGACGGTGTTCAAGGGCACCCACGTCAACCTCGACCGGGTGCAGACCGCGCGGGCCCGCACGGTGCGCGTCGACTCGCCGGGTATCAACGCCTATGCGGACGGCGATTTCGCCTGTCCCCTCCCTGTGACGGTATCCGCGGTTCCGCACGCGCTGAAGATCCTGGTGCCGCGCGCCTGATGCGGTGCGAACGACGCCGCGGTTCAGGTGAACACCACTCGGCGTCGGCAGCCGAAACGTCCAACAGATCTACGGACGCCGCCTCGCGGAGATCGTCCTGGACCGCATGGACTCCGGCGAAGGTCCGGTCGGTGAGAGCTGGCCGATGACGACCCTCAGCCGACTCCCCTGCTGAGCCAGCTGACTTCGGCGGCGTCTCCGCCGTGGCGGTAGGGCTCCAGCGATTCGTCCCACGCGGTGCCCAGCACCGAATCCAGTTCGGCTGCCAGCACGTCGGCACCCGACGCCATCAGGGCACGCAGGCGCATCTCGCCGACCATGACGTCGCCGTTAGCGCTCATCGGCCCGCTCCACAGACCCAGCTGCGGGGTGTGGCACCAGCGGTGGCCGTCGACACCCGCGCTGGGGTCCTCGGTGACCTCGAACCGCAGGACCGACCACGACCGCAACGCGTTGGCCAACTGCGCCCCGGTACCCACCGGACCGATCCAGTTGGTGACGGCGCGCAACTGGCCGGGCATGGCAGGTTGCGGGGTCCACTTGAGATTCGCCCGCGCCGACAGGGCCGACGACAAGGCCCACTCGACATGCGGGCACACCGCCGCGGGTGAGGCATGGATGTAGACCACGCCCGTCGTCGCGTCGGCGAACTGGTTCGACGCACGCATCATCTGCTCCTTTGGCTCCACGAGGGACGTCTTCCCCAACGACCTGGTGAACCCGAGAAGTAACAGTTGTGTCGTGCGTGTCTATTGTGCCTTGTGGGGCACCTGTTGCGCTAGTCTGCGGCGAATTCTCTCAGTACTCCATCAGAGACTGCGGGCCACAACGGCTGCGCCCACTTCCCGAAGTCGCGGTCGGTCAGAACGACCAGCGCCAGGTCGACGGCGGGATCCACCCATAGAAACGTGCCGGACTGACCGAAATGGCCGTAGGTCCGCGCGGAGTTGGCCGATCCGGTCCAGTGCGGCGATTTGCTGTCGCGGATCTCAAAGCCCAGGCCCCAGTCGTTGGGCCGCTGCGACCCGTACCCCGGCAGCATCCCGGCCAGCCCGGGGAACTGGACGCTCGTCGCATCCCGGTGCATCTCCGGGGAGACGAGCATCGGCCGCAACATCTCACCGGCAAACGCGGACAAATCGGCGACCGTCGACGTGACACCGAACCCCGCCGCCGCCGGGCCACCGTCCAGCGCGCTGCCTGCCATCCCGAGCGGGTCGAACACCGCCTCGGACAGGTAGGTCCCGAACGCGATCCCCGATTCCGACTCGATCGCCTCGGCCAGCACCTGGAAGCCGTAGTTGGAGTAGGCCCGTTTGGCACCCACGTCGGCGACGGTGTCGGCCGATGCCATCGCCAGACCCGATGCGTGGGCCAGCAGATGGCGGATCGTCGACCCCGGCGGACCGGCCGCGGTGTCCAGGTCGAGCACACCCTCTTCGACGGCGACCTGCGCGGCGCGCGCGACGAGCAGTTTGGTCACCGACGCCAGGGCGAACCGGCCGGTGACGTCGCCGACGGTGGCGACGATTCCCGACGGGCCGACCACCGCCGCCGCGGCCGTGTCGACCGGCCAATCCCGGAGAACTTCGAGTGCAGCCATCGCGCTGGAGCCTACTTGCCCGCACCGGCGGGGCGGCTCTCGGCCGGTGCGGGCGGGTAGCGCCGGCTACTTGTGCGCCACGTAGTAGTTGTTGAACGGATCGGTGTCGACCTCACGCACCTGCACCTGCCCGAAGCCGGCCTCGGCGAGCATCGCGGTCGCCAGCTGCCTGCCCCACATGGCGCCGAGACCCGCCCCGCCCTCGCTCAACGAAACCGTCATGCAGTGCATCGCCGACGCGGTGTAGAACCATGACGCCCAAGGGATCTCGATATTGTCCTCCAGATTGCTTGACGCTTTGATGTCGACCATCAACAGCACACCGCCCGGCCGCAGCGCGCGGTGGATGTTGGCGAGCACCCGCGCGGGGTCGGCCTGGTCGTGGATGGCGTCGAACACCGTGATCGCGTCGAACGCCTCCACCACGTCCAGGGCCGCGACATCCTGGCGGGCGAAACCCGCATTGCCGAGCCCGAGCGCGGCGGCTTCGGCCCGGGCGTCCTCGATCGCCGGACCCGAGAAGTCGTATCCGGTGAACCGGCTGGCGGGGAAGGCCCGGGCCATCAGATTGATGGCATGTCCACCGCCGCATCCGATGTCGGCGACGTCGATACCCGCCTGCAGGCGCTCGGGCAGCCCGTCGACCAGCGGCAGGATGCCGCCGACGAGGGCGGCGTCGAACACACCCCCGCTCACCTCGGCCATGATGGCGTGGAAGCGCGGGAACTCGGTGTACGGCAGCCCGCCACCCTGCCGGAAGCAGCCGATGATCTTCTGTTCGACCTCCCCGAAGATCGCAATGTTCTGTGCCAGCCTGGCGATGTTCGCGGCACCGCCGGCCCGGGTCAGCGCGGCGGTGTGCGCGCGGGGCAGTTCGTAGGTCGCCCGCGCGGGGTGATAGTCGATGATGCCGGCGCTGACCAAACCGCCCAGCCACTCCCGCACGTAGCGTTCGTCGAGGCCGGCCGCGTCGGCGATCTGCGCACTGGTCGCGGCGGGCAATTCGGCCATCGTGTCGAACAAACCGGTCTGGTGGCCGATGCTCACCAACAATGCGATCGCCGCGTCGTTGACGATGCCGAGCATGCGGGCACCGAATCGCTCGGCCGGATCACCTGCCGCGGCGGAGGTTTCCTCGATCGTTGTCATGCCGGTGATGCTAGGCCGACGGGCGATGCCGCCACATCGGGCAATTCATGCGTTCGGCGCGCGCGGCCGTGGTGCGAACGATGTAGTTCACCGCGGCGGCGGCAGCAGCTTGTGCTGGAACGCCCAGTTCGCCGCCGCCGTGCGCGACGACACTCCGAGTTTGGTGTAGATGTTCGCCAGATGGCGGCCGACGGTCTTCTCGCTGATGTGCAGCTGCGCGGCGACCTGCCGGTTGGTGGCGCCACCCGCGATGCCGGTGAGCACCTCGATCTCCCGCCTGGTCAGTCCGCCCGCGCGGGACAGCCCGCAGATGCCCGCGGGCTCGACGCCGAGCTGCTCGTAGATGGTGTCGGCGGTGGCGGCATCGGCGGCGGCGGTGTCCTCGTCGCCGATGCCGCGGTGTGCCAACGCCATCCACTCGTACACTTCGGCGGTTTCGTACCGAGCCTCCAGCTGCCGGTACTCGCGCAGCGCGGATTCCAGAGATCGCAGCGCCTCCTCATGGCGCGCCGACCGGACCAGCACGGCGCCTCGCGCGTGCGCGGCCCACGCCCGGAACCCGGGCGTGCCGAACGCCTGCGCCGCCTGTTCGAGTTCACGACAGTGGTGCTCGGCCTCGTCGAGGCTGCCGCGGGTCAGTGCGACGTCGACCGCGGCACGCAGCAGCCGCATCCTGTCGATGCCGTCACGGCCCGCCAGCGCAACCCGCAACCCCGACCACGCGGCCTGCTGGTCGCCGAGGCCGCAGCGCACCAGCGCCTCACCCGGCTGCGGATCCATGCCCAGCGACCTCGCCCTGGCGAACGCGGCCAGCGCCCCGTTCGAATCCCCGAGCCGCCGGCGAACCTCGCCCAGTTCGTAGAAGCCCTCGGCGGCGGCCCAGCCGTTCACACCGGCGAGCGCCTCGCTGGTCGCGAGCAGCCGGTCCTCCAGCCGCCGGTAGTCGTCCGATGCGGCCTGCAGTTGGAGGCGGTGCACATCGCACACCCCGCCGTAGGGCACCGATCCGGACAGATCGCACCATTGCTCCATCGACCGCGTCCAGGCCCGCATCCGCGGCAGATCGCCCAGCTTGTGGCAGTGGTGCAGCACGATGCAGTAGATGTCCCCCGCCCATTCGATGGGCACCTGGTCGGCCAGCACCTGCAGCATCGCCTCATCGATGAGGCCGTACGCCTCGGCCATCCGGGCGTCCAGCATCGCCGCCAGCCCCTCGGCGACCAGGCCGAGCGCGGTGATCGCCGGGACCTCGAGACGCGCCGACAGCGTCCGCAGCGCCGCCACGCGGACACCGGCGGACTCCCTGTCACGGTCCATCACCGCCGAAATCGCCTCGACGTACGCCAGATAGCCGTGGGGCGGTCCTTCGGCGGCTCCGTCGAGCAGCCTGCGCGCCCGGTTCATCCATCCGCGGCCGATGTTCAGGTCGCCCCGCGTGAACCACGCAAGGGACAGTTCGACGGCTTTCATCGCCGCGGCGGCCGGGTCGGTGCGGGCCAGCCGGGTGAACACCAACTCGGCGATCCGCACCGCCTCCTTGGTGTTGCCCAGCCGCCACGCCGCCATCGCCATGGCGTCCAGATCGTCGACGGCCAGCGGACCGAACTCGCCGGCGCGCACGAATCCGCCGTAGCTGGCCGGCCAATCGCGGGCGCGGTACGCCTCGCGCGCCGCGGCGAGCACGTCGGCCTGTGTCTCGAAATAGGTGTCCACGATGATCGAGTCCAACGGTACTGCGGGCGGCTTGCCGCGGACGCTAGGTTGTACGCATGAGTCAGACGGTGCGCGGTGTGATTTCCCGGAAGAAGGGTGAGCCAGTCGAGGTCACCGATGTGGTGATACCCGATCCGGGTCCTGGTGAGGTGGTCGTCGACATCATCGCCTGCGGGGTGTGCCACACCGACCTGACCTACCGCGAGGGCGGTATCAACGACGAGTACCCGTTCCTGCTGGGCCACGAGGCCGCGGGCACGGTCGAGTCCGTCGGCGCCGGGGTCACCAATGTGGCGCCGGGCGATTTCGTGATCCTGAACTGGCGCGCGGTGTGCGGACAGTGCCGGGCCTGTAAGCGCGGACGCCCGTGGTACTGCTTCAACACCTTCAACGCCGAGCAGAAGATGACCCTGACCGACGGCACCGAACTCACCCCGGCGCTGGGGGTCGGCGCCTTCGTCGAGAAGACGCTCGTCCACGAGGGTCAGTGCACCAAGGTCGATCCGGAGGCCGACCCGGCCGTCGCCGGCCTGCTGGGCTGTGGGGTGATGGCGGGGATCGGCGCGGCGATCAACACGGGCGCGGTCTCCCGCGACGACACCGTCGCGGTGATCGGCTGCGGCGGGGTCGGCGATGCCGCCATCGCCGGCGCGGCGCTGGTCGGCGCCAAGCGCATCATCGCCGTCGACACCGACAACACGAAACTGAACTGGGCGCGCGGGTTCGGCGCCACCCACACCATCAACGCGCGCGAACTCGACGTGGTCGAGACCATTCAGGACCTCACCGACGGCAACGGCGCCGACGTGGTCATCGACGCCGTCGGCCGCCCCGAAACCTGGAAGCAGGCGTTCTACGCCCGCGACCTTGCCGGGACCGTGGTGCTCGTCGGTGTCCCCACCCCGACCATGACGCTGGAGATGCCGCTCGTCGACTTCTTCTCCCGCGGCGGCTCGCTCAAGTCGTCCTGGTACGGGGATTGCCTGCCCGAACGCGACTTCCCCACCCTGATCAGCCTGTACCTGCAGGGCCGGCTGCCGCTGGAGAAATTCGTCTCCGAACGCATCGGACTGGACGATATCGAAGCCGCTTTCCACAAGATGCACGCCGGTGAGGTGCTGCGCTCGGTGGTGATGCTGTGAGTGCCGGAATCCAGCGGCTCGTCACCCACGGCGTCTTCGAACTCGACGGGGGCAGCTGGGAAGTCGACAACAACATCTGGGTCGTCGGTGACGACTCCGAGGTCGTCGTATTCGACGCCGCCCATACCGCCGCCCCGATCATCGACGCCGTCGGCGGGCGCAACGTCGTCGCCGTGATCTGCACTCACGGCCACAACGACCACGTCACCGTCGCACCCGAACTCGGCCAGGCCCTCGACGCCCCGGTGCTGCTGCACCCCGGGGACGACGTGCTGTGGCGAATGACCCATCCGGACAAGGACTTCCGTGCCGTGGAGGACGGGCAGACTCTGCGGGCCGGCGGCGTGGAGCTACGGGCGCTGCACACGCCGGGCCATTCGCCGGGGTCGGTGTGCTGGTATGCACCCGACCTACATGCGGTGTTCTCCGGGGACACCCTCTTCGAGGGCGGGCCCGGCGCCACCGGCCGGTCGTACTCCGACTTCCCGACCATCCTCGATTCGATCTCCAACCGGCTGGGCAGCCTGCCCGGCGACACCGTGGTCTACACCGGCCACGGCGACTCCACCACCGTCGGCGACGAGATCGTCCACTACGACGAATGGGTCGCTCGGGGTCACTAGGTGGACCGACGCCCGCGACGCACGCGGCTGCGGGTGGCACTGAGCGCCGTCGCGGTGACCGTCCTGACCGCCTGCGCGGGGCAGGCGCCTCCCGACGCCTCCCCCACCGATCTGCCCGCTGAAGCCGCCGGTCGCACCGGCACCTCCGGGACGTCGCTGACCCTCGACGGCAGACCCTGGTGGCCGATCGGCATCAACGCCTACCAGCTGGGCACGCGATGGGACATCAACGCGGGCTGCGGCGCCCAGGTCGACCTCGACGACTACTTCGGCAGGCTTCCGGAGAACTCGTTGACCCGGGTCAACGTGTACTCCAGCATGGCGGTCGACAAGGCGACGGGCGCACTGGATTTCCGGGCTCTGGACGCGGTGTTCGACGCGGCCGCCCGGCACCGGCAACTACTGGTCGCCGTCCTCACCGGCGGCGAGGGGGCGTGCGAGTCCGGCTACTTCAAGGACCACGACTGGTATGTCCGCGGCTGGCGTACCGCGGTACCCGACGGTGTCCCGATGTCGTACGCGAACTGGCTGGACACCGCGGTCAGACGCTGGGGCGCGTCACCGGCGCTGGCCGGGTGGACCGCGGTCGGTGAACCCGAACCGTCCAATTGCACGTCGCGGGAATGCGATTGGGAGTCCCGGGTGTGCCCGCCGGATTCGGCCGCGGTACTTCGCGAGTTCTTCGACGACGCCGGCGCGCGGATCCGCGCACTGGATCCAGACGCGGTCATCTGGACCGGCCGCGCGGGAGGTGGCCAGTGCGGCTCGATGGGCGACGAGTATCAGATGGTCGGCGAATCCCCTGGCGTGGACGTGCTGGAGTTCCACGCCTACGACGACGGGCTGGCATTGCCGGGCGACTCGTTCAACGGCCTGCAGCGGCGTATCGACCAGGCCCGCGCGGTGAACAAACCCCTGGTGGTCGCCGAACTCGGGATCACCGCCGGTTCGTGTCTGTCGCTGCCGGCGCGGGCGGCGCAGGTGTCCGATCTGGTCGCCGCCCAGCGTGCGCGCGGAACCGCGGGGGTGCTGTTCTGGTCCTTCGTGCCCGACCCGCGCAAAGACCAGTGCACACTCGACATCGGTCCGCGCGATCCGCTGTTCGCGATGGTGGGTCACTGAATACCTGCGCCGAATGTGCGGTTGTTCGCGGGCATTCTCGCGGAATGCGTATAGCAACCGTGCTTTCGGCGGTCAGTATCCCTCGAGGATGCGGCGCTTCTCCGCTTCGAACTCCTCCTCGGTCAGCGCCCCCGAATTCCGCAGCGCGGCCAACGTCTTGAGTTGTTCGAGCCGGATGCCTTGATCGGTCGGGATGTAACCCGGTGAGGGCGGCGCCCCGAAGGTGAGCACGTCGGCCGTCGGCGGCGCCTCGGCCACCGGCTCGGCTCGCCTGCCGGCGGATATCGACCAGAACACCGCGCCGAGCAGTCCGAGCACGCTGAGCACGAACAAACCGGCGAACAGCCACACCAGCCAGCCCATCGAAGCGTCGTGACCGAAAGCCAGCCGGGGGTTGATGTACCCGTTGACGTTGCCGTCGGTGACGATGTCGTAGGCACCGTCCTGGGGTATCTGCGCCACCCACACCCGAACCCGCACGTCACTGTTGACAGTTGTTGTGCCACCGATACTTTCGGTCAATTCCGGTTCCGGAGCCCCGTCGGGCGGGACGATCGTCAACTGCAGGGGCGGGATGGGAAACCCGCCGCCCGGCTGGCCGGTGGTGAAGGTGTGGAAGCTGATCGTCACCTCCCCGGCGGGCAGCTGCAGCGTGGACCGCCCGGGGATCGGCACCTCACCGTAGGCGTTGAACTTGTCCAGGACGAACACGTTCAGCAGCAGCGACACCACGAACCCGGCGATCGACACCACCAGCGTCCCTATCGAGACGACGATGGCGACGCGCGCGGCGAGTCGTCCGGTGCTCATGGGCGAAGTGTGTCACGGGTGGGCACCGACCGCCCGGCCTCTGCCAGACCGCGCCGTGACCGATCCGATGCGTGCTTACCCGGTGCGACGGCAGCGTGGGGGCTACCGTTTGTAGTCGTCGATCGAGCGTGACCGCAGGAGGTTCCCATGGCCCGCGACGATGTCGCCACACCCCCTGCCGGCGGGAAGGTTCGGCGGTTCGCGCTGCGCTACTGGGTGGCGCTGATCCTCGCCGCTCTGGCGGCGCTGTTCGTGGCCCAGAACCGTGATCGGGTCGACGTCCACGTGCTGTGGGTGACCGTCAACTCGCCGATGTGGTTCATCCTCGTCATCATCTTCCTCGTGGGAATTCTCATCGGCCTGCTGCTGCGCCGGCGACGGAAGTAGTCATGCGCGAGTCCAGTATCGTCGTGCGCCCGCAGCCGGTGGGTAGCGCGTCCTACACCGCGAGTTCACGGCTGCAGGCCGCCGGACTGCGCCCGGCGATCGCATTGTTCGAACGCGCCGCGCACGCCGTGGCGCTGCCCTCCGCACCGCAGCAGCCGATCGTCATCGCCGACTACGGCGCGTCCAACGGACACAATTCACTTCTGCCGATCTGCGCGGCAATCGCCGTGCTGCGCAAGCGAACCCGCAGTGATCATTCGATCCTGGTGACCCACACCGACCTGCCGGACAACGATTTCACCGCGTTGTTCCGAACGTTGTCCGACGACCCCGATTCCTATCTGCGCGTCGACCCGGCCACCTTCCCCGCGGCCGTCGGACGGTCGTTCTACACCCAGATCCTGCCGTCCGGCACCGTCAACCTGGGTTGGTCGTCGTGGGCGGTGCAGTGGTTGAGCCGGGTGCCCGCCGAGATACCCGACCATGTGCAGGTGGCCTACAGCGCCGACGAACGCGTGCGGACGGCGTTCGCCAGGCAGGCGGCCCATGACTGGCACGAGTTCGTCGCGTTCCGGGGGCGGGAGCTGTGCCCGGGCGGTCGCTTGGTGGTCATGACGATGGCCGTCGACGAGACCGGTGAGTTCGGCTACCGTCCGCTGCTGTCGGCGCTGATGGCCGAGCTCACCGAGATGGCGGCCCAGGGCGCGATCACCGAGGACGAACTGCGCCGGATGCTGATCCCGGCGGTGGCCCGCCGCGCCCAGGACTTCCTGGCGCCGTTCGCTCCCTCCGGGCTGTTCGAACGACTGGCAGTCGAACATCTCGAAGTGTTCAACGCCGAGGACCGATTCTGGGCGCAGTACCAGAAAGACAAGGACGCCAAGTCTTTCGGCGCCAGTTGGGCGGCGTTCTTACGCGCGGCGGTATTCCCGTCGCTGGCGAACGCGCTCACCGGGGGCGCCGACGGACCGCGGGTGGCGCCGCTATTCGGCCGGCTGGAGAGCGGTGTGGCGCAACGGCTGGCCGCCGCACCAGAGGAGACGCAGCTTCCGATGGCCCACGTCGTGCTCGTCAAGCGGCCGAAGGCCCGCTGAGCCCCCGCGTCAGGGCCCACCCCCGCCGGGTTGGGGGATGAACGGCGGCAACCCGGGGATCGTCGGGATCGGCGGGATGGTCGGAATCGTCGGAATGAGCGGTGGCCGAGTCGTCGGCGGGGGTTCGGTCGGCGGCGGCGGCACGACGCTGGTCGGCGGCGGCTCGACGCTGGTCGGCGGGGGTTCGACGCTGGTCGGCGGGGGTTCGGTCGGCGGCGGCGGCTCGACGGTAGCCGGCGGCGGCGCTTGCGTCTCGGTCTGCGGCGGCGCCTCTCGGGTGACCGTCTGGGTCTGCGGCGGCTGCGGTGTCTGTGCGGGCGGCGGCTCACCCGTCGTCGGGGGCACCTCGGTGGTCGTGGCCGCGGGTGGCGTGGTCGATGCCGGTGGCGCCGTCCCGCCCTCGCGGGTGAGGAATAGCAGCCCTCCGACCGCCGCGGCCAGGGCGAGCAGTCCAGCGCCGAGCAGCACCGCCTTGCGGCGATACCACGGAACCACCCCGGCTTCGCCGTCACCAGCGGACTCCTCCGCGCCGAACATCAGATCGGGGCGCGCGGCGGCCGGGCCGCCGGACCACGCGGTGACGTCGTCGTAGGGGTTCGGCTCCGGCACGTCGTCGGCCTGCGACCACGCCAGCGCGCCGACGCCGCCCGACGCGGCGGGTGGATCGACCGGCGCGGGGGCCATCATCGTGGCCGGCGCGGGCGACATCGCGGTGGTGGCGTCGACGGCCGTGCTCCGTGCCGCTATGAGGCCCGCACCGAGGGCCGCGGTCAGCTCGGGCCTTGCGGTCGTGATCACCGGCACCCGCAGGTCTTCGGACAGTGCCGTCGTGAGGAACGGAATACTCGCCCCGCCACCCGACGTCGCCACCGCCGCCAGGTTCTCGGGTCGAATCCCGTTGCGTTCCAGAGTGTCCCGTAGTGCTGCCCGGAAATCGGCGACCGCGGGACGGATCGCGTCCACCAGTTCGGTCCTGGTCAGCCGCACCTCGCCGCGATGGCCGGGAAGATCGGCGTACAGCGAGGTCACCGTGGCCGCGGACAACCGCTCCTTGGCGTCCCGGCATTGGGCGCGCAGGCGGCTCAGCGAGCCCAGGGCGGATGTGCCGCTCAGGTCCACCGCGCCCGCCGCGGACAGGTCGCCGACGACGTGGGTCAGCAATACCCGGTCGACAAGGTCACCGGACAGTTCTCGGTGGCGCAGCGTCGGGGCGACTGCTCGATATCCGCGGCCCACGTCCAGCAGGGTGACGCTGGTCCCGGACCCGCCGAAGTCGCACACCGCGATCACACCGCGGGCCGGCACGCCCGGATCGTGCTGCAGCGCCGTCAGCGCCGCGAAGGCGTCGGAGACCACGACCGGAGTTGCCTGCCCACCGAACTCCCGCAACGCGGCCCGCAGAGCCTCGACGGCGCCGTCGCGCCAATGCGCCGGATGGGTGACCACCGGCGGCGGGGTCACCCCGCCGGCCGTCACCGCGCCCAGCATCGTCCGCAGCGCCTCTGCGACCAGCGCCGCGCCGTGGTGCGTGGAGCCGTCGGCGGCCACGATGGGGACCGGATCACCCACCCGGTCGACGAAGTCGGTGACGACGAGTCCGCGCGCGTCCAGCGCGGGATTCTCGGCGGGCAGCCCGACCTCGGGCGGGCGGTGACCGAACACCGTGATCACCGAGGTGCGCAGCACCGCGGTGCGCCCCGGCACGACCGCGGCCAGGTTCGTCGCGCCGACCGACAGCCCGACCCCGTCCGTCATGTCATCTGGGTACGACCTCATCGGTTACCAATCTCGCGCGGGACGGCGCGAATGTTACTCAGCGGATGGTGCCCGCCCCCGCGATCAGCGGCAGATCCAGCGCGGTGACCCACCCCGGCGGCAAGGCGTTGACCGCCGGCACGGCGTTGAGGGCACGCATCCCGGTGGCCAGGCAGCCCGCCGTCGCCGCGTCACGGCCCGATCGATCGGTGAACCGGAACGCCGTCTCCTGGAAGATGCTCGGGGTGCCTTCGATGTCGACGCGGTAGACGTCGTTGTCGTTGCCCGAGGGCCAGTCGGGAGCGGCGTCGGCGCCGATCCGGTTGACATGTTCGAGCTGGATTCGCGTTTCACCCCGGAACACGCCGTTGATCGTGAACCGCACCGCGGCCACGTTGCCCGGCGCGATGACGCCCTTCGCGGTCTTGCGTTCCTCGGGAGTGACCCACTTGTCCCACGTCGTGGTGATCTCGTCGAGCGTGATCCCCGCGGCGTGCGCGATCATCGGAACCGTCGCCCCCCACGCCAGGACGAGGATATCGGGCGTCTCGAACAGCGGCCGGTACTCCGGCGGCTTGCCGATGCCCATCTCGAAGTCATAGTCACCCTCGTAGTTGGTGTAGTCCAGCAGTTCCGAGGCGCGCACCCGCCGCACCTGCGAGCACAGCCCCATCAACGTCATCGGGAACAGATCGTTGGCGAAGCCCGGGTCGATACCGGTGGTGAAACACGACGCTCCACCACGTGCGCACGCCTCGGTGACGGGCTCGATCCAGCTGGGCGGGTTGAGATGCATCGACGGCCACACCCACGGTGTCATGGCCGTCGAGCACACGTCGATGCCGGCCCGCAGGAAGCGGGTGATGAGCGCGATGTTGTCCCCGGCGTGCGCCGCGGTGGGGCCGTAGTGCACCAGCGCGTCGGGACGCAGCGCGATGAGGGCGTCGACGTCGTCGGTGGCGGCCAACCCCAGCGGGGCGCCCAGCCCGCAGATTTCGCCGACATCGCGGCCGACCTTGTCCGGGTTGCTCACCCCCACGCCGACCAGGTCGAAACGCGGATGTCCGACGATCTCGGCGATGACCATCCTGCCGACGAAACCCTTGCCCCAGACCACGATTCGTTTGGACATATCCGCCTTCCGCCCGGCCCCCGCATCAATTCGGCCCTCCGCCAACACCATAGGCGGCGCACCGCGGTGATCCGGGGCGAACGGGGCGACCGGTTCGAACCCGACCTGGTCAGCGGTCGGCGCGGGTGCGGAACGTCATCCGAGACAGCATGCCGTCGCGAAGCGTCACGGTGTGCAGCAGCACGGCCGACACGTGCGCGGCGATCACCGCCACGAGGCTGAAGGCGAGGATCGTGTGGATGCGCCGCAGCACGCCGTACAGTTCGGCGTCGAACGGCGCGATCCGCGGTAAGTCCACGGCACCGAACACGACGATCGGATTCCCCGCCGCCGACAGCATCGCCCAGCCCACCAGCGGTTGCGCCAGGAGCAGTGCGTACATGGCCAGCTCCGAGAGCAGGACGACTTTGCGTTCCAGCGCGCCGACCGTCGACGGCAGCGGAGGCGGGCGCCGGACGAAACGGTCGGCGACCCGGTTGACGATCCGCACCACCACCACCGTCAAGATCAGTACCCCGAGGGCCTTGTGCACGACGAGCAGGGTGGCGTAGTCGGCCACGGAGTTGACCATGGCAACTCCGACGATCAGCGTGGTGAACACGAGCACCGCGGTCAGCCAGTGCAGGATCCGGGTCGGTCGCGAATACCGCTCGCTCACGACGTCACCTCCTCGACACGCACGGCGGGCGCTTCGGTGGCGGTCTCCTGGGTGCGCAGCCGATACGACGCGGCGTACGCGGCCGACCGCGCGCTGAGCAGCGGGTCCTCGGAGGGTTCGATGCCCGTCGGCAGCACCATGGGGTCGAAGTTGATGTCGCCGGCATTGCCGACACCATCGGTCTCGATTCCGGTCAGGGTGAGGATGCCGGCATCGACGTTCCTGCGGTTGGTCGGCCAGGGCAGCGTCGCGTCCCGGGTGGGATCCTCGGGCTGCCCCACGATCAGCACCAAACGCCAGCGCAGGGGTCCCGCGTCCAGCTGACGGATCAGGGCGTCGAACAGCGCGTTGCGCGGGTCGGTGCCGGTGCGTGGCGGCAGGGCACGTTGTAGCGGCTCGAACCACCACCGCACCGGTGTCCGCACCCCCGATGCGGATACCGCGTAGAAGGCGATCAGACCCCCGAACCTGCTGTCGGCGAACCCCGGGCTCGGCGGCTTCGCCTTGATGAGGGCCATGGCCTTCGCGGTCTCGGGATGCGCGGCGAGAAACCGTGCCATCTCCGCCGGATCGGGTTTTCCGGTGGCCGGGTCGGCCTCGGAGGCCAGCAGCCGGTCGTAGAAGCCCTGCGGCGAGTTGTCCGGGAAGACAGGGAGATTCAACATCGCCGTCCGCCACTGGCCGTCGCCGGGGAAGCCGAGCGCCAGCCCCAGCCCGCGTGCCGTCGCCGGCGCGTCGGCGACACCGGGATTGCCGCCCGACAGTGAGAAACGCCCGAGGACGGGTGTGCGGCCGACCTCGAAGACCGCGGCCTTCGACAGTGCACGCCCCTCGCCGCTGCCGTCGAAGTAGCCCGACACCGCGACGCCCTTGGCATGGTTCCTCCGAAAGCCCGGATGCAGGCCGTTCACGCGCGCGAAGCCGTCCATGAAGGTTTGCGGTGTCAACCTGGCCGGACCGATCAGGTTGGCCGCCGCCAGCAGCGCTCCGGCATCGAGCGCGAGGAAGCCGCCGACGGCGGCCGCCCCGAGCAACAGCCTGCGCCGGTTGATTATGGGCCCGCCCCGATCGCCGACGTGCCGTCCCTGTGAAGTCATCCTCCGAGATGACGTCTGCAAGGGCGGTGATAGTTCACGATCGGCCTGGTATCGAGAGTGATCTGAATCACATCACCATAGACCCTACCGCGCAGCACTACAGGTTCACCGCATCCTGCGGCGGGACCGTTTTGGTGGTATCCCGCAGGGCGCCCTTGAATTGCATTGCCCGATAAGGCCATCCGGTCGCCGTCCGCCATTGGGACACCACCAGGCCGACGCCGCCCGCCACGCCGAAGCGCGACCCCGGCAGCACATATCCCCCGTAGAGTTGGGCAACCCGGTTCCCGGCGTGATCCTCCCCCTGCCAGTCCGTTCCGACGACCGGGGTCTGCACCGGGGTGGTGTGCAGGTTGGCCACGGGTGACGCGACGACGCGATAGCCAAGCGCATAGCGCGACGACAGAAACCCGCCGAGGATCCACTTGCCCCGAGCAATCCGGCGCAGCGACAGCTCACCCCATGTCTCACCGGCGGGGGTGATGGGTGTGGGCGTGGCACCCCACGACCAGCGCCCGTCGGCGAAACCCCAGCACCGGTAGAGGTTCCGGTCACCGATGAAGCGTGGACGGACGCGCCGCAGGATGATCCCCTTGTCGCGCTGGAACCCCGTCGACACCACGTACACCCACCCGTCGCCGGGGTCGTAATCCCACGACCAGCACTGGGCGTAGCCGCCGTGCAGATCGCCGGGGAATTTCGCATCCTCACCCAGATGCGTCCAGGAGACTCCGCTGTCCCCGGACCGCCAAATCTCGGTCCAGATGACGTTGCCGAGCCCGCGGTTGACGATCGCGTGCAGGTAGAGCGATCCGCCCACGCGCAGCAGATCCGACGGGATCACGGTGCTGATGCCGCCGCGGGTCCAGCCGGTGGACGCGTCGTCGTGGATGTAGTGCCACAGCTGGCGGGCATAGCCGGGATCGCCGCCGCCGGCGCGGTCGTAGGTGATCTCGTGAGCGGCGTCTCCGGAGCCGATCAGCAGGATCGGCGAACGCCAGTCCCCTTCGCCGACCCTGCGACCGGAGAAGGTGTCGCCGAACACCGAGACCAGCGCGCCGTTGGGCGCGATGACCGAGGCCCCCAGGTCGGTGCAGGTCGCGCCGAAGCGTTCGGTGATCCCGGGCCCCGTCAGGTCGGCGACTTTGCCATTGCGCAGTGGCGCCCTCGCGGGTGGGGCCATCGGGTCGACTACCTGCCGAGTCTGCTCAACGCCGCCGCGGCGAACGGACCGCCGCTGCGGGTGCCGATGGCCGTCACGGTGGCCGTCCCTTCGCCGGCGGGTCGATACCCCAGACTATGTCGGGGTCAGCCCGTTGTGTTCGACAGCGTCGTGCGTAGCAGCATGACGCTGTAGTTCGACCACAGCGACAGGGTGAAGTACAGGTCCTGACCCTTCGACCACGGATGGATGTACGGCGCGTAGATGCCGCCGGGGATGTCGGTGGTCTTGACGATGGTGGCGGCCTTGCTCCACGGCCCCTCGGGTTTGTCCGCCGTGCGCAGCACCACGTCGTTGAGGGTGTTGGTGTAGAGCATGACGAATTTCTTCAGGTAGTCGTTCCAGGCCACCGACATCTCGCTGCCGGGCGCCCACACCACCTGGACCGCCAGGAACGGTAGGCCCTTGATCCAGCCCAACGGCGTGTAGTACTCGTAGGCGGATTTGTCGGCCACGGAGTTCTCGGCGACGCGGTAGAGGAACGGCATGCCGCCGCGGCCCGCGCCGGTGCCGTAGGCGTAGACGTAGCCGCCGGAGCGCAGGTATGCGGCCATCTGGAAATTCTGGTCGCCCCAGACGAATTGGACGCCGGGCACGGTGTTGAACCAGCTCGGCCGGATGCTCGATTGCGGCACCGTCCAGGTTTCTCCGTTGTCGTCGGAGACCGCGACGGCGGAGAAGTTCGTCGACCACTGCCCGGGGTTGCCCCATTGGCTCACCGACATGAAGTTGACGTATTGCCTTGTGCCGACGGAGATCCCGGCCGTGGGGATCACGGTGACCTCGGTGGCCGCCAGGCCCAGGCTGCTGATCACCTGACGGGAGAAGTTGGTCCGGCTCGCCGAGATGACCGGGGACCCCGCATAGCGGTCGTTGAACCGCGTCGGCGGAATCGTCATCCCGTCGGACAGGTCGGTGTCGGCGCTGCGGAACAACGTGTTGTTGCGCCACTGCTGGTCGGGGGTGCTGCAGTCGCCGAAGGTGTCGCCGAAGGCGATCAGCACCTGTTTGTTCGCGCCGGTCTGGCCGTTGTCCCACATGATGCCCAGGTCGGCGCCGGAGATGGTGAACCGCTGATAGGAGTCCGTGTTGGGTCCGGTCAGCCAGTCGACCACTGTGGCGGTCGCCGCCGACGGTGCGGCCGCGGCCCTGGCGGCGGTGTTGGGCGCCACGGCGGTGTCGGCCGCCTGTTCGGGCGTGCTGGTCACCCCGGCCAGGATCGCCGGCTTGCGCCCGATCGGCAGGTGCAGCACCGAGATGATCTGCGACAGCGACGGCGTCGCCGATCGCGAGGATGCGCTGGCGGTGGGCACCGAACACGGATCGGCGGCCGCCGGTGGCGCGGCGACGAGAGGGACGACGAGGGCGACCGCCGCCGCCGACGCAATCGACATCGTGGCGAGTCGCCGGGGGCCGGGCATGTCACACCTTTCGCAGGGCGCTTCGGGCGACTCGTCAGCGGATGAGCCAGAAGCGGGAACGATGTGACTCTAGTGACTGAAGTGATTGCTGCGCCAAATGAGGAGGGCAACCGGAATGGTTCCGTTACCGTGTCGAGACTCGCCGCCGCCGACTGCACGGTTGTTTGCGGGCTCTCTCGCGAAACGCGTACACCTTCCGTACGGTCGGCGAGGAAAAATTGGTGCGGTCGAGGCACTCCCGGCCCGGTGACGATCGAGGAGTGCGCATCGTCGTCGCCACCGAAGTGCTCGCCAGCGGGGCCCTCACCCGCCGCGACCTCACCCGGCGGTACACCAAGGTGTATCGCAACGTCTACGTCCGCAACGATGCGGAAGTGACCGCGCTGGACCGGGTGCATG
Organism: Actinomycetota bacterium; assembly: GCA_018268465.1. Taxonomy (GTDB): domain Bacteria; phylum Actinomycetota; class Actinomycetes; order Mycobacteriales; family Mycobacteriaceae; genus Mycobacterium. Next base: position 145,121 of record JAFDWN010000037.1, read on the forward strand.
CCGCATGGCTGTGGTCGGGACGGCAGGCGACGATGGTCGGGCACTCCGCGGCGCTGTTGCTCGGCAGCAAGTGGATCCCGGCCGACACACCCGTCGAACTGGTGCACCGCCGCCGCCCGGGCGCCAGGGGAATCCTGGTGCGTAGCGACCGGATCGCCGACGACGAGGTGTGCGTCCAGCGTCGGATCCGGTGCACCACGACGGCGCGCACGGCCTACGACCTCGGCAGGCGGCTGGACGGGGAGGAAGGCGTGATCCGCATCGACGCACTGCTGAACTCGACGCGGGTCGGCATCGACGAGATCGCCTCTCTCGCGACGCGTTACCCGGGCGCCAGGGGAATCCGGCAGCTGCGCAGCACCCTGAGCCTGGTCGACGGCGGCGCCGAATCCCCGCAGGAAAGCAGGCTGCGGCTGCTGCTCATCCGATCCGGGCTGCCGCGACCCACCGTCCAGATACCGGTACGCGACGCGACCGGACGCGTGGTGCGCCGACTCGACATGGGCTGGCCCCGGTGGCTGGTCGCCGTGGAGTACGACGGTGCACACCACTGGACGGACCCGGTGCGGCATTCCGCGGATATCGAGCGCCTGGAGTTCCTCGCGTCGCTGGGCTGGACGATCGTGCGGGTCAGCGCCACCCAGCTGCGCAGCCAGCCCCGCGCCGTCGTCGACCGGACGCGGAACGCGTTGCGGCGGGCTGGCTTTCCCGGGTGATACGCCCGCCGAAAGTACGGCTGTTCACGGGCTCACTCGGGAGACGTGTGCGGCAACGGTGCACTCGGCGCGGCGGCCGACAGCACGCCAGGGCTGCGGGGCCCACCAGTTCAGGCGGCCGAGCACCTTCATCGAGGCGGGCAGCAGCACCATCCGCACCAGCGTCGCGTCGACCAGCACCGCCAGCGTCACCCCGACGCCGAACATCCGCATGATCGACACGTGCGCGGCGATCAGCGCCGAGAAGGTGACCGCCATCAGCACTGCCGCGGCGGTGACGACCCGCCCGGTGTGGGCGAGTCCGAGGGCCACACTGTTCTCGTTGTCGGCGCGGGTCTGCCCGGAGGCCAACCAGAATTCGCGGATCCGCGAAATGAGGAAGACCTCGTAGTCCATCGACAACCCGAACACCAGACAGAACAACAACACCGGAACGCTCGCGACGACCGTGCCCGTGGGTGTGGTGCCGAATGCGCCCAGGTGGCCGTCCTGGAACACCCACACCAGCGCACCGAATGCGGCGGTCAGCGATAAGACGTTGAGCAGCAGCGCTTTCAGTGGCAGGACCAGGCTGCCCGAAAGCACGAACAGCAAGACGAAGCTGACCGCGCCGATGATCGCGAGCACGTAGGGCAGCCGTGACGTCACCGCGTCGGCGCTGTCGCGGTTGATCTGCGCCCACCCCGTCATCAGCGCCTGGCTGCCGTCGGGTACCGGCACGGCGTGGATGTCGTCGAGTTGCCGCTCCGATTCGGGCGTGTAGAGCGGCGCGGTGGAGTTGACCGTCAGGAATGCGCTGCCGTTCGACAGACCCGTTGCCGACGAGGGCGGTCCCGCCGGAGCACCACCGACGAATGCGCCAGCAGGCGAGGAGACCGCCGAAACACCCGGGACCCGGGACAGATCCGCGGCGTAGCGGGTGAGATCGGCCGCCGACACGCCGGTGACGTCGGGCAGGACGACGGTCACGTCGGTCAGGGTGTTGACGGCGAAGCCCTCGCGCAGTTCGTCGCCGACCTGCCGCGCGCTGGCCGAGGCGGGCAGCAACCGGTCGTCGGGGTAACCGAATGCGACGCCCAGGAACGGCGCACCCGCGACCAGCAGCAGCGCGACGACCGCCAAGCCGATCGGAATTGCCCGCCGCATCACCGTTTTCGACCATCGGTACCAGAACGTCGCCTCCGCGGGCAGCGGTAGCGGTGCCGGGCGTCCGCGAAGGCGACGCACGGCCGCCCGCACATCCCAGCTGTCGAGCCGCGGTCCGAGCAGGACGATCACCGCCGGTGTCACCAGCATGGAGGCGGCCGCCGCGAACACCACGACGGCAACCCCGGCGTAGGCGAACGACCTGAGGAAGTTCATCGGGAACAACGCCAGCGCGATCATCGACAGCGACACCGTCGTCGCCGAGAACAGCACGGTCCGCCCGGCGGTGCCCATGGTGCGCGCCAGCGCATCGTCCTTTCCGGCGCCGGCGGCGAGTTCGTCGCGGAAACGGCTCACGATCAAAAGCGTGTAGTCGATGGCCAGCGCCAGCCCCAGGGCAAGACTGAGATTCAGCGCGAACACCGACACCTCGGTGACGTAGGTCAGGACGCGCAAGGCGGCCATCGAGCCGACGACCGCGAAGACCCCGACGGTCAGGGGCAGCGCGGCGGCGAGCAGCCCGCCGAACACCCAGACCAGCACGGCGAAACTCACCGGTACCGCGATCGCCTCCATCACCAGCAGGTCTTTTTTGGTCTGGTCGACGATCTGGAGGTATCCCATGACATCACCGCCGGCCCGCACCGTCACCCCGTCCGGATGTGGCAGCAGCTCACTGAGCTCCCTGGCGTGCGACTGCGCGGCGGATTCCCCGCCGGATACCCCGGCGACGATCAGCCCGGTGTTCCCGTTCCTGCTGACGAGTGCGTGCGCGGCCGCCGGCGGCGCCGTCCAGGCCGACTGCACCGCGGTCACGTAGGGCAGGCGGGTCAGCGTCGCGACGATGTCGGCGGCTGCCGCCCGCGCGGCCGCGCTGTGGACGCCGTCGTCACCGGTGACGGCGATGACGACGTGCATATCGCCCTGGCCGTGCGTCGTCGCGAGCAGGTGGGAAGCACGCCAGGACTCCGACGTGGGGTCACGAAACCCGCCGTTGGACAGATCGCCGACGACCGGCGCCCCGAACACGGCCGCGGCCGTGAGCACCAGCAGCGCGACGGCGATGATCCGCCGGGGTGCCGTGATCGCGAGGCGGGCGACTGCCTGCAGCATGTAAGCAACGTAGGAATCGCCGCGCGGCGCGTCACGCGTAGTCGACTACCTCAGTGTGGCGCCCGGTGCCGCTGAGCCCGCTCCTCGGCGGCCTGCTGTTCCTGGGCCGTGACGACGATGGCGTCCGGCCCCGGATACACCGTGGAGTCGTGTTCGTCGCCGAGCCAGTGCACGACATAGGGCGGGGAACCGTCCTGGGTGCGCACCTCGGTGATCAGGCCGCGCACGTCGGCGTGGTCGACCGTCGTCCCCTTGATCACCAGCCAGTCTCCCACCTTGGCCTTCATCACCGACTCCTTCCACTCGCCTCCTCCCATGGTGCGCGCATCGGGTCGCCCAGGGAATAGGCGCTCGGTGCGGACCCCTGACCGGCGTCGTGGCCACCCACAGTTCACGTGGCCGACTTCAACCAAACGCATCGCGTAACACGCGGGTGCCATACTTGCCCGTCTTGTCGGAGGTCGGCCCGGCCCGGGTAACAGTGATGAGGAGTGTTCAAGTGACCGATACGGTGAACGGAGCGTCCGGAGAAGCCGTGGACATCGAGGGGACCGCTGTGCCGATCGGCCCGACCGGCGCCACGCGCAGTGGCCTGAGCGCCGACGCTCTGCGCGCCGCGGTGTCCGACCACCTGACCTATTCGATCGCGCGCCCATCCGCCGTGCTCACCCCCGAGCACTACTACCGTGCGCTGTCGCTGGCGGTGCGCGACCGTATGCAGAAGCGCTGGATGGCCACTACCCAGGACTGGCTGGACCTGTCCAACAAGGTCACCTGCTATCTGTCGGCGGAGTTCCTGATGGGCCCGCAGCTCGGCAACAACCTGATCAGCCTGGACATCGAGGATGCCGCCCGCGAAGCGCTGGCCACGCTGGGTCAGGACCTCGACGAGATCCTGGCGTGCGAGCCGGAGCCCGGTCTCGGCAACGGCGGCCTCGGCCGGCTGGCGGCGTGCTACCTCGATTCGCTCGCGGCGCTGGAGCGGCCGTCGATCGGCTACGGCATCCGCTACGAGTTCGGCATCTTCCGCCAGGAGATCGTCGACGGCTGGCAGGTCGAGACGACCGACAACTGGCTGTCCCATGGCAACCCGTGGGAGATCGAGAAGCCGGATGCCAGCTATGTCGTCAACTGGGGCGGACACACCGAGGAGTACGAGGACGTGTCCGGCAAGTTCCGGGTGCGCTGGGTGCCGCAGCGGGTGCTCAAGGGGACGTCGTACGACACCCCGATTCAGGGATACGGCGTCAACACCTGTAACACGCTGACGCTGTGGAGCGCGCGTGCGGTCGAATCGTTCGCGCTCGACGCGTTCAACACCGGTGACTACTACAAGGCCGTCGACGACGAGGTGGTCTCCGAGACCGTCTCCAAGGTGCTCTACCCCAACGACGAGCCCGAAGCAGGCAAGCGGCTGCGGTTGCTGCAGCAGTACTTCTTCGTGACGTGTTCGCTGCAGGACATCATCAACATCCACACCAGCAGGGCCGGGCTGCCGCTGGAGGCACTGCCGCAGAAGTGGGCCATCCAGCTCAACGACACCCACCCGTCGATCGCGGTGGCCGAGCTGATGCGCCTGCTGATCGACGAGCACCAGTTCAGCTGGGACGACGCATGGGACATCACCGTGCGCACGTTCGGCTACACCAACCACACGCTGCTGCCCGAGGCGCTCGAGACGTGGCCGCTGCGAATCTTCGGTGAGGCCCTGCCACGTCACCTGGAGCTCATCTACGAGATCAACGAGCGGTTCCTCGAGGAGGTGCGCGCGAAGTTCCCCGGCGACGACGACCGGCTGCGCCGGATGTCGCTGATCGGTGAGGAGGGCGGCAAGAGTGTGCGCATGGCGCATCTGGCCACCGTCGGCAGCCATGCCGTCAACGGTGTCGCCGCGCTGCACTCGGAGCTGTTGAAAGCCAGTGTGCTCAAAGACTTCTACGAGCTCTGGCCGGAGCGCTTCGGCAATGTCACCAATGGGGTCACGCCGCGACGCTTCCTGGCGTTGTCCAACCCCGGACTGCGCAGCCTGCTCGATGACACGATCGGCGACGGCTGGCTGACCGATCTGGGCCAGCTGCGCCGGCTGGAGGCCTACGTCGACGACCCGGCGTTCCGTCAGCAGTGGCGGGAAATCAAGCGCGCCAACAAGTCTCGTCTTGCCGAGTACGTGCACTCGACCACTGGCATCGAACTGGACCCGATGTGGATGTTCGACGTCCAGGTCAAGCGGATCCACGAGTACAAACGTCAGCACCTGATGGCGCTGCACATCGTCTCGCTGTATCGCCGCCTGAAGGCCAACCCCGGCCTGACGATCCCGCCGCGCGCGTTCATCTTCGGCGGCAAGGCCGCACCGGGTTACTTCATGGCCAAGCGGATCATCAAGTTGATCACCGCCGTCGGCGCCACCGTGAACAACGACCCCGCCGTCAATCGGTTCATGAAGGTGGTGTTCCTGCCGAACTTCAACGTCAAGAGCGCGCATCTGGTGTACCCCGCGGCCAACCTGTCCGAGCAGATCTCCACGGCCGGCAAGGAGGCGTCGGGCACCGGGAACATGAAGTTCATGATCAACGGTGCGCTGACCATCGGGACGCTCGACGGGGCGAATGTCGAGATCCGCGAGGAGGCCGGCCCGGAGAACTTCTTCCTGTTCGGGCTGACCGAGGACCAGGTGGAGTCGGTGAAGTCCGTGGGCTATCGGCCGATGGACTACATCGAGCGCGATCCGGAGCTGGCCGCGGTGCTGGAACTGATCGCCAGCGGCACCTTCACCCACGGTGACACCGAGATCCTGCGGCCCGTGGTCGACAACCTCATCCACCACGACACGTTCCTGGCGTTGGCCGACTACCGCGCCTACATCGACTGCCAGAACCGTGTCAGCGATGCGTGGCTGGACGGCGAGACGTGGACCCGCATGTCGATCCTCAACTCGGCGCGTAGCGGAAAGTTCTCCTCGGACCGTGCCATCGCCGAATACTGCGACGAGATCTGGAATGTCGGGCCGATGACGGTGACGTTGTAGGGCGGACTCAGCCGGGCAGCCCCTGCTCTTCGGCGGGCAGGGGCGCCGGCCCCTTGATATCGGGAACCGCTTGGGGCAGTTCGGCCTTGGTCGGGCCCGCCGACTTGGTGATGGTCACCCCGGTGCTCATATCGGAACTCAACACCGAGCCGCCGGCCCGGTCCTGCCCTACTGCCACACCCACCGCGGCCAGCGCCACGAATGCGCTGCCGGCGATCACAGCGAGCAATCGAGCCTTGTTCGTCGTCTCCCTGGTCACGTTGAACCGTTCCTTTCGGTAACTACCTACTTTTGGTCTAGCGAAACGCAGAGCCCACGTATTCCGGCTGCGCAGAATTTCTTTCGCCGGCCAGGTCACAGTCCGCCACGCAGTTGATAACGGGCGGGTCACACCCCGCGTGGAGTCGGTGACCTCCCGCGGTTGGCTGCTAGCTTGCCGGGAGTGGAGGTACCGGTGATGGTGCGACAGTCGGGTCCGGGTGAGCACGTCTGGCCGCGGCTGGCGGCCGCATTCGCGGTCGTCCTGCTGCTCACCACCCTTGCGGGCGTCGCCGGTCGGATCCCGGACGCGGCGGCGTACTCGCGCGACGGACTTCCCATCGAGTATCTGGCGGTGCCGTCCCCGTCGATGGGACGTGACATCCGGGTGCAGTTCCAGAACGGCGGCCCGCATTCGGTCGTCCTGCTCGACGGGATGCGCGCCCAGGAGGACGCCAACGGGTGGGATATCAACACCGGGGCGTTCGAGTGGTTCTACCAGTCGGGCATATCGGTGGTGATGCCCGTCGGCGGGCAGTCGAGTTTCTACTCGGATTGGTATCAGCCGGCGGTGGGCAGTGCGGGCACCACCACATACAAGTGGGAGACGTTCCTGACCCAGGAGTTGCCGGCGTGGCTGGCGGCCAACAGAGGTCAGGATCCATTCGGCAACGCCGTTGTGGGGCTGTCGATGTCGGGTAGTGCGGCGCTGACCCTGGCGGCGTGGTATCCGCGCCAGTTCGTCTTCGCCGGTTCGCTGTCGGGCTACCTGAATCCGTCGCTGGGCCTGTGGCCCACCCTGATCGGGCTGGCCATGGCCGACGCCGGCGGCTACAACCCGCGCAACATGTGGGGTCCGACCAGCGACCCCGCCTGGCAGCGCAACGACCCCATGATGAACATCAACCAGCTGGTGGCCAACGGCACTGCGTTGTGGGTGTACTGCGGCAACGGGGCCATGTCCGATCTGGACACCGGCTCCGACTTCGGCGCCGGCTTCAGTGCCGGGTATCTGGAGAACATCACCCTCAGCACCAACAAGGAGTTTCAGAAGAAGTACCTGGCGGCCGGTGGACGCAACGCGGTCTTCAACTTCCCGCCCGACGGCACGCACAGCTGGGGGTACTGGGGTGCGCAGTTGCAGGCGATGAAACCCGATCTGGTGCGCATCCTGACCACGCCGGTGCCCGCGCCGCCACCGCCGCTACCGGTGCCAGGTCAGCCGCCCGCTCCCCCGGCGCCGCCGCCCGTGCCCGCGGCCAGGCCCGCCTGACACCAGACGCGCCGAGCCCGCCACAAACACGACAGCCCATGTAGCACAAGAACTTCCCGCGGGGGCGGGTTGCCCACGCGGGAAGTTCGGTTGGGGTCTCAGACCGACAGCAGCCGTTCGAAGAACGCCCGGTAGCGTTTGAGCGCGATACGAAGATCCTCGGTGGACGCTTCCTCGCCGCGCGCCCACTGCTCCTCCAATCGCGAGCGCGCGTGGGTGAAGTTGTCCGTCAGCTGATCGACCACGGCCGAAACGAGCGCATCGGCCTTTTGTACGCATTCCCTGGGGTCGTCGACGAACGCGGCTTGCACGTCGTCCCAGCGGGAGCGCAGCCCGGGTAGGTCGCGGTCGTCGAAGAGGGCGGTGTCGGTGGATGTTTCGGCGCCGGACGCCGACGGGCGCACGCCCCCGTTCGGAATGTCAGAACGCAGGGAGTGGTCCCCGCCCCTCCCCTCTGCGGGGTCGGTGTCGTAGGCCCCGGGGTCGCGCTGACCCCCAGACCGGTCGCGAGTTTCGTACACACCGGGCGCCTGCGGATCAGGCTGCCGGGTCGACGGGTCGTAGGACTGGGCCACTGACGGATCGTCCTGCCCGACGGGGTAGGGCTCCTCGGGTCTGGCCTCACGTGTCGCGGCCGCGCCGCGGGGGTCGTCCGGATACGGGGCGTCCGGGTAGGCCGCGTCGGACCTGTCGGTTCGGGTGGCGTCGGCGGGACGGTCGGGTTGGATCTGCGGACCGGATGTGGTCATGCTCGTGCCTCCTTGTGGGTGTCGTTGTCGGTTTCGAGCAACTTCTCGAACAGCGCGCGGTAGTGCACGAGGGCTTCGCGCTGGACCTCCGTGCCCACATCCCCGCTCTGCTGCGACAAGTAGATGGCGTGCGCGGCCCGGTAGTCCTGGACCACCGACGGATGGTCGACCGAGATATCGGCGGCGCGTTGCTCGAAATCGTCGATGGGATAACCGCGTTCGCGCATCACCTGGGTGACGAGGCGGTCTGCGTCACCCACTGCGCTGGCCGGACTGTCGACGAACGCGGTCTGCACCATGCGCCAGTGCTGGGCATAGTTGGCGTGCGCCGCGGCCGACAGGGGCACGATATCGAGCTTCTTTCTGTTGCGTTCGCGGGCGGCGAGTTCGCTTTCGGCCGCCTGCTGGTCACCCATCACGCCGACCGTGCGGTCGTACTCGGGCCCGAAATGTTCTTTCAGCCGTTCACTTCTCTTGCGTGTGCCCGCCGCACGTGCCGCGAGGGCGATCGCCACCACGGCGACCACGGCCAGCGCTGCGATCAGAATCCAACCCCAGTCAGGCATTGTGAGGACCTCCTTGTCCGCCCTCTGGAGTACCCACGCCCGCACGCGGGAAACTCATCCCCCGATCGCGGTGGCGGAGGGGACCGGGCCGCGCTTTCCCGGCGGGCCACCGGCCATCCCGCGTGGTGCGGTCGCGCCGTTCGATGGTCAGCAAAGAGTCACCGCGCACCCGTGTGTCGGTGTCACGCGAACACGTTTGCTGCGGATATGTTCGTTGCTCACAGGGTTCTGTCAGGTTCGGGCCGCGGCGAAAAGAGCACGCATGGGAATGTCATTGCACGTGGGGCGGATCGGTGCGCTGGCGGTCGCACTGGGGATCGGCGCGGCGGTGGCGACCGGCGGACACGGCGTCGCCTGGGCCGACACCTCGTCGTCGGACACCGCGGCATCCGGAGAGACGCCCGCAAAGGACTCCCCCGCCACCTCGTCGGGCCCGTCGGGTCAGGCGCCGACATCCACCGTGGGCGGCACGGGCGCCGGGCAGGTGAGCGCCGGCGGCGCGACGAGGTCCGCGGGCAGCCCCGCCGCGCCGGGTGTGAAGAAACCGAAGCGCTGGCCCGGGCCGGGCGTGGCCATCAGCTCCGGTGGCGCCCTGACCAGTTCGAGGGTCACCGGCGCGGGTCCCGACCGCAAACCCCGCATCGGCGTGCGCAAACCGGCCGGCACCGGCTCGGCACCCACGCCCGACACCGATCCGAAACCCCAGCCGGAACCCGACACCACGACCCGCGACGAGACCGCACCGACACCCGAACCGGACACCACGCGGGCCGCCCCCGTTGCGGTGGCTCCGAAACCGGCGCGTACGGGCACCCGTGCGCCCGCCCCCGAGTGGCGGCCGAAGGTGACGGCGGCCGAACCGGCCCCGGTGCGCGCGACCACGGTCGTCGGGGCGATAAAGGACGCGGTCGACCGCGCCGGAGACGTCGCGCGCCGAGTCGTCGACGCTCCGGCATCCGCGCCCGCCACGTTCACCCCGCCGCCGGCGACGGACATCGCGCCGATCTCGAAGACCCCGTCGGCCACCACCCCGCTCGTCGCGCAGACCATTCCCGATCCGCCCGCCGCCCAGCCGACCACCAGGACGGTCGTCACGGGTCTACTCGCCGCGGTCGGCATCGCGCCCCTGGCCACCGGCACGCCGCTGACGCCGGCTCAACCCCCCGCCGCGTGGGCTCTGCTGGCCTGGGCACGGCGGGAGTTCGAACGCGGGTTCGGCCGCTCCGGCACACCGGTGACATCGGTGGCGACCACTGTCCCCGTTGCCACCGCCATGGCCACCGAAGCCGTGCCCACCGCGGCGGTCGCCGCCGCGCCAGCCGTCGGCACCACCCGCTCTCTCGGCTGGATCACCGGACCGGGCATCACCGGCGGGTTCAACATCGGGGGCACCGACCTCGGCATCATGTGGGACGACGGCAACGGCAACATCCTCACCATCTTCGGCGACACCTTCCGCGAACCCGCCATGGTCAACGACTGGCGGTCCAATGTGCTGCTGCGCAGCAGCACCCGGGATCTGTCCAACGGCATGACCTTCGACGCCGCGGTGGTCGGATCGGGCGTCTGGTCGGCGCAGGGCCCGGCCGTCCAGGTCATCAAGGATCCCGGGTTCCTGGGCTTGTTCGGGTCGACCACGACCATCATCCCGACGGCCGGCATTTCGGTCACCGACGCCCAGGGCAACACCACCCAGTACGTGAACTTCATGTCGGTGCGGACCTGGGACAGCCCGGGGCGCTGGACCACCAACTACTCGGCCATCGCCTACTCCACCGACGGTGGGCAGACCTGGCAGGTCGACCCCGGTACGGTGCGTTCCTCGGGATGGCTGCGGGCCAGTTCGTCCTACCAGCCCGGTAACCAGAACTTCCAGCAGGGCGCCTACACCTACGGCGATCCCGACGACGCGAATTCCTATAACGCGCAGGGTGTTCCGTATATCTACTCCTACGGCACACCCTCCGGGCGCGGCGGCTCGGCGTACCTGTCGCGGGTGCCCGAGGACCGGATCCTGCAGCAGGGTGAGTACGAATACTGGAACGGTTCGACGTGGGTGAAGGGCGACCCGTCGGCGGCCGTGCCGGTGATCGGCGCGACCGACCAGTCCGCGCCGCTGCCCGGCGTCTTCGGCTGGATCCAGAAGATCGTCACCGACTTCCTCGGCGGGATCGTGGTCGGCGGGCTGACCGGCGGCAACGTCAGCGAGATGTCCGTTCAGTACAACCAGTACCTGGACCAGTACGTGGTGCTCTACACCGACGGCAGCAACAACGTCGTGATGCGCACCGCGGACTCTCCGCAGGGCGAGTGGTCCGAGCCGACCACCCTGGCCACCTCGGCGCAGTACCCGGGGCTGTACGCCCCGATGATCCATCCGTGGTCGGGGACGGCCAACGCCGGCGAGGGCAACGAGCAGTACCTGTACTGGAATCTGTCGCAGTGGACGCCGTACTACAACGTGAGGTTCATGGAGACCGACCTGGAACCCACCCGCCAGCAGCAGAACGTCGTCCTGGTGTAGCGCACCCGGCGTATCCGCGCCCCCGATCGGTGTAACCCCGGTGCCTATCTCTGGATGAGGCGCCGAACCGGTCGACGCCGGAAAGGCGCTCCGATGCTCCAGCGTGAATTGTCACTGACCCAACTGACCGCCACCCGCGCGTCCGGCGCGGTCGTGCTCATCCGCCTCTACGTGGGGCTCATCTTCGCCGGCGAAGGCGTGCTCAAATTCCTGCGGCCCGATTCCCTGGGCACGGGCCGGTTCGAGAAAGCCGGCATCCCCGCCGGCGCGTTCTTCGCCAACCTCGACGCCGTCTTCGAAATCGGTTGCGGCGTACTCATTCTGGTGGGTCTGATCACCAGGCTCGCGGCCGTGCCGATGATCGTCGACATGCTGGGCGCCCTGTTCATCACCAAGGTGCCGATCCTTTGGGGTGCCGCCCCGCTCTACCCCAAGGAGCAGGGCTTCTGGGACTTCTTCCACGAGGGGCGCCTGGAGGTGGCGATGCTCTGCGGCTCGGTGTTCCTGCTCATCGTCGGCGCGGGCACGCTGTCCCTCGACGCGCGGCGGGGTACCGACGAACGGGCGGCCGCGAGAGCGGGCGTCCGCTGACCATCCGGTCACAGCATCCAGACGCCGGATACACAGCGATCTCCAAGGCCGAAAGAGTGACGGTGGCGGGTGATTCCGAGCAACAATGAGGCGCGCCGTGCCCGATCCGGGCGGGCGGACGTGCTGCGGTCTGGGAGAGGGCTGCAATCGGTGACGGATGCGGCGTATCCGGATTGGGATGCGGTGTACCGCGACAACGTCACCTGGGTATACCGGCTGATGTACGGCAAGGTCGGAAACCAGCCCGACGCCGAGGATCTGACCGCCGAGGTGTTCATGACGGCGTTACGTCCGCTGCGGGTGTCGGCCACCGTCCCCGAGGTACGCCGCTACCTGCGGATGACGGCGCGTACAGTGCTGGCGGCCTACTGGGCGGACCGGATGGGCCGTGAGGTGACCACGATCGAGGACGACGTTCCCGAGCCGGATCGGCCGGGGACTCCCGCCGATCCCCCGGACATGGTGGGACCGTTGTTGGCGAGTCTGCCGGACAACTACCGGCGGATCCTGGAACTGCGCTTCCTGCAGGCGTTCTCGATCCGGGAGGCGGCCAGCCAGATGGGCGTGAGTGTCGCCAATGCGAAGGTGTTGCAGTACCGTGCGCTGCGGATGGCGGCACGGACGGGTGAGGAGTGGTCACGGTGAACAAGCCGATCGTGCCCCGCTTCGTCGAAGGTCTGCTCAAGGGCCGCCCGACCGAACGTGCGCGGCCGGACGACGCCGACGCCCGGGACATGAAGACCGCCATCGAACTGCGCGCCGCCCGGTTGGGCAGCGACGCGCCGCGTGAAGAGTTCGTCACCGGCCTGCATCGGCGGCTGGCGAATGCGATGGCCGACGCACCGGCGCCGACCTCCGGACGCGGCCCGATGGGCACCCGCCGGCAGGTGGTGATCGGGACGGGCCTGGCCGCGGCGTCGGCTGCCGCCGGACTCGTCGTCGGCCGTGCCCTGCCGGGCGATACCCCGAAGGAGACCACCCCTGCCGCGCCGCCGGCACAGGGCGAGCTCCAGCCCAACGACGGTGTGTGGCAGGCCGTCGGCGCCGGCGCCGACCTGACCGACGGGCAGGCCATGGCGTTCGATCTCGGTTCGGTGCGGGGGTTCGTGCACCGCAACGGCCCGCAGCTGCGGGCGGTGTCGGGCAGCTGCACCCACCAGGGGTGCGCACTGTGGCTGGATGCCGCCGCGGCGCGGTTGCGGTGCCCGTGTCATACGACGTCGTTCTCGCTGGACGGTGTGACACTGACCCACCAACTGCCGATCGCCCCGGCCCCGCTACCGACGCTGCAGGTCCGCGAGACCGACGGACGGATCGAGGTCTTCGCGCCGACCGAGCCCGCGTGACACGGCGTCCCTCGGATTCCGGTCAGCCGGATGCGTACTCCAGCACCCGTTCGGAGGAATCGACACGGCCGTTGCTGATGATCGTGAGCCGGTCGGGCCGCACCTCGTAGCGGGTGCCGTCGGCGGTGTTGACCACGTCGAAGCCGCCCCCGGAGCGCACCGCGTCGGCCAGTTCGATGCTGGCGCCGTCGCGGAGCCGTTCACCCCGGTAGTAGTAGCTTCCGGGCGACGTCTCGCAGACCACGGCCAGTGACTGTGCCGTGCGCACCATCGCCGCGGGCGTGGTGCCCGCGTCGCAGCGGGCGGAATGACCGACGAATCCTTGTGCGTCGGCTCCCGCCATGTCGGGCCGGGCGGTCGCCGACGTGGAGGTGGTGGTCGAGGGCGTGGTGGTCGTGGTGGACGGAGTCGTCGTCGCGGTCGTGGTCTGGGTGGTGGTGGTGGTGGTCGTCGTCGGGGCGGTGGTCGTGGTGTCGAACTCCGGCTCGGTGACCGAGGTGGTGACCGGCGCCGCACGCGGTGCCTGCTGCGATCCGCCGGTATCCCCGCTGATGAGGATCGCGCCCAGCAGCGCGGCGATACCGAACAGCACCACCGTGACGGCACCGAGCACCACCTGGGTACGGCCGAAGCGCGCACGCCTGACCGGTACCTGCGGCGGGGGCGGCGGTGGCGCCGGCAGCGCCTGCGGATAGGGCGTGAATCCGGTCGCGGCCGGATTCGGGTACAGCGCCGAGAATTGCCGGGTGGCCGGCGGCGCGGCGGCCGCAGGCGGCGGGGAGCTCGCCGCGGGCACCTCCGGTGCCGAGGCGGCCGCGGTAGCTGCCCGGGCCAGCTCACCGGCAGTGGCGTAGCGCACCGACGGGTTCTTGGCCATCCCCCTGGCGACGACGTCGTCGAAGGCACGACCGACACCGTGGCGCGCCGCGGAGGGCCGCGGAGGCGGCGCGAACATATGCGCGCTCATCATCTGGCGCACGTCACCGTTGTCGAACGGCGGCCGGCCGGTCAGGGACTCATAGAGCAGGCAGGCCAGTGAGTACACGTCGGCCTGCGGGCCCACCGGTTCGCCGCCGAATCGTTCCGGCGCCATGTAGGCACAGGAACCGATGACCAGCCCGGTCATCGTGACACTCGCGTCACCGCCGGCATGGGCGATGCCGAAATCGACGAGATAGGCGAAGTCGTCGGGGGTGAGCAGCACGTTCTCCGGTTTGATGTCGCGGTGGACCAGCCCGTCGGCGTGGGCGGCGTCCAGCGCGGACGCGACCTGCGCGATGATCGACACCGCGCGCCGGGGTTGGAGTCCGCCCTGTGCGCGCAGCACGTCGTGCAGACTGGCCCCCTCGACCAGACGCATGTCGATGTAGAGCACGCCGTCGATGTCACCGAAGTCGTGGACGGGGATGACGTGCGGCTCCTGCAGACGTGCGGCCACCCGGGATTCGCGCCGGAACCGTTCCTGGAAATTGGGGTCCGCCGCCAGTTCTGCCCGCAGCAGTTTCACCGCGACCATGCGGTCCCTGACCGTGTCGTAGGCGCGGTACACCTCACCCATCCCGCCCATGCCGATCAGCGACCGCAGCTCGTACGGCCCGAAGCGGGTACCGAGACGTGAGCCACGGTACGGGGAGGACATCGTGGTGATCCCTTCGATCCGGCTGTGTGATTCGTGTCGTTCGCCGGCCCCGGCGCATCGGCGGACACCGGTCTGCCCGGTCCGGACCCCCACTGACCGCGTCGGCGAGGCAGCGGAACCTCGTGCGTTCGGTGCTCCACCCTAGCGACTCCGGGGCGCCGTTTCCGACCATGCGCCGCCCGATCCGGGCCCGCGACATTGCTGCGTGCGGACCGGCGTGGGCGCCTCGATACCGAACAGGTCGGCACGGTGTTTGCCGTACGCTCACCGCGGTGTGATACACCCGCTGGTGGCGACCCGGAATGACGCCGGGCGGTCGCGGGCAGCCAGTAACCTACCGGTACACCACGATGAGGACTCTCGATGCGCCTGAGATCTCGGACACCATTGACGCGTGAATACGGACCGGGCCGCCGCCGTGGCTAGGGCAGGCGCCGCGCCCGCCAGCATCGGGGTCCTCACCAGCGGGGGCGACGCCCCGGGGATGAACGCGGCCGTCCGCGCCGTCATCCGCACCGGGCTGCATCACGGCATCGACGTGTACGCCGTCCACGAGGGGTACCAGGGCCTGGTCAAAGGCGGCGAGCTGATCCAGCGGATGGAAGCCGAGGACGCCGACGGCATCCTGCACCGGGGCGGCACGGCGATCGGCACCGCCCGGTCCCAGCAGTTCAGGACCCGCGAGGGCCGCCTGGCGGCCGCGAGGAACATGCTCGAACGGGGTATCGACGCGCTGGTCGTGATCGGCGGAGACGGCAGCCTCACCGGCGCCGACCTGTTCCGGCAGGAATGGCCGGACCTGCTCACCGAACTGGTCGACGCCGGCGAGGTTTCCGCGCCGGTCGCCGCGGATCATCCGTTTCTGCGCCTGGTCGGACTGGTCGGATCCATCGACAACGACATGTCGGGTACCGATATGACGATCGGCGCCGATACCGCACTGCACCGCATCGTCGACGCGATGGACGCATTGCGCAGCACCGCCTCCAGCCACCAGCGCACGTTCGTCGTCGAGGTGATGGGCCGGCACTGCGGTTACCTGGCGCTGATGGCGTCTCTTGCCACAGCGGCGAACTGGCTGATGATCCCCGAGCAGCCGCCCGAGGCGGATTGGGCGCAGCGGTTGTGCAAAGCCGTCGAGGAGGGTCGCACGATCGGGCGGCGGCAGAGTGTGATCATCGTCGCCGAGGGCGCGCGGGACCGCGACGGCAACGCGATCACCGCCGCGCATATCAAGTCGCTGCTGGAGCAGGAACTCGGCGAGGACACCAGGATCACCATCCTGGGTCATGTCCAGCGCGGCGGTGCGCCGAGCGCCTTCGACCGGGTGCTGGCCACCCTGCTGGCCCATGCCGCCGTGGAGCGGCTGCTCACCGACGAACGCGATGCACCGGCGCAGCTCGTCGGCATGGGTGGCAACCGGGTGGTGTATTCACCGCTGATGGACTGTGTGGCGCAGACAAAGGCAGTTGCCGAACGGATTAAGGCGCAGGACTTCGAAGGCGCGATGTTGTTGCGCGGCGGCAGTTTCCGCGACTCCTATCAGATCCTGCGGACCATGCAGCAGGCCGCGCCGCGGCCCACCCCCGCGGGCAGGCGGCGTTTCCGGCTCGCGGTGGTGCACGGCGGCGGGCCGGCCCCGGGAATGAATAACGCGGTGCGCACCGCCGTGCGGCTCGGCCTGGACCGCGGCTACACGGTGCTGGCCGTCAAGAACGGGTTCCGCGGGCTGCGCGACGGCGACATCCACGAACTGGGCTGGATGGACGTGAGCGGGTGGGTGTCCGACGGTGGCGCCGAGATCGGCACCAACCGGTACGTCCCGCGCGGGGACGCCGTCGCACAGATCGCCAAACAGGTTGCCGCCCATCGCATCAACGGACTGCTGATGGCCGGCGGGTGGGCCGGATACCAGGCCGCGCACGAACTGCACCGGCACCGGCAGCGCCATGCGGCGCTGGATATCCCGATCGTCTGCCTGCCGATGACCATCAACAACGACGTGCCGGGAACCGAATTGAGCATCGGCGCCGACACCGCGCTGAACAGCATCGTGTCCGACGTGGACAAGATCCGGCAGTCCGCGGTCGCCTCGCGGCGGGTGTTCGTGGTCGAGGTGATGGGCCGGGACTGCGGCTATCTGGCGCTGCTGAGCGGGTTGGCCACCGGCGCGGAGCGCGTCTACCTTCCGGAGGAGGGTATTACGCTCGACGATCTGACCGCCGATGTGCACGGCCTCTCCGACGGCTTCCGATCGGGTAAACGACTCGGCCTGATCATCCGCAGCGAGAATGCCGACCCGGTCTACACCACGGGTTTCATCACCTCGCTGTTCGAGAAGGAGGGTGGCGACCTGTTCGACGCCCGCCAGGCCATCCTCGGGCACATCCAGGAGGGTGGCGATCCCTCGGCGTTCGACCGGATACAGGCGACCCGGCTGACGGCCCGCTGTATCGAATTCCTGTCCGAGCAGCTCGAATCCGGCGGACGAGCCAGCGCCATGATCGGATTCCAGTCAGGTCGGCTGCAATTCACCGATCTCACCTCCTACCCGCAACTCATCGAGCAGGATGTGCAACGCCCGCTGGAACAGCGGTGGATGGAACGCCGCCGCCTGGCCGAGATCATGCGGGGGTAACCGACCTCTCAGCGTCCGGCGCCGTCGGCGAACCCGGCCAGCGCGGCGCCGACGAGCCGGCCCAGGGTCGGCAGGTGATAGCCGCCCTCCTGCACCACCACCGTGGGCAGCCCCAATGCGCCCAGCAGGGCGCCGGCCCGGCGATAGCCCTCCACGGTCACCTGCAGCGGGCTTTCGGGGTCGTCGGCGGCGGCGTCCACCCCGAGGCCGACTACCAGCGCGGCGGCGCCGCGGTCGACGACGGCTTGCGCGGCCCGTTCGACGGCCGCCAGCCACCCCACGTCACCGGTTCCGGGCGCCAGCGCCACGTTGAGGTTCGCCTCCGACCCGAGCCCGCGCCCGGTCTCGTCGGGGAATCCGACATAGTGCGGAAACCAGCCGGCGCCGGGGTCGACGTGCACCGATGCGGTGAAGACGTCGGGGCGATCGTAGAAGATCGCCTGGGTGCCGTTGCCGTGGTGGGCGTCGACATCGACGACCGCGACCTCGGCGAAGCCGCCGTCGCGCAGCGCCTGCGCGGCGACGGCGGCGTTGTTGAGGTAGCACGAGCCGCCGTAGGCCGACCGCGTCGCGTGGTGACCCGGCGGGCGGGTCAGCGCGTAGGCCGCGGGCCGGCCCGACGTCACGACCTCGGCCGCGGTGCGGGCCACCCGGGTGGCGGCGCGGATGGCGCCCCAGCTACCCGGCCCGACCAGTGTCATCGTGTCGTAGCAGTACAGGCCCGCCTTGGCGTGCAGCGCCGCCGGCATCCGGCGCGGAAGCCCTTGGCACAGTTCGGGACTGGGGAACAAGTAGGGCACGACCCGGTGTGCGCCCTGGTCCGGGTAGCCGCCAGCGACCCAGCGGTCCCACACCCCGGCCAGGTGGTCGAGGAGTTCGGGTGAGTGCACGCAGGTGAGCCAGTTGTCGTCGTATTCGCGGGCGGGCACGATCTGGTAGTCCAGCGATCGCAGCGCCGACTCGATGACCGTGACCCGTTCGGCGACCTCGGCTGCCGCGGTGGGGACCCCGATCCAGATCTCCGACGCGGGGTCGTGATCCCGGCACCGTGGGTCGACGATCACGGGAATACCGGGAACACTCCGGGCCACCCGGGCAGCATGGCACGATGCGCGGATGAGCGGAAGGACCCGGCTGGCCGACTGGTCGGTTACCGTCGGGGCGTTGCCGCGCGGCGCCACCAACTCCGTGTTGGACGTGCCGGGTGTCGGGCTCGGGCATGCGACGGTGCTCGCCGACGACGCCGAACCGCCGGTGGGCGCGGGCATCGCACGCACCGGCGTCACCGTTCTCGACCCCGGCGGTGACGTGTGGGCCGCTCCCGTCCCCGCCGGGGTGTCGGTGCTCAACGGGGCGGGCGAGCTGACCGGCCGCTCCCAGGTCGAAGAGTGGGGTGTGGTCGAGAGTCCGGTTTTTCTCACCTCGACCATGCAGGTCGGCCGGGTTTACGACGCGGCGTGCCGTCTGCTGATCGCCGAGCAGCCGCGGATCGGGATCGACGACGTCGTCATCCCGATCGTCGGCGAATGCGACGATTCGTGGCTGACCGACGCCCGCACCATGCACGTGCAGTACGCCGACGTGGCGGCCGCACTGGCCGGCGCCAGGCGCTCGGCCGGCGGGGACGGGCCGATGCTCGGTGCGGTCGGCGCCGGCACCGGGATGTGCTGTTACGGATGGAAGGGCGGAGTCGGGTCGTCCTCGCGGGTGCTTCCCGACGGTCACGTCGTCGCGACACTGGTGCTCGCCAATTTCGGGTGGTGGGACCGGCTGACGATTGCCGGGGTGGCGGTGGGCCGCGCATTGGGCCCGCCGCTGCACATCGTCCCGCCCCCTGCCGGATCATGTATCGGTGTGGTGATCACCGACGCGCCGATCGACGCCGCTGGCTGCGCCCGGCTGGCCACCAGGATGGGCCTGGGACTGGCGCGCACCGGCTCGACGGCCCATCATGCCTCCGGTGAGTTATTTCTGGGCCTGGCAACGGGTTTGCGCGCGGACCGCTCGGCGCCGGCCGTGTCGGGGGCGGTACTGTCCGGGACCGGCCTCGACCCCTATTTCGAAGCCACCGTCGATGCCACCGAGGAGGCGGTGATCGATGCGTTGCTGGCCGCGACCACCACCACCGGGGTCGGCGGCCGGACGGTCGAAGCGCTGCCCCTCGACCGGGTGCGGGCGCTGCTGAGGGTGCCGTGACGGGCGTGAGCCGCCGCGAATGGATCCCGATGGCCGACGGCGCCCGGCTCGCGGTGACGCTGTACCTGCCGGAGGGCGGCCCGCAGCCGTGCATCCTGGAGGCGCTGCCGTACCGCAAGGACGACCTGACGGCCTCGTACCGCCCCGAATACGTCCGGCTGTCCCAGGAGTTCGGCTATGCGGTGGCACGGTTGGATGTCCGCGGCACCGGCAGCAGCGGTGGGCGGGCCACCGACGAGTACCCGGTCTCCGAGCAACGGGATCTGGCCGAGGTGATTGCGTGGCTCGCCGCGCAGGACTGGTGCGACGGCAACGTCGGCATGTACGGCACGTCCTACAGCGGTTTCAACTCGCTGCATATGGCCGCCGAACGCGTTGCGGCGCTCAAGGCCGTGATCGCAATCTACGCCACCGACGACCGCTTCACCGACGACGTGCACCTCAGCGGCGGCTCACGGCGATGGCTGGACCTCGTCGACTACTGCCACTACATGACGCCGATGAATGCGCTGCCGCCGGTACCCGCACTGTGGGGCGAGGGTTGGCGCGACGAGTGGGCGGCGCGGATCGCCGAACACGAACCGTGGCTGTGGCACTGGCTCGGCCACACCCGCCGCGACGAATACTGGGCACACGGCTCGATCCGGCCGTCCTACGACGACATCGAGTGTCCGGTACTGATCGTGGCCGGTTGGGCGGACGGCTACCGCAACAACTCGTTTCGCACCGTGGCGGCGTTGCGCGCCGCCGGGCGCCACGCCGAATTGCTGGCCGGGCCGTGGCCGCATGCGGCCACCTCGTCGTGCCTGCCCGGGCCGCGTATCGACCTGGTCCCGGAGATGGTGGCGTGGTGGGACCGGTGGCTGCGCGGACGCGCGCCGGCGGCCGAACCGCCGACGGCACGCTGGTATACGCGCGCCTCCCACCGTCCCGCCCCCGACCTCGACCACGTGCCCGGCGTGTGGCGGGCCGACGACTGGCCGACCACGCGAAGCGCCGAGCAAACCTGGGCGTTGGCACCGAGACCGCCGTACGACGTGGTCGCCGACATCGGGCTCACCGCCTGGCTGTCGTGCAGCGGGCATCTGCCATGGGGCCAGCCCGACGACCAGCGGGTCGACGACGCCCGGTCGGTGACATGGGACTGGCCGCTGCCCGACGGTCTGGAGATCGTGGGGTATCCGTCTGTGCGGCTGAGCATCTCGTCATCCGCACCGGTTGCCGCCGTTGCGCTGCGGGTGTGCGACGTGGCGCCGGACGGCACGTCGACGCTGGTGTGCCGCGGTTTCCTCAATCTCACCCGCCGCTCCGGAATGGCAACGGCCGCACCGCTGGTCGCGGGCGAGGTGTACGACGTGGACATCGTCCTCGACGCCACCGCGTGGCGGTGGACACCCGGACATGTTTTGCGGCTGGCGCTCGCCGGGGCGGACTGGCCCAACGTCATCGCGCCGCCGGCCCCGCCGACCCTGACCGTCCACGGCGGCGATCTGCGCCTACCCGTCTATGATCCGGCGACAAATCCTTATCCCCCACCGGTTTTCGCACCCGGAGACGAGACGGCGGCCGAGGATCCGGCCGTCACGTGGCGGATCACCCGCGATGTGTTGGCACGGGTTACCGGCGCGTACGTCGAACACGGCGGCGAACCCTACGACACGCCGTTCGGATGGGCACACGAGCGCTACGTCGGCGAGGTGAGCGTGCAAACCCGGACATTCGGGCAGACGGCGCGCTCCGACGTCACGTTCACCGTCCACTACGACGACGACGGGTCGGGCGCGCCGGTGGACTGTTCCGTCTCCTCGGTCATGCAGATCGACGCCGACGGAACCGATCTCGACGTGGCGATCCGGATGACCTGCACCGAGGCGGGCCCGTCCGGTGACCGTGTCGCCGGCGAGCGGTCCTGGCGGCGCCGGTTCCCCCGCGACCTCGCGTGACCTCCACCAGCGTCAGCGAGTTGACTTGCGCGCCTGCAGCGTATAGCTCAGCGGCACCCGCTCGGGCCGCTCCCGCAGATGCCACTCCTCGTGCTCGTCGCGGACCAGATGACCAGGCAGCCCCTCCGAGGGCATGCTGCGGTGCTCCTCGAACGCGATAAGCTCCATACCTTCCTGGAGTAGCCCGCCGATGATCTCGCCCAACCCGTGATTCCATACGTGCATCGTGGTGTGCGCGAACGCCACATCGGTCTCGACATAGGTGCCGTCGTCCGAGAACTCATCGGGTTCGGGCGTCTCGAAGTGCGGGTATCGGACAACCAGCAGATCGCTGCGCTCGTCGTCCAGGCTCCACAGCATCGGGTGGAACTCCCGGATGAACAGCCGTCCGCCCGGGCGCAGCAGGCCGGCGACGGTTCGCGCCCAGCGCCGGGCATCCGGCAGCCAGCACAATGCGCCGACGCCGGTGTACACCAGGTCGAAGCCGCCCGCGCCGAGGACGGACACCGCGTCGTAGACGTCGGCGTGGACGAAGTCCACATCCGCACCGGACTGCGCTGCTATCCTCCGTGCCTCGTCGAGGGCCGCGGACGAGAAGTCGAGCCCGGTCATCCGGGCGCCGAGACGGGCGAGCGACACGGTGTCCGTGCCGATGTGGCACTGCAGGTGCACGCCGCGCAGCCCGGCGACATTCCCCAGCCGTGGCACGTCGAATCGCACCACGTAGCTCAGGAATTCCGGGTCCTGCGCAAACTCCGCGACGTGGTAGTCCGGTGAGGCCGCGTGGGCGGGTGCGCGCTCGTCCCATTGCAACCGGTTGACCTCCGCGGAATCCACGGTGCTCACACCATCCAGTTTCCGACATAGGAGGGATCGGTGAGGCCGGGGCGATCGAGGCGGAACGCCGAGAGGTCATACCGGCTTTCGCCCTCGACAGCCATGTCCGTGAGCAGGCCTCCGAATGCGGCGGCGAATTTGAAGCCGTGCGCCGCACCGAGACCGACGGTGGCGCCCGGATGGCCGGGGACCCGGTCGGCGACGAAGTCGCGGTCCGGTGTCAAGGTGTACAGGCAGCGTTTGGAGCGCACCGGTGTGCCCGAGCCGGGAATCACCGCGCGCAGAAACGACGAAAGCCGTTCGCGCATCACGTCATCGGGCTGGCCGCTGCGCTCGTCGGCGGTGACGGTGGGCCCGCCGCAGTCCTGCGCTGCTTTGACGGTCGCCTCACCATAGGTCGGGAAGCCGTAGTAGGACGGCTCGTCCATCCAGATCCAGACGGGGAAGGCCTCGGGTGCGAACAGTTCGGGTCGGGGCGGCGCGAAGTAGGTGACCTGTTCTTCGGTGACGGTCAGGGGGATATCGACGCCGAGCGGGGCGAGCAACCCGGCGGTCCACGCGTCGGCGGTGACGACCACCCGGCCAACGCTGAACACACCGGCCGGCGTGACCAGGTCGGCGCCGTCGGCGCGGGGCGTGATCGCCTGTACGGGTGTGTTGTCGCACAGGGTCGCGCCCAGTTCCCGCGCCCGCCGCGTCATCGCGGCCGTCCCACGGGCGGCGGGCACGATACCGGTACGCGCCTGGTGCAAGGCGACCGTGCCGTCCGGCAGCGTGAACGCCGGCCACCGCTGCCGGACCGCATCGGCGTCAAGCACGTCGTAGGCGACACCCCGGGCGTCCATCGAGCCGGTGTAGTCCTCGATCGCAATCTGGGCGCCGGCCGGGAACAGGTCGAGTCCGCCCGTCACCGTCACGAACCGCTCACCGGTCTCGTCCTCCAGGCGTGACCACGCGTCGTAGGCGGCGAACGTCAGGTCGACATACGCCGGCGTGTGGTAGCTGTGCCGGATGATCCGCGAGGTGTCATGCGAGGCGCCACGATCGTGGCCGAATTCGAACGCTTCCAAACCCACCACCCGCAGGCCGCGGCCGGCGGCGTGCCATGCGGTCGACGCGCCGAGGGCACCGAGGCCGACGACGGCCAGGTCGTAGATCTCAGCCACGGGTATCCGTCCCGCTGCGGTCGAGGCGGGGAAGCAGCCAGCGGCGGATATCCAGGGACGCATCCTCCATCGGGGCGAACCAGCCCTGTGAATAGTGCCGCGACGTCATCCCGCGCTGCACCGACTCGCAGATCGCCCAGTCCTGGCGGTTGACCAGATCCCAGAGGTCGCCGGCGTCGCTGGGGTCGAAACCCGGTTTGGCGGCCTCCTCGGGGGCGAACAGCAGATCGCACCGCACCTCGGTGCGGTCGACGGCGGCTGGGCGCAGCACGAAGGCGGCGACATGTTCGGCCGACAGTGACAAGAACAGGTTCGGGTAGGCCAGTTCGCCTTTGTGCCTGACCTTTTCGGCGTCGTCCAGATCCGGGAACGGGGCGCGGTCGGTGGTGCCCGACAGCGTGAAGGTCCAGGCGCCCTCACGGTGCGGGATGCCGTCGTCCCACTCCAGTCCCGCGCCGCCACCGGCGAAGGCAGGCACCAGCCGGGACAGTTCCGGGTGCACCGGCCCGCAGTGGTAGCACTCGTTGTAGTTCTCGGCGATCACCTTCCAGTTCGCCTTGACCGAGTAGTCCAGACGCAGACCGACCACGAGGGTGTCCAGTGGGTAACGCCGCACCCGGGCGGGCAGCGGCGACAACTCCTCGGCGACCGGCGGCGCCGCCAGATCCTCGGTGAGCCAGAGGAATCCGCCCCACACGTCGGCGCGCAGCGCCTTCAGGCCGAAGGCCGAGGCGTCGAATTCGACGTCCTCGGTGTGCGGGGCGTGCAGCAGCCGGCCGTCCAGTCCGTAGGTCCACGAGTGATACGGGCAGCGCAGCGACTTCGCCTCGCAGGGTTCGGGCGCCGCGCCCGGTTCGACGGGCACGACCTGGGCACCCCGATGCCGGCACACATTCGCGACGGCGTGCAGCGCCCCTGCCGCGTCGGCGGTGACGATGATCGACTCGCCGCCGAAGTCCACGACGGCGCGGCGATGGTGCAGCGTCCGGCCGGACGCCGCCAGACCGAGATCGTCGAGGCGGCCGATGCAGGTCCACTCGCGACGCAGCATGGCCGCCTCACGCTCGAACGATGCCGCCTCGACGTAGTGATGCCGATCGAGGGCCGGCTGCAGAGCCCCCGCAGAGCTGTCCGACACAGCCGACCTCCCGTGCTGATCTCCGTGGTCGTCCGTCATGGGTTCGCGTTCGCCGCGACGAGATGACAGGCGCTGGCATGGTGGTCCCCGCGCCCGTCGGCACCGAGGATGGGCAGATCGACGGTGCGGCAACGCACCTCGACTCCAGCCGCGGCGGCCGTCCCGTCCGCCAGAGCCGGGCAGCGGGTGTGGAATCGGCAGCCCGGCGGAACCCGGGTGGGGTCGGGCGTCTCGCCGGTGAGGACGATCCGTTCGTGGCGGCCCATCTCCGGCACGACCGAGAGCAGCGCCGCGGTGTACGGGTGTTCGGGGGCGGACAGGATCTTCTCGGTGGGGCCGACCTCGATGATGCGACCGAGGTACATCACCGCCACCCGGTCGGCGATATTCCACGCCAGGCCGAGGTCGTGGGTGACCACCAGCAGCGTCAGGTCGAGTTCGGTGCGCAGGCGCAGCAGCAGCGCCAGGATCTCACCCCGCACCGATGCGTCGAGACTGGACACGGGTTCGTCCGCGACGATGATCTGCGGATCCAGCACGAGCGCGCCCGCGATGACCACCCGCTGACGCTGGCCGCCGGACAGTTCGTGCGGATACCGCAGGTAGAAGCGTTCGGGTGGGCGCAATCCCGCCCGCGAAAGGGCATCGGCCACCTTGGCTTCCTCGCCATCGTGCAGGCCGTGCACCCGCAGACCCTCGGCGACCGCCTCATAGACGGTGTGGCGGGGATTGAGCGCCCCCGACGGATCCTGCAGGATCAGCTGGACCCGGCGCCGGTAGGCCTTCAGATCGCGGGCACGGTAGGACAACGGTTCGCCCCCGACGTACACACCGCCGGCTCCCGGTTTCTGCAGGCCCAGTATCGTTCGGGCCAATGTCGTCTTGCCGCAGCCGCTTTCGCCGACAAGGGCGAGAATCTCCCCGTGCCGCACCGCGAGGTCGACGCCGTCGACGGCATGCGCCACACCCCCGCCGCGGATCGGGAAACCGACTGTCAGGCCCCGTGTTTCGACCGCCGGCTGGCCGGATTCCCGCGTCGCCGTCACACGCCCACCTCCAGCGCGCGATGGCACGCGGCCCCGCGCGCACCATGGGCGAGCAGTGACGGCTCCTCGGTCGAGCACCTGTCGTTGGCCATCGGGCAGCGGGGATGGAACGGGCAACCCGACGGCAGGTCGCCGGGAAACGGCGGATCCCCGGGCAGCCCGGCCGGCGCATAGCGGAACGTGGCGTCGCCGATGCGGGGAAAGGCGCCCGCAAGCGCCCTGGCGTAGGGATGCATCGGCCGGACGAACACGTCCGCGGCGGCGCCTTCTTCGACGATGCGCCCGGCATACATGACAGCGACCCGGTCGCAGGCGCGGGCCAGCACCGACAGATCGTGGCTGATGAACACCACGCCCAGCCCGAACTGCTTCACCAGAGAGGACAGCAGGTCGAGCACCTGCGCCTGAACCATGACGTCCAGAGCGGTGGTGGGTTCGTCGGCGATGAGCAGCTGGGGCCGGCACGCCAGGGCCATCGCGATCATGATGCGCTGCTTCTGCCCGCCGGAGAGCTGGTGCGGATAGGCGCGCGCCCGGCCCGGCGGCAGGCCCACCTGCTCCAACAGCCCCCCCACCCGTATGCGCGCCGCCCTGGCGTCGACGTCCTCGTGCAACAGGATCGGTTCGGCGAGCTGCGTCTCGATGCGCTGCACCGGGTTGAGCGCGTGCATCGCACCCTGGAAGACCACCGCTGCCTTGGCCCACCGGGCGGCACGCAACCGGCCGAAGGACATCCCCATGACATCTTCGCCGTCCAGCCGGATGTGGCCGGTCACCTCGGCGGACTTGGGCAGCAGCCGCAGCACCGAACTCGTCAGAGTCGTCTTGCCGCAGCCCGATTCGCCGGCGATCCCCAGCGTCTGCGCCAGCGGGACGCGCAGCGACACGTTGCGCACCGCCGGCACCGGGCCGTGCCGGGACCGGTAGGTGATGCTGACGTCGTCGAATTCGAGCAGGGTCATTCGTGAGCTCTCCGCGGATCGAGGATGCCTTCCAGCGCGCGCCCGACGAGGTTGAAGGCCAGCACGACCAGCACCACGCAGATACCCGGCGCCGCCAGGTACCACCACGCGCCGGCGGAGATCGCGCCGCCGGCGAACGCGTCGTCGAGGATCGTGCCCCACGACACCGCGGTGGGATCACCCAGACCGAGGAAGGACAACGTCGTCTCGGACAGGATGCAGATCGACACGGCCAGTGTGGTGTTCGCCAGCACGAGCGGCATCACGTTGGGCAGGACGTGACGCGTCATCTGGTGCAGGTCGCCCGATCCGAGGGCCTTGGCCCGTTCCAGATAGGGCCTGCCCTCCACGGACAGGGTCTGGGCGCGGATGAGGCGGGCCGTGGCGGGCCACGACGTCACGCCGATCACGATGATGATGTTGAGCAGGCTTTTGCCCAGGACGGTGGCCAGCACGATCGCCAGCGGCAGGAATGGGATCACGAGGAACCAGTCGGTGAGACGGTCCAGCACTCCCCCGGCCAGCCCGCGGTAGTGCCCCGACGCGATGCCGACGGCGGTTCCGATGAACATCGACAGCACGGTGGCGCACAACCCGACCAGCAGCGAGATGCGGGCGCCCCACACCACCAGCGCCAGCACGTTGCGCCCGGAGTCGTCGGTGCCCAGCCAGAACTGCGCCGACGGCGCTTCGTAGACCTGGCCGGTGGCTTTGGTGACGTCGAGCTGGGAATGGTCGAACAGGATGGGCGCCAGCAGCGCCAGTGCGGCGAAGACGGCGATGACACCGAGGCCGAGCATCCCCGACCGCGACCGGCGGAACTGTCCCCACAGGTTCTGCCAGGACCGGCGCCGGCGTTCCCAGACGATCGCGCGAGCCGACACCGCGGGCCGCCGGCCCGTCATGTTCGCACCCGCGGATCCAGCCGGGCGTACAGCAGGTCGGCGATCAGATTGGCGGCGATCACGGCGGCCGAGAACAGCAGGAACAGCGTCTGCAGCAGGGGGATGTCCGGTCCGCGCAGGGCTTGCACGGTCAGCGAGCCGAGTCCGTTGATCGAGAACACGTACTCGATGGTGATCGCGCCGCCGACGACGAACCCGAGGTTGAGGAAGATCAGTGTCGTCGTCGGTAGCAATGCGTTGGGCACCGCGTGCCTGCGGCGCACGTCGGCGTCGCGAAGTCCCTTGGCGCGTGCGGTCTGCAGGTAGTCCTGGCCCATCTCGTCGATCAGTGAGGCGCGCATCACCAGGGAGTACTCGGCCAGGTAGATCACGGTCAGCGTGAACACCGGCAGAGTGAGATGCCATGCGACATCGGCAATTCCGGCTAGCGAGCCGATATCCACACCGGGCGTGGACAGGCCGCCGACGGGAAAGATGCCGGGCAGGCCGAATACCCCGACGGAGAAGACGATGAGCAGGATCATCCCGAACCAGAATTCCGGCATCGAGTACAGGATGAGAGTGGTTGTGGTGGCGACCTTGTCGAAACGCTGGCCGCGCTTCCACGCGCTGCGCACCCCGAGCCACACCCCGAAGATCGTCGCCAGCACTGTCGCCGTTCCCACCAGCAGCAGCGTCGGCCAGACCCGCGGCAGGATGACATCCCATACGGGCGCGCTGAACTGCTGTGACGGCAGTTCGGGAACGAACGGGTTCTTCAGGTACTGGAGGAACTGCTCACCGATGGGCGCGTTGAACTTCGCCTGCAGTTGTCTCTTGATCTCCGGATCCACATCGCGCCCACGCGTGTAGAGGGCGATCGGGTCGCCGGGCAGCAGCCGGAAGAGGAAGAAGTTGAACAGGATGACGAAGACCAGCGTGCCCAGCGCGGACAGCAGCCGGAACAGCGTGAAGCGCGACCCCGCGCCCAGCACCCGCCCGCGACCGGGGGCGGGCGGGGTGGGTGCGGCGTCGGGTGCGTCGATCAGCGCCATACTCGCGTCACTCCTGGTCGTCGGCTCCCACGGCGCGGCGCCGTCTCAGCAGCAGGAAGGCGACACCGCCGAGGACCACGACCGCCGCCACGATCCCGCCGATGAGTGCGGGGGACGTCCCGCCGCCGGATTCACCCGAACCCGCCGCCGCGATGGGCTTGAGGTTCTCGTAGGTCCACGTCCCGTACTGGAACAGGTACGACCCGTCCGGATCCGGCTGTGCGACGAACCCCTCGAATCTGTCGGTGCGGTAGGCCAGCAGGTCGTCGTAGTAGTAGGTCAGTGCGTAGGGCCAGTCGTCGTAGAGGATCTGCTGCATCTGCTTGACGATCTCGGTGCGTTTGGCGTTGTCGGTCTCGGTGCCCTGGGCGGCGAACAGCTCGTCGTAGGCGGGATTGCAATAGAACGAGTCCGACAGGTTGGCCAGGATGTTGTCGCCGTCCTTGTAGGACCTGTTCGCGCAGGTGAACGTGGACAGCTGATAGTTCGCGTCGGGTTCGACGACCCAGCCCCATTCGAAGATGTCGAACTCGCCCTGACCGACCCTCTCGGTGACGGCGTCCTCCGAGATCAGCGTCACGTCCAGCGCGATCCCCACATCGGCCGCGTAGTTCTTGATGAACTCGACGGCCTTTTTCGACGTCGGGGAATCCGAGCGGCCGAAGAGGCGGAACCGCAGCGGTGCGCCGTTCTCGGCGTGCCGGATGCCGTCGGAGCCCATCCGGTATCCGGCCGCGTCCAGCAGGGACCTGGCCTTGTCCGGGTCATAGGTGACCTCGTTGGGCGGACTGAGATGCAAGTTGGCATAGATCGGCGGAATGATCGTGGAGCCGGGACTGCCGTGCCCGCCGAACACCTTGTCCACCAGCGTCTTCCGATCCAGCGACCACCCGATCGCCTCGCGGATGCGCTTGTCTTTCAACAGCGGGTTGCCGTCCCCGATCGGGGTGCCGTCGTCGAGGGCCGCCCCGGTGTTGAACGCCAGCTGGTTGAACCCCGAATAGATCGCCGACTTGCGCTCGATGTTGGGCGCGTCGGCCAGCGATTCGAAGACGTTGGCCTCCAGGCTGTCGGCGTAGTCGATCTCACCCTTGCGCAGCGCCTGGCCGAGCGCGTCGGGGTTGGCGTAGGTCTTGAAGACGACTTCGTCCACCGCGGGCTTGCCGCGGTAGAAGTTCGGATTGGCAACCATCCGGACGAACTGGCCGACCTGCCGCTCGGCGACCAGATAGGGCCCGGCGCCGACGATGGGCTTACCGTCCACCGGTTCGTTCTTGTAGGTCTGGATCGCGGTTCCGTCGATCTTGGAGTAGACGTGCTCGGGCAGGATGTAGACCACGAGCTTCTCCATGATCGGCGACGGCTTGTCGACCCGCAGGATCAGCGTCGTGTCGTCGGGCGCCTCGGCGGCGGTGATGTTCTCGACGTAACTGCCGAAGTTGGTCCGTTCGAACGTTCCGTTGATGATCCGGTTGAACGTGTATGCCGCATCCTTGGCCGTCAGCGGGACGTCGTCGCTCCATTTCAGGCCCGGCCTGATCTTGTAGGTCCAGAACGTCTTGTCCGGGGATTCCTCCCAGGATTCCGCGAGCCCGGGCACGATGCTGAAGTCCTTGGCCGAGTATTCGGTGAGGGTCGGGTAGACCATCTGGAAGATCTCGTAGGACGCGTTGGCGATCCCGATGAACGGGTTGAGCGAGTCGACATCCTGGACCACTCCGACCGTGAACACCGACTTCTCCGGAGGCGGTTGGGCGCTCGCGAGTCCGATTGCCGGCAGGAGAAGCGTCACAACGCAGACGATCGCGGCGACGAGGCGGGCGGGTCTGTGTGCCATCACGAGCCCTTCGGTGGGGGTACGGCGATGCGCCTTGACTGACTGATCAGACCAGAATCGCAGGATTCGCGCATATCGTCGCGCGATCTTTACGAATTCGTAGCGTTGGACCTCGAATTCTCACGAATCCGTCGAGTGGGACGTATCGTTCCCCACGCCATCCGCGCCGACCGCCCACGTCGGCGATTCCCGTCCAACCGTCCTGGAGGTTGTGTGCCGCCCGGCAACGACGTCGATGCCGGCCCCACCGCGGGGCCGCCGCTGGCGCGCGCCGCATCGCCGCGCGACCCGTTCGGCTGGATCGCCGAGCCGACGGCCGAGCTGATCGGGCTGCTCGACGCCGAACGTGGGTACTACCTCTCGCGGACCGCCCCGCTGGGCGCGCTGCGCGCCACCCTCGCCGCCGAGATGGCCGCGCGGGTCCCGGACCGGTCGGAATCCGCACCGTGGCAGTCCGGCTCCCACACCTATCGCGAAGTCCACGCGCCGGGTGCGGAATTCCCGGCGGTGCTGCGACGTATCGGCGACGGCCCCGACGAGACGGTGCTCGACCTGCAGGCGGTCGCCGACGCCCATCCCGGTGCGGAGTTCCACCGCGGTGAACTCGAGGTCAGCCCCGACGGGAGGATGCTGGCCTGGTCGTATGACGTCGTCGGCGACGAGCGGTACCGGCTGCGGTTCCGCGATCTGCAGACCGGGTCGGATCTGCCCGGCGTCCTGGAGGCGACCTTTCCCAGCGGAGGGTGGAGTGCCGATGCGTCGGCGTATCTGTACCTGCGCACCGACCAGGTCAATCGCCCACACCAGGTGTGGGTACACGTGCTGGGCACCGACTCCGCCGCCGACCGGCTGATCTTCGCCGAACCCGACGAACGCTTCGAAGTCGGCGTCGAGGTCACCCGCTCGGGCGCGTGGTTCGTCATCACCGCCGCGTCGCGCGACACCGCCGAGGCGCATCTGCTCCCGACCGCGGACCCGACCGGCACTCCTGTCCTCGTACGCAGGCGTGAACGCGGCATCGAATACTCCGTCGAGCATGCGCCCGGACCCGACGGCGACCGCTTCCTCGTGGTCACCAACCTCGGCGCCGAATCGTTCCGCGTCGCCACCGCTCCCGTCGACACCCCCGGCGACTGGAGCGACTACCTCGCCGGCGACCCGACGGTGCGCATCCACCGGGTCGACGCATTCGCCGCCGCGGTGGTGCTGTCGGTGCGGCGCGCCGGTGTCGGCATGGTGACGGTGCACCCGTACGGGGCCACCGAGTTCGACGTGTGGCCCGACGCCCCCGGCGGCCTGGTGTCGCTGGGACGCAACGAGGTGTTCGACGCCGATGCCGTCACCGTCGTCCAGCAGTCGTTCATCGCACCCACCCGGTGCGAAGACGTCGACTTCGCGTCGGCGG
This sequence comes from Actinomycetota bacterium, assembly GCA_018268465.1. Taxonomy (GTDB): domain Bacteria; phylum Actinomycetota; class Actinomycetes; order Mycobacteriales; family Mycobacteriaceae; genus Mycobacterium. The sequence goes on from JAFDWN010000037.1 coordinate 177,177, forward strand.
CGCGCCGCCCGCGTCACATCGAGCGGATCGTCGGGGTGGACCACGACGCATACGTCCAGGAGCGGCATCTCGCGCCGGCCGGCGACGGCACGCAGGTGCCCGTCGTGGTGGTGCGCCGCCGCGACGTCGAGTTGGACGGCAGCGCACCGCTGTACCTGTACGGATACGGGGCCTACGAGGCGTGCACCGACCCGGATTTCGGATACGACTGGTGGCGCTCACTGCCGTCGCTGCTCGACCGGGGCGCCGTCTGCGCGTTCGGCCAGCCCCGCGGTGGCGGCGAGTTGGGCAGGCGCTGGTGGCTCGACGGCCATCTGCGTGCCAAACCCAACACCTTCGACGACCAGGCCGCCGTCGCCGACCACCTGGCCGCCGGTCGGGTGGACGGGTGCCGGATCGTGACGCGGGGACTGTCCGCCGGCGGGCTGTTGCAGGGCGCGCTGTATTCGCGCCGGCCCGAACGGTTCGCCGGGGTGGTGGCCGAGGTGCCGTTCGTCGACGTGGTGACCACCATGGCCGATGCGTCGCTGCCGCTGACCGTCACGGAATGGGACGAGTGGGGGAACCCCGCCGACCCGGGCGACCGCGCGGTCATGGCGTCCTACTCACCCGTCGACAACCCGCCTGCGGTGCGTCTGCGGCCGGCCTTGCTCGTCACGGGCGCGGTGCACGACACCAGGGTGCTGGTGCGGGAGCCGGCGAAGTGGGTGGCGACGCTGCGGGCCGGTGACCCCGGTCGGGGCGCCGGTGTCGACCCCGGTTCGCCGGTATCGCGGGGCACGGTGCTGTTTCGCGCCGAGACCGGCTCGGGTGCACACGCGGGCCCGTCCGGGCGATTCTCCCAGCTGGACTACGAGGCCGAGATTTTCGCGTGGGTGCTGACGTGTTTCACCGACGAGTCCGCACGGGCAGGGGCCGCCTCGCCGACTGTGAGCTGATGTCGCCGAAAGGTTTCGCGGGGGCGCGGCCGCTGCGTCGAATGTGAATCCTGTGCGAGATTTCCGCCGCGGTTCTCTGGCGATGGGTTCACACTCGGTGCGATTCGCCCGAACTCAACCGGCGAGGGAGCACCGTTTGACCGCGGCGCTCCAGATCGTCAGGGCCGCTCGAAGTGCGACATGAGCGTGAGCGCCGCCCAGGGCCGCCGGCCACCAACGATCCGCAGACCGCGACGGGCGGCGGTCAGCGGGCCGATGCGCTGGTACAGCAGTTGCGTCAGCGTCGAACCCGGGACACGCAGGACCGCATCGGGACGGTCGGCCGCTCGGCGCTCCCGCATGTCCACGACGCCGTCGTGGATGTGGATGAGATAGGGCTGAGCGTCGGGAATCTGAACGGCCACCGAGATATTCGTCTCGGTATCCGTGCCGGACCGCAGATACCGCGGCGCCAGTTCACAGGCACCGCGCAGGATCAGCAGCATGTCGCGTTCGGCGAGTGGCCATGGGATATGGACCGCCCGCGCGATGTCCTCGCCGTGCAGGAGCAGTTCGCCGAGCCAGCTGGTCTGTCCGGTGATCCCGGATACCATCCCGAACGAGTGGAAGGGAAAAACCGGCCGGTCGTCGGAGTTGGCATCGAAGAACCCGTCGATCTCCGCGGACACGGAGCGAAGTTCCTCGGCGAGTTCGGCGACCGGCGCCATCGCCGCCTCGAGTTCAGCCTGATTGAGTGTCGCGGTGTCGCGCGGGTCGGCGGCATGGTGATAGTCACTGCCACGGGCAAGCTGTCGATAGCGGTACCCGACGGTGACCACGTGGGCAAGGATCTGGTGGACCGTCCAGCGGTGGCCCGGCGGCCGGGCGGCGGGATCGGCCGTGCGCACGAGATCGTCGAACCGACTGTGCGCCAATGAAATACGATCCCGGAGCTCATCACGGGAGGTGTCGACGAGCGGTACGGATCCAGTGTCACTCATGACGCTCCCTTACTCCAGTGTGGAGTATGGTACTCCACACTGGAGTAAAGTCAACGGAATGACGTCCCGGCCGACCGCTACCTCGTTCGCCATACTCGGATTGCTCGGGATCCAGCCCTGGACGGCCTATGAATTGGTCGCACAATCACGACGCAGCCTGCACTGGTTCTGGCCCCGGTCCGAGGCGCATCTGTACGCAGAACTCAAGCGCATCGTGGAACGCGGGCACGCCGAAGCCGCGGTGGTGCACGGCCGCAGCGAACGCAGCCAGCGCACCCGTTACACCATCACCGCCGAAGGCCGTGTCGCACTTGCGGACTGGCTGCGGACGGAGCCGGCCCCGGCGACACTCGAAGTCGAGGGGATGCTGCGGGTGCTGTTCGCCGACCAGAGCAGCACCGCCGACCTGCGCGCCGCGATCGAAACGACCGCCCGCCAGACACTGCAACGACGCAGGGAGGGATTGCCTCTCATCGAGGAGCTCCTGAGCAACGGCGGGCACTTCCCCCAGCGGGCCCACCTCACCGAGCGCCTGGTCGCGTTCTACGACGAGTTCAACCACCTGCTGCTGCAATGGTGCGACGAGACATTGGCCGAGATCGACACCTGGCCGGACACCCGCGATGTCGGACTGACGCCCCGCGGACGCGAACGGCTCGAGCGCGTGGTCGACCACGAACCGGATTCCCCACGGGGTGCGCGCGGCTGAAACGCCCGCGACGACCGGATCTGCGAGATTTCCGCCCGCGATTTCTTCGCAGTAGGTGCACACTCGGCGAGCAGTACGGGCGACACACCCGGACCAACGGGGCGAGGGCCCTCCAGAGCGACGGCCACCGCGGCCGGTTCGGCGGGTCGGCGAGTGGAACGGATCCAGTGACGCTGTCCGCTGTGCCAATGCGGCACAAACCGGCTGCGCCCGGCGGGACGGCGCGGTAATTTCCAGAACACGTTTCGACAGGGCGATGGCCCTGCAACAGCGCCCGACGGCCCAGGACGGCAAGTGAACCACAACGATGATGGACAGAAGTACGAAGATGCGAAGGACATCACCTACGCGTACCCGGCTCACCTTCTCGGCGAACTGGATGCCCCGGCGGCTGACGGTGTCGACGCCCGCGCCTCGGCCGGGCTGGGATCTGGACCGCGGGCCCGGCTACTCGTCACGCGCGGTCCCAACGCGGGAACTCAATTCCTGCTCGATCGAGCCGTGATATCCGCCGGTAGGCACCCGGACTGCGACATCTGCCTCGACGACGCCACCGTCAGCCGCCGCCACGTCGAATTCCGGCTGGAAGACGGACAGTTTCTGCTCGTCGACCTCGACAGCCTCAACCAGACCTACGTCAATCACGAACCGATCGGCTCGGCGACGCTGGTCGACGGTGACGAGATCCAGATCGGCAAGTTCCGTCTGATGTTCCTGACCAGACCGGCCACCCGCTGACGGACCGACCACGATCTGCCGTCTGCCGCGATGGAACGGGCCGTCAGCTTGCCAGCGGGGTCTCGGCAGCGCCGTCGTCGGCCCGGTCATCCCTCTGCAGAAGCTGCCGCCGCCAGGCCAATGCCGTCTGGGCATTCATCTGGTAATAGTCCAGCCACGACAGGTTCGCGTCGCCAACACATCGGTGGGCGGTGCCCAGCCATGCCGGCCGTTCCGCACCGCAGCGGCGGCACAGGGAGTGCGGCCCCCGCCGTGTCGTCGTCACGCTCGGTGTGGTGTCCATTGGTCACTCCCTCCGCCCGGTGAACGTGCTCTCAGAACAACACACCGAACGGCGCCGCACATGCCCGTGAGGCTGTCCTGGCCCCCTACCTACCTGCGTCCACCGATCGCCGAGCACAATGTGCTCATTGCGACGCTGACCTGCATCGATCGGTCTGTATCCGGTGCGGACGCTCCACCGCCCGCGCCGCTGAGCCGATCCGGACAGGTGACGAACCTCATACCGTGGGAGAGTCGACCCTGGGTGTGGGCCCCCCGATACCGTCGCGGAAGCCCGACGTCTACGCCCCAGTTACCAGCGCAGCATTGGCAGTGGCCGCAGCGGGTGCTTCACCGCCCAGCCCGCCGCGGTCCTCGCCAGCAGCGCGTGGAAGCCGATAAACGGGAACGCCTGGACCACCTGCGCAACGTCGGACCGAGACAGTGCGCCGCGGAGCAGGCCGCGTGACACGTCGATGCGATCGGCCACCCGAAACGTCTCAACCCACGTGTCCGAGCACGGACGCAGTTTGTGGTGCAACTCCACCATCTGCCGCACCCGCGCCACGTCCTCGACGCCGTAGGCGGAGGCGAGCTCGTCGACGTACTGAACCGACGGCCCGATGTAGTCCCAGCCCGCGGTCCACACTCCGATGTCGTGCAGCGCCCAGGCCAGCGCCACCTCATCGGGGATCTCGTTCACGTGCAGCAAGATTCGCTGATAGTTCAGGCAGCGGTACACGTGATTGCGATAGCGGTCCGCATCGGGGCCCAGCGGATCCCGAAACCGTTCCAGCACATCGTCGATGACCGCGTTGGCCGTCAGTAATTGCGTCATCGTTCGCCTTCTTCGGTTGCCGCGCGCGCCTTACGCTCGATGCTCTTCGCGAACAGGGGTGTCTCCACATTGTTGTGGCGATAGATGGCTGCCTGGCTTTCGGCGGCCGCCTGATCGGCCTGGATGCCGTTTCTTTCCAGGAACGAAAGATACTCGTCGGTGGGTAGTATCACGACCCGATTGGTCAGGACGCATCGGCGCGCCCCGGCCGCGGTGACGGTGAGCTCCCAGGTGACGTGCAAAGTGGTGCGGCCGATCGGGGTGAAGGAATCCGACAGCGAGACCAGTCGGCAATGTGACGGCCCGGCGACTTCGCCGACGTAATGCTGGACGGCAAGGGCTGTTCCGACCTGCTCCACGTTGATCGACATCGGACGTCCGTCATCCGCCGTGGTGGCACCGGCGGCAATGTGTTCACCCGGGGCGCACCGTTGGTACTCGGTGTCGCCGAGGGTGAACAGCCAGTCGGCGAGATCGACCGCCTCGACAGGGGCATCGATGACCGCCGTCGCAGTCGAGTCCGCGAGAACCGTGGGTGCCACGAGGGGCTCCTTTCTGTCAGTGACTGAGGAGTGCGACGAGTTCGGTCGTCGTGACGATCGCGTGGGCGTATGTGGGTCCGTTCAGTTCGTGCGCGGCATGCATCGCCTCGACACCGAAGGCCGCGGTCGCATCGCGCACCAGGGTGACGTGGTAGCCCAGTTCCATCGCGAAGCGTCCGGTCGACTCGACACAGGTATTCGCAAGGACGCCGACCAGAATGACGTGGGTGATACCCCGTTGCGTGAGTTGGGCGTCCAGATCGGTGTTGGCAAAGCCACTCTGCGCCCAATGTTCGGTCACCACCACCTCACCCGGACGCGGCTGGAAGTCGGTGTGAAACTCTCCACCCCAACTGCCGCGAGCGAAGATCTGCTGTTGGTTCACGCCGACCTGATTGGGATTCGGATGGTCCCAGCCGACGTAATTCGTTTCCTCCCAACGCCGGTGGGGCACGAAGAGCACCGCCACGCCGGAAGCTCGCGCGGCCGCGACCGCAGCACGCAGATTGCCCAGCAGACCCACTTCGGTGGCCACGGGTTGGAGGAGTGGCCACAGCTTGCCGCCGTCGGAGAGGAAGTCGTTGTAGGGGTCGACCAACAGCACACCCGTCCTGCTGAGGTCGTAGCCACGTGTCGCGTCAGCCATCGACGTTCACCTCGCCAATTGGTCGGGAAGATTGAGCTCGAAATCGCCTGCCTGTTGCAGGCCGCTGGACAGGAAACCGCCGACACGCTGTTGCACATGCGGCTGCGCCAGCAGATCGAAGAACGCCTGCTGCGTCGGCGAAAACCAGGACACCTCCGGAAGCCCGCCGTGGTCGTTGAGGGTGCGTTTGGCCAGTGCGATGGCACTCCGATCGAACGTCGCCACCCGGCGTGCCCAGTTGTCGACGAACTCTTCGAAGTCGTCATCGGCGACGGCGCGGTTGATCCAGCCGTACCGTTCGGCAGTGTCGGCGTCAAAGTCGCTGGCGGCCACGATGATCTCCAACGCCCGGGCGCGTCCGGTGTTCAGCGACAGCCGCTCCAGGCCGCCGCCACCGGGCGGAAATCCGAATCCGACCTCCGGTTGACACAGAATCGCTTTCTCGCGGCTGGCGAACCTGATGTCGGTCGCCAACGCGAACTCGCTGCCTACACCACGGGCACGACCGCGGATCGCCGACACGGTGACGAACGGTGCGCGTTCCATGCGGATCGCCATATCCGGCCAGACCGCCAGTCCGGTTGTCGGCTGCGGAGTCAGGTCGAACTGGTCAGCCTTCACCAGGTCGACGTGGGCGATGAAATAGTCGGGATTCGCCGAATCGAAGACGACAACCCGGGTTTCGTCGTCACCTTCGACGACGGTCATGAACTGCTGCAGTTCGGCCACCAACTCGGGGTCGAACAGGTTCAACGGCGGATTGTCGATGGTGGCGCGGTAGTAGCCGGGCACCGGTCGGCGGATGTGCAGGATCTCAGGCACGACGCGGCCCTTCCTATGCGGTGTGCAGGCCGCGGGGCTTGGTGTCGGCGTACGCCAGCGCCCAGTCCAGCGCGTAGTCGGCGACGGCCTCCCACCCTGGCGCCCCGCACGTCCAGTGATCACGGCCGGCGAATTCGTAGTATTCGGTGACGGCCGGCGACTTGTCGTAGTGCTTGGCGTTGGACTTGTTGACCGAAGGAGGCATGATGTGGTCCTTCTCCCCGCCGATGAACAGCAGCGGTGCGCGGTCGGCACGGTAGTCGACCCACGTCTCCTGGTGTCCCGGCGTGAAGTTGGCGAGCAGGCCGTATACCCACACCCAATTGCCCGGCGCCGCAATCGCGTAACGCTCCCACACCTTGTCCGACTCGTCGCGGGTCAGCGTGTTGGTGAACGCGTAGTGGAATTCCTCCTTGGTGAAGCCGACGGCTCGATGAATGTTGGCCGGATTCTTCAGGGCGGGGAACAGCGACCTTGCCTGGGACAACGGGGTCACGCGTACGCCTTCGGTCGGCGCCGAGTCCATGACCACCGCGGCGGCGCCCAGACCACGAGACAGCAGCAGTTGGGTCAGCGTGCCACCGAACGAATGGCCCATGATGATGGGTGGCACCGCAAGTGATTCGATGACGGCGGCGAGGTGGTCGACCGTTTCGGGCACCGTCAACTTCGCGATGACCTCGGGATTCTTGCGCAGTTCCTCGACCTCGATGTCGAATCCGGGATATGCCGGGGTCAGCACCCGGTAGCCCTTCGCCTCGTAGTGGGCCTTCCAGCCTTCCCAGCTCCTTGGGGTCATCCACAGCCCGTGCACCAGCACGATCGTGTCGCACGCGGGAGAGGCGTCGGTCATCGTCAGCTCGCTTTCGCTCGGCAGGTTGTCAGGAATCAATGAAGTCGAGAAGGTCGGCGTGCAGCCTTTCCCGGTCGGTATCGGGCAGTCCGTGCGGACGGTCGGCGTAGACCTTGAGTTCAGCGCCCGCGATCAGCTCCACGGATCGCTTGCCGCCGACATCGAACGGCACGATCTGATCGTCGCTGCCGTGGATCACCAGCGTGGGGACGTCGATGCTGCGCAGATCTGCGCGGAAATCGGTGGCCGAGAATGCGGCAATGCACTCGTAGGCGGCGCGATGCCCGCACGCCATGCTCTGTAGCCAGAACGCGTCGCGAACACCCTGGGACACATCATTGTCGGGGGTGTTGCGGTTGTTGCCGAAAAAGGGGCCATCCGCCAGGTCGCGGTAGAGCTGGGACCGGTCGGCCAGTTCGGCGGCGCGGATTCCGTCGAAGGTGCCGATCGGCAATCCCGCGTCGTTGTCCTCGGTGCGCAGCATCAGCGGTGGCACCGCGGCGACCAGCACCAGTTTGGCCACCCGGGCGGTGCCGTGTCTGCCGACATAGCGCACGATCTCGCCGCCGCCGGTGGAATGGCCGACCAGGATGACACCGGTCAGGTCCAGCGCGTCGATCAGCGTCGCCAAATCGTCGGCATAGGTGTCCATCTCATTGCCGTGCCACGTCTGCGAGGACCTCCCGTGACCGCGGCGGTCGTGCGCGATCGCGCGGTGGCCGTTGCCGGCGAGGAACATCGCCGCGGCTTCCCAGGCGTCGGAATTCAGCGGCCAGCCGTGGCTGAGGATGACCGTGGTTCCCGTCGTGCCCCAGTCCCGGTAGAAGATCTGCGCACCGTCCTCGCAGCGGATGTACGGCATGGCTGAAGTCTGCGGCCTTCGCGCGCGGCAGCGCACCACGCACGGCTCGTAGTCACGACGGCGGATCGGTGGCCAGGCGTTTGGCGAGTTGGCGCCGCGAGGAGATGCCGAGCTTCCCGAAAACCTTGCGCAGGTGGTAGTCGACTGTGTTGGTGCTGATGAACAGGGCCGCGCCGATTTCGGCGTTGGTGTTGCCGTCGGCCGCCATCCGGGCGATCGTCGCCTCCTGCGGCGACATCTCCACCCCCGCCACCACGTGACGCGGGCCCGGTTTCTCGCCGGTGGCGGCGAGTTCGGTGCGGGCGCGTTCGGCGAATGCGGTCGCCTCGGCCCGATCGAGGATGTCCACCGCCGCGCGGAGCTGCGTACGCGCGTCGCGGCGCCGCTTCAGCCTGCGCAGCCATTCCCCGTACAGCAGGTGTGACCGGCCCAGATCGACGGGGACGTTTGCGACACTGAGCACTTCGATTGCCTCGCGGTAGTGGACCTCGGCCGCGCTGTCGGTGGCAAGCAACGCCCGGCAGCGTTGGTCCAGCCCCCGCAGCCAGGGCGTCCCGCTGGCGGCCGCCATGCCGGCGAGGGTCCGGGCGGTGTCCACGGCCTCCGGCAGATGGCCGCTGCGTACCGAGGCCTCGACGTAGTCGGCCAGCCGGATGTAGGTGACCTGGAGAAATGGCGGGTCGATCATGGGTTTCAGCCGGGTGTAAGCGTCGCGATAGTGCCCCTCGGCGATATCGCGGATGCCGAGTGCCGTTGTCGCCGAGCGATATACACCCCCGAACCCCATGCTGCGGGTCGCGTCGGCAAAGAGCTCCACCTGCTGGCGAGGCGCCCCGGTCCAGGCCAGGTAGGCGACGTTGACGACGTGCTCCGCGGCGTAGCCGATCGCTTGGCGCAGCTCGCGCACTTGTTTCATGTACAGTCCCCCGGCCGCCGGGTCGCCATGGTCGACGGTGAACAGCGATCGGACCCAGAGCACCGAGTCCAGAGTGCGCAGTGCGCCGGAATCCCGCGCGATTCGAGCCAGCCGATCCAGGTAGCAGTCACCCGCCTGCTCGTCGAACAGGGCGGTAGCCAGGATGATTCCGACATAGCCGAATCGGGCGAGCTCGTCGTCGGGCAGTGCGAGCAGTAGCTGCATGGCCTCCCGCATCAGCGGGACCGCGGTCGCGTAGGGCTGCAGCAGGTGGGCGGCCATTGCGCGGAACACGATTCCGAGAGGTTCGTCGTTGGACTGTGCGGCCGCGTCGATCCGGTGCCCTATCGTGGCCGGATCCGTACCTTGCATCAGCGAATCGGTATTGAACATGCACTCGAAAGCACGTCGCAGCGCCTTGTGCTCCAGGTCGGCCGCGAGCCCGTGGAACGCCTCCGCCGCGCGCAACATGTCGGCAGGGCCGCGCAGCATCGGCGCGGGATCGGCGACAAACAGCGCCAATTCGGCACGGGTGGTGATCAATCGGCCCCCCTGCACGGAGTCGAGATCGGCCGGCTCGATCCTGTCGAGAAGTTGGCGCGCCAGCTGCGCTGCACCCGCATCCATGGCCGCCTCGGCCGCAGAGAGCAGCCTGCCGTTTCGCACCGGGCTCGGCGGAGTGAGGTCCGCGGAACGGGCCAGCAGTCGTGCCTGCGAGACGCGTCCGCCGCGCCGGGCAGCCAGCCCCGCGACTGACTCGAGCCGGTCGGCGACCTCGTCATCGAGGCCCGGGGTGGCTTCGGCGGCGTGCCACGCCTCCAGTTCGACCAGCCCTAACCGGCGTGCCTCGTTGGCGAGCACACCGTGGGTGTGACGCCGATCGGTGCCCGTGGCGGCTCCATACACCGCCGACCGCACCAGGGGATGGCGGAACGCCACCGTGTCGCGCACTGTCACCAGGCCGGCGCGTTCGGCGTCGGCTGCGCAGTCGGGCGAAAGCCCAAGGGCAGCAGCGGCAGTCGCGATGAGATTCGGTTCGCCGGTGGATTCGGCGGCGGCAACTAGCAACCACTGTTGCACGTCGGAGGACATCTCGCGCACCTGCCGCAGGTAGTGTGCTTCGAGTTTGCGGCTCAGCGGTACGGGATCGAACGACAGCGACAACTCACCCAACTGCCGGATGCTCAGGTCACGCGCCAGGTCGATGAGCGCCAGTGGATTGCCGCCCGTGGCCACGGCGATCTGGCTCGCCGCATACGGGTCGACCGTGTCGGACGCCTGTGTGGTCAACAATTGCACCGCCGAACGGGTGTCCAAACCGCTCAGCCGCAGCGAGGGCACGCCGGCCAGCGCGACATCGGACTCCTCACTGTCGCGCACGGCGAACAGCAGCACCGTCGATTCCGCCTGCAGTCGCCTGGCGACGAACGCGAGCACATCGAGCGACTCCGGATCGATCCAATGGGCATCATCCACGACGCAGACGACGGGCCGGCTGCCGCCCGCCTCCGCGAACAGACCAAGCATGCCCAGCCCGACCAGGTACCGCTCGGGGGCAGGACCGTCGTCCATCCCCCACGCGACGCGCAGTGCCTGCTGCTGGCGGGGCGCCAGCGCACCCGCGTACTCGATCAACGACACCCCGATGCGCTGAAGCGCGGCATAGGGCATTGACAGTTCCGCCTCGAAACCGTCGGAGCGGATGACGGTGGCACCGGTGAGATTGGCGGTGGCGCCGGCCAGCAGGGCCGACTTGCCGATACCCGGATCGCCCCGGACGACCAGTGCCCCGCCGCCCCCGTTACGACCCCGGGTCAGCAGAGCGCGGAGCGCCCCGAGTTCGTCGGCCCGGCCGAACAGTGCTGCCGCGTCCATGTGCTCGATGCGTTGAAGAATAGGGCGGCACCCCTAACGCGGCCACACGACGATCGAGCGCCGGACCGTAACGGCGCTGCCACCGCCCCTGTCCGCGACGGTGCCGCACGCCCAGACGCGTCCGTCAGGCGGCGGGCCGCTCGTTGGGCCCCCAGTTCCACACGGTCGGATCGACCGGCGGGTAGTTCATGCAGACGTCGGTGGCATGTGCCACGACGCCCTTGTTGTTGAAGAACAGCTTGGCCCAGTTACCCCAGCGGGTGGCCACCTGCTCGTAGTAGACGTTGGTGGCGGTGTCCTCGGAGTACTGCCTGCGGCCGGCGTAGTCGAGCGAGAAGAACCAGTAGATGCGATCCCGCGCCGCGTTCTCCACGTCGACCGGCCTGTTGTTGTAGTCGATCATGTACCGCTGGTAATAGATGGGCGAGGTATCGCGCGCCGCCGCCATGTACTGGTCCACCGTGCAGGTGGTCTTGAGCATCCGATTGGGAATCGGGTAGTCGTCGGTGGCGTCGGCGGACGCAATCCCCGGAGTGGCTGCCAGGCTGGCGACCACAGCAGCTCCCACCACACTGTTACGGATCACGCGCTTCAAACGGTGTGCCACGGTGTGCTTCCAATCGTCGATCTGGATGGTCGGTGTCAGCTCGGCTGCTGTTCGGCGACCTGCTGTAGCAAAGCCTGTTTGGCCGGGCAGTAGGTCTGGAAGGCCAGCGCCATGAACTGCCAGGCCTGCTCGGTGGTGCTGCCCTTCTGCAGCTGCATCGAGATGAATTTGGCTGAGTCGTAGGCGTTCTTATCGACACCGCGATCCAGCCGTTCGCAGGCGATCTTCCCGATCCACGCGTTGTAGTCCTTCTGGCCGTAGATGCCGTAGGCATGCAACGCGTTGGCGAAATCGGTGTCGGGGTCGGCGTGCGCGACCGCCGGTGCGGCCACCGCGAACGCGGCGACGGCACCTGCGAGGATCGCGGCGCGAATACGTCGCCCGATCATGATTGCGCCCCCTCGAGTTGACGGACGGGTTGGGGCCAGGGTATCGGACGGGGGCGCTGGCGGACGTGCTGTGGCCACCAGAACCAGCGTCCGAGGAGCGCGGCGATGGACGGAGTCATCAGCGACCGCACCACCACGGTGTCGAACAGCAGCCCCAGCCCGATGGTCGTGCCGACCTGGCCGATGACGATCAGGCTGCTGACCGCCATCGATCCCATGGTGAAGGCGAACACCAGCCCGGCGGCGGTGACCACGGAGCCGGTTCCGACCATCGCGCGGATGATGCCGGTATTCAACCCGGCGTGCAGCTCTTCCTTCATTCTTGAGACCAGGAGGAGGTTGTAGTCCGCGCCGACGGCGAGCAGCACGATCACCGACATCGGCAGCACCATCCAGTGCAGCGGGATGCCGACGATGTGTTGCCACAGCAGCACGGACAGGCCGAAGGAGGTGGCCAGGCTCAGCACCACCGTTCCGACGATGACGGCCGCGGCCACCACCGCCCGCGTGAGCAGCACCATGATGATGAAGATCAGGATGAGCGCGGCGACGGCGGCGATGATGAGGTCGTAGTCGGCGCCCTGCTGCATGTCCTTGTACGTCGCCGAACTGCCGCCGACATAGATGCTGGAGCCCTCCAGGGGTGTGCCCTTGATGGCGTCGGCCGCGGCGACCTTGAGCGGTTCGATGCGCGAGGTTCCCTCCTCCGTCAGCGGATCGCCCTGGTGGATGATGGTGAACCGGACCGCGTGGCCGTCGGGGGACATGAACAGTTTGATGCCGCGTTTGAAGTCGTCGTTCTCGAAGGCCTCCGGCGGCAGGTAGAACGAATCGTCGTTGCGCGCGGCGTCGAAGGCCTCGCCCATCGCCGTCGCATTGTCCTGCGCCGCCATGGTCTGGTCCTGCTGCGCCTTCTGCGCCTGATACTGGTTGAGCATCAGCTGCTTCTGCGTCTTCATGGTTTGGATCATCGGCGGCATCACCGCGACCATCCGGCCCGTGAGATCGGCCATCTGGTTGATGTCGGGAACGATGTCCTGGAAATCGTCGGACATCGTCGAAATTCCGTCGAGGCTGTCGAAGACCGAGCGCAGCGACCAGCACATCGGGATGTCGAAGCAGTGCGGTTCCCAATAGAAGTAGTTGCGCAGCGGCCGGAACTGGTCGTCGAAGTCGGCGAGGTGATCGCGCACGGTGGCGATGTCGTCGGATGTGACCGCCATCTTGTCGGACATCCTGCGGGTGACCTCGGACAGCTGCTGGGTGATGCCCTGCATCTCGGTCATCGAGTCGATGGTGACCTGCATCTCGTCGGCCTGTACGAGGATGTTGTCGAGCACCTTCTGCTGATAGTCGTTGTTCATCAGCTGGCCGTTGCTGTTCTGGCTGATCGAGTAGGGAATCGTGGAGTGCTCGATCGGCTTTCCCTCGGGCCGGGTGATCGTCTGCACCTGGGCGATACCGTGCACCCGCGACATCGCCTTGGCGATCTTGTCGATGACCAGGAAATCGGCCGGGTTGCGCATGTCGTGGTCGGTTTCGATCATCACCAGGTCGGGGTTCATCTTGGCCTGGGAGAAGTGCCGGTCGGCGGCCGCGTAGCCGACATTGGCCGGCACGTCGTCGGGTAGGTAGATGCGGTCGTTGTAGGTCGTGTAGTAGCCGGGCAGTGTGAGCAGGCCGACGAGCGACACGACGACGGCCGACACCAGGACGGCGCCGGGCCAGCGGACGGTCGCCGTGCCCACCCGATGCCACAACCGTTGCCGCCCGGCCCGTTTGGGTTCCAGCACGCGACCGAACCTGCTGCACACCGCGATCACCGCCGGACCGAGGGTGAGCGCAGCGGCGACGACGATGATCATGCCGACCGACAGCGGGATGCCCATCGTCTGGAAATAGGGCAGCCGGGTGAAGTGCAGGCAGAACGTGGCTCCGGCGATCGTCAGGCCCGACGCCAGGACGACGTGCGCAGTCCCGTGGAACATGGTGTAGTAGGCCGATTCCCGGTCCTCGCCGGCCCGGCGCGCCTCCTGGTAGCGCCCGATGAGGAAGATCGCGTAATCCGTCGCCGCGGCGATCGCCAACGTCACCACCATGTTGGTCGCGAACGTCGTCAACCCGAACACGTTGTGGTAGCCCAAGAATGCCACCAGGCCGCGGGCACCGGACAGTCCGAGCAGCACCATGCCCAGCACGATGACCGTCGTCACGATCGACCGGTACACCAGCAGCAGCATGAGGGTGATGACGCCGAAGGTGACCAACTCGATCATCTTCATGCTCGCGTCGCCAACCTCGTTCTGGTCGGTGGAGGTCGCCGCGGGACCCGTGACGTAAGCCTTCACGCCGGGCGGCGCCGGCGTCTCGGAGGCGATCTGGCGGACCGTCGCCACCGACTCGTTGGCCAGGGCTTCGCCCTGGTCACCGGCGATATACACCTGGACGTAGGCGGCTTTGTTGTCGGTGCTCTGGGCTCCGGACGCGGTGAAGGAGTCGCCCCAGAAGTCCTGGACATGCTGGACGTGCTTGGTGTCGGCGCGCAGGTCGCGAACGATCTTGTCGTAGAAGGCGTGCGCCTCGGCGCCCAAGGGTGCGTCGCCTTCGATCACGATCATCACCGAACTGCTGGTGTCGTACTCCTGGAACACCTGGCCGACCCGTTTGGTCGCGATCATCGACGGCGCGTCGTTGGGGCTCATCGACACCGCACGCAGCTTGCCGACCTCTTCCAGCGTCGGCACCGCGGTGTTGAGCACGGCGATGAGGGCGATCCAGCCCAGGATGATCGGCACGGCGAACATCCGGATGAACCGCGCGATCCGCGGACGTTCCCGATGTCGCTGGGTCGGGATGGCGTCGGTCGTGACGTCGTCCACCGATGTGGTCATGCCGACTTCACCAGGCAGAAGGTTTCGGCGTTCACGCCCGTAGCGGTCCTCTCGTCCTTGACCACGTCATCGACGGTGACCCGGCAGCTGATGGAATGCCCGTCACCCTGGGCGACGATGTTCGGCGACGCCGATGGTGAGGTGGTGCTCAGGGTCAGCGACCATGGCAGTGCGACGCTGCCGGTGCGCTGCGGCTTGCCCTCGAGATCCAGGTAGTTGATGACCGCCGACCCGCCCGAGCCGAACACCTCGTAGGTCACCACTTTCGGGTTGAAGTCCTCGGCGCTGTCGGAGCTCTTGGGTGTCACGATGACGGGGTCGGCACCGAATACGGAGCGCGCGTTCGTCACCGCGACCGCTCCGACGGCAGCGGCGGCGACCACCAGCATCGGGATCCACACACGGCCCAGGGCTTTCAGCATCACGAGCGCCCGTCGCGGCCTGTCGCGGCGGCTGCTGGCGGCATGTCTACGACGGCGGTCATTGTTCGGCCTTTCAGCGTTCGAAGCCTCCCCGGATTCGGCAGCCCGGCGCAGCGCTAGACAGATAAGCTAACGATTTAAGTGGATAAGGTCAATCCACTTCGACTGTTGCGCCCGTTACACTCGGTTCAGTGAGCTCCCACCCGACGGCTGATCGGCCGCTGCGCAAGGATGCGCAGCGCAACCGGCAGCGTGTCATCGACGCCGCCCGCGAACTGTTCGCGGAAAAGGGTCTGGAGCCCAACCTCAACGATGTCGCCCGCCACGCCGGCGTGGGAGTGGGCACCGTCTACCGGCGCTTCGCCAGCAAGGAGGAGCTCCTCGAGGCGATCTTCGAGGACGGCCTCAACCAGATCACCGCGCTCGCCGAAGTCGCTCTGCGCCATCAAGATTCGTGGCGGGGTTTCGTGTGGTTCGTCGAGCAGATGTGCCAGATCACCGCCACCGACCGGGGTCTGCGCGAGATCGCCTTCAGCAAGGCCTACGGCGGCTCCCGCGTGAACGCCGCCCAGGATTGCCTCAGTCCGGTCGTCACCAGAATCGTCGAGCGCGCGCAGGCCGACGGCTATCTCCGTCCCGGCCTGTCCTCGACCGACATGCCGATCATCAGCCTGCTGGCGGGCACGGTCAGCGAGTTCGCCGGCCACGTCGATGGCGAGCTGTGGCGCCGCTATGTGGCGATTCTGATCGACGGCATGCGCTGCCGCCCCGGCCAGGCGCCGCTGCGCGTCGATGCGCTCGACGAGCCGGGCCTGGACGCCGCGATGCGAACCTGGGAGCCGGCAGGATCGCCCGCCCGGGCGCTGCCGACACAGTAGCCCCGCGATCCCGGCGGCTCGCAGCTCGCCCGCAACGCGCGAGGACAGATTCGCCGGCCACCACGTCGCTACTGGTCGAGCCGAGCACGCGCGCCGCTCCCGCCGGCCGCGCGCTTTCGCTGATTGTCGCTGCCGGCGATGGCAAAATGTGAGGCTCATCGCCGTGAGAACAGGTTGGGGCGCACGTTGCACTACGACACCCGTCGCAAAGGCCCAGACCTGCAGGGGGTTGCGAGGGCGGCGCGGTGACGATCAGATTCGACGCTCGGACAATCCCGGTTGCCGATCGCGAAGAAGTGGTACGTGCCATTATCTCGCGAACTCTTGTGCCGCTGGAGATCGACTTCATGGCCGATCGCGGCCCGGCTGCGACGAGCTTGGCGATCACGGACCTGACCGAGCTCACGGTGTGGTCCGTCACCTCGACTGCCAACAAGGTCCACTACAGGGCGTTGCCCCGCGACGACACCAGGCCGAGCCTCATCCTGGGGATGCAGGTGGCAGGGTCCTGCGTGGTTGCCCAGCGCGACCGCGAAATGACCCTGCGCCCAGGTGATTTGGCCGTCTGGGACTCAACAACGCCATTCGCCATCGCTGATGCGGACGGCATCTCCCAGCATAAGTTCCGAATACCCCTGGATAGACTGGCATTACCAGTCGACGTCATCCGGCAGATCAGCACGGTTCGATTGTGCCCAGACCACCCGATCTCAGACATGACCGTCGATTACTTCCAGCGACTGGCCGCCAAGCCGGGAGCGTTTGATCGCCCGGGCGGCGACGTGGTCAGTCAGCCTGGTCTCGACTTGCTTCGCGCGGCGATCACGACCCATCTCGACGCCGTCGAGTTGGGCAAGGAGGCGCTCCAGGCCACTCTCTTCCTGCGAATCATGGAGTACGTCCAACTGCACGTGCAGGAACCAGACCTCGACGCCGGCCGCATCG
Source organism: Actinomycetota bacterium (assembly GCA_018268465.1). Taxonomy (GTDB): domain Bacteria; phylum Actinomycetota; class Actinomycetes; order Mycobacteriales; family Mycobacteriaceae; genus Mycobacterium. The sequence continues at coordinate 194,289 of JAFDWN010000037.1, forward strand.
CCGCTGAACACCACATATCGGTGCGGCAGCTGTACCGAATCCTGGCGGCCGAAGGCGTCTCGCTCGGGGACTGGATCCGAACGCGACGACTCGAAGGAGCACGCAGAGACCTCGCCGTGGCATTTCTGCAGGATCCAATCTCCGCAGTCGCCCGGCGGTGGGGGTTTACCGATGCCTCCAGTTTTGCGCGAATGTTCCGAGCCACCTACGGCGTGTCCCCGAGCGAATGGCGAGACCAGGCCCGGCAAGCATCTGCCTGACCGGCGTCCGCCGGCAACCCCGCCGCTAGGACGACGTGCCTCACTGTGTGCCGAGACATATGCACCCCGTGCCCGACCGGCCGGCGGACGGTTTCGCGTACGCGATCCGACCTAGGGTCGCAATCAAGCGCTCAGCCGACGGCTCGGCGCCGGATGAACCGACTTCCCGACACGAGGAAACGCCTTATGACATCGCCAGCGAAACCCAACCCGGTCATCTTCATTCACGGGCTGTGGATCCACGCGACTGCTTGGCAACCGTGGCTCGACCACTTCGAGAACAACGGCTACGCGGTGTCCGCACCGGGTTGGCCTGGGGAGCACGCGACAGTCGCACAGACACGCGCGAACCCGGACGGAATGAACGATGTCGGTATCCAGCAGATGATCGATCACTACGCGGGAATCATCACCGCGCGCGGCGGCACCAAACCCCTGGTGGTGGGGCACTCCTTCGGTGGATTGATTGCCCAGGAGTTGCTGGCCCAAGACCTCGTCGCGGCTGCCGTCGCCATCGACCCCGCCCCCATCAAAGGAGTCAAGGCCCTCCCACTGGCGCAACTGAGGTCGGCATTCCCCGTCCTCGGCAACCCCGCCAACCGACGCCGCACCGTGTCGCTGACGGCCAAGCAGTTCCACTACGCCTTCGGTAACACGCTCAGCGAAGGGGAATCGAACGCGCTGCACCAGGCATGGTCAATCCCGGGTGCCGGCAGGCCACTATTCGAGGATGCCAGCGCGAACTTCTCACGCCACTCGGCGGCCAAAGTCGATACTCGGCGGGCCGACCGCGGCCCGCTGTTGTTGACATCAGGCACTGAGGACCACGTCGTCCCCTTCAAAGTCACCAAGGAGGTGGTCGCCATGTACTCAAAAAGCCGGGCAGTCACGGACTTCCACATCTTCGAAGGACGTGGCCACTCCCTCACCATCGACAGTGGCTGGAAAGACGTCGCCGGAGTCACGCTCGAGTGGTTCGCAACCATGGGTTTTTGATCCCGAACGCCCTGCCAGCCACCTCGTCCTCCGTCTGCCGTGAACAGCCGCGGCGACGAAATAGACGGCGACAACGAGATTTTCACCGCGACGTATGTTCGCGACCCAACAGATTGGAAATTCTGATGTTTGAACGCTCGAGAAAGACCATTCGAATTGCGGCACTGGCGAGTGCCGCGGCGATGACGTGTGCCATGGTGGGTCCAATGGCCGCCGCCGCCGGCGAACCCGCCTCGCCTCCGCCGAACGGCGCGAAGCCCACCATCGTTCTGGTCCACGGTGCCTTTGCCGACGCGTCGAGTTGGGGCGGCGAAGTCGCAGCGTTGCAGAAGCAGGGATACGACGTTCGCGCGATCGCCAATCCGTTGGAGAACCTCGACAGCGACGCCGAATCGGTGAAGGACTTCCTCGCCACGTTGAGTGGACCGATCGTGCTGGTCGGGCATTCCTACGGTGGGTCGGTCATCACGAACGCCGCCGCCGGCAATCCCAACGTCAAAGCGCTGGTCTATGTCGACGCCACAGCTCCCGACGTGGGCGAGTCGACGGCTGCGCTCAGTGGCGCCGACTCGGTACTGACCAGACCCCAGGGCGAACTGTTCGACCCCGTGCCTTCCCCCGGTGGACCGGACGGAGCGGTGAAGCTCTTGTTGAAGAAGGACATCTTCCTTCAGCACTTCGGCAACGACCTTCCGCCGGACCTCGCCGCGCGAGCCTGGGCCAGCCAGCGGGCAGTTTCGGCGGCCGCACTGTTCGCACCGTCCAAGAACGCCGCATGGAAGGACATCCCTTCCTGGTTCTTCATCAGCAGCGGAGATCAGGTCATCACCCCGGCCTCAGAGTCCGCCATGGCCGCCCGAGCACACTCACAGGTCACACACTTCGACGGCGGCTCACACCTGACACTGGTCACACACCCCGACGCCGTCACACAGGTGATCGACGCCGCGATCGCATCCGTGCATTAACCGGCGTTGGTGGGGCTGCTGAGACGCTAGTCGAATCTTGCCTAGTAGGGCCGACAGTTGCGTCGGCTAGTACTGCAGCCGTAGATC
>JAFDWN010000038.1 GCA_018268465.1 Actinomycetota bacterium
AAAACCCGTTACGAAGGTGTTTGCTGGCGCCACGCCGGGCGGACGGCCGATTTGGCGCACGCTCGCGGCCGGTCGGACCCCCGTGCGGGTGGCGCTTGCCATCGATCAGAGGATGCGGGAAGGGTGAACTCATGGCGCTCACGAACGACGAACAGCAGATCGTCGACCTGGTGACGGAGTTCGTCGACGAACGGGTCAGACCGCGGGTGCGCGAATTCGAATCGGATGACGTCTATCCCGCGGAGTTCATCGACGAGATGAAGGGCCTCGGCTTCTTCGGGCTGCTGGTGCCGGCGGAGTTCGGCGGTGTGGACGTCAGCACGGCGTGTTTCGCCCTTGTCACCGAGGAACTGGCCCGGGGGTGGATGAGCCTGGCGGGTGCGATCGGCGGTCATTCGGTGATCGCCTACCTGATCACGACCTTCGGCACCGCCCGGCAACGGGCGAGATACCTGCCCGGCATGGCCGACGGGTCGATCAGGGCGACGATGGCACTCACCGAACCCGGCGGTGGCAGTGATCTGCAAGCGATGCGCACCACGGCCGTTCGCGACGGCGCGGCGTGGTCCGTCACGGGTTCGAAGACGTGGATCTCCAACGCGGCCCACTCCGGCCTGTTCGGACTGCTCTGCATCACCGATCGTGATGCCCGCCCGGCGCACACGGGCATGAGTGTGCTGCTCGTGGAACCCGGTGACGGGCTTGTCATCTCGAAGAAGCTGCCCAAGCTGGGCTACCGCGGTGTCGAGGCCTGCGAAGTGGTGTTCGAGGGCCGGCGGGTGGACGATGACGCCGTGCTCGGTGGTGCCCCCGGCGCGGGCTGGGCGCAGATGATGCGCGGCCTGGAGATCGGGCGCATCCAGGTCGCCGCGCGGGCCGTCGGTGTGGGGCAGGCCGCGCTGGACGCGGCCGTGCGCTACGCCCAGGAACGGCAGTCGTTCGGAAAGCCGATCTGGAAACACCAATCGGTCGGGAACTTGCTGGCCGATATGGCCACCAAACAGCGCGCCGCGCGGTTGCTGACCCTCGATGCCGCCGCGAAGCTCGACTCCGGCCAACGCGCCGACATGGAAGCCGGCATGGCCAAGCTGTTCGCGTCGGAGTCGGCGATGCAGATCGCCCTGGACGCGATCCGCGTGCACGGTGGCTATGGGTACTCCAGGGAATTCGACGTCGAACGCTACTTCCGTGACGCGCCGCTGATGATCGTCGGGGAGGGCACCAACGAGATCCAGCGCAATGTCATCGCCGCCCAGCTCATCGCGCGCAACCCCATCTGACCAGAGCAACCCAGCCGACGGTCACGGCGTCGACCGGGGCCAGTGCTCCAGCGACGGCGGCGCCCCCTCCGGTCGGAGGCGTTCGAGCACCGCGCGCAGCGGCGGCCACATCGAGCGGCCCCGGCGGACCACCGCGTACGCGGTCATGACCACACTCGGGTCGTGCAGCGGCACCACCGTCAGGCCTTCCCGCGGCGGTCGTCCGACCGGCAGAAGGCCGACGCCGTACCTGGCCAGGATCAGGTCCTCGACCAGGTCCAGCGTGTCGATCTGATGGGCGATGCGAGGGTTGAACCCGGCCAGCGCGGCCAGTGTGCGCACGGCACCTTCGTCGGCGGTGTTGCGGGAGTTGACGATCCACGTGCGGTCGGCGAACTCCGCGAGGTCGGCGCTGCCGGCGCTGTCCCACGGTACCGCCAGCCCCCACGGCGTGGACCACAGCGGAACCGCTTCGAGCACCGCATCGGGAGACGCGGGTGCGAGGTTGTAGTCGTAGGTCAGGGCCAGGTCGAGATCGTCGTCGACGAGCAGCCGGAATGCCTCGCCGGGCTCGTACTCGCTGATGATCACGTCCAGCCCCGGATGGGTGCTGGCCAGTTCGGCGAGGACGGGCAGCAGCGATACCCGGATGCCGGTGGCGAATCCACCGACCCGCAGGGTTCCCGCCGGTTCGGCGTCGGGGCGCAGGTCCAGCCGGGCGGCATCGACCGCCGCCAGGATCGTGACTGCGTGATCGGCCAACCGGCGCCCCGCCGGGGTCAACCGCACCCGCCTGCCCTCAGGCTCGATCAACGGGGCGCCGGCCTCCTTGGCCAGCGCGGCGATCTGCTGGGACACCGTGGAGGTCGTCATGGCGAAGGATTCGGCTACCGCCCGCATCGACCCCAGGCGTGAGAGTGCGAGCAGCAGGCGCAGCCGGCGCGGATCCACACCGAGATTGTTCAGCATCGCGCTCGTCGGGGGCGGCATTGGTTCAGAAAGGCCGAACGGTCCGGCCCGGTTGCGGTAGACACAAGACCCATGGCCACACCATTCGACGTCGTGGAAACATCCATCGCCGACCTGCGCGACGCCCTCGACGGCGGTGTCGTCACCGCGGTCGGTCTGCTCGACGCGTATCTCGCGCGCATCGCCGCATTCGATCGGGATGGCATCCGGCTGAACTCGGTTGTGGTCCTCAACCCCGAGGCCCGTTCCGAGGCGGTGGCGTCCGACGCGCGCCGCGCCGCCGGCGAAACCCGGGGGCCGATGGACGGCATTCCCTACACGGCCAAGGACAGTTACCTCGCACGCGGCCTGACGGCGGCCGCGGGCAGTCCCGCATTCGCTGCACTCACCGCGCAGCGCGACGCGTTCACCATCGAACGACTGCGGGCGGCGGGTGCGGTGCTGATCGGGCTGACGAATATGCCGCCGATGGCCAACGGCGGTATGCAGCGGGGTGTGTATGGACGTGCCGAAAGTCCTTACAATGCGGCGTATCTGACGTCAGCGTTCGGTTCGGGTTCGTCGAACGGGTCGGGGACGGCGACGGCGGCGTCGTTCGGCGCGTTCGGTCTGGGGGAGGAGACGTGGTCCTCTGGCCGCGCCCCGGCGTCCAACAATGCACTGTGCGCGTACACGCCTTCGCGTGGTGTCATCTCGATGCGAGGTAACTGGCCGTTGGTGCCGACGATGGACGTCGTGGTTCCGCACACCAGGACGATGGCCGACATGTTCGAGGTGCTCGACGTGATCGTCGCCGACGACACCGACTCCCGCGGCGATTTCTGGCGGGCGCAGCCGTGGGTGCGATTGCCGCGCGCGAGCGAGGTCAGGCCGCCGTCGTATACGGCCCTGCGCGCTGGTGACGCCGCCGCGGCGCGCGAGGTGCTGGCGGGTCTGCGGGTCGGGGTGCCGCGGATGTACGTCAACGCCGATCCCGACGCCGGAACGGCGGAAGCCGGACGCACGCCGGGTATCGGCGGTTCGACCGGTGCCCGCGTCGACACCCGCCCCTCGGTGCTGGACCTGTTCGACGCGGCCCGCCGAGATCTGGAAGCCGCCGGAGCCGGCACGCTCGAGGTCGACTTTCCTGTCGTCTCCAACTACGAGGGCGACCGGCCGGGCGCGCCAACAATTTTCACGCGCGGCCTGGTGAGCGCCGAATACCTGCGCCGGGAGATCGTGGACCTCTCGGCGTGGGCGTGGGACGACTTCCTGCGGGCCAACGGAGATCCGGCGCTGAGCCGGCTGGCCGATGTCGACGGCGCCGCGATCTTCCCCCATCCCGAGGGTGCGCTGCCCGACCGCTACACCGGGTTCGACGACGACATCGCGGCCTACCCCGCGTTCGTGCGGGATCACCCGATCGAATCGTTCGCCGAGATCCCGCATCTCGACGAGGGCGTCAACGGATTGGAGCGGACCCGCGAGATCGACTTGGAACAGTGGATGGATCGGCTCGGCCTGGACGTGGTCGCCTTCCCCGCGGTCGCCGACGTCGGCCCGGCCGACATGGACGTCAACCCGGCTTCCGCCGACCTGGGGTGGCGTAACGGTGTGTGGGTCGCCAACGGGAACCTGGTTCCGCGCCATCTCGGTATTCCCACCGTGACGGTGCCGATGGGCACCATGGCCGACACCGGTATGCCGGTCGGACTGACGTTCGCCGGCCGTGCCTACGACGACACCCGGCTGCTGCGCATCGCGGCGGCGTTCGAGGCGACCGGCCGGCGCCGGACGGTTCCACCGCGCACGCCGGCCCTGCGCTGAGCGCCGGTCAGCTCAGGCCGAGGCGTCCACCGAACAGTTCGAGCAGCTCACTGGTACGCCACCAGACCAGCCCGACGAGGACCAGCAGCACGACGGCGGAGACACCGGCCTGGACGAGTGTGCGGTGCGCGGGTGGCGCGTATGCGTAGGCCCAGGCCACCAGCGCGCCGGTGAGCAGGCCGCCCAGATGGCCCTGCCAGCTGATCGACTGCGAGCTGATCAGCGGGAACACCAGCGTGAAGACCACGTTGATGGCGATCAGCCCCGTCACCCACCGCACGTCGAGTTTGAGCCGTTTGGCGACCACGTACGTCGCCCCGAACAGACCGAACACCGCACCCGAGGCGCCCGCGGTCGCGGAGTTCAGCGGTGACAGTAGGTAGACGAGCACCGACCCGCCCAGTGCGCTGAGCGCGTAGAGGGCGCCGTAGCGAACTCGGCCCAGCCAGGCTTCCAGCGGCGGACCGATGACGTACAGCGCCCACATGTTGAACAGGATGTGCGCGACGCCGTAGTGCAGGAAGGCCGAGGTGGCCAGCCGGTAGAGCTGCCCGTCGGCGACGGCGGGCGGCCACAGCGCGAACCTGGTCTCCAGATCCTTCGACGCCATCTGCAGGATGAACGCCCCGACGTTGAGTGCGATCAGTCCGTAGGTGACCAACGGGGTCGGCGAGCCCTGGCGGCCACCGAAGTGAGTGCGCGGCGCCCGCACCGTGGCGGCGCCCTCCTTGACACAGTCGACGCACTGGTGCCCGACGGCCGCGGCGCGCATACATTCGGGGCAGATGGGTCGTTGGCAGCGGGTGCAGCGCACATAGGTGACGCGGTCGGGATGGCGGTAGCACGTCGGCGTCTCGGCCGGTGATTCCGGGGGCCTCGGGAAGCTCATCTGGGCGGTACCGTTCCGTCGCTGTGTGCCCACCCGCAGGGTGCGGGTGGTCCTCGCCACCGACCATAGTGGCCCGGCGTTCGCCGGCCGTGGTCCTGCCCATCGGGGACGGTGATCCACGTAGGGTTGACGGCGTGCAGTTGCTGCTCGGAATCGATATGGGTACGGGAAGCACCAAGGGTGTCCTCGTCGACACGTCGGGCTCGGTCATCGCCTCCGAGACCATCGCACACGCGGTGGATCTGCCCCGTCCCGGCTGGGCTGAGGTGGACGCCGAGGCGATGTGGTGGCGTGAGGTGTGCCGCATCAGCGCGACGCTCATTGGTCAGATGCCCCCCGGCAGCTCGCTGGCGGGGGTCGGTGTCAGCGGTGTCGGGCCCTGCCTGGTGCTGTGTGACGACGACCTGCGGCCGCTGCGGCCCGCCATCCTCTACGGCATCGACACTCGCGCGACCGACGAGATCGCTTCGCTGACCGAAGAATTCGGCGAAGCGGAGATCCTCGAGCGGGCCGGAACGCTGTTGTCCAGCCAGGCGATCGGGCCCAAGCTCGAATGGGTTCGCCGCCGCGAACCCGAGGTGTTCGCACGGGCCCGCGCCTGGTACGGCTCGAACTCCTTCATCGCGGCCAAGCTCACGGGCGAGTACGTGATGGACCACCACACCGCCAGTCAGTGCGACCCCCTCTATGCCACACGCGAATTCGGCTGGAATGAGGTCTGGGCGCGGCGGATCTGCGGTCATCTGCCCCTGCCGCGGCTGGTGTGGCCCAGCGAGGTCGTCGGGGCGGTCACCGCGGCAGCGGCATCCGAGACGGGGCTGCCCGTGGGCACCCCCGTGGTGGCAGGCACCGTGGACGCCTATTCGGAAGCGTTCTCGGTGGGTGTCCGGCGGCCCGGCGATCAGATGCTGATGTACGGCTCGACGATGTTTCTCGTGCAGGTCATCGACGAGTACCACAGCGATCCGACGCTGTGGACCACGGCGGGCGTCGAAGCCGGGACCCTGACGCTCGCCGCGGGCACGTCGACCGCGGGCAGCCTCATCGGGTGGTTGCAGTCGGTCACCGGCGGCGCATCGTTCGACGAGCTGATGGCCGATGCGCAGCGGGTCCCGCCGGGCAGCGAAGGTCTGCTGGTGCTGCCCTATCTGGCGGGGGAGCGGACGCCCGTGTTCGATCCGCGCGCACGGGGTGTGGTGGTGGGGCTGACGTTGCGGCACGGCCGCGGTCATCTGATCCGTGCCGCCTACGAAGGCATCGCGTTCGGGATCCGGCAGATCCTGGAGCGCTTCGACGACGCGCACGGCGGCGAGCGAACGGTCGCGGTGGGCGGTGGTCTGCGCAGCCCGATTTGGGCGCAGGCGGTCAGCGACGTGACGGGGCGTCCGCAGTTGGTGCCCGAGCAGGCGATCGGCGCCAGCTATGGCGACGCGCTGCTCGCCGCGATCGGGGTGGGATTGGTGCCCCCCGACACGGACTGGGCCAGGATCACCCGGGAGATCACGCCGGACCCGGCCAACGGTGCCGTCTACGAAGAGCTGTACGGGATCTGGCGCGAACTCTATCCCGCGACCCGCGACCAGGTGCACCGCCTGGCCGAGGCGGGGCCCCGCTAGTCTGCGGGCCTCAGCCCATGGTGTAGCCGCCGTCGATCGGGATGTCCACCCCGTTGACCATGCTGGACGCGTCGGAAGCGAGCCACACCACGGCGTCGGACACCTCGGAGGGGACCGCGAAGCGACCCAACGGGATTCGCGCGATCATCGGCGCGGCTTTGGATTCCTCGCCCCACACCCGCTGACCCATCTCGGTGAGCACCACGGTCGGGCACACCGAATTGGCGCGGATACCGTGCGGGCCGAGTTCACGGGCCAGCACCTTGGTGGCCATCACCAGGCCGGCCTTCGATGCGCAGTAGGCGTAGTGGTCGGGCAGGGGAGCCAGCGCGGCGGCGGAGGCCACGGTGATGATCGAACCCCCGGTGCCCTGTTCGACCATGGTGGCGCCGACCGCCGCGGCCAGCAGCGCCGGTGCCCGCAGATTCACCGCGATGGTCGCGTCGAACAGTGCGGGGTCGGTGTCGACGACCGGTTGGGGGTGTGAGATTCCGGCGTTGTTGACCAGCACGTCGAGGCCGCCGAACGCGTCGCATGCGAGACCGGTCAACTCCGCCGGTCCCTGTGGCGTGGCGAGATCGACTGCGGCGGTGCGCACCTCGACGCCGAATTCGTCACCCAACGCCGACCGGGCCGCGGCCAGTTCCGCCTCGTCGCGGCCGCTGAGAATCAGGTGGGCGCCCGCAACCGCGAACGCGCGGGCGATATCGGCGCCGATACCCTTGGTGGCGCCGGTGATCAGCGCGCGTTTGCCGGTCAGCCGCAGACCACCGGCATAGCGGGGTTCGGCGAGTGTTGTCACGGAAGGCCTTTCAGGTGTCGGTGCGGTGGTCGAGCCGGTTGAGGATCGCGGTGGCGGTGGCCGGATCGGTGACCAGTTGGTTGAAGTATCCCGCCTTGGCGCCCGCGGTGATGGCGTCGATTTTCTCGGCGCCAACCGCGACCCCGATGGTGACCGGAATATGCTGCAGCGCTTCGAGTTCCACGGCGATGAGGCGTTCGCGCCCTTCGAAGTCGACCTCGTCGCCGGCCTGATCGTAGAACCGGGAGCACACATCCCCGACGGCGTCGCGCAGCGAGTTCGACCGGGTCGGCACGAACTGGGGGATGTCGGAGCGCAGCAGCGGCGGCGCGCCGATACCCATCAGCGCACATCTGGCGTGCGGCCACAGATGTAGAACCCGTTGGATGCTGGGATCTTTGAGCAGCGAGGGGTACAACTCGGGACCCGGCAGCGCGGGTGCGAACAGGTAGTTGGGCCGTCCGCCCACGCGGTTGGCGACCAGACGGGTGATCTCGTTGGTCTGGAACCATTCGTCGGGTTGGTCGTTGCCGCCCACCATCGGTGCGATCAGTGCGCCGGGCAGTGGCACCAGTTCGTACTGGGCGACTTGGTAGACCGTCCGGCCCGACGACACCAGCAGGATGTCGCCGGGCAACAGGCCCGCCGCGGAGAGCGCGCGGCCCACCGCCGGGGCCAGGGTGGCTCCCATGGCATCGGCGACGGTGCGGCCGGGACCCGGCTGGGGGATCGGGTGGCTGAGATACACGGTGGTCAGCGACAGTGCGCGGGCCAGCCGGTCGCCGAGGTCGCCGACGGCGAGTTCGGCCGGTGCCACCACCTCGATGCGGACGATGCCGCGCCGCTTGGCCTCGGCCAGCAGGCGGCTCACGGTCGCGCGGCTGGTTCCCAGCTGTGCGGCGACGTCGGCCTGGGTGGCGTCTTCGGTGTAGTACAGCTTGGCCGCGGCGTAGAGCAGGGACGCGGAGAAGTGCCCGGCCTCGGTCTCGGCTGCCGTGCCGTCGGCGGGTGTCTGGGTGGACTGTGTGGGGCGCGCCACGAGTTGAGTATGACATTGAACATCTGTTCGTTGCCGAAATTCGGTGAACATTCGTTCTGGACAGATGTGCACAGAGTTCGATACTGTGACGGCACCCACACCGCACCTCCGCGGGTGAAGAGCAGCCGTCCCGATGTGGCAGGAGATTGCCGATGACCGATCAGATTCCCGAGAAAATGCAGGCAGTGGTCTGTCACGGACCACACGACTACCGACTCGAAGAGGTTGCGGTGCCCGAGCGCAAACCGGGCGAGGTGCTCGTCAGGGTCGAAGCGGTCGGCATCTGCGCCAGCGACCTGAAGTGCTACCACGGCGCGGCGAAGTTCTGGGGTGACGAGAGCCGTCCCGCATGGGCGGAGACGATGGTGATCCCGGGTCACGAATTCGCCGGGCGTGTCGTGGCCCTCGATGACGAGGCCGCGCAGCGCTGGGGCATCGCCGTCGGCGACCGGGTGGTCTCCGAACAGATCGTGCCCTGCTGGGAGTGCCGCTACTGCAAACGCGGCCAGTACCACATGTGCCAGCCCCACGACCTCTACGGATTCAAGCGGCGCACCCCCGGCGCCATGGCCAGCTACATGGTCTATCCCGCAGAAGCCCTGGTGCACAAGGTATCCGGGGAAATTCCCGCACATCACGCCGCCTTCACCGAGCCGCTGTCGTGCTCGCTGCACGCGGTCGAGCGGGCCGGCATCACCTTCGAGGACACCGTGGTGGTGGCGGGTTGCGGCCCGATCGGCCTCGGCATGATCGCCGGCGCGCGGGCCAAGAACCCTATGCGGGTCATCGCGCTGGACATGGCCCCCGACAAGCTGAAGCTGGCCGAGCGCTGCGGCGCCGACATCACGATCAACGTCGCCGCGCAGGACGCCGTCGAGGTGGTCAAGGACCTCACCGGCGGTTACGGGGCCGACGTCTACCTGGAGGGCACCGGCCATCCGTCGGCCGTCCCACAGGGTCTCAACCTGCTGCGCAAGCTCGGCCGTTACGTCGAGTACGGAGTTTTCGGCAGCGACGTCTCCGTCGACTGGAGCATCATCAGCGACGACAAGGAACTCGACGTCCTTGGCGCGCACCTCGGACCGTACTGCTGGCCCGCGGCCATCAGGATGATCGAATCCGGGGTGCTCCCGATGGACGAGATCTGCAGCCACCAACTCCCGCTGACCGAATTCCAGAAGGGCCTCGATTTGGTGGCCAGCGGTAAGGAATCGGTCAAGGTATCCCTGATCCCGGCCTGATCGAAGGACTGCTGACCATGCGTCGAGAATTCTCGGGGTCCCTCGGACGGACCCAGCTGTCACGACGGAACATGCTGGCGGCCATGGGCCTTGCCGGCGTCGCGGCAGCCAGCCTGCCGGTGCTGACGGCCTGTGGGGTGGGCGGCCGTCCGCCCGCGCCCAACGGGGCGTCGGAGGTCACCGGGGGATTCGACTGGAAGAAGGCGTCCGGTTCGACGATCAACATCCTGCAGACACCGCACCCCTATCAGCTGTCCTATCAGCCGCTGCTGCGCGAGTTCACGGAGCTGACCGGGATCAACGTGAACGTCGACCTGGTACCCGAGGCCGACTACTTCACCAAACTGAACACCGAATTGGCAGGCGGCACAGGAAAACACGACGCATTCATGCTCGGCGCCTACTTCATCTGGCAGTACGGGCCGCCCGGCTGGATCGAGGATCTGGGGCCGTGGCTGCAGAACACGGCGGCCACCAATGCCGAATACGACTTCGAGGACATCTTCGAGGGTCTGCGAACGTCGACCCGGTGGGATTTCACCCTCGGCAATCCGCTGGGCACCGGCGGTCAGTGGGCGATCCCATGGGGCTTCGAGAACAACGTGGTCGCCTACAACAAGAAGTACTTCGACGAGCACGGCATCACCCGGCTGCCCGACAATTTCGACGACTTCATCCAGCTCGCCGTCGACCTGACCGACCGGTCGCAGAACCGCTACGGCATCGCCACGCGCGGCTCGAAGTCGTGGGCCACCATCCATCCGGGGTTCATGACGCAGTACGTGCGCGAGGGTGCGGTCGACTACACGTTCAACGGGGCGGAACTGGTCGCGCAGATGGACAGCGACAAGGCAGTCGCATTCACCGAGAAGTGGATCGACATGCAACACAAGGCCGGTCCGACCTCGTGGACCACCTACGACTATCCCAACGCCACAGGCGATCTGGGCGACGGCAAGGCGATGATGGTCTACGACGCCGACAGCGCGACCTACCCGAAGAACAAGCCGGGGGCCAGCGCCGAGGCGGGCAACCTGGGCTGGTACGCCGGTCCGGCGGGACCCGACGGGAACTACAAAACCAACCTGTGGACGTGGAGTTGGGCGATGAACGCCAACTCGCGTAACAAGCTGCCCGCGTGGCTGTTCATGCAGTGGGCGACCGGTAAGGACTCGATGAACAAGGCTGTCGAAGGCGGGATCTACGCCGACCCGGTGCGTAAGTCGGTGTTCGACACGACGTTCAAACGGATCGCCGCCGACCAGTACGGCTACCTGGAGGCCTTCGAGACCGTCATCGGCTCGTCGAAGATCCAGTTCACCCCGCAGACCAAGTTCTTCGACACCACCAAGGACTGGGCGGTGGCCCTCCAGGACATCTACGGCGGTGACGACGCCGCCTCGCGGCTGCGCAGCCTGGCCAAGACCAACACCTCCAAGGTCAATCTCTAGGAACGGCGGCATTCATGACCACGCAGACACCCAAGGCCCTGCCGGCGTCGCAGCGGCCGGCCGAGGTCCCGCGTCGCACCCTCCCCGAGGTGCCCACGTGGCGACGTAAGCTACGGCCGTACCTGCTGTCCATTCCGGCGCTGGTGATCGTCATCGGGATCCTCTATCCGTTCGTGCTGGGTGCGTACTACGCATTCCTGAACTACGCGGCGGTCAATCCAGATCCCCATTTCATCGGCCTGGACAACTTCCGCTCGGTGCTCGGCGATCAGATCTTCTGGCAGAGCGTGCAGGTGACCGTGACCTTCGCGATCGTCGCGACCGCGGTCGAGACGGCACTCGGCGTCGGGCTGGCGCTGCTGCTCAACCGGTCCAGCATCATCGGAAAACTGTTCGAGAAGGTGCTCATCCTCCCGCTGATGATCGCACCGGTCATCGCCGGCGTGATCTGGAAGCTGATGTTCAACCCGCAGTTCGGCATCCTCAATCACGTTCTTGGACTGGGTAACACGTTCGACTGGCTGTCGAGCACCAACGCGCTTTGGTCGGTGATTCTGGTCGACGTGTGGATTTTCACACCGTTCGTGGCGATTCTGGTGCTCGCCGGTATCCGCTCCCTGCCCAAAGAGCCGTTCGAGGCCTCCGAGGTGGACGGTGCGAGCTGGTTCTACATGTTCCGCAAGCTGATGCTGCCGATGCTGTGGCCCTACATCCTGGTCGCCGTGATTTTCCGGTTCATGGACAACCTCAAGGTGTTCGACCACATTTTCGTGTTGACGGCGGGCGGCCCCGGTGTGGCGACCCGCACCCTGCAGATCGGTGCGTTCGAGGACTCGATCATCAACCTCGACTATTCGCGGGGCAGCACCTACATGTTGCTGCTGTGGATCATCGTGTTCATCACCGCGCGCTATCTGGTCAGCGTGCTCGGAAAGGCGCAGCGCCGTGCTGCCGGAGCGGAGTCGTAAGTCATGGCACTCAATCTCAGCCGCGCAGAACTACTACCCGGGCAGAAGCGCTGGTCCATCGGCGCCGTGGCCGCCGACGTGGGACTGGTCTTCTGGTTCGTGTTCTCGCTGTTCCCGATCTTCTGGATGTTCCTGCTGGCGCTGAAGAACGCCGAACAGCAGACCACCACCTACTTCGCCTTCAGCCCGACGTGGTCGAACTTCGCGACGGTGTTGTCGGACAAGGGCACCGAGATGACCAGCGTGGACTTCAAGGCGTCGCTGCTGACCAGCCTGATCAACTGCGGAGGCGCGGTGATCGTATCGCTGGTCATCGGCATCCCGGCCGCCTACGCCGCCGGGCGCTGGCAGTACCGGGGCAGCAACGACCTGATGTTCCAGATGCTGTCGTTCCGGTTCGCCCCCGAACTCATGGTGATCGTGCCGCTGTTCGTCATCTACAACCAGATCGGGCTGTTCGACACCAAGGTCGGCATGATCTGGGTGCTGCAACTTGTCACCATGCCGCTGGTGGTGTGGATCCTGCGGTCCTACTTCCAGGACCTGCCCGAGGACCTGGAGCAGGCCGCGCTGCTCGACGGATACACCCGCAGGCGGGCCTTCCTGATGGTGGCCTTGCCGATCGTGCGGCCCGGGATCGCGGCGGCCGCGCTGCTGGCGTTCATCTTCGCGTGGAACAACTACGTGTTCCCCCTCATCCTGGCCGACAGCAACGCGGGCACCGTCACCGTCGCGATCACGAAGTTCCTCGGCGGCGGCGGCCAGGCGTATTACAACCTCACGGCGGCCGCGGCCATCATCGCCGCGCTGCCTCCACTCGTCCTCGCGCTGACCATTCAGCGGTACCTGGTGCGGGGCCTGTCGTTCGGGGCGGTGAAGGCCTGATGGCCACGGTATCGGTACACGATGTGCGCAAGACGTACGGCAAAACGGTTGCGGTGGATGGATTGTCCGTCGACATCGACGACGGCGAATTCTTCGTCATACTCGGCCCCAGCGGTGCGGGTAAGACGACGACGCTGAAGTCGATCTCCGGCCTGGTCGACATCGACTCGGGTTCGGTGCGCATCGGCGACGTGGACGTGACGATGGTCGAGCCCTATCACCGCAACGTCGCGATGGCGTTCGAGAGCTACGCGCTCTACCCGCAGAAGACGGTGGCCGAGAACCTGGCCTCCCCGCTGAAATCCGGGCGCACAGGCAAGTACTCGACAGCCGACCAGGCGAGCCGCATCGACCAGGTCACCAGCACGCTGGGGATCAACCACCTGCAGAAGCGTTTCCCGCGAGAGCTGTCCAACGGCCAGCGCCAGCGCGTCGCGCTCGGGCGGGTGCTGGTGCGACCGGCCGACATCTACCTGCTCGACGAGCCGCTGAGCCACCTCGACGCCAAGTTGCGCGCGGCGATGCGGGCCGAACTCAAGCAGCTCGGTGCGATGTCGAACACCACCACCGTCTACGTCACGCACGACTACCAGGAGGCGCTGGCGCTGGGTGACCGCATCGCGGTCATGAACGAGGGCCGGCTGGTGCAGATCGGCACGCCCGACGAGATCTGGCGCAGTCCTGCGGACACGTTCGTGGCGCGGTCGCTGGGGCAGCCGGAGATCAACATCCTCGACGGTGTGGTCGACGACGGCCGCATCCGGCTGGCCGACGGGAAGCTGGATGTTGCCATTCCGGCGGATGCGACCTGTGTGCGGGGCGACCGCGTTCGGGTCGGCCTGCGGCCCTGCGATATTCACGTCACGAGCGGTCCGGCATCGCTGCGCGGCAGGGTGCTGCTGGCCGAGCGTCTGGGCCGCAACATCGAACTGACCGTCGACGTGGGCGGTGCGCAGTTGATCGTGCTGACATCCGGGCGCCACGGGGTTGGCGAGGGCGACGACGTCGCCATGAGGATCGCCGACTCCGACGTCCACGTGTTCGTCGCGGGGCAGGGCGACACGGCCCGCCTCACCGCCGCGCGCACCTCACCCGCCGATTCGCATCTGGAGGCCGCACAGTGAGTGTCACAACGCAACGTCCCGCGGCGACCGCGACTGCGCAGAGTCTCACCCTGACCGACCTGGTCAAGACCTATGCGTCGCGCGGCCGCGAGCAGGTGACCGCGGTCAAGGGCATCAACCTGGTGATCGAGCCGGGCGAACTGGTCGCCCTGTTGGGGCCGTCGGGGTGCGGGAAGACCACCACTCTGCGCATGATCGCCGGTCTGGAGACGGTGACCAGCGGCTCCATCATGATCGGCGAGCGTGAAGTCTCCCAACTGCCGGCGGCGAAACGGGGTATCGGCGTCGGGTTCGAGAGCTACGCCCTCTACCCCCCGATGTCGGTCCGCGACAACCTGCTCTACGGGCTCAAGGCACGCAAGGTCAAAGGAGCCGACGAGATGGTCGCCTCGATCTGCGACCGGCTCGAGATGAACGACCTGCTCGATCTGCGTCCGGCCGGCCTGTCCAGCGGACAGAAACAACGGGTGGCGCTGGCCCGGGCGCTGGTGCGCAACCCGCCCGTGCTGCTCCTCGACGAGCCGCTGAGCCACCTCGACGCCTCGGCACGTAACCGCGTGCGGCGTGAATTAAAGGTGCTGCAGCGCGAATTCGGCTACACCACCATCGTGGTCACCCACGACCAGGTGGAGGCGCTGTCGCTGGCCGACCGTCTCGCCGTGATGGAGGGCGGGATCGTGCAGCAGTTCGGCACCCCCGACGAGGTGTTCGACGATCCGGCGAACCTGTTCGTCGCGGAGTTCGTCGGTGAACCACAGATCAACGTGATGCGGGGTACCGCCCGCGTGGTCGACGGCCGGGTGCGCGTCGAGATCGGCTCGGGTGCGGGATATCTCGACACGGTGGTCAAGAACGTGGCGGACGGAGTCCGGGTGACGGTCGGCATCCGGCCGCAGGACTGTGCGCTGTCGACCGATCAGACGGCCGGGATCGCCGGCACCGTCGCCTATTTCGAGCACCTACTCGAATTCGGTCTGGCGACGAGCACCGTCGCGGGGATGGAGGAGGGCATCGTCGTCCAGACACCCGCCGCCGAGGATTACGGGCCGGAGCAGAAGGTCACCGTGACCGCACCCGCCGAGCGGGTGTACCTGTTCGACGCCGAGAGTGGGGACCGCCTGCGATGACGAAACTCTTCAACGATCCTGCGCAGTTCACCGAGGACATGCTCGTCGGATTCCTCGACGCCAACGCCCGCTACGTCGCCGGTGTGCCCGGCGGGGTGGTGCGTGCGCACAAGACCCGACCCGGCAAGGTCGCCGTGGTGATCGGGGGCGGGTCCGGGCACTATCCCGCATTTTGCGGGACGGTCGGCACGGGTTTCGCCGACGGCGCCGTCGTCGGGAACATCTTCACCTCGCCGTCGGCCGAGCAGGCCGCGTCAGTGGCCAGGGCCGCGCACGGTGATGCCGGTGTGCTGCTGAGCACCGGCAACTATGCCGGCGACGTGATGAACTTCGGCCTGGCGGTGACGCAGCTGCGCGGTGAGGGGATCGAGGCGCACTACTTCGCCGTCACCGACGACATCGCCAGCGCCCCCAGCGGCGAGGAGGCCAAACGGCGCGGTATCGCAGGGGATTTCACCGTCTTCAAGTGTGCGAGCGCGGCGGCCGAGGAGGGCCTCGACCTGGCCGGGGTGATCCGGGTCGCCGAGGCGTCCAACGCCGCCACCCGGACGCTGGGCGTCGCGTTCGACGGGTGCACCATGCCCGGTGCCGACCACCCGCTGTTCACCGTGCCCGACGGAAAGATGGGAGTGGGTCTGGGGATTCACGGTGAGCCTGGGGTGGCCGACGAGCCGATGCCCGCGGCGGCCGACCTGGCCGGAACCCTCGTCGGCGGGGTGCTCGGGGACCGCCCCGACGTGGACTCGCGGCGTATCGCGGTGATCCTCAACGGCCTGGGCCGCACCAAATACGAGGAGCTGTTCGTGGTGTGGGGTGCGGTGTCGCGGCTGCTGCGCGAGCAGGGTTACGAAATCGTCGAGCCCGAGGTCGGCGAGCTGGTCACCAGCCTGGACATGGCGGGCTGTTCGCTGACGGTGATGTGGCTCGACGAGGAACTCGAACGGTATTGGACCGCGCCGGCCGACACCCCCGCCTACCGCAAGGGCGTCACCGCGGCCGCGCAGGCCGGCGAGGTGCGCACCGCCGCCGCCGACGCGACCGTCGACGCGCCGGCACCGGCCGAGCTGTCCGACGAGGACGGCCGCCGGGGCGGGCAGCGGGTGGCGCGGGCCCTGGCCGCGGTGGCCGAGATGCTCACGGGGGCCGAGGACGAACTGGGACGCATCGACGCGGTGGCCGGCGACGGCGACCACGGCCGCGGCATGGTGAAGGGCTCCGCGGCGGCGCGGGCCGCGGCAGCCAAAGCCGTCGACGACGGCGCCGGACAGGGTTCGGTGCTCGCCGCGGCCGGAAGGGAATGGGCAGCCAAGGCCGGGGGCACCTCCGGGGTGCTGTGGGGTGCGATGCTGTCGGCGCTGGGGGCCCGGCTCGGCGACACCGGCCGGCCGAATTCTCAGACGGTCGCGGCCGGGATGCGCGACGGGTATGCGGCGTTGATACAGCTGGGCGGGGCGGCGCCGGGCGACAAGACGATGCTCGACGCGCTATTGCCGTTCGTGGAGGAACTGGAACGCCGCACCGGCGCGGGGGAGCAGTGGCAGGACGCCTGGCGTGCGGCGGCCGAGGTGGCGACGGAGGCCGCCCGGGCCACCGCCGACCTGAGGCCGCGGGTGGGCCGGGCGCGGCCGCTGGCCGAGCGCAGCGTCGGCACCCCCGACGCCGGCGCGACGTCGCTGGCGATGTGCGCCCGCACGGTCGCCGAATGCTTCACCCTGACCGCGAAGGGGGACTGATGGCCGGCGACGGGCTGCGGGTGGTCGTGGGTTCCGACGACGCCGGCTACGAGTACAAGGAAGCGCTCAAAGGTGACCTGCGCGGAGACGACCGGGTATCGGAGGTCATCGACGTCGGCGTCGGCTCGGACGAGGACACCGCCTATCCGCACGTGGCGGTCGCCGCCGCGCGGCTGGTCGCCGAGGGTAGGGCCGACCGCGCACTGCTGGTGTGCGGCACCGGGCTGGGCGTGGCGATCAGCGCCAACAAGGTGCCGGGCATTCGCGCGGTGACCGCGCACGACAGCTTCTCCGTGGAGCGTTCGGTGCTCTCCAACGACGCGCAGGTGCTGTGCCTCGGCCAGCGTGTCATCGGGCTGGAACTCGCGCGGCGGCTCGCGCGCGAATGGCTGGGCTATCAATTCGATCCGTCGAGCAGGTCGGCGGACAAAGTCGAGGCCATCCGCGGCTACGAGCCGGTGGGCCCGTAGCCGCCTACCGCGGCGGCCCCCGGGTGCCGATGACTGCTGACTGAGGAGATGTCGCCGAACGGCACTGCGACGCGGGGTGCTCGGCTTGTAATGGGCTGGTGATGCCGCCGCCAGGGGAGGGTCCACAGGCCGTCCCGACATTGTTGCCGGGGGAGCTTTCCCACCGGACGACCTCGCTGCGCAAGCTGGCGCGCGAACTGGGTGTCGACACCGAACAGGCACGAGCGGCGGTCGTCAATCTGATCACCTGGGGTGGGGCGACGGCCACCGTGGACGTTTCGACGGCCGCCGACCACAAGGTCTTCGAACTGAGCCCGGTGGGCGGAGCCGTGCCCCCGCCCGCGCTGGATCGGGCCCGCTGGATGCTGCGGACGCGGCAGGAGAACCTGGCCCGGATCTCGGGCCGGCCCGCCGCCGACGCACTGGGCGCCGCCAGGCGGTGCGCTGCCCAACGCGCCGACCGAAGCCGCTTCGAGGGCAACGACATTCGGGTCGGGCCCTGGCTCTTCACCCGTGAGGTCGAAGAGGAACGGTGGGCCCGCACGTTGCACATCGTCGAACGCGCACAACCCGGTCCGTATGAGGACGGCGCCTACCTCGAAACCCTCGCCCGCGAGGCCGCCGCAATCGAAATGACCTTGGCGCCCGCCGCGGGTGGACCGTCGGTGTTCGGGCGTGCACTCGAGCGCATCGTCCTGGGCACCGTCGACGATCCCACGGGTCACGCCGGTGTGGCGCGACTCGGCGACGGCGTCGCCGTCACCATCTCGACCGGTCTGGTCGACTTCCTCTGCGCCGCCGCGACTTCGGTGATCCTCGCGCTGCGCCCGAAACCCTCGCCGGCCGGGGTGCTCACGACGCTGTCGGCGCGGCCCGACGACACCGTCGAGATGCTGGCCGGCGACGACGCGCCGGTCGTCCACCTCGAGCACGCGATGGCCGGCTGGCTGCTCCGGGGGAGCGTGCGCGCACATCCCGCGCCGTCGGTCCCCGATGTGTATCGGCCGATGCTCGCCCTGCTCACGGCGTTCGCGCAGCGATTCGTCGTCGCCCACGAGTACGGGCACGCGCTGGTCGACCGCCTCGGAGTGCGGATGGCCTGGCCCACGGGGCCGTCGCCGGACGCCATTGACAAGGAGTTCCGGGCGGATCTTCTCGGCGCGCACATGGTGTTCTCCAGCGCCGCTCTGGACCGGGTGAAACCCAACATCGCCCTTCAGGGTGCCGTGCTCGCCATGAAGAGCCAGGAGCTGATCGAACGCGCCGTCGAGATGGTGCGGGGCGGGGAGAGCGTCGGGGTCGCCCCGCCGTCCACGCATCCGCCGTTCGCCCTGCGCCTCGAAAACCTCTACCGCTTTTATGCGTATCTGATCCGGGAGACAAACGACCCGCGGCTGGCCGTCGAAGCGCTGGCGGTCCCCGCCGACACCGCCGAACTGCTCTGGCGGCGCGCCCGGCCGCGGCTTGCCGAATCACTGGTCAATCGGCGTCCCCATCCGATCTGGTGGAGCAAACTGTAGGCGGCCGGGTCGGGGAAAGGACGGGTCAGTGGTTGCACACGATCAGGGCGACGGATCGGGTTCCGGCAGCGACGGAGACGTCGCCGAGGACAGGGCGCTGGTTGTCGTCGGCCCCGACGACCTCGACTACGTGCGTGCCCTCGCCGGTGAGCAGGGTCTCGACGTCGAAGTCGTTGAGCAAGAAGGCTTTCTGCCCGGAGTCGAGCTGCTGGTCGTCCTCGCGGGAGCCGCGGGCGCGGTCGCGTTCGTGCTGAGCGCCCTCGACCGCCGCAAGGGGGGACAGGTCTTCGATCTTCGTCCGGGTGCGACCCGGCTGGCCTACCGCACACCCGACGTCGTGTACGGCCTGGTCGTGGTCATCGGCGTCGACGGCACCGTGAAGGTCGAAGTACACCAACCGAAGGACATGTTCGCCTCCGTGATCGAAGCCGTCCAGAAGGTCATCGCCGACATCGCGTCGCCGGTGGCCGAGGCGCTGGCGGAGGCGGTTCGTAAGGTGGTGGGCGATGCCGCCGAGGTCGAGGTGGTCGCCGCGGACTGAGCCGGCGGACGGGGGCTCGGCCTGCCGCGCCTCCCGTGCATGATTGATGAGGTGTCGTCAGAACACCGACCGAACGTGACGCCGATGTCAAGGGTCACCTCGCCGAGATCGGAACTGCTTTCGCACGGTGCCCGGTGCGCGCTGTGACCGAGGCCGGGCGACGGCGGCGCTGGTCGTGGATCGTCGCCGGTCTCGCCGGGGTGCTGGTGGTGGCACTGGCAGGAGGGCTGGCGTTTTTCCACTTCGGCCTGCCGTGGTGGATGTCCGACGGCGACCGCAATCACGTCTTCGACGGCGACGACGGGCGCCAGCGCTACCAGGTGCACCTACCTCCGCAGTACGACGGGGAGACCGAACTGCCCGTGGTGATGGCGCTCCACGGCTGCGGAATGACCGGATTCGGTTGGAATTCCATGAAGTCCACGACGCAGTTCAACGCACTCGCCGACCGCGAGGGCTTCATCGTCGTCTATCCCACACAACGGATGTTCCGCCACGCGGTCAACTGCTGGAACTCCGATGACCCCCGCGATCAGCAACGCACCAGCGGTGAGCCGGCGCTCCTTGCAGGTGTGGCCCGCCAAGTGATTGACGTCTACAACGGCGACCCCAAGAAGACCCACGTGGTGGGTGCCTCATCGGGCGCAGGTATCGCCGTCATCCTGGCGGCGGCATACCCGGACGTGTTTGCGACGGCCACATCGGTTGCCGGAGGCGAATACGGATTGAACCAGGTGGACCCCGACGATCCCGGTGCGACACCGCCCACGTACACGGCGCGGCAGGCATGGGCTCAGATGGGGGATCGCGCCCGGCGCGTACCACTGCTCATCGTGCAAGGTGAGCAGGACACCGTCGTTCCTCCGATTGTGGCGCGCCGGCTTGTCGAACACTGGTCGGCGGTGCACGATCTCGCCGACGACGGCCTGCTCAACGACAGCCTCGGCCTGGTGGAGCGCACGACGGACGTCGCCTCGGTGCCGGGCAGGCACGGGTATACGGTGACCACCGTCGCCGACGCCGAGGGTGTCTCGGTAGTCGAGCTGTACGTCGTCGACACCATGGGTCACGCCTACCCCGGACCCTCCGGCGAGGGCCTCTTCACCGACCGCGCCGGTCCGGACGCCAGTGTGCTGGCATGGGAATTCGCGCAGCGGCATCCGATGCCGTAGTTCGAACCGTTCGTGAATCATGAACGGTATGTCCACAAATAACACGTGGACGTGAACGGTTTCGATGCCGTTCAATCAGGTCATGGTCACGACGAATGCACGCGCCGGCACCGCGATGGCGCTGGTCTCGATGCTGTGCGTGCAGACCGGGCTGGCTGTCGCCATCGGACTCTTCGATCGAATCGGCGTCGAAGGTGCGGTGTGGCTGCGGCTGGTGTGGGCGGGTGTGCTGCTGCTGGTGATCGTGCGTCCCCGTCCCGCGGCGTTCACGTGGCGCACCTTCCGGGTGTGCGTGCTCCTGGGTGTGGTCACGGCGACGATCACCTTGCTGTTCATGGCGGCGGTCGCGCGGATCCCGCTGGGGACGGCGAGTGCCCTGGAATTCCTCGGCCCGCTGGGCGTGGCGGTGCTCACCGGACGGGGCCGCAGGCGCCTGCTGTGGCCGGGCCTGGCCGCGATCGGCGTGGTGTTGCTGACCGAGCCGTTCACCGGCGGCATCGATCCGGTCGGCGTGATGTACGCCCTCGTCGCCGGGGTGGCGTGGGGCTGCTACATCCTGCTCACCCAGCGTGTCGGTGACGAGGTTGCCGGTATCAACGGACTCGCCGTGTCGATGCCCGTCGCGGGCATCGTGGCCACCCTTGTCGTCGGCCACACCGCCATCCCGCGGATGACACCCGAGATCCTGCTCATCGGGCTCGGTTTGGCGATCCTGCTACCGGTGGTGCCGTTCGCACTGGAGCTGATGGCGTTGCGCCGACTGACCACGGCCGCGTTCGGCACGCTGATGAGTCTGGAACCGGCCTTCGCCCTGCTCGTCGGATTTCTGCTGCTGCACCAGGTGCCGGGCGCGGCGGGCGTGATCGGCATCTGCCTGGTGGTCGCGGCGGGCATCGGCGCGGCGCGGCGCGGGGCGAGACCCGCACCGGTGCCGGTCGAAGTCGGCTGAGGACCCGACACCCGCCGCTTGTTCTGCCCAGAGTGACGTTTTGCAGAGAAAAGCCGAGTGGGTATCTGCAGAACGTCGATCTCGGGGTGCAACGAACTCCGGGCGGCGTGCTTTCCGCAGCGAATCAGACGTCGATGCGCTTGCGCCGGTACAGCGTGCCGATGCCGATGAGCAGGAGACTGATCAACAGGATCGCGGTGGCCAGCACGTTGATCTGCGGGGGGACCGCCGCCTTGACCGCGGCGTTGACGTACAGCGGATAGGTGACGGTCGAGCCGCTGACGAAGTAGGTGATGATGAAGTCGTCGAGCGATAGCGCGAACGACAGCATCGCCGCGGCGACGATACCCGGGACGATCAGGGGCAACGTCACCTTGAAGAAGGTCCGGGTCGGGCTGGCGCCGAGGTCCATCGACGCATCCTCCAGCGTCCAGTCGAATCCGCGCACCCGGGCGCGGACCGTCATGGCGATGAAGCTGACCTCGAAGGCGATGTGCGCGATCAGGATCGTGGTGTAGCCGGTGGCCCAGCCGAAATCGAGGAACAAGGTCAGCAGCGAGGCGCCCATGACCACCTCGGGCGCAGTCAGCGGCAGCACCAGGAACGTGTCGACGGCCCTGCTGCCGCGGAACCGCTGCCGCACCAGCGCGATGGCCACCAGCGTGCCCAGCACCAGGGCGATCGCCGTCGACACCGCCGCGACGTTCAGGCTCAGCTTCAATGCGTCGGTCAGCGCCGGGTACTTGAACGGATCGGCCCAGTTCTTCAGGGTGAAGCCCTGCCAGGTGTAGTTGAACTTGCCCTGCGGGTCGTTGAACGAGAACAGGATGATCACGAAGATCGGCAGAAACAGATAGAGCAGCACCAGCGCGGCGACGATGCGCAGTGATCTGTCGCCCAGTTTCAGCCGGGCCAGCAGACTCGGCCGCGGTGGCGGCGTCTCGCCGACGTGCGCGTTGGCATCGGCGATCCGATCCTGGATCGTCATACCAGGTCCTCGGTTCCCAGAGCCCTGGTGTAGAGCAGGACGCCGACGAGGATGAGCGCCATCAGGATGAAACTCAGCGCCGCCGCGGCGGGATAGTCCTTGACCACCAGGAACTGTTTCTGAATGACGTTGCCGATCATGGTCGTCTGGGTGCTGCCCAGATAGTCGGCGTTGATGAAGTCGCCGACGGCGGGGATGAACACCAGCATGCTGCCGGCCAGCACCCCCGGCAGGGCGAGCGGCAAGATGACCCGGGTGAACGTGCGGCGGTTGGGGGAGTACAGGTCGCGCGAGGCCTCCAGCAACCGCGGGTCGATCTTCTCCAGGCTCACGTACAGCGGCAGGATCATGAAGATGATCCAGTTGTAGGTCAGACCGCCGATCACCGCCCAGCTGGTCGACAGCAGTCGGCCCTCACTGGGCAGCAGCCCGATCGATCCCAGCGCGCTGACCACCCAGCCGTCGTCGGCCAGAATCGTCTTCCACGCCAGCGTGCGAATAAGGAACGTCACGAAGAACGGCAGGATCACCAGGCCCAGCAGCAGGTTCTTGTAGCGGCCCGCTTTGAACGCGATCACGTACGCCAGCGGGAATGCCAGCAGCAGACACAGCACCGTCGCGGTCAGCGCATAGGTGAACGACCGCAGGATCTGGTCCTGGTAGGTGCTGATGGCGTCGGCGAAGTTGCCGAAGTTCCAGTCGAAGGTGAGGGTCGGCAGGAACACCGACCCTTCCATCGACGACAGCGACGTGCGGGCCAGCGAGAAGAACGGCACCACGAAGAAGATCGCGAGGTACACCATCGCGGGCAGGATCATCAGGTAGGGAGCGATCTTGCTCCGCTGCCTGCTGCTGGATGCGACGCCGGCCATCAGCTACCGGTGACCGCGGCGTAGGCGGTATTGAACTCCTGCGTCTGCTCGTCGGTGAGGGCGGTCCAGGACTTGAGCTTGCTCTCGATGTCGGCAGGCGGGTTGATCAGCGGGTTGGCCGCCAGTGCCGGGTCGATCTTGCCGAGTTCGTCGGTCATATCCGACAGCACCGGGACGTACTGGACGTGGGCGACGAGTTTGGCGTAGTTCGGCCGGTCGTAGACGTAGTTGATCCACTCTTCGGCGGCCGGCTGGTTCTGCGTGGTGTAGGGGATCACCATGGTGTCGATGAACCACGTCCCGCCACCCTCGGGCACCACGAACTCCAGGTCCGGGTTGTCGGCCTGCAGCTGCACCACGTCGCCCGAATACGCCTGTGCGATCGCGATATTGCCCGCGGCGAGGTCGTCGGCGTAATCGTTGCCGGTGAACCGCCGGATCTGGCCCTTGTCCTTCTGCTCCTTGACCAGATCGACGGCCTTCTGGACCGTCTCGGTGGTCGGATCGCTGAGCGAGCTGCCCTGCGACAGCATGATCATGCCCAGCCCGTCCTGCATATCGGCCAGCAGACTCACCTTGCCCCTGAACGCCGGGTCCCACAGATCGTCGATCTTGGTGATCGGGCGGCCCGTCGCGGTCTTGTTGTACGCGATGCCCGTCATACCCGACATGTACGGGGCGGTGTACTTGCGACCGGGATCCGACGAGTCGTTGAGCAGGTCCGGGCGCAGGTTCTGGCGGTTGGGCACACGGGTCTCACCGATCTCGTTGAGCCAGCCCAGTCCCTTGAGCCGCAGCGCCATGAATTGGGTGGGGACCACCAGGTCGGCGCCGATGTCCTGCTTGCGCTGCAGGGGTTCCTTGTTCTTGGCGAACCATTCCTCGTTGTCGTTGAAGTCCTCTTTGTAGTCCACACTCAGGCCGGTCGCGGTCTGGAACGCCGCGACGAATCCGTCAGCCATGTAGAGCGGCCAGTTCGAGATCCGCAACGTGCCGGTCGCGGGGCCACCGGTGTCGGCCGCCGTCGTCGTGGTCGAGGTCGAGCTGTTCGATCCGCACGCCGCGAGGAACGACGGGCCCAGCACCATTGCCGCCGCGGCGGCGGCGCCGCCGCCGATGAAACGCCGTCGGCTGGTGCGGTTGGCGGCGAATCGGGTGAACAGCCGGGGGTCGATCTCCTGAGGCATTTCACGGGACATGGCTGCTGTGCCTTTCGTTCCGGGGACTGGAGGGGGGCAGATGGGACGGCGGCTGAAACGTCAGGAGTCGTCGAGCATCTCCTCAAGATCCTCGGTGGTCGGGATGTCGGCGGCGGGTAGCACCAGCGAGGCGTTGGGCGACCAGCCGACGTGCACCTGGTCACCCGGTCGCAGCAGCGGAAGGTCCTGTTCGGCACCGACGTGCGCCAGGATCGTCGAGCCGTCTGGCGCCGCCATCGACAATCGCAGGACGGGACCCTGGAAGGTGAGGTCACGCACGGTTGCGGGGACGGTCGCGACATCGCCGGTCAAGGGTTCCATGGAGACCCGCACGCGTTCCGGACGGACCATGAGCGTGGCCTGCCCGCCCGCCTCGATGGTGGTCTCGCCCGGCCGGGACTTCAGCTTGCTGCCGAGCACCTCGACCTCGACGTAGTCGCGGTTGGTCCGGCCGGTCTGACGCCCGTTCCACAGGTTGGCCTGTCCGATGAAGTTGGCGACGAACACGGTTGCCGGCCGGTCGTAGATCTCGGTCGGGCTGGCGATCTGTTCGACATTGCCGGCGTTCATGACCGCGATGCGGTCGCTCATCGTGAGCGCCTCTTCCTGGTCGTGCGTCACGTAGATGAACGTGATGCCGACCTCGCGCTGAATACGCTTGAGCTCGAACTGCATAGCGTGGCGCAGCTTGAGATCCAGGGCCCCCAGCGGCTCGTCGAGGAGCAGCGCGCTCGGGTAGTTCACCAGCGCACGCGCCAGCGCCACCCGCTGTTGTTGACCGCCGGAGAGCTGTCCGGGTTTGCGCTTGGCGAAGTCGCTGAGTTTGACGATCTCCAGGAGCTCGTCGACGCGGCGCTTGACCTCGTCTTTGTCCTTCTTCATGCTGCGCGGCCCGTAGGCCACGTTGTCCCACACCGTCATGTGCGGAAAGAGCGCGTAGTGCTGGAACACCGTGTTGACATTGCGTTTGTGCGGCGGCACGCGGGAGACGTCCACACCCTCCAGCCGGATCGCCCCCTCCGTGGGGGTTTCGAAGCCGGCGATCATGCGCAGGGTGGTGGTCTTCCCGCAGCCCGACGGTCCGAGCATCGAGAAGAACTCGCCGGACGCGATGGAGAAATCCGCGTCGGCGACAGCCACGTAGTCGGCGAACCGCTTCGTGACATGATCGATCTCGATGACGGGGCCGCCCTTTGCGGCAGGCGTCCCGTCACGTCCCGTGTTGTGGTCAACCGCGGTGGTATGTGTGCCGGTCAGAGCAGATCCTCCTCATGTACCGCGTCGAGGTTGTCGTTAAACAATCGCGGATTCCGCGGGCCTGCGCAAGCGATTCCGCAACGATTTAACATTTCTACAATGGAATCCTTCGTCACAGCCCGAGTGAAGCGCGGGATTCGGCGACGGCGCACGTCGCCTCCCGCCGCCGGGGCGATGCCGGCGGGCAAGGTGGGATCGGGGGACGCTGCGTAGCCAGTTTTGCAGTCCTGGGCGCGGGAAGGTGCAAAACGGAGACCCCGACGGCGTCCCCAGCAAAGGCTCAGTGGATCGGGAGCCAAGGCGCAGTCAATCGGAAGCCGACGCTCAGCCCCACTCGTGGTTCATGGCGCGCGATTCCTCCCGCGCCAGTGCGGAATCCGAAGTTCGCCCCGGCGAACCTGCGGCGGCGATCAGCACGAGCGCCAGCAGGGCGGTGACCGCACCGCCGAGGAATATGACGGTGAAACCGTGTTCGGTGGGCGACCCGGTGCGCCCGAGCAGCACGGCGACCGCCGCCGCGGCGATCGCGCTGCCGACGGTGCGGGCGATCGCGTTCATTCCGGTCGCCACGCCCGTTTCGCCCGCGTCGACCTCGCCGACGACCAGCACCGGCAATGCGCCGTAGCCCAGGCTGATGTAGGCGTTGGTCAGGATCCCGGCGACGACCACTTGCCAGGGCTGGGAATGGGCGAACGCGAGGCAGAGGAATCCCGCGATGCCGGCGACCGCGGCGACGGCGAGGACCTTCCTGGCGCCGAACCGGTCGATGAAACGTCCGCTGGCCAGGGCGACGACGAAGCCGGTCAGCGCGCCCGGGAGCAGGAACAGCACGCTGGCCCGCAACACGCTCGCCCCGAACCCGATGTCCGGGTTCTGGACGAACTGCGTCAGTCCGAGGAACGCGAAGTACAGACCCATGCCGACGAACAATGTGGCCAGGTTGGTCAGCAGTATCGGCCGGCGGGCCAGCATCGCGGTGGACACCAGCGGCTGCGCGGCACGCCGTTCCCACAGCCACCAGGCGGTCAGCACCGACACCGCGCCGGCCGCACACGCCAGCGTCGGCCAGGATGTCCAGCCCCAGGCGTTGCCCTGGGTGATCGCCAGCAGGGCCACCGAAAGCCCGGCCGCCAGTCCGGCTGCGCCGAGCCAGTCGATCCGCCCGTCGGCGGAGCGGCGGCGACGCGGCACCACCAGTGCGACGACGGTGAGGACCACGAGTGTGAACACCGTCGTCAGCCAGAACACCCGCTGGTATCCGGCGTCTCCGGTCATCAGGAGCCCGGTCACCACCAGGCCGGTGCCGCCGCCGAAACCCAGCGTCCCGGACAGTATCGCCATCGCGCCGGCGAGCCGTTCGGGCGGCAGCTCGTCGCGCAGGATCGCCACGCTGATCGGATAGAGCGCGAACGAGGCGCCCTGAAGGACCCGTCCGGTGATCAGTGCCGCCAATGACGATGTCGTCGCCGCCAGCACCGAACCGGCGAGCACCAGCACCAGCACGCCGAGTAGGACGCGGCGCTTGCTGTGCAGATCCGCGAGGCGGCCGAGCAGCGGCGTGGCGGCCGCCGCGGCTAGCAGGTTGGCGGTCACGGCCCAGCTCACCGCGACCCCGGAGGCGCCGAGTTGGTCGGCGATCGTGCCGAGTACCGGGACCACGGCGGTCTGCAGCACCGCGACCGTGAGGACCACGACGCTCAGTGCGGCGAGCAGCAGGCGCGGACGGACCGACTCGGCAGCCCCGGATGCGGCCGCCCGTGTCCGGTCGGGCTTGACCACGTCACGCTCCGATCGTTAGCACACCTTCGTAGAGGTACGACGCTAACGCAACAGTGCGAGCAGTCGGTCGCGGGGCAGCGCAGGGGAGCGGTGTCCGTCGCGTCCGGTCATGTCCGCGTTGACGACCAGCGCGTTGAGCACCGCCTCCTCGACCCCGTACACGACCGCGGCATACAGGTCGTCCATCCGGCCCCACGGGATGAAGGTGAGCGTGCCGAACTCGTCGTCGCGCACCGGTCCGATCGGGAAGGCGCTGGCCAGCCCGGGGACCTCGGCGGTGGAGAACGCCAGGAAGATGTCGCCGGAGAAGTGGCTGCCGGTTGTCCCGGTGCGCGCCAGCCCCAACGGCACTCGCCGCGCCAGCGCCTTGCACTGCCCGGGCAGCAGGGGTGCGTCGGTGGCCACGACGGCGATGACCGAACCGGCACCGGCGGGCGGCCGTGCACCGCCGAGGTCGGTCTCGAACCAGTCGCCTGCCATCGGATTGTCCTCGGCGAGTACGCGTCCGACGGCGTTTCCGGCCACGGTCAGCTCGTGCCGGGAGCCGAAGTTGGCCTGGACGAAGACGGCGACGGTATAGCTGTGGCTGCCGTAGCGGACCAGCCGGGACGCGGTGCCGTTGCCGCCCTTGAAGTCGTAGCAGTTCATCCCGGTGCCGCCGCCTGCGGAGCCCTCGGCCACCGGACCGGTTCGCGCGGCGTCCAGCGCCGCTTCGACGTGGCCGGGCTGGACGTGTCCACCGTTGATGTCGTTGAGGTAGCCGTCCCACGTCTCTGCGCACACCGGTAGCAACCACTGCCGGGCAAGGCGCCGATGGACCCGGTTCACCCAACTCACCACGCCGGTGTGACATGCCCCCACGGCGTGTGTATTCGACAGCAGCACAGGAAGATTGAACGAGCCGGTCTCCTCGATCCAGGTCGTCCCGGTCATCTCGCCGTTGCCGTTGAGCGAATACCAGCCCGCCGCGCAGGGGGTGCCGACACCGCCGCGGCCGCGCGGCAGTATCGCGGTCACCCCGGTGCGCACCGGGCCCGCGCCGACCACCAGCGGGCCGTCACCGTGAATCAGCGTCGTCATGCCGACTTCGACGCCTGCGACGTCGGTGATGGAGTTGAGTGGGCCCGGTTCGCCGGGAAGTTCGATACCCAGCGCACGGGCGCGCGGCCTGCCGTCGGAGGTGAGGGTGCTGGTCATCCCTGCATCCTCGCAAGCGGGCGACACGCCGGGGGCGCCGACGCATGGTCGAATGGACGGATGTCACACGAGACGGCATCGGGTGCGCTGAACGCGTCCAGTTTCAGCGGCAGGCGTCCGACCGCCGCCGGTGATCTGTCCGTCGAGACCCATGGCATCGCACCGCTCGGTGAGGACCAGCGCTACGGGCGACCGGCGCGGCTGTTCACCGTCTGGTTCGCGCCGCAGGTCAACATGACCGGCGTGTTCACCGGAACTCTGGCAATCGTGCTTGGCCTCGGGTTCTGGCTGGGCCTGCTGGCGATGGTCATCGGGACGGTGCTCGGATCGCTCGTGGTGGCGTACCTGTCGACGTGGGGTCCGCGCACGGGCACGGGCCAATTGCCCAACTCCCGGATGGCGTTCGGCGGTGCGGTGGTGCTGCCCGCGGCGCTGCAATGGGTGTCGTCGATCGCGTGGGATGCGCTGGTCGGCCTGTTCGGCGGCGAAGCGCTCTCGGTGCTGCTGGGCATCCCGTTCTGGCTGGCCGTGCTGATCGTGCTCGGCGTCCAGGGCGTGGTGGGGGTCTTCGGCTACGAGCTGATCCACCGGCTGCAGGCCGTGCTGACGGTGGTGCTGTTCGCGACCTTCCTGGTGTTCGCGGTGAAGCTGGTCGGCGGGCACGACGTCGTCACACCGGCCGTCGTGGTGGGCTCCGATCTCGCGGGCGCCTTCGTCCTGGAGGTCACGATCGCGTTCAGCCTGGCGGTCTCCTGGGCCAGCTATGCCGCGGACTTCAGCCGCTACCTGCCCGCCGACTCGCCGCGCGCCCAGGTGTTCGGCTATACGCTGGCCGGGATCGTGACGGCGTACGTCTTCGTGCAGGGCATCGGCATCGCGGCGGGTGACGCGCTGGCCGAACACACGGCCGAGGGGGTTCGCACCGTCATGGGTGGTGGTGCGCTGGGCGCGGTGGCGCTGCTCGTCATCGCGCTGGCATCGGTCGGCTCGGGGGTGATGAACGACTACAGCGGGTCCCTCGCGCTACAGACGATCGGCGTCCGGGTGCGCAGGCCGGTGTCCGCTGTCCTGGTGACGGCGATCGCGTTCGCGCTCATCCTGTGGCTGCACGCCGCCGACACCGCCACCCGGTTCACCGACGTGCTGTTACTCGTCAGCTACTGGATCCCCGCCTTCGCGGCGATCATCGTCATCGACTGGCTCATTCGCAGCCGCGGCCGCCCGACCCTCGACCCGGCACTCGAATACACCGATCGCGCCGACGCCGGTGCCGCGCTCGGCATCTTCGTGGTGGCCTACCTGGCGGCGATCCCGTTCATGAACACCACCCTGATCCAGGGTCCGGTCGCGCGCGCGTGGCACGGCGCGGATATCGCCTACTTCGTGAATCTCGTTGTCGCCGCGGCACTGTACGGCGGATACCGCGCGTGGCGTCAGCGGGCGTCGCGCGGAACGTGAATCCCGTACTGGGAGATCTTGCGGTAGAGCGTCGCCCGGCTCATGCCGAGTTCGTGGGCGGCTTCGGCCATGGTGCGGTGGCCGTCCGGCGCGGCATCGTCGTCCGTCGTGAGTACGCGCACGATCTCGCCCCGTTCGAAGGCCTCGATTCGGGAGAGTCGCCGTGACCCGCTCGCCAGCACCTCCGGCGGAAGGTTGGCGACGTCGACGACATCGCCGCGGTGGGCGGCCTGCGAGACGACGCGCGACAGTTGGTCGACGTTGCCGGGCCATTCGAAGCCCCGCAGCGCGCGCACCGCGGCCGGGCTGAAGCGGACTTCGCGGCCGCGCGCCCGCGCCGCTATGTGGACGGCCAGGGGCACCACGTCGTCGGGGCGTTCCCGCAGCGGAGGCACCGTGACCAAGGTATCGATCAGGCCCGCCAGGGACGGCGGAACGTCTTCGAACCGCTCGGCCGTTACGGCGAACGGCACCGCGGCACCCCCGGCGCCGCGCTCCACGAGTTCCCGCAGCCGCCCGGCCACCCAGGCGGGCAGCATGTCGACGTCGCGGACGACGACGGTCGTGTGATCCTTGCCGAGTTCCGGTGCCCACAGGCCCAGCCATGCCTCGACGTCGGTGGCGCCCGGCGCCGCAGCCGACAGGATCCGGTCGCGGGGATGGGCGTGCCGCGCAGCCTGTCCCAGCAGCGTGGCACGCCCCGATCCGGGTTCGCCGATCGCGGCCGCCACTTTGCCCGCGGCCATCGCCTGGTGTGCGCGCTGCACCGCGCGGTTCCACACCGGTGACAGGTCACGCAGCGTGCCCGAACCTCGTTGCTCACGCGGCATCTCGATGCGGAACACCCGACCTCGCGGCGTCGGGCGCGGCCGCCGGCCGTGGGCGCGGGCCAGCATCAACGCGGCGGTGTTGCTGGCCGCCGAGCGCGCCAGCGCCAGGAGGAGATCGCTGGACGACGACGACCATGTCGTGAGGTTGACGCAGCCTTCCAGGCGGCCGGTCGTCGATTCGAGCACCGGGACAGCCGCGCAGGTGAAGGCGCACAGGTTCATGGCGTAGTGCTGATCGGCGCGGACCAGGGTCGGCGCACGGTCGGCAAGGGCGAGGCCGAGGCCGTTGGTGCCGACGTCACGTTCCGAATAGGCGAAACCCGGTGCGAGATGGACGTCGTCGAGCGCACTGACGAGGCTGTGGTCACCGGTCAGCCGGTTCAGGACGATACCGTCGGCGTCGGTCAGCATCAGGCTGACGGGTTCGTTGGCCAGTGTCCGGTGTAGGTCGGCCAGCACCTCGCTGCCGCATTCGTAGAACAGTGAATCCAGGCCATCGGTGCCGGTGAACACGGGTTCGATGGTTTCCAGGGGTATGCCGTAGTCCTCGCTGCGCTGCCACGAGTCCAGCAGCCGCCGCGGCAGCTCCGCGGTGTCGCCGGGGGATGTCCGGTGAAGCCGGACGCGGTCAGGTAGGCCTTCAGGCACCGTCCTCCTTTCCGTGTGATCCACGTTACACACGGTCGCCCCGTCGGCTGTGTGGGATGGCGGGGCGCGGTGCGGGCCGCGCCCCGCGATGTCTCACATTGAGACGCCGTCGGGCTGCTGGCGGGGCGTCCGCGACCTTAGGCTCGGGCCTGCAAATGTGACACGCGTCACGTGAGAGAAGGACCAGACATGTATCGCAAGGACGGCGACAGTTTCTTCATCGTCGATGCCCACGTAGCCCTGTGGGACGGTCGGCCGGAGAACCAGCGCAACATCCATGGCAAGCAGTTCATCGACTGCTTCTACGACTACCACCGCAACCTCTCGCCGGAGTCGGAGGTGTGGAGTTACGAGGACTACCTGTATCAGGGCGGCGAGCGGCTGATGAAGGATCTGTTCACCGACGGGTATGTGGACCACGCGATCTTCCAGCCCGCCTATCTCGGCGAGTTCTACTACAAGGGGTTCGGGCAGACCGACGAGGCGTTCGAGCTGTCCCGCAAGCATCCTGACAAGCTGACCTACAACCACAACTTCGACCCCCGCAACGGCGAGGTCGGACTGGACCAGTTGCGCGTCGACGCCGCCAAGTACGGACTCAAAGGCGTCAAGCTCTACACCGCCGAATGGCACGGCGAATCCCGCGGCTGGAAACTCGACGACCCCTGGGCCTACCGGTACTTCGAGGCGTGCCGCGAACTGGGTATCCGCAACATCCACGTGCACAAGGGTCCGACCATCCGGCCACTGGACCGCGACGCGTTCGACGTCGCCGATGTCGACAAGGTCGCCACCGATTTCACCGACCTGAACTTCATCGTCGAGCACTGCGGTCTGCCCCGGCTGGAGGATTTCTGCTGGATCGCCACCCAGGAGCCCAACGTGTACGCCGGCCTCGCCGTCGCGCTTCCGTTCATCCACACCCGGCCCCGGTATTTCGCGCAGATCATGGGCGAGCTTCTGTACTGGGTGGGCGAGGACCGGATCTTCTTCTCGTCGGACTACGCGCTGTGGACGCCGCGCTGGCTCATCGAGAAGTTCGTCGACTTCCAGATTCCCGAGGACATGACCGAGTACGCGCCGATCACCCTCGAGCAGAAGAAGAAGATCCTCGGGCTCAATGCCGCCAAGATGTACGACATCCCAGTGCCCGCCGAACTGCGGTTGCCCTCGGCGGATGCTCCCGCGGCCGGGCCGCGCGGTGCCGACGACACCGTTCAGGGCGCGGGCGACCTGGTCGGGGCGTGACGGTGGCCGGCAGGTACGACGAGGCCTACACCGCACTCGGCGCGGTGATGGACCCCGAGCTCGACGAACCCATCACCGGGCTCGGTTTCGTCCGGTCGCTGGTGGTGACGCCCGCCGGTAACGTCAAGGTTCATCTGCGGTTGCCGACGTCGTTCTGTTCGCCCAACTTCGCCTACCTAATGGCTTCGGATGCCAAAGACGTTCTCACGGAACTCGATTGGACGCGCCATGTGGTGGTCGAGCTGGACGACCATCACGATTCGCAGATCATCAACGCCGGTCTGGCGGCGGACGCCGGCTATCGGGGGACCTTTGCGCACGAGGCGGAGCGTTCGCTGGACGAATTGCGTGAGACGTTCCGACGCAAGGCGCACACCGCGGCGATGGAACGCTGTCTGACCGCCCTGTTGCGGGCGCAGCCCGACCGCACCGAACCATCCCTGGCGAAGGTCCGGATCGCCGACCTGCCCGCGGCCGACACCACGACGGCATTGCTGCGGCGCCGCGCGGCGCTCGGACTGTCCACGGCACCAGACGCTTTGGTGATGGTCGACGGCAAGGGTTGTGCGTTTGCGCCCGACGACGTGTCACTGGCGTTGCGGCGCGCCCGGTCGACCCGCATCTCCATCGAGGGCAACGCCCACTTCTGCCGCGGGCTGCTGCGCACCCGCTACGGAGACGACGACGCCGACCCGACCTTCATCCCCCTGTCCGCACTCCTGCCGGCGTGAGAAGCGCCGAGGCAAAACCACAGAAGGAGCATCGTCGATGAGCACCATGCGAGCCGTCCAGGTGGTCGGCTACCACAAGAACCTCGAGATGACGGAGATGCCCGCCCCCGAGCCCACCGGTCCGTTCGACGTCGTGGTCAAGATCGGCGGTGCCGGGGTGTGCCGCACCGATCTGCACATCCTGGAGGGTCAGTGGGCGGAGAAGACCCAGGTGCAGTTGCCGTACACGATCGGCCACGAGAACGCGGGCTGGGTGCACGCGACCGGCTCGGCGGTCACCAACGTCAAAGAGGGCGACAAGGTGATCGTGCATCCGCTGATCACCTGCGGGTTGTGCCGGGCGTGCCGGTCGGGTGACGACGTGCACTGCGAATCCAGCTCGTTTCCCGGCATCGACACCAACGGTGGCTACGCCGAGTACCTCAAGACCTCGGCGCGCAGTGTGGTCAAGATCGACGACGCACTGGAACCGTCGGATGTGGCGGCCCTCGCCGATGCGGGCCTGACGGCCTATCACGCCGCGGCCAAGGCGGCCAGGCGGCTGACGCCCCGCGACCGCTGTGTGATCATCGGCGCGGGCGGCCTGGGCCACATCGGCATTCAGGTGCTCAAGGCATTGTCGCCGGCGGAACTGATCGTGGTGGACCGCAATCCCGACGCGCTCAAACTCGCCGAGGCGATCGGCGCCGACCACGGTGTCGTCGCCGACGGCACTCAGGTCCGGCAGGTCCTCGACCTCACCGGCGGTCACGGTGCCGAGACCGTCGTGGACTTCGTCGGCGAAGGCGGCGCCACCGGCGAGGGTGTCCAGATGCTGCGCCGCGCAGGGGATTACCACGTCGTCGGCTATGGGGAAAATATCAACGTCCCGACCATCGACGTCATCTCGACCGAGATCAACTTCATCGGCAACCTGGTCGGGTCCTACAACGACCTGTGCGATCTGATGGCCCTCGCCGCACGTGGGGCGGTCCACCTGCACACTCAGAAGTACCGGCTGGACGACTTCCAGTCCGCGATCGACGATCTCAACTCGGGCAACGTTCGGGGACGGGCGATCCTGACGCCGTGACCATGGCCGGACCGGGGCGGCCACCGCGGGATTCACCTGCCCGGCGGTTGGGTACAGCTCAGTCGGAAGGAGGCCAGATGACCGAACCCGCCCCGGCCGCGTCCCGCCGGCCATGAATTCAGGCACCGCTGAGCACGAGCGGCAGCGCTTCGCCGACCGCGTCCTGGGCTTGGTCGAGGACGCGGTCTACTGGGCGATCGCGGTGGTTCTGGTGGTCGGGTCGATCGCGCTGCTGGTGGCGCAGTTCAACACGATGCTGCGGCTGCGCAACACACCGGCATCGACGATCATGCTGGAGATCCTCGACGGACTGTTGCTGATCTTCATCTTCGTCGAACTGCTCTACGCGGTGCGGTCGTGCCTGCGCTCGCGCGAGATCGTCGCCGAACCATTCCTCATCGTGGGCATCCTGGCCGGCATCAAGGAGATCGTCGTCCTGTCGGTGGAGGCGGCCACCCTGCTCGAGCGCGGACCCGAATTCGCCAGGGCGGTGGTCGAGATCGCCGTGCTGGGTGCGGTCGTGCTGGTGCTGGCGGCGGCCGCGTACGTGCTGCGTGAACGCCGACGCGACACCGGCGATCCGGCGGAGCGGGGGAATGCGGCTCCACCTGACCCCCAGCCGGTTGGAGGATCGGGACCCGCCGCCGCGGGATCCTGACCGTCGCCGGCGGCTCACCCGGCGGTGGGGGTGAGGTAGACCTTGCGCAGCGTCTCGGTGACGGTCCACACGGTCTCGGCGCCTTCGGCGAGCCGCACGACGTCGCCGGGCCGCAGGGTCAACGTCGGGCTGCCATCGGCGAATTCGACTGTGGCCGAACCGGTCAGCACGACGAAGATCTCGTCGGCCTCGACGTCGCTCATGGTGCCCGGCGACATCTCCCACACCCCCACCTCCACACCGGCCAGTTCGCCGACGTCGGCCGCGCCGGTGGTGGGCGCTCCAGAGAGTGACTGCCCGGCGGGCACCGGGACATGGTCGAGGTTCAGGGTGACCGCGGGTACGGCGCTGTTGGGTGTCAACTGACTCACGTCGGCATCTCCTGGCGGTTGTGGTGGGGCGTCAGCCGCACTTTAGTGGCGTGTGGAGGTTCGGCGTGGCCCGCTGCGTCTCGCGGATCGTGGCGGGTTGGGGTCTTTCTGCTCTACTGCCGACCAGTGGCGCTGACGACGATGACACCGTCGGGGCGGCGGACGGTCAGCGGGAGTGCACGCACGTGGGGATATCGACGAATGCCGCGGCCGTCGCGCCGAGCGCCGGGCGGGTCGCTGCCGGATCGGTGCAGGACGTTGCGGATTGGCTGGACAGCTCCCCGCTGGGACTGACGGGTCCGGAGGCGGCGCGGCGGCTCGAGCGACATGGGCCCAACGCCATCCGGACCCACCGGGTCAGTGCGGCCGCGGTGCTGTGGCGCCAACTGCACAGCGCGGTCCTTCTCCTACTCGCCGGGACCGCCGTCGTGTCGTTCTTCCTCGGCGACAGCACACAGGCCGTGATCATCGCGATCATCCTCGTGGCCAGCATCGGCCTGGGCTTCTTCAACGAGTACCGCTCCGAGCGGGCCGCCGCGGCGCTGCACTCCTCGATGCGCCATACCGCGCGGGCCCGGCGCGACGGGAACTTCGCCCAGGTCGACGTCGCCACTCTGGTGCCCGGCGACGTGGTTCAGCTGTCGTTGGGCGACGCGGTGCCTGCCGATGTGCGGCTGATCGACACCACCGGTTTGGAATGCGACGAGAGCATCCTGACCGGCGAATCGGTGGCGGCGGAGAAGTCCCCACTGCCCGTACTACCGGGCACCGAACTGGCCGACTGCGCCGATCTGGCATTCATGGGCACGATAGTCAGCGCGGGCGAGGGCGTCGGCCTGGTCTACGCCACCGGGCCGGATGCCGAATTCGGCCGCATTGCGGCCGGCCTGGGCGAGCGGGAACCCGAAACCGCGTTTCAGGCGGGATTGCGCCGATTCTCCTATCTGCTGCTGCGTGTCGCCGCCGCCCTGACCGTGTTCATCCTGAGCAGCAATCTGCTGCTGCACAAGCCGGTGATCGACTCGCTGTTGTTCTCCTTGGCCATTGCGGTCGGCATCACCCCGCAACTGCTGCCCGCGGTGGTCAGCGCCAGCCTGGCGACGGGCTCACGCCGGCTGGCCGAACTCAAGGTGCTGGTCAAACGTCTCGTCTGCATCGAGGATCTCGGCGACATCGATGTGCTGTTCACCGACAAGACCGGGACGCTGACTGAGGGCCGCATCAGCTTGGTCGACGCGGTCTGCGTCGAGGGAGAACACAGCGACCCCGTCCTGCGCCTGGGTCTGTTGGCCACCGATGTCGACCCGGATGCGGGCGAGGTGAGCGGAAACCCGCTCGACGCCGCGCTGTGGGGGCACCCGGGCGCGGCCGACCTGGCGCTCGGTGCGCGGCGCGTGGCAGTGCTGCCGTTCGACCACACCCGGAGGGCGACGTCGGTGCTGATCGACGACGACGACGGCGGGCGGCGGCTCATCGTCAAGGGCGCACCGGAGCAGGTGCTCGCCCGGTGCGACGCTACGGCCGCGCAGGCCGGCGCCACCCTCGCCGCTCTGTTCGCCGCGGGCCGGCGGGTGGTCGCGGTGGCGACCCGGGCCGCACCGGATGTGCGGTCCATCACGGCCGACGACGAACGCGCGCTGACGTTGTCGGGGTTTCTGGTGTTCGCCGACGAACCCAAGCCGGTCGCGCGACAGTCCCTGGAACAACTCGCCGCGCTCGGTATCGAGGTGAAGGTCGCGACCGGCGACAATCCGATCGTCGCCGAAAAGGTGTGCGCGGAGATCGGGCTGGTCTGCAAGGGCACCGTGACCGGCGCCCAGCTGGACGGGCTCGACGAGGAGGCCTTCGCGAGGGCCGCGGCCGACAACACCGTCTTCGCGCGTGTCTCACCCGAGCAGAAGGCGGCGCTGATGGTCGCGGCCCGTCGCACCGGCCGCTCGGTGGGTTTCCTCGGCGACGGTGTCAACGATGCGTTGGCGTTGCATGCAGCCGATGTGGGCATCTCGGTCGACAGCGCGACCGACGTCGCCAAGGATGCCGCCGACGTGGTTCTGCTGGAAAAGGACCTCGGCGTGCTCGCGACGGGCGTGGCCGAAGGCAGGAGGATCTTCGCCAACACCATCAAATACGTGTTGATGGGCACGTCGAGCAACTTCGGCAACATGTTCAGCGCCGCGGCCGCGTCGGCCATGTTGCCGTTCCTGCCGATGTTGCCGAGCCAGATCCTGCTCAACAACCTGCTCTATGACAGTTCGCAGCTGGCTATTCCGACCGACCGGGTCGACCCCGAACAACTGCATGCCCCTGCGCATTGGAATGTCGCCTTCATCCGGCGGTTCATGATGGTCTTCGGCCCGATCAGTTCGCTTTTCGACTTCCTCACGTTCGGCCTCATGTTGGGTGTGCTGGATGCCGGTGCCGTCGAATTCCGGACGGGCTGGTTCGTGGAATCGCTGGCCACCCAAACTCTGATCATCTTCGTGATCCGCACCCGCAGAGTTCCGTTCGTGCGCAGCCGCCCCGGCGGATGGCTGACCCTGGCGAGTGTGACGGCCGTGGTCGCAGGTGTGCTGATCACCGTTTCCCCGCTTGCGGCCACCCTGGGATTCGGCCCGTTGCCGTGGCAGTTCTATCCGGCGCTGGCCGCGTTCGCGGTGGTGTACCTCGTGACGGTCGAAATGGCCAAGAAGGTGTTCTACGCCGAGCCGATCCGGGTATTCGGTGTCCCGCACCGTGTCCGCGGTACGAGCCACCGAATCCACCGGCGCGCAGCACGTTTCAGCCACCCGGCGGCTACGCGGAAAGCGCGCCGGTGACCCCGGTGAGCACCCGGTCCAGGACGGCCTGCGATGTGGCGAAGTTGACGCGGATGAATGCCCGCGAGTCCGGCCCGAACGCCTCCCCGCCGTCAACGAGGACGTGCCCGTCCCGGCGGACCACCGCGACCGGGTCCTCGAGTCCCGTCGCCGATACGTCCAGCCAACTCAGATAGGTCCCTTCGGGCAGGTGATGGCCGACCGTGGGAAGTGCTGTGGTGAGAGCGTCGTGCACGCGTCGGCGGTTGCGGTCCAGCACGTCGAGCAGCTCCCGTTGCCAGCGGTCCCCGTGTCGCCAGGCCGCCAGCGTCGCCACCACGCCGGGAACCGACACCGTGCCGTAGAGGTCCGGCGGCTCGGAGTCGCGGCGCGCCAGCAGCTCCTGCGGTCCGAAATGTGATACCGCACAGCGGAATCCCGCCAGGTTGAACGACTTGCTCGCGGACGTGAGGGTGACGGTGCGCGCCGCGGTTGCCGGGCCCAGCGAGGCGAACGGCACATGTTGATGAGGTGCGTAGACAAGTTCGGCATGGATCTCGTCGCTGATGACGAGCATGCCGAACTCCTCGGCCAGTTCGGCGATGCGTTCCAGTTCGGCCCGCGTGTGCACCCGGCCGGTCGGGTTGTGCGGGTTGACCAGGATCAGCACCGCGGGCCGCTGCTGCCGCAGCAGTCGCTCGAACTCGGCGAAGTCCAGCTGCCAGCCGGTGGGGGTGTCGCGGTACGCGAACGGCACCGTGCGCAAACCCATCGACGCGACGGTGGCCAGGAACGGCGGATAGTTCGGCGTCTGGATCGCGACGGCGTCACCGGGCTGGGTGGCCAGCCGCAGGATGAGTTGCAGCGCCGCGATGAGATCGGTGTGCTCGCGGACCGACTCGGGGTCGGGCTCCCAGCCGTAGCGCAGCGACATGCGGCGTGCGAACTCCTCCCGCAGCGGCGTCCCCTGCAACCAGTTGGGGTAGCCGACATCCCCGGTGCGCACGACATCGGTGACGGCGTCGCGGATCTCCGCGGCCAGGAGGAAGTCCATGTCCGCAACCCACGCCGGGATCGCTTGTGCGGCAACGGCGCGTGCCCACTTGACCCCTTGTCGCGCGGACAGCTCCGTCAGCTGCAGATCGTCGAATCCGGGGTGCGCCACCGCGGTCACGACGCGGCCCGCGCGGTGGCGTCCAGCACATCCCGTGACACCTGGACCTGGCCGTGGTGCTGGGCCAGTTCCTCCAGCACGTGCAGCAACACTCCGCCGGCGCTCAGGGTGCGGCTGGGTCCCTCGTAGGCGGCCGGGGGAGTGTGGCGCAGCGGCGCGTCGGGGTCGAAATCGGCCAGATCGTCGCGCAGGGTGACGCGCAGTGCGCCGATCCGGCCCGCGAGTTCTGCGACGGTTCCGGTGGTGGTGAACTCACCGGCCCGGTCGCGTTCGCTCGGGCGACCCCCGATGAGATGCCCGATCCAGTAGTCGGCGACTTCGGCGCAGTGATGGGTGATCGCCCACGGGGAGTTGGCTCCCTCGAGCGGGGGTGCGTGGTTGGCGCGGTCGTCGCCGAGCTCGCGCAGGACCGCGAGCATGCCGTCGAACGCGCGGTCGACGAAGTAGAGGTATTCGTCAGGGTCGAAGTGGTGCATGGTGATGTCTTTCCTCTCGTGTGGTGTGGTCAATGGATCTGTTCGAGCACGGTGTGTTTGGTCTCGGGCAGCCGGGTGAGGACGATCACCGCGCCGATCGCGAACAGCACCGCGCTGGTGCCGAAGACGAGCCCGGTGCCGCCGGCGGCCAGCAGCGCGGGGACGGCGATGGGGCCGAACACCGACCCCAGCCGGCCCAGCGCCGTGGAGGAACCGACGCCCGCACCCCTGCTTGCGGTCGGGAACAGCTCCGGCGTGTAGGCGAAGATGGCCGAGAACATGCCGAAGAAGCAGAACTGCAACACCGAACCCGAGGCGATGAGTTCCACCGTGCCCGAACTCTGGCCGTAGGTATAGGCGGCGATGCCGGATCCGATGGTGTAGCCGGCCAGGCAGAACCGGCGACCGACGCGTTCGATGAGGTAGGCAGCCGAGAGGAAACCCGGGATGCCCCACAGCGCCATGGCCAGGATGAATCCGATGCTCTTGGCCACGTCCAGTCCGCTGTCGGTGAGCAGCTTGCCGATCCAGGTGGTCAATCCGTAGTACCCGGTCATCAGGCAGAACCAGACCGCCCACACCGTCAGCGTCCGTGACCGCAGGCCGGGTTTGAGCAGGGCGCGCAACCCGGTCGCGCCGGCCGGCGGCTGGGTCGAGGCCAGCGGTTGCGGTTCGGGAAGCGGACGTCCGATGGCGAGTTCGACGGATTCCTCGATCGCGGTCAGGGTGCGGTCGGCGGCCTCGGTGTGTCCTCGCGAGGCCAGCCAGCGGGGCGATTCGGGCAGGTTACGGCGCACGATCAGGGCGACGACGGCAAGGCCGGCTTGCATGGCGAAGAACCCCCGCCACCCCAGTGTGGTGGCGATCAGCAGGTAGGACACCGCCCCGGCGGTGATGAAACCCAGCGGCCAGGCGCCTTCCAGCAGTGCGGCGTACCGGCCGCGCTTTGCCGAGGGCATGAACTCGGCGAGAATAGCTGCTGCGACCGGGAATTCGGCACCCATGCCGATGCCCAGCAAGAAGCGGAACGTCAGCAGCGACTCGAGATTCCAGGCGAATGCGAGTCCGATGCTCGCCAGGCCCCAGACCACGATGCTGTATTTGAACACCCGCTGGCGGCCGAATCGGTCGGCCAGCGAACCTGCCGCGACGGCGCCGAAGAACATCCCGGCGAAGCTCGCGCTGCCGAGCAGTCCGGTCTGGGCCGCGCTGAGGCCGAATTCCTTGCTGATCGGCGAGAGCAGGAACGTCATCGCCCCCAGGTCGATGGAGTCGAAGAACCATGCGGTCGCGATGACCAGGAACAGGGTGCGCTGGACCCGGCTCCAGGGCAGTCGTTCCATTCGGCCGGCGATCGAGGCCACCGAGGTGGGCACTGGTGGAGACGCGGCGGCGCTGAGGTGGTGGTTGGGCGACATGGGCGGAGCTCTCCTTGCGTTGTCTGTCGAGGTGGGTGAATCCGCCGACGAACGGGCGTCGCTGTCCATCGTCACCGGTTTAGGGGGTTACTCGATTGGAGAAGTTTGGACCCGGGAGCGTCACCTGTCAAGATGGTGACGTGACTACTTTCGTGTTCGTCAGCGGCAGGTCGTGCCTCGACTACGCCGGCACGATGCTGTG
Organism: Actinomycetota bacterium; assembly: GCA_018268465.1. Classification (GTDB taxonomy): domain Bacteria; phylum Actinomycetota; class Actinomycetes; order Mycobacteriales; family Mycobacteriaceae; genus Mycobacterium. The sequence continues at coordinate 41,935 of JAFDWN010000038.1, forward strand.
GCGGCGAACCCTTCGAACCGAACTACTCACCACCCCAGTCGATTTGAGTGAATGGTCCCGGCAGGCCGGGCTGCTCGACGCGATGGCGCCGCCGTCGCCCGCCGACCTCGAGCAGGCCGTGGCGGCTCGCGAAGCCATCTATGCCGCGGTGATATCGGCACACGAGGGGGGCCCGCGGCCCACCCCCGAGCAGATCGGGCTGCTCAACGACGCGGCGCGCGGACCGTTGCCGGCGCTCACGCTGTCCGCCGACGGCGTGACCCGCAGCTCCGGAATCGCCGCCAACGTCGTGAGCCTGGTCGTCCGCGACGCCATCGACCTCATCGGGTCGGCGGACCTGGCGAAGGTCAAGGAGTGCTCGAATCCGGATTGCACCAGGCTTTTCGTGGACCATTCGCGGGGCTTCTCCCGCCGCTGGTGCGGGATGGCCGAATGCGGCAACCGCAACAAGGCCGCCGACTACCGCAGGCGGAAGAAGACGGCAACGTCCAAGCCACGCCCGTCACGAGTCGACGGTCGACCGTTGTAGGTTGGGCCGGATGCGTGCGGAGCCGGCCGGCGGCGCACGCGAAAGTCCGCGAAAGTCGAGGAAGGGCAGTGACGTGATGACAGGCGCGGAGCCGACCGCAGCCACGGTGGCGCAGATGATCGACCACACGCTGCTCACACCGGAGGCGACCGGCGGCGAGGTCGCGGCACTGGTGCGGGAGGCGATCGAGCTGGGCGTCTACGCGGTGTGTGTGTCCCCATCCATGCTGCCGGTCGCCAAACCGGCGGGGGCCGGACTCAAGGTCGCCGTCGTGTGCGGATTCCCCAGCGGTAAGCACACCACCGCCGTGAAGGCCGCCGAGGCGGCCGAGGCCGTCCGGTCGGGTGCTGACGAAGTGGACATGGTCATCGACATCGGCGCTGCCAAGGAGGGCAGATTCGGCGATATCGCCGCGGATATCGCCGCGGTGCGCGCCGCGGTGCCGGCTCCGGCCGTCCTGAAGGTGATCATCGAATCGGCGGCACTCACCGACGACGAGATCGTGCAGGCATGCCTCGCCGCCGTGTCGGGTGCAGCGGATTTCGTGAAGACGTCGACCGGATTCCACCCGGCCGGAGGCGCGTCCGTGCACGCGGTGACGCTGATGCACCAAACCGTCGGACCGCACGGGCTGGGTGTCAAGGCGTCGGGCGGGGTCCGGACGTTGGCGCAGGCGCAGGCGATGATCGGGGCCGGCGCGACGCGGCTGGGCGTCTCCCGGTCCCGTGAGCTGCTCAGCGGTGGAGCGGGAGCCGCTGGCGGGACCTACTGACCGGAGCGCCGCTCGCCGGTCGGTGCGGTCGCGCTACTGCAGGTCGCGGTCGGCGTTGCGGTAGAACTCGACCCCTGGGTGCACGGTGACGGCGGCGTCCCCGCCGGGGCCGTGCAGGGTCGCGGGGACGCCGCGGCCGTTCTCTTCCAGCCGTTCGGCGAGAGTGTTCTGCCGGTCGGGGATCGTCAGCGTCAGCCCGTCGGCGCGGCCGGCGAGGTCGCCCTCGACGGCCACCCGGAGAATCTGGTCGAAATCCGGCGGCCGGGTGATGGTATGCGCCAGGTACGTTTCCGTGCCGTCGCCGAAGACGGCGTACTCGAGGCTGCCCAACGCTGTGGCGTCGGGGTCGTAGCGACGGGCATAGACGACGCGGGTGATCCGTACATCCAGTCCGCGCGCGATGCGTGCCCGTTCGGGGTTGTCCTTTTCGACGTGGTCGCGGTACAGGTCGGCGGTGAGCGAGGATCGCCGCGCCGGCTGGGAGTCCGTGGGCAGGATGTCGGAGAGCACGAACACGTCGGGGTCGAGTGTGTAGAGGCGTTGCCGCGGGTGCGCACCGCGGTCGTCGGCGTAGGCGGTCGACGGTCTGCCGTCGCCGTCGAAGAATTCGGCCTCCACGATGAGTTGAACGGCGTGTTCGGGCATGGCGAACATCGACAGGTGCGAAAGGTAGATCCTGTCGGTCCCGAAGACGACCCAGCGGTGGACGGTCTCCGGTTCGGTGGCGGTGTGGCCGCCGTGGCCGGCGTGGGCGTGTGGATTCATCGGTCCTCCTTGCGAGATGTGGATGTGGACGTCTGGTGTCCGGCGTCGTGCCTGCGGGCCCAGAACGGTGCGTCCGGCCAGCGGGATTCCTGCCGGTAGTGGATGCGCCGCTGCCGCTGGTCGTCGGCGAACTGGGCCGACGCGGCGGCGGCGTATCCGTGCAACGCCGAACGGCGGTGTGCGCTGCCGAGCGCTCTGGCGATCGCGATACCGTTCGACAGGGCGCGCTCGACCCCGCGGCCGGCCAGCGGATCGATCGTGGCGGCCGCGTCACCGATTGCGGCCCAATCGATCCCGCAGACCTTCGGCAGCCGCGAGGTGCTGGCCGAGGCGACCCGGGTGGTGGACCCGACGGCGGTGAGCTCGGCGATCCTGGTATGCGTGACGGGTGCCGAGGGCAGCCGCGCCCGCCAGAGATCCTGCGGCGGCAGGCCGGACCGGGCGACGTGGGCGGCGTCGGTCAGGAACGCCGCGGTGTGGCGATCGCCGTCGATACGGGCCGAATACCACCAGCCGTCCGGGCACGACTCGATCAACGCGCGACGGTCCGAAGTGACCGGGCGTCCTGTCGCGACGATTCCGACGAGACGGTCCTCCATCGTGCGCCGCAGGCCGAGAGCCCGCGCCAGCCAGGCCGACCGTCCGGTGGCATCGAGGGCGAAATCGGCCTGCAGGCACCAAGGTTCGCCGTCGCGGGCGAAGCGCCAACCACCGGCGCGGCGGTGCCGCGCGTTCAACCGCACCCCCGTGTGAATGACGGCGCCGGCGCGCGTGGCGGCGGTCTGCAGGAAGCGGTCGAACCGGTCACGGTCGACGTGCCAGCCGCTGCCGTAAGGGCTGAACGCGAAGTCGTTGGCGTGCGGTGTCGCCGAACCCCACACGACGATCATTCCCGGTGAGCCGACGTGGCCGTCGGCGGTGAACGGATCCCACAGGCCGAGGTGCCCCAGCGGCACGCGGATCTCCGGAGGCAGCGATTCGCCGCGCGTCGCCGGCGCAATCGGTCGATGCAGGACGGCGACCCGCGCACCGGCGCGGGCCAGCGCGATGGCGGCGGCGCATCCGGCCGGTCCGGCACCGACGACGGCGACATCGACGTGGTCCATGGCGGGTTCGTCAGTCGGCCGGTTCGGGGAGCAGGCGCTCGGCTTCGACGAACACGGGCCGCCCCGCGGGGCCGGGTCTCTCGACGACGACCCCCAAACGGTCCCAGCTGGCCACCATGCCGGCCGCGCCGGTGACGCCGCGCGCCCACGGGACCAATCGTCCGTCCACGTCGGTGGGGTCGCGGTGGACATGGTCGGGACGTTGTGAGGGCCACCAGCCCCGCCCGTTCTGCTGCCGGCAGGCGATGAAGTCGGCCTGCCACGGCAGGGCGCAGCCTTCGGTGACGGAGCCGGGCGCCAGCACGCCGGGATCGAGCCGATATGCCTCGCGGTAGCTGACCGGGTCGGCGAGCACCGAACTGGCCTCGATCCCCGGGAAGAAGGCGCCGCCGGATCCGGCCTGCAGCGCCACCCGGTCCAGTGCGTCGGGCACCGGCTCGTCCGGGCCGGTCGCGCTTCCCCAGTCGCCGATGAATTCCCCTGCAGCCCAACGGGTGAGAATCTCGTACTGGGTCGCCGACGGCGGCAGGACGTTCTTTTCGGTGTCGTCGTTGAGCCTGGGCATCCGGCCCGAGGCGGCCGGGTCGCCCGGCTTGCGCAACGCCGAGAGCAGACGGTGCCGATCGTCGGCATCGCCGTCGGGGTCCGCCAGGCGCGCCCAGCGTGACGACGTCGGCCCCCACGCGCGGTGTTCACGCACCGCCAGTTCAGTGACCCACGAGTACCCGTACGGGCGCGCCAGAATCGGGTACACGTCGCGGGTGAACGACGGCCGCGGTGGTATCCGGCGCCATCCCCGCGCGACGGCCGCGTCGAGGGCCACGTCGTAGAGGGTGACGAAGTTCAGGATGGGCGGCGCGAAGTCGGGCGGGGCCACGATCACCCACGCGGGGACCGCGTCGTGCTCGGTGCCGTCGGGGGTGTGCACGACGGCGGAGACCGGACCGTCGGACGTGTCATCCCACCAGTTGTCGTTGTTGGCGAAGTGCTCGATGCCGGTCTGCGGTTCGGACCCGGCTCTGCCCGAACCGCCCGCGACGCAGAGGCGACCGTCGCTGTCGATGACGATCTCGCCGAGTGGGACGGAGGTGTTCCTGAACCGGCCGCCGCCGAGGCGGGCGGTGCCGCCCGGACCCGACACCGACCGTGGGCCGGGATCGATGACCAGCCGTTCCCGATCGGTCTCCTCAGGGTTGCGCAACGCGCCAAGGAAGCCGGCCGATGCCGCCTTCCGGTTCACCAGGTGGACAGTCCATGTGATATCGGCTGCGCCCGCGCCGGTCTCGCGCGCCGCCACCAGCGTGCCGTCGGCGTCGCGCTGACATTCGTAGACGCGGAAACGCGCCGCCTGGCGTAGCAGTGCGCCGTGTTCGTCGCGGTATCGGGCCGGGCCCGGTTCGCCCGGTTCGGGCCCGATGAACCACGTGGGGCTCGACCCGACACGCGCGATGCCGATCGCGGGGTGGATCTCGAATCGGGTGGTCATGACGTCAGTCGACGACGGGTCACCAGTACATGAGGGTGACGGTGCCGCGGGCGCCCTTGTAGACCACCCGAAGTCGGACGTGGTAGGTCCGGCCCGGCCGCAGCCGGTAGGTGATGCTCGCGGTGCGATCACCGCCGCTGTCGTCGTCGCCGGCCAGGAACCGTGCCTCCCCGTCGACGTCCTCGAACAGGGTGAGCAGGGTGTCCGTGGCGCCGAAGGTGCCGATGGTGTAGCTCCCCGTATTGTCGACGGTGAGCTGGTAATCGATCTGCTCCCCGCCGGAGACGTCCACGGTGACCGGTTCGTTGATCCGCAGTGTGGGCTCCGACCCGCTGTCGCCGGTCGCGGGGTACCAGGTCCTGGCCCAGGTCAGGTCGAGCGCCGACAGCGTGCCAGGGGGGAAGATCCCGTTGCGGTACGCGGCGGGTGCGTCGATGAGCCCGGCGGGAAACTGGTATTCCATGATGGAGTCGGGATCCCAGTTCGAGCCGGTGTAGTCGGATTTGTCGAGTTTGCGTAACACGTTGTGGTACGTGGTTTCGCGGGGCCAGTTGTTCGGAGGACCGCCGAGGTGCTGGTAGACCGCGGCCTCGTTCCAGACGATTCCGGCGAACGGGTTCTGGTGCTCGTGGGGCATCCCCAGGGTGTGGCCGATCTCGTGGACGGCGGTGGTCAGGCCGTAGGCGTCGCGATCGAGTCGCCAGCCGAAGCTCATCGTCCGCTCGTTCAGCGGACGGTCGAGGATGTCGCGGCCGAGGTAGGACCACGACCCGTCGCCCAGGAGGTAGCCGATGCGGATCTCGGCCTCGCGGGTGTCGGTCACCTCCGCGAACTGGACGCCGATCGGGACCTCCTGCCAGACCTGAAAGGCCTTGCGTATCACTGCGGCCTGCTCCTGGGGCACCGCCCACGGTCCGGTCGCGAAGAACGCGTAGTGCAGGATCGTGCGGTTCACCCACTTTCGCTTCGTCGCGATGATGGCGCGTTCCCGATCGGAGTTGACGGCGACGCCGGGTGGCAGCGCGACTTCGGGTGCGGGCGGCGCCGAGCAGTAGTGCAGCGGCGCGGCCTCGACGTACTCGTCGCCGCCGTCTCCGTTGGCCGTCTTGCCCGCCGCGGCGGGTTTCGCCGCTGCCGTCGGTTTGCCGGGAGCCTTGGTGGTCATTGCATTACCCCCTCGTGTCGAGTCGGCGGACATGCGCCGTGTTCTCGACGCTAGATCGCGGGGGGCCGGCGCACCCGAGTACCGCACTACCCGATTGCGGCGGCGGGGCTGGACGGGCCGGTGAGTGCCACATCTCCGACCGGGCACGCCCGGCCGGAGACGAGTAGGTCGCTACTCACGACGGTGCTCGTGGCGCCCGCCACACTGGGACGGGTGAACCCGCCGACACCGCACCCGGGCCCGCCCGACAGTGCGCGGGTGTCCGGCACACCGCTGCCTGTCATCGGCACTGTTACCACGATCGCGGCCACGGTCGACGCGATCGATGCGATCATCGCGTGGTCGATCGCCAACGCGAGCAGACTGGGCTACTTCGCGGCCTTGTACAAGCGGATCACCCTGGCCGTCGGTGCGGCGGTGTCCGACGGCGTGTTCGACGACGGCCCGCGCATGGAGCGGTTCGACGTCGCGTTCGCCGGGCGGTACTTCGCCGCACTCAACGGCTACTTTCACCCGGGCCGCTTCCCGCCTGCTCCGCAGTCCTGGCTGGTCGCGTTCGACGCGGCAGTGCGGCACGACCCGATTGTCCTGCAGCACATGCTGTCCGGCATCAACGCGCACATCGACCTCGACCTCGGCATCGCGTCCCATGAGGTCGCCCCCGGCGCACGCCTGCACACGCTGCACGGTGACTTCGACCGGATCAACGCGGTGCTGGCCGGCCAGGTCAACGCCACCCTCGACGGCATCCACGAGATCTCACCCGCCCTGGCCGACCTGTACACCGTCCTGGCGCAGAGCGAGACGTTCCTGATCGACGTCGCCGTAAGGAATCTGCGCGACAGTGCGTGGCGCTTCGCGACCGTGCTGGCCGCCACCCCGCGGTTCAGCCACGGCGTGTGGATCTGGGCCCGCGACCGGCACGTCGCGGCACAGGCGGAGGCGATCTATCGACCGCCGAGCCTGGCCGGTGTCATCGACGAGGTGATCGCCGAGATTGCCGCGCGCGAGAGCCGCGACGTGGTCGCCAACATCCGCATCCTCGACCGGATCGCCGCGCGCCCCGCGCCGATCATGACCACATTGCGCACCACGGGCGGCCATCCGTCGGGCGCCGGCATGCGATAGCGCATCGCCGAGGAGCGGCGCCCTACTTGGTTCCGAAGATGCGGTCTCCCGCGTCGCCGAGTCCGGGCACGATGTACCCGTGCGCGTCGAGTTCCCGGTCGATCGCGGCGGTGTAGATCGGCACGTCGGGGTGCGCGTCCTGCATCGCGGCGACACCTTCGGGGCAGGTCAGCAGGCACACGAACTTGACGGACTTCGGTGCGCATTCTTTGAGCCGGTCCACGGCGGCCACGGCCGAGTTGCCGGTGGCCAGCATCGGATCCACCACGACCACGTCGCGTTCATGCAGATCACCCGGCATCTTGAAGTAGTACTCAACGGCCACAAGGGTTTTGGGGTCACGATAGAGTCCGATATGCCCGACGCGCGCGCCGGGCACCACCGAGAGCATGCCGTCCAGGATGCCCGTTCCCGCACGCAGGATGGAGACGAACACCAGCTTCTTGCCGTCGATGACACGGCCGGTGGTGTGTTCCAGCGGTGTGTCGATCTCGATCTCGTGCATCGGGATGTCCCGGAGCACCTCGTAGGCCATCAGCGCCGAGATTTCGTTGACGAGGCGGCGGAAGCTGTTGGTCGACGCCTCTTTTCGCCGCATCAGCGTCAGCTTGTGCTGCACCAGTGGATGTTCGACCAGGTGTACGTTTCCCATGGATTCCCTCAGAAGACCGTGCCGTCGCTGTGGATGGTCAACGGCGGCAGGCCGCCGCGCAACTCCTGCGCGGTGGCGCGGCCGGCGGCCCAGGTTCCGCCCTCGAGCACGCACGCCAGCGGCATCGTGTCGGCGTCGACGCCCAGTTCGGCCCTGATGAGCGGGGCGAGTTCGTCGAGCAGAGCCACGGTCAACGCGCGCCACTCCACGATCATCTCGTCGTCCACCGCCCACACGTGAGCGGACATCGCGGGGTCGCGCACCCGCAGGATTCCGGTGTCGAGCAGCAGACCGCCGTTGCGGTATTCGGGCAGGGCGGTGAGTCCGTCGCGGCCCACGACCCGTACCCCGGCCCATTCGAACGGTTCGAGCAGTGAGTAGCTCAGCCACTGCGAGAGTTTGTGGAAGGGCATCCAACCCGCCGTCAGGCCCGGACCTGAGACGGCCGGATGCCGCCAGCAGTCGCCGAGCGGCAGGCCGCCGATGGCGTTGGCCGCGGGCCAGATGGCCGACATCGAACTGAGTAACTGCGACAGGATATCCTGCGCGGCAATGGTTTCGGTGTGCGCGCACAGTGCGTCGAACAGTCCGCCCGGCCGGGCGTCGTGACCGAACACCTCGGGCTGCTCGGTCAGGACATCGGCGAGCCGGTGCAGCACCCGCACGCGGCCGTCGAGGCCGACCAGCGGAGCCGACGGGCCGGCCTGGAACGCCTGGGCCAGGGTGGCGGCGTCGAGCCGACGCAGGCCGACGGCGTCGACTTGGAGCGGATGGTCGATGTCGCCGGAGAAGAGGCCGCCGACGAAGGCGTGCCAACTCGCCACCCCGAGGCCCTCCGAACGGGCGAAGCGCAGTCCGGTGCCGGGTTCGTCGAAATGCCAGTCGGGACCCGCGCCCGCGTCGAGCAGCACGCTGACCACCGCCAGGTCGATCGTCACGCGGGCACGGTCCCGCACGCTCGCCGACACCAGCCGGGCGTCGAGGTCGGCGGTGCGGTCCACACCGCCGGCCTCGAAGTGACGCCAGCGACTGTGGTAGGGGATGGCGAGGTCGGGATACCGGGACCGGGTGACCGCGGCCACGGTGGCTGCCGCGGCAGGCAGGGCGGCATCGTGCACGCTGAACCACGGTGAGGCGCCGGCGCGGGCCCGGTCCAGCAGCTGGCGCGCCCGCTCGCGCACCGCCGCGGTGTCCCGCAGCGCGGCGGCAGCGCCGTCTGGCCGTTCGGTGTCGGGTAGGGAAGTCATGCCGGCCGGGCTCATCAGACCAGTCCCCGGCCCTTCGCCTTCTTCAGTTCGTCGGCGCCGGGCACCGGGCCCGGCGTGAAGTACCCGGCGGCCATCTTCGCGTCGATCTCCACCCTGGCGTCGGGCGGGATCAGGTCGTCGGGAATGTTGACCCGCTCGCCCACGTCGATGCCCGATCCGGTGATGGCGTCGTACTTCATATTGCTCATCGACACGAGCCGATGAATCTTGCGGATGCCCAGCCAGTGCAGCACGTCGGGCATCAACTCCTGGAAGCGCATGTCCTGCACACCGGCCACACATTCGGTGCGGGCGAAGTACTGGTCGGCGGTGTCGCCGCCCTCCTGCCGTTTGCGCGCGTTGTAGACGAGGAACTTGGTGACCTCGCCGAGGGCGCGGCCTTCCTTGCGTGAGTAGGCGACCAGCCCGACGCCGCCGCGCTGCGCGCCGAGGATGCACTCCTCGATCGCATGGGTCAGGTAGGGCCGGCACGTGCAGATGTCCGAGCCGAACACGTCCGACCCGTTGCACTCGTCGTGCACCCGGGCGGTCAGCTCGACGGCGGGGTTCGCCAGGTCGCCCGGGTCGCCGAAGATGTAGACGGTCTGTCCGCCGATGGGCGGAAGGAAGACCTCCAGATCCGAACGGGTCACCAGTTCCGGGTACATCCCGCCGGTCTCCTCGAAGAGCACCCGGCGTAGGTCGGTCTCACTGCAGCCGAAGCGCTGCGCGACGCCGGGCAGGTACCAGACGGGTTCGACGGCGGCCTTGGTAACCAATGCCGCGCCGCTGGCCAGCAGCACGGCACCGTCCGGGCGCAGCCGTCCCTTCTGGATGGCCTCGGTGATCTCGGGAAGGATCACATGCGCCTTGGTCACGGCGATCGTCGGGCGGATGTCGTGTCCGGACGCCAATTCGGCGGCGAACACCTCGGCGACCATCGCACCCCACGGGTCCAGGCTGACGATCGCGCCTGGATCGCCCCACTGCGAGTACGGGCCGATGACGTCGGTGGGGGCGGTGTTGGTCAGATCGGCCCGGTGGTGGCGCGACAACGCCCCCGAGGCGATCGCCAATGCGCGGTAGACGCTGTAGGAGCCGCTGTGGGTGCCGATTACGTTGCGGTGCGCGCGCTTGGTGGTGGTTCCGATCAGCGGACCCCGTTCGGCGGCCGACGGCGCGCCCCAGCGGATCGGCAGCGCGCCGGACGCGCCGGCATGCGAAGTCAGCCGGATGTGTCCGGGGGAGGGCTTGGGCGTCGTGGGCGTCGGCACGCCGGCGTCAGTGGCCATGGTCCTTCCTCACTGGAGACTGCCCCGTGACGCGGCACCGCGGTCATCGGAAGGCGCCAGCATAACGACTCGGTGGATTCGACGCCGGGTCTCGACGCGCGCCGGGCCCCCGTGCCGCTCGTGGCGTGCCGGTGACCTGCGAACGTTGGCCCGACCAGGCATGAACCCAGCGTAGGAGTTTCGTGGGGGTTCGGCACCATCGCACCGCGAGCCCGTCGATCTCGACGTGCCGCGGCTCGGATGTGCGCCGATGGCGATAATGGCCGGCATGAGTCAGGTGGTCGTGGTCACAGGAGCCGGCAGCGGATTGGGTCGCGAGACCGCACGTGAATTCTTGGGCAGGGGCCATCGCGTGGTTCTCGCCGGGCGCCGCCGCGAAACCCTCGTGCAGGCCGCCGGCGAGCATCCGCAGGCGCTGGTCGTACCCACCGACGTCACCGACCCGTCGTCGGTGGAGGCATTGTTCGCCGAGACGGTCCGGGTGTTCGGGCGGGTCGACGTCCTCTTCAACAACGCCGGGGTGTTCGGCCCGTCCGCGTCCGTCGCCGAGCTGTCCGACGACGGATGGCGCACGACCTGGCAGACCAACGTCGACGGCTCGGTCTTCTGTGCCAGGGCGGCGGTGAAGGTCATGTTGGCCCAGACCCCACGCGGCGGGCGGATCATCAACAACGGATCCATCTCGGCGCACCGGCCCCGGCCGAACAGTCTGGCCTACACCGTCACCAAACACGCCATCAGCGGGTTGACCGCCTCGATGGCGCTGGATCTGCGCGATCTGGACGTCGCGGTCACGCAGATCGACATCGGCAACGCCGCCACCGCGATGACCGCGAACATCGGAGTCGAGGCACTGCAGGCCAACGGAACCCGGATGGCCGAACCCACCATGGACGCCGCCCATGTCGCCCGGACGGTGGCGCACATCGCCGAACTCCCGCTCGACGTGGCGGTGCCGACGATCACCGTGATGGCCAGGGCGATGCCCTACGTCGGCCGCGGATAGTCCGCCGCGCTCGAAGCGCGAAATCGCGCGCGCACCCATACGCTGGACGTACGGTGCGGCGAGCCGAACGGAGGAACATCGTTTGAAGGCGGTCATCATCGGCGCGGGCATGGGCGGTATGAGCGCCGCTATCGCGTTGCGGCAGATCGGGATTGACACAGAGGTCTACGAACGGGTCACCGAGAACAAACCGGTGGGCGCCGCGATCTCGGTGTGGTCAAACGGGGTGAAATGCCTGAACTACCTCGGCCTGGAAGAGAAGACCGCCGAACTCGGCGGCATCGTCGAGACGATGAGCTACCTCGACGCCCGCAGCGGAGAAACGATGTGCCGGTTCTCGTTACAGCCGCTCATCGACGAGGTCGGCCAACGGCCGTATCCCATCGCCCGCGCCGAATTGCAGCTGATGCTCATGGAGGCCTACGGCGTCGACGAGATCAACTTCGGGATGAAGATGATCTCGGTGCAGGACGGTCCCGACCTGGCGACGGCGACCTTCGCCGACGGATCCACCGTCACCGCTGACGTCATCATCGGTGCGGACGGGGCCAGTTCGATCACCCGCGAGTACATCCTCGGCGGCCCCGTGACACGGCGCTACGCCGGCTATGTGAACTTCAACGGACTCGTCGATGTCGACGACGCGATCGGTCCTGCCACCGAGTGGACCACGTATGTGGGTGAGGGGAAACGGGTTTCGGTGATGCCCGTCGCCGGCGGCCGGTTCTACTTCTTCTTCGACGTGGTGGAGCCGCAGGGCGAGCCGTACGAAAAGGGAAGTGCGCGCGAGGTGCTGCGCAGCCATTTCGCGGACTGGGCGCCCGGAGTGCAAGCGCTCATCGATCGTCTCGACCCGATGACCACCAACCGGGTCGAGATCCTCGACCTCGATCCGTTCCACACCTGGGTCAAGGGTCGCGTCGCGGTCCTCGGCGACGCCGCCCACAACACCACGCCCGACATCGGCCAGGGCGGCTGTTCTGCGATGGAAGACGCCGTGGCGCTGCAGTGGGCGTTCAAGGATCACCCCGACGACGTGGCCGCCGCGTTGGCCGCATACCAGTCCAGCCGTGCCGAGCGGGCGGGCGACCTGGTGCTGCGGGCCCGCAAACGGTGCGACGTCACGCATGCCAAGGATCCGCAGACCACGGCCGCCTGGTATGAGGAACTTCGAAAGGAAGACGGTTCCAACGTTATTCGCGGGATCGTCGGCAACATCATGGGCGGGCCGCTGACGCCCGTGAGCTGACCGGCCGTCGGGTTCGGCCGGCTCAGATGTTGCACTGATCGGCGGGCAGATCGCTGTCGGACGGCGCGGCGCCGCCCGCATCGGACGTCTCCACGGCGGCAGGCATGCCGACGGTGTACGAGGTCATCGACAGCGAGCCGTAGGAGTGGCCGCCGACGAGCACGTCGAGCGCATCGGTGGCGGCCGCGGCCGTGCCCGCGACGTAGAGCATCGGGATGAAGTGGTCGGGGGTGGGCACGGCGGCCTGGTAGTCGCGATGGCCAAGCAGCTGCAGGGCGTCGGTCGGATCGCTGGTGAGCACGTCGCGCGCGGCGTCGTCGAATCGGGCGGCCCAGTCGAATCCGGTGTCGCCCAGTTGCCAGCTCATGGCGGCCAGGTTGTGCACGATGTTGCCGCTGCCGACGATGAGTACGCCGCGTTCGCGCAGCGCCGAGAGCCGCGCACCGAGGTCGAGGTGGTAGTCCAGCGGCTTGTAGGCGTTGATGGACAGCTGAACGACGGGGATGGTGGCATCCGGGAAGGTGTGTGTCAGCACCGACCAGGTGCCGTGGTCGATACCCCAGCTGTCCATATCGGCGCCCACCCACGTCGGCTTGACGATCTCGGCGATCTCGTCGGCCAGTTCCGGAAGGCCGGGTGCGGGATACTCGACGTCGAACAACTCCTGGGGGAAACCGTAGAAGTCGTGAATGGTCCGCGGCCGGGGCATGGCAGTCACCGCCGTCGCGTTGATGTACCAGTGCGCGCTGACGACCAGAATGGCGCGCGGACGCGGCACTGCTTCGCCGAATGCCCGCCATGCGGCGGTGTACCTGTTCACCTCCAGCGCGTTCATCGGGCTGCCGTGGCCGATGAACGCGGCGGGCATCGTCGCCGTCGGCTGAGCGGACTGGTCGGGCATTCCGACTCCCTTCTGGACTCGCTCAACCTTAACCTCGATCCACGGATCGGCTGT
>JAFDWN010000039.1 GCA_018268465.1 Actinomycetota bacterium
GTTAGGTGCCGGGGTGGGTGTCGGCCCGTCGTTCGGCGGCGGGGGTGTCGAGGCTGCTGATGGCCCAGGGCGCGTCGTCGTAGCCGGGCAGTTCGCCGATGAGGCGGCGTTCGAGGGCGCGGCAGAAGGAGTGGGCTTGGCTGGTGCGCCAGCCGGGGTGCTCGCAGGACTGGTATTCGTAGCAGTGCAGAGCTTTGATCAGCTCGACACCACTCCAGGTGGTGTGGCGGGGCCGCTGGTAGGCGTAGATATAGGCGTCGTCTTCGTCGTAGCGGTAGTTGACGGAGGCGGCGTTCTCGTCGACAAGCATCTGTCCGACGGTGTCGATTGCGTCGTCGGTGAGCCGGCCTTCTCGGCTGGGGTTGTCGTAGTACCAGACCAGGGGTCCGTAGGGGCTGGTGGGCCGGCTGGCGGCCCAGAGCAGGACGTGGATGTGTTCGGGGTCGACGATGAATGCGCTCATGGTGGGTTCCTTTCTGGGGGTGGGGTTAGACGAGCCCGGCGGCGGTGAGGCGGCGGCGGATGGCGGCGAGACTGACGGTGGAGTCGGTGATTCGGGCCCAGTTCTGCCAGCCGTCGATGGCCTGCTCGACGTCGTTGAAGTCGACGTCGGCTCGGCTGATGGGCAGGGTGTGTCCGTTGTCGGGGTGGTCGAACTTGGCGACGACGGCGATGAGTTGGCCGGTGTCGTCGAACCACCCGTTGCGGCGGAAGCGCAGTTGGTAGGGCCGACTGTCGTGGTCGTCGAGGAAGTCCCAGGCCAGGCCGTAGTCGATCTCCATGGTTGTTCTCCGTTCGTGTACGGGTTGGGTGCGCCGGTTAGCGCTGGGGTTGCGGGGGACCGGCGGGGTGGCGCGCGCAACCTCGAAGAGGCCGTGACGAGCGGAGCAGGGTTTTCGGCCCGCGAGCGGCAGCGAGCTTGATAGGGCCGAAAAGGTCACTCGGCCTGCGCAGGTCGGCGCGGGTGTGGGTTGCGCGTGACGGGGCCTCGTCGGTCACACTGGGCGACCCAGCTGAACGGTTAAAGGTGAGGGGCTACGGACCACGCCCGCCGCAGGCGGGCATCCGCCGGTCGCACCTAGTGCGCCGGCGACCGCGTACCGGAAGACACCACACCAGCCGGTGCCCGCACCCTGCGCGGACACCGGCCGGGGGCGGTGGGTTAGTCGGTCATGGTGTTGCCTCGGTAGACGTCGCCTTCGATGTAGGTGAGCAGGTCGCCGTTGGTGTCGGCCAGGCACCAGTAGTAGGGGGCGTCGTAGCGGACGACCCGCCAGGTGTTGTCGGCTCGGTCCCAGTAGAGCTTGTCGAGGAGCTGGGTGTCGCCCCCGGAGCCGCCGAAGAATGCGGCGCCGCTGGAGGGGTTGAAGTGTTCGTTGAGGATGGTGATGACGTCTTCGACGGTGGTGGCCTCTGCGCAGCGGGTCAGGGCGGCGTCGACGTTGGCCCAGAAGTCGTCGAGGGGGTAGGTCATGGTTGTTCTCCGTTCGTCTGCGGTATTTGCTGCGCCGGTTAGCGCTGGGGTGCAGGGGACTGGCGGGGTGGCGCGCGCAACCTCGAAGAGGCCGTGACGAGCGGAGCAGGGTTTTCGGCCCGCGCGAGCCGGCGCGCAGCGCCCTGGCGAGCTGGCGTTGGGCCGAAAAGGTCACTCGGCCTGCGCAGTTCGGCGCGGGTGTGGGTTGCGCGTGACGGGGCCTCGTCGGTCACACTGGGCGACCCAGCTGAACGGTTATAGGTGAGGGGCTACGGACCACGCCCGCCGCAGGCGGGCCTCCGCGCCTCCGGGCGCGCCGGCCGACAGGGGGGCGGCGGACCGGAAGACACCGCAGGCCCGCCGGTCCCGCGCGGCTGCGCGGACCCGGGCGGGCTGGTGGTTGGTCAGACCCAGAGCAGGGCGGGCACTTCGGTCCATCCGGGGCCTGGGTGCTGGGCTGCGAGGTAGATGCGGTCGCGGGCCCAGGTGGTGTGGCGTCTCTGTGTGGCGAGGCCGCCTTCGGCGGTGAGCCAGGGCAGGGGGGAGCGCCGGATGCCGTAGTCGTCGACACCGAAGTGGTCTTTGTCGAGGTACTGGCGCTTGTCGGGGTTGCAGATGTACCGGTGGGCCGGCAGTGCTGCGGGCGCTTCAGCGTTGGGGGTGACTGGCTCGTCGGGGTCGATGAGACCGGCGAAGCACACGAAATGCTGGGGTTCGACGAGCCAATACAGCGCATCCTGGTCGTCGTCGGGGTCCTCGTAGTCGCCGGCCCAGACCAGGCGGGCGCCGCCGTCGAGGGTGAGCAGTATTTCCACGGCGGTCATGAGCGGGGAGTCGGCGTGGGTGTGGGTGGACAGTTTGGGTCCGGCGCCGTAGGTGGCGGGGTTGAGGGCGGCCAGGGGTCGGCCCGTGGGGTCGACGATGACGGGGTTGAAGTATTGGCCCATGGTGGTGTCCTTTCAAGGATGGGTGATGGGTGAGCTGGGGTGGTGATCGGGCCCCGCGCCGTGGCGGGGCCCGATCGGGTGGTCAGGACCGATCAATGGCTGCGGTGAGTTCGTCGGTGGACACGGGGTTCCAGCCCACCGAGGCGACGGCCCAGGCGGTTTCGCCGATGACTACGACGTCGCCGACGGACAGGCTGCGGTGTCCGGCGTGGCGCCATCCGGTGGCCCAGGTGGTGGTGGGTTCGCAGTTGAGCTCGTCGAAGATGCGCTCAAGTGCGGCGCTGATGGCGGTCTGCTGTGGTCGGGTGTCGGTGGGGATGGGCAGGTTGAAAGTTGCGGCGGCGCGCAGCCGCGCGGGCGCGGCGCGGTTGAAGCCGAGGAAACTTGCGGGGGCCTCGTTGAGTGGTACACGGTGGTGGGCACGGTGGGTGTGGCGGTGGTGGTGGTCATGGTGTTCTCCCGTTTCTCGTGGTGAGTGGTGCGCCGGTCAGCGCTGGGGAGCGGTCAATCGGGTGAGGGTGGGCGGTCAACCCCGAAGAGCCGGCGGCGCACGGAGCAGGGTTTTCGGCCCGCGAGCGGCAGCGAGCTTGATAGGGCCGAAAAGGTCACTCGGCCTGCGGAGTTCGGCGTCGGTGTGGGTTGATCCGGTCGGGCCCCCGGCCGATTAGGCTGCGACCCCTGCTGACGGTTAAAGGTGAGTAGCTACCCAACCCACGCCCGCCGCAGGCGGGCATCCGGCGCCCGCCAGGGCGGCCGCTGCTGCTGGTGAGGTGTGATCCCGGAAGACGCCGGTAGCCCGGTCCCCGCGCGAGGCGGGGCCGGGCCGGGCGGCGCTGCGGCTAGGCGTGCTGCATCCAGGTTCGGATGGTGTCGAGCAGGTCGGTGGTGGTGCTGGTGTCGACGACGGTGATGGGGGCCGTGGCTCCTGCGGGGTTGCGGTAGGTGCCGTGGGCCCGCTCGGCGGCGATGTCGTCCCAGGTGATCTGTCCGACGCGGTTCTGGGCTTCGATCATGGCGTCGAGGAGGCAATCGACGGGCTGGTCGATGGTGGCGATGCAGTCGGTGGTGATGATGGCGGTGGTGATGGACATGACGTTTCCCCTTTCGGTGCGCTGCCGGTCAGCGCTGGGGAGCGGTCAATCGGGTGAGGGTGGGCGGTCAACCCCGAAGAGCCGACGGCGCACGGAGCAGGGTTTTCGGCCCGCGAGCGGCAGCGAGCTTGATAGGGCCGAAAAGGTCACTCGGCCTGCGGAGTTCGGCGTCGGTGTGGGTTGATCCGGTCGGGCCCCCGGCCGATTAGGCTGCGACCCCTGCTGACGGTTAAAGGTGAGTAGCTACCCAACCCACGCCCGCCGCAGGCGGGCATCCGGCGGTCGCACCTAGTGCGCCGGCGCATCGGGCCGCAGCGCCGAGGCTCGACGATGAACGAGGGGCACCACGCCAGCGTCGCTCGCTGGCGGGTGCCCTCGGGTGCGACTGATTACTGTTCCGGTGGCGCTGCGTCGGCCAGGGTGGCGAGGTCGAATTCCAGGTCGCGGTCTCCGACGGTGACGACGATGCGCGCGTTGGCGCCGGCGGCGGCGACGTAGCTGGACAGGGTGGACAGCAGAAGGTCGTGTTGGCGTTCGACTTTGGACACCGCGGCTTGTCCGACTCCCAGGCGTCGGGCGAGTTCGACTTGGGTGAGGTCGGCGGCGCGGCGGATCAGCGCCAGGTTCATGGCGTAGGCGCGGTCGTCCTCGCGCATCTGCTGGCGGATGTGGGCGACGCGCTCGGCGCGGTCGGGGTCGGCGAGCAGCTTCTTGAGGCGGGCCCCGCCGCGATCTTCAACAGTCATGATTGGGTGTCCTTTCTGCGTTTCCAGGTCTCGATGGCGGCGTCGGCTCGGGTTCCGACGCTGTTGTAGAAGGCGTTTCCGATGCGGGCTTTGTCGCCGGCGAAGAGGGCGATGACGGCGTGTTCGTCGTCGGGGAACCACACGATGAGCCGCACGGCGATGTCGGGGTCGTAGGGGTGGGCCAGTCGCCAGACGGGATAGGTCTTGGATTGACGAACGCGGCGCAGGTGGGCGGTGTCTTCTTCGGGTGCGTCGGTGAGTTCTTGGAGGTGCTGCAGTTGTGCGGTGATGTAGTCGAGTCGGCGGGCGCTGATCGGGTCGTTGTGGGCGTGATCTTCAAGCCGATCGAGCCAGGTGTTGAACTCGTCGGACCAGTCGATCAACATACGTTGATACTACTCTGAGGGAATACGCCTTGCAACGCATATTGTGGGTGTGGAGCGGTTCGCATTGTCGGGCCTCCGTGGTCGAGATGTGTTGGTGCAGAGCTGTTGTCTGGACTGCGGAGCCGGGCCCACCAGGTGGCGGTGGGCCCGGCCCCTGACGTCTCAGGTGCGTTCGTCCTCGATGACGCGGTGAGCGATGTGGTAGGCGGCTCGGGTGTTGCGCAGGCTGTCGGACAGGAACGAGGCGCTGTCGTCGCCTTGGGGGTTCTCGGCGAACTCGGTGTCGTAGACGTGTGTGCTGGTCAAGGTGGCCAGCGCCTGCTGTGCGCGGGTGAGGGCGTTGATGGCGTCGACCAGGCTGCCGTCGAGGGTCAGGCGGCCTCGGTCGATCTCGATTGCCCAGTCGGCCTGCCAGTCGGCGTCGTTGGTGTTGGTCATGGTGGGTCCTTTCAGTGGGTGGATGGGGCCGGGCCCGCCTGGTGGTGGCGGGCCCGGCCGCAGATCGGTTATGCGGCGACGGGTTCGGTGGTGAGCACGTCGTCGATGGCCTGGTGGAGGTCGTCGTAGGCCAGGGCCAGGGGTGCGTGGTCGATGGTGAGGGTCCACATCGGCTCGTCGCCGATTCCGGCGGTCAGGGTGTAGGTGTGGGCGCCAGTGGCGCGGTAGGACCAGGTGCCGGGCACGGCGTGGAAGGTCAGGTCGCCGGCCCGGACTTTCTGGATGCGGGTGTCGGGGGTGGTGTCGAGGTCGGGTGCGGTGGCTTCGATGGCGGCCAGGAGTCCGTAGTCGTCGTTGGCGAGCAGGACGAGGTGGTGTCCCTGTTCGGGGCTGTACTCGTGGACGGTGGTCAGCTGGATCGGTCCGTGGTTGTGGTGCAGGTTCCGGGTGATGCCGTACTGCTGGTGCTGGATGCGGTCGGCGGCTTCGGCGAGAAGGTCGAAGGCGAGTTCGAATGCGTGGTCCATTGTTGTTCTCCCGTTTCTCGTGGTGAGTGGTGCGCCGGTCAGCGCTGGGGAGCGGTCAATCGGGTGAGGGTGGGCGGTCAACCCCGAAGAGCCGACGCCGGACGGAGCAGGGTTTTCGGCCCGCGAGCGGCAGCGAGCTTGATAGGGCCGAAAAGGTCACTCGGCCTGCGTAGTTCGGCCTCGGTGTGGGTTGACCGGTCGGGCCCCCGGCCGATTAGGCTGCGACCCCTGCTGACGGTTAAAGGTGAGTAGCTACCCAACCCACGCCCGCCGCAGGCGGGCATCCGGCGCCCGCCAGGGCGGCCGCCAGCACGCGGTGGGTCGCTGTAGGGCGGCCGGCCACCGGTGGATGTCGCGGTGGCCGGCTCGCCGGGACAGTGTTTTTAGATGAGCCCGATGAATCCGGACCCGATGGTGTTGGCCTGGGCCGTCCGTGCTTCGACGTCCTGGTCGATCTCCTCGCGCGCCTCGGCGACCATGATGGCCAGGCCGGGGGGAGCGTCAGCGGTGATCGGCTCGTCGGGGTCGGCGTAAAAGTCCCAGCAGGAGGCGACGTCTCGGCCGTCGGGGGCGACGACGGTGTAGCCGTAGACCTCGCCGTTGGCCCACGCGTCGTAGGCGGCCACGGTGCCACGTGTGTAGTCCAGGGGTGCTGTCGCGTCGGCGGGCGCCCAGGCCAGACCGTCGATGCTGCGGTAGCGGTCGGCGCTGGGCTCGGCGGTGCCGTAGCGGTCGCCGCTGCGGGTGACTTCCAGGATGCCGGTGAGTCCGCGGGTCAGCCACAGGTAGCGGCAGAGGGCGGCCGCGGACCGGTACTCATGGTCGTTGAGGGAGTCATTGGCGGCGGTGTGCTGGCGCAGCAGGGCGGCGACGTCATGGGCGGCGTCGCCCAGTTGAGCGCTGATGGTGCGGGCGGTGCCGAGATAGACGAATCCGCCGTCGTCGCTGTAATCGGGTGCGGCGGCGTCGATGTCGTAGTACAGGGCGATGACGTAGGTGCCGGCGGTGGTGGGTACGGCGATCTTGTCGAACGGGTCAAACATGGTGGGTCCTCACTGTTGGTGACCGGCGGTGCGCCGGTCAGTGCGGCCGCGTTGTGGACCGTGGGGTGGGGCGGGTCAACCCCGCAGAGGCCGCGCCGGGACGGAGCAGGGTTTTCGGCGTGCGCGAGCCGGGCGCGCCAGCGCCTTCGGCGAGTTGGCAGGGCCGAAAAGGTCACTCGGCCTGTGCAGTTCGGCGCGGGTGTGGGTTGAGCCGGCTCGGGGTCCTGCGGTCAGGCTGGGCGGCTGCTGACAGGTAGATAGGTGAGGGGTTACGGATATCGGACGTTCGCCAGGGGCCCCGGAGGGGCTGCTGCGGACGGGTAGGACCGGAGGAAAAGGGGGGCCCGGTCACCCTGGGGTGGGTGACCGGGCCCGTGGTGCTGAGTTTTAGTCCCAGCTGGCGGCGATGGTGTCGATGGCGTCGGGGATTGAGGAGTGCGGGATCGCTTCGGAGAGGCGGTCGAGCTCGTCGGCGGTGAGGGTGCGCCCGGCCCAGCTGCTGGCTTGTTCGGCGGTGATGAGCTCGGCGGGTGCGTCGAGGGCGGCGGCGAGCATCGTGAGCAGTTCGGCGCCGGTGGGTAGCGGCAGGGTGTCGGCGTGGTCGCGGAGCCGGGTGCATTCCTTGGGCTGGCTGCAGGCGCATTCGGAGTTGGTGGCGCTTAGATCGCGGTAGGTGCTGTCGAGCGGGTGGCCGTCGACGCTGGGGCCGTCGACGATCCAGCGGGTGCCGTCGCCGGAGAGCCGTAGGTGCACTGCCACGGTCTGTTCGATGAAATGTGTTGCTGGCGGGTCAATCTGGTTGTAGTAGTGGGCGTTTCCGTCGCGTCGCAGGGGTGTCGTCTCGCCTGCGGGGGTGGTGGCGTGCTCGCTCATTGTCGGGTCCTTTCGGTGGTGCGGGAGGGGAGGTGCCGGCGGCCGCGGTGGGTTGGCGGCCGCCGGCGTGGTGTGGGTGTTAGGCGCTACGGGTGCCGCGGCGCCGTCGGGTCGGTGCGGGTGCGGGTTCGAGGAACTCGGCGATGTGGGTGGTGGCGGAGTCGATGCCGGCGAAGCGGGGGTGCTCGGTGTCGAGGTCGTCGGTGCGGAGCTGCCATAGGGGTGCGCCGTCGAGGCGGTATTCGGGGCGCAGCTGGTAGAGGTGGCGGCCAACAGCGGCGTAGCTCCAGGGGTCCAGCGGGTTGATCGGTTCATCGGTGACGACGGGTGCGGTGTGGGTCCAGAGCAGGCCGCCGCCGCGGAAGTGGCGGGTGCGTGCGGAGAAGGAGCGGCCGAGGTCGGGGTGTGCGGCGCTGGATTCGGCGCTGGCCTGCAGGACTCCCTGGGGGTCTCGGGCCCAGACCTGGGCGGTGGAGCCCCAGGTGTGGTTGCGGCGGTGCGCGGTGATGGTCAGCCCGTCGGGGATGCCGTCGGGGTGCAGTTCCTCGTGGCCGGGTTCGACGAAGTAGAGCAGGTCGGTGGCGATGGCGGCGAGGCGTTCGCCCAGCCAGTAGGTGTGGCGGCCGCCGGCGAGGAGGTCGGTGTGGGTGGTCATGGTTGTTCTCCGTTCGTGTACGGGTTGGGTGCGCCGGTTAGCGCTGGGGTTGCGGGGGACCGGCGGGGTGGCGCGCGCAACCTCGAAGAGGCCGTGACGAGCGGAGCAGGGTTTTCGGCCCGCGCGAGCCCGGCGCGCAGCGCCCTGGCGAGCTGGCGTTGGGCCGAAAAGGTCACTCGGCCCGCGCAGTTCGGCGCGGGTGTGGGTTGCGCGTGACGGGGCCTCGTCGGTCACACTGGGCGACCCAGCTGAACGGTTATAGGTGAGGGGCTACGGACCACGCCCGCCGCAGGCGGGCCTCCGCCGGTCGCACCTAGTGCCCCGGCGACCGCGCACGGCGAAGACACCGCACCGCGCCGGTGTGGTGTGCGGGGGTTACGGCGTGAAGGGGTGGGGGCTGTCGTGGTGCAGGCAGGCGAGGAGCTCGGCGGTGCCGGTGTGGTCGGGGCTGCCGTCGACGGCATGGCCGGTCTGGATGATGGCGGCGATGTCGGCTCCGAGGTGCAGTGTGTAGCGCGGCCATTCGTCATCGCCGGCGCGGGCGATCAGGGCCGCGGTGGCGGCCGTGAGCCGGATGCGTGCGTGGGCGGGGTTGTCGCCGAGACCGATGATGGTCTGCTCGCTGCGGTGGCCGCTGCTGGTCACTGCCCAGGTGATGGTCATGTTCCGATGATCGCCGCCAGGAGGCGGTGGCGGGAGGGGCCGCACTCCCGGTTGTGGATAAGTGCGGCCCCTGTGGATCACCGGGTCGGGCGGTAGCTGGCGTCGGTGGGATCGAAGCGGTGTTGGTCTCCGTCGAGGCAGACGGCGGCGGCTGTTTTGTGGGCGAGTTGGAGGACTTCGACAGCGCTGCGGTAGGCGGCGAGGTCGACGATCTGGAATGTCACGGGCCGCATGTAGACCTCGACCCAGCGGATGGTGCGTCGCTTGTCGGGGGTGAGGGCTTCGCGGCGGGTGACGGCGTAGGGCGGGCGTCGGGTCCAGTCGACGCCGATGGCGGGCCCGTCGTAGGGCTGTTGGTCGCGCGGGGCGAGGTTGTCGGGGAGCCCGGCCAGCGCCTGGCGGGCGGCTCCGAAGGCTTCCAGCACGCCCTGGGCTGCTTGGGTGTTGAAGAAGGTGAACAGGATGCGTCCCCAGGTGAGGGTGACGCGGGCGATGTCGGTGTGGGCGTGATGGACGCTGATGTCGGGCTGTTGGGCGCCGCGCAGTCGTACGTAGGCCTGGGAGATCGCTCCGGCGGGGATGCCGATGTGCGACTCGGGGATGGCGATCTTGGTCATGGTGTTCTCCGTTCGTGTACGGGGTGGGTGCGCCGGTTAGCGCTGGGGGTGCGGGGGACCGGCGGGGTGGCGCGCGCAACCCCGAAGAGGCCGTGACGAGCGGAGCAGGGTTTTCGGCCCGCGCGAGCCGGCGCGCAGCGCCCTGGCGAGCTGGCGTTGGGCCGAAAAGTTCACTCGGCCTGCGCAGTTCGGCGCGGGTGTGGGTTGCGCGTGACGGGGCCCCGTCGGTCACACTGGGCGACCCAGCTGAACGGTTAAAGGTGAGCAGCTACCCAAACCCACGCCCGCCGCAGGCGGGCATCGGCGCCTCCGGGCGCCGCTTGACAGGTGGGGCGCGGGCGAGGTGACGGGCCGTCTGTGGCTGGCACTATAAGTGCCTTCACCCCGAACGGGTTCTGCGAGGCGGTATTTCGCGCAATCGGCACCGTGGCGAGAATGGACCGGGGTTGTTTCTCAGCCCAGCGCGCGGGTTTGGTGGATAGATGTGGGCGGCGCTGCGCGCCGGCTTTTCTCAGTGCACGGGCACCGGCCCGCTCCCGGGGTCAGCGCTGCAGGCCGGCGACGACCAGATCGGTCAGCGATTCGGTCAGGCTGGTGAAGCGGCCGGTGCGGGTGCCGCTGTGGGTGTGGTGCTCGCCTAGCCAGATACCGACGATGGTGGCGGTGCCGTCGCTGGCGGGCTGCCACACGGGCGCTCCGGAGTCGCCGGGGATGCTTTCGGGCATCCCGGTCACGCTGTATTGGTAGCCGAGTAGCCGCCCGTCGAGCTGTCCACAGACGGTCTTGGTGCGGATTCCGCTGCGACACACGGTGATTTCGGGATCTGGAACACCCATGCCGCTGACAGGCATGCCGTTGATCGTGGACACCGATCGGCTGGTGCCGAAGTTGATCAGCGCGAAGTCGTCGAAAAGCGGATCGGGGTCGTTGACGGCGACGGCGACGGCGCCGGTGGCCCCGCTGTCGTGGTCGGATACTGCGGAGCCGCCACCTCGAGTGCAGTGGCCGGCGGTGACCCCATAGGTGGTGGCCCCGGCGGTGTAGGTGTAGCCCAGCGTGCAGGTGGTGGACCCGGTGTTCGAGTGCACGGCGATCTCGTCGCCGGCGGCCACGGTGTAGGCGCCGGCATGACTGAGCGCGGGTGCGAACAGGCCGGTGATGGGGATGAGGGCCCCGGCGAGGGCGGTCAGTGTTGCTGCTCGGGTGGGCCGCATCGCGAGTCCCTTTCTTCCTGGTGGGGTGCTGCGAATCATTGTGGGCGCGACCGCTGACAACCCAGGTTCGGGCGCAGGCTCAGCGCTGCGACCGCGTGCGTTGCCGCTCGGCAGCGCGGCGGGCGCGGTTGTGCAGGGTGTCGATCCAGGCGTGCGCGGTGCGGGCGGATTGGCCGTGGTCCTGGGCGGCGCAGGATTGGACCGCTTGGCCAGCGCGGGCGGCGATGCGCAGATCGACGCTGACCGGGGTGGAGGTACGGCCGGGGCTCATCACGGCTGGTCCCATCCGGGCTGGGCGGCCGCTTCGGCGCGTCGCCACAGTTCGGCGAGGTCGTCGCGGGCGGTGCTGATGTGGGTGGTGAGGTCGGCACGGTCGGCGCCACTGTCGGCCATCTGCTGCATGCGGATTCCGTGTTCGCGCACCGCACGGCGGTACGCCTCGTCGAGCACGTCGCGCGCGTGGTTGGCTGCTGCGGCGGCGCTGACGGTGTGGGTGTAGAGGTCGGCCAGATGCAGGGCCAGTCGGTGGTGTTGGCCGGCGGTCGGGGGGCGAGTGGGGTCCAGCGACTGGGTGGCGGCGTGTTGGCGACCGTAGGCCAATACGGTGACCGGATCGGGGTCGCGGCGGGCGTCGGTGACGCGGCGGATGGTCTCGTAGACCCAGCGGTTCATGGGCCGCCAGATGGCGATGTCGGGGATGAGGTCGCAGAACGTGCGCGCTCGGGTGTAGGGCATCCACAGCAGGGCTCCGAGGAGCTGATTTTCCGGCTCCCAGCGTGCGGCGATGGTTTCGCCGCTCGGTTCGGCGCTGAGCTCGAAGTCTTCGGCGGCCGCCCGGTCGGTGTCGTTGTCGGGGACGACGTGCAGTGGGGCGCGGTGCGCGGCGGTCATGATGCGGTGGCCCCCCAGATCAGCAGGGCATACCACCAGGTCAGGGCGCTGGCTTGGTCGGTGGTGGTGGCGGTGGGCAAAGCGGCGTGCACGGCGGCGGCCAGCTCGGCGGGGCTGGGGTGAGTACCGGCCTGGCTCAGGGCGTGATGGCGCAGTGTCTCCAGGACATGCTGATCGGGTGCGGTGGGCAGCTCGACTCCGGCCAGCTGTGCGGCTTCGCGCCAGAGTGTGCCAGCGGTGAACCAGCAGTGGCCTTCGGCGCGGGCGGCGGTGAGGACCGCCAGCGGGTAGCGCGCTCCGGGGTCGGTGTCGGACCCGTGGTGCCAGGTGTCGTGGTGGTCGGCGATCCATCGCTGCGCGGCGACGGCGGCGTGGTAGGTGGCGGTCTCGCTGGCTTCGTGACCGGCCGGGGCGATGGTGGCGTGTCCCGTGTGGTGCGGCCTGGTGGCGCGGCTGTCGGGTTCGGCCAGGGCGAGCAGTTCGTAGCGGGTGGTGTCGGGGTGCGTGGGCAGCGGGCGCAGGTAGTAGTCGGCGCCGATGACGTAGTTGATGAGGCTGCGGTGAGCGTCGTCGCGGTCGGGGTGGTCGGTGGTGGTGACCGACCGGCCTTGGTGGTCGATGGATAGCTGGTACATCGTGGGTCTCCTGTCGTGGTCAAAGGTGATCAGGCGCTCAGCGGGTGGGCTTTGCTGACCTCAGCTATGCGGTCGGGCCGGAAACCGGACCAGTGCTGTCCGCCGGCCACCACGACGGGGGCCTGCAGGTAGCCCAGTCCCATCACGTAGTCGCGGGCGTCGCTGTCGACGGTGATGTCGACTTTCGCGTAATCCACACCTGCTTTGTCCAATGCCCGGAAGGTCGCGTTGCATTGCACACAGGCGGGCTTTGTGTAGACGGTGATGGCGGTCATTTCTCACTCCTTAAGGGTTGTCACGAATTGCTGTTATCTATTCCGATTATATCGGAATTTCGGCGTGTCAGGCAACATTTATCAGGCTATTTGTGGGTAAGCTGTGACCTTTTTGACCGGGCGAAAACCAGCGCGTAATTACGCTGAAGGCAACCCGTTCGGCCGGTATGGCTCTGGCCGGTATCGGACCCTCGAATCGGTCGTAACATGCGTTCGCACACTCCTGTTCAGCTTTGGCGCTGCCTGTTCTTTGGCGCTTTCTCGCATCAATGTCATGGCCGGCGTAGGGCCCAGCGCAGTGCACAGGTCCGGACGGAAAGTTTTCCCCGTGAGCGTCTTTTGCGAGCGGATTCGTGGAAAAGTTTCCGGGCCGTTAGGCCGTATCCGTGGCCTTGCGCGGAGCGGGCCGCCGGCCACAATTGATAAAAGAGAAAGCGGTCAGAAAATTAATTCAGTAGCGCCGTCAGGCGCTTCCGCTGCACTGGTCGCGGCGATGTCGATTTCGTGGATGAAATGCGCGACCATGGTCCTGCTGATGGCGGTCCCGAGCGGGAGGTGGGACCGGCGCTGACCGGCCCCACCTCCCGACGTGGGGGCTAGTCGTTCTCGGCGGGCTCGGACTGCTCGGTCAGCGAGTCATAGAGTGCATCGTCGGTTTGCTCGCCGAGGATGACGCGCTCGATGTCAGCCAGCGGGTAGCCGTTGTCGGCCAGGAAGCGCAGCAGCTCGGCGGCTCCGACGTAGTGGCCCCAGCCGCTCCCTCGCCAGGCGTCCTTGCCGGTACGGGCTTCCAGTGCACCGAGCACCAGCGCCAGCGTGATCACCTGGGCGCGTCCGTCGCCGGTGGCGGGCAGCTCGGCCACCATCTTCGTCACTGCTGTCGAGTCGCTGGCCCCGAGCAGCTCGGCGCTGATCTGCCCGCCGTGGTGTTCCTCGATCAGGCGCACGTCGCGGGTGAGGCAGCTCGCCACGAACATCGCCGCACCCTTGGGGGCGGTCTTGCGGGCGAGGATCTTGTCGGTGATGAACTGGCGACGCACCTGCTGGGCGGCTTCGCCGAGCTTGTTGAGCGCGATGACCTTGCGCCGCTCGCGGCGCGCCGCTTCGGCTGCTGCGGCCTCCCGCGCTTCGGCGTCCTGGTCGCTGGAGTCATCGGCGTGGTGGTCGCTGTCCTCGCGGGCGAGGGCTTCCACGCGCTTAGCCAGTGATTCGCACAAGACCAGTCCGGCGGCGGCGTAGTCGGTGCACAGCCAATCTGCCTCCCACACAACCACTTCGGTGACCGAGCTGGGGTCGCGCTTGCCCTCGGCAACCGTGGCACTGAATCGAGCGTGCCAGTCGATGTCGTGGGCGTCGACCGGTTCGCCGGTCTCGGTGTCGACGTAGCCTTCGACTTCGGTTAGGCAGACCGCCCAGTGTGCAGGGTCGGTGACATGCTCGTCGGTGGCAGCCTCGCCCTCGGGGGTGCGCAGGTAGCGCAGTTCCACGCAGGTCGTGTCCCCGTAGGCGGGGAAGTCCTCGACCACGGTGTATCCCTGCTCGGTGTAGCTGGTGGCAGCTTCCTGGTAGGCCTGTTGGGCGGCGCGGTCCTGGCGGATTTCGGCGACCCGGTGCTCGAATCGGTTGGTTCCGGCCACTTCAAGCAGACGCATGATGGCGTCGGGGTCGTCATCGAACTCGCTGAGCACCGCGGCCTCTGACAGCGACAGCTGCCCCGCGTCGAGTGCCTCCATCGCGGCCTGTGATCCGGCGGCGGTGGCCACGGATTTGACCGTGTCACGCCCGATGGACAGCTTCTTGGCGACCTTGGTCACGGAGGCTCCGGCGTCGAGCATCTGCTGGATGCCGCGTGCCCGCTGGGCCTCGGTGAGTTCGCGGCGTCGGTCGTTTTCCACGATCTGCTCGGAGACCCGTTCGACCACCTGGGCCTTGTCGTCGGTCGCACCGGCTGGGCGCACGTAGACCGGGACGCTGGTCAGACCAGCCTCGCGTGCGGCCAGGGTGCGTCGCTGTCCGGCGCGCACCCGCACCACGCCGTCGTGTCCGCGCACCGCTGCGATGGGGTTGAGCACGCCGTGCTCTTTGATGCTGGCGACGAAATCAGCGTCGAGTGCGGCGTCGTCGCGGACGTTGGTTTCCAGCTCCAACGTGTGCGGGTCGAGGTGTTCGAGGGTGCCTGCCGCCGCGACCTGTGCGTTGGTGTCGTTGTCGGTGACGGTGGTGGTGTTCTCGCTCATGGTGATGGTGACCTTTCATCGATGGGGTGAGTGGGCGGTGGCCGCCCGTTCTTTTTGCCTTCTGGCACTGAAGATTTGGGCCGGCATCAGGGCCGTGGAGTGCAAAGGTCCGGGCGCAAAATTCTTCGCGCGAGCGCAGCGAGCCTCGAAAGAAATTTGCGAGCCCTTGGGCCCGGAGCGCAGCGGAGGCCGTGGCCTTGCACGCAGCGGGCCGCCGGCCATAATCGAAAGCCAGAAGGCAAATAAACTAGCGCCGGGGCCCGCAGGGACCCGGTGTTCAGCAGCGCCGCAGGCGCTTCCGCCTGTGCAGTTCCCCGATGGCATCGGTGCGGGTCGGTAAAGCCGTGGCCGTCGTGCCCGATGTTCCTGCATAGCAGTGCCTTTCGGGATCGTGGGTGATGGGGTGGTCTGGCCCGCGGGACGGGCCAGACCACCCTCGGGGGTTAGAGAGTTTGCAGCATCCGGAAGGCGTTGGTCTTCAGGTTCTGAGCGGTGCTGCCGCCGGTGACTGCGCGCAGGGCCCGTACCGACTGCGGATCTCCTGCGGCGCGGATCTTGCTGTAGTGGTCGACGTACTCGGTGACCGCGTTGTAGGCCGCCCACCGGGTGCCGGCGATCGGGGCGACGGTGGGGCTGGACACCCACAGTTTGACGATCGCGTTGGCGGTGTCGCGACGGTTGCGGGCCGTGGTCTTGGACTCGGCTCCGTCGACGTCGACGAGCTCGCCGACGAAGTGACGCATCTGGTCGAGGTCCATGGGGGCGGCGTAGAGGGCGGCTGCTTCCTGTTCGAATGCCTCGACGTAGCGCCAGCTCAACTTGAGTGCTCGTCGGGCCTCCTGCAAGGCGACGGCGGCCCCGCCGGTGTGGCTGATGCCGAAGCTGGCCGCCGCGCGTGCGATGGCCGCGCTTTGGGTGTTGGCGCATACGATGCGCACCGGCGTCACCAGGAAGCGGAACTTGCTGGACCCGTCGTGAGAGTTCAGCGCGGCCAGGTAGAAGTCGGTGCGGTCCTTGGTGCCGTCGATTCCGTCGAACACCATGGATTCGGGCAGCTTCATGGTCACGAACGTTTCGCGCCCGCCGCGTAGCGCCCCGGCGGTCTCGTAGACCGCACCGCTTTCTCCGGTGAGCGCGTCGAGCAGGTCACACGATGCTTCGTTTTGCATCGGCTCGTACTTGTTGCCGACCACGCCGAGCACGTCGAGGGCTCCGGTGATGGGGTTGGTGCGCACGGTGGCCCACTGGTCGGGCACTGCCAGCGGGGCGGGTGTGGTGACACCGGTTTCGCTGATCACCGGCTCCTGGGGGACAACTAGCGCCATTTTGCGGACGTTCCAGTTGGCCAGGTGGGCGGCGTGCAGAGCCTCGCGGGCGGTCATAGCGTGGCCGACCTGCTGGCCGAGTTGGTGCCAGGCGTCGGTACGCGAGTCGGCGAAGCTGACTTTGCCTGCGGTCTGATCGAGTTCGTGAGCCATGGTGGGTTCCTTTCGGGAGGTGAGTGGGCGGTGGCCGCCCGTTCTTTTTGCCTTCTGGCACTGGAGATTTGGGCCGGTAGAGGGCCGTGGAGTGCAAAGGTCCGGGCGGGGCAGGTCCCGGGTGAGCGCAGCGAACGTTTGTGGGGGAGCTGCCCCGAGCCTGTGGGCCCGCAGCGCAGCGGAGGCCGTGGCCTTGCGCGGAGCGGACCGCCGGCCACAATCGGAGGGCCAGAAAGGCAAAATTCGGTGGGTCGGCGGGCCCGCAGGGGCCGGCGAATCAGCTGCAGCGCCGCCAGGCGCTTCCATTCTGGGTATGCACCACGCCGGTAGCCTGGGTTGATGTCGTCGTGTGAGAGTGCGCTGGTCGATGCGTTGACGCGGCCGATCCAGGGTCCGGTGTCGGAGCCGGTGCTGACCTGGGTGGTCACCGGCGCGTGGCCGCGCCCGGCGATCCCGTTCGACACCGCCTATGCGCAGCCGGCCTGGTCGGACCCGCTGGGGCTGTAGCTGGCGTGCCCCGTGCCGGGTGTCAGAACAGTGCGACATCGCTGGCCACCTCGGCGAACCAGCGCTCGAAGTGGGGTCTGGCCTTGTCCGCAACGACGGCCGGGCAGGCGACATAGAACCGCTCTGCCCATGGCGGCGTCTCACCGCGGCGCAGCGCGATGCTGCGCGCGATGCCGTCGTTGCCGGTGTGCAACTGCCCGGGCAGGCCCAGTAGTGCGGCTGCCATCTCGGCGCGAGATCCACGATCGAGCAGACGCACTGACCGGGCGATGACCGGCCTGGTTCCCGTCCCGCGAACCTTGGCCACCCGGCGCACTTCGTAGATCGCGTGCTCGGTGTCGTCGAGGCGGCGGTGGAACAGGTCAAGGACACCGGTCAGACCAGCAGCAGCGACATCATCGTAGAGGCGGCCAGTCGGGCGCAGGGTCTGCTTGTCGTTGATACAGACCGCGACGTGTTCGATGAACAGGGCCAGCGCTCCGGCCGCGGGATCAGCGGCGTAACGCTGCAGCGTCGACTGCACGCCTCGTGCCGAACTGATCGCGAAAGGGCAAGTTATTGCGAATAAGTGTTACTGCGACGTTCCGGCTTGGTCGTGCTCCGTCGATGTGTAGAAGTTAAGTGTGGAGATCTGAGTAGCATGCGTCCGAGATGCCGACGCGTTGCACCTTCCCTTTCGCGCCCGGGGGTGTTGGGCGTCTCTCTGGATGATGACCACGGGGTAGTTGATCGTCATTGAAGGTGCCGATGTGAGGCGCTGGATTTCTGCGGAGTTGCTGGTGTTGGTGTGCACCGTCAGGGTGAAGACGTACTGATGGGTCGCGCGGCACCCCGCTGAAGTCTTGGCGGGCTCGCAGGGTGCCGCGCTGTAGTGCACGGAGGCACTCATGGTGACGGTAGAGGCTGATCTTGTTCACGTCGAGTCCAGGCTGGCTGCCGGCCAGATCGACTGCCCATCCTGCCCTGACGGCGTGCTCGGTGGGTGGGGTTTCGCCCGTGTTCGCCGCATCCACGGCGTCACCGGCCCGGTGCGTCCACGACGGGCGCGATGCCGCTCGTGTCTGGTCACCCACGTACTACTCCCGGTGATAACCCTGCTGCGCAGAGGATATGCCGCACAGACCATTTGGAATGCGCTCGCGTTACGCGCCCACGGCTGGGGACATCGCCGCATCGCAGACAACCTGGGGCTGCCGGGAAGCACCGTGCGGGGCTGGCTGCGCCGAACTCGCGGGCGCCTGGAGGCGGTCCGAGCGTGGTTCCTCCAGGTCGCAGTCCACAGCGGAATCGACGTGGCCATCCCCGATGGGTCCGGCTGCGGGTGGGGTGACCTGGTGACCGCCATCGCCACCACCGCTGCGGCGATCAGTACGCGGTTCGGCCCGGCGGGGGTGCTGGGCGCGGTGACGCCACCTTTGGCGATGGTGGCGGTCAGCAGCGGCCGGCTGCTGGCGCCGGGTTGGCCCGCCGCCGCACGGCGGAGGTGAGCAACACCAGTTGCCCCTGACGCGAGGCCCACTTGTTCGGTGATCCTCGCCAAGGCACCTGCCCGGCACTGGTTTCGGGCCGGGCCGTCAACGGTGTGAGGAGAACATTGCGGTGTCGTTGGAAGACCACAAACGTCGGGAACGAGCCCAAGCGATCGGGCTGTTTCGGTATCAGCTGATCTGCCCCGCCCTGGAGGTAGGACTATCGACCAAGCAGCGCGGCAAACTGGTCCGCGAGATTGCCGAGCGCCGGCATATCGATCCGTTCGGCACCCAGGTGCAGATCGCACGACCGACGCTGGACCGCTGGATCCGCCGCTACCGCGCCGGCGGATTCGAAGCCCTGGTCCCGGAACCGCGGCTGTTGGGCACCCGCACCGACACCGCAGTGTTGGAGCTGGCGGTCTCCTTGAAACGGGAGAACCCCTCGCGCACGGTGGCGCAGGTGGCGCGGATCCTGCGCACCGCGACGGGATGGGCGCCCTCGGAGTCGACGCTGCTGCGCCACTTCCATCGGTGTGAGGTGATGGGCCCGACCGCCGGGCACACCGGCGAGGTGTTCGGCCGCTTCGAAGCCGCCGACCCCAACGCACTGTGGGTCGGCGATGCGCTGCACGGGCCGCGGGTCGGGGACCGCAAAACCTACCTGTTCGCCTTCCTCGACGACCACTCCCGGGTGGTGGTCGGGCACCGGTTCGGGTTCGCCGAAGACACCGTGCGCCTGGCCGCCGCCCTGAAACCGGCGTTGGCCGCCCGCGGCGTCCCCGCGTCGATCTATGTCGACAACGGCTCATGTTCGTCGATGGCTGGCTGCTGCGGGCGTGCGCGAAACTCGGTATCCGACTGGTCCATTCGACCCCGGGGCGGCCGCAGAGTCGCGGCAAAATCGAGAGGTTCTTCCGCACCGTGCGCGACTAGTTCCTCGTCGAGGTCACCGACACCCTAGTTCCTCGTCGAGGTCACCGACACCACCGCCGAAGACCTCACCGCCGCCGGGGTCGATCACCGTGCGGCGTTGTTGGAGCTCAACCGGCTGTTCATGGCGTGGGTCGAAACCGAATACCACCGCCGCACCCACTCCGAAACCGGACAAGCCCCGCTGACTCGGTCGGAGGACGGCTGAAACCGACACGGCGGGCTACCGGCGCTGCCGACGGCTGCGGATCTGACCGAAGCGTTCCTGTGGTCGGAGTTTCGCACAGTGACCAAGACCGCCACCGTCTCGCTGCATGCCAACACCTACCGGGCGATCCTGCCCTGGGCGGGCGCAAGGTCGGGCTGGTCTTCAGTCCGTTCGATCTGGAGACCATCGAGGTCCGCTACCGGGACCAAAGTTTCGGGGCGGCGATCGCGCACACCATCACCCGCCACGCCCACCCGAAAGCCCGACCCGAAACCCGAGACCACACACCGGCGGCCACCGGCATCGACTACCTCGCGTTGACCGCCGCCGCCCACCACGAGCAGCTGCGCCACGATGAACGCATCGGCTACCACGCCCTCTACGGCACCGACACCGACCAGATTCCTGGCCAGCTGTCGCTCACCGACCTCGGCAATGCTGACCGTGATGATGAGGTGCCAGCATGAGTATTGAACGACTGCAATCACATTGGGGCTTCACGCGGATGCCCTTCGGGCGAAATCTGGCGCCGTCGATGCTGCACCGCCACCCCGGTCACAGTGAAGCCATCGCCCGGATCGGCTGGTGTGTCAATCAGTGCGCCATCGGGGTCATCACCGGCGAAGTCGGTGCCGGCAAAACCGTGGCCATCCGCGCCGCCGCGACCGCCCTGGACCCGGCCCGGCACGTCATCATCTACCTGGCCAACCCCACCATCGGAGTCCGCGGCATGCTCACCCACATCGTCGCCGCCCTCGGGCACACCCCGGTCTTTCACACCGCCCGCCTCGCACCTCAGGCCGCCGACGCCTTGGCCGCCGAGCATTCCGAACGGGGTCGCAACCCGGTGCTGGTCGTCGATGAGGCGCACCTGCTCGACAATCATCAACTCGAAGCGATCCGGCTTCTGACCAACCACGATATGGATTCCGGGTCACCGTTCGCGGTGGTGCTGGTCGGCCAACCCACCCTGCGGCACCGGCTGCGCCTCGGTGTCCTGGCCGCCCTGGATCAGCGCATCGCGGTGCGATACACCCTGCCCGGGATGAGTTCAGCGGACACTGCTGACTACATCAGCCATCACACCAAGATCGCCGGCCGCTCCGACACCCTGTTCGCCGACGACGCCGTCACGTTGATCCACAACGCCTCCCGCGGGCACCCCAGGGCGGTCAACAACCTCGCCCTACACGCCTTGACCGCTGCGTTCGCGGCCGGTCATTCCATCGTCGGAGAGAAAGCCGCACGCATCGCGATCAGCGAAACAGCCTCAGACTGAACGACACTCCCACCACCACGACCACCACTGCATCACCTCGACGACGATCCCGTCACCGAGACCACCACGGCCTCGCTCGCCACACCGAGCGGGGCCGTTCTCGTCACTACATCATCACCACCATCGATGACGCCGACATGGTCACCGTCAAAGACGCGCAACAGGGGGCTGCCCAGCCCGGTCTTGCGGGTGTCTCGGTTGCACCCAGCCCACTGGGCGTGGGTGGCGTGGAGGGTGTGGCCACGTAGTCCGCGGCGATGTCACGGGTCCATAAGTGCAAGTGCGGCTCGACGATTCGGAGGTTTCTCGGCAGCCCAGCGCCCGGCGATGGGGATGATGGCGAATCCGCCACGCAGGGAACCAGGCCCGATAGTGGTGACGCTGCGCCACCGCAGTGCCCGGTTACCCACCCGGGCGGCGTGAAGTCAAGTATTTCTTTGCGTGGCCCGCGCTGGCGTTGCGGGCCGCCGACTCGCGCAGGACGCCGTCATGTGCCAACACCCGGGACAGCTTGAATGGCCCGGTTCGGCGGGCTTCGCTGCCGTAGAAGTCCGCGAGGAAGGGCACCACGTCATCGGTGAGATCCGTCAGGGTGGCGGTACCGCCACACAGCGGTAGGTCGCCCAGTGCCGCGGCAACCTGGCTGCCGCTGCCGCTGGGGTGTTCGGAGATGTCCCAGGACCTCGAGGTGTCTTGAACGGGTCGCGTCGGTGGCCTCTGCTTGAGTGCCTGCGGTCGTTTCGGCCCCGTCGTCGCGGCGGTGATTGTAAAGACAACCCACACGGATCGCTTTACCGGCTGGGGCATTGATCATCATCGTGGGTCTGTCCCGGGGGACGGCGGTGGCCGAGCCCTTGACAACGCCTCCCGTGACCGTTTGACTACTGTTACAACGCGGAAGATAACTTCCATGATACGGAAACAATGAGTGATGCGACGCGGCGGCCGCTGGCTGTGAAGTGAAGGGACTGCGCTATGCCCGAGATTGCCTACACTGTCAACTGCTCCATTCTGTTGACGGATATCCCCCTACTGGATAGGCCCCGTGCCGCCCGCGATGCAGGCTTCGACGCTGTGGAGTTCTGGTGGCCCTTCCCGAAGTCAACTCCCACCGACCGTGAAATTGATGCCTTTATCCGTGCAATCAAAGATGCGGGTGTGCACCTGACAGGCCTGAACTTCGCAGCAGGCGACATGCCCGGCGGCGAGCGTGGCATCTTGTCGACGCCTACACGCACCACCGAGTTCCGCGATAACGTCGACATCGCTGTCGGCATCGCAAAGGCTCTAGGTACCAAAGCGTTTAACGCGCTCTACGGCAACCGCATTCAAGGGCTCAGCGCGCTGGATCAGGATGCGACGGCTATTAGCAACCTTGGATTCGCCGCCGAAGCGGCCGCGAGCATCGATGCCGTAGTGCTTGTTGAGCCCGTCAGCGGTGCACCCGCCTATCCTCTCAAGACTGCCGCGGAGGCGGTCGCGGTGATCGAGCGTGTGCACGCCGAGTGTGGTGTCAGCAACGTGCGGCTGCTCGCGGACCTGTATCACCTTCACGTGAACGGGGATGACGTGTCGGCAGCCATCGACGATTACGCCAGCCGGATCGGTCACGTCCAGATCGCTGACTCCCCCGGCCGTGGTGAGCCAGGAACTGGCGACCTTGAACTCGGCAACTTTCTGGACCAGCTCACCGGGCACGGGTACCGCGGCTACGTCGGTCTTGAGTACAAGTCAACGCGTGCCGACACTTTCGACTGGTTGGATCCCGCGTTGCGCGCCTCTGCCAGAGCGACGGCTCGCTAAGAACCCCATCGGAAAACGTCAACGAGAAGGACTCATTCATGAGCAACATCGCTTTTATCGGCCTGGGAATCATGGGTAGCCCCATGGCCGTCAACCTTGTGAAGGCCGGCCACCAGGTCACAGGATTCAATCTCTCGCCGCATCGCACCGCGCCACTTGTCGAAGCCGGTGGCTCTGCCGCGGAATCTATCTCCCAGGCTGTTAAGGCCGCGGACATTATCGCTGTCATGGTTCCTGACTCCCCTGACGTCGAAGCCGTATTGACTGGCGAAGACGGGGTTTTCGAGGCCGCTCCCGGTGGCTCGCTCATCATCGACTTCTCCAGCATTCGCCCTGATGTCACTTCCACCCTCGCTCAGGAGGCAAATCGGCGTGGCTTCCGGATCATCGACGCGCCGGTATCTGGTGGCGAAGTGGGCGCAATCAACGCGGCGCTATCGATCATGGTCGGTGCCCAGGCCGACGACTTTGAGTTGGCCAAGCCGATCCTGGAGGCGGTTGGCAAGACGATTGTGCATGTGGGCCCCAACGGTGCCGGACAAACCGTCAAAGCTGCCAACCAGCTGATTGTCGGCGGCAATATCCAACTCCTCGCCGAAGCGATCGTGTTCCTTGAAGCGTACGGGGTGGACATGGCCGCCGCGATCAAAGTGCTCGGAGGTGGACTGGCGGGGTCTGCGGTGTTGAATCAGAAGGCTCAGATGATGCTCGACCGGGAATTCAAGCCTGGTTTCCGCATCGATCTGCACCACAAGGATTTTGGCATCGTTACCGCGGCCGCGCGCGAAGCAGGCATCGTGGCCCCGCTGGGAGCTGTGGTCGCCCAGTTGATGGTATCGGCGCGGGAGAACGGCGACGGCGGCCTGGACCACTCCGCCCTATTGCGAGGCGTTGAGCGCTTGTCCGGCCGCAGCTCGGCTTTGAAATAACTCACACCACAATTGGAAGAGAAGCGACATGGCACGTATGCGCACCGTCGACGCCGCTGTAAGAATTCTTGAAATAGAGGGAGCCACACAAGCTTTCGGCCTTCCCGGAGCAGCCATTAACCCCTTCTATTCCGCAATGCGCGCGCATGGCGGGGTCAAGCACATCCTGGCCAGACATGTCGAGGGCGCCAGCCACATGGCCGAGGGTTACACCCGCGCCCGGGCCGGCAATATCGGGGTGTGCATCGGCACCTCCGGTCCCGCCGGGACGGATATGATCACCGGCTTGTACTCGGCGATGGCGGATTCCATTCCGATCTTGGCGATCACTGGGCAGGCCCCCGTGGCGCGGCTCCATAAGGAAGATTTCCAGGCTGTTGACATCGCGGCGATAGCCGCTCCGGTCACCAAAATGGCAATGACTGTTCTGGAACCCGGCCAGGTTCCCGGAGCATTCTCGCAGGCCTTTCATCTGATGCGTTCGGGGCGACCGGGCCCCGTGCTGATCGACCTGCCGATTGATGTGCAGCTCGCCGAAATCGACTTTGATCCGCACACCTATCAGCCCTTGCCGGTCTACAAGCCGGCGGCGAGCCGGGCACAGGTCGAGAAGGCGCTCGATATGCTGGCCGCGGCCGACCGCCCGCTCATCGTGGCAGGCGGCGGGATTGTCAATTCTGATGCGGCCGAGCTGCTGGTGCAGTTGGCAGAGCTGCTGGAGGTGCCGGTGGTGCCGACGCTCATGGGATGGGGGACGATCCCTGACGATCACCGTCTCGCGGCGGGCATGGCCGGCTTGCAGACGGCCCATCGTTATGGCAATGCCACGATGCTGGCCTCCGACTTTGTGCTCGGCATCGGTAACCGCTGGGCGAACCGGCACACTGGGGGACTAGACACATATACCAAGGGCCGAACGTTCGTCCACGTCGACATCGAGCCAACCCAGATCGGCCGTGTCTTTACCCCGCATTACGGGATCGTCTCTGACGCAAAAGCTGCACTCGAACAGTTCGTCGCCGTCGCGACCGAACGCAAAGCCGCCGGAGCCCTGCCCGACCATACCGCCTGGGTGAACGAGTGCCTGGAGCGTAAACGGACGATGCACCGTAAGACTGACTTTGATGACGTCCCGATCAAGCCGCAACGGGTGTATCAAGAGATGAACAGGGTTTTCGGCCGCAACACGCGTTACGTCAGTGCCATTGGGCTCTCTCAGATCGCCGGTGGCCAGTTCCTGCGCGTGTACAAGGAACGCAATTGGATCAACTGCGGTCAGGCCGGCCCCCTGGGCTGGACACTGCCCGCGGCACTCGGCGTCGTTGCCGACGACCCCACCGCCACCGTGGTCGGGCTCTCCGGTGACTATGACTTTCAGTTCCTCATCGAGGAGCTGGCTGTCGGCGCACAGTTCAACCTGCCTTACATCCACGTAGTCGTCAACAACTCCTATCTCGGGCTAATCCGGCAGGCGCAACGGCAATTCGACATGAATTTCTGCGTCTCTTTGGGATTCGACAACATCAATAGCGAAGAAGCTCACTCCATCGACGCCCCGCCAGTGCCGAAAGGTTACGGCGTCGACCATCTCCGCGTTGCAGAAGGTTTAGGCTGCAAAGCCATTCGTGTCTGCGAGCCCAATGAGATCGCGGGCGCACTGGAGCAAGCAAAGGTGATGGCGAAGGAACACAAAGTCCCCGTGGTTGTTGAAATCGTGCTTGAACGCATTACCAACATCGCCATGGGCACCGAACTCGATAAGGTTAACGAGTTCGAGCCTCTGGCGCAGTCCACCGACGATCTTCTCACCGCCGCCCTGCTTGACTGACGCTCCACGTTTTGGACATGTGCGTCGTGCGGCGCCGCGTCGTGCGCGTTCGGTCGGCATCCGAGTGTCTCGCCGCAGCGGTGCCACGTTCCGTGGCGAGGCGAGTTGTCCGTCTTCGCCGGAGGCCCCAGCGGGGGATACCCCCAGTGAATGGAGAGTGTTTCAGTGGCAGGCCATGTCGTGGTAGCACCCGACAAGTTCAAGGGATCGTTGACCGCCGCCGGCGCCGCGGCGGCCATCACGTGCGGACTGCATAGGATCGATGAGGCGCTAACCGTCGTTGAATGTCCGATCGCCGACGGCGGTGAGGGCACCTTGGAGGCCGCCTTGGCCGCCGGATTCGAACGGGTCGCCCTCACGGCGCTCGGCCCCACGGGCGAGCCTGTCACGACCGCGTATGCCAGAAAGGGCCAATCGGCGGTCATTGAGATGGCTGATGTTTCAGGTCTACATCGACTGGTCGACGGATTGCCCGCACCGATGGGAGCATCGAGCCGCGGTCTTGGACTGGTGGTGGCGAAGGCGCTCGACGATGGTTGCCGGCACATCGTGATCGGCATTGGCGGAAGCGCCTGTACTGACGGCGGATCCGGGTTCTTGCAGGGTCTTGGAGCATGCCTCGTCGATGGCCGCGGCTACCCAATTCCGGACGGTGGCGGCTCGCTCGGGCAGGCAGCCA
The DNA here is from genome assembly GCA_018268465.1 of Actinomycetota bacterium. Taxonomy (GTDB): domain Bacteria; phylum Actinomycetota; class Actinomycetes; order Mycobacteriales; family Mycobacteriaceae; genus Mycobacterium. The sequence continues at coordinate 25,826 of JAFDWN010000039.1, forward strand.
GACTGGACCTGTCGGGACTGCATCCGGGACTGCGGGACGCCGAACTGGTGATCGCCAGCGATGTCGACAATCCGCTATGCGGGCCGCACGGCGCTGCCGCGGTCTACGGTCCGCAAAAGGGTGCCCACCCAGACCAAGTGCGCCAACTCAACAACGCCCTGGACCATTGGTCGCACATCGTCGCAGCCGCCACCGGTCAGGAGATGCGTGACTATGCGGGAGCCGGTGCGGCCGGCGGCGTCGGCTTCGCGGGAATGGCCGCGCTGCGTGCCTCGATGCGCGCCGGGATCGACGTCGTGCTGGATCTGGTAGGACTCGAACACCACCTGCGCGGGGCCGCCGCTGTCATTACCGGTGAAGGCTGTTTGGATGGCCAGTCGTTGCGAGGCAAGGCGCCCGTGGGCGTATGTGCCCGCGCCAGCACCAAACGCATCCCTACGTTCGCGATCGTTGGCACGTGTCAGTTGTCTCCTGCACAGCTCGCCGCCTCGCAATTTGCCGAGGTCTACTCGCTGCAGGACCGGGAGCCCGATATGGCGAAGGCGATGGCGGAAGCGGCCGGTCTCGTCGCCGACGCCGCTGGCGACTTGGCGGCCGCGCATTTATCCACCCACCTCGCGTAAACCAGGTGTAAACATGTGGTCGGTAGGTCTGACCGCCTCGTCACGGCGGGCCCGGCAGCCAGGAGCGATCTTGTGCTGCCCGACGCGAACCATTGTCATCGCAGTCGGCCCGCTGACGGTGCAAGTTGACGTCGCCTCCGCGCGCTGTTCCCCGCGTGTCCTACGACTCACGATTGACGGGCCTACCACTTAGCGCGCTCCGCGCGGTCAGGGGTTCATTCTGCGCGAAGCGCGCATCCTTGGCTGGGGATTCTGCCGCATGTCTCCAGCGGCCCGTCCGGTCCGGCGGCACATTGCGTGAGCTATCTTCGAGTGAAGCAGTTCTTCCGCTTTGTGGAAGTGTCGAGAATGTCGCATACGCTGCGAAGCGGAACGGGAGATCGCGAGATGACGGATTCTAAGCCGCCACGTTTGGGTGGAGTCCAGTCGGTTGACCGGGTGCTCGATCTACTCGAAGTTATGGCATCTGCCGGAGGGTCCATGGGACTCACGCAGCTGGCCGAGCGGACTGAACTCCCGTTGCCGACTGTGCATCGGCTGACCCGCACGCTGGTCTCCCGGGGATACATGCGGCAACTGCCTGCTCGCGAGTATGCGTTGGGGCCCAAATTGATTCGACTCGGCGACAGTGCGACGAAGTTGATCGGCGCGTGGGCCGGCCCGCACCTGTCCGAGCTAGTGGCCAGCACCGGGGAAACGGCCAATATGGCGGTCCTTGACGGCATGATGGCGGCGTACGTGGCCCAAGTGCCCTCCCCCCATTCGATGCGGATGTTTACCGAGGTGGGGAGACAGGTGCACTTGCATTGCACCGGCGTCGGTAAGGCGCTGCTTCTGCAGCTGCCGGACGACGCCGTTCGTACCCTTCTCGCCCGCGCCGGTATGCCGAGCTACACCCCGAACTCGCACACCCACGCCGATTCCCTACTCGCCGACCTCGCCGAGAGTAGGGCACGAGGCTTCGCTATTGACGAAGGCGAGCAGGAGGTTGGCGTTCGCTGTTTTGCGGTTCCGATTCACGGCGCACCGGCTCCGACCGCTCTGTCGATTTCGGGGCCCGCCGCGCGCCTCACCATCGAGTCCGCCGACCTCCACGCTCCCCTTCTCAAACGGATCGCTAAAGAACTCTCCACTGAGTTCGGAAAGGACGCGAATATTTGAGCCAACCGGCGCGGCTATCCGTGGGCCGTTTCACTCGCCCACGGCCCGGGCCTCAAATTCCCCGCTCTCGGGCGTGAGCTCGCGGCGTTGCTCCACTTCGAGAACGCCCAAGGGGTTCACGCCGCGGATCGAGGCGTCGATCAGCTCGATGGGATGAAACAGTGGCACGCCGTCGAGATAGCGCGCGATCTGCAACAGACACCCCGGGTTGCCTGTCGTCACCGCGTCCGGTCGGGTGCTCACGATGTTGGCTGCCTTGCGGTTTCCGAGTTCTTCACCGGCTTCGGGCTGCACCATGTTGTAGATACCCGCTGATCCGCAACACAATTCAGATTCGGGCACTTCCAGTAGTTCCAACTGCGGAATCGTGCGGAGAACTTCGCGGGGTTCGCGACGTATTTGCTGGCCATGGGCGAGGTGGCAGGCGTCATGGTAAGCAATCCGCGCGGCGATGGGGTGTCGGGGAGCTTGTGGTGCTAAACCGGCAAGAACCTCACTGATATCGCGTACCTTTGCGCTGAATTGCGCTGCTCTGTCGGCATATTCAGGATCGTCGGCGAGCAGCCCGCCGTACTCCTTGAGGGTTGATCCGCAGCCGGCGACGTTCACTACGATGTCATCCACATCGAGGTCCTCGAAAGACTCAATCATGTTGCGAGCCCGCCCCAGACCTTCTTCTTCACGGCCAGCGTGAACGCTCAGCGCGCCACAACACCCTTGCTTGGGAACCACCACCTCACACCCTTCGGCGAGGAGAACCCGCATGGTGGCGGCGTTGACCTGAGCGAAAAACACCTGTTGGACGCAGCCCGACACCAGGGCAACTCGCCGACGTACCTCCCCGTTGGGCTTGTTGACCCCACGCTGGCGGCTGGCGATGTTGCGAAGTGTTACTTGCGGCATCAGCGCTTCGAGTGCTCTCAGCTTGGGCGGCAGCACGCCCATCAAGCCGCTTCTGTGCATCAGGGCCCTGAGTCCAGATCGTTGGTACAACCATGCGCCTAGCGCGATCAGACGTAGGCGGGCCGGATAGGGGAAGACGGCGAAAATCAGACCCCGGAAGAGTCGGTCATCCACAGTGCGCGGAACAGCGCGCTCGATCTGTGGCCTCACCGCCTCGATGAGCTGGTCATACTGGACTCCGGATGGGCAGGACGACACACACGCCATGCAACCCAAGCAGGCATCGAAGTGGCTAGCAAAAGTGTCGTCGATGGGGATCTCGCCCGCTGTGGCCAGGTTCATCAAGTGGATTCGACCCCTTGGCGAGTCCATCTCCTCACCCCACAATTGGTAGGTAGGGCAGGTCGGCAGACAGAAGCCGCAATGAACGCAGTCCGAAAGCAGCTCTGGTTTGGGTGGATTGTGGTCGTCAAACGAGCTGGGCATGAATCAGTGTCTCCCTTGGATGATGTCAGAACCACGGATGAAAACGACCAGGCCCCAATAGATCTGCGGGGTCATAGGCCGATTTGACTGCGCGCATAACGGCTGCGGCCGAGGGTGCGGTCCCCCATGCGTCCACCAGATCGGTAAGGCCTTCAGGCCGCTCGCGCATCGTTAGCGTTCCACCGGCGGCTTCAACAGCCGCACGCCACTGGCCGACGACTTCAGCATGCGTGGCTAGCGTTGACCCGGAGACCTTGGCGTCGATGCGCCCGGTCAGCAGTCCGGCTGCCACCGTCGGCAGCGGATCGTGTTCGTGAACGATGCGATGGAACGCCTGCACGACCGCGAATACGTCGGTGGGCCGCACCAATCCCCGAAGAATAGTAGTAAGAGCGGTGTCGGTGGAAGTGCTCGCGTCAGCGTGGTCGGCCCACGCCTCATCCGATTCGTCAGCATCCAGGATACTGCGCTTTCCCGCGCCGAGAAGCTCTGCCGCTACACGTAGGCGCTCCTGTACACCGAAGTCGGTGCCCTCGAACCGCACCAGTAGGCGGCCCGAGGTCCATTCCGCAGCAATAGGATCCAAGGCTGCAGCTGAGATCGCTTCAGCGTAGGCGACCGCCTCGCCAATTCCGGTGTCGAAGCTCAGCGTGCCAGTTGCTGCAGGAAGTGGGTGCAGACGAAATGTCAGGTCGGTGATGACCGCCAGAGTGCCGAGCGAGCCAGACACCAGCCGAGCGAGATCGTAGCCGGCGACGTTCTTGATGACATGACCTCCCGAGTGAGCTATTTCACCGTTGGCCAGAACCAGCGTCGCTCCAATCACGAGATCGCGGGGCCCCCCGAACGCCAACTGCGCCGGACCCTGGTCAGCGGTGGCGAAAATTCCCCCGATCGTTGCTCCTCGACTAATGCGAGCGGCGTCGAGGGCTAGGCGCTGGCCGTGTTCCGCAGTTACAGACTGCAACTCGGTGACAGGCATCCCGGATCCGACCTGAATCGTCATATCGGAGGGCTCATACCGCAGGACTGAATCAAGCTTGTGGGTCCGCAATGTTGCGGTTGCCTGGCAACCCCCACCCCACATCGCGGCGGTGCCACCACCGGTCACGTTAACCGTCCGGTGCTGATGGCGGGCGCTGATAAGGCATTCGGCGACTTCAGCAACGTCGACTGGCTCCCACGCGGCGGGTGCAGAAGGAGCGAACCTAGAAGCGTTCGATGTCACCGGAGACCTCCAGAGCATGGGGAACGTAGACGCCCGGCTTCTCCCCGCACAACCGCGGGGTGGGCAGGAGTTTCCCGGGATTGCACAGTCCTTCGGGGTCGAAGGCGCGGCGCAGCCGCCACATCGCCGCCAGGTCCGATTCCGAGAACATCCGCGGCATCGAACACGCCTTGTCGGTGCCTATCCCGTGCTCGCCAGACAATGATCCGCTCATCTCCACGCATAGCTCGGCAATCTCTCGGGAGAGTTCTTCGGCAGGTTCGAGTTGTCCTGCTGCTTCGCTGTAAAGTACGAGGGGGTGCAGATTGCCATCGCCAGCGTGAAAGACATTGGCGACGCGAAGCCCTGATTCGGCTGCCATCTGTGCAATCCGGGCCAGGATTTCGCCCAGGCGAGTGCGTGGAACGACGCCATCTTGGACGATGTAGTCCGGGCTTATTCGCCCGACGGCGGCGAACGCGGCTTTGCGTCCTCGCCAGATCATCGCCCGTTCTGTGGGGTCTTGAGCGATTCGAATCTTCGTGGTTCCGGCCTCATGGCAGATTCGTTCAACGGCTTCGAACTCGACTTTGGATTCCGCAGCAGGACCATCGTTTTCGACAATGAGCGCCGCGGCGGTATCTAGGCTGTAGCCGGCGCCTACCGCAGCCTCGGATGCTTCGATAGCAAGCGCATCCATCATCTCGATGGCCGCCGGCACGATTCCTTCAGCGATAATGCGGGTAACTGCGGCGCTGGCGGCGGCGATGGAAGGAAAGTCGGCGCACAACGTGTGCACTGTCGCCGGATTGCGCACAAGTCGCACGACCACTTGCGTGACGATCCCTAGGGTGCCCTCCGAACCGACCAGAGCCGATAGCAGGTCATAGCCAACGTTTTCTCGATTGACTCCCCCCAACCGGGCCACCGACCCATCGGGCAGGACGACCTCGAGTTCGAGCACGTGGTGCACAGTGAACCCGTATTTGAGGCAGTGGGCGCCGCCGGAATTCTCCGCGACGTTGCCTCCGACGGTGCAGACCTGTTGGCTAGATGGATCGGGCGCGAAGTGCAGGCCAAATGGGGCAGCGGCCTTGGTGATATCGACGTTGGTGACGCCCGGTTCCACGACGGCGCGCAGATTTCGTGGGTCGATTTCGACGATTTTCCGCATCCGCTGCAAAGAGATCACGATGCCGTCCGCCGACGGCAACGCCCCTCCGCTCAATCCGGTGCCGGCGCCACGAGCCACATACGGAACCCCAAACTCCCGGCAGGTCAGCACGGCGTGGCGGACGTCTTCGGTGGTTTCCGCTAGAACGACAGCACGCGGCACCACACGAAACCCGGTTAGTCCGTCGCATTCATACGTGCGGAGAGCTGTGGGGTCGACAATGACAGCGCCGTCGTGGAGTCGGTTTAGCAGGGCGTCAACGAACGGGGGCGCATCGGAAGTTGTCTGCGCGGTAATGGGACCAACGCTCATCTCGGTTGAACCTCTCGGGCACCGAGGTGCGCCGGCAGCGATGGAGGGGGTAGGTCATACCGCACCGGTGTGGCGGACATACGCAGGGGGCTACTAACTTGCGGGATGCTGCGGTCGCCAAGCTTCACTGTTCGGTGTGGCTCAAGCCCAAGTTCCTCGGCCAGCGTGAACGCCTCTCCGATCGAGTTCACTGGTCCAGCCGGTACCCCAGCCCGACGCATCCGGCCTAGTAGCTCCTCGATGCTCAGTGAGGTGGAGGCGGCTTCTAACAATGGAATCAGGTCCCCGCGGTATCGAACGCGTTCGGTGTTAGTGCTGAACCGGGGATCATCTGCGAGCTCAGGAATACTCAACGCGCCGCAAAGATTTCGGAACTGTTTGTCGTTGCCGCAGGCCAAAGCGATTTGGCCGTCTTCGGCGCGCAGAGTCTGATACGGGGCGATGGACGGATGCTGATTGCCCAATCTGCCGGGTGAAATGCCGGTGCCTAGGAACGCGGTCGCCTGGTTGGCCAGGCTCGCCAACAGCGATTGCATCATGGTCACGTCCACGCGCTGTCCCTCACCGGTTTGCTCCCGGTGACGCAGAGCCGCCAGAATGCCGACTCCCGCATGAAGCGCAGCGAGCACGTCGACGAGGGCGACTCCCGCCTTGATCGGACCGCTCTCCTCGGTACCGGTAATGCTCATCAGTCCGCCGACTGCCTGGACCAGTAAGTCGTAGCCGGCGAGGTCACGCGCTGCATCAGAATCGCCGAACGCCGAAATGGAGCAGTAGATGACCCGCGGATTGCTTGCCGAGAGGTGTTCGTAACCCAATCCCAGCCGGTCAGCCACACCGGGCCGGAAATTCTCCACCACAATGTCAGCCGAATAAGCCAAGTCCGCAGCAATCAGGGCGTCGCCGGGATCGTGGAGGTCGAGCACGACAGAACGCTTATTGCGGTTGGCGCTCCAAAAGTACGTGGCCTCGCCCAAGGCGAACGGCGGACCCCACCCGCGAGTGTCGTCGCCTCCCGGACGTTCCACCTTGATGACATCTGCACCGAGATCGCCCAGCATCATCGTTAGGTATGGCCCAGCGAGAATTCGGCTGAGATCCAGTACCCGGACGCCGGACAAACTGCCGGGCTGGGCCGCGGCCCAGCCGATCTCATCCCGAGCGGATTCCACCATCGAGGTAACTCCTGTTGGTAAGACCATCATGTTAGGTCTTACACGGTAAGCTTTCCGTCGTGACGGTGCAAGAAAATTCCGATATCAGTGGATGGACCAAGGTTCGGCGGTCCCGCGTGCACGAGCTGGTTATTGAGCAGATTGAAGAACGCATCCGTCACGGCGGTCTGCAGCGTGGCGACCGTCTACCCAGCGAGCGCCAACTCAGTCAGTTGCTTGGCGTGAGCCGGCCGTCTGTGCGAGAAGCACTGCACTCGCTGGAAGCTCTCGGGATCGTTGCTGAGCGCATCACTTCAGGCCCAGAATCGGCCAAGGTCCTGGCTACCGAGCCCTCGGATGCCCTGACCAGCATGCTTCGCCTGCATATCGGACTCAGCAACTTCTCCGAGTTGGAAGTTGTCCAAACTCGGTTGATCGTCGAAGAGTGGGCTGTGCGCGAAGCGGCTGCGATGGCGACCCCCACCGAGGTTGAGGCGCTAGCCCGAACATTAAAGCTGATGGAGCGATCCGACATCGACATTCTGCGCTTTAACGCCCTCGATACCGTCTTCCATACCGGGCTCGCACAGGCCAGCGGCAACCGTCTGATTGCATACCTCACGGGAGCGCTCCGAGACACCGTGGAACGCCACCGGCTAGCAGCCATGCGCTCCCTCGGGCCGTGGCACTCGGTGTCACAAACGCTCCAAATTGAGCATCGGAGCATCCTGGACGCCGTTGCCGCCGGCGACGGCGACGCAGCCGCCGCCGCGTTACGCAACCACTTACGCCATACCTACCCCGACGCCGAACGCCGAAACGAATCCTGAAACTCAGCGGCACCGGAGGGGGCATGCTACGGCCTTGCCTCCCCGACCATCAAGTTCACTCCCTCCGACGTTCGGGCCTACGAAACGCCATGAATGATCTTGTATTTCCCTGATGGCCCTGGCGGCGAAACCGGGTGAGGCTACGGGCAAGCGCATGAGCGTCGTCGACGCCAAGCTGTCCACCACGCACATCGGCGCGCCGGAACACGATCCAACCGCAAGCCTCCAGGTCAAAGGGGTACACGGCACCAGACCCGTGGTCGCGAATCAGCCGCTCACCTCAGATTGGTCGATGCTCCACATGCCGAGAATCGGCGATCGGTGCTCACGATCGCGCCAGTGCCCGGCCTGACTCCCCCTTCCGCGTGCGTGACCAAGTGGTGCGGCACAACACCCTTCCCAGGATGGAACTTCCACCATACGAAAGCATGGAATCACCATTCGATATTGGGGCTTGCATTGACGTGATCCACGTCATAGTCTCCTCAGAGCGCCATGATGGACTGACCATCAGCACGGGATGTCTCTACCGGTAACTCTTGAGAGGCCCTCGGTGGCGCACCAGCCCTTCCCCAGGTACGGCGCCTGAGGAGATTCTTTCGAGGAGTTTGTCGATGACAACGAAGTCGCGTGTCGCCCGGGACTTATCGGAAACGCCGGCGGCGGTACCACCCCGCAAATGGACCGATTACGTCCGAGGAATCGGACCAGGCTTGCTGGTAAGCATGGCTTGGATGGGCGCCGGTGATCTGGTCGACTCCTCGGTGGCCGGGGCCAACTATGGATACTCACTCATGTGGGCGCTCGGTCTGGCTTTACTGAGCCGGTTTTTCTTCACCAGTGCGATCGCCAAGTACGGTCTATGCAACGCGGTGGGCGACCAAACCATCATCGAAGGATTCGGCGCCGTCTGGAAGAAGCTGCCACTCCTGGTTGGCACCCTCGCATTGGTCAGCGGGTTCATTCTGCAGACCTACATGGTCGCCATGGTCGGCAACGCTCTGTTCCACCTATTCCGCGGTTTCGGTGGAGCCACCTGGGGTCCCTTCATGTGGACCGTATTCGCCGCCGCGATCGGGTGGCTGGTCCTGTCGCGGCCAAAGGCGTACTCCATTCTCGAGATCATCGCCCGCATCAAAGTCTCAATTCTTGTGGCCGTGTTCCTGTATGCCGCAATCAAGTCCCAACCGAATCCCCGCGACATCGTGCACGGCCTCGCGTTCTCGGCCCCCCCGGACACCGGCGCGTTCGCCACACTACTGGTAGCCGCCGCCATCATCGGGGCCGTAGGCGGATCCGCAGGCAACCTCATGTATCCGGAGTTCATCCGCGACAAAGGTTGGAAGGGACCGGAATTCCTCAAGATGCAGCGAGTCGACCTGTTGAGCGGCGTCCTCGCCGTCGTGGTGGTCAACCTGTCCATCTGGGTCGTCGGAGCTGAAGTCATGCGCCCCGCCGGCATTCAGATCGCCACCCTCGATGACCTCAGTATCATGATGACCCTGGCCCTTGGCCCGATCGGTCCATGGCTGTTGTGGCTCGGGCTGATGATGACCGCGTTCTGTTCCTTCACCAGCTACGCGCGCGGCTACACGAAAATCTTCTTCAGCGGAATCAACCACGCATTCCCCTCTCGCAAGAGCACCGACATCCCCCTCGACCGAACGCGCGCGTTCCGCGCGGTGCAGCTCGGCCTTATGGTCTGCGTACCTATCCTGTTCGCGCTACCGGTCTTTCCTGATGTAGTTGCCATGACCGTCGCTGGGAGCGCTACCGCTGGAATTATGGCGCCGGTCATCATCGTCGGCACCCTCATCGTCACCAACGACAAACGCCGAATGCTGCCCGGGTACACCAACAAATGGTGGGAGAACGTCATCTTGGTCATCGTCGGCGGTATTGGTCTGTGGGCGGCCTACGGGCTCATCGTCGGCCTGTTCTAAGCAGACAACAAACCGAGCCCCGCTGCCGGGACTCATTACCAAAGAAAGAGGTTAGCTATGGCCACGCAGGATCTGGACTTGCGAACTCGCAAATTCTGGGGGTGGGGATTCGCCGACACCGGTATCACCGACGCAGAGGTGCACGACCTGGGAAACATGATCCGGGACAAGTTTGGCTTCGCTATCCACGACCTTGCCAAAGCGCCGACAATCGACGAAATCGAACTCCGCGAACCACGCGTAACGCCCCCCGAAACCTTGGCCAACATCTGCAAGTCCGACACATGGACCCGTGCCGAGCACACTCTCGGTAAGAATCTGGGTGACTTTGTGCGGGGACTGGAACGCAAGTTCGACAATCCGCCGGACTTCGTTGCATTCCCCACCGATGAAAACGACGTCGTCTCAATCCTCGACTGGGCACATGACAATACTGTCGCGGTGGTGCCCTACGGCGGCGGATCCTCTGTGGCCCAAGGCATCGAACCCATCGTCTCCGGCGACTACCGCGGCGCAATCACCATCGACCTCCGTCATCTCAACAAAGTCCTCGAGATTGACCACACATCACGTTCCGCGCTCATACAGGGTGGAGTCCTCGGGCCCGACATGGAAAATCAGCTGCGCCCACACGGACTGTCGATGCGCTTCTTCCTCCAAGCTTTCGAGTTCTCCACCCTGGGTGGATGGATCGCCACACGTGCCGCAGGACACTTCGCCACCGGCATCACCCAGATCGACGACTCCGTGCAGGCCATGCGGGTCGTCACCCCTTCGGGAACCATGCAAACTCGTCGCCTGCCCTGCGACGGGGCAGGCGTGTCGGCAGACCGCATGTTCATTGGCTCTGAAGGTACCCTCGGCATCATTACTGAGGCCTGGATGCGCCTGCAGGACAAGCCAACCCACAAGGTGGCCACGTCGGTGCCATTCGCTGACTTCACCAAGGCGGTAGACGCGATCCGCGAACTGTCGCAGTCAGGTCTCAACCCCGCGAACTGTCGACTCCTTGATCCCACCGAAAGCCTGCTCTCGGGTGCCTCAGACTCGGATTCAATTCTCGTGTTGGCCTTTGAGTCCGCTGACCACGAGCTCCAGCCATGGATGCAGCGCGCCGCGGAGATCTGCGCCCAGCACGGTGGCCGGGTCACCGCTGAAGCGCTACAGGGCGTTTCGTCGCCCGACGCCGGTCATTCCGGGGCGGCCGGCAGGTGGCGCGACTTCTTCGTCCGGGGACCGTACTACAAAGAGGGCTACACCCGCATGGGCGTCATGCGAGAAACGTTCGAGACCGCATGCACATGGAGCGCATTTCCCGAACTGCACGCCCGAGTAGTGGAAGCTACCACTCGGGCTGCTAAACGTGAGTGCGGTGACGGCGTGGTGGCCTGCCGGTTCACTCACGTGTATCCCGACGGCCCCGCCCCGTACTACACCGTACTGGCTCCCGCCAAGCACGGCGCCGAGGTCGAACAATGGGCGGCAATTAAAGCCGCGGCGTCAGAGGCAGTGCTAGCAGCAGGCGGAACCATCACCCACCATCACGCTGTCGGCCGCTTCCACCGACCCTGGTACGACCAACAGCGCCCCGACCTGTTCGCCTCGGCGCTGCAATCGGTGAAAAAGACAGTCGACCCAAGCGGCATCATGAATCCAGGCGTACTCGTCGACCCACGATAACGCCAGCGCCGCGACGGTCTCGCCCAACCAGTCACCCTGATTGGGCGGGACCGTCGTACTGCCAACGCCTGTCAGCACTTCGGCACGCGGTGCCGAGAAGCGCCCACCGAAGAAGTAGGCGAGGCTTCGGACCTACGACTACCAGAAGGGCGACGATGAACATCGCTTTAGACGATCACCTTCCCGATGTCCACGCCACCGCGTGGATCGCCACCAGTGCCGCCGTAATCGGCCAAGTCCGCGTAGGAAAGCAAGCGGGAATTTGGTACAACGCAGTTGTACGAGGCGACTTCGATTCGATCGTTATCGGCGACCGCAGCAACATTCAGGATGGCTGCGTCCTGCACGTCGACGCAGGGGCGCCACTAGTGGTCGGTAGCGGAGTATCCGTGGGCCACAATGCCATACTCCATTCCTGCACCATTGGCGACGATGTCCTCATCGGCATGGGAGCCACTGTCCTTAACGGGGCGGTAGTCGGGGCGGGAACTTTGATCGCCGCGAACGCTCTAGTACCAGGTGGTGCGGACATTCCACCGGGCTCCCTGGTTACCGGCGTCCCAGGCAAAGTTCGGCGGCAGATTACAGATGATGAGCGACAACACATTAAAGACAACGCAGCTCGGTACCTGATCGCTCAAGAAGTGCACTCCCGAGCCCGAATCGTCTAGAGCCTGTGATCGTTGGTGGGGGTCAGCTTGGCTCCGATCCGATGCGACCAATCCAACCCGGCCCCGAGGGTAAGGCCCACCGATGAGCACGGCGGCGACTGCGAATTATGCTAGCAGCTGGCGCGCCGTTGCGAGACGGCGCGGGTATGGGGCAGGTTGATGAATCAGCTGTAGCGAAGTGGGACTCGGCTTTGACTGCCCCGGCGTGAGGGTGGCGGCTCGGCCCGGTCGGGGCGGCGATGCTGTCACGGGCATGGGGGAGGGTGGGTGCTGCGGTGGCCGCGGCGGCGAAGTCACCGGCGGTGCGGTTGCGGTCAGCGGGCGTCTTAGACTTAGCCAGCTCCGTGGCGGTCACGCTGTCTCGGCAACCTTCGCCATCTAGCTTTCCTGCGAGCGGATTTCGTCATCATGACCCCTGGGCAACGACTTCCGCAGCTCGTCCAGCGCTATGAAAGCGCTTGCCACTGTGCCCAGTTCTTCCGGAGTGGGGCCGGCTGGAGTGGGGATCTTCGACAGCCGCTGCGCGAGTTGGGTCAGGCTGTCGCGGTCGCCCTGCAGCGCGGAACGTTCGTCGTCGGTGAGGGCAAGCTGCTCCAGCATGCGTTCAACACCGTGTCTGACGGACAGTAGCTGGCCCGCGCTAGACTGTTTGGGGAGGTAAAACGGGCAGCGAGCGCAGGCAAGGCGGTGAGGACATTTCGCGAAGAAGTCGTAGGTGCAGTACCCGTCGCCGAGGTCGTAGTACTTCCACGGTTGTCCGTCGGCGGCAGCGCCGGTCATGATTGTCTCCCGGTCGATGAGGACCTGGATGGTGCGGACGTTGCGGGCGAAGTAGTCAGCTTTCTTGTAGGCGGCGGTGAGGCGTCGTTGCAAGATGGTGGCGTAGTGCCGGGTGCTGGAGTCGTGCTTGTGGCCCAGCCATTCTCTAAGGTCGACCAGCGAGAGCGGTTCTGGTGCGTTCAGCAATTGGGTGGCGATGGTGGCGCGGGCACGATGGCTGGTCAGGGCACCGCGTGAGTCATGTTCGGGGATACCGGCTTTGCGGCACAGCACGGGGATCAAGTGGGCGTTGAGATAGGACGATCCGATGAGTTCGCCGCGCACGCAGAACAGGAACTGCTGCCGTTGTCGGGTCTTGCGGTCGATGAGGTCAGGCTGAGGTGGGCGGATGGCGCGCCATGCGTCGATGAGTTCACCGACGAGAGGGTCAACCGGCTTGCTGAATGCTCTGCTGGTCTTATTTGCCGGGACGTGCAGGAGGCAAATCGGAAATGGTGCGCCGGTCTTGTCGTCGCGTCCCTCGTCACGGCGGACGCAGTTCAGCTCCAAGCGGCGGATCTCGTCGATGCGTAGGCCCGCGAACAGCCAGACGCCGATCAACGCGCGGACCATCTCGATCGGGTAGTAGGTGCGATGTTCTGAGCTCGCGGCACGGGCAGCAGCGCTGCCATATACCTTGAGATCCGTGGCCTCGACGGTTAATCCGGCAGCCATCAGTTTGGCCCAAGATGCATCGTCGATGATGCGCGGATTCGGACCGAGTTGTGCACGCACCGACAGCGGCCCCGCGAGCGCCTTGCGGGGGTCAAAGCGGGGAGTAATCCACTCCCATTCAATGAGATCGAGGAAGAATGCACGTACGCCGTCGATGCGTTGGACTTTTCCCACCGCGCTTAAAGACTGTCCGGTTCTGCGGGTGTCGCGGTTGCAGCCGGCCCATTGACCGTGGGTGGCGTTGAGGGTGTCAGCGACGTACTCGGCGGCGATGTCACGGGTCCACAGATGCGGTTCGAGGGCCTCGGGGTGCTTTTCGGCAGCCCAGCGCCCGGCAATGAGGATGATGGCGAATCTTCCGCGGATAGAACCGGGTTCGATAGTGGTCGCGTTGCGCCATCGCAGAGCCCACTGAACCCACTCGTGCGGAGCGGAGTCCAGCGTTTGTTGGCGTGGCCCGCGCTGACGGGCATTGCGAGCTACCGGTGCCCGCAGGATGCCGTCGTGCGCCAACACGCGGGACAGTTTGATCAGCCCCCTACGGCGGGCCCCGTTGCCGTAGAAGTCGGCCAGTGCGGCCACGGTGTCCTCGGTGAGATCGGTGAGGGTGGCGGTGCCGCTGCACAGTAGGAGGTCGCACGTGGCCGCGGCGACTTGGCTGCCGCGAGTGTGTTCGGAGACCTCCCACCTGCGCAGGGTGTCCTGGACGTGGGCGATTGCGGCCTCTACAGCGGGTTTGCCGTAAGCCAGCCCGGCGGTGGTTCGTACGGACACCCTGACGTCGTGGTGCAAAGTGCGGTGTCCGGCGACGACGTTGGCGATGGCGGTTATTGGGGCGCCGAGCTTGGTGCTCGAGTCCACGGTCGCCAGGTCACGCCATATCTGTGCGTCCCATTCCCAGTAAGGGCGTTGCTCGATGTGCACGCGTCGCAGGAGGTGGCTGCGTGCCCGCCCGGCAATGTCGGGCCGCCACCCCGTCAGCAGCGGGGTCACGGGGTTCACGAGGCGGTGCAACGCGCGGGTGGTGGGGGCGCTGAAATGCGGGCTTCTGTGGTCGAAAAGCCTAGCTAATACGGGGATTTCGTCATCGGTCAGCATGATCACCACATCGAAGCTAGAGCGGCCAGTCGCCGCTCTTGGTCGGCGTGCAGGGAGGCGGAGGCGGCGTGGAACTTCGCGGCCAGCTCGCGGCCGGACAGGTGGAGGTAGGTCAGGGTGGTGGAGAGGTCTCGGTGCCCGGCGTACTGCGCGATCTCGTCGATGTCCCATCCGGCCCGCGCCAAGTCCGTCAACCTGAGGTGCCGCAATGTGTGAGTAGACAACTCGGGCACCTGGGCCCGCCCGGCGATAGCAGTGACAGCTTTCGACCATGCCGAGGCACCGACTCCAGCCCCGAGATTACGGCGGGACGTGCTCAGGAACAGGGCACCGTCGACCTTGCCGAACGTATCAGTGCGCTGGCGCAGGTAGACCACCAGCAGCTGCGCTGAGGTCGCCCCGAACGCCACAGTCCTGGCGCGTTGGGACTTGGTCGTCTCCGCTCGCACGTGAATCAGAGACCACGCCGGCTCAAAGTCACCGATGCGCAGCGACACCAATTCTTCGCGACGCAGGGCCCCGTCGTAGGCCAGGCAGAGCATCAAGCGGTTGCGCAGCGTGTCGGAGGTAGCAGCCTCCAGGATGCGCCCCCACGCGTGCTCGTCGGGAATCCACGGAGCCTTATGGGCCACGCCGACCAAGCCTCGTCGCGGTTGTTTCCCGCGGCGGCCCGCCTGTCCCCGCCGAACCGGGTTACGCTCGCGGAGTTGATCTTCGACGAGGAAGTCGTAGAATCCGCGGACCGCGACGACCCGCTGTTGCACCGTCGCGTCTGACAATCCACACGCCCCGCCGTCGTCGCGGGCGCGTGTGCGCATGTCCCCGATCCAGGCCGCCACGACGTCGCCTCGCGCAGTAACGGGATCAGCACCTGCCGCCACACAGTAGGTGAAGTAATCCTGCAGCGCCCGACCGTAGGCGTCGATCGTGTTGGGGGCGCGCCCGATATTGGCCGTGAACTGTAACCATCGCCGACCCTGCTCATGCGCGCCAACGTCAGCGAAGCGCTCCCACGCAACCTCCTTCATTTCTTCACGATAGACCCCTATATTCCACATAAGGCAATAGCTGCAGGCACTTTTGAGCCATCGGCGGCCCGTGAGGTTGTAGACAAAGGTGTCGCAGTCAGCTCTCGTCCATCCCCATTGGATCAGGGGGTAGCAGCCGGTTCGGGCTGCTGTGTTGTAGGCGGCGTCGCGCTCGGCGCGGACCGTCTCGTCGAGCTCGAAGCCAACGTAATGCTGGTAAGGCTGCCCGCCGGTCAGTCGGGCGATCACCGGGTCGAGGACCGCGCCCTTGGCTCGGGCGCTGCATTTGCGGGCACCGCCGCGCTGCGGCAGGGTGCCGGCGGTGAGCATTTCCGTCGACAGCGCGTAGGCCCCCTCGACGAAGAGTCGGTCCGGTTCGGTGGTGTCGCTGAAGGTGGTGATGCCCTCGCCGGCGGCGGTGGTGAGCAGCTGGTGGCGGCCGACCTGGACGAACCGGACCCGGTGGCGGCGCAGCTCGGGGAGCACGTAGCGCTCGACGTCGGCCCCGGTGGCACTGAACTCGTCTCCGGTCATGGCGGTGATGACCACCAGGTCGGACAGGTCGAAGTCGCGGCTGGACGGGTCGGTGAGCCAGCGCAGTAGGACCGCCGTGCTGTCCAATCCGAGACCGTAGGACAGCACATGCCGGGGGTGGCGGCGTGTGCTGGTGTCGTCGCTGAAGAGGCTGGCCTGTTCATGGTGTGCCTGGGTGCTCATCGTGGGATCTCCCGCCCGTTCTTTTTGCCTTCTGGCACTGGAGATTTGGGCCGGTAGAGGGCCGTGGAGTGCAAAGGTCCGGGCGGGGCAGGTCCCGGGTGAGCGCAGCGAACGTTTGTGGGGGAGCTGCCCCGAGCCTGTGGGCCCGCAGCGCAGCGGAGGCCGTGGCCTTGCGCGGAGCGGACCGCCGGCCACAATCGGAGGGCCAGAAAGGCAGAACCACAGGCAAGGCCCGGGCGTGTGTCGGGTACGGGCCAGCCGCGGGCACGGCAGTGCCATCTCCCCGACTGGAGTGCAGCTGGTGTTAGCGGGGGAAATCTCTGCAGATCAGAGGCGCCGCGCTCACTTAGGATCGCTGTTATGCCTGTGCAAGTTGATGCGACTCACCTGAGCAAGGTGATAACCGAAGTTCGCGACCTCGCCGAGACCGTCCGCACGTACGGCAGCGGCGCCGACTCGACGATCGCCTTTGGGATCCCGGCGGCCCTGCACGTCATTGCGGCCCGGCTCGAATCGGAAATGCGCAGTTGGGCCCAGACTGAAGGCACGCTTGCCCGGCTGTTCGACGAGCAGCGAGGCGGCAAAGCCATCAGGTTTCCTGAGCTACGGGCGGTGCTGACCTACGTGACGCCGTCGCCGGTGAGCCGCGATGTCCAACTGGCCGAGTTGCGCGGCGCCGGCACCCGACTGCGCGCCCTGGCCGGTGAGCTCGACGCGAATATGAAAACCCAGTCGTCGCCGAAATTCGTCGAGCTTCTCCAAGAACAGGCGGCGGCGGTCATGGAGTTCGCCGATGGTCTCGGCTAAGCCGGCGGGCATGCAATGAGCCGCCGCAAAGCGACCCCGTGGGCGGCACCGGGCCTGCCCGATATTCGCCGGCAGTGGTGCAACGCTCTGGACAGCCTTGTCGACCACCAATCCAGCGCCCTTGCAGAACCGTCCGAGGCCTTGGGAGCTGCGGGGGAGAGCCTTCGGAGGTTGAAGCGGTTGCAGGCGAAGCTGGCCGAGTCGTTGAGCCAGATGAGCGGCGAGGCCGATGTCATCAAACGTGCTGAGCTGTACTGGGTTTCGCGCGACATGGTTGACGTCGCGCTCGATGCCGCCGACTCCCTTCCGGAGTGGACGCCCGCTGTCGCCGCGCCGGCTCCGACCGGGCTGTTGTGTTGGGCAAAGCCGGCCGGAAGTGTGCCATGGAATGCGTTAAGCCCCAACGATCCCACCGAGGTTTCGTGGGACGGGGTGTGGTGGTGGTCTCGCCCCGACGGGGTGCTGCAAATTCAGCCGTTGTCACGGTTGGCTAAGAACCCTGAACTGATGTCCCCCTACGGGGTGTCTTCGCCACTGTGGGTGACCAACCCGACGCTGCTGCTGCAGCCGTTGGTGCCGCGCACCGCTGAGGTGGCCCGATCGGCTGAGGCGTCGCCGTTGGTGAGTGTCGTCGGGGCGGCCTGGCTCCTGATGGGCCAACCCACCGTCGCCTCCACTCGCGTCCTCGGCAGTGCACCGTCGACGCAGACCGAGGAATCGTCTCGTGCGGCTGCGGACCCGAACCGGGTGAGCATCATTGAGTTGCGGCGACCCATGAGCCCGCCTGGGGAACGCGATGGTTCATTGGGTGACCGTCAGTACCGACACCGGTGGTGGGTGGGCGGTCATTGGCGTCAGCAGGCGTGTGGGCCCAATCATGCCGATCGGCGCCCGAAGTGGATCGCCCCGTACGTCAAGGGTCCAGAAGGCGCCCCACTCAAGACCGACCGCGTTCACGTGTGGCGCCGCTGAGGACAGCCGAACCCCGGGGGCGGAACCTTTCGTAGCTGATCGCGTTGTGTGGGGTGTGGGAACCGAGGAGTGAGTATGCCTGGCAGGGTTGAATGGTCGGAACTTGGTGGCGATGAGGCTGAGACGGTCGTGGCCAACTTGCTTTATAGCGAGCGTAGGTCTTCGACCCGGGTCCGCCCATCGCGTGGTGACTTCGGCATCGACGTGCTAGACCCGAGCAAACGCGAAGCTGGCAAGTACGACGTCTATCAGATCAAGCGCTACGCGAAGACGCTCACTGCCTCGCAAAAGAAGGAGATAGAGAAGTCGTTCCGGCGGGTGCTGGTAGGTCTGGTCCGCAGAGAACCGCCCGTGCCGCTGGGGGATTGGTACCTGATCGCGCCAGTCGACAATACCGTCGACAATCAGCTCGACTGGTTTCATTCCATGCCCGATAACGTCATTAACGAGATGTTCGAGGATGCCGAGCTCGCGCTGAACGAGGACGAAAAGCAACGCATTACCGCGTGGCGTAACGCCCCTGAGCGAGTCATCAAGTGGGAAGGGCGCGCATTTTGCGAGACGCTGGCCGGTGAATACCCCTACGTCATTGACTATTACCTGCACGGTGGCGCCGCGCGTCTCCGCTCGGCGGTGGCTGAGATGTCAGCGATCCTGCGGCGCGACGTATCGGCGGGAGAAGCATTGAGTACGGGAACCGCTGATGACGTGGCGCTCGTAACACCAGCCGAAATTTCTTCGCATCTCGACCGGATATTCAAGGTGCTCGACACTGACCCACACTTTAGATACGAGTTCAGCATTGACCTCGAACCCGGTGAGATTACGCGCCGTGACGGTATGATTGCAGCCACGCAAGAGATCCAACCCGACGGCCGAACACTTACTTTCCGTGTGTACCAACGTTTCTCCGAGTCGCAGCGTGAACGACCGATCCCATTTCGGCTGCGGTTCGCAGCCGAGGATGCGGCTTTCGATGAAGACGCTTACGACAGTTGGCGTAAGTACGGAACGCCGTTGAGTGCGCCGGCCGAGGTCGACATTGATCTGCCCGGGGGTCTGGGGGCTCCGCTGTCCGGGGGGCTCACCGAGGTACTCCTTCAGAGCCAGGGCGAAGACTATGCTGCACGTTTCCGCGTCCGCAGGTCCGACGGAACATACAGCCCCACATTGACCTTCTCGATCACGGCTAGGACCGGCCCCGAGCAGACCGGCGTGTGGGAGTCGGGCACTGATGAGTCGGGTTATCTGACGTTTGACACTCGTACGGATCTCGAAACGCGTTCCGGCACATGGGGTTTCACCAGGGCGCGAATCGTCGGTGAGGAGATCGATGCAGTCCTACCCTGTATCGAGTTCCTCCAGAGCATCGCCACTGGCAACGTTTTGGAGGTCGCTCAGCGAGTCGGCCCGTTCGTCGACTACCGTGAGATCCCTTCTCATGAGGCCGCCTTCCCCGACGATGTCATGGTCTATCTGCGGGCACTGTCTGTCATTCAGACTTCGACGTCTACGCCAGTCCTTATCCCGGATTTGACGACTGTTAGCGCCGCTGATGCTCGCGACGTAGCCGAGGCCGCGGCACTGATCGGTGGTCAGACCGTATTCGGGGACTGGGCATCAATCCGGTTCAAGGACGATGCATCCTCGCCGACAGTAGGACCAAACCTAGAGGAGCGTGAGGTCAGTCTTGACGACCACTATGAGGTCCAGATCATCGAACCGTTGATCGTGAAGATCGGCGACCAAGAGTTGACGCTCGGTGCTGTCGAAAGGCGCTTGCTGTCAGTGGGTTACGAGGTCGACGATGGCGAGATCGTCGGCCGACCGCTCACCAATGACACCGCTTACCGCCGATACTTAAGAGGCCTGCCTGCGCCCGACCGAAACAGCCGGCCGGTGAAGGGAAAGTACCTCGGCACTCGGGCGGAGGCGTTTGACGAGCAACAGTAATGCCCGATCAATAGGCCAGTCTGCTGCGGGAAGCGGCAGTAACAGTGACGCGCTGCCACCGGTGAGTACCGTCGAAGCGTGACCCGCGCTTCGTTGTTCCCCGACCGCCTCGTGGCCCCTGCGCCCATGTTGGCGACGCTGGGCCAGGCCCCGCACGGCGGTCAGTTTGCTGTAGAAGTGAAGTTTGATGGCCAGCGGGGAATGTTGACTGTAGATCCCCGGGTGCGGGTGACGTCCCGCAATGGGGCGGATGTGTCTTCTCTTGGGGTGTTAGGTGTGGGGACTTGAGTCATCTGCTGCCCAAGGTGACATTCTCCGCCGCGTGAGCGTGCACGACATGTCGTGCACGAAGGTGACCTGGGACCGCCCTTCTTTGGAACTAGTTCACCCATCGTTCGCTTGCCCGCAGATTCGATGGCTGTCAATATCGAAGTATGTCGAATCCAGAAGGCGTAGTCGCGGACGCGTGTTGCGTGACGCCGCCGCTGCTGCGTGAGCCGTTGAGTGAGCCGGCCGCAGTCGAGATGGCCAGGAAATTGAAGGCGCTAGCGGATCCGGTGCGGCTGCGGCTGTTCAGCGCGATCGCCAGTCATTCCGGTGGCGAGGCATGCGTCTGTGACATTTCGGGTGGGATTGATGTCTCGCAGCCCACGGTGTCGCATCACCTCAAGGTGCTGCGCGACGCTGGCTTGCTGACGTCGGAACGCCGGGCGTCGTGGGTGTACTACGCCGTGGTCCCGGAGGCGCTGCGTGAGATCGCAGTGCTGCTAGATCTCAACACTGCCGCGCTGGCGGGAGTGACGGCATGACCGACACGGCGACGAATACCTCAGCGCCCGTCGTGGGCAAATTGTCCACCCTGGACCGGTTCCTGCCGGTGTGGATCGGTATCGCGATGGTCGCCGGGCTACTGCTCGGTCGGTGGATTCCGGGGCTAAATACCGCGCTCGACGACGTGCAGATCGATGGCATTTCGTTGCCGATCGCCCTCGGTCTGCTGATCATGATGTACCCGGTGCTGGCCAAGGTCCGCTATGACCGCCTCGACACCGTAACCGGGGACCGCAAGCTCCTGCTCAGCTCGCTGCTCTTGAATTGGGTGTTCGGGCCGGCGCTGATGTTCGCTCTGGCCTGGCTGATGCTGCCGGATCTTCCCGAGTACCGGACAGGGTTGATCATCGTCGGGTTGGCGAGATGCATTGCCATGGTGATTATTTGGAACGACCTGGCCTGCGGTGACCGGGAGGCCGCTGCCGTTCTGGTGGCACTGAATTCGATCTTCCAGGTCATCATGTTCGCCGTCCTGGGTTGGTTCTACCTGTCGGTGCTGCCGGGCTGGCTGGGCTTGGAGCAGACCACCATCGACACCTCGCCGTGGCAGATCGCCAAGTCGGTGCTGATCTTCCTGGGCATCCCGTTGTTGGCCGGCTACTTGTCGCGTCGCCTTGGGGAGAAGGCCAAGGGCCGCGATTGGTACGAATCCACGTTCCTACCGCGGGTCGGGCCGTGGGCGCTCTACGGGCTGCTGTTCACCATCGTGATTCTCTTTGCGCTGCAAGGTGAACAGATCACCAGCCAGCCTCTCGACGTGGTGCGCATCGCGCTGCCTCTGCTGGCCTATTTCGCGATCATGTGGGGCGGCGGCTATGTACTCGGTGCGGTGATCGGCCTGGGGTACCAGCGCACCACCACCCTGGCCTTCACCGCCGCTGGCAACAACTTCGAGTTGGCCATCGCGGTGGCGATCGCCACCTACGGCGCCACCTCCGGGCAAGCCCTGGCTGGGGTGGTGGGCCCGCTGATCGAGGTCCCCGTGCTGGTGGCCCTGGTCTACGTGTCGCTGGCGCTGCGCCGCCGCTTCGCCGACCACACCACCGAGCCGTCCATAGTTCACCCGTCCACGACACAGGAGTCGTAACACCATGAATGACAGCCCCGCCGCCCTCCGTCCGCACCGCGACCTGTCCGTTGACCAACAATTAGCGCTCAAGACCGCGGCGACCCGGTTGGAACGCGACTTCGGCGACAGCTTCGGTGTCGAGACGATCGAACGGTTCCTGCACACCTCTTATGACCAGTTCGCCGGCCGCGCGACGGTCCCGAACTTCCTGCCCCTGCTGGCCGAACGGTTCGCCCGCCAACGCCTGCACGCCATGGCCCGGGTGGAGGGCAAGATCAGCGACGGCAAGCCCACGGTGCTGTTCTTGTGCACCCACAACGCCGGCCGTTCCCAGATGGCGCTGGGCTTCTTCTGCCATCTCGCCGGTGATGACGCGGTGGCCTGGTCGGGTGGCTCCGAACCGGGCGATGCCATCAACCCGGCCGCGGTCGAAGCGATGGCCGAGGTCGGGATCGACATCACCGGCGAGTTCCCCAAGCCCTGGACAGACGAGATCGTTCAGGCCGCCGACGTGGTGATCACCATGGGCTGCGGGGATGCCTGCCCGATCTTCCCCGGCAAGCGCTACGAGAACTGGGACCTGCCCGACCCGGCCGGTCAGGACGTCGCTGCGGTCCGACCGATCCGCGACGACCTCGAAGAACGGGTCCGCCGGCTGCTGGCCGAACTGCACGTCACCGCACGCCAGAACTAAGGAGCCCAGGACACGATGACCGCCTCGTCGGCACCGTCGGTGTTGTTCGTCTGCGTGAAGAACGGCGGCAAGTCGCAGATGGCCGCCGGGCTGATGCGCCAGCTCGCCGGGGACACCGTGACCGTGTACTCGGCCGGCACCACACCCGGTGCCGCGGTCAACGACCTGTCCGCCCAAGCGCTGCTCGAGGTGGGCGTCGACATCACCGGCGAGCGGCCCA
The DNA here is from genome assembly GCA_018268465.1 of Actinomycetota bacterium. Taxonomy (GTDB): domain Bacteria; phylum Actinomycetota; class Actinomycetes; order Mycobacteriales; family Mycobacteriaceae; genus Mycobacterium. The sequence continues at coordinate 48,853 of JAFDWN010000039.1, forward strand.
AGCCGGTGGACTACGCGCTGGCCCGCGAGGTGGACCTGGTGGTCACCCTGGGCCGGGAAGCCCAGCTCGATCCGCTGCCGGGCACCCGGGTGGAGAACTGGGACACCGACGAACCGTCCGAGCGCGGCATTGACGGCCTCGACCGGATGCGCCTGGTCCGCGATGACATCGCCGCCCGCGTGCAGCAGTTGCATACGACACTGACCGGCTCCGCCACGTCCTGACGCCCATTCCGCACATCCGCTGCAGCGCGGCAGCACAACCCTTTCCCTCTCGATGCACCGAGGAGCCTTGTCATGCCCGCACGCCATATCGTCGCCATCGGCGGCAGCGACGCCGGTATCAGCGCCGCCCTGCGTATTCGTGAACTCGACCCCAGCACCGAGGTCACCGTCGTGGTCGCCGACGCCTACCCCAACTTCTCCATCTGCGGCATCCCGTACTACGTCTCCGGCGAGGTCACGCATTGGACCCACCTGGCGCACCGCTCCGCCGACGACCTGGCCGCCACCGGCATGCGGGTCCTCACCGATACCCGCGCCACCCGAATCAACGTCGCCGAGCACACCCTGGATGTCCTCGAGCCCACCGGGGCGCCCACGGAACTGTCCTATGACGCCCTGATCGTGGGCACCGGAGCCGTCAGCGCCCGCCCCCCGATCGACGGCCTCACCGGCCCCGATGCGCTCGGCCCCGCCGGTGGGGTGCACCTGCTGCATTCGATGGGTGACACCTTCGCCGTCATGGACTCGCTCCAGCAGCGCAACCCCAAGACTGCGGTCATCATCGGCGCCGGCTACATCGGTCTGGAAATGGCCGAAGGACTCACCATGCGCGGTATCGCCGTCACCCAGATCGAGGCGCTGCCCGAAGTGCTGCCGACCGTCGACCCCGAGCTGGGCGCCCTGGTCCACGCCGAACTGGAACGCCACGGCGTGCAGGTCCTCACCAACACCACCGTTTCTGCCGTCACCCGCACCGCCACCGGTGCGCTGACCGTGACCGCTACCCGGGGCGGTGAAACACTGCAGCAGACAGTCGATTTCGTGCTCGTCGTGGTCGGTGTGCGACCGGACGTGGAGCTGGCCGCGGATGCCGGCGCCGAACTGGGAATCAAGGGCGCGATCGCCGTGGACGAGGCGATGCGCACCAACCTGCCCGATGTTTTCGCCGCCGGGGACTGCGTGCACACCCACCACCGCCTGCTCGGCCTGACCTGGCTGCCGCTGGGCACCACCGCCCACAAACAGGGCCGCGTCGCCGGAGAGAATGCCCTCGGTGGCGACGCCCGCTTCGCCGGCAGCCTCGGCACCCAGGTCGTGAAGGTCTTCGACCTGGTGGCCGCCCGCACGGGGCTGCGTGACCACGAAGTGCTCGCCGCAGACCGTGGCTGGGCACCGGTCACCACCGCGGCCACCCCGGATGACCACAAGGCCTACTACCCGGGCTCCACGCCCATTCACATCCGGATCACCGGCGACGAACACACCGGCCGGCTCCTCGGCGCGCAGCTCGTCGGGCACCGCAGCGCTGAGGTCTCCAAGCGGGTCGACACCTACGCCGCCGCCCTGTTCCACCAGATGAGCGTCGAGGGCTTTTCCGAGCTGGACCTGTCCTATACTCCGCCGCTCGGATCTCCTTGGGACGCAACCCAAATAGCCACCCAGACCTGGGCGCGCCACCTCGGGGCGAGGGCGTTCAGCTGACAGAACGGCATCCATCGGCACTCGGTAACCAAGTCACCGAGTGACCGCCGCGTGATGACTCGGCTGGACTGTGGTTGCTGGTGATGGCTTCTTGGCAACGGCCCCGGGACGTTCACGCAATGATCACCTAAGCCAGTATCGTGTGCCGATATCGGGTTCCGTAATATCTGGGCCGTGACGACGGTGGAGTGGCATGACGGGGAATAAGTCGGCGGGTGTAACCGGTGGGCAGTTACGCCGAAGTCTGGGTGTTGGCGATGCGGTCGTAATCGGTTTGGGGTCGATGGTCGGGGCGGGAATCTTCGCCGCCCTGGGCCCAGCCGCGCAGGCTGCCGGTGCGGGTCTGCTGATCGGGTTGATTCTCGCCGGTGTGGTCGCCTACTGCAATGCGGTGTCGTCGGCACGACTGGCGGCGCGCTACCCCGCGTCGGGGGGCACCTACGTGTACGGCCGGGAGCGGTTGGGCGAGTTCTGGGGTTACTTGGCGGGGTGGGGATTTGTCGTCGGCAAGACTGCGTCTTGTGCGGCGATTGCACTGACCGTGGGGCTCTACGCGTGGCCGGCGCACGCACACGCGGTGGCGGTCGCTGCGGTGTTGGGCTTGACCGCGGTCAATTACTTCGGCGTTCAGAAATCGGCGTGGGTGACTCGGGTGATCGTGGCAGTGGTGCTGATTGTGCTGGCCGCTGTGGTGGTGACGGTGTTCGTCTCTGACACAAATGATGTGGCGAACCTCGCGGTGGCGCAGGGTGTGTCGGCGGGTGGGGTGTTGCAGGCGGCGGCGCTGTTGTTCTTCGCTTTCGCCGGATACGCCCGAATCGCCACGCTCGGTGAGGAAGTGCGCAATCCCACTGCGGCCATTCCGCGGGCCATCGTCACCGCTTTGACGATCACGCTGGTCGTGTACGGGTTGGTCGCCGCTGCTGTCTTGGCGGCCTTGGGTCCCGAGCGCCTAGCGCAGTCGGCGGCCCCGGTTGTCGAGGCGGTCCGGGCTACCGGCCACCCCTGGTTCGTCCCCGTGGTAGGTGTCGCGGCTGTGCTGGCCGCATTGGGATCGTTATTGGCGTTGATCCTGGGTGTCTCACGGACGACGTTGGCCATGGCCCGTGATCGCCATCTGCCGCCGACACTGGCGGCTGTGCATCCACGCTTTGCGGTTCCACACCGTGCAGAAATCGCTGTCGGACTGATCGTGGCGGCGCTGGCGGCCACTGTCGATCTGCGGGAAGCGATCGGGTTTTCGTCGTTCGCCGTGCTCGTCTACTACGCGATCGCCAATGCCTCTGCCTGGACCCTGACCGCCGATGAGGGGCGCCCACCTGCGGCCATTCCACTGGTCGGGTTCACCGGCTGTGCGGTCCTGGCCTTCGCGGTGCCGTTGGCGTCAGTGCTTGCCGGCCTCGCGGTTCTGGGCCTGGGTGCCTCGGTGTACGCAATTAGAAAAGTCGCCTCCCGACGTGCATCGGAGCACTGACGGACACGTCGTCCCTGCCTGTGACGGACGAAAACTGCACGTCCTCTACACCCCTGCGTCGCCGAGCACCTCGCGGGCGAGTTCGCGCAGGGCGGCGCGGTCCTGATCCAAGGCTTGCTTACCCGCGCGGGTGGCCCGATAGATGCGCCGCGTCCGGCCATCGACAACACGCTGGGTAGATGACAGCAAGCCCTCGGCCTCCAACCGATGCAACGTCGGGTACAGCGTGCCCGGACTGATGTCATAGCCGTGCCGCGCCAACTCAGCGGTCAGCCAGGCCCCATGAACGCCCTGTTCGGCCGCGTGATGCAAGATATGCACCCGCACAGCCCCCCGCTGAAACTCGCGCATCACATCCCACCCGGGGTTCACCAAACCGATATCGGTTCCGCAAGTTTACCGTGGCGCGACACTGATGAGAGCACCTCGGTCGTCGCGAGACGTCGAGATGGCTGACTCGGCGAGGGCTCGACGCCGGCCCGGTGGTCGCCGCTCGTCATAGCTGCCGCTCTGGGGCGCGAAGCCTTCCGAGGCTGCTAGACACGGGCGACGGGTGGCGCCGGCGCCTCGGCTCGCGGTCGAGAAACCGCCGCCAGCAGCGCCCCGGCGGCGGCGATCGCGCCGAGGGCGACGAACATCGTGGCGTACCCGCCCAGGAGGCTGGCCAACGCAGCACCCACAAACGGGCCGACCGCGGTGGCGACCATAATCGGGGCATTCAAATAGGCGCTGAGATGGCCGTAGTGGGTGGAACCCCAGCGTTCGGTGACCGCGGTGGCTTGCAGCAGCGTCATGATGCCGCGCATCACCCCCGCACCGATCGCCACCGCCACCAAAGCGGCGTAGGAGCTGAACACCCCAAGCAGCGCCGTGGTCGCCGCGACACCGGCCATGATCATCACCGTGCGGGGCACCACCCCGACGCGGCGCACCAAGCTCTGATATCCGAGGCGGCCCAGGACTTGGCCGGCGCCGCCCAGGCCCAGCGCGACCGCGGCAGCGCCGGTGCTGATGCCGCGTTGGCTCATCAGCGGCACCAGGTTGGCGATCACCGCATACGACGCGAGCCCGGCGAATGCGAACGCCGCCACCAGGGCTAGGAACGGCCCACTCCGCACGGTGCGGGTCGGCGCCTCGACATGGTGATGCTGGGCGGTCACCGGCGGCCAGGTGCGCCGCAAGCCGACGAAGTGCGCGGGGATGGTGATCACCGCCATCACCGCGGCCAACACCAGATAGGTGTGGCGCCAACCCATCTGGGCTGACAGCGCCGCAGTCAAAGGCGCGAACACGGTGCTGGCAAACCCCGCCACCAACGTCAGCACCGTCAGCGCGCGCACCGCGTCAGTACCGAAGAACCGGGTCAACGCGGCGAAGGCCGGTGCGTAGAACACCGCGCTCATCGCCACCCCAGCCACGATCCACGCCGCAACAAACCACCCGTAGTTCGGCGCCGCGACGACCGCCACCACCGACAGCACCCCGAGGATCGAGCCCGCGGTCATGATCCAGCGCGGACCGACCCGATCCAACCACCGCCCGACCGGGATGCCCACCACCGCCGAGGTCACCAACCCTGCCGAGAACGCCGCGGTCACCGCCGGCGCGGACCAACCGGTGTCGGCGCTAATCTGCTCCGAAAGCACCGTGAAGGCGTAGTAGAGCACACCCCAGCTGGTGATCTCAGTGACGCACAACGTCACCAGCACCCGGCGCAACCCGTGCCGGGCTGCGCCGGGTGCCGCAGGAGGATCCGCCGGTGTCATCCGCCAACGGGGTTGAGCGACAACGACAACGGTTGCGGTGTCGACGGCGCGGGCCCGCAGCACCCGCCAGCGTTCTCACCCTCGGGGTCATCGAACAACCCCGCCCCGTTGCACACCCCGGTATCGGGCAGCGTCAGCTCGACCCGCCGGGCGGCGTCGTGATCGCCAGCCAGTTCGGCGGCGATACTGCGGACCTGCTCGTAACCGGTCATTGCCAGAAACGTCGGCGCCCGGCCGTAGGACTTCATGCCCACGATGTACAGATTCGGTTCCGGGTGGGCCAACTCGGCGGCACCGTGCGGCAGGACACTGCCGCAGGAATGCATGTTCGGATCAATCGACGGCGCCAAGTTGACCGGGGCCTGCAAGATCGGGTCCAGTTCGATGCGCATCTCCGACAGGAACGACAGGTCCGGCCGGAACCCGGTCAAGACCACCACGTGATCGGCCGGCGGCAACGCCCGCCCGTCCTCGGCGATCACCACCGCGCGTCCGTCGGCCAGATCGATCCGCTCGGTGCGGAACCCGGTCGCCAGTGACACCCGGCCATCCTCGACTGCTTCCCTCGACCGAACACCCAGGGCGCCGCGCTCGGGCAATTCGTCAGCGGCGCCACCGCCGAAGGTGTCGCTGGTGACCCCACGGCGCAGCACCCACGTCACCGTCGTCGACGGATCCTTGCGCACCACCTCGCCGAGCTGAATCACCGCGGTCATCGCCGAGTGCCCACTGCCGACCACCACCACGTGCCTACCCGCCCACCCCGAGTCCGCCGCGAGCGTCGGCGGAACGTAAGTCAGCACACCCGACGCTGCAGCCACGCGTTCCCCGATCGCCGGAACCCCGTCAGCGCCAGCAGGATTGGGCTGACCCCATGTGCCCGAGGCGTCGATGACCGCCCGGGCCTGCACCCGGCATTCCGTTCCATCGGCGTTGGTCACGTGCACGACGAACGGTGTCTCCGCCCGGCCCGGGCTGACCAGCCGGTCGCGGCCCAGCCGCGATACCGCCTCCACCCGCGCGCCATTGCGCACCTGCTTGCCCAGGGCGTCGGCCAACGGCGCCAGATAGTCGTTGATCCACTCACGGCCGGTCGGGAACCCCGACTCTCGCGCCGACCAGCCCGTCGACTCCAGCAGCCGCGCAGCGGCGGGGTCCACCAGCTCCGGCCACGGGGAGAACGTGCGCACGTGCTCCCACTGCTCGACCGCCGACGCCGGGCCGTCGCCGGCCTCCAGCACCAACGGGGTGAGTCCACGCTCCAGCAGGTGCGCGGCCGCCGCCAAACCCAACGGTCCGGCCCCGATCACCACGACGGGCAGCTCCGACATCTCCAACTCCTCTCATCGACGTTCTTCGATGGGACCGATCGTGCTCGACCCATCGAAGTTTGTCAATGCGTGTGTCATCATGGATGGCATGACTACCGCGACCGCGCCGTTGACCTCCAGTGACGTGGCCGCCTGCTGCTCACCGCTGACCGGCGGCGTGCTCGACACCCCGGCCGCCGAACGACTCGCGGCGGTGTTCAAAGCGCTCGCCGACCCCGCGCGGGTCAAGCTAGTGTCGCTGATTGCCGCATCAGAGGGTGGAGAAGCCTGCATCTGCGACCTGACCGAACCACTCGGACTGAGCCAACCCACGGTGTCTCACCACATGAAGCTGCTCGTCGACAGCGGCCTAGTCACCCGTGACCAACGCGGCAAATGGGCCTACTACCGCGTAAACGCCGAAGCCTTGGACCGCATCGCCGTCGCAGTATCTACCCAGCAGGTGTAGCCAACTAACGAGTCATCCGTCTCGTTTCCCGACGATCTCGAGGCTGTTGCAGCAACCACTGTTGTCTCGCACTTACCTCTGGGCTCCAAGTGCTGGTGAGGGCCGCATCGCTGCGGGCCTAATGACACTCATGCCCGTCCCAGGCGACTTCGCTGCGGCGACCAACGAGGGGTGTAGCCGTCCAAACGTTGATCATCAGCCGTCAGATACGACTGTCGACTGACCCGGCACAATGGTGAGGTGACGCGGCCCAGTACCGACATTCGAACACCGGTGCCGCCGGCGCCGATGTTGGCGGCCGCTGGCCAACCGCCGGTGGGCGATGACTGGATCGTCGAGCCCAAATTCGACGGTGCTCGATGCGCTGCGCGGATCGGCGGTGGGCGCGCCGAGTTGTTCAGTCGCCAAGCCAACAACATGTCGGCCGCCTTTCCCGACGTGGTGTCGGGGTGTTCGGCACTGAGCGGACGCGACGTCATTCTCGACGGCGAGATCATCGTGTTGGACGACCGGTCGCGGCCCAGTTTCCAGCTGCTTCAGCGCCGGCTGCCCGTGGCGAGGCCACCGCAATCGCTGCAGCGTCGCCTAGCGGCGCGCCTGGTGGTCTTCGATGTCCTGCACTTAGACGGCCACGACCTCACACGACTTCCATATCAAGAGCGTCGCGAGATTCTCGAGGATCTCGATTTCGCCGTGGCATCGCCGGCACTGTCGACCTCGCCGGCGTGGCCTGGCTTAGATGGGCGCGACATCCTCAAAGCCATGGTCGATGCCGGGATGGAAGGTGTCGTGTGCAAGAGGGCCGGGTCCTCTTACTGGTCGGGTCGGCGGAGTCGGCAGTGGATCAAAACGCCCTACCGCCATAGCGGCCATTTCGCGGTCGGGGGCTACGTCGCCGCAGCTACTGGTGCAGTAAGCGCGTTACTGATCGGCGCGTACGACCAAGCGGGCGACTTCATATATTGCGGAACCGTCAGCATCGGGTTTACCAATCGTGCACGCCGCGACTTGGGGGCGGCGCTCGCTCAATTACAGCGTCTGACTTCACCTTTCAGTTCAGCGGGTGCCCCATTGGATGAGAGCCGCATATGTTGGGTTGAGCCACTCGTGGTCGGCCGCGTCGAGTTCCGCGAGTACAACGGTCGGCTACGGCACGCCGCGTGGAAAGGCGTGGTCGATGTCGACGCCGGCCCTGTCTGCGTACCGGCCCTGACTTGAACTCAGGACGACCTGTTGAGGGCCGAGATGAGTTCTCTGTTGGCGGCCCGCGCGGCGTCGAGTTCGCCATCTCGCTGCTCCAGCTGCCGTTGCAAAGTGAGGTTTCGTTGTTCGAGTGCGGTCACCTGACGTTGCAGTGCATCGATGTCCGGTGCAGCTCCGAGACCGGATTCGCGCCACGCCTGCTCGCCGAGGACCTCGGACAACTTGCGTTCCAGCTGCCGGTTATGGGCGGCCATGCGCGCGATCCGCTGCTGAGTGTTGGCCAGGTCCGCCTTCAGTGACTCGTTGGTCACGGACGCTTGCTGCTGTCGAAGCGGAGGCGCGACCTGCGAATCGTGTATCTCGGCGAGTAGATCGGGGTGGCGGTACAGGAAGCTGCGGTCGACGCCGGCGGTTCTAGCGATCGAGGCGACGCTCAGCGCCTGGCCTTGGCCGTGGGCCTGTGCCAACGCGAGTCTGACGCGTTCACGGCGGCGGTGCGAGTCGGCGCGTCGGCCGTTGATCATTGCTTCGGTCACCGTCATGCCGTTCTGTCGGGGCGGATGGTGGGGACGGGTTGGCGGATGCTGGGCATGTTGAGGCTCGTGACGCCGTTTCGGGCTCGTCGGACGACGCTGACGGCCTCCTCGATCTGTCTGCGCTCGGTATCGGAGAGTTCGTCGACGTCGGCTTTAATGCGGGCGATGAGCCGGCGGATCCGCGCGATCTCCTCATCGGAAGGCGTCGCCTCGTTCCTGGCCCATTCATCGGCGTCGAGGAAACCGAGCAGCTTCTCGCGCGTCCGGAGCAGATCGGCGAGATACCCTTCCAGATCGGGCAGGTAGGAAACGTCGGTGCCGAAGTGAGCACACCCGACGCAGCGGAAACGGACAGGGCAGTCCTGACCCCCTGCCGCGACGTTGGTTGGCTCGCTGCACATTCCGTAGGGAACGGCGACTTCCCCGACCGCCCTACGCAGGTGTTCGGAGTCCAAGAGTTTCTTGGCGTTACTCCACGTCCGGTTGCCGTGCCGGTCGAATTGCATTGCAGTCACCCGGTCGACGGCATTACGTCGTCGCTGCTCTCCGACGCGGTAGTAGCCCTGCGTGGTGATCAGATTGAGGTGGTCCATCAATTCGCGCAGCACATCGATGGGCACCCCAGCATCGGCATGCCGTTGGGCATAGGTGTGTCGGTAGGCGTAGGGGAATATGCGGCCCTTGTCGAACGGGATTGAATCGGCCGCTCGACCGTCATCTGTCGACGGTGTTGACACCAGCACGTCGGGCAGGGAATCAACCCACATTCGGTGCCGTGCGCCGACGGTTTCGTCTCGCAGGCCCTTAGCGCCGTAGGGATTCTTGATCCAGGTGGGGAGGAGCTTCAGCTGCGCTGCAGGGGTCTGCGGGAAGCGCTGACGCACCCGCCGCTGCTGCCGTTCGATCACGGTGACCGTCGCTGCTGCAATCGGCAGGTGGCGTTGCAAGCGGTTGGCTTTGAGGTTGTCATAGACCAACACCGGCTTCCCGGTGCCGTCGCGGGTGATGCAGTCCATCGCCAGTGCGCAGATCTCCTCCGGGCGGCGGCCGGTGTCGATCATCAACTCCACGGCGACCCGTACTTCGACGCCGGCTTGAGCCTCGAGTTCGTCGAGGTGCTCGCACAGGTGCCGGACTACTTCAACGGGAAGATCCCGGCCGGCGGCCTGCTCCTCGGGTTCACCGGGGACGTCTCCCTCGGCGATGGAGAAGTCGTCGGGCAGACCGTGCAGTGGTTGACCACTACGGGTTAGGCCGAGGGCCCGCATCTGGCTGAGCGTGCGGCGCAGCTCGCGGACCGCACGCGGCCTGAGCTTCGCGGAAATCTGACCTTCGCTCTGCAGGAACGCCAGCCGATTCAAGAAGGCGGTGATGTCGCTGCGACCAAGCGCGCGGATGTCCATGCCGGTGTCCTCGCGATGGATGACCAGGCTCTCGCTGAGTAGAGCCAGGTAACTGATGCGGGTTTGGCAGTGGCTCTTCCCTCCTTTCCCGCGGCGGCGCGGGAGGTCGTTGTACACCTCCACTTTCGCTGCGGCGCGCAGCCACGGTTGCGTGATCGATCCGAATCTCAGTGTCCCGGGGTATCCGAAGACGGCGAGATCCCAGACGTCCTTCACGGCCTCTATATCAGGTGTCGTTCGCAACCTGCGGGCTGTCGCCACGAACTTGCGATGCAGTTTTGCGACCTCGAAGGTGAACTGCGCCACGTCTGCGTCATCGATGGTGAGCACCTGCTGGCTCAGCAACTGACGACCCAGCGTGCGGAAGTAGGACGCATCGAGACGGGCGCCTTCCTCGACGTTGCGCTGCAATCCGTACAGCATCTCGGCTATCACCCGGTCCGGTAGTCCGCGCAGCGTGATCTCCCCGCGGGTGGTGATCGCCGGCTGCACCCGCCGGAACTGCTCTTCGTCGGTGTCCGTGACCGCGCCTGCGCGACGATGCTCTCGCCAGCGGTTGTCGTGAGGGGAGCAGTATGGGTTAGTGCTCGCAACGCGCTCTCGGTTGCACGCGCGCACCGTGCATTCGCCGAAGGTGGCGAATCCCTGAAGGCCTGGCTGGTTCACGAAGTCCTCGACCGCCATCTGGCGGGTCGTACGTGCTCGCTCGTGTGCACCGCACAATCCGCTGGAGGCTCGCGCCGTCCGCTCACAGACCGCGACCCCGCATGGGTCGGCGCCGTGTCGTTTGAGCCGCACGCGAGGCACCCGAACGAAGTCGGCCAGTTCGGGCCGGTCTAATTTTTTCCATCGGATACTGCATGCCGCACAGAGCGCTTCGGTGGCCAAAAGGATCTTCTGGTCACAATCGGGGACGCTGCATTCTTTCCAGCCGAGTACCGGGTGGTCGCGAGGGAACACCAGGACGTTATCGTCGGCCGACCACTGCACCGATGTCAGAAAGTCCTGTGAGATTGCATTCCACAGCTCAGCAGCTTCCGCATCGCGGCTGGTTGATGCGGCAGGAGCAGTGGGGCTGGTAGTGACACTCATTTCGGGTGCACCGGCGCTCTGGGCGACCCGACACGTTCGACCGCTGCGCGGAGCCGATCCGCCGACGGGTGCAGATACGGTTGCGACGACGTCGGACTGGCATGCCCCATCAGCATCTGTATCTCGTCGAGCAGCGCGCCAGAGTCGGCGAGGTTGCTGCCGAAAGCGTGGCGTCCTTGATGCGGTGTGACCGTGCGTTCGAGGCCCGCGCGGCGAGACAACGACGCGAAGAGTTCGTTGAACGCCCCTGGCTGCATCGGTGCCCCCAGCGGTGCCCGGAACAGGTTCACCAACAGGTAGTCGCTTTCTGCGGCCGCCGGTTGATTCTCCCGCTCCAAGAGGTAGAGGTCCAAGGCCCGTACCACCATGAAGTCGATCGGCACCGCTCGCGGATGCCGGGACTTCGCCCAGGCCCCGTTCGCGTTCGGTCGGCGTACGACATGCAGATGCGCTCCGGCCATCGCGCATCCGTGAACATCGTTGTGAGGCAACGAATGCACGTCCGAACGGCGTAACCCTGCCGCCTCTCCGCGCCGCAAGCCCACCCGCGACAGCAGAAGGACGATCAGGCGGTCCCTGGCCGATCGGCACGCCCCGAGCATTGCGACGATTTCCTCATCAGTGGCTCGGTCAACCGCCGTCCTGGGTTCCCTCATCCGATGACGAGCCCGGAGCCGATACCGAAGACTGGAGTCCTCGCCGCGGGCCTCATTCGGAAGGTCGCGCGAATCGCCCATCTCGTAGAGCTGGTCGAGTACCTCAGGTGGCAGTTCCTTCGCGACAACCGCGAAGGACAAGAACCCGCGAACGGCAACGAGCACCCGATTGATCCGGCCGACGCTACGGACGGGTTCCGCGCCGGGGCCTGGAATGACACGCGAGCCGATCGCCGGCTCATACTTGAGCCAAGCGATGAAAAGTCCTAAATGGCCTGCGGCGGTCCGCCAGTCACGTTCGGTCGCCGAGCACCACCGTAAGAACAACGACACGCCCTCGGCGTATGCCTTCGACGTCGATTCCGCACGATCACGCCCGAATCGAAGCTCTCGAAGGAACTGGTCTGCAACAGGCTGCGCCTCATATAGGTCATCAATCACCGTCCAATAACGGTCACCAGATGGCATCCGAACCGGAAAAGCTCGCATAGCCGCGCCGCCTTCGATCACACAACGAGATGGAACGAAGTCAACACCCCCGGAGAACCAATCCGAAGCACATCTGCGCCGTGTCGCGAGCAACCAAGTGCAACACTCGGCGTCACCCCAGAGAACATCACCGAAACCTTCCCCGAGTTGTCCGCGGTCGCAGCTGCAGTCGGTGGCCGTCGAATGATCCTCGACGGTGAGATCGTCGCCGTCGACGAGCACGGGCGCCCGTCGTTTAGACGGCTCCAGCGGCGGTGGCCTCAGCAGCGTCGGCCCAGCGGGCAGCTCGTGCGTGAGGTGCCCACGCGATATCTCGCCTTCGATGTGGTCAACATCGACGGCGAAGACATCACGCACTGGCCTTACCGGGAGCGCCGCGAGCTGATGGACACACTGATGGTGGTGAAGCGTTCGCCAGCACTGACGGTGCCAAGGCACTGGACCGATGTCGCTCCTGCGGACATGCTCGCTATCTGCGCTGATCAGCACCACGAGGGCATCGTGTGTAAACGACTGGATTCGCCATACCGGTCGGGCCGATCCCGGGACTGGATCAAATGCCCAGTGCGCGCGACAACCGAGGCGGTGGTCGTGGGGGCGTTCGCCGGCCGTCGCGGTGAGGTTGGGGCCCTGATCCTGGCCGCCCACGACGAGGCGGGCCAACTCGTGCTGTTGGGTCAGGTCGGCACGGGTTTTAGCGGTGCCGAACGTCGCCGCCTGGCCACACTGTTGGCCGGGACCGAGGTCTCCGCGCCGCCGGTGGCGGAGGGGGCGTCGATGTCGGGGGTCCAGTGGTTCAAGCCGCGGTATGTCGGTGAAGTTGCCTACCGCGAGTATCACGCGGGCAAAGGCCTGCGCCACGCGTCGTGGAAGGGACTCCGTACTGCGCCCGTGTCGGGGGTGTGTTTGCCGCGCGATGCCGGCGCGCCGACCAGCTGATTACGAGTGCGTGCCCCACCAGGCGTAGAGCTGGTCCAGCCGAGGATCGTTGGGGCCACCGGATTGCACGTCGGCGATGAGCCGTTGCGCGTCGTTGGTCCACACCACACGCGGCCGGCCATTGCTCAGCCCGCAAAGCACGGTTCCGCGGGTGACGGCGGGGGTGTCGTTGCGTCGCCACGGGCCGGGAGTTCACTCACCCATTCGACAGTTGTCCATCCACCGATCCCTGATAGGAGACTGCGAGGTCATCGCGTGCTGTGCCAAATCCAGATCCGGCTGTAAAGATCCGTCGATCGATTTGCAAACAGATGATTGAGAATGATCACCGACCTGCCCGTGCCGAGGTTACGGCACCGTGGTGCCCGCACAAGTGTCAGTTCAGCTAACTATTCAGAGACTGGTCGCGCTAACCATCGTTGGGCGCCTTCTGCCGCGGCGTTAGTTGGCTGAGGCGGCACGCCACATCATCGAGGGGCGCAGCAGCCGAATCGGTGGGTCAACGAGCCAGGCCGCCTTGAGGAATCGCTCGAATGCGGCGGTGTCACATCGGCAGCAGTCAGTAATCGGTCCATGTACCCGCTGAGCAACCTCGTCGATGGCGGTGCCGTGTCCTAGTCCCGGGCAGCTAGGGGTCACCGCCTGCAGCCAGCTGCCAAGCCTGGCCGATTGGCTCCGGAGTTAGCTAGCTTAGCTAACACACTGTCGCGGAAGATCCACTGCGCTCCAGGACAGGGAGTTTCTCAGCGGCCAAGCTTTCCAGCGCGGCCACGCCGTCATACCTGCACATAGATTGGGTTGAAGCTGCACACCGCGTCGCCGACGACAAGCAAGCCCTCCGTCAGCAGTCGCGCTTTGTCGGTGCGACGCCAACGGCTGGACGGGAAACGATGCTGCGCAGCCTCTCCAGGAGGTTCGGCTGCCGGGGTATCCATCGACGGCACCCCTGAAGTTCTGGTACCGCCGTGGGTGACATTGAGTCCTACGAGTTCTGGCGGGAGTTCCTCGCGTCGTTGAAGCACGGGAACTGTCTGGGGTGTATGTGGTCATCGCGACGCCCATAGCGGTTTGAAAGCGGCTCTGGCACAACAGTTCACCAGCTCATTCGGGCAAGGGTAGGCGCCGGGTGCACTTCATGCGCAAACTGCGCACCGCGGTCTCAGCTAAACACGCCCCGGCGGTGACGGCGGCGGTCCAGACCATTTTCGCCCACACCGACCCCGAGGAGGTCGCCGCCCAGTGAGGCCGCGTCACCAAAACCGTGGGTTGATCAGACACCGTGGGTTGAGTTGATGGGTGCAGTGGCTGGCTGGTGACGACGCTGCCGACACGCGGGACCAGCGGCGTAGGATCGCATCTACCGTGTGCCAAAGAGTTGAGTCGCGAAAGGTGTTGGGGATGCCCGGCGAACGGGTCGGTGTTTTCTCGGCTGATCCAGGGCTGGCTGGTGGGCCGGATGCATGAACAGCTCGATGAGCTGCTGGCGTCGCGTGACCAGATGGAGCAGTTGCTGGCCCTCAACATCGAAATCGGCGCCGATCTTGATCTGGATGCCACGCTGGTCCGTATCGTCACCGCAGCCAGGCAGTTGACCGGCGCCCAGTATGGCGCGCTCGGGGTGCGTGACGCGGACGGCCGATTGATGTCGTTCGTGCACGCCGGTATGGACGCCGACACGGTGGCGCGGTTGGGTGATCTGCCGGCCGGTAAGGGTCTGTTGGGAGTGCTGTTGAATCAGACCGACATCGTGCGGCTGGGTGATTTGACCGCCCACCCCGCAGCGGTGGGGTTTCCCGAGCATCATCCTGCGATGCGCGCATTTCTGGGGGTGCCGATCATCATCCGCGAGGTGGTGTTCGGCAGTCTGTACCTCGGCGATGATCGGCCCGGCCAAGTGTTCAACGAGTCCCATGAGAACGCCGTGCGGGCGTTGGCCTCGGTGGCGGCGGTGGCCATCGACAACGCCCAACTGTTCGATCAGGTGTCCACCTCCGCGCGGTGGACCGCGGCCAGCCGCGAGATCATCACCGCGGTCCTCGCGGGCGGCGACTCCGGTAAGGCCGCGCTGTCGCTGATCGCCGACCGCGTCTGCGCGCTGACCGACGCTGAGCAGGCCATCGTGCTGCTGTCTGCCGACCCTGAGCTGCCGGCCGATCACCTCGACACCCTGACTGTCGCGGCCGCGGTGGGGGTCCACGCATTCCGGGGGTCTGCTGACCTCATTCTTTTTTAGGGTTTTCCTTGGCTCCATACCGGGCACCCCTCCGTGTGCGGGGAGGGGTCTGCATCCGTGATGGCCGACGTTTCCATCGAGTATCGGTGGGCGAGGTCATCTCGGGGGTGTGCTCACCAGGCGAATCGTCCAGGTAAGGCAATGTGAGCGATGAGCGGAGACCGGCGATGGCGAAGGGCGCTCAGAGGGACACGACGCCACCGGCGTCTGGAACGTGTCGATGAGATGCGAGCCTGTCAGTTCAACTGCCCACGCGTGTACTGCTGGGCCACAACGTTTTTGGTCGAAGTGCTCATATCTTGATCTCCCAGTGGTTGTCTGGTGGATGTGAACACGGCGAGCACGCCGCACTCTGGCGCCAGCAGAAATGTGAACCTTGCGCTGGCCACGTGGGTCTCGGCGATCAACTTCTGGGCGTGGAACATGATCGGTCCGCTGTCCACCACCTATGCCGGCGACCTGTCGTTGAGCAGTACCGAGGCCTCCATGCTGGTCGCGACGCCGATTTTGGTCGGGTCCTTAGGCCGGATCGTCATCGGGTCGCTTACCGACCGGTTCGGTGGGCGGGCGATGTTCATCGCCGTGTCCGCTGCATCGATCGTGCCGGTGCTGGCGGTTGGGGCGGCAGGAACGGCTGGGTCCTATCCGCTGTTGCTAGTGTGCGGTTTCTTCCTGGGCATCGCCGGAACGATCTTCGCGGTCGGTATCCCGTTCGCGAATAGTTGGTTCGAGGCGTCGCGGCGCGGCTTTGCGACTGGCGTGTTCGGCATGGGAATGGTGGGCACTGCGTTGTCTGCGTTCTTCACGCCGCGGTTCGTGCGCTGGTTCGGCCTCTTTACTACTCACGTCATCATCGCGGTTGCGCTCGCGCTCACTGCGGTGGCGTGCGTCTTCGTGATGCGAAACTCTCCCAGTTTCAGCCCGAACACCGGGCCAGTGGTGCCGAAGCTGATTGCTGCCGCAAAACTGCCGGTCACCTGGGAGATGGCGTTCCTGTACGCGGTGGTCTTCGGCGGATTCGTGGCGTTCGCCAACTACCTGCCCACCTACATCAAGACGATCTACGGGTTCTCCGCGATCGATGCGGGCGCGCGCACCGCCGGTTTCGCACTGGCCGCCGTATTGGCCCGGCCTGTCGGCGGCGCGCTGGCCGACCGGATCGCACCCAAGTACGTCGTGTTGGCGTCGTTCGCGGGTACGGCGGTGATGGCGTTCGTCGCCGTGTTCCAGCCACCACCGGACGTGTGGTCGGCGGCGACATTCATCACGCTGGCGATCTTCCTGGGCATTGGCACCGGCGGTGTGTTCGCGTGGGTGGCCCGCCGAGCACCGGCCCAGTCCGTGGGGTCGATCACCGGAATCGTCGCCGCGGCGGGCGGGCTGGGCGGCTACTTCCCGCCGCTGGTGATGGGCGCGACGTACGACCCCGCGGGCAACAACTACACGGTCGGGCTGCTTCTTCTGGTGGCCACTGCGCTGGTCGCTCTCGGCTACACCGCGTTTCGGCTGCACGCACACGAACCGGCAACTCAGACGAAGGGGGCGACGATGTGACGGCGTCACCGCGCACCGGCGGGCCGATCGAGGAACTGCTCGAACGTAGCGGCCGGTTTTTCACCCCCGGCGAGTTCTCGGAAGACTTGCGTACCGTCACCCGGCGTGGCGGTCGCCAAGGCGACGTGTTCTACCGGGACCGGTGGAGTCACGACAAGGTGGTGCGCTCCACCCATGGGGTCAATTGCACGGGGTCGTGTTCGTGGAAGGTCTACGTCAAGGATGGCATCATCACCTGGGAGACCCAGGAGACCGACTATCCCTCGGTCGGCCCGGACCGGCCCGAGTACGAGCCCCGCGGCTGCCCGCGCGGTGCGGCGTTCTCGTGGTACACCTATTCGCCCACGAGGGTGCGATATCCCTATGCGCGCGGCGTGCTGGTGGAGATGTATCGCGAAGCCAAGGCCCGCCTGGGCGACCCGGTGCTGGCGTGGGCCGACATCCAGGCCGACGCCGGGCGGCGCCGCCGGTACCAGCAGGCCCGTGGCAAGGGCGGACTGGTGCGGGTGACGTGGGCCGAGGCGACGGAGATGATCGCCGCCGCGCATGTGCACACCATCAAGGAGTACGGGCCGGACCGGATCGCGGGCTTCTCGCCCATTCCCGCCATGTCGATGGTCAGCCACGCCGCGGGGTCCCGGTTCGTCGAACTGATCGGCGGAGCGATGACGTCGTTCTACGACTGGTACGCCGACCTGCCAGTCGCCTCGCCGCAGGTGTTCGGCGATCAGACCGACGTGCCGGAGTCCGGCGATTGGTGGGACGCGTCGTATCTGATGATGTGGGGCTCCAACGTTCCTGTGACCCGGACGCCGGACGCGCACTGGATGGCTGAGGTGCGCTATCGGGGCACCAAGGTGGTCACCGTTAGCCCCGACTATGCCGACAACACCAAGTTCGCCGACGAGTGGATGCCGTGCGCGGCGGGCACCGACGGCGCGTTGGCGATGGCGATGGGCCACGTGATCCTCTCGGAGTGCTTTGTCCACCAGCGTGTCCCGTTCTTCGTCGACTATGTGCGCCGCTACACCGACTTACCGTTCCTGGTCAAGCTGGAGGAGCGTGACGGCGCCCTCGTGGCCGGCAAGAACCTCACGGCAGCCGATCTGGGACAGGACGTGGAGAACGCGGCGTTCAAGCCGGTGCTGCTCAACGGAGCCGCCGACGAGATCGCCGTGCCGCACGGGTCGCTGGGATTCCGCTACGGCGACGACGGCATCGGCAAGTGGAACCTCGACCTGGGCGACCTGGCGCCGGCGCTGACGGTCGCGCCGCAGCACGGAGAACACGCCGAGACCGCGCTGATCCAGCTGCCGCATTTCGACACCGTCGACGGGCATGGCGAGACTCTCGCGCGAGGGGTGCCGGTACGCCGGGTGGGCGAGCACCTGGTGTGCACCGTGTTCGACCTGATGCTGGCCCAATACGGTGTGTCCCGGCCCGGATTGCCCGGCGACTGGCCCACCGGCTACGACGATCCCGACCAGCCCTACACCCCCGCATGGCAAGAGCCGATCACCGGAGTGTCTGCGGCGCAGGCGATCCGGGTCGCCAAGGAGTTCGCCCGCAACGCCGAGGAGTCCGGTGGCCGGTCGATGATCATCATGGGTGCCGGTATCTGCCAGTGGTTCCACGGCGACGCCACCTACCGCGCCGTGCTGGCGCTGCTGCTGCTGACCGGGTCGATGGGCCGAAACGGCGGCGGCTGGGCGCATTACGTCGGCCAGGAGAAATGCCGACCGGTCACCGGCTGGGCGACGATGGCGATGGCCACCGACTGGAGCAGGCCACCGAGGCAGATGGCGGGCACGTCGTACTGGTATGCCCATACCGATCAGTGGCGCTACGACGGCTACCGCGCCGATGCGCTGGCCAGCCCGCTGGGCCGGGGCCGGTTCCGCGACAAGCACACCATGGACGTGCTCGCCTCGGCGGTGGCGATGGGCTGGAGCCCCTTCTTCCCGCAGTTCGACCGGTCCAGCCTCGCTGTCGCCGACGAGGCACGCGCCGCCGGCAAAGACATCCCGGCCTATGTGGCTGAACAACTTGGCTCCGGCGGCTTGAAGCTGGCCGTCACCGACCCCGACAATCCGGCGAACTGGCCGCGCGTTCTCAGCGTGTGGCGGGCGAATCTGCTCGGCTCGTCGAGCAAGGGCAACGAATACTTCCTGCGCCACCTGCTGGGCACCACCTCGAACCTGCAAGCCCAGCCCACCTCGGAGGCGTTGCGGCCCAACGACGTCACGTGGACCGACCATATTCCGGAGGGCAAGCTCGACCTGCTGATGTCGATCGATTTCCGAATGACCTCGACAACGCTGCTCTCGGATGTGGTGCTACCCGCGGCGACCTGGTACGAGAAGGCCGACCTATCCAGTACCGACATGCATCCCTACGTGCATGCGTTCAGCCCCGCCATTGACCCACCGTGGGAAACCCGCTCAGACTATGACGCATTCGGCGCGATCGCCCGCTCGTTCAGCAACCTGGCTGCCAAACACCTGGGCACCCGCACCGATGTGGTCCTCGGCACCTTGCAGCACGACACCCCCGGCGCCATGGCTTATCCCGGTGGCACCCAGCATGATTGGCGCGTGACCGGCGAGGTACCGGTTCGGGGAAAGACCATGGGCCCAGTGGCGGTCGTGGAACGCGACTACGCAGCGATCGCCGACAAGTGGGCCACGTTGGGACCGCTCGTCGACACACTCGGCGTCACCACCAAGGGCATCACCACCCACCCGACCAACGAAGTCGCCGAGCTGGGCGCCAAGTTCGGGGTCATGAATTCCGGTGCGGCGGAAGGGCGCCCGGCGATCACCACCGCGGAGCGGATGGCCGATGTCATCCTCGCGCTGTCAGGAACCTCCAACGGCCGCCTCGCGGTCGAGGGATTCCGCGAGCTGGAGAAGCGCACGGGACGACGATTGGTGCACCTGGCCGAGGGCAGCGAGGAGCGCCGCATCACCTATGCCGACACCCAGGCCCGCCCCGTCCCGGTCATCACCAGCCCGGAGTGGTCCGGCAGCGAGACCGGCGGCCGCCGCTACGCACCGTTCACCGTGAACATCGAGGAGCTCAAGCCGTTTCACACACTGACCGGTCGGATGCACTTCTACGTCGACCACGACTGGCTGGAGGAGCTCGGCGAGCAGCTGCCCACCTACCGGCCACCGCTCGACATGTCCCGGCTGTTCGGTGAGCCGGCGTTGGGGGATGGCCGGCCCTCCGACGGGGTTGGCCTGACGGTGCGCTACCTGACACCGCATTCGAAGTGGTCCATCCACTCCGAGTACCAGGACAACCTGTTCATGCTCTCGCTGTCGCGCGGCGGGCCGACAATGTGGATGAGCCCGGGTGACGCTGCGAAGATCTCGGTGCGCGACAACGACTGGGTCGAGGCGGTCAACCGCAACGGGGTGGTGGTGTGCCGCGCGATCGTCTCGCACCGCATGCCCGACGGGGTGGTGTTCGTCTATCACGCGCAGGAACGCACCATCGACGTGCCGCTGACCGAGACCACCGGTACCCGCGGCGGTATCCACAATTCGCTGACCCGACTGCTAATCAAGCCCAGCCACCTCGCGGGTGGATACGCCCAGCACGCGTTCGCGTTCAACTATCTGGGCCCCACCGGGAACCAGCGCGACGAGGTGACGGTGGTCCGTCGCCGGTCGCAGGAGGTGACGTACTGATGAAGGTCATGGCGCAGATGGCGATGGTGATGAACCTCGACAAGTGCATCGGGTGTCACACCTGCTCGGTCACCTGTAAACAGGCGTGGACCAACCGGGCAGGCACCGAGTACGTGTGGTTCAACAACGTGGAAACCCGCCCGGGACAGGGCTATCCGCGGACCTACGAGGACCAGGAACGGTGGCGGGGTGGCTGGATCCGCGACAAGCGGGGTCGGTTGCGACTGCGCGACGGCGGCCGGATCCACAAGCTGTTACGGATCTTCTCCAACCCGAAGCTGCCCAGCATCAACGACTACTACGAGCCGTGGACCTACGACTACGAGAACCTCACCTCCGCACCGCTGGGCGAGCACATGCCGGTGGCGCCGCCGCGCAGCCTGATCAGCGGGAAACCGATGAAGGTGTCGTGGTCGGCCAACTGGGATGACGACCTCGGCGGTTCCCCGGAGATCGTGCCGGGCGACCCGGTGCTCAAGCAGGTGAGCGAGCAGGTCCGTCTCGAACTCGAGCAGACCTTCATGTTCTACCTGCCGCGGATCTGCGAGCACTGCCTGAACCCGTCGTGTGTGTCCTCGTGCCCGTCGGGGGCGATGTACAAACGCACCGAGGACGGCATCGTCCTCGTCGACCAGGACCGCTGCCGCGGCTGGCGGATGTGTGTGTCCGGCTGCCCGTACAAGAAGGTGTACTTCAACCACAAGACCGGCAAAGCCGAGAAGTGCACCTTCTGCTATCCGCGCGTGGAGGTCGGACTGCCCACTGTTTGCGCCGAGACGTGTGTGGGGCGGTTGCGTTACATCGGCCTGGTGCTCTACGACGTGGACCGGGTGCTCGAGGCGGCATCGGTGGAGAACGACGCCGATCTGTACGAGGCGCAACGGCAGATCCTGCTCGACCCCGCCGACCCGGAGGTCATCGCCGGCGCCCGTGCCGAGGGGATCTCCGACGAGTGGATCGAGGCCGCGCAGCGCTCACCGGTGTACGCCTTGATCAACACTTTTCGGGTGGCGCTGCCACTGCACCCGGAGTACCGGACCATGCCGATGGTCTGGTACATCCCGCCCCTGTCGCCGGTGGTCGACGCAGTCAGCCGCGACGGACACGACGGCGAGGAGTTGGGCAACCTGTTCGGCGCGCTCGAGTCGCTGCGCATCCCGATCGCCTACCTGGCCGGGTTGTTCACCGCCGGTGACACCGGCACCGTCGAGGCGGTGCTGCGCCGCCTGGCGGCGATGCGGTCGTACATGCGCGACATCAACCTGGGCCGCGAGACGCAGCCGCACATCCCGCAGTCGGTCGGGATGACGGAGGAACAGATGTACGACATGTACCGGCTGCTGGCGATCGCGAAATACGAAGAGCGCTACGTCATTCCCACCGCGTACGCCGATGAGGGCCACCACCTCGAGGAAACCGCGACCGAGTGTGCGCTGTCGTTCGACGGTGGACCCGGAATGTACGAGTCGGGTCCGTTCGGCGAGGCCAGCGGGGGCCCGGTGCCCGTGGCGGTGGAGACGTTCCATGCGCTCAAGCAGCGGCAGACCGATGAAGGCATGGCCGCCAACTCCGAGCGCCCGTCCCGGGTGAACCTGCTGAACTGGGACGGCAGAGGAGTGCCGACGGAAATGTTCCCGCGATGAGGCTGCTCAACCGTGCCCGCGGCAACCTCGTGTCCCTGCAGGATCGTCTGGTGTGGCAGTGCGCCTCCCTGCTGCTGGCCTATCCCGACGAACACCTGACCGAACGCCTACGCACTGTCGACGAACTGCGCGCACCCGCGGTGGGCCCGGCCGCCGGTCTGCTGGCTCGGACCGTCACCGCGTTGACGTCGACACCCCCGCTGCAGGCGGCGACCGCGTACGTCGAAACTTTCGACCTGCGGCGTCGCTCCACGATGTACCTGACCTACTGGACAGCGGGCGACACGCGCAACCGCGGCCGGGAGATGCATGCGTTCACCCAGGCATATCTCGATGCCGGCGTCCGCCCACCCGCCGACGAGGCTCCCGATCACCTTCCCGTCGTGCTCGAGTTCGCCGCGACCGTCGACCCGGCGGCGGGACGACGGTTGCTGATCGAGCACCGGGTGCCGATCGGGGTGCTGCACGACAGTCTGACCGAACACGGATCGCCCTATGCCGACACCATCGCCGCGGTATGCGCGACGTTGCCCACCGGCGGTGAGCGCGATGTGCGACGCGCGCAGCACCTGGCGCAGGTCGGGCCGCCCACGGAATCAGTTGGACTGCAGCCCTTCACGTTGACCGTTCCGGCGCGGCGTGCCGAAGGAGGGCACTGACGTGGCCACCGGCGAGATCTTCTGGGACACCGTGCCCTACGTCGTGCTGGCCATCGTTGTGGTCGGCACGTGGTGGCGTTACCGCTACGACAAATTCGGCTGGACCACGCGCTCGTCGCAGCTTTACGAGTCGAAGTTGCTGCGAATCGCCAGCCCGATGTTCCACTTCGGAATCCTGGTGGTCATCTTCGGTCACTTCATCGGTCTGGTGATCCCGCAGTCGTGGACCGACGCCATGGGGCTGAGTCAGCATGCGTACCACGTCCAGGCGGTGACGCTGGGCTCGATCGCCGGCATCTCGACTCTGACGGGCATCGTGCTCCTGATCTACCGGCGGCGCACCACGGGCCCGGTGTTCATGGCCACGACGGCGAACGACAAGCTGATGTACGTCGTGCTCGTCCTCGCAATCGTCGCGGGACTGTGCGCGACGGCACTCGGGTCGGGCGTCGTCGGCGAGGAACACAACTACCGCGAGACTGTGTCCGTTTGGTTCCGGTCGATCTGGGTCCTACAGCCCCGCGGTGACCTGATGACGCAGGCGCCCTTGTATTTCCAGCTGCATGTGATGATCGGGCTGGTGCTGTTCGCGTTATGGCCGTTCACTCGGTTGGTGCACGCCTTCAGCGCGCCGATCGGCTATCTGTTTCGGCCCTACATTGTCTACCGCAGTCGCGAGGTGGCAGCCAAAGACGAATTGGTGGGGTCGCACCCGCGGCGACGCGGCTGGTGACGCCCTCTGATCACATCGGGAACGAATCGCGGACGGACACCCCGCACCGCCGGTGTTGGCCCGTGCCCGGTCATGCGAATAATCGGAGAGTTGGGCAACTCGCGGTCCAGCCGGACTTGGACGCGACAAGCCCACGCGCACGGCCATACGTTGAATGCCGGCAACTGGCAGGCTCAGTCACAACGGCGTGTCAGATCAAGTTCGGGGCGTTCATCGATCGCGGATGAAATCACCGAAGACCGTTTCGACATCGTTCTCGATCATCGCGTAGATGGTGGCCGCCAGGTCGTCGCGCGGCAGGCTGATGAAACCGGCGCCCGCTCGATCAATGTCGGCTCGTGGCCGGTTCGGTGCGGCCGAGGCGCGAGTGACGGGCCCGCCGCACCAGTTCCGCTGATCGCGATTCTTATGGCCTGAGCTCCTCCGACCGCCACATCGCGACATTGTCGACGACCCCTGAAGCGTTCTCGATACCAACCGCCGACTGGGGATGCATGTGCGGGGAGCAATGAGATCAGGCCACCGACGACACATCGAGTTGGCTGGCGTCGCCGCCTCGCAGCCGCCGGTGAATGGACTTGGCGATTCTGGCGGCTTGGATCTTCGCGCGTTCCGCGACAGGACCTTGGTACATCTCGTCGACGGTGGCGTTCCACAGTTGCAGCCAGCGCACAAAGTGATTGACGCACAACGGATGGCGATCCTCGAGCTGCCGATGAACGACCATCGCGTTGCCGTGGTAGAGCCCCGCGCGGAACAGGACGGTTTCCCAGAAGTCGCACATCACCGCGAGATGCGACTCGAGCCCCCTAGCCCGTAACTCGGTGAACGGCTCGGCGAGAACGTCGTCGGCGAACACCCGCCCGTAGAAGCGCCGCAACAACCTCTCCACGTCTGCATGGTTGGCCAGATCCGCCATCGCTAAGGGTTCGTGGGTGAGTTCTGCCCCTCCCGGTCGAAGCACACGCTTCCCGAGGCGCGCCATCAGCCAGTGGCCCTGCACCGCGGCGTCGTGGCGAGTGGTCGACGGTGGGGGCAGATCGGCATCGGCCCTGTCGCGCTGCGACATTCATATCTCCCTCCATGTTTTTACAAGTGATGTCGTATAAACTGTAGTTCATGACGTACGTGATTGGGAAGCCATGTGTGGACGTGATGGATCGGTCCTGCATCGAGGAGTGCCCAGTGGACTGCATCTACGAAGGCGGGCGCGCGTTGTACATCCACCCCGACGAATGCGTGGACTGCGGCGCGTGTGAGCCGGTCTGCCCGGTGGAGGCGATCTTCTACGAGGATGACCTCCCCGAAGAACAGGTGCCTCACCTGGCCGACAATGCGGCGTTCTTTACAGGATCTCTGCCCGGCCGCGACAGCCCACTGGGCTCACCGGGCGGTGCGGCGAAAGTCGGCCCGCTCGGGGTGGACGCGCCACTGGTGGCGGGGCTGCCGAGGGCACAAGAGTGAGTCGCGAAGGTGTGCTGGCTGTTCTGAGGGGTGTGGCCAGTGCGTTGACGATCCCGCAGATCGCCGATGAGCTCGGCGTGCATCCGAATACGGTCCGGTTCCATCTGGACACCCTGGTCACCGAGGGCCGGGTCGAACGTGTCGAGCCCGACCGCGGGCGCCCGGGCCGTCCGCCGCTGATGTTTCGCGCTGTGCGTGGGATGGACCCCGGCGGGACCCGGCGCTACCGGGTACTCGCCGAGATCCTCACGTCGGCCCTCGCCGGGGACCGCAACGCCAGCGCCAAGGCACTCGAGGCGGGCCGGGCGTGGGCACGGCGGGTGACCGGCCCGACGCGAAAGGCGCCAGGCGCCCAACAGTCGATCAATCGGCTGGTCGAGTTGCTCGACGACCTCGGGTTCGCACCGCAACGACGGGAAGCGCACGGACAGGAGCAAATCGGGCTGCGTCATTGCCCGTTCCTGGAACTGGCGCAGGATCGCTCGGCGGTCGTCTGCCCGATCCACCTGGGGCTCATGCAGGGCGCGTTGGCGGCGTGGCGTGCACCGGTCACGGTTGAGCGGCTGGATCCGTTCGTGGAGCCGGACCTGTGTCTGGCCCACCTGACATTGTCGGTGGTGGCATCGTGAGTCTTGCGTCGGCGTTCGCGGTCGCTCTCATTTTCGTGTGGCTGGGCATGGTGCTGGCCATCTCGTTCCTGGAGGCGCCGCTGAAGTTCCGGGCTCCGGGGGTAACGCTGCAGATCGGACTGGGCATCGGGCGCATGGTCTTTCGTGCGCTCAACACCGTCGAGTCGCTCCTTGCCGCCGCGATCCTGGTCGCCTTGTCGCTGAGTCGCCCCTCCGTCAGCGTCGGCGTGGTGTTCTTGATCGTCGTCGTCGCGCTGGTCGGCCAGCTGCTGGTCGTGCGACCGCGGTTGGCGCGCCGCTCCGATGCGGTGTTGGCGGGCGATGAGGGGTCTCGTTCGCGGGCGCATTACGCGTACGTTTGGCTCGAAGTGGTCAAGGCGATAGACCTTGCACTCGGCGGAATACTGTTGCTGTCCGGCTGAACAGGAGAGACATCCCGAGATGGAATCAATTTCACTGATCGACATGGCCCATGAGAAGCTGACCGAGGCGCGCACGGCGCACAGCGGCCGGGCTGCGCACACCATTCACGGTGGTCACGATCACGAATTGCGGCAGACGGTCATGGCGCTGGCGGCCGGGCGGGAGCTGGCAGAGCACGACAGCCCGGGTGAGGCGACACTTCAGGTGCTACACGGCCACGTCCGCCTGTACACGAAATCTGATGCGTGGGAGGGGACGACGGGTGATCACGTGACGATCCCGCCCGAGCGGCACGCGTTGACGGCCATTGAGGACTCGGTGATTCTGCTGACGGTCCTCGCGCAGCTTCCGCGCGCGTGACGACGCTGCGCGACACGTTCGTGGGGCCGGCCGGTGGTGCAATCAATCACCCGGCGATCATGTGTCGGCCTGGGTGCGCGTCATGCCATGCGTCGATCGATGCGTCCCACTCGTCGCCGTCCAGCGCGGTCAGCGAGGCGGGGAAGAGCCCGTCCTCCTCCTTGCTGATGTGTTCATACAGATCGGACACCGCCTCGCGGATGGCCTGCTGGCCGTCGGTTGAGGAGATGTCGACCGTGGCGAGCAATGCGGCCAACTCGCGGTGCTCGCGAACGAGTGGAGTGATGTGCTCGGCGTACATCTCCTCGCGCGCCATCACCCGAAACAGCCCGGTTTCCTCGCCGAGCCAGTGCGCGGCCAGTTCGGTCGCCATCTCAGCGAGCAGGTGCCCTGCCCGGGCCAGGTCCCCCCGATCGATGGCCCGCACCGCCTCGCCGCCGAAGTTGATGGCACGTTCGTGTTCGGCGATGTAGTCACGCAGTAGCGGCATTTCTCGACACCCGCAGTAGTGGCACATCACTTCCAAACGCTACGCGTCGGTCCGCCGGGGTGTCCGGGACTCACCGGAGTCGTGCAGGACGACATACCGGCCATCGCGTCGTCCAACAGCGAACGGACGCCCATTGGTGGAGGCCGTCCTGTGAATTTGAGCGCCGCACCGTCGAATCGCCGTCGCCGACGCGACACCTGGTCGTTCTGGGCTGAGCCCTTATGCTCTTGACTTTGGCCTCGGTTGTCTCGAAGTCATCGGCGACCTTGGCCCGCCGTGGCTCGCCGTCGCCGCGACGGGGGTTGGGCGTCGTTCATGCAGCGATTCCGTCGCACCGTCTCAGCGGTCGCAGGCGACCGCCGGCGAGCATCACGATAGTGCCGCTGGGATTGCGGAGGTCGGTGAGCCTGTAGTCGTTCTCATAGGGCGCTACGCCGCGAAGCGGACGGCAGCCGTGGGCTCCTTGCGGCAAGGGAAAAGAGGCGGAAACCGATGCTGGGTTGCGATTCGCGGCCGTGCTCCCCAGAGCGCCCCCCAACTCGCACAAGCGGGGATTCACCGTCGTCGTCCAAGTTGAGAATCCCGTACCCGTCAGCTCAGCGTGACCATCGCGAACCGGGATGTAGGCATCGTTCCCGGCTGCCGACCCGGCGGTTTACGTCGCCGCTCATGGCGGACTTGGTCAGAGCCAGCACTCGGGCGAGGGCGAGTTGTCCGTTGGGTCGTGGTGACCCGGCGATGACGATGCCCGCGAGGGGTAGGGAGTGAGGAAGCGTTGCAGCGCGGCGGTGGTCGGGTGGAGGGTGAACCCGTGGAAGTGCGGGAAGTTCGCGAGGGAACGCGGCCGGTGCCGAGGACGTCGACTTCGAGGTGCACGAGGAGATCCATATCGACATAGCGTGGCTGGGTGACGGGTTTCGCGCACTTTCCAGCGACACAATATGGGTCTGAGTGACGCGCCGCTCGTAAGGCAGGGAAGTTGGCGCCGACACCTTCAGGATCTCATGTGCTCGGGGGGTCCTCTCAATGGCGCTGAGCGCGCAGGCCGGGTGTGGAGAGATTCCGCGGGCGCGTTCGGGGCGACCGGCTGATATGTAGGGGAATTGGTCAAGAGGGCAAGGTGAAACGGCGGCCGCAGTCCAGTGTCGCCTGAACGTCTTGTGCCAGGGGGCAATCAAACAGTCACCGCCCGGGGTGTTTGCGTGGCATCGAAACAACGACGTTGACTGCGGAGTTCTCGTGCGTGAGTTCGGCGATCACCGCCGAGAGCGTCCTGATCTTGCTTCGCAGTTGAGCATTCTCGGTAGTCAGTTCTTGGTTGTGATCGCGGGCCTGTGCAAGTTGGCGTTGCAGAGCCTCGACATTCGGGGTGACGGGTCCGCACCCGACCGTCGCCTTGAACTCGTTGAGCAGATCGCTGTGATGTTCATAGAGTCGCTGCCGTGATATTCCCGATTCGTCAGCCAAGGCCACCACAGTGCGCGCGCCGCTGCTCCGCTCGGCTCGGTTGTCTCGGAGGCGGCTCATTGCGGCCCGAACCTGTTGGCGTTCCTCATCATTGTGTGCCGCGCCATCGCCGATGAGGGTCATCCGCTTTCCTCGTCCTGCCGTGGGATTGTCAGCGGTCGGCTGGATTCGTGTCCTGCAAGCGCCTTTCGGTGCTCGATCAGGCGAGTCTGAATTCGTTGCCGCAGCGGTTCGGGGAGCCCGAGGGTCACCAGGTCACGTTCGAGGGCTGCGACATGCTGGCCAAGGTTGGCTGCGTCGCGGTCGGTACGGGCGGCGTTGACGCAGCCCAGACGGCACCGATTCCACAAGGGTTCAGCGGAGCTGTCGGCATGTTCCAGGCAGGCCGCGGTCGCGCGCCGGAACACGCAGGTTACGACCGCGCCGTGGTGGATCTGCAAGTCGGGGTTCGACAATGCGGTGTTGATCTGACTCTTGGTGGTCACTGTCAAGCCCGCGAATGTGCTTGCCCGCGCAACGCGGGCCCGGTACTCATCGGCAGCCGGGCCGGAGACGTGCTCGCCGCGCTCGAGTCGATGGTGATCATCGTGGATGATCTCTGCGCGGTGGAGGAACTGTTCGAAGGTGATCTCATCATGGAATCCTGAATCAGCTCCGCCGGCATAGCCGTGGATCATCTGTGAGTGCAGGTGGCCGTATTGCGTTGCGCCGGCCACCGTTCCGCCGGGCCGCCGGACGATGTGCCAAGCCAGTGTGCGTCGCAGGCGCGGCACCTGGATTGCGCCGAGCGGGTCGGTGCCGATCAGCGGATGGCTGAGCGCTGGGCCGATCTCGCGGTTGAACCATTCGATGAAGCTGGTGATGTCGGTGTTGACGGAGCCGGGTGTTCGGGTCCGGGTAGCGCCGAAGCGAAATTGGTCCTCAGAGAACAGCTTGAAGCCCGGAAAGAGTAGATCGCTCACCGTGATCTGCTCAAGAACGCAGACGGCATGGGCGGTTTCGTCGGTCACGACCCACGGGATCGTGGCCGGCGACCGGTCCGTGCGCGGGCCTTCGGCCTTCAACTGCTGGCCGGACATCAGTGTCAACGCCAGTCTCGGGTCCCGGCTGATGCAGCCGCGGCGGAGGTTGAGTGCCTCGCCGGTCCGAACACCCGACAGGTAGGCGATCACGACGAAGCAGGCCGTCGTAACGTGGCGCAGCAGTTGGACGAGTTCACCCGCACCGACAGGGTCTTCACGCCAGCAGTGGGTGCCGATGACGCCGAATGTGTTGATGCGCAGCATGTCGACATCGATCGGCAATTCATGCTTGGC
Source organism: Actinomycetota bacterium (assembly GCA_018268465.1). GTDB lineage: Bacteria > Actinomycetota > Actinomycetes > Mycobacteriales > Mycobacteriaceae > Mycobacterium. The sequence goes on from JAFDWN010000039.1 coordinate 78,562, forward strand.
CAGCAGGACCGGAGTCTCTTTCATGCGTTTCAGTTCGGTGTGGTTGAGCCATCCCCCCACGGCCAATCCCATCAGGTCGACACTGGTGGTATCGCCGGTGCGGATACCTGGAAGTGAGGCGTCGTTGCGGCCCAGTGCCGCAAGCAGGCATTCGAGTTGGGCCTTGGTGGCGTCGAATACCGATACCATGCGAGTGGGAGCCCGACGAATGTCCGGCGCGATCTGATGGGCCAGATGCCGCATTGCGAGGAGGTTGCGGGCTGCGGGAAGGAGATCGGCGGCGACCGTGTCGGTGACCATCAATGCCGCCGAGAGCAGCGGCTCCATGACGTCGGGGTGAATGCGGGGGGTGGTGTTCGGTTTGCCCCAGGATGACTCGTAGTGGGCGAGGCCTCGGGCGCTCGCACCGCCCCACAACGGGCCCGCGGGGAGCCGGCACTGCGCGGGCAGGGCATCCCGGTACAGCTGCAGACGCTTGATCGCCTGTAACGCCGCGCGTTTGGATCCGGCACTGACACCGCTGGCCTCGGTGACGTGGCGCAGGTAGTCGTCGAGGTGTTCGGCGCTGACCTGGTCAAACGATGTGACACCTCGCTCCACCAACCACGACGTGAACCTCCGCAACGGCACCAGCTCACCCAAGATCGTCTTGATGTGCGGATAGAGCGATCGAGCACTGTCAAGCCGGGGTGCATCGTCAACAACGTTGAGAAGGGCGAACAAGTAGAGCTTGCAAGCGTGGCGAAATGGCATCGGAAATCCCTCCCAGTGCACGGCCTGTCCAGCGCTGTGTCGGTCCTCGATCGCTGCGGACAGATCCCACACCGGGTCACCAAATCGGCAGCAGATCCCGTCGATGTGAAGCGTGCGGTTGATCACGACCTCTGTTGCGGGACCGACGTGAACACCTGCCACGACGTCGAAAGCTTCAGCCGTTTCCGTCATGATGCTTCGAGGTTTCCCGTCAGCAGAAGGTTGACCATCCGGTGATCGCTGTCGGTAATCGCGCCTCGCGCGGCGTCCAGCTGGGCCTGCTCGTACTCGGCGAAGATGTCGTCCAGTTGCGCGAGAGGACCCGCGTGCTCGGCGATCCACTGCCCGATCGGCATCTCTTGGCGCAGGTCACGAAGCCGGTCGGCCACGACCAATTGAACGGGTAGGTGGCGCGGAAAGGCGCGGGCATTGCTGCAGTCAAGGCATGCCATGAACGACTGGCGGCACCGTTGACCGTCGATCGGCGAGTGCTCAAAATCGGCGCAATCGCCCAGCACAGCGTCCTGACCGGACCCGATGTCGTCAGTTTCCGGCTGCACCGTCATCGATCGTCGGGCCAGTGCTCGTGCCACCTGCTCATCGAGAGCTTCGGCCACGATCTGGAATCCCTCGTTCCTGACAGGGTCCATGCGACTCAAATAGCGAGCCAACGTGACTGGGCTGTGGGAGGTGGGTTTTCGGACCTGCTCCAGGTAGGTCTTGCGCAGCCGATCCATGCTGATCCCGAGGAGCAAGCCATCATGGTCGGGGTCACCGGTCAGCCACGGCGCCATCCAGCGCCGTCGCGCATCCACTCCGGACGCTGTGCTGCTGATCCCGTACCCGAAGAGTTTCTGTTCGACATGGTCTGGCTGGGCGCTGTAGTAGAGAAAAGCGCGCTGGGACCCGGTCAGCGCGCGGGCCGGTTCGGTCAGTTCCAGCAGCAACGTGAACACCCCGTACGCGGTCGTCAGCGATGTGTTGGCCACTGCTGCGCGCCGATTCTCCCCGCCAAGCGGCAGCAGTTCGGGGCGCAGCGCGGTCACCGGCAACGTCATGACCGACCGTTTCCCACGACGGGGCTTGTCGGCGTTGACGAACACGATGCCGGGTTCATCGGGTCTGCTGGCGTGTCGGTGTGGGGCCGGCAGCGAGTCCAGCGTCGACAGGTTCAGGCCAGTCAGTCCGGCGAGGAGAACACCAAATGCCCATGCCTCGCCCGGGCTGAGATGCAGGAATGACTGAAGATGGTATCCACCGGCTGCGGCGGCTACCCGCCGCGTCACGTAAGCCCTTGCGCCCGAAGCAGTACGAGGGAAATCTCCCTCACGGGCGCAGTGATCGAGCACTTCGGCCAGACTACGACCGGGGTCTGCGCGGGGGAGGTGATCGAACCGTCCCGCACGATAGTGGTCGACCATCTGCCAATGAGTCTGCAATCGGGCGCGTGCCCGTCGAACCATTCCCCGCGCGACGACTGTGATGCGGCGCATCTCCTCAGTGGAATAGGGCTGGCGCGCCGTGTTCGTCTTCGGGTGACGCACGCGCGTGTACGCCTGGCGTGCCTCGTCGGAAACGACGAGACTACAACGCAACAGCGTCTTCAGGCTATGCAACGGGCCAGGACCACTGGGTACCCGACACGACAGGGCCAGGAGCCGGGCATCCGCGACGGACAACTCAGCCAATCCCTGCATTCCTGGCCGGTTTTCGGCGAGCCAGCAGCAGGCATGCCGGGCAGACTGCCACAGCGCGCCAGCACCCCTCAACCGCTTGGATACGCCCAGCACACCGGTGGCGTCCTCGAACGCGATCGAGAAATCGCGGCGGATTCCGTCAGTACCCGGCAGTGAACCGAAGTCGAAGTCCTTCGACTGCGTGCCATCCTCGCTAACGAACGTGACGATCAGCCCGCGTCGCCGCAATACCGGTCGCCAGGTCGGACCCGGCTGCGCCGCACGGTGACCCGTCACATTGGCACTGTCAGTACACGAGGCTCACCGACGCCGACCGTTGCTACGAGACGCTCAAGGGATTGCCGATCGTCGGCATCCATCAGCGCGATGAGCTCCTCCACCTGCAACGCCTGAAACGGCTCGAGATAGACACCGCGTGTCACCTCGGCACTGCGATGTCCAAGAAGTGTCGCCAGCAGAAACCACACATCGCCAAGCTGATTACGGAAGTCGCGCTGCTCCTGCTTGGTCAACATATCGGTACGGCGCCACGCCACGAACGTGGCGATGCAAAACCACCGCAGCGCAAAGGAATGCCTCAGCATGTGGGGACGGCACCACAACGGCGTACCCCCTGATAGTGCAAGCACTTTGGCGACCCTGGCGTTCGCACGGTCGAATGTCTTGTACCAGGAATGTTTGGGGCGCGGTGTCCCGTCGTGATTCAGCCACAGCCACATCGGCTCCAGCCCACCAGGTGCACTGCGGAACAACGTCATTCGTGTCGAGGGCCCAAGTGCATCCAGCCGAACCGTACGACGCGATCCCGTCGCATCAACGACCTTCAGTTGCCCATCCCGGCGAACATTCTCAACGATGCAACGATCGGCGATCTGTTCATAGCGACCAGCATGTTGCGCACGCGCTACAGCAGCAGTGCGACTACCTTCCTGCATATAGAAGTAGACCTGTTGGGCGACGCGGCGCCGCATCCAGAACGTTCGACCGCTACCGCCCTTCGCGCAACGAGATGCGACGCGCGAACGCAGGAGCCCCTCAGAGCCCGGCTCAGGCACCTCGATGGTCAACATGCTGGCCCACTCGCCGATTCGTAAACCCGTCCCGAACAACCCCTCCACAAACGCGACGTCGCGATCCTCAGTCGCTCCCCGCCAATCTTGTTGCGGCACGCCCTCCATCGTGAAACCGCGCAACCCCAGGTTCCGCCACAATCGAAATGCCTGTGGGGTCAGCCATTTCACATCGGACCTGCGCATCCCCGACGGAGTGCTCTCCAACGCGACCTGGCCCCCGCCCATCCAAGATGTGGCAATCGCACGAGCTCGGACGGGGTTGTCGATTCCGTGCTGCTCGGCCGCCCACGAGTAGAAAGTACGGATCGACGCGCGATCGACGCAGAAACTATTTGCACTCACATGCTGGGGGTTCTGCTCAGCCGATAGCCGCCATTCCTTGAACGCCGCCAGTTCCGATCGCGACGCTTGATCCCATCGGACGCCCATCGCGTGCAGAAAATCCAACCACACCTTCAACGACAAGGCGTAACGACGCAACGTCCCCGTTGCTCGCCCCCGCACCAGCGGATCTCGCCAGTAGGCGTTCACCAACGCATCCGCCCGGCCCCACGGATCAAGGAAGAACGGAGTGCCGTCACGCGCACCATTTCGCTTCGCCCAGGCCTCGACATCACCCACCACCCCCGGAGCCACGTCGTCCACCGACACGAACCGTTGGCGGAAATCGTAGAAGTGGAGAGTCCAACCATCAGTCGAAGCGCCATCCATCCCCGGACCCTCCTACCTCACGACCACTGCCCCCATCATCACCGACGCAATCCCCCAAACTGCTCCGACACGCCTGTCGGGCAGAGAACGGGTGACTGGATGTTGCCGGGGCAGACCACCACTGTCGTGGATTCGACGAGCTGGTCGAACGTGGTGCGCAGCGCCTCGGGTCCGCCGGCCAGGGTGTAGGTGGCGCTGCGGGGTCCACCAGCGTCGGTGTTGGGTCCGCAGGTGATCACCGTCGCGCCATCAGGGGACGGTGCTGGGGTGCATGCGTCGGCGGGATAGCCGGACGGGAGCAGCCGCCGGAGGTCCTCAAGCGCGGCGGGCGGGGCCGCGGTGGTCGTCGCTGGCGCCGCCGTGGGCGCGGTGTCGGGCGGGTCGGAGCGTCCGATAAGCCACACCGACAGGGCGATGATGAGCACGGCGGCGACTGCGAGTGCCGCGATCAGCTGGCGCCGTTGTGAGACGGCACGGGTGTGGGGGAGCAGGCTGATGAAATCCGCTGCTGCGCCGTGGGACTCGGCCCTGCCTAGCTCAGTGTGGGGTGGCGGCTCGTCGCGATCGGCGGGCGGTGCCGCTGGAGCCGAGGGCGGGGGGAGGGTGAGTGCCGCGCTGGCCGCGGCCGCGAAGTCGCCGGCGGTGGGGTAGCGGTCAGCGGGATTCTTGGCCAGCGCCTTGGCGATCACGCTGTCTAGTTGTGGTGAGGCCCAGCTGAGCCGGTCGGACACTCGGGGCGGGGTGGTGTCCATATGAGCTTTTACTGTGGCGCCGACCCCGGCGTCTGTCGGGTAGGGGTGGTCTCCAGTCAGCAGCCGAAAGAGCGTGCATGCGAGGGCGTAGACGTCGGCGCGTCCGTCCAAAGCTGATGTCCCGGTGATGACTTCGGGTGCGCTGTAGGCGAGGGTGGCGCTCATGGGCCCGTCGCCAGCTCCGCGGCTGTGGGGGGACAGCGCGGCACCGAAGTCGGTGAGCACGACGCGGTCGAGACCGCCCGGCAGTTTCTGGGCGGCGATCAGGAAGTTCGAGGGTTTGATGTCTTGGTGCACGACCCCGCGGGAGTGCGCGTAGTCCAGGGCTCGGGCGACCTCGGTGATGATGTGGACTGCGCGCTCGGGCGTCATCTGTCCGTCGCGCAGCGCAGTCTCGGCGTTGGTTCCCTCGACGTACTCCATGGCGATCCACAGTTGGCCGGTGTCGGTCTCGCCGCGGCTGAACACGCGCACGATGTTGGGATGTTCGAGCCCGGCGGTGATGTCGGCTTCGTGGAGGAACTGGGCGCGAACGTGGTCGCCTTTGGCGTGCTCGGGTTGAAGCACTTTGAGCACTTCCCGGCGCGGCAGGGTGGGACTGTGCACCAGGTAGACCGTCGCCATCGCCGTGACGGCCAGGACCCGCTCGACGCGGTATCCGGCGATGTGGGTGGGTGGTGTGGGCAGGCCCTCTGGTGCGGTCATGTCGACGCCTTCCCTGCCAGCCGGTGAAGGCTGCGCACGTGTGTGCTCATAGGCGGAGCCATTCGACGGCTTGTCCGGTGACTTGCGCGATCAGGTCGAAGTCCCTGTCGAGGGCGAGCACGGTGAGGCCGGCCATCTCGGCGACAGCCGCCACAAGCAGATCCGGGATCGCCGGGGCACGGTGCAGCCCACGGTCGGCCAGCTGGAGCTGCACGCCCACGGCGCGGTCCTCGGCGGCTGGGGTTAGGTACTCGAGCGGCATCAATGCCAGCGGCGGTGCGCCTGATTCGCTGCGGGCCTGCGGCCCGTTCCGGAACGAGTAGCCGATCTGTAGGCGGGTGACGGTGCTCATGCGCACGAGACCACGTTCGATGCGCTCGACCCAGGCCTGGGCGTCTGGGGAGGCCACCAGTCGGGTGTAGGCCGATTTGTCGATGAGCCAGTTGGTCACCGCCACGCGGCGTCCATGATGTCGGGATCGTCGAGGTCGGTGGCAGCCGCGGCGGCGCGGCGTAGATCGTCGACGGTCATGGTCCGCGCGGGGGCGCCCACTGAACCTTCGGTCTCGAATCTGGTTCGCAGATACTCTTGGCGCGAGAGGCCGCGGGCGGCGGCATCAGCGTCGATACGCGCGATCGCCGCGTCGGACAGCCCGCGGATCAGCACATCGCCCATCGTGCATGACCTCCTGATATCATCGTTATCAGTTTACAGGGCGTTTGGCTGGCCCCCTGCGGCGACACTCATCGCGACGGGCATCCGCGCGGCCGCGCTGACTCCTGCTGTCACCAGGGCTCTGCATGCCCGATAATTGGTGGCGTGACCATTCAGCTTGAGGCGGCCCAGGCGCTGGCGGTGGTCGAACGCGCCCGCTCGCTGTTCGGTACACCCGGGCCTGTGGCGACGTCAGGCGCTCCTCTGCAGACGGCCGCGGAATCCGTCAGCGGCGCGGGCCAGCAGATGTCGGGCCTGTCTGGTCAGCTCGTCGATCGGCATGCGTCGGTGGTACAGCAGCAGAACCGGGAGCTGGTCACCGCCGGCCGTACCGACTCCACCTTGGAAGCGCGATTGGCCAACGCGGCGCAGATCACTGAGGGCGGGGCGCGCCAAATGGACACGATTGTCGCCCAGACACGCTCGATCGCCGAGGTGGCCGGATCGGCTCGCACGCCGGCGGCGGAGATGATGGTGCTCAAGGCCCTGCGGACGCAGGTCGCCCGCGCCCAGTCGGTAGTGGTCTCGACTCAGCAGCAGTCCAGCCAGGCCGCCGGCGAAGTGAGAGCGCTCAGCTACGGCTCCGGTGAGTTGCCCCAGGCTCCGGCCGAGCTTCCTACCGACAAGCCGGGGGAAGACCCACCGCACGGTGAAGATCCGCGGTACTGGCTCGATGTCACCAAGTTGACCTACGTGGGTGACGGAGAGCTCGCGCCACCGAACTACAAGCAGGTGGGCCCCAACCTCTGGTATCCAGACCCTGAGGGCGGCCTGGGGTATGTGCCGCCCCCGCCGCCGGCAAAGTACCCCCTCGATCTGAGCGACGTTCGGGTGATCGACCCCGACTCCGGTGCGCTCTTCCCGCCGGGCTATCAGCAGGTCGCTCCGGGAATTGGTGTCCCACACCCTGATTCCTATTACGGTGCGCAGCCGCCGTGGCCCAAGCCGCAGCAGCCCATTGATATCCGCGACGTGGTTGAGATAGCGCCAGATCAGCTTGCCCCGTGGGGTTACGTGGAGTACATGCCCGGGTGGTGGGTTCCCGATCCGTCCAGGCCCTAGCGAGGAAGCCACGGGGTTCGGGTTCGTAGTGTCAGATCAATCGCGGTCGGCCCTGGTGGTCCTCGACGATGCAGCGTTCGCGGCGCAGTAGCGCGTCCAGAAGGGCGTTGATATGCGCGACGGCGCGGTCGTCGAGGCGGACGGGCCCGTAGATGAAAACATGACCGGCGCCGGCGGTCAGTCCGACAGTCTCCGGATCACCACCGGCACGTACATGCATCTCCCAGTGAATGCGCGACCCGACATCATCGGCGCGCGCATCGAGCAAGGCAAGACTGCTCGCTGAAACCCCCACCGGAAGATCGTAAGGGCACCTCAATACGTTGCTGAGCAACAATTTTCACTGCGCACCCGCTACCGCGCGTAAGACGGTGGGTCGTGTGGTGACGCGCTCGGGCGTGCTGACCAAGAGATTGACCACGGTGTCGCAAACGCGCCCTAGCATCAGCGCCATGCTTAGTTTCTGGGTTATCACGTGGGCCGGATCGCTTCTCTTCGCGGCGTTGGGTGTTGAGACGTACGTGAAGCGCCGATGGCCATCCCGCAGCACACTGGGGCTGGGCGCGGTCGTTGGGCTCAGCGCCATCCTGTTCGCGTTCGTTGGTATCGGCGCCCTCGTCGAAGGCGCCCTTCATAGTGCGGCGTGGCTGAGCGACGACGAGATGGCGCTATGGGTCGGAGTCCTGTGCCTCTGGTCCATCTTCGTGTTTGGCGCCCTCCGAGCGATCCCCTGGGTGGCCGCGCAGCGTGAGTAAAGATGACACCGCACTTCTAGCTAGCGTGCTGGCCGGAACACTGAAATATCCAGCAGCGCAGCATAACTGAGACCCAGGTTAACCACCAGCTCGAACAGTGAACACCTCATCGGCGACGCCTGCTACGGCGGCGCGCGCATCGTCGAGATAGGTGAACATCGTCGCCCGACCGACGAGGGCCGGATGACCGGGGATTCCCGTGAGGCCGACGTCGAGCCAGTCGCGGTCGAGCCGGTCGGCCGACACCAATTGACGACCGGGCCGGCCGGCGCCGTCGAGGGCAGAAGCGACCGCCATGCCTGAATTCGTCGGCAGCATCGTATGGATGACCTCGGCCACCGCCCAGGCGCGTAGTCGTGAGACTGGCATGAGGTCGTCGACGGTCGCGGCCACCACCGGCAGAACGGTGAATATTGGCATGCCGTCGAAGAATTCGATGTGCTCGTCGAGCTCCGCCTCAAGTTCTCCGCCGTTGAACAGCTCTCCGAAACGGGCCTCCCGAGTGCCCAACTGAGCGAGACGGTCAGCGACCGGCTGGCGGCTCTGTCCGAGCTGCACCAGCACAAAGTCCACCGCGCCAACCGTCACCGCGGGGGAGGCAGCCACCTCGGCGGCCAGATCGGTCATTCGTATCTCTGCGCGCCAATCGCGACACCAACTGACCGTGGCGGCGTCGAGGCTTTCGAAGTGCAGCACCGGCAGGCTCAGCTCCGCGGCGCCCCGCCGCGCCACGTGCGGCCGGCGTAGGTACTCGTCGAGGTCAACAGCAGCTGGTGCGCTCATCTGGTTGCACAGTCCGTGGCAGTGGTCGGCATCCTCAATTCGTCACTGTGACGAAATAACGCTACTGGCCCGCAGTAGATGTAGTGCGGTCGACGGGGGACGTGACGGGCACCCCAGTAGAGAACGGCTGAAAATTCACTCGATCGCTGCCGGGCGCCATTCATGCCGGGCGGATGCACTGTCGGTGACCGCAGGCCCATTCCGCGGCCGGCGCACTCGTGACGCACACTATCGACCGAGGTGATCACCGCCGTGACGCTACCGGGCCGACCCCGGACATTGCTTGTCCGGGGTCGCACACCCTGTTGGCAACTCTGGCAGCTGCTTAAGAACACAAGCCGTGAATCACGTTGTGCCACACCGCATTTCGCCGATAATAGCGATTATGGTAATTAGCCTGTCCCAGAGGGGATTCCAGGTAATGCATGAGATTTCGACCTGTGTGCAGCCAGTTGATGCACGGTCACGTCGATGCGCACGTTGAGCCTCGACAGCGCGTGAAGGCGCGGTTGGCGATCTGCGCGGAGAATGGGCATCGGACGAACACGAAGTTCGGCCATCGCGAGGCGATTCCGAGCGGCGACATATCGTCACCGTGACGCTTTGTCAGCGGAATATGGCTCTCCCCGCGGCAGTTTCGTTACTTCTCATGGATAATCGTCATTATCCATGAACCGGAGCTGCCCAATCTCGGCGATACGCACCGTTTCGGGCGTGATGATGCGACCGCTGGAACCATCTCGCCCTCATTGCTCTGCACGCTAAGAGGGTCCGGAACCAATCTCAAGATCCGCGGCCTGATAAATGGTGTGAGGTGGCGGGTGACGGCGCCTATGTAAAAGCTATGAGCCTGGGGGAATCGGCTTTGCTGTTAACGACGCCAGCGATGGGCTTTCCGATCGAGCTGAGGTGTCATGTCCAGGACTGTCCGGAAATAGACCAACGCTGACGAGCGTGACCTTCCGGCGCGCCTATACGCCTTTGAGACACCTCCGGGTAGCTGGTGACAAGCCACCGGTGCGGTCGGTGGCCGCTGGGCGGTCGAGGACCATCACGGCAGAACTCGGACAGCTATCTGAAGCGCTGTTGGCGCTGCTAGCGGGCACGACACAGTACGGCGCCGAACTCGCGGTGGTGAGCGCATCTGCAATGATCGAGCGAGCGCATTGTGCAAGGAGGGGCCACATGGCGAGGTCTGACCTGGTGATTGATCTGGTCGAGGCGCAGCAGCGTGGCGACGTCGCCCGCTTTCGCATGCTGGTGGAGGCGATCATCGCCGAGGAGCGCAACAATCAGCACCATCTCGTGGCTGATCGTCTGTCTGAATTGATTACCACTGCCGGTGCGCGCAGCCTGCTCGCCCGTGATGACACCGCCCGCCAGGTTGCTGATCTGGTCACCGAAATTGTGCCTAAGCGGCGATTGTCAGAGGTGCATCTGGCGCCGGCCGTCACCGCCGCGGTGGCCGAGGTCATCGAGGAGCATCACCGTAGCGAGCTCCTGCGCAGCCACGGCCTGGAACCGCGTAACCGCATTCTTTTGGAGGGTCCTCCTGGTAACGGTAAAACCTCGCTTGCTGAAGCATTGGCAGCGGAGCTGATGGTGCCGTTCTACGCCGTGCGTTACGAGGGAGTTGTATCTAGCTTTCTCGGAGAAACGACGAGTCGAATCGACCACGTTTTCGAGTTCGCACGGACTCGGCGCTGCGTGCTCTTTTTCGACGAGTTCGACACAATCGCCAAGGAGCGCGCGGATGCGCACGAAACCGGCGAGATTAAGCGCGTCGTTTCGACGCTGCTCCTACAGATCGATCGCTTGCCCTCTCACGTCGTCGCCGTCTGCGCGACCAACCATGGCGAACTGCTCGACCGCGCGGCATGGCGCCGCTTCCAGGTGCGATTAACACTGCCTCCCCCGTCGCGCACACAGGCCACGGCTTTTCTGGAGCAGCTGCGTATGCGGCTCGGCGGGAACCTCGGCATGGCGCCGCGCACCCTCGCCGACAAGCTTGCCGGCGCCAGTTACGCCGACATTGAGGAGTTCGCGCTGGACGTCATGCGGCGCTATGTGTTGTCCCTCCCCGATGGGCGTGTGGAGGATGTTGTGCGGGAGCGACTCAAGCAGCGCAACGCCATGAGGGAGATGTGACCGCTCCGCGTCAACCGCTGTCCTTCGGCGTCCCCGTCATCGGGCCCATACCTACCGGCGCGCCCCGCTTCCCTGGAAATCGCATCGCCGGGCCGGAACCGGCCCGGCAGGGGCAGCGGCTAGCACCGCAGTTCGCGGCACTCCAGGAGGCCTTGCAGGCAGGCCGAGTCGACGTGGATGGTGACACGACTGAAGCCGATCCAGAGCTTGTGGTGGTCTTCGATCTCGCCGCACCTGTAGCCGAGTTCGCGCGAGCCGCCGCCCGTGTGCCGGGACTGGAGTTCCTCCTCGAAGCTGATGGCGACGAGTTCGCCGCCGACGACGACTTCCATGCCGTACGCGATGGCGAACCGAGCGACGATGCTGTGAGCGACAGCCTCTACGTTGTGATGTCGAACAGCCAGGCCGTCGTCGAGCTTCTCGCCCTCTTCGCGCGATGGCAGGAGAACCGCGATGCGGCAATGCCTTTCGGGTTAGCGCCCTTACGCGAGGTCTTTGCGCTGTTGCGTGAGGTGAGGCGCTGGGGACCCCAGGATCGGGTCCGCGAGACTGGACTGCTGGAGCGCTGGCGCGAAGATGTCGCCGTCGTGGGACAGTCAGCTACTACGGCCCGCGTCGAAGTCGAGCTGTGGTTCCGCCGCGATGCCGCACGTCGGGCGGTTGCCGAAACGACTGTACGGGAACTCATCGCCGCAGCCGGCGGCCAAGTCGTCACTCAATCGACGATTACCGGCATCGGCTATCACGCCATTCTCGCCGATATCCCCTACAGTCAAGTCGAAGCGGTCCTCGATCGCGGGCCCGACGCGATTGCACTGTTGACCACCGACACCATCATGTATGTGTCCCCGGCACGGCCGATGACCATTCCGTCAGCAGCGCCCTCCGACGAACCTCTTGAACCCGAGACGTTTTCGGTGAAGCCCGCCGACCGACGTCCACGGATCGCCCTGCTCGATGGCCTGCCGATGGCCGGCCACATCGCACTGTCCGAACGACTGATCATCGACGACCCTGACCAGATCGCTGCGTCCTACACCGCATCACAAATGCAGCACGGCACCGCCATGGCGTCGCTGATCTGCCATGGCGACCTCAACGCTCCCGGCGAATCGACGCAGCGCCGCATGTACGTGCGGCCGATCATGCAGCCACACCCATTCAATGGCCAAGGGGAAACTGTGCTGAGGGACCGACTTTTAGTCGACCTCATCCACGAAGCCTTTCGACGCCTGTTCGAGCGACACGGGGAACACGATCCTGCGGCTCCCAGCGTCAGAATCGTCAACTTGTCCATCGGCGATCCCATCCAGATGTTCGTGCGCCGCATCAGCCCCTTGGCGAAACTGTTGGACTGGCTCGCCCACACGTACAACGTGCTCATCCTGGTCAGCGCGGGCAACCATCCTATTGATGCCGACATCCCCGCAGCAGCGCTGTTCGATGTATCCGAATTACGGCGCGCGGTCGGCACCGCCATGTACGCGCGGGCGCGCCGTCGACGGCTCCTCTCCCCTGCTGAGGCAGTGAACGTGATCTCCGTGGGTGCCCTGCATGCAGACGCCGCGCCCACCCCAACCAGCGACACGGTGCTAGACACCGCCGACATGGGCATGCCTGCGCTCTACAGTCCCGTGGGTTTCGGCCACCGCAACTCGGTAAAACCGGAAATACTGCTGCCCGGCGGTCGGAGTCTGCACCAGCGTCCGCCTTCGGCCGAAGGAACCGCGAACTTGTATCCGGCGGAAACAACGATCACCGGCCCCGGTATGCGCGTCGCCGCGCCCGGATACGGCGGCGCACTCCACGGAACTGCCTATCTACACGGAACCAGCAACGCCACCGCCCTCGCGACACGCACCGCCGACCACATCTTCGATGTGCTCGAAGCCTTACAGCCCGCCGACGGCGAACCACCGTTCGCCACCGCCGAATACCATCCTGTGCTCACCAAGGCTTTGCTTGTTCACGCCGCATCCTGGGGCGCCATGCGCGAGGGGCTGACCCGCACAATTGACGGCGGCGCCGATCTCAACCGTCGTGACATCTCTCAGCTACTTGGCTACGGCGCCATCGACGCCGAACGGATCGTCACCGCCGCAACCAACAGAGTTCTCCTCCTTGGCGCCGGGTCCATCACAGCCGACCAACGCCAGACGTTTGCACTGCCTCTGCCGACCAGCCTGGCTGCGACGACCGACTGGCGACGGCTGACGATAACCCTGGCCTGGCTTTCCCCGGTCAACACAACGACGCGCCGACATCGTATGGCCCGCTTGTCTTTCGAGCCGCCGCGTCAGCCACTGGGAGTCGAGCGCCTGGAAGCTGAAGGCCGCGTGTCCCGCAACGGTACGGTTCAACACGAGATTCTCGAAGGTCAGCGGGCCGTCGCGTTCACAGCGGGCGATGCGCTGGAAATCAACGTCGATTGTCGCGTCGACGCAGGCCGCCTGACGGCACCGGTTCGCTACGGCCTGGCAGCAACACTTGAAGTTGCTCCCACCATCCGTGCTGACATTCACCAGGAAGTTCGTCAACAACTGCAAATACGACTGCAGACCAGGACACGGTGACGCGCGTAGTCCTGTCGACAATCTGGGCCATTCTCGGACGCGAACAGCGACGTGCGCTACCGCCGCATCGGCGAGGCCTCGGGAGGGGCCGATGTTGGTTATCGCCGAACGGCTGTGGTTAAGACTCGCAGACGAAGGGTCGCATCGATTCATCTACGTAGGACGGCAGTAGTTGATGACGAGTGAATCTCGTTCGTATTGAGATGTGGCCTCATGCAACCAGTGTCGAGGGCGGCGCTGGCATTCTGAGTCGGTGGCCCCCAGGACAGCGAAGAAGACCGACAGCCGCTTGGCGGCTCGGCTCGCCGCGCTCGCCTCGCTGGGCGCTTCTGTCATCCACTTCGCGGTCGTTCCCACCCACTGGCAGGAATGGATGCCAGCAGGGCTGTTTTTCGCGGCCATCGCGCTGTTCCAACTCTTCTGGGCGCGGCTGGTGCTGACACGAACCACCACCCCGGTGCTGATCCTTGGCGTCATGGTCAACCTTGCCGTCATTGCGCTGTGGTCTGTGTCGAGAACTGCTGGCGCGCCGTTCGGACCCCACGCCGGTGAAGCGGAATTGATCCAAGCCGCGGACCTTTGCGCGCTGTTGCTCCAGATCTATGTCGTCATGGGAGCCGGCTGGGTCTGGTACCGCGGGCTGCAAGGAGAACCGGTGCCGACCTTCGGCTCCGCCATGGTGCTGCTGGGCGCGATCGGGGTCATCACGCTGGCGTCCACCGTGGGTGCTGCCTCTGGTCTGCGGCACGGCCACCACGCCCCAGCCGGTGCTGAAGCAGGGGGTCATCACCACGGGACCACCGGTGCCGAACAGACTGACGACCATCACAGTCACACAGAGCCGTCTCCTGCAGCACCCACTAAGCCAGGATCCGATGATCACGGAACTGACGCAGAACACGCCGACGACCATCACAGTCCTGATCCGGTGCCGACCTTTCCCCCGCCGGCTGTCCAACCGGTCGAAGCTCCTGCGCCCACCCCCGGCGGTGGCGGTGCGTCGGACGGCGCCACGCCCGCGCCAATCAGTGAGCCGCTTCCTGCGGCGGAGCCGCTAGACGACCACCAAAACCACGACCATGTGCATTGATGTTTGCCCGCAAAATCGCCGATTGCGCGCCGGGGTCTTGAAGTTCCACCCTGTCAGCGCGACGGAGAAGTCACGCGGCACGGAACGCCTATCGTGCATCGCCTGAGGGCCGTCGCTCGGGATTCTCCGTCGCTCACGCGGGTCGGCAAGGTGCCCCCATGGTCGACCGTCCCCTAACGGTTGAGGACGGCACGGGTGCTGGCCTCGGGCGTCAGGTCGAGGCGGCGCAGAAGTTGCGCGTTGAGCGCTACGACGATCGTCGACAGTGACATGAGGATGGCGCCGACCGACATGGGCAGCACGACGCCGATGGGTGCCAGGACACCGGCAGCCAGGGGCACGGAGATGAGGTTGTATCCGGCGCCCCACCAGAGGTTCTGTTTCATCTTGCGGTAGCTGGCGCGGGACAGTTCGACGACCGACAGCACTGAGCGGGGGTCGGAACTGGCCAGGATGACGCCAGCAGAGGCGATGGCGACGTCGGTGCCCGCGCCGATCGCGATGCCGACGTCGGCTTGCGCCAAGGCGGGGGCGTCGTTGACTCCATCGCCGACCATGGCGACCTTTTTCCCTTCATGTTGCAGCGCAGCCACTTTCGATGCCTTGTCTTCGGGTCGCACCCCAGCGAACACTCGGTCGATGCCGAGTTCGTGGCCGACCGCGTTGGCGACGGCTTCGGCGTCGCCGGTGATCATGACGACTTCGACGCCGAGCTTGTGCAGCGCGTCGACGGCTTCGCGCGATTCCGGGCGGATCTCGTCGGCCAGACGCAGGCCGCCGAGCACCACCCCGTCGCGGATGACGTGCAAGATGATGGCGCCTTCGCCGCGCCACGCGGTGGCCGCAGGGATCTCCTGGGCGCCAACTTCTTCGAGGAGGCGGGGGCCGCCCACGCGGATTTCGTGCCCGTCGACTGTGGCGGTCACACCGACGGCGGGAGATGACGAGAAGCCGCTAGCGCGTGGGACGGCCAGACGCCGGTCCTGCGCGGCTTTCACGATGGCGCGCGCTAGGGGATGTTCACTGTCAGTTTCGGCGGCGGCGGCGAGCGCGAGCACGGTGTCGCCGTCGTGGTCTGCGGTGGTCTCGACGGCGGTGACGGTGGGTTCGCCTTTGGTCAGGGTGCCGGTTTTGTCGAATAGCACGGCGTCGACGGTGCGCATGCCTTCCAGGGCTAGGCGGTCTTTGATCAAGACGCCGCCTTTGGCGGCGCGTTCGGTGGCGATCGACACGACCAGTGGTATCGCCAGGCCAAGGGCGTGGGGGCAGGCGATGACGAGCACGGTGATCGCTCGTACGACCGAGGCGTCGGGGTTGCCGACGATTGTCCATGCTGCCGCGGTGATGGCAGCGGTGACTAGGGCGAACCAGAACAGCCAGCCGGCGGCGCGGTCGGCGAGGCGCTGGGCGCGCGAGGACGAGTTCTGCGCTTCGGTGACCAGGCGTTGGATGCCTGCCAGGGCGGTGTCGTCGCCGGTGGCGGTGATTTCGACCCGGAGCCCGGAATCGGTGGCGACGGTGCCGGCTGTCACGGGGTCTCCGACGGTGCGGGTGACGGGGCGGGATTCGCCGGTCACCATGGATTCGTCCATGTCGGCGCGTCCGTCGACGATCTTGCCGTCGGCGGGGATGCTGCCGCCGGGTCGGACGACAACGAGGTCGCCGACGTGCAGGTCGGACGGCGAGACGGTGATGATGTGGTCGCCGTCGATCTTTTCGGCTTCGTCGGGCAGCAGTGCGGCCAGTGAGTCCAGCGCTGAGGTGGTCTGGGCCAGCGAGCGCATTTCGACCCAGTGGCCGAGCAGCATGATGACGATGAGCAGGGCCAGTTCCCACCAGAACTCCAGCTCGTGGTGGAGCAGGCCCAGGCTGGCGCCCCAGGACGCGAGGAAGGCGACGGTGATCGCCAGTCCGATGAGCAGCATCATTCCTGGTTTGCGGGAGCGGATTTCGCTCACGGCGCCGGTAAGAAACGGGCGGCCGCCGACGACGTACATCACTGTCCCCAGCAGGGGTGCGATCCAGCGGGCGCCGGGGAAGCCGGGGATGTTGTAGCCGAGCAGCATCGCGAACATGGTTGAGAACGCGACGACCGGGATGGCGATGATCAGGTTGATCCAGAACAGCGTGCGGAATTGCCCGACGTGATCACCGCCGTGCCCGCCGTGCCCGCCGTGACTTTCATGCCCCTGGTGGCCTGTGTCTGCGTCGGGTGCAGGGTGTTCGTGCGCGTGCTGGTCGTCGTGTCCGCTGGTGTGGGATGTTGCGACGCCGTGGTCATCGCGGTGTGTCATGTTCTTTCCTTGTGGGGCTTGGCGTTATCGGTCGACGCGCATTGACGGTGTGGGTCGCAGCTGCCCCGCGCGGGGCGTTACGAGCGCACCAAGCGGGCGATGGCTTCGGAGGCTTCGGTGAGTTTGGCGTCGGCGGCCGGTCCGCCGGTAGCGGCGGCGTCGCGGACGCAGTGTCGGAGATGGTCGTCGAGCAGAGCCAGCGCGACGCCTTGGAGGGCTTTGGTGAGCGCGTCGGTTTGGGTGAGGATGTCGATGCAGTAGCGCTCCTCTTCGATCATTCTGCTGATGCCGCGGGCCTGGCCTTCGATGCGCTTTAACCGCTTGAGGTATTTGTCTTTGTCGGTGATGTAGCCGTGATGGGTTGAGCCTGTTGTCGGGCAGTGCCCGCTGTCGTCTGCGTGGGTCATGGCAGATTCCTTGTGCGTCGTGGTGACGAAGTTGGCGTGTCCGGCGCGTTCCGCGCGACCAGGATGGCGGTCACGCGATGTCGGCGTACTTGTCGGGGTCGCGATCGAAGCGTGGTCCGCATCCCTTGCAGCAGAACCAGTACCGGCGGCCGCGGTAGTCACGGAACAGTCCGGCGGCCTCGGCGACCGTCTTGTTTACCGGTGTGCCCGGCATCACCGGACAGGTGGTCTCGTCCTGCGCCCCGGGGTCGAGCAGGTTCCTTGCCGTCGGGTCGATCGCTGAGGTGTCGATCTCGTCGGCCGCGCCGCTGCAGCAGCAGCTCGGCGAGGACAACTGATGGTCGGACATAGGGTCTCCTTCAAGGGTGGCGGTGATCTAATCGCGGGTGTTGGACGTGGTGGCGAAGCGGCGCAGCCGCAGGCTGTTGCCCACCACGAAGACGCTGGAGAACGCCATCGCGGCTCCGGCCAGCATCGGGTTGAGCATGCCCAGTGCTGCGACCGGAATGGCGGCGACGTTGTAGGCGAACGCCCAGAACAGGTTGGTCTTGATCGTCGACAGTGTTTTGCGGGACAGCCGGATCGCGTCGACGGCGCTGCGCAGGTCACCGCGCACCAGGGTGATGTCGGAGGCCTCGATAGCGACGTCGGTGCCGGTGCCCATGGCCAGACCGAGGTCGGCTTGGGCCAGGGCGGGCGCGTCGTTGACTCCGTCGCCGACCATGGCCACTGTTTTGCCTTCGGCTTGGAGGCGGGCGATGACGTCCACCTTGTCCTCGGGCATGACCTCGGCGATCACCTCGTCGATGCCCACTTCGGCAGCGATCTGTCGAGCGACGGCTTCGTTATCGCCGGTGAGCAGCACGGGGGTCAGACCGATGTCACGCATCTGCGAGATCGCCTGCGCGCTGGTCGGTTTCACGGTGTCGGCGATGACGAGCACGCCGCGCGCCTGCCCATCCCACCCGACCGCAACCACGGTCTTGCCCTGGGCTTCGGCGCTGGCCTTGGCGTGCGACAGTTCCGGATTCAGGCGTTGCGCCCAGTCGGCCAGCAGTGATTCGCGCCCGACGACGACGGCGTGTCCGTCCACCACGCCCTGGACACCTTTGCCTTCGACATTCGCAAAATCCTCAGGGACAGGCAGGGTTTCGAGTTCCTCGGCGGCTGCGGCGGCGACGGCTTGGGCGATGGGGTGCTCGGAGGCGTTCTCCAGAGCCCCGGCCAGCCGCAGCAGCTCTGCACGTTCGGTTCCCGGCGCCGCGATGATATCGACCAGGGTCATCTTGCCGGTGGTGACGGTGCCGGTCTTGTCCAGCACCACGGTGTCGACCTTGCGGGTCGATTCCAACACCTCGGGACCTTTGATCAACACACCCATCTGGGCGCCGCGACCGGTGCCCACCAGCAGGGCCGTGGGGGTGGCCAATCCGAGGGCGCAGGGGCAGGCGATGACCAGGACCGCGACCGCTGCGGTGAACGCGGCGGTCACCGAGAACCCCGCGCCCAACCAGGCACCGAGGGTGATCACCGCGATCGCGATGACGATCGGCACGAAGACACCGGAGATCCGATCGGCCAGGCGTTGCACTTCGGCCTTGCCGGTCTGAGCGCGTTCGACCAGCGCAGCCATTTGCGCCAGCTGGGTGTCCGAGCCGACCCGACTGGCCCGCACCACCAGCCGGCCGCCGGCGTTGACGGTGGCACCGACCACGGTGTCGCCGGCAGCGACTTCCACGGGTACCGATTCGCCGGTCAGCATCGATGCATCGACAGCCGAGGTACCGGACACCACCACGCCATCGGTGGCGATCTTCTCCCCCGGGCGCACGACGAACTCGTCCCCGACCGCCAGTTGCTCGATGGCGATCTTGGTTTCCACCCCGTCGCGCAGGACGGATACGTCTTTGGCGCCCAGGTCGAGCAGGGCCCGCAGCGCGGCCCCGGCTTGGCGCTTGGACCGCTTTTCGAAGTAGCGGCCAGCCAGGATGAAGGTGGTCACGCCGGCGGCGACTTCGAGGTAGATGTTGGCGGCGCCATGCGACGGCGCCAAGGTGAACTCGAAGGGATGCGTCATGCCCGGCGTGCCGGCACTACCCAGAAACAGTGCGTACAGCGACCACAGGAACGCCGAGACGGTTCCCAGGGAAATGAGGGTGTCCATGGTCGCGGTGCCGTGGCGCAGGTTGGCCCAGGCGGCCCGGTGGAACGGCCAGGCTGCCCATACGATGACCGGTGCGGCCAGCGTGAGCGACGCCCACTGCCAGTAGGTGAACTGCAGCGCCGGAATCATTGCCATCGCGATGACCGGCACCGTCAGGACAGTCGAGGCCCTCAGTCGGTGTCGCAGCGAGGCCAGTTCGGGGTCACCAATCCCGTCGGCGTCCGGGGCGTCGACGGATGGGTCGGATGGCGGCGGTGTGCGCGGTGTCGGGAGCGCGGCGGTATAGCCGGTCTTTTCCACCTCGGCGATCAGCAGCGCCGGATCGTAACCGTCAGGCACCGTGACGGTGGCCTTCTCTGTCGCATAGTTGACTGTCGCGGCCACGCCGTCGAGCTTGTTGAGCTTGCGCTCGATGCGGTTGGCGCAGGAGGCGCAGGTCATTCCCCCGATGCGCAGTTCCACGCTCGGGCCGGACACCGGTGTCGATGTCGTCATAAGAGCTACTGCCTTTCAGTGTCTAGGTCGGGCGAAGTGGTCAGTGCCCGCCGGCATGGCCGGCGTCGCCCGTCGGTTGCGGCGCGGGCTGCGCTCGGCCGCTGGGGGCGGCGTCGACGACGAATGTGGCGGTGTGCACGGTGTCGTCGACTTTGAAGTCGAGGTAGAGCAGGTATCTACCGGCCGTAGGTGCGGTCGCCGCGAACGGCACCGCTGGCCCACCGGTGCGGCCGGGGACCGGCTCGGCTCCCTCCGGGTGCACGTGCAGATACGCCAGGTCTCCCTCACGCAACGCGACGAGGTGCCCATAGGCCCCCAAGTAGGGCTGCAATGCCGTCACCGGCTGACCGTCGCGCGTGACTGTCGCGGTGAGCTGCTTGGCGACGCCCGCGGTGAGTGCGCCGTCAAGTTCCACGGTGTAGCCAGCGACTTCATCCACGGTGCGTGTGGTGCTTGGCGCCACCGGGGCGAATGCGCCGGCCACCTCCACGGTGCGGGTGAGGGTGAGTTTGGCGCTGCCGGCGCGGGCCGGCTGGAAGTCGGCGAACACGCGGTAGGTGCCGGCAGCCGTCCACGTCCACGGCGTGGACCACGTGCCGGTGGCCGGGTCCAGCCTGGGGTGCACATGGGCGAAGTGCTGGCCGTCGGAACGGACGACGATGAGGTGCAGCTGCTTGTCGTGCACAGTCGCGTAGTCCCGCAACGGCGCGCCGCCCGGGTCGACAATGGCGAAGTTCAACGTGCCCTGATCATTGGGCGCATCGGGTGCCCGCACCGGGCCGAGCACGTATCCGTCTGCAGCGAGCGACAACCCCGGCGGATCGGCGGACATAGCGGCTACCGGCGGCGCTGGCTCCGTCGGCGCACGGTGATCAGCTGCGCCATCGACGCCCAGAGCCTGCGTGGCGGGGGGCGCGGCGTCGGGGCCGACGGCCGCGGCGGTGGCGTACGCAGCCGTGAACGCCACCGCCAGTGCGGCGCCGAACGCGCTCAACCGGCCCGCGGCGTTCATGCGACCCGCACCGCCGAGTACCCGGCCTCGCCGACGGCGTTGAGGATCTGCGCGTCATCGACGGGGCTGCTGGACGTCACGACCAGCGTCCCGGTTTTGGCGCTGACCTCAACGCCCTCAACACCGGCGACCTCGCCGACCTCCTCGCGCACCGACAGCTCGCAATGCCCGCAGGTCATTCCTGTGACCGCATAGGTGCTCGTGCTCATTACCGCTCTCCCATCCTCGACTGGTCGATATACCCCTACCGGGTATGCGTACGCCAGCTTATACCCCCTGAGGGTATGCTTCAAGGGTTAGTTTTCCGGGGGCCGCTGGTGGCGTTCGACGCTTATCGCGCTACCCCCGAGCGAGGAGGGATCGGTGGCGGTGCGCACATTGCACGTCGGCGATGACGGTTGGCCGCTCATGGGCGAGGTGGTCGGCCGCGGCGAGCTGATCATCATGCTGCACGGTGGCGGGCCTGATCACTACAGCATGCGGCCACTCGCCGACCGGCTCGCAAACCGGTATCGCGTTGTGCTGCCTGATATTCGAGGGTACGGAGCATCGCGGTGCCCCGACCCGGCGTTGCACCGATGGGATCAGTACGTCGCCGACGTCATCGCGATCATGCATGCGCTCGACGCCCCCTCCGCCCACCTTGTCGGTGCCGGCCTGGGCGGCACGATCGCTTTGCGGACGTGCCTCCAGCACCCCCGCTCCGCCCGGTCCGCGGTCGTCATCAGTGCTGAAGCGGTTGAGGACGACGCGGACAAAGCCGCAGACACCGAACTGATGGATCGCTTCGCTGAGCGCGCCCGTTCATCCGGTCTGCACGCCGCCTGGGAGCTGTTCGTTCCCCATCTTCAGCCGCTCATCGCCAACCTGGTGACCGAGGCCATTCCGCGCACTGACGCCCACAGCGCGGCTGCCGCAGCGGCAATCGGTCATGACCGCGCCTTCGCGACCGTCGAAGACCTCCGGTGCATCGACACTGCGACGCTCGTCATCGCCGGCGACGACACCCGTCATCCCACGCAGTTGGCGCACAGCCTCGCCGACGTCCTCCCACGAGGAGTCATCGCCGAAGCCTCGATGTCCTACGAGCTCGTCGACGCTGAAGACATGGCGCACGCCTTCGGCCCGGCGATCGAGGAATTTCTTCTACGAACTTGAGACAGGGAACTGGGTCCAACACGACTTGGTGCGCGCAAATCCACAGGACAGCGCTGAGGAAATCTCACGCTCCGGCAGCAGCGCCCGAGGACAGCACGTCGCGGTGCCGTCAGCCGCAGCAGGACTTTCCCCCGCCGGCCTTGACGGGGCGCCGCCCACCGGTGACGCGGCCCATCGCGCACAACGCGAGGCATTTGGCGATCGACCGTGTGGTCTGACTCTGGACGATCCGCCGGAATTTCTCTTGGACCGTCACCAGCGATACGCCTTTCGCGTCGTCGAGCTACCCGCCGTGGATAGAGCCAAGGTACCCCGGAGGGGTATCCGAGGCAAGGTGCCCGGCGCCAGCGGCGTGGCTACTCGCGAAGAAGCGACGCCGATCCTGTGCCGCCGCGGGCGGCGGATAGCCGCCAACGTCGAATTCGCCGCCCGTCGTTGCTGGCGAGGCAGCAAGTCGATCCCGGGGAGGCCGTAGCATCGATTCGTGGCCATCACCCAGCCGGGCGCAGACATCGCCGGTGAACCGCGCTGGGGCGGGGCCGCGCTGCTGCGCCCTGGAGTGTTGGCGTTCACTGGATCGATCGGCACCACTGACGTACACGCCCACCATGCCGTGCAGATCGTCACCGCGACAACGCCTTTCACGATGCGTGATGCGCATGGCAACCGGCATCGAGGCACCAAGGTGGTCGTGCCCGCCGACGCGCCACACCGAATCGAAGTAGGCGCACCGCAGGCCACGGTGGTGTTCTTGGAGCCGGAGTCTTCCGCAGGGCGGTCAGCACATCAGCGGGCGCTCGGTTCGGGCTGGACCATTGCTCCGGTGTTGACGTTCACCCGCCGACGCCCGCTGGCCGTCGTCGTCGACGAGCTCATCGAACACCTGGCGCCCGCCATGGCCGCTGACGAAGCGACGCCCCGTCACCGCGCTGTTGACGAAGCGTTGCGGCTGCTACCCGACCTGGTGGCCGCAGGCCCGGTCAGCGGTGAAGAACTCGCGGTCCAGGTGGGTGTGTCTGTGAGCCGGTTGACCCATCTGTTCACCGAGCAGGTCGGCATACCGCTACGCCGCTACGTGCTGTGGCTGCGGCTGCGGCTCGCCATCATCTGCGTGCACGCCGGCGATGACCTGACTGGCGCCGCGCACAATGCGGGGTTCGCCGACAGCGCTCATCTGACCCGCACCACGCGCGACATGTTCGGGTTGGCGCCCTCGGCGCTGAGCCGGCACGTGTCGTGGGACCTCGAAGCCGACGTGTAGCCGGATCGTTCAAGCTCTGCCACGCCGTGACGGCGAGGATCAGCTGATGAGCACGACGTCCCCGTCATCGACGGCAGCCACCGCGGCGCGGGCGCTGGCCCGCTACGGCTACGCGCCGGTCATGCTGCTCGGCCTCAACAGCGCCGGTGTTGCGTTAACCGCGGCCGGCGCCCCGAAATACTGGCTGTTGGCCGTGTTGGCCGTCGCGATCGCCTCCGCGTTGCTGGTCGAGCGTGTCGTTCCGTATGAGCCTGAATGGAATCGTGATCAGTCCGACAGCTGCCGCGACCGCATCCATGCCGCGGTCAACGAAACCCTCATCGTGGCCAGCGTGGCGGCCATCCCGTTGCTCGCTGCGATCGTGCCGGCCCCGCAGTTGTGGCCGCACACCTGGCCGTTGCCGCTGCAGGTCCTCGCCGCGATCGTGATCGCTGACCTCGGCATCACCGTTGTTCATATGGCCAGCCACAAGATCGGCGTGCTGTGGCGATTCCACGCCGTGCACCACAGCATCACCCGCTTCTACGGTCTCAACGGTCTGGTGAAACACCCGCTGCACCAAACCGTGGAGATGGCCGCTGGCGTCGCACCGCTGATTCTGATTGGACTGCCCGTCGACGTCGCCTCGGCGCTCGGCCTGGCAGTGGCGATTCAGCTGCTGCTGCAGCACTCCAACGCCGACTACCGGGTCGGCCCCGCCAAGTACGTCTTGGCCCTCAACGAGGGCCACCGCTTCCACCACCTCAAATGGGCCGGCATCGGCGACGTGAACTTCGGGCTGTTCACCCTGGTCTGGGACCACCTGATGCGCACCTACTCCTACGACCCCACCCGGCGATTCGACTCCACCCAGCTCGGCATGGCCGCGCACCCCGACTACCCCACCGCCTACGCGCGGCAGCTGATCTACCCCTTCACCCGCTCCGGAGGGTGCACCCTCACGTCCACCACCGCGACGAAGGACGCCACCGCCACGAGAGCAACCCTGGAGCACGGCTGAGAGTTGAGATGACCAGCGCCTGAGGGGTCGCCCAGCTAGGAGGCGCCCGTCAGTGCCGCCTGTCGCCGTCCTGCTTCACGCATCCCCCCAGCCATCATGCACGCCACGCCCACAAGCCTTCGACGTGCCCCCAACGTCCCACCACGATCCAGCGACCGACGAACAGAGCAATCGTCAGCGTTGTTCGGCGCCCGCCAGAGGGGTGCGCATGCCCTGCCGCACGACCAGCGAGCGGGCGGTGTCTTTACTGAATCTTCATCGAAGGACTAAGAAAGCCAAACGACCCCTCAGCACACTCAAGGGCATATCCGTGAACGGTGCACCGCCGCCCCGCGACCGGCCCTCGCGGCACACGCAGCGCAGTGCCCGCTCGTTAGCGATGTCAACATTCGGATACGGAGATCACACTGATGCCGCAGGCCGCTTGCCCCCCATCCTTTCGCAGGACGACGCAGTGGCTGCGGACAGCCGTCCTGGCGTTGGCAGTCCTACTCATCGCGGCCGCGTGCAGCTCGGCCCCTGCCGCGGCGCCCCAGCCGGAGGTCATCACCGAGAAGGGCACCCCGTTCGCTGACCTGCTCGTGCCCAAAGTGCAGGCATCGGTGACCGACGGAGCGATCGGCGTCACAGTGGACTCCCCCGTCACTGTGTCCGCCGGTGACGGCGTTCTCGGCGAAGTGTCGTTGACCAACGAAGCCGGTGAACTCGTCGACGGACAGCTCAGCCCGGACGGCGTGTCCTGGTCGTCTGCCGAGCCGTTGGGCTACAACAAGCAGTACACCCTTCATGCCGAGGCCCTCGGACTCGGCGGCGCGACCACCACGACAGCGACATTCGAAACGCACTCGCCCGACAACGTGACGATGCCCTATGTTCTCCCCAACGACGGAGAAACGGTGGGCGTGGGCCAGCCGATTGCGATCCGCTTCGACGAGAACATCACTGACCGGATCGCGGCGCAGCAGGCGATCACCGTGACCACTAACCCCCCGGTCGAGGGGGCCTTCTACTGGCTCAGCAATCGCGAAGTGCGTTGGCGCCCAGCCGAGTATTGGAAACCGGGAACAACGGTGGAGGTGGCCGTCAACGCCTACGGGGTCGACTTCGGTGATGGGCTGTTCGGCCAGGATGACGTCACCACACGCTTTACGATTGGCGACCAGATTGTCGCCACCGCCGATGACGCCACCAAAACGATGACGGTCCGGCGCAACGGTCAGGTCGTCAAGACGATGCCCATCTCGATGGGTAAGGCCAAGACGCCGACCGATAACGGCACCTACATCATCGGAGATCGTTACTCCTTCCTGGTGATGGATTCCTCCACCTACGGAGTCCCGGTCAACTCGCCCGACGGTTACCGCACCGAGGTCGAGTGGGCGACCCAAATGTCCTACAGCGGCATCTACGTGCACTCCGCACCGTGGTCGGTGGGCAGCCAAGGCATCGCCAATGTCAGCCACGGATGCCTCAACGTCAATCCAGCCAATGCCCGCTGGTTCTACGACAACACCAAGCGCGGCGATATCGTTGAAGTCATCAACACCACCGGTCCCACCCTGTCAGGGACTGACGGCTTAGGTGACTGGAACATCCCCTGGGAGCAGTGGAAGGCCGGCAACGCCAACCTCTAAAACGCCTTCAGCGCGAAGCGAAACTTCGGGCTCCCACCCCTTGCCAGCAATCTCGTACACCAGCGCCGCGTCCCAGCAGAAGACTTCTGGTTTTCTGATCATCGGTTCCGCACCGCCGAGTGTCGAGACGTGACGCGCGCCGCAGTACCTTCCTTTGACCGACAGTGATGTGCGCAGCCGCTCCTGGCACTGCTTCCACACGGCGCCGAAGCGCGGTGTGTTCGGCTGCGAACACTTAGTGTCGGCCCGGATGAAGCGGCCTCGTCGGGTGCGGGCCTTGCGCACCGATTAGCCCGACATTGCAATTAGCACATTCGGCATTCACCCATTTTCGCTCTTTACCAATTGCCGTCAGAACTTCTGGCGCGCGAATTCCAGCATTGTAATTATGTTGCTGATGTTACTAATGGGACATATGTGAGTTAGGCTGATCTACGTATTCGCTACGTACATCGTTGCTGCACAGTCCGAAAGCTCTCTTCCACCACTCCGGGCGAGAACTAGCACTGGCGCTTCGAATGCTGACAGAAAGAAAGCCATATGGAACCGATGGCCCGATGCGTAGGCCTGAGGGCGGACCGCAATTGTGAGGTCGGCTTTCGATTCGCCGGGTTAGTCGTTGCTGTTGTCGCGGCGCTATTGGTGGCATGTATGCCGACCGCCTCCGCCGAGCCGACCGCCGGTCCGTGGGATCCACTGCTTCCGAAGATGCCGAGCGCAGGCGCGCCCGGCGATCCGGTTGCCATCGCCAACGCGTCCTTGCAAGCGACGGCGGTTGCCACTCAAACCGCGATGGACTTGGGGCGCAGCTTCCTGAGCAGTCTCGGACTCGTCAGTCCGGCGGCAAGCCCCCAAACGACCGTCCGCGGCAACCGTCTCTACGGTGCCCAGGCGATCGAATACGTCATCCGTAGGGCAGGAACGCAAATCGGTGTTCCCTACTCCTGGGGAGGGGGCAGCCTCACCGGCCCCAGTCGCGGAGTCGACCAGGGCGCTGGCACCGTCGGTTTCGACTGCTCAGGTTTGACACGGTTTGCCTTCGCCGGAGTCGGGGTGCTGTTACCGCGATGGTCCGGCGACCAGTACAACGCTGGCCGCAAAGTTCCTCCCGCCCAGGCGAAACGCGGCGACCTGCTGTTCTGGGGACCCGGCGGAAGCCAACACGAAGCGATCTACCTGGGCGGCGGAAAAATGCTCGAAGCGCAACAAACCGGCGTTCCCATCAAGATCTCACCGGTGCGCACCGGCGGAATGACACCCTACGTCGTACGGATCATCGAGACCTGACCGACGCTTCACGCCGACAGCCCTATCCACGCCTCTGATTAGCGTTCAGCCGGCTAGACAGTACCCGATGCCGCGGACCGTGCGGACGTATCGCGGACACGTGGGGGCATCACCGAGCTTGCGGCGAAGATTACCGATGTGCACGCCCAATGCTGACCGGCCGCCGGCATTCACGGTCCCCCAGAGAAATTCCTGAAGTTGGTGGCACGTCACAGGCTCCCCCGGATCATCCGACAAGACCCGGAGGATCGCGAACTCCGTTCGAGTCAGCGGTATGACGTTGCCGCGCTGATATACCCGCCGGATTTCTACGTCGATCACGAGATCATCGAAGTGGCGTGGCTGCACGGTGACGGGGCCGCTGTGCAGGCGAAAACGCCTGAGTGTCTGCCGTATTCGCATGCTGAGCACGTCGTAACCACCGAGGGGGACCACGGCGACCCGCGATACCAATGGCGCCAACTCTGTATCGGTGAGCGCGACTACGCCGCACCGGGCGGCCTGGCGAACACGGTCGAGGACGGCGGCGCCGTGCTCCGATGGTCCTAGGCACACCACTACTACGTCGGGGGCATCCTCACGCACCGCGGCGAGTGCTGCCGCTTCTGAGCACGCGACATCGACGGCGAACTCATCAGCGCGCAGAGTGCGGGTCAGAATGTCGGCGTAAATGCGCCGCGGTTCAACGAGCAGAACGCGGATGCGGCCAGCGGCTACCTCCGCAAAGGCGGCGCTGCCCGAAGCAGGGTGTGGCTCGATGGTCGTGTTAGTCTCCTTGCCAGCGTGGGCCGTTCGCGCGTGAAGGCGTCTGCGCGCATGGTGTGACCAGCATATCGCCATCTACGTAGTAGCTACGTAGATGGCATATGAGGTGTCCGGCATGTCGGCGTTCTTCGGCGCTCAGCGGGGGGTTTGCGCGACAGTGGGTGGCGGCTGTTGAGGCTGAAGTCGGCCTCGTCGGTCCAGCCGGTACAAGGCCGCTGCCGAAGCCAGCCCGATTGCCGATAACAGAATCCACAGAAGCCAGGGTTGCCCGAGAACTCGGGTGGCCTGCATCAGCGAGCCGGTGGCCAGGTTGCCGACGAGGATGCCAACTCCGACGATGGTGTTGTAGAAGCCGTAGTGCGTTCCGATGAGTCGGTTGTCTGCCAACGAGACGACGGTGTCCATTTCGAAGGGGAAGACGGCTGCAGACCCCACCGCCAGCACCGCCGTGGCGATCAGTAGCGCGGTCGCGGCAGCGACTCTGCCTGCCCTAGTGTCATCGGGCAGCACGATCAGCGGCACGAACGACGCCGCGAGGATCATCATGCCGATCACCAGGGAACGGCCGGCGCCCCAGCGCTGGGCGAACCATCGGGTGATACGCATCTGGCCGAGTACGGCGACCAGACCCGAGACCACGAAAATCATGGCGGCGACGACGGAATCGTTGTGCGGAAACAGGTCTCGCGCCTGCAGTGGCAGTGCCAGATAGACCTGGAATGACAAGACGTACGACCCGATCATGGCCGCCGCGAAGAGCAGAAAGGAGCGGTTGGCCGCTATTGTTCGCCAGTCCTGCAGGACCGAAGTCTTTTCTTCGGGTGTCTCCGCGGCGCGGTGGGGCAATGCAAAGAGTTGGGCCACGGTGAGCGCTGCGAACACGAGCGCTGCGGCGGCTGCTGTCATCCGGAAATCGACGAACATCAAGGCCAGCCCGACGAGGGGTCCGGCCAGGATGCCCGCCTGATAGAACACGTTGAACACCGCGAACGCTTCCACGCGCCGCGGGCCCGCGTCGGCAGCCAGATAGGCGCGTACCGCAGGGTTGAACAGGGCGCCGGCGAAGCCGGTTGCTGCCGAGGCGATCAGGACTGCTGGCAGCGATTCGGCGAAGACGAGCAGGCCGAATCCCGCTGTGCGTAGGACACATCCGCAGACGATGAGCGGTTTGTAGCCCAATCGGTCTGCGAGGGTACCGCCGATGAGGAACATGCCTTGTTGGGAGAAGTTGCGCACACCCAGCACCAGCCCGATGGCCCAGGCGGCCAGCCCCAGTGGCCCGGCGAGGTAGCCGGCCAGGTAAGGCATGAGCATGTAGAAGCCGAGGTTGATGCCGAACTGGTTGATCATCAACATTCGGCTGGGCCAACCGAAGCTGCGGAAGGCTGAGAACAGCGTCATCGTGGCATCACCTCAGTAGGGTCGACAACGGTGGTGCATCGCGTCCACGCCGTGACAGTCTGGGTCAGCGGGTCCTCGATGGTGGCGGGATTCCCCGGGGGCGCTGCGTCGAGCAGGCCGTGCGCGCGGCAGTAATCGTCGTTGTAGATGGTGTCGAAGTAGCGTTGCGGGCCGTCCGGGAAGATCGCCGCGACGGTCGTCCCGGACGGGCTGTTGCGGGCGACCCAGCCTGCGACCAAAGCGACCGCGCCGACACTCCAGCCGCCACTGGCGTAGTGAGTGGACGCCAGGGTGCGGCATGCCCACACCGCCTCCGCAGGGGCCACCCAATGCACTTCGTTGAACGCCCGGTAGTCGACGTTGCCCGGGTAAATGCTCGATCCCAGGCCGCGCATAAGGCGGGAGGCCGCGGGCTGGCCGAAGATCGTCGACCCCACCGTGTCGACGCCGATCAGCCTCAGCTGCGGGTTGAATTCGCGAAGGACGCGTGCGACGCCGGCCGAATGACCTCCGGTGCCCACCGAGCACACCAGGACATCGACGGCGCCGAGTTGTTCGTTCAGTTCCACTGCCAGGCCGCGGTAGGCCTCGACGTTATCGGGGTTGCTGTATTGATCGGGATGCCAGGCGTGCGGGTCGGTGGCCAAGATCTTCTGCACGCGGTCACGGCGGGCCTGCTGCCAGCCTCCCTGCGGGTGCGGTTCGGTGACTAGTTCGACGTCGGCGCCGAACGCGGCGAGCATGTTCTGGATGATCGGCTCCATCCCGGGGTCGGTGACCAAGGTGACAGGGTGCCCGTAGACCGTTCCCGCTAGTGCGAGACCCAAACCTAAAGTGCCGCTGGTGGATTCGACGATGCGGGCGCCGGGGGTGAGTGCCCCACGGGAGCGGGCGCGTTCGACCATATGCAGCGCGGGTCGGTCTTTCATTCCTCCCGGGTTGAAGCCTTCGAGTTTGGCCCAGAAGCCCCGATCTTCTGACGTGAACGGTGCGCCGATTCTCAAGACAGGGGTCTGGCCGACCATGGTGGCCGGCCGCTCGTTGCGGCCGCGTTGTGGCAGTGCTGATCGGGTGTAAGAAAGGCGTGCATGGCGTATTGGCAGGGCAGGGTTCATCGATGAATATCGCTTCTGTGAGGCCGCGACTCAGCGCGGCGACTGACGGCAGGTAGCGGTCACCGGCCACCGTCGAAGACGAGGGGGCCTGACGCTAGCCGATCAGCGGCGCGCGATACACAGGTGAGCGAGCACGTCCCTGCCGGTCCGCAGGGCGCAGGCGTCCCGTGGAGGCCCGCGGATAGGCGCTTTCGCCGCCTGGAACCACAGCATCGGCAGTACTGCCACGACGATGGCCAGCCCGAGCGCGACCAGGGAGACGGTTCCCCGCGGCAGGATCGCCTCGGCTGGAATGTCGGGCGTGCACTCGGCATCGGCTTGGGAGACGTGAGGGTGGTCGAGCTCAACAGACATCGGCGCACCGATAGTGCTGGCAGCCAGTGTGTGCGGTCCGTGCGCGGGTGCCGGGTCCACGCCGGGCAATGCCCACTCGGCTCCGACGATGACGGTCCAGAACGCGATCAACGCCGCGACGATGGCGCGGCGGCGTTGCACAGAATTCGCGTCGATGTACCTCACGATGTTGCCGACTGTAGCAGCGGATCGACGGATTCAGGCTCGGCCCCTGCGCCGATGCCGGGTTGTGACCAGACCGCGACCGCCGCCGCGCCCAGCCAACCGGCCGTCATGCCGTCACATCGAATTCGCCCGATAGCGTTGCTATTAGCCTCTTTTGGAGGTTGCCCATAAGGGAGGTAAGGGGTTAGGACGCTGGCTTCGGCGCAGATCATCTACGGTTTTACTCCGTAGATAATTGTTGTCGGATCGACTCACGTTTCCAGACGTGCCGACGTTTGCTGGTTCGGGCGCGACAGAGAACGCTGAGCACGAACAGCCCGGCGTGCGCGCAGATGGCATTCGGCTCAGAGGCCGGCGGCTGTTAAGGCGCTAGTGGTGACAGAGCACCTGAATAAAAGCCGGTGTGGCGAGCATGGCCGTAATCGCGGCCGTCAGGCAGATGCGGTGGCGCCATCGCACGTGGCGGCGCGAGGGGGTGACCAGGCGCTGTGCTCGCGCAATAACCGCTGTTCCGGCCGCGGCAAGACCTTCCTGCGCAGGAGGGTGTTCTCCGGCCAGAGCAGACAATCCAGCCAGCAGCGGATGCGTGCCGACGCGGCGCACGGCGGTGTCGTCAGCGCACATCTCCAGCAGTTCGCCCACACAATGAGGTGCCGTCGCGAAAAGCGGGAGCCGCCGCAGGGTGCCCGCCAGAGCACGAAGCACCATCAGGATGTGGTGGTGACGGCCAGAAATATGCGCGTTCTCATGCGCCAGAACAGCTTTGAGCTGCGACCGGTTCAAGGACCTCATGGCCGCGGAGGTGACGATGATCGCGTTCGGGCGGCCGACGACACAGTAGGCAGCAGGCCAGTCGGCCTCCACGATCACCACATTGGGATGGTCGGTGGGCCGGCCAATGATCCGCGCGGCGTGGGCATGCTCGTGACTTCGCGCCCGCAGCCGCGATAAGCAGCGACCGATCCGCAGCGCAATAAACCCCGACGTCAGGGTTCCTACACCGATGAGAACGACAGAACCGATTCGTCCCGCCATCGGGGTGTGCTCGGAGAACCCGAAGAGCTCCAGGCACAGCGTCACGACCGCGCCGGTCCGAATACTGTCCGTCGTCGCGCCGATGACCATGACCAGCGCGACCAGCCACGCCACCAGCGTCGCAGCGACGGTGGAAAGCCAGGCGGCGACTCCCATATGGGGACTGATGCCGTGACTGGTCATCCGCCTCAGAACCGGTGGCGCCAACCAGGCCAGCGCGCACCCATAGAGGAGCAGCCATAGCGCGGCAGTCATCACCGACGCCCCCTGCGCAAAGCCGCTTTCAGTTGCGCGGACTGCTCGGCGCTCATTTGATCGACGAAGAAGGCCAGCACCGCATCGGTGTCACCGCCGGCGTCGAACGCGGCCTTCATCAGACGCGCGGAACGCTCCTCACGGCTCATCGACGCCTGGTACAGATACGCTTTCCCGTCACGCTGACGTTTCAGCCAACGCTTGCGGTACAGGTTGTCCATCGTCGACATCACGGTGGTGTAGGCAATCTGGCGCCGTTGGGAGATCTCGTCAAAAACCTCGCGCACCGTGACCGGCTCGGCGTAATCCCACACGCAATCCATGACCACCGCTTCGAGGTCACCGAATCCCCGCTGTTCCATGCCGCGCCTCTCCTGCTCTTCACGCCGACGAGCTGACCTACTCGCGCCCCGAGACCCCTTCAGGCCCCCAATGTAGCCGCCGAGCTGCGAAAAGCCGCGCTACACCGCACCCCCATAGTGTTCGACCACGAACCTGCTCCGTCGGCCGCGGCAACTTAGACCGGCGCCCGTCACGCACAGTTGTTACCGACCTGAGACTGTGGCAGATGTTCCTGCTGATACCCCAGTGATGTACGTTCCGAATACGTACTACTGCACTACGTACTTAGCTCGGTAGTAGAAGTGGACCCGGGCTCCTTCGACGGCTAGTAATGCGCGGCCCGACGACGCTCACCCCAGCTGAGGAGATCCGATGAGGCGCCTCACTTCCTTTCTGAGTCTCTGCACGCTAATGCCGGCACTGATGCTCAGCGCCCCAGGAACCGCCGTGGCCAGCCATGACGGCACCCGTAACGGCGGCGACGTTGCCTCTTTGGTCGCGGCGGTCGCCGAAGCGAACCAGCGGATGGCCGACATCGGTGGCGATATCCAAGTCAAACAAGAGGGCGTCAACGGTGCCCTGGTAGAGATCGCGGCCGCTCGCGACACACTCGCACAGGCCCGACGCGACGTCGCTGCCAGCGAGCAAGCCCTCACCGACAGCCAACACGCGATCGACGCCGCGCAGCAGCGCTTCGACCGCTTCGCCGCATCGACCTACATGAACGGTCCGTCGGGCGCGTTGCCACTGGCGCAGAGTCCCGAACAGATCCTGACCGGGACCTCGACACAGCAGACCCTCGCCATCAGCTTCCAGCGCGTCAAGAGCGACCTCCTGCGCCGGCAGACCGATCGCACCAACAAGCTTTCTGAATCAACGGTAGCCCGGGCACGAGCGGAAAGCGCCGCCGCGGACGCCCAACGCCGACAAGACGCCGCGGTAGTTGCACTCCGGGACGCCCAGCAGACCTTTGCCGCACAGCAACGCGAGGTCGAACGGCTCGCCGCCGAACGTGACTCCGCTCAGGCGCGACTCGACGCCTCCCGGCCCGCGGCGGCCACCGCGGCGGCACCCGGTGCCACCCAACCTGGGGCTGCGCCACCATCCGGTGCCCCCTGGGACCGCGGCACCCCATCGCCGGCGGGCGGCGCCCAAGCAAGCCTGTGGGACACCACGCTGCCGATGGTGCCCAGCGCCAACGTGGCCGGCGACCCAGTGGCCATCATCAATGCCGTCCTCAAAATCATGGCGACCTCGGCACAGCTGACAGCCGACATGGGCCGCAACTTCCTTACCAAACTCGGCATCCTGTCTCCGGTAGCCGCCGCCGCAGATCCCGGCATCACCAACGGACGCATCCCCCGCCTCTACGGCCGCCAGGCCTCCGAGTTCGTGATCCGCCGCGCCATGTCACAACTGGGGGTGCCCTACTCCTGGGGCGGCGGCAACGCCAACGGCCCCTCGCGAGGCATCGACCAAGGCGCCAACACCGTGGGCTTCGACTGTTCGGGCCTCATGCTGTATGCCTTCGCCGGCGTCGGCATCAAACTCGACCACTACTCCGGATCGCAATACAACGCGGGCCGCAAAATCCCCTCGTCCCAGATGCGACGCGGCGATCTGATCTTCTACGGCCCCAACGCCAGCCAGCACGAAGCAATGTATCTAGGCGACGGCATGATGATTGAAGCCCCCTACACGGGATCGGTCGTCAAGATCTCGCCCGTGCGCACCTCCGGCATGACGCCCTACGTGACCCGGCTGATCGAATACTGAAACCGTTGGGACGCCGCGCTGCGATACACCTGTCAGTCCGCACCAGCGCGCCCACCACCGGTAAGTCTGTCCCGTGCGCCAGGCCGCTCAGAACGGCGCGGCTTCCGAGAGGCATGAAACAGCGCCGTCGCACCGGCGATCGCGGCAGCCCACAGCGCCACAACAACGGCACACAGAACCAGCCAGGCTTCCCACCCGAGACTGTTCGGGCACACGTCCATCAGCCAACGCATGTCAGGCCCTCCTCCACAGTGAGCCTCACCTCGCAGCACCAGGCAATCGGTATGAGTCCGATGAAGATCTGCTGAAGATCGAGCCGCGCGGTCAGCCATGCCGCCCCACGGCCGCACCAGCAGGCACCATAAGGGACATGCAGCACCACCCGGGCACGCCTGCGCAGGCGAAGGGATACCGCGCGCTGGTCGTCGACGACGAACTCCCCCTGGCTGAAGTGGTGGCCAGCTATCTGGAACGCGAACAATTCGAAGCCGTCGTGGCCGGCAACGGCGCGGACGCAATCGCCGTCGCACGTGATCTGGACCCCGATGTCGTCATTCTCGACCTGGGCTTGCCCGGCATCGACGGACTGGAGGTCTGCCGGCAATTGCGGACCTTCTCCGACGCTTACGTCGTCATGCTCACCGCCCGAGACACCGAAATGGATACCGTGCTCGGCCTCACCGTCGGCGCCGACGACTACATCACCAAACCCTTCAGTCCCCGCGAACTGGTCGCGCGCATCCGCGCCATGCTGCGCCGGCCCCGCATCCTGCAAACAGCCACCGCACCCGCCGAACAGCAGACGGCCCCACCGCGCCGCTTCGGCGCCCTGAGCATCACCGTCGCCGCCCGCGAGGTGTACATCGACGACGAACACATCCTGTTGACCCGCACCGAATTCGACATCCTCGAAGCCCTGTCCGCACGGCCAGGGATCGTGCTGAGCCGTCGACAACTTCTCGAAATCGTTCGCGACGGACCCTGGGTCGGCAACGAGCACCTCGTCGACGTCCACATCGGACACCTGAGACGCAAACTCGGCGACGACGCAGCACACCCCCGCTACATCGCGACCATTCGCGGGGTGGGTTATCGGATGGGAACCGGCCAGTGACTCCCCCAGCGGCGTCTCCCCCGGCTGCGGCGACTCCTCGCCGGCGGAGACGGCGGGGGCGTGCCGGTATCGGCCTGCGGCTGCTGGCGGCTCAAGCCATCGTGCTGGCAGCCGGGGCCGCGACGACCGCGGTGGTGGCCGCCGTCGTCGGCCCGCCCCTGTTCCGCGAACACCTACACCGTGCCGGGGTCCCGATGGACTCTCTGGAGGAAGTCCACGCCGAAGAGGCCTACGGCTACGCAACGGTGATGTCCATCGGAGGCGCCCTGGCGGTGTCAGCACTGGCCGCCCTCGCAGTCAGCTTCTACGTCAGTCGACGTCTCCAACGCTCCATCACCGAAGTCGCCGCCGCGGCCACCGATGTCGCTGAAGGTAACTACGACATCCGCGTCTCGCCGCCGCGCCTCGGCGACGACTTCGATGCCCTCGCAACCGCCTTCAACCAGATGGCCACGCGCCTTCAAGCCGTCGATTCGACACGACAGCAACTCTTCGGAGATCTGGCCCACGAGATCCGCACACCGGTCGCAGTGCTCGAGGCCTACATCGAGGCACTCGAAGATGGTGTGCGCACCCTGACACCCCAAACAGCCGCCATGCTGCGCGACCAAACCCGTCGGCTCGTGCGGTTCTCCGATGACGTCGCTGCCCTGGCCAAAGCCGAGGAAAGCGCAGTGTCCATGTCCTACGCCACCATCGACATCGACCGACTCACCCGCCGCTGTGTCGCGGCAGCGCAAGAGCGCTACGACACCAAGGGGGTCGGACTGCACCTGCACCAGCACCGGCCGCTGCCGCCGCTATGGGCCGACGAACAACGCATGTCTCAAGTGCTGGGAAACCTGCTGGAGAATGCGCTACGCCACACACCGCCCGGCGGATCAGTAGACCTTCGCTGCCGTCGCGAGGGCGACCATGTGAAAATCGCCGTCACCGACACCGGAGAAGGAATCGCCGCCCAGCACCTCACCCGCGTGTTCGAACGGTTCTACCGGGCAGACACCGCCCGCGACCGCGAGCATGGCGGCGCCGGCCTAGGGCTCGCCATCGCCAAAGCATTGGTCGAAGCCCACCGCGGATCCATCTCGGTAGCCAGTGCCGGACCCGGGACCGGCACAACATTCACCATCGACCTGCCCGTCACCCCGGTACCCAGCGAACTACACCCTGCGACGGCCCACTCAGCGCGTACGTAACCGCCACACCATCGCCGCGCTACTTGTCCAACATCCCCTGCATCGTGTCGATCTCGGCTTGTTGAGACGACACGATGTTGCGCGCCATCTCGACCGCCGCCGGGAACTGGCCGTTGTCAACTTCCTGCTGCGCCATCATGATCGCGCCCTTGTGATGCTCGATCATTTGCGTCAGAAAGAGTCGGCTCGCCTCCGCGCCCTGCGCGTTCTGAAGCGCAGCCATATCGGCCTCCGACATCATCCCCATGCCGTCACCGCTCATACCCTGCATGTCACCCATGTCTCCGCTGGGCATTTGATGACCCGGCATGTCATGGCCAGGCATTGCGGCTGTGCTGGGAGCAGACGTCGACGATGACACACCCCAGTCCTGCAGCCAGCCCTGCATCTGTTCGATCTCAGGACCTTGGGCGTTCTTGATTTCGTTGGCCAGCGACACTACTTCAGGATCGATTCCCTGCTTGCCGAGCAGCATGTCGCTCATCTCAATCGCCTGCTGATGATGAGGAATCATCCCCTGAGCGAACGTCACATCAGCATCGTTGTGGGCAGCGTCGCTGCTCGCAGCACTAGGCGAGGCCGGCGCCGACGCTGCTGCCGAGGTGGTGCTCGTCGATGACTGGGAGTCGGTCGTCGCATTCGAACAGCCGCTGATAAATAGGGCCGACGCCGCGATCGCCGCGAGCCCGAATCCAAAACGCTGGTGCTGCATCGCACATCCTTCCTCGAACATCTTCGTGACGCCATGCGTCCACACGGCAGCGCTCTCGCCGCCGCACTCCAGCCTCAGCACGCCGCGTATGGGTCGGTTCGTGATTCGATGAAGATTTGGTGAAGACGCCTCCCCTCGGTCCGTCACCCGCGGTCGCGCACCACCCGAGGCGCAGCCACCTCACGCGGTAGCCACGCACCGCCCACCTACTATTGAACTACGTAGATTTCGTAACCGGAAGGTGTCCGTGTGCTGATCCGCAAACTTTTCGCCATCGCCCTGACCGGGGCTCTGGCCGCGGCCTGTTCGTCGAACGCCCCCGAAAGCCCGCCGCCCGCCGTCGTGCCTGGCATGGTGCACATCCACGGACTCGGCCTCAACCCGTCTAACGACAAGCTTTACGTCGCAACTCATTACGGCCTCTACACCGTCGAGCAAGATCAGGCGCCCCAACGAGTCAGTGAGCTCTCGCAGGACTTCATGGGCTTCACCGTCGCCGGCCCTGACGAATTCCTGGCCAGCGGCCACCCGGACCCCGCCGACCGTCAACAACCGCCCCACCTCGGACTGATCAAAAGCAGCGACGCCGGCCGAACCTGGGACTCTCTGTCCCTGCACGGCAGCGCCGATTTTCACGCCCTCAAATACCGCCACGGACGGGTCTACGGTCACGACAGTCAATCAGGCACCGTGATGGTCAGTCTTGATCAGCAATCCTGGCAGCAGCGCGCAGAAGTGCCCGCCTTAGACCTCGCCGTATCACCGGGCGCCCCCGATGAGATTCTCGCGACAACACGCCAAGGGCTGCTCCGAAGCGCCGACGGGGCGAGGACGTTCAGCGCAGTCACCGGTGCGCCGGCACTACTGCTCATCAGCTGGCCCGACCGCGGTCCACTGCTCAGCGCCGACCTCGACGGACAGCTCTACACCAGCGCCGACGACGGACAGACCTGGCAGCCGGGGCACTCGCTCAACAACAAACCCCAGGCCCTACTCGCCGCTGGCAACGGCCAGGTCTATATCGCCACCGATACCGCCATCTACACCTCCACCGACAACGGCGCCACCGTCAACGTCCTCACCGCTATCGACTAGAACACCCGACCGCAAAATCCCCGTCGAAGCCGTGGGGGGTCGAGTACCGCAGAACGATTGCCCACCCGACCCTGCACTTCGCTCACACCATCGACGAAATCGGTGTATAGACCAACTCCGCCAGGACGTTCCGCGTTTCACCCAGCGGCCTCGCTGCGGAACTCCTAGTACCGCCGGACGTTGTGAATCGGTGCCGACGAGATCGGCGCGACCTTTACCGGCGTTCCGTACGTCGACGCGTGCACCATCAACCCGTCACCGATGTAAATCCCCGCATGAGACACGTCATCATAGAAGGTCACGATATCGCCAGGCCGAACATCTGAAAGCGCCACCGGCTCCCCGCCCTGCGCAAGCGCCTGACTCGACCGAGGCAGCGACTTACCGTTCTGAAGGAACGCCCACTTAATCAGCCCAGAGCAGTCGAACGCATCCGGACCGGTCGCTCCCCATGAATAGGGCGACCCCACCCGTGTCAGCGCCGCCTGCACCACAACAACTCCGTCCCCCGAGGATCCACCGCCCGCCGGGTCCGGCATAGCAACGATGCTTGGATCGCTCACCGGCGGAGCCGCTGGCAAGGAAGGCGGCGCGGGGCCAGGGTCGGCCAAAACAGCCCGCTGATCAGGCGTCAAAGCGTCGTAGCGGGCCTGCACAGCAGCAATCTGCTCCGCCATTCGACGCTGTTTGGCCTCCAGGTCGGTCCGCACTGCCGCGGCCTCGTCGGCCGCACTCCGTGCTTGAGCTGCCGACTTCGCAGACCGCTCTGCAGCTGCGGCGCCCCGCGCACTGGTCGACCGGAACGCAGCCATCTTTACAGTCAGCTCCGACGCAACCGTCTTCTGGACTGCCAGCTGATCAATCAAATCCTGAGGAGACGTCGCCGTCAACGCCGCCGCCAAGGTATCCGTGCGCCCACCCATGTAAGCAGCCGCGGCCAACCTATCGACAGCAGCCTGATACCTCACCAGATCAGCCGCCGCCGCATCCGCAGCCATGCGATCCGAGGCCGCCCCCTGCTCCGCAACCTGCTGCGCTGCGAGCTTCTCGTCAAGGTCGACGTGCGCTGTGTGTATCTGCTCGGTCGTCTGCTCAGCCAGACGCGACAACTCCGTCAGTTCGGCAAGCGCATCAGCCGCCGGATCAGCGCCGACATCGGTCGCAAAAAGCGCAGCAACAACGCCGAAAGCCACCAAAATGCAGACGAGCCGTCTACCCAACGCGCGCGGCAGGACCGCAAGCACAGGTGAAGTCACAAGAGCGGAAACCTTCGACGAAGTAGGCAAGTACGTACTAGATCCGTAGATCACGGTTAGGTTACGAGGCCAGGCAGCCGCTGTCCAGCCGGGTCTTGCAAAACAACCGGTCCTCCACTGACGGCCTGGGCAGGCCCTGAAGTCCGATGGCCGGTGTTCACGCCACTCGAAGCGAACCGCCCCGCATCCCAAATAGCACGGCGTGGCATATCCGATACAGGGGCGATGACGACGAGGACACCCGGCAGGCGCCATCCGTGCCACCCGGCCACCAGCAAACTCAAGGCATTACGATCAGGTCATGGATAACGAGTGTTATCCATGAACCCCTGCCATGATGGGGGACGTGCCCAACACCAACTCGCAGGCTCCCGCTGCAATCGTGCATCCGAGCTGGTTTGGCGACTTTCTGGCCGACCGAGCGGTACGCAAACCATCGCCTCACACGATCAAGGCCTACCGCCAAGACTTCGAGGCCATCGCCATTCTGCTGGCTCACACGGCTGACGCCGTCGCGCACTTGCGAGTCGACGAACTGACGAAAGACACCCTGCGGCCCGCGTTCGCCACCTACGCCGGCACCCACTCCCCAGCCTCGATCCGGCGCTGCTGGTCGACGTGGAACACGCTGTGCGCCTTTCTATTCACTGCGGAACTCCTCGAAGCCAATCCGATGCCACTAATCGGTCGGCCGAAAGTGCCGAAGAGCCTTCCGAAGAGCTACCCCGCCCGCGCAGTCACCGAGCTTGTCAGCGCCATCGACGCCGACCAGGGATCCACCCGATCCAGCGACTGGCCCGAGCGTGACCGCGCCATCGTCTTCACCTCACTGCTCGCGGGCCTGCGGGCCGAGGAACTCCTCAACGCCAACGTCGGCGACATCCGCCGCACCGACGACGGCGGCGTACTGCACGTACGCGGGAAGGGCAACAAAGACCGCCGCATTCCCGTCGCTCCAGAACTACTCCAGCTCATCGACTCCTACCTCGAGACGCGCTCCGCCCGCTTCCCCCAACCGCGCCGGCGCGGATCGGGCAACGGCGTGGCACACCGCTTCTCCCCCAATGCTCCCTTATTCCTAGGCGCCGACGGGGAACGCATCACCCGCGGAACTTTGCAGTACCGACTGTTGCGAGCTTTTAAGAAGGCCGGCATCAACGGCGAACGCGCCTCCGGTGCACTGGTGCACGGTCTACGCCACACCTTCGCCACCGAACTCGCCAATGCCAACGTCAGCGTCTACACCCTGATGAAACTCCTCGGACACGAATCCATGGTCACCTCACAGCGTTACGTCGACGGCGCCGGCACCGAAACCCGCTCCGCCGCAGAGCTCAACCCGCTCTACGCGCTTCTCGATCGCGAGCCAAATGACTCGCCTTAACCTGAATCCGTGGATCGACCTTCC
>JAFDWN010000003.1 GCA_018268465.1 Actinomycetota bacterium
ATATCTATCTGAACCTACTGATAAGCGGTGTGTGTACGACTGTTACCTACGTGGGTTTGTGCTGCTGACTTCGCCGTGGGTGAGAGTGTTATCTGCAGTGGTGTTCCCATCGTGGGTCGCGTCGCTGGTTCGCTGTGCCTCCATCCTCAGCGAGGATGTCTACCATCACGGTGGTGGAGGCTGTCCGCCTGCGGTCGTCAGTCTCTGTCGCACCGCTCAGGTAGTCTGATCGGCAGTGCCACCCATCAGAGGTGGCGACAGGTGAACAACAACAGCACACAGATCACTGTTTTCTACGGGGACCAGCCCGCGCACGCGCATGAGCGTCGGGCCATCAATGTGGCGCGCCATGAGCTTGCGCGCCGCAACATGTTGGCCACGTTGCTGGTCAACTTCACGGTCGCGCGCGGAGCACGCCAAATCGACCTGATGATCGTGACCGATCAGCGGTGCATGAACGTCGAACTCAAGCATGTCGACTCGACGCTGCCGCTGGTCGCCACTCCCAACGGTCCGTGGCGTCAGCGCCTGCCTGATGGCACCGAGCGCATGGTGGCCGATCACAGCTACTACGACCAGGCACTTCAGGAGACCTACGGGATCGCCGACGTCATGGCCGATCTCAACCGCAGGGGTGTGGTCCCTGGTCCGACTGGTCGAGGTTTCGCCAGGCACATCGACACTGTGGTGTGCTGCGACCCGCGCATCCCTGAGGGCTCGACGCTGAACCGACGCGCCTATGTCACCGTC
Source organism: Actinomycetota bacterium (assembly GCA_018268465.1). GTDB lineage: Bacteria > Actinomycetota > Actinomycetes > Mycobacteriales > Mycobacteriaceae > Mycobacterium. Next base: position 751 of record JAFDWN010000003.1, read on the forward strand.
CTCGGACTCGACACCCTGATCGACCATCTCGCCCAGCCCGGGCCGGGACTGCCGCAGTGGGACCGTCGGCACTGGGACGAACTGATTCGTCATCTCGGTCTCTACCCGGAGGGTGAGGACACCCCAGCGGCGCTGCGTCGCCGGGCCGATGCGGCCGCGGTGGAGGACTACCGGCGCCGGTTCCGGGAATTCACCGCTGCGAGTTTGGCGCCGCTCGTCCCAGCCGGCGCGCTGATCGACTCGGTGGCGGCCACCGTTGATGCCGACGCGATGGCGGATCAGCTCGTGGGCCGACAGCACCGAGTCCAGCTGACGGCCGAAAGTGGGCAGGGCAAAACACATCTGGCCCGACACACCGCGCTGGCTCTGACCGATCGCGGCCAGATGGTGGTGTGGGTCGATGCCGACGATTACCGCAAAGGCCAGCTCATCCAGTCGTTGCGCCGCGCGGTGAGCCCCTTCAGCACACACGAAGCCCACGCTCTGCTGGCCAAGGCCGCTGAAGGTGGATCCGGGATCACCGTCGTCATCGACGCGCTCGAGAAATGCCCCCACCCCGACAAGCTGCTCGAACAGCTCCACTCGCTGCAAAACCAGTATCCGGCAGCGATTCTGGCGACCACCACTAGCGGGTCCGCACCGCTGCTGGCCGCCACCTGCATGGTGGAACTGCGGGAGCCGACCGGTCTGGAACGTGCGCGCATCGCCACGACCTACGGCACCTCCGATCGCGTCGCCGAATCCGAGGAGTATCGGAGCCGCTACGAGATCACCTTGGCCGCGCAGGTTATCGCAGACCTTCCCGAGGGCCAGGACAGCAACACCGAAGTCCTCGATGCCTACATTGGCCGGCGCACCCCCAGCGAGACTGTCCGGGCCGGGCTGCGGTGCCTGGCCCAGGCCATGAACGTCGACGTGCGCACCGCACTGCCGATCACGGAGGTGATGACTGCGCTGCGCCGCTGCCAAGCGCTGGCCACCACCCCGTCGGCCATCGACGACACCCTGGCCTCACCGCTGGTCCGGGTCCATCAAGGCCGGCTGCGCTTCGGCCATGAGAAGCTCGCTCGTTTCCTGGCTGCCCAGCATTTGGTGTTGACCGCCCAGGACGGTGCCGAGTTGGCTCGGCTGCTCACTCAGCCCGCGCACCGGGATCTTCGTGATCACGCCATCGTGTTGGAGAGCGACCCGGACCGCCGCTACGACACCATCCGCGAGCTCGCCGACCCCACGCTGATCGCCGCCGCGGCACACGGATCGTTCGGGATCCCCACCGCCAAGCAGGCCCGCGCTGACATCACCGAATTGCTCATCCAGACCACCGCCGCCGCACCGGATTCCACCTTCACGGCCAAGGATCCGCAAGCCGGATCGCTGGATGGCACCTGGCATCACCGTCGGCAGTGGACACCGATCGAGGAGGCCTTGCTGCTCGCCGCGGGACGGTGCGCCTACCACGGCATGTTCCTGCCGGAGATCGGCGCCTTGATGGACGCCACCGACACCGTGATGCGGATTGCGATGCGCGACCTTCAGAGCGCGGGCAGCCGCGTAGCAGTCAGCACCGTGGTCGCCTGCACGTTCGGCCCGCGCGGTCAGCGGTGCACGCCGGCGGCCGGAGTGGTGGCTCACGGCGCCGAAAGCGCCCGCATCTTCGGTGACCGCGCGGCGACGGACGCGGCGACCGCGACCCCGATGTGGCGGCCCAATGCGCGTTGCTTCGGCCGGCTGTACTTGGCCGCCCTGCTCAGCCATCCGATCCGTCACGACATCGACGCGCAGAATCTGCCTGACCTCGTCGAGACGGGCCTCGCGGTGGGCGGCTACCACCTTCGCCTGAAGCTGCTGGAGGCCGCCCTGTACGGCAGCAGCGTCCTGACCGCGCAGACCCGCGAACGCATGATCGACGTGCTGTGCAGCTACGACAACGATCCCCGCGACCTGGGTACCAGCTCGACGTTGATCGACGCGCTGGCCAGCTACGGCCAGATCACCCCCGTGACGTCACTGGAGGCAATCCAACGCGAGATCGCCACCGTACTGAGCGACATCGACAGTCCCGATCACCAGGCACTGGCCCAGGGCATCGTGGCCAGCATGTTCGAAGACGAACGCGTGATCGGCCCCTACAGCGAGGCGGTCGACTCGCTGCCGGCCGATCAGCGGCTGACCCTCTACGCGATGTCGGTCATGCCCGCCGACTACAGCTTCGGGACACCCTGGTCGGTCAAACAGCTCGCCGAGGGCGCTACGACCGCCGACGATCTCGTCGGGCACGCCTTGGCGCGCTACGCCGGACCACCACCTCGCGACACGTTCAGTCCGTCGGAGGCCGTGGCTGCCCATCTCAACGGTTTGTCCGGCTGGGCCAAGTTCTCGGCCACGTTGCCACCGGCCGGGGAGCCGGCCGACGACGTTGCCATCGCGTGGCGGCTGGTCGATGAACTGTTGCTGCACCTGTTTCGTGGCGACACGACAGTCCAACGGGCGGAAGCGATCTGGGAGCGGCTCACGCACGAAACACCGGGCGCGGCGGTCAGCATCCTGTGCGAGCTGTATCGCGCCAACAGCGAACTGCTCAGCAGCGACCAGAAGTCCACCATCCATCCACACCGCGCGTTGCTCGACGCCTATCCCGACCAGATTCGGGGACTGCTGCAGTGGGCCCTGACCCACCGCGACGAGCTACCGGGAGGGCGGCAGGAGTGGGATCCCATGGGCGGTACCAGCACCTATGCGGTGCGGGTGCTCGGCCTGGTCGGTACGGCCACCACCGCGGATCTGCTGCGCCACCACTATGTCCACGACCCAGACCTGGGCCGCGCCGCTGTCGAGGCGGTCCACGCCATCGATGCACGCCTGCACCGCTGAATCGGCCGGTTCCCGGTCCGCCGTGGTGTCGGAGTCGGCGCCGGGTCCGGGTGGATTCTGCGGGATCCGACCGTGACACCATGCAAGGTGGTGACGGTGCACGGTCTGTGTGGCGAGTGTCGTCGTGTGAACGAAAGAGGTGTCCTGACCGATGGCATTCGTGGGCAGATCCAAGAGGGTTGCGCAGCAATTCGAGACGCCGGAGGAGATGTACCTGCGCGGGGCCCTGCCCCGCACCGGCAACGCCGTGAGCTCGCTGTGGATCCACCAGGGAGACGTGCTGCGGGCGTACGCCGAAAAGCACCAGGACACTGCAGATATCGCATTGGAATTGCCGACCGGTACCGGCAAGACGCTGCCCGGCCTGCTGATCGCCGAGTGGGTTCGGCGCAAGGGGGCCGGCCCGGTGCTCTATGCCACCCCGACCAAGCAACTCGCGCGCCAGGTCCTGGCGACCGCCAACGATGAAGGCGTCCCGGCACGTCTGTTGGTCGGCAGTCACCGCCGCTGGAGCGTCACCGACGAGAGCGACGTCGATGGTGGCGAGGCGATCGCCATCACCACCTACAGTTCGATCTTCAACAGCAGCCCGAAGCTGCCCGTACCGCGCCTGGTGGTGTTCGACGACGCTCACGCCGGCGAGCAATTCGTCGGTGAGCACTACAGCGTCAGCATCCGCCGCTACGAGGATGAGCCGGCCTACCTGGCGGTCCTGGATGCACTGCGCCCGTTCCTGACAGGTCTGCAAATTCAGCGGCTGCAGGGCCCGCCCGACCCCGGTGCCCATCACCAGGTGCGGCTGATCCTGCCCGCCGTGGATCCCGCCGCCGCAGCGACACTGGACACGACGTTGGCCGGCCTTGGTGATGACTACAAGTTCGCGTTCGCGATGATCCGCTCCGGGCTGGCGGCATGCTGTGTGTACGTGTCCTATGGCGGTATCCAGATTCGCCCGATGATCCCGCCGACCTACCAGAACAGTGTGTTCTCCGGCGCCGGTCAGCGCGTCTATCTGTCGGCGACACTGGGCGCCGGCGGCGAACTGGAACGGGCCTTCGGCCGCTCGGAGATCGTGCGCATGCCGCTGCCGACCAAGACGCCGCCGCGCTCGGGCCGGCGGCTGTTCGTGTTCCCCGGCCTGGTCAAGGGCGGCGACGCCGTCGGCCTGGTCAAGGACGTGGTCGCCACCACCAACAAGGCGCTGGTGCTCAGCCAGGCCTCCTCGGAAAAGACCGAGGAGGCAGCACGCGCACTGGCCGGTGCCGGGGTGGCCGTTTTCGGCAGGGACGACGTCGAACACGGGCTCGCCGTGTTCGCCCAGGCGCCCACGGGGGTACTGGGGCTGGCCAACCGCTATGACGGGATGGATCTGCCCGGCGAGTACTGCCGGATCGTCGTGCTCGATGGCAAACCCGACGCGGTGGGCCTGCAGGAGAAGTTCCTCAGCGAACGGGCCGCGGCGACTGCAGCCCTGGCCGAACGCTTGCGTACTCGCATCGTTCAGGGGGCCGGCCGGTGCACGCGCGGCCCGAACGACTACGCGATCGTGGTGGTGCTGGGCTCCGATATCACCAGGTACTTCTCTCGGCCCGACCACAAGACCGCACTGGAAGCCGAACTGCAGGCCGAGGTGGAGTTCGGGTGGGAGAACAGTCGGGGGCAGACCGCGGCCGACATCCTCGACAACGTAGGCACCTTCCTCGAACACGGCACCGGCTGGCGCGAGGGCGGTGAGCCGCTGATCGCCGAGTTCCGCGAGGACGCCACGAAGATCGACCCGCCGGGTGCGTTGGCGCTCGGTGAGTCGGCGAAGCTGGAAGTCGAAGCCTGGCGGTTGTCCTGCAGTGGGGACTGGCTGGCCGCCAGCCAGACTCTCGAAGACGCGGCCCGCGTTGTCGGCAGCGGCGGTGAGGCGACACGGGGCTACCGCGGGCTGCTGCTGTACCTGGCCGGGGTCTGGCTGCATCTGGGCGCCCAGGGGGAAGCGCACCGCGCCCACGCACGCCAGCTGCTGCGCGACGCGGCGAGCGCTTCGGACCGCGGCACCTGGCTCACCGAGATGAAGGATCTTCCCGGCGCGGAGAAGATCCCCCTGGCCGGCGCGGACGTGGTGGCGATCAACGCCTTGGTCGCGCGGCTGAGCGGGCAGTTCAAACCGGGCGCCATCAAGACTGCGGTGGGGCAGATGTGCTCGGCGCTCAGCCAGGACGAGGCAGGCCCGTATGAGCGGGCGTTGACCACCCTCGGCACGTTCCTGGGGGCGTCGGCGGCCAAGCCGGCGGGTCCGGGGCGCTGCGACTCGGCGTGGCGCTGGGACACCGCCAGGTGGTTGACGATCGAGGCGAAATCAGAGGAGCGCGACGATGGTCTGCTGCCGCTGAAAGATGTGCGGCAGGCCAACACGCAGCTCGACCAGCTCGCCGCCGACCAGGAGGTGGAACACGCCCCCGCGAGCAGCCCGACGATCCTGGTGTCGGATCGCCTGACCGTGGCACCCGATCATGCCGCGGTGGCCAATCCGAACGTCTACCTTGTCTCCACCGAGGTGGTCAGCCACATTGCCGGTGACGTGGCCACTGTCTGGACAGATCTGCTGGCGGCCGCTGCCCGGCAGGAACCGAAACACATTCTGCGCGACCATGTGCAGAATGTGCTCACCGACAACGGCTGCCTACCGACCCAGGTGTGCGATCGCCTCATGCAGTACCGGATCCGGCCCGGCGAGTAACCGGCGAAACGCTAATCCACTGTGCTGTAGATGGTTTCGATAATCAGCAGGCCAGGTGTGGCCGGACCGAGGCCGCTGCGGCGGGTGATCTTCACCAGAGCCCGGCTGGATGGGCGAATCGGGGTGTGCTTCACTCCGTGCGGTGCGCAGCCGATGGATTTCGCCGTGGGCGGGTCGTCGTTGCTTTGAGACATGATTGAGGCGTCCAGCAGCGGTGAACCGTTGAACCCCAGGGGGATTTGGCATGAAAAAGGCGAGGCGCCGCGCCCGATACTGGCACGGCCTGGGAGCATGCCCCACGCCGTTCGCGGTCCGGTTGATCGAAACCGCTGCGATGCGCGGGCTGCCTACGCGACCAAACGCGCCACTAGAGTGCCGGGACTACGTGTACGCCAGCACTTCCTGGGAAGTGGCGTTAGCTTTCAGCACACTCGGTGGCGGCCAGGCGGTGTGCGAGATCAACGCGAACGGCTTGGCAGCCGAGGCCGACCCAGACTTCCCGAACCTCGGTATCCGATTCCACGGCCCGGTCAAGGCCCTGTCCGTCGAACTGGTAGACGAATCAGCGCTGCCGAATGCCCGACAGATCGCCGAGACGCTATCCGGCGACTACGTGTGGCCGGACGGAACCCCCAGATACGCCCCAGATGGATACCTCCTGGCACCACCGTTCGCGCGGGCCTGGGGATACAACGACGAGGATTTTCGGTGGCTCGGCCGGTGGTACCCACTGCACTTCCTGCTCCCCAGCGCCGATGGAATCACCGTCGCGATCAACGAAAAGTTCCGGGCGCACCAGATGTATCCGCCGGATCATCCCGACCTCGCCGGCCGGCGCCGCGTGCCACTGGGATCGCTCGACGACGCCTGGCGGCAGCCCGGCCTGTATCCGGCGACGACAGATCTCTTGAAGAAAATTCAGGTAAGGATCGAGCGCGACGATCCCGATCTGGAGCCAATCCGCCGCCCGTGGGATTGGTGACCGTCAACCTCTGCGGTCCGTACAACTCCGCTCCGCAGCATGCACTCACTTCATCTGGTCAGGCCGTCCTGCGCTTGACCGGGCGCGGTGGCGATACGTCGTATTCCTCGATCGTCCAATGCGATGGCCGGTACAGCCGTTCGATGTCTTCGAGCGGGCCTTCGAGTCCACGGACCACCTGCGCAACTCCATTTACTGTCAGCTTGGACGTTGCCTGGTAGTAGATCTGGTGGCCGGCGAGGTATCCAGCCAGGAGCCGCCGCAGCACGCTGGTCAGGTTGTCGCCGTCGCCTTGCGCCTTCTCATGGCCGGCGTTCCACTCATCGTCGGGTATCCGCACTGTGCGGCGAGGCGTAAGACTCATGATCCACTCGGATGCTCAACTGGGCGCCGAATCGGTGTTCCCCACACGTCGTGCAGCGGAGAGGCAAGTGGGCAAAGCATTGTCTCGGTGTAGCGCGCCGGTTCGCCGCGGACTGGCCGCCAGCCGTAGCGTATGAGGCACGGCACTTCGGCTTCAACGTAGCCCTTGGCGGCGTGCGTGCTGCGGCGTTTCGGGCGGGGATGGGCCGTCAGCCATGTGCCGTCGTCGATGCGCCAGCTTTGGCCGTAGCGGGTATCGACGATGGTCGCCCGCGCTGGCTGGCCGGTGGCCAAATCAATGATGACGGACTTGGTGGCGACTGCGTATTCGTTCGACTTTGCGGTGAGTGCGACGTCGATGCAGGGCAGGCAGTAGCAGCCGGCGAGGAACCGGCGGACGGTTCCATGGGGCTGTTCGATTGGCGCGGCCGAGGCAGCCTCGTGGCGCTGCCGGCGGGTGGCGTGCCAGCGTTCAGCGGCGCGCTTTTCGGCCATGCGTTGCTTGATCTGGGCGATGTCCAGCCCGAGCTTTTCCGCGCAGGTAGTGCCGATCTCATGCCGCTCTCCGGTGACGGAACTCTGAATCTCAACGCAGTAGGCGATAGCCGTTCCACAGTGCCAGCAGTTGCCGCCGGGAACTCGGACGTCGGCGGTGCCGCCCCACCGTTCGGTCATCCTAACCGCGACGTAATGCTCAAGCCCTGGCGTCATGCTCATATAGCAATCCTATGTGCATTAGCATGACACATTCAATAGCGTCAAGCATGCGTGTCAGTCGCGTTATGGACACACCGCAGGCATGACATTTCAGGGGCGACTAGTGCCGAAGCTGGGCATCTCCCGCCGCAGCCCGGGCCAAGTGGTACGCCAGCTGGGAAGCTCACGGCCTGGTCGGCCTACTCGACCGCACGCCCCGAACAACTCTCGACTCGTTCGATGACCTCAACTCATGAGGTTGCACAGCTAGCCAACTGCGGGGGCCGCGCTGTGGACGGCGAGCTTGGACGGGCGGGTGATCACGCTCTGGTCCACCCCGTGATAGTTCTCGTGCGCCTTGACGGTGGCCGCGCCCATCGTGAACGTGTCACCGGCCTCGATGTCGAGCGCCTTGCTGGCATTCCACACCACGGTGTGCCCGTCGTCGGTTATGGCGACCAGGAATGTGGTCGTGCCGTAGTCGCCCTCGGAGTACACGACGGTCTTGGCGGTTGCCGAGATCTCCCGGACCCGCTCGCCTACTTCACCGATGAAGCCGGCTACGACAGGGTGCGCCTTGCGTTCGGCTTCGAGCTGCTGCTGGCGGGCGTAGACCTTGACCAAGGAAGCGAGGATGCCGACGTTGCGGCCGGACACATGTTCACCGGCCAAGACGACCCGCAGGTTGCGGCCGTAATCACTGTCCTCCGCGGTCTCGCCGACCGCAGCCTTGATCGCGGCGATCAGGCCAGCGTCGGCGAGGTAGGTCGCCGCCTCGGCGCCCTTGGCGATGAAGTAATTGCGTTCGGCCTCCTTGAGCCGGTTGATATCGGCGAACAGACTGGTGCGTACCTGCGAGACCGTCGAGACACCGAAGCCCGACGCCGGGACGTAGGCGCGGCCCTTGTCCGAGTGAGCGAAGGCATACGCAAGCACCAGGTCAACCGACGCGCCGTAGGAGCGTGGACCGAAACCGCCGGCGAGATCGTCGCGCGTGAAGCCCGCTAGCTCCTCGTCGAACGTCAACGCCCACAACCCCTTCGGTGCGATCCCCGTGTACAGCTCGATGCAGGAGTGGCCCAACTGGCCGATCGACCCGTCGCGCTCATCACGAACTAGGTACAGCCGCGTGCGCGCCCGGGCGACGTTGCAGTGATCGCACGCGTTGGTGCCATTGGGGGCGTAACCACCCAGTTCCTGGCCAGGAGCGGAGTGGACGGTGATCCCAGCTTCCTCGGCGACCAACCTCGCGACAAACGTGAAATGGCCGTGCCGCAGCGTCAGCGGACCGGCCAAGGTGGCGCGCACCCAGGGCTCGTAGACATACACCGGGTCATGGCCGCTCACCACGAAGCGATCGACGGCGGAGACGTTCTTTTTGACCTCGAATTCCTCGTAGGAGACCTCGAAGCGGGCATCCAGACCGGCCCGGGCCAGCTTCTTGTTGGCCTGGGCGATCTTGGCCTGGAAGGCGTCCAGTTTGTAGGCCGGGATCTCCCACTCGTGGGTTTCTACGGCCGGGGGGCTCGGGGCGGTCATGAACCCAGTATGCCAAATGCGGTTGGCATATGCCAACCCGATTTGGCCAACTGGACTATGCTTACCAATGTGGATGACCTAGACCGCGCCCTCACACGCCTGCAGCAGGCCCGCGCCGCCGAAACCGAAGCGCTCGAAGCCCTACACGACGTCATCCGCCAACGACTCGACGCAGGCCCCCGAGGCACCCAAGCCGAACTCGTCCGACGCACCGGCTACACCCGAGAACGACTACGCCAAATCCGCAACGAGGGAACCCGTACGACACAGCGCCAACCCACCCGGCGCCAGGAGCGCACCGACCTGGGCTCACAGACAGGTAACCGAGCAAGAAACAAACGCAGGCAGGGATATTCGAAATGACGACAAGTCCGGACATCCCCGGAGACGACGGCGCGAGGACAAACCGATTCGAGGTCCGGCATCCTCGTCCAGATCAACGAGGAACGCGGCAACCCGAGCCTCTTCCGGATCCGCGAAATCGCCGACGGGGCAGGCACGCCTCAGCCAGTTGAGATACGTCCGGCGCTGGAACTGAACTGCGGTACCGCATCACGCGGTCCTGGGAAAGGCTCCATGGGTTGCAACGTGTATGTCGCCGGCACGTAACCGCCAGCCCGTACCCTCGCCGCTATGCCCGCAGCAGAATCGACCGATCTGGCCGAAAAGATCTTCCGCGAGCTCCTCACCGCGGCAATAGCCCGAGGCTGCCGACCACATCACACCGCGGCGCTGCGCCCTACAACTTGGCTCGCCATCGACGCGATCGCCCGCGAACACCCCGAAGCCACCCCGGACCAGATTGTCGCCGCGCACGACGCCTTCAACCGTGAGCACCGCAGCACCGCCTGCGCCGAGTTTGGCGAGGATCCGCACACCGCGCGGGCCGCGGAATACGCGGCGATCGACAACCTCGTAGCCCAACTCCGGATCACCTATCCCGCCTTTGCCCCGGAGGCGATCGCAACAATCGTCCGCCGTGTCCACGCCGACTTCGACACCCGCAGCGACCGCGACTTCATCCCCTTGTTCGTTGAACAGGCCGTCCGCGAGCAGCTCGCCGAGCAGCTCGCCTGACCCGAACGGTTCGCGCGGCCGAAACCCCGAACCGGCCCCCGCCGGAACCCAGCGCGTCACAGCTCCCTGCCCACCCGGCCGACCTACCATGGACGCCGGGAGGGCATCATGACGGAACAGCTCAGCCTCGACGACCTCGACGCAGAAGCGTTCGATGCCGTATCCGCAGTCGCCGACGACACCCGAGGCTGGCGTGGACCGGCAGCGTGCGCCGTCGTGGGCATCACCTACCGACAACTCGACTATTGGGCACGCACCAACCTGGTCCAACCATCCATCGCGACCGCGTCCGGATCCGGAACCGTACGCCTCTACAGCTTCCACGACCTGCTCGTCCTGCGGATCGTCAAACGACTCCTCGACGCCGGCATATCTCTGGTCAACATCCGCACCGCCGTCGCGGCGCTACGCGACCGCGGCGTCACGGATCTCGCCGGACTCACCCTCGTCTCCGACGGTGTCGGCATCTACGAATGCACCACCGCCAGCGAAGTCGTCGACCTGCTCGCCGGCGGCCAGGGCGTCTTTGGCATCGCCGTCGGTGCCTCCCTGCCGAGCCTGCGTGAAGACATCCGCCAATTCCCATCAGAAACCGCCACCGGTGAGCGCCAGCCCGGTGCTGTCGACGACGAACTCGCCAAACGGCGACACCAGGTCGCATGCGCTTGAGGAGCGACCGTGAACGACTTTGACGGCGGCTACCTCAGCGAAAACGATGAGTTGCTGATCGCCAAAGGCGTCGACGTCGGCGTCGCCATCGACGCGCACGAGCAGATGTCGCTCGTCGAAATCGCCCCGAACCTGCTCGCCGAATTCCTCGGCAGTCACGCCGAGGCGGTGAGCGTCCGATCCGGAATCGTCTTCTGGTTCAGCGCAGCCGGTTCCTGGGCGACAGTCAAAATGGCAACCCTGAACCTGCTTGCCGCCAGCTCCTTTCTGCCACGCACCGTCCCCCTTCTATGGGGCCCGGCACTCATCACCAGCGCCACAGTCGACGGAAAACCGCAAGGCCTCACCGACGCCCAAATCGACACCTTGTTCGACAGACCGGGACCAAACTGGCTCGAACAACGCATCCTGCGCCTACGCCAGCACCGAGCCGAACGACGCCGACACAACAACACACCCCACCGTCCGGCTTAAGTCGTCGGTCCTAAGACTTCAGCCACGGACGCGCCGGCCGATCGCCGCGCTGAGGGCATCCAACTCCAACAGAACATCGTGCGCCGCCCAGATCCGATTCCGGCGCGACGCAGAAACCACCTCAAGCACACCGGCCTCCGTGAGCCGATCCAACGCCTTATACGTGCTCGGCTCACTGGTCCCGGTGATCTCAAAAGCAGTCGTAGCGTTCAGGATTGGCGTGGCCAGCAGCCGATCCACCAGCTTTTCATCTGCCGAATTCGACCGCGATCGCGCCACCGAGCGCCAGTGGTCGGGCAATTCGCTCAAGCGCGCCGCGGACTGCTCGGCCGCCGAGCTCGCGATCACTGCCGCCTCCGACACGTAGCGCACGAAGCTATCTGCCTCGCCGCTGCGGTATGCGGTCAACTCATCGAAGTAGCGGCTGGTGTCGGCGAGCATCACCGATGCCAGCGGAACTGTGATTCGTCGGGTGAGTCCACGCCGGCGTAGCGTCGCGCTGATCAACGCTCGCCCGATGCGCCCATTGCCATCCGTGAACGGGTGAATCGACAGGAACTGTGCGTGTGCGATCGCCGCCTGGGCCACGATGGGCAGGTCCGTGCGGCCGACGAACGCCACCAAGTCCGCCATCAGGTCCGAGACCAGCTCAGGCGGGGGAGCCACGTACATCGCATCCAGGGGCGTGTAGTCGCTGCCGCCGATCCAGTTCTGCACCGTGCGCAGTGCACCACTCTCCGCGGCCGCGTAGAAGTCAGGTGACATCAGCAGCCGATGCGCTTCCAGGACGCCGCCCAGCGTGATGTGATCCGCTCCTGCAGCCTCGATCATGGCCGTCAGCGCACGCGTCGCTGCCAACTGCGACTGAGCCTCGTTGCTGGCCCGCCCACCGGCCACTGCCTTGGCAAATGCACGCCAGCCAGCATCGACGTGCTCGATCTTCGACGACGCGACCGACTCACTGCGCAGCAGAAAGTCAGCCAACGGCGCGAGGTGCTCGCCGAACCCCGCCTCAAGCCGTGTCACGGCGACAAGCGCGTCTTCGTGTGCGCGCGCTGTCCGACCGGTGGGGTTGTAGTCGAGGCCGGCGATGGCCGGAGGGATGGTCACATCAACGTAGGTGAGCATTCGGTCAGCGCGGCTGCCGTGGCGGCCCCGCGCCACCCACGGCCTGGTCTCCGAGGTATGTGCCGGCCACGTCATACGCGACAACCTCCGGAGGAGAAAACTTAACTAACACGACCCATACTAAAGAAAGTGTCTCATAATGGTAAGTACAGGGCTCAGTGCTGAACGAAACTGACGGTCGAGTGTCACCGGGGCGATCTAGATTCAACAGAATGCACCCACTGCGCGAACTGATCACGAGAATCCGGACTCGTCCGGCCCGCCGTACTGCCGCAGGCAGGCTTGCCGATGTCCACATGTGGACGATCCGGGACGGGTGGACATCACGGGCCCAAGCCTTCCGCGACGAAACAGGCCGAACCTTCGCAGTGATCACCCGCCGCGCTGGCGACACCGGGCCCGGCCACATCAACGGCGCCGAGATGTTCCGCGCCGACGCCTGGGCACAGTTCTTCCCCGACGAACCAGCACCACCAATCCTCATCGCCAACGTCCTCGACCCCCTCTTCAAATACGAGGACTCCCTGCAGATCGTGACGCTCGACTTCGATGCTGACGGGATATTCGACTACCACCACGCCACCGACCCCGCCGACATCCAGACCCTGAACCGATTCGGCGCCGAATGGGATGAAGGCACCGGATTCGTGCCCTACTCTCCACCACCACCTAGGTACGCCCACGTCTGGCGCCGGTTCCCGGTTAAGGATCTCCCGCAACGTCGCCTCTTCCGCGACATGGAGCCGTTCATGACCGCAGACTGGGGCAAGGCCGTGCAAGTGGCCATCCGGGCGATTCAGGACGGCGGCCAGATCTCCGACGAGGTGCCACCGAGCGTGGCCGCCGCGGCGAGAACCCTGCTGTACGAATCCATCGAGCTCGGCCGCGAACCCGGCAACGTCTGGTATATCAACGGCCAGCACCGCAGCGAGGCAATGCTGCGCCAAGGCGTCGAGGAAACAGTCCTACGAGAGACGAGGCTCATCGCCGAGCCGCCACTGCCCGGCGAAATCGGTCAGATAGGAGTTTCCTCCTGAGAGCGGCCGAGGCAGGTCGCACTCACCGTCAACGCCCTCGACCCGCGTTCTGCGGCCCAAGCCACCGAACTTCGACGGCAGGCCTCACGCAACGGCCAGCAACTCCCGGTTTCGCGACCTCTACTTACCCGAAGGACTTGAACCCAGGCCCCGGCGATATCGCGGGATTCGCCGATCACACTGCGAATCGTGCCTGATTGGCGCGCTGACCTGCACTTTCCCTGTCCCTGTCGGATTCGCCACCCAACGCTTAGACTGGTTAGCCAGGACAAATAGGGGAGGGCAGAACATTGGCGATCCGCGGCGACACGACAGCCGGCGCGCAGGCAGCGCACTCGGCGAGCATGCACCTGCCCACCGACACGCCTGAAATCCCCACCGGCAGCGACACCAAGAGCACCGCGATATCGACCGCACTGCAGTCCATCGTCGACATCGACAAGACCGAGACTACGACTTACAACACCAGCGTCGACCAGCTCCGGCAGGGCCTCGCCGCAGCAGCTGACCGAATCACCGCCGCCGACCAACAAGGCGCCGCCAACGTCAACCAAAGCGGAGGGACGACGTACGTATGACCACCTACGCACCGCAGACCGCGCCAGGCCGCTGGATCAGCGCCGCCGAACTCGCACGCGAGTCCGGCCTCCGTGAAGACCTCGTGCAGCGCTTCATGCCGGCCGACACCACCGGCCCGGTCCCGATGTACAGCGCCGGCGCCGTTCCGCTCGCCAAGTACGTAAAGCGTCTCACCGACATGGGCACGCCCGCGTCGGCGATCGACGCTGCCGTCCGCGAGCTCCACAACAACCCTGGTGCGATGATGCAGATCAGCCTGGCCGCACCTGAGGCCCCCAGCCGCCGTGGTCGCATCCTCGCCATCTCCGGCGCGGCTGCAGCTGCCGCACTCATCATCGGTGGAGTGATCGGTGGGCTCGTTGGAGCCGGCACCCGTGGCGCCGCACCAGCAACCCCTCCGGCGGCAGTGACGGTTACGGCCGAAGCTCCGTCGGCTGCTGCCAGCGTTCCGGCTACACCCGACCCGGTCTGCGCCGAATGGAACCCAATTGCGACCGATTACGCCACAAAGCAAGCAGCGTGGGCGAAGACCGATCCGAACATCGCTGCCGCCGACTGGACTCCTGATGATCGAGCGCTCAATCTCGGAATCGTTCCCGTACTGCGGGCGCAAGTTGCCGATATGCGCCGGTTGGCAGACAAGGCAGAGGATCCGATTCTCAAGGGACTGATGCTTCAGCAAGCTGCCTACGAGGAGGTTTACGCAGAGCGGTTGCCGAACTATCAACCGTCGGATCAGAAGTTATGGCAGGCAACAGTGCACTTCAGTAGTGCCGTCAGTTCCATGTGCACCGCGGTGGCCCCTCGATAGAGACGACTTTCAGGAATGACTGAGAAGCCGCCAAGTCCGCATGGGCTGATCGGTGATCATTGGCCAGAGATTGACGAGCTGGGCATTGCCAAGGTGGCAACTGCGCTCGCAAAGGCCGGCACTGCCGCAGGGGCAGCCGAACAGAAGTCCTACGAGGACGGAAATGCCTACCAGGCGCTGCTGCCAGAGGGCTTCGAAGCCCAGGTCGAGGCGGCATTCAAGGTCGGCGGCATGGCCGCCGACCTCTCTGGCTGGTTCGTCAAGTGCGCCACAGAAACTGGCGTGGTCGCCGAAGGCGTTGCTCTAGCGAAGCTGTTGATCGCCGTGACCACTATGGTCGCTGAGGCTGTGATCGCTTCGAAAGAGGCTGAGATCGCGGTCCTTCAGTCAGTGGGTCTGCGGCCAGAGATCCGAGCGCAGCGAATTCAGCAACTGCGGTCTGAGATCAAGCAGATCACCGACGAAGCCAAACAGGCCATTCAAGAGCTCTACGACGGTATCTACACGCCGACGGCCCCTGCATCACCTGGCTTACAGCCACTGATTCACAACGACCAGCCATTCCCGAAGTTCGAGTATGGCCGTATCGAACCGGCAGGGTCGGGCTCTGAAAAGGGCAGCACCCAGGCGTTGGATAACTCGATTACGCGGGGCACAACGATGCCCGGCCAAGATCCCCAGCAGCAGGCAGAGCAGGGAGCCAATTCGAGTAAGACCACAGATCAGCCAAAATCTGGCGGATCGTCCGAGCGGGGTACGACTGCTCCGGGGACAGAGCAAGGTGGAGGCACGCCAGCCGAAGGCGCATCCGCAACCAGGGGTACTACGGCCTCACCATCGGTTCCAGGCAGTTCTCAGCCATCGGTCACATCTCCGGTGAGCGCACCCTCCTCCGGCGCTAGTTCTGGCGCGTCAAGTCTGTCGTCGGTGGGTAGTTCGATGCCGAAGATGCCGTCTGCGCCGAGCGCTCCTTCAGGTGGAGGCCTTGGTGGCGGTAGCGGGTTGTCCGGGCTGGGTCCCGGTGGTGGTGCTTCTGCGTCGCCTGCGTCGTTGAACCCGACGCAGCAGTTCTTGAATGGTGCGGCGCAAGGGTTTTCGCAATCTCCGGTAGCGACGGGTGCGTCGGCGGCGACTGCTGCTGCGCAGCCGTTCAGGCCGCCGGCGGGTTCGACGATGCAGACGTCGCCCGCGCCGCTGGCGCCGACCGCGCCGGCTGCGGCGACTCCCTCGGTGTCGGCTGCTCCTCAGCAGATGGTTGCCTCGCCGAGCGCGCCGGCCGTGGCGGGTGCGCCGCCCATGGCTGCGGGAGCGGGGGGTGTGCCGTTGGCGCCGCCGCCGGCAGCGGGTGTGCCCAACGCTGCGCCGCCGCCTTCGCCGGTTGCTCCTCCGCCGGCGGCGGCAGCCCCGCCAGGTGGTGGTGGTCCGGTGTCCGGTCCGCCGCCGGGGATCATGAATCTCGGCGGGAAGAACGCGGCGCTCAAAGCTGTGCAGATGGGGGCGCACACGGTCGGGGAGGGCTTGCGTTCGACGCCTGAGTTCAGTGCGGCGATGGCGTTGGTGGCTGCGCTGAATGATCCGCAACGGCCTCTTGGCAGTCTGATTATGGGTGGCTGGTCGTGTGCGGTGTTCGGGGCTGGGGCGTCGATGCGGTTCGTCGTCGCCGAGCGGCACGGCTTGTCGTGGATTCCTGCAGGCGTGTTCCTGCCGGCGGGGCTGACGGTCGCGCATCTGGATGTGCGGGTTCCTGCTGATGTGCGGTACAGCTGGCGGGGGCTTGATCCGTCGTCGCTTGTGTTGGCCGAATACGCGAAAGCCATTGGCGAGCAACCCCGTATCGTGGTCGCACGTGCCTACCATCCGGGTATGCCGGGTTGGTTCGGCCGCGGCGTCGTGTTGGCAGCCGATGAAGGCAGCCACGCGATAATCAATAATCCGCTGTATGAGCTGGGTGGTCCGAGCCGCTGTCGGCACCGCCTGCAGGTGGCCGACGCCGAGAGCTGGCAATTTGTAATGTCGCTGACTGAAAAGGAAGTCGCAGAGGAGGTCCAGAAGGTTGCACGGTGGTTGGTAGGGCGGCACGATCAGATCTTCGAGCAGTGGCCCGAGGCTGAGGCTGATGCGAAGCTGCGGGCGGCGGCGCTCGCGCAGCTCGGCCGCAAGGACGGCACCGAGGAGATCAAAGCGCTGCTGGCGGCGAAGATGACCGACGTGGCGACCCGGTTGATCGGGACGCCGAACTACGGGACTCCGCAGTGGAGAGTTCACACAGGGATGGAGATGGCGCTGCGCGGCTGGGAGGCGCTTCTCCTCGGCTTAGGAAAGCCGTCCCATGCGGTGCTGGCCGACATGCAGTACGCAATGCTGATGGCCACACAACCGATCCTGCCGCTGCCAGCCGAGGCCGCGGCCGCCGGCGCCTGACGCAAACTTCGGCTTACTTCCGACGGGCACCCCGGCGCCGGGGCCGATTGTCAAAGAGGGTGGTGCACGTTTTCTTGTTGCCTGCTCGCACACTTCGCTCAGCCGACGACGGCTCGGAATCTGCCATGCACGGCCTGCGCGGTGACCCCCAACGCGGCGGCGATGGTCGCCCACGTCGCGCCTCGGCGCCGTGCATCGGCCACCGCTTCCGAGGGATCTTTGACCCGCGCGTCCATTAGTCGCACAACTAGCAGTGCCCAGCGCTGCTCGAATGGTTCCAGTCGCTCCCACCGGTCATCGCTGGTATCGCGCGCCATCAATAGCTCCACCAGCGCGGCCGGCTTGCCGAGGCCTACGGCAGGGCCGGCCAACAGTCGCTTCGCCGCAACCAGTCGGGCCGCCTCAAGGCCGGCGTCGACGACCGAACGGCTTGCATTCATCAGCTCATCGCCAACCAAATCGTCGAACACCTAGTCAACATAGTCTGACTGCGGGATCGAAGTACACACCACCATTATCTTGAGATAAAGCTGGTCTTGACTATTGAATCAAGCTAGCCTTGATTCATGCGTGGTAGGGATCGCCTCGACGAACGCTTCCGTGTTGCCGTCACACGCGCGCAAGCTGCCGTCAAGGATTACGTCGGCCAGCCTGACGACCCACACCGGTTCGCCGACGCTTCACGCGGACTCTCCGATGCTCTAATCGCCGGACTTCAGCTAACCGGCGGGCCCCGCCACATCGAACCCGACCTCATCGCGCAATTGCGCGTCAAGTACGGTCTCGACTCCGGCGCTGTCGATTAGATGGCCACCTGCGCCGTCGTGGCCGGAGCACCTGGACCGGCAAAATGAAGATCATCGACAAGGTGCACTGAACGGCCTGGCCAACTGAAACACACTCAACCGCAGTGGAATGGGGCGCGTGATGAGGTTCGACATCGAGTCTGCAGGATGGGAGTCGGCGGGCGACGACCGCTGCAGTATCGTGAATCGTCTGCATTTCCATGCATACCTCGACGCGCTGGATAGCTGCCTCAAGGCAGCTCGGACGGGACAGCTCACTCCAATGTGGCGTCACGAAGACGAAATGCTTCGTCCAAATCCTATCGGGGCGCTGTCGACGTCGACACACGATGGCCGCGCGCATACGCGCGCTGTGAAGGTTGCAGAGGTGGAATGCCTGACGCGTTCAGGCGCAATAGATTTCATCCCCGACGTGTTCAGCCTGTCATTTTGTGCGTGCCTCGACGTCGCTGCAGCACCGCGCCAGGATTGGGAGCCAGGTGTAGTCGATGGAGACTGGCGTCGAGCACTGCTGAGCTGGTACCGGGCTGCGTTGCGAGTGCACGAGCATCGTGTTGAGGGCCTGCGGCATCCAAGTCATGAGGAAGACCGGGACGAGAAGCGGGCGCAGCTAGCAGTGGATCGTGATCTGCTCGAAGCGTCGTATCGAGCCGGCTTGGCTGCGGGGGAGGGCGCTGATAACGGGTGGCGCGACTGGTTGGCGGACCGCACGTGTCGTTGGCGTGATCAGGACCGCGCCGAGACCGTGCGAGTGATGCTGTTGGACTTCGAAACACCTAGTGGGACAAAGCCGATCGAGACCGACTGGGCCGATGTCTTTCGCGGGGTACCCACCGTGTCTCCGCTGGCGTCTCTCCCGGTCCAACTGCCGACGTACTGGACTCAACCTTCAGGAAGGGCGGAGGCCTGAAACCCGCTGCAGCGCCCTCCCCGGCCAGGCATGCGCCATGATGCCGATCGGCCCGGCCGTACCCGGCCGGCGCCGGCGCCACCGGATCCGTGGCAGTGTCGGCGGAGTGATCGGCGGGCTCATCGGAGCCCGCGGCCGCGACACCTCGTCGACTGCGCCTGTTGCCCGACGGTGGCGAAGAATGACGCAACATGTCCGAGACCGTCGGTAATGTTCTCCGACATGGGATATGACCCCGACACGGAGCTGACACTGTTCTTAGCGGTGGTGGCAATGGCCGTGCTGGTTTGCGCGGCGGTGTATTTGGTGGTCTGGATGGTCCGCGGCAGCTTGGACGAGGCTCGCTACAAGGCACGCAGGAACCGCGAGCGCGAGGAGCGGACGATTCTAGCGATGGAGGCCGACTGTGAACTGCAGAACGACTTGCTCGATCTCGGTTTCACGCGTCACGACCTGAGAGAACACCGCACCGTGCATGAGGACTATGACGGCGTCGAACAAGCGGACTATGAGCTGCCGCCCGATCAGTTCGCAGAGCAGGTCAAACGCGCCGCGCAAGTGCATAGCCGCGTCGTCGAGGCGTTCGGTAGCCGCCGAACCCCCTGCAATCATCGTGAACCCGGCAGAGCTGCACTACCTACGGGACGGCGAAATTCAGGGGCGGGTTCGCGAAGCCCAGGAGAACGCGGGCAGGACCGTACGGCGGGAACGTCGAAGGAAGACGCGGAAGTCTTGAGATCATCGACGGCCAAGTTGTTGCTGTTCACCAGGCCCGATTCCCCCGACGGCTAAAGCCGCCGGTCCCCTCGGGCCGCACGAGGCCGCCGCCGGGGGCCTGAGGATCTGGACTGTTCTAATCCCGCATGTTAGCTACCTCGGCGTTGCGCCTTTGTCCATCGCACTTGTGCCGCTCGTTGGCTGGTTGCGCCGCTACCTCGCGGTCGGCATCGCGCCAACGAACACCACATAGTCGCCGGCCAAACCTCGACTCCACAGGACGGCGAGATCGTCGACGGATAGGGACCGCACGGGCACCTTCCATATCTTTCTGCCGTTCGATCCGGTGATTTCTTCCCGCCGGGCCCGCGCGCTGTCCGGGTGCTGGTCGATAAGTTCGAGCACGTCGCAGATCGCGTCCCAGGTCTGATCATCGGCAGATTGCTGCAGCGCGTCGAGCTGCGCGGCGGCATCGGGTGCGTACTCGATGGGCACGGTTACCGGCGCCGCTTATAGGTGCGTTTCACCGCCGTGGACGGGTCGTCGACGAACTCCTCGATACGTGCGCGGTCGGCAGTCGGGAGCGCGAGATAGCTCGCCTGTGCCGCCGACATGACGACGGCTGGTTCCAGCACTAGCACTCCGTCTGGTTCCTCGTGTAGCAAGTAGGTCGAGTCCGGGTGCCCTACTAGTGTGACGCGGCCGCGGCTGTCGGTGCGGATCATCTCGCTCATATCCCCACGCTACCCTATCTGGGTTGAACCCACAGAGGGTAGTGCTGGCCCTCTAGGGCACTGCGCCTCTTGAAGATCGCCGTGGCGCTGCTCGATCCCGGCGTGGCGCCCCTGACCGGCGGCGGTGGTTGTCGGCACTCAGTGCGACCATCAACGGTTATGGGGAAACGGCAGGAAAAGCGTGCACGACGGCATCGGCGCATTGCGAAGCGGACAAGGCAATCGGGCAGCAGTGCAGCTACGCCTTCGGACAGGCCTGCCGTTCAACCCGCGGCGGTGGAGCTGCCCGACATGAGTGACCTCCCTCCTGGGGCGCAGCAGGTAGTCGAGGCGATGTGTGGGCTTGCGCGGCACGCGATCACCGCGACGTCAGTGGATCTGGTTCGACTCGATCGGGAGCAACGCCTTGAGCTGCTCTCGGGTATCGACAGCAAGGCCGTGTTGGTATCGCTGGGTGAGATGCAAGCCGAGCTCGACGCTGCGATGCTCAGCAGCGCGGAGACGTTGCCGATCGAGGCCAGGCGCATCGTGGATTCGCATTGGTACGAGCCGGTGCGGCAGCAGCTCGCGGCGGGGCATAGGCTGGCGCCGCCGCAGACGATGGTCCGGCTCATGCGCGAGATCATCGAAGCCGGCGAGGGGCCCCGGCTCGGTATCGAGGATGACGATGCTCTGCTTCAGCTGTTGTTGTCGGTGAACGAAGACCACGACACCCCGAGCGGCTTGGCTGCTCGGTTCAACACGATGGACATGCGCCAGATGGATGCTGCGATGCGGGCCATGTCGGAGGACGAGCTCATAGCGTTCGCCAACGAGATGGCGGTGGAGGAGGCGGCGTCGATGATGTTCAACGCCTCTCGGTTGCCTGAGCAGATGAAGTGCATGACCTACGAGTTCTGGTACCAGCCGTGGGCGGAGAAGGTTGGGGACCAGCTCGGTGTGACTCCCGCCGACACTTTCCGTGAGGCCACGGGGATCAGCATGGAGGAGTTTCTGCTGGCGGGCGACGTGATCACGTCGGTTCTGCGGAACGGGCAAGCACGCTTTGACTTGGGCACACTCCGCGAGCACGGTGTCAGTGACGAGGTGGTGCAGTACATCAAGCGGAACATGGTCCGCGACCTCGACGAGTTCCGTGCCATGTCGCAGCGCGACAGGGAGCGCGGAGACGTGCGAGCACAGCGGTACACGTTCACGCGGTTCCCGTTCCTCGACCTCGGCGACGGCACCGTGCTCGCGCTCCGGGCTCAGTGGGGCATGGACCGGTTCTTCGGGAACGCTCCCGAGTTCGATGTTCAGCAGGGCTTCGTAGAGCAGAGAAAGCCGGAGCGGGCAAAGCAGTTCCAGGATGCGGTAAAGCACCAGTTCGAGCAGATCGTCGGTCGCATCGTCGCCCGAATCGCTGCGAACAGTGCGGTGTTCGGCTCCATCGTTGGTGAAGATGAGATGCAGGCCGAATGGCCTATGAAGCAGGGACAGCAACCAAAGGCGTGCGACTGGATGCTCCCGACCAACAATAGGTTCACCTGGCTCATCGACGCAACCCACCGCCCACTCAGGCAACCGCTGGCCGAGGGATGGGGTAGCGGCGACGACTTCGCCTCCAACCTCGAAGCGTTCCTGACGAGCAAGAAGGCCCGCCAATTCGAGTCCGTGATCGACCATCTCACCGAGAGCGGCTGGGACGGAGCATCGTTCACGGATACGACGTTCGCCCCCTTCGTCGTCGTGCCAGATGTGGGACTACCGAGCACGCCGATGTCGATGATGCTCGTCGGGCTCTGTGCTCGCGAGGCGATGGCGGCGTACGAGGGCAGGATGCTAGCGCCTGCTGTCGTCTCGATCTCTGATCTCCTGCTGCTGGAGGGCATGGCGGAGACGCCGGGGGTTGAGGTGGCGAACCTGATCCGGGCCTGGCGGCAGGTGGGAGTGATGCCGCTCCAGCAGTACCTGGAGACGTGCGGTTTCCCTTACCGACCTTGCCCGCGGCACATGGTCACAGTAGCCGCGGAGTTGGATGCGCAGATACGGCCGGCACAGGCCGCGTGAGGAACCAACGCTGGTGGGCACCGGCCCTGGCTTTTTTGCGTTGGTGAGTAGCGCGGGGTAACTCACCGCCGACCGCGCGGGGACACGTAGCAGCCCCGGTACCTGGCGGGTGCCTGGGCCGCTGCGTGTTCAAGGAAGGTTCTGGCGACCGTGGCGTGGTACAGGTTCGGAGTGCCTCTGCAACTCGTCGATCTCAGACCCGGCCCCGCCGACGATCGCTGGTGGATGCCGCCGTTCGACGAGACCGTGGCCTACGCGCACCCCGACTGGTGGAACCCGCATCTCTACGGCATCGGTGACCCCTGGTACGTGCAGGTGCTGGAGGCCGGCGCCGAGGTGGCACGCATCGAGCTCAAGGAGGACGTCGACATCGAGCACTACGCGAACGTGCCGGCCGTAGGGTCCGAGAGGCTGGAGATCGCGTTCATCGAGGTGGCTCCCGAGGAGTGCGGCCGGGGGATCGGAACCCAGGCGGTCCGGGCGCTCCAACAGCGGCATCGCGATCGCCGGCTGTTGGCGTATAGCGAGGAGGCAGACGGGTTCTGGGCCTCGCTCGGGTGGGAGCCGTTCCATCATCCGGACGGTGACTGGCGCACCCTGTTCATCCAGCCGGCCCGGTGAGTCTCCGATCTAGAGATTTCTGCACTGCCACGCATGTCGGTCCCCGGCTCTAGGCTGCGGGTTATCCGCGGAGTGTCATCCGCGCGGCGGACTAGCCTTCGCAATACACGCTGAGATGGAGACGGAGGTGCAGGAGTGGTGGCTTACTCAGCTTCGGCCACCGTCGTAGCGCTGCTGCGCGACATGCCGAAGACGATGACGATGGCCAACCTCGGTGAAGCCCTGCTCGACAGCGGCTCCGCTGATCAGGTGTGGGACGAACACGTCGGCGCGACGCTGCTGCCCGTGCCGGGAACCGAGCCGGACCGCGACGCCGCCGCCCGAGACATCGAGCAATGGGATGCCCGCGGCTGGCGAACACTCACGGTCCTCGACCGCGAGTATCCCGACCGGGTCCGCGCCGCACGGCGGCCACCCGCGCTCCTGATGGCAGCGGGAACGCTGGCTGATGATGACTACTCCGTGGCGATCGTCGGCTCCCGGAACGCGTCGACCGGCGGGCTCGACTTCGCCGCAGGTGTGGCCCAGGGTCTCGTCGAACACGACGTCACCGTGGTGTCCGGCCTCGCTGAGGGCATCGATACCGCAGCGATGACCGCCGCTGTCGAGCTGGGAGGTCGGGTCGTCGGTGTCATCGGTACCGGCATCGACCGCGCGTACCCGCCGCCGAACGCCCAGTTGCAGGCCACCATCGCCGAACGGGGCTTGGTGCTCACTCAGTTCCTCCCCGGTTTCCCCGGGTCGAAGTGGGCGTTCCCCGCACGCAACCGGACCATGAGCGCCTACGTACAGGTGACGGTGATCGCCGAAGCCACCGAGCAGTCCGGAACCAAGCACCAGGCATTGGAAGCCGTGGCCCACGGTCGGCGGCTCGTGTTGCGCCGCAACGTGGCTGAGGGCACGACGTGGGGACGGACCCTCGCCGACCGCCCCGATGTGTTCGTGGTGAGCACGGCCGGCGAAGCGATCTCGCAGCTGGAGCACATCGCCGCCGCGGAGCAATCGGTGCGCACCCACCTCGCCCCGGTGGCGGCGGGCACCGCCTGGTGACCGACCAGCAGTCGGACGGCGATCTGCGCAACGAGATCATCATTGCGACCAGCAGGGTCGCGTACTTCCACAACATCGCCGGCCCGGGTGCCGGAATCTGCGGTGTCTGCTGCGGACCCGCTCCCGAATCGGGGATCTGTTCCACGTGCCTGACTACCCGGGAAACCCTCTTCGGCGCGACCTGTGACCACACGTTCTTCCTCGCCTACGCCGACGGTTACAACCCCGGTGGCCGGACCCAGAGCGTGCAGACGATGCGCAACTACAAGGCGAATCCGGCTCCCCAGCGCAGCGTCGACGACGTGCAGCTGCTCACGTTCACCACTACCTGGATCCACGACGACTGCATGCGCGCAGCCGAGGGCGGCGAGTGGGACGTCGCGACATTCGTGCCGTCCCGCACATCCCGTACCGGTCCGCACCCGGTCACCGGCATTGCCCGGAACGTGGCACGGCTCGCCAACGACGACCCGGCCAGCGGCGGGAAGTACCAGATCAAGCGCGTGCTCATGGAGTGCGGCCCTGTGAACGTCTCCCGCGTCGCCAACGCTGCTCGCTTCGCGGTCCCCGACGCGGCGCGGCCCCTGATCGAGGGGAAGCGGGTGCTGCTCGTCGATGACACCTGGACGACAGGGACCTCGTTGCAGTCGGCTGCCGCCGCGCTAAAGGCCGCGGGCGCCGCGGCCGTCACCGGACTGTGTGTCGCGCGGTGGCTGAGTTGGAACTGGGCACCGGAGGCCTCCCTGCTCGAAAAGGTCACCGTCGACGCGTTCGATCCGTTCTCCTGCATCGCGGGCACGCACAAGTGCAGGCTCATCCCACACCGGCCATGAGCTGCTACCGGTGCGGGTGGTGTTCGGCCCGTAACGTCTGACCTAACGACTTTCGTTCAGCCGTTTCCACCAGCATCTGTACCCGGCCGCGTAGGTCGAACTGATCACCCTCGGTGCGGCCGTGCCCAGTGATCGCATAGGGCCGCGCTTCAGTGCCGGCGAACCCGTTGCTGTCCAGAACGTCGAGTACGGCGCCAGCCGCGAACATCTTGCTCACCGTCGCTCCCGGAGCCAGCTGTATCGGCATCGTCACCAGGTCCCCCAGCACGTCACGAAACATCAAGACCTGCTTCCGGTCATCCAGGCGGGAGAGCTGGAACGCCATCTGGCTGATCTCGGTGGCGAGGCGCCCCGCGTTGGTGATCTCGATCGACACGAAAGGCTCAGTGGCGGCGAAACCCGACTTCGAAGTGACCCGGACCCGTGGCCCGCTGCGGCGCCACGAGACCACCTGCCATCCAAGAGCGATTGCCGACGCCACCAGCGCCAGGACGGAGACGCAAAGGGTCAGGATGACTGGACCGGTCCACGGGGAAGTTCCCATGTGCGCAGGCTAACTGCAAGGCTCGACAGTTCCCCTGCTGGGTGCGGTGCACTGTCGGCTCGCCGTCGTAGGCTCCGCAACATGCCCCTGGAGTTCATCGACCACCGCCGCGGACCCGCGAACAAGTACTCGTGGGTGCCGTCGTTCGACTGGTCGGTCGCCTACGAGAACGACCAGTGGTGGGACAAGCCCAGGTACTACTCCGTGAGCGAACCGTGGTTCGTGCAAGTCATGGAGGACGGTAACGAGGTCGCCCGCGTCGAGTTCGACGACCCCGGCGGAATAAACCCGAAGTACCTGGGCGTGCCGAAGCTCGGCGAGGAGCGCCTGGAGATCCAGTTCGTCGAGGTGGCCACCGCCGCGACTCGCCGCGGGATCGGCACCCGGGTGGTACAGGGTCTCGCGGACCTGCACCATGGGCGTCGGCTGTTCGCATACAGCGAGGAGGCGGACGAGTTCTGGGCGTCGCTCGGCTGGCAGCGTTTCGACCACAGGGACGGACAACCGCAGTTCCACCGCGCGTTGTTCATCCAGCCGCCCCGATAAGCGGCTCCATCGGCGACGGAGTCGAGCGACCGATCGACTTCTCCCACAACGGATTCCATGGCAGGTTCCGCCAGCTCGAACGAATCATCCAGGTATTGGCCCTGGAGAACGAGCGGCTTCGGTCACCGGCCAAACTCTCTGGACGGGTCGATTTGCTCCCGACCAGACCGCGGGGCACGCCGTGACGGCAGTTCGTTTCGCGCACTCGACCTGCGCGTCCAAAAAAGTCCTCTTCGTACCGCGTCCTTATAGGCTGCTGCTGTGAATTTGGTGAAGTCGAAGCAGCGGGTAGCCGACCACGGTGAGGTTTTCACCCCGCCGTGGTTGGTCGATGCGATGCTCGACCTGGTGAAGGGCGAGTCGGAGCGAATCGACTCCCGTTTCCTTGAACCCGCGTGTGGTTCGGGCAACTTCCTGGTTCCGGTGCTTCGACGCAAGCTGGCGACGGTTCACGCCCGCTACGGACATAGCGACTTCGAGCGACGCCACCAATCCCTGTTGGCGCTGATGTCGATCTACGGCATCGAGTTGCTCGATGACAACGTGGCGGAGTGTCGCGAGAACCTGCTGGCGGTGTTCGCCGACTATCTCGGCGTGGTTCACGGAGACACCCTGTACGACGCAGCCGCAGCCGTGCTGGCGGCAAATATCGTCCACGGTGACGCTCAATCGATGACGACGCGTCAGGTCACGCCGATGCCGATCACCTTCGCTGAGTGGTCGTATCTCGGCAAGGGCAAGTTTCACCGCCGCGATTTCCGGTTCGACACGATGACAAAGGCGTCATCCTTCCGCGAAGAGGACACCCTGTTCGCCGATCTGGGCAAACATGAAATCTTCAGGTCGACCAAGGACCACGGATCATTGTCAGTCGCCGGTATCGCAGGCCGCGACGATGACTGAGCAGGTCACCTTCAGTCTGCGCAGCCGGAATCCGGACGTGCTGACCTGCATCGCTAACCTCTCCAACGACGAGGTGTTCACACCACCGGAGCTGGCCGCCGAGATGCTCGATCTGGTCGCGGACGCCTGGGCTGGCACCCATGATGAGGCCAGCATGTGGGCCGACAGGTCGGTGACCTTTCTCGACCCGTTCACCAAGTCCGGAGTATTTCTGCGGGAGATTACCAAGCGACTGACCGAAGGACTGGCGGCCGACATCCCGGACCTGCAGGAGCGTGTCGACC
This sequence comes from Actinomycetota bacterium, assembly GCA_018268465.1. GTDB lineage: Bacteria > Actinomycetota > Actinomycetes > Mycobacteriales > Mycobacteriaceae > Mycobacterium. The sequence continues at coordinate 28,123 of JAFDWN010000003.1, forward strand.
ACATCCTCACTAAGCAAGTCTTCGGGATTGGTATCACTCAGCTGACGGCGATGTTGGCCCGACGCAGTGTCTATTGCTCGAAGTTCGCCAATGGTGAGCATTCCGTTGCCAGCTCGTTCACCACAGCGGCTGGCAATATCTGGTTCGAGCCTATGGAGCACACCTGGGCGGGTGCTACCGAGTTCGTCGAGACCGCCGACGGAAACGGCAACCCGATCAGGCGCGGTACCAACGGGCGGTGTTCGTACTGCGGCGCCGCCCAGACCACCCTGGACCGCGGTGCGGGGCTCGAAAGCCACGCCTACGCCTTCATCCACACCGACGACATCAACGCTCGCATCGCCGAGCTGTTCGGAGCAGACATGCAGTTCGACGTCATCATCGGCAACCCTCCGTACCAACTTCAATCCGACGGCGGAACACGGGACATCCCCATCTACCAGCACTTTGTGGAGCAGGCGAAACGACTTGCGCCGCGATACCTGGCGATGGTCATCCCATCGAGATGGATGGCCAGCGGCCTCGGATTAACCGAGTTTCGGCGAACAATGCTGGCGGACACCCACATTCGCGAACTTGTCGACTACCCGAACGCCGCCGAGGTGTTCCCGTCCGTCGGAATCAACGGCGGCGCCTGCTATTTCCTGTGGGATGCGTCGCATGACGGAGCGTGCAACGTCACGACCGTTCGGGCCGGGGAAACCATCGGCCCGATGACGCGGGCGCTCGACGAGTTCGACGTCCTCGTGCGAGATGCGCGGGCGCTGACCATCCTGCGCAAGGTCCTTGAGAAAGACGAGCCGTCGGTCAACACGATCCTGGCCCGTGACAAGGAGTTTGGCTGGACATCCAATTTCGACCGCTTCCACGACACGGAGCGACCGGGCGACGTCGCGCTGTACTACATCCGGTCGATGAAGCGAGACAAGGGATTCATCGAGCGGGAAGCCGTGACGAAGAGCGCTCACCTCGTCGACACCTGGAAGCTGCTGGTCCCGAAGGTCGGATCCGGCCGAGAGCGAGAGCGGTCCGGAGTTGACCTTGTGCTTGGGCCGCCGCTCGTCGCCCCGTCCCCATCCGTGTGCACCCAATCGTTCCTGTTCTTCTACCTCGATTCTGAGGACCAGGTGCGCAGTGTGAAGTCCTATTACGCGACGAGGTTTTTCCGTTTCCTGGTGTCCCTGCGCAAGATCACCCAGGACGCCACCCACTCGACCTACACATGGGTCCCAATGCAGGCCTGGGACCGAACTTGGACCGACGCCGACCTCTACGATAAGTACGGCATCACCGCTGACGAGATCGCCTTCATCGAAGCAATGATTCGGCCGATGGACCTGTCGGATGGCTAAGCCCGTCGAGGACTTACTACCGGAGAAACCGCAAGCGCGGCTGCGGATTTACGCCTACTCGATCGAGGATGACGATCATGCGGGCCTACTCAAGATTGGGCAGACCACTCAGGATGTGAAAACCCGCGTCGGCCAGCAGTTGAAAACCGCGGCGATCAAGAACTTCACAATTCAGGTCGACGAGTCGGGCGAGCGTGAGGACGGGTCCACGTTCAGCGACCACATGGTGCGCGACCGGCTCAAGGCGAAAGGATTCATCAACACCGAGTTGGAGTGGATGGCCTGCACAGTCGCCGACGTCACGACGGTCCTCAATGAGCTGCGAACGGGCCAGGCGTATACGGGATCACATCACGAGACGTTTCCCCCCCGGCCCGAGCAGCGGGCAGCCGTCGACAAGGCGCACGCCTACTTCCAGTCGATCTGGGCCGAGGATGAGAACGCTGTTCCCCGGTTCCTGTGGAACGCCAAGATGCGGTTCGGCAAGACGTTCGCCACCTATCAGCTCGCGAAGAAGCTGGGCGCACACAAGGTCCTCGTAGTCACATTCAAACCCGCGGTCGAAGACGCCTGGCAGACCGACCTGGAATCCCACGTCGATTTCACCGGCTGGCAATACCGGTCCAAGGCCACCGGGGACCCCACCACAGCCGACAAGTCACAGCCACTCGTCTACTTCGGCTCGTTCCAGGACCTGCTGGGCAAAGACAAGCTGGGCAATATCAAGGCCAAGAACGCCTGGCTGCACGAAATCAATTGGGAGCTTGTCGTTTTCGACGAGTACCACTTCGGCGCGTGGCGCGACAGCGCCAAGGAACTGTTCGAGGGTGAGGACGTGTCAGAAGCGAAGCAGGAGGCGGCAGCCGAATACAACCCAGAGCTGGACGCCTTCAACGAGGAACTCGACGAGCTCGGCGAGAGTGAGGTCGAGTTCCTGCCCATCACCACCAAGGCCTATCTGTATCTGTCGGGGACACCGTTTCGCGCTTTGGCAACCGGTGAGTTCATCGAGGAACAGATTTTCAATTGGACCTACACCGATGAGCAACGCGCCAAACAGCAATGGGCACAAGACCATCCCGGAGCCTGGAATCCTTACGGCGGGCTACCGGAGATGCGGCTGCTTACGTACCAGATGCCCGAAGAGCTACTGGCGATCGCCGCCCAGGGAGAGTTCGACGAGTTCGACCTCAACGAGTTCTTCGCCGCGAGTGGCGTCGGTACGTCGGCGGTGTTCAAGCACAAGGACGAAGTGCAGAAGTGGCTCGACATCATCCGGGGCGCCTATTCGGCCACCCAGGTCGACAACCTCAAGCTGGGTGCGAAGAAGCCGCCGTTCCCGTACTCGGACGTGCGCCTGCTCCCGTACCTGAACCACTCGTTCTGGTTCCTGCCGTCGGTGGCATCGTGTCAGGCAATGGCGAACCTGCTGGCCGAGAAGCAGAACACGTTCTTCCATGGCTACAAGGTGCTGTCGGTGGCCGGCGCCGGCGCCGGTGTGGGCCTGGCAGCGTTGCCACCGGTGCGTACGGCGATCGGCAACGGGCACGACACGAAGACGATCACCTTGTCCTGCGGCAAGCTCACGACCGGCGTCACCGTCGCGCAGTGGTCGTCAATCTTGATGTTGCGCAACCTCAATTCGCCGGAAACCTACTTCCAGGCCGCATTCCGGGTGCAGTCGCCATGGTCGATCAAGAATCCCAACGGTGACGACCCGAATCTGGAGGTGTCCCTCAAGCCGGTCTGCTATGTGTTCGACTTCGCACCGACCCGAGCGCTGCGCCAGATCGCCGACTACGGAGCCGGCCTATCACCTGAGGTCGCCAACCCCGAAGACGCGGTCAAAGACTTGGTGAACTTCCTGCCGGTCCTGGCCTATGACGGGTCCCACATGACCGCGCTGGACGCGGCGGCCATTCTCGACACCGCGATGACCGGCACGTCCGCAACCCTGCTGGCCCGCAAATGGGAGTCCGCACTGCTGGTCAACGTCGACAACGCCACTCTGCGCAAGATCCTCGACAATCCGGACGCGATGGCAGCGGTAATGCGCATCGAAGGGTTCCGGGCGCTGGGAAGCGACGTGTTCGAGACCGTGATCAACAAGAGCGAGAAGGTCAAAGACGCCAAGAAGTCCAAGGGCGAGGACATCTCCCCGGCGGAGAAGCGGGAGCTGACCGCCGAGGAGAAGGAATACAAATCCAAGCGGAAACAGATCCAGGACAAGCTGATTAAGTTCGCGACCCGCATCCCGGCCTTCATGTATCTCACCGACTTTCGGGAGAACACGCTCAAAGACGTCATCACCAAACTGGAACCCGAGCTGTTCCGGACCGTCACTGGACTGAGCGTGGCCGACTTCCACCTGCTGGTGTCCCTCAACGTCTTCAACAGCACGCATATGAATCAGGCCGTGTTCGCGTTCCGCCGCTACGAGGACGCGTCCTTGTCCTACACCGGAATCGACAGCCACGAAGGGCTCAGCCACTTCGGCCTGTACGACACAGTGGTGGCCCGGGAGACGTAGGATTTCGACACTCCGGCTCACGGGTTATAGGCCGATAAGACCGTCTAACCGCGGTGAGCAAGCTGGCCGACGACGACGAAGAAGCCGCCACACCGTGGACGAATCCCTGGGGCGAGTTCCGCGCGAGCCATGCTCGCGTGCCGCCCACAACCTGGCATTGCAGCGCAAATATGTCGGTGCGATCGGTATCGTCAACTGCGCCCGTGGCCATCGACGAATCCTCGTCACAAGCACGCTGCTACTCCAAAGGGAGGCTGGGAAAGGTGATCGGGACGTTCCAGGCGCTGTTCGTAGCGCTTGTCGCCGTGTTGCCTGGCAGTCTCTACACAATCGCATTGGTCAATCGGGGCGCGGGATGGGCATGGAGGAAGGACGACGCGGCCAATCAATTGATTGGATTCGTCGGCGTCTCGGCCGCGTTTCATGCCGTCTTCGCGCCAGCAACGTATTGGGCGTACCGCGAAGTCGTCGCCACCAATGCGTTGAAGAGCGGCCACGTTAGTTGGTGGTGGTGGCCACTCCTGTTGACGTACGTAGTCGTTCCGTACGGTTGGGGCATCGTGGTTGCTCAATCACGAAGGTGGGGCCCGGAGACCGCTTCTATCGCAAATGGTTCAAACGCCGCGATGTCGATCGACAATCCCCAGCAGCGGGCCGCGCGGATCCTTGAGCTCGTCGACGAGCTCGGCTTTAGAGGCTCCTCCGCCGCCGGAGCCGCTGCCTGAGATCCGCGATGACGATGTTCACCTGGTCTGCTGGATGGCGTTGGTGCCGCCGACTGGGCCGCCGGAGTCCCCCGTCGCGGCGGGCGTGGTGGACGGTGAGGGTGTCACGTTCGGCCCACTGCAGTCCTCTTGAAGATCGCAGTGGCGGTCGGTATGGATTGGTTCGGCGGCGTCGTGGTTTGTGTAGGCGCTGTGTTGGCCCGCAGCAATGTACGACCGGCTGATTTGTGCGTCAGTCGGACAGCGATCGAATCGCGCTGAGAAGGAGATGGACCCGTCCGATGAGCGATTGGCATGCCGAGAGAATGCTCGAATTGGCTGGGCGCACAGACAAGTACGATATTCTCTGGTACACGGAGAGCGGCCCGAATATCTTTTGCCGTTACGACACTGTGGAAGCCGCCGAGATTGAGGCCGGCAGCACCATCAGTCCCGCCGTTAACGCTGAGACTGTTCTCAATATGCCCGAAGACCTGTTCGAGCATCCTGACCCAGACGGTCCTCTTCTTTACGCTGGCCGTATCTGCGTCAAGACGTTGCATTGGATGGGCAATCGATACGCGGTTATCGTCCGTTCTCCCGTCAACGAGACGGTGCGGCATTATGCAATCGTCGGAATCGCCGGTGACTATGAATGCGAAATATTCGGCCAGCCAACAGAAGATGCCGTTTGGCGGGGGTTGGAGAGGTACGTCCGCGAGTGCTGGAAGCGTATTGTTCGACGACCGTGTGCGGACGCGCACGGCTTCCCGATGATCGCTCCAGTTGAGCCGCCTGCGGATCCGCGAGAAGCGATCCGCATCTACTTTGACGCCGAGAATGCGAGGACGCCGGGAGCGGTTCGCTGCTGCAGCTTCCCAACTCCCACTGCGCCGCCCCGGCCGCCAGCCGGGTTGACTCTTGTCGCCGGTGCCGCTGCTGGCACCCAGGGGGAGGTGGCCTCGGTCGTGGAACCGAGCTGGTTTCTTTACTGGGACAACACCGTCATCGCTGGCCTTGTGTTCTCGGGGCAACTGCGGTGAGCGCTGCGACGTCGTTGTCCTGTTGAGAACTGGCCGGCTGGGGCCGACGATCACCTCGTGGTGACCGTGAATGTTTTCCGTGCGCGGCGGATCGCAGAGGAGCTTCTCGCCGACGTGTTGCCGCGCAGGTGGTCGCACACCATCGGGGTGGCGTCGGCCGCCGCTGATCTTGCTGACATCCTCGCGCCGGAGGACGCTGACACGATCGTCGCCGCGGCGTGGCTGCACGACATCGGGTATGCACCCGACCTGATTAGCACTGGGTTTCACCCGATCGACGGCGCGGCTTACCTGGCCACGCACACCGTCACGCGAGCTGAAGTGATCAATCTGGTTGCGCACCACACAGGTGCAGCGCGAGAACGCGGTCTACACGACGCGTTGGCCGGCTACCCCGCGCCGGCTGGCGCCTCGCTGGCGATTCTCAGCTGCGCTGACTTGTGCACCGGTCCTGACGGAGCGCCGGTGGATCCAGGAGGCAGGAACGCAGAGGTTCTCACCCGGTACCCGGCCGGCCATCCGGTCCACCGGGCGGTCAGCGCATCGGGGCCAGGTCTTGTCGCGGATGCGCGCGCTATCCTCGACGCGGCCGCGACCACCGCGGTAGAGCGGCGGCCGGATGGCGGGGCGGCCCGCGCCGTGAAGCACGACTGTCGCCGGGATTTGTCGGCACGGTGATCCTCAAACCGCTACTGCGGCCACGGCGGCTTCAACCGGTCGCCGATCTCGGCCCGTACGAGATCAACGTCGGGGCGCTCTCAGCACGACATGTTGGGCTGACGATCGCCGTGCCCCGTGGTCGAAACATCCTCACCGGGCCATTGATGCTCACCCCTTCCGAGTCGATGACCAAGCCGCTCCTGGTGCTTCGAGTGGGCGACTTCGACGTGGCGCTTCACCCCGGTGCAGTCGTCATGGTTGTTCCCGAGGATTACAAGGCGACGATCACGATTGCCCCGAAGGGCGAATCAGGCAGAAACGCCCTACGTAGAGCCACCATGCCGGCGCTGCGCGCCGGCACACCAAAACCGGGATGCGATTCCTCCCGGCCGTCAACGACCGGCGTTCCTCGCAAGAGGTGAGCTGAAAGATCGTGGCGTGTCGAGTGGTTCGGCGTTGTCGCGGTGCTGATGCGGGTACCGCGGGCTGCGTGAGTGACCGGAGCGTCGGGTTGGGTGCGGCGTTGATCGTCGGTGCTGTCGGTTAGCCTTCGCCCATGTCGGCGGCTGAGTTCGAGGTCTGGGATGTCACTGAGTAGGAGGTCCACAGTGACGAGACTGAGGGCCAGGAGGAGAAGTGGTGGCTGATCGATCCGTCGACGAGCGAGATCTGGCTGTTCAAGCCGCCGGTGATCAAGAACGGAGTGCGCCAGGGCGAGGACTGGGCCGAACGGGTCAGCACGGAGTTGGCCGACTTGATCCGCATTCCCTGTGCGCGGGTTCAGTTGGGTGTCCGGGACGGCCGGCGGGGCAGTATGTCGCGCGATCTGAAGCCGCCAGGATGGGATCTGCAATCCGGCAAGTTGCTGCTGGCCGCGTCCGATCCGAGCTATCAGACCAAGCGCAAGGGCCGGCCAGGTCATTCACTGGGGCGGATCCGTGAGGTGCTGCGCGGGGTTGACCCGCCACGCAGTCCCGCCATCCCTTCCGAGTTCGATGCGTTCGACGTGTTCGCGGGTTACATGGTGCTCGACGCCTGGATCGCCAACCGTGACCGTCACGACGACAACTGGGCGATTCTGCTGCCGCCACCCGGCAGCACCGAGAACTATCGGCTGTCTGATTCCTACGATCAGTCCAGCAGCCTGGGTTACAACGTCCGGGACTCCGAGTGCGCCGCGCGTCTCGACCAGGACGGCGGGGTGCTGCGCTGGGCTCGGAAAGGCACGGCGTGGCGGTTCGAGCACGACCTCGCCGTCGGACCGCCGACGCTCGTCGAGCACGCCATCGCCGCACTGGGCGTGTGCCGGCCGGCAGTCGGGGAGTACTGGCTGGACAATCTGCGTAGCGTGAGTGACGACACCGCTGCCGACGTGCTCCAACGGGTACCGGAATTGTCGGAGCCTTGCCGTAAGTTCGCCGGTGAGGTATTGCGGATTAATCGAGAAAGGTTGTTGGGTCATGCAGGCCGCCACGATTGACACCCATGTTGCGGGGGTGCGCGCGCCGGGAGGGTTGCGCCAGCTGGTGGTGACGTGGCAGCACCCGATCGAGCGGTCGATCTCCCCGGTGGGTCTGCTCGGTTTCGACGGCGCGACGTACAGCTTCTGCTACATCCGCAACGCCCTGCAGGTGCCTGGGTTCCGCCCGTTTCTCGGTTTCCCCGACCTTGACCGCTGGTACGAGTCGCCGGTGCTGTTCCCGCTGTTCGCGCAGCGTGCGATGGGTTCTCGGCGGCCCGACTTCGCCCGTTGGGTGACCCGTCTCGGACTGGGTGAGGACGCTTCGCCGTGGGAGCAGATCACGCGCTCCGGTGGCCATCGTCAGGGCGACACGATCCAGCTGTTCCCGGTGCCGCGGATCCGCGCCGGCCGCTTGGAGTGCGGGTTCCTGGTGCATGGGATGCGGCACGTGCTGGAGCGGCCCATCGTCGTCGGGGACACCGCTACCACGGTGTCGCGGGAAGAACTTGAGCAGACTCTGTCGTCGCTTCGCCCGGGTGACGAGCTCGGGTTGTGCGACGAACCCACGAACCGGGCCAACCCGCGGGCCATCCTGACGACCGCCCGGAGCGAAGTGCCACTCGGCTGGATACCGAACCTGCTTGTCGAGGAAGTCCACCGGATCCCGGACCGGCGGCAGGCCACCGTGACCGTGCGCGCGGTCAACGGTCCCGACGCCGGCTGGCATCTGAGGCTCCTGGCGAAACTGTCCGCGCCCGTGCCGTCGGGCTTCGCAGTGTTCACCGATCCGATGTGGGAGCCGCTGGTCAACCCACCGACGACATGACCCACATCAGCCTGGTCGACCGCGGTGGCTGGAAAATTTGTTCGGGGAAATGTCGGAAGCCGCTGCTACCGTTGATTTCGTGATCATGATCCGCCGCGACTACTACGCCAACGCCGGGATGCACAAAGCATCACCGGCGGCTTTGTCGTGCGCGGACCTCTCCAACGAATTCGTTCCGTCGTGGACTGCCCAAGCTGAGCGCTGCGGCGGCATCAGCCAGCCCAGCCGCTTCCGGTTATTCCGTCATGAGCAGCCTTCCGCCCCATCAGTGGGCGTGCGCTCCGACCGGGAGCTTGGGCCAGAAGAACAATCTCATATATCTCTCACTTTTGGTGTTTGCGCTGCTAGGAACGTCGCCTGACATTCCTATAGTTCGGTGCGGCCAAAATAGCAGTGCACCAACGAGTTTCAAGCGAAATATACCCTCGACAACACCCGTTGCCCGGTGCACGATAAGTAACCAGCAACTAACGCACCCACAACCTGGTGTGCACAGCGACCGGCACACGAAACCCCGCGCCGCGTACGAACCCTTGAGAACTCAACAGTGGTGGCATCCGCGCTCGTGGCGGAATCCTCTGGCAGACGCGCCCGACTCAAAACCGGGTGCCCAACCGGGCGTGCAGGTTCAAGTCCTGCCGAGCGCACAACCATTTTGTGGTGTCCACGCGTCCGTGACGGAATCATGGTAGACGTGCCGGATTCAGACTCCGGTGCCCGTAACTGGGCGTGCAGGTTCGACACCCGGCATCACCGAGCCCGGCGCTATCCGGAGCGCTGCCATACGACACCGATACGGCAACTGAGGGCCTGCGCGACAATCGCAGCACCCACCGAGTTGGTCGCCCACGAAGGGGCCGAGGTCCTGATCAACTGCCTTCGCGCCAAATGAACGAACCGATACCATTCGGCCACGACATTGGCACTGAAGATCCGAGCAGGGAGTCCCGCATGGCATACCACGTAGGCCCGAAGGTCAAGGAGAAGACCGCGGGCAAGTGGGAGAAGATCGTCACTCCACTGCTGCACCAGGGCGAGACGATCTGGTGCTTCGCTGCAGTGTCTCGCGGCATGGGGCCCCAGACCATCGGCCTTGCGATCACCAATGCCCGGATCATCGGCTTCACCGTGTTCGAGAAGGTCGGACTAGAGGTGATGGCTGACAACATCCGGCGAGTCGACTACCCGAGATCGATGACCGGCATCTCGGTCGTCGTCACGACCGATACCGGCGAGATCAACTTCGGCAAAGTCGCCAACGAGGAGCTCGGATTCGTTCAGTACTACGTGGACTACCTGCAGCGTGCCGGCACGGACAGCGCCGTGAGAGACCTCGTTTTCCGTTCGGCGCAGCACGAGCAGGAACGGCTGTCCCTCCGCGACGCCGTACCCGTATTCGGCGAGGCGATGCGGGATAAGCAGTGGGCCGGAATCCACGAGCATTCGGGCGACGGCGAACTGCCATGGCTCGTGCTCAACGGCGGCAACGCCGGGCAGCTCGCGGCGTTCGATGACCGGCTCATCATCGTGAAGCAGGGCGGCGTGGCGGGCTTCATGTCTGGATCACTCGGGGGCGGACGGGCGACGACCTTCCCCTTCCGCGAGATCACGAACATCGAATACAACGCCGGGATGGTGACGGGGGTCCTCGAAGTCCTCACACCGAGTTATCAGGGGACGGGAAATCACGACTTCTGGCGATCATCGAACAAGGGCAGAAACAATGCTGCCGACGATCCTTGGACCCTGTCGAACTGCCTTCCGCTCGTGAAAGCTGTGTACAAGCAAGCGCTCCCGACAATCAACGAGCTTCAACGACGGATCATCGATTCCAAGCAGACACACGTCGTAGTTCAACAAGCGGCTGCACCCGTGTCCATCGCGCAGCCGAGCATGGCAGAAGAGATTCAGAAACTGGCAGACATGCACGCGCAGGGCATGCTTGACAGCGACGAGTTCAAAGCCGCGAAACAGGCCGTGATCGCACGGCACACGTAGAGGGGGTATTGCTGGCCACCGACATCGTCGTGCCCGGCAACCGATCCCGAAGGAGGTTCGTCACCATCCGTCGCGCCACAGCCTCGGTCACGAACAACGCTGTGCCCCTGCATATCTCGACTGGGATTACTCTGACAACTGCACTGGCACTGCAGTTGTCAGTTGCACTACCCTGCTTTCTAAAGAACGCGCATGACACGTTCTAGGCGCGGGAGCGCTTCCCGGCCTGGTAGTTCAGGAAATGCGGCGGTCACGGGGACACCCTCGACCACGTGATACCGGAATCTCGCGTTATCCGTAGGTGGTCTAGTACCTGTCGCGATACTCATGACAGGGAGGTTGACCTTGTGTGCTGATTGGTTAGCACACCCAGGTACTCGCGACGTGGCGCCGGATCGCCGATGAGGTGCTGCCCGCGCCGAGCTCCTCTGACCTCACCGGTACGCTTTTTGTGTGGCTGACGCGTATGACGTGCATATCGGCTACCCGCCGCCTGCGCGGTGGGACAAGCTGCCCGAAGGTTCTGTCCGCCTACACAAGCTTCTCGGTGGGACAGGAGTGCGGCCGACGATAACGTCAGAGCAATTCGATTGGGGCACTCTGGGTTTGATGCCGCGATGGGTCGGCGAGGACAGTAGCGGCGCGGTCGCCGCAATCGAACCCAACCGCTACATGGACCGCGGGGCGACAGAGTGGACTCGATTTATCACGGGAGCGCATCGTCGCGGTGAGGTCGCGTTGGCGGTGTCGATGATTGGGCATCCCCGGCCCGCGGGCGAGGTGAGTTTCCGCGGTGTATTGGGCGGGAGTACCGAGGGCGTTGACCTGCCGGGTGCTGCTGCCGGTTCAGGATCCGTCGGCGGTTTTCGTACACCGCTGGCGGTGGCGCCGACGATCGCCGACGGCCTGGGGCGCGCCGATCGCGATCTCGCCTTGCGGCTGGTCAACACCCGCGATATTGCCATGGACTGGTGGACGCTAACCCGTCACGCAACACAGCTCCATCACGGCGCCGGCGGCCCTGTTCAGGTGGTGCAACCCGACGGGTCACTACAACCTCTACTCGTCACTGGCGCCGGAGAAGTGGTTGCCGCGGTGTGGATTTCGCCGGACGAGCAGATTCGCCACTACATCATCCCGTGGATGCCGTCTTGGGCGACGATATTGGACTGGCTCGCGCAGAAGGCGATTCCCGAGTTTGTGCCATCTGCGGCACGCCGAATCCGTGCCAACCTCGGCGATGACCCGGCCCTACAAACCGATGCCGAAGCAGCTGCGTTGGCCGCACAGGCCGAGCTCGAAGAAAACTACAGGGTCCAACGTGAGCAGATCGAACAGTCACTGCATGATGCGCGCTCAGTAGCTGATCAACTACGCCACGATCTCCTGTACGGTCGCGGCACTATTCTTGAGTATGCCGTCAGCGCTGTGTTCGCCGACGTCGGGATCACCGTTATTCCACTCGACACGGACCTTAGGAGCACGGCAAGCACCGATCTGCTCGTCGAATACCAGGGTCGCCGGCGCCTGGTCGAAGTCAAAAGTGCATCGGGCAATCCTGCCGAGAAGCTCGTCGGAGACGCGCTTAAACATGTCGATACCTGGCCGGCCTTGCGCCCCGGCGTTGAGGTCGAAGGCATCTCACTGGTGATCAATCACCAGATCAACATCCATCCGACTGACCGTGCTCAAGAAGCTTATTCAAGACCGGAGTTCGTGCAGTCATTAACGATCCCGGTCATCACGACCATGACCCTCTTTGACGCCTGGCGCCGACGTGATTTCGACGCGATTCGCTCGGCGTTGTTCGCAGACGCTCCCCCAGGAGCCTATGACTCTGCAGTTGCACAAGGTCCTCCATCGGTTTCGACGGCACCCGAGCAGCAGCGGTGGTGGTGGCCTTGGCGTCGGCGCCCGACATAGGCGACATAGGTACCCGATTGCAACCTCCGACGTGCAACAGCGATTTTCTTCGACGCTAGGTGGATGGTGTTGGTGCATTCACCTGCCGCATGAGTCTGGCGTGGGCCGTGCGTGAAGACTGCAGTTCGTCGCGGAGCTGATCGACAACCGTTGCGAGTTCGTCTCTTTCGTTCGTCATTCGCGTGTTCTCGTCGATGAGCAACTGGTTACCTCGTTCGAGGTCATCGATACGTGCGAGAGATTCCTGGCCACTGAGCGCGAGGACTTGGGCACCGAGGTTCAACTCGAGCCAACGCTTGTAGGTCGTCAACTGAGTGAGAGTAACTGTCCGCCAATCTATTCCGCGGCGCGAGGCCAAAAAGGAACAGCGCGATCCGACCCGCGTACGCTCGTGCAGTGTTGCGGGACCGGCCGCGCCCGCTGCAAAGCCAGTACAAATAGGCGCTCGACTCGTTGTGTAATGCGAAATCGTCATCCACGATGACCCACGTCGGGCGCCGACTCCCAGGCAACGTCGCGCGCTCCGCTCGATTTCCCGCGATGGCCTGACTGATCCCATCCGGTATCCGCCATGTGGCGGGGCGGACGAACTTCATCACCTCGTCCGCCCCGCCCGCCCCGCATTCCCCGGTCGCCTAATCGGCAGGGCAGCGGCCTGTTAAGCCGCCGAGCGACGCTCATTCCTGGTTCGAGTCCAGGTCGGGGAGCCCACCTGCGCGCGGTGACGACGGTGTGTCACGACTGACTGTAAATCAGTTGCCTTGCGGCTCAGGGGGTTCAAATCCCTCCGCGCAGGCCACTTTTGCCCCGTGGTGTAATCCGGTAGCACATCTGATTCTGGATCGGTCAGTCTAGGTTCGAGTCCTGGCGGGGCAGCGCAAAAGATAGTGCCTCGTGGGGTAATTCGGTAGCCCACCGGATTTTGGTTCCGGGCGTTCAGGTTCGAGTCCTGACGAGGCAGCAACGGTCCGTTGGTGTAGAGGCAGCACACCTGGTTCTCAGCCAGACAGCAGGAGTTCAATTCTCCTACGGACTACCACGCCGTTGTAGCTCAAGCATCTGGCAGAGCACCCGAGTGAAGACCGGGAGGTTGCGAGTTCGATTCTCGCCGACGGCACCAAGCCCCGTTCGGATATGGGTTAGTCTCCTGCTCTTTCACAGCAGCGGAGCGGGTTCGAGTCCCGCACGGGGTGCCCGATGTCCGGTAGCTCAGTCGGTTAAGAGCGCCGCTCTGATACAGCGGAGGCCGGCGGTTCAATCCCGCCCCGGACGACACGCATATTGGCCCTGTAGAGCAGTCGGAAGCTCGCCACCCTGTCACGGTGGAGGTCGCGGGTTCAAGCCCCGTCAGGGTCGCCATGGGGTGCTAGCTCATGTCGGCAGAGCGCCTGCCTTGCAAGCAGGATGTGCGTGGGTTCGAGGCCCCGGCACCACAGATCGGGAAGTGTGGCAGAACGGTAATGCAGCGGCGTGCTAAGCCGCCGTCGCGGACATCCCGCGACTGAGGGTTCGATCCCCTCCACTTCCGCTGTGGCGGTAGCTCAACTGGGAGAGCTCCGGGTTGTGATCCCGGCGGTTGCGGGTTCAAATCCCGTCCGTCACCCCAACATTTTCAAGGCCCCTGTAGCTCAAGCGGAACAGAGCATCGTCCTCCGACGGCGAAGGCTGACGGTTCAAGTCCGTCCAGGGGCGCGCCACGCCCACGTAGCTCAACCGGACAGAGCATCGGTTTACGAAGCCGCAGGCTGCTGGTTCGACTCCAGCCGTGGGCGCCAAGAACCCGTCCCCGTAGCCCAACTGGTAGAGGCGGCCGACTTAAACCCGGCACCGGTGCGGGTTCAAATCCCGCCGGGGACACACCGCCCCGCGTAGCTCAATCGGACAGAGCGCCGGTCTCCTACAGCGGAACCGTGCGGGTTCGACTCCCGCCGCGGGCACCACCAAGAACCACAGGATAGTAGGAAACCGCAGTTCGGGCCGTCGTAGACATGTCCGTTACGATGTGCCAATCGGGCGATGGTGTCGTAGGGGTTCGGGGTGGCGGCGGTGATTGTTCCTTGGTCCGAGCTGGAACCTGACCACGCTGAAACGCTTCTCGCTGTCCTGCTCTACAACAAGCACCCCAGAGCGGTGCGCGTTCGCCCATCACGGGGCGATTTCGGGATCGATGTGCTTAATCCGAACCCCGACGCCCCTGAAATGTTCGACGTCTACCAGATCAAGTACTTCCATGGAACGCTGACCGCCGGCCAAAAGGGGCAAGTCGAGAAATCGTTTCGCCGGCTGCTGATCGGGTTGGTTCGCCGCGGCATCCCGCTGGCCGACTGGTACCTGCTGGCGCCGGTCGACAACACCATCGACGCGCAGCTGGACTGGTTCAACGCGATGCCCGGCAATGTCATCGCCGAAATGTTCGACGATGCCCGATTCGCCAAACTGGAGCCGAAGCAACCGCCGCTCACCGACGACGAGAAGGCCCGCATCACGGCCTGGCGCAACCAGCCGGGACGAATCATCCACTGGGAAGGCCGATCAGCCTGCGTCACCCTGGCCGCGAACTATCCCTTCGTCGTCGACTACTACCAGCACGGTGGGCGCGAGCACCTCAACCAGGCCCTCACTGAGCTCGTGTCGCTCATCCGCGGGCCTGGGGCGGCCGCAGCCACCCCCGGGGACCTGCTCACCCCGGCCGATGTGCGCGGCCACCTCGACACGCTGAAGAACGCACTCGATAAGGACCCACACTTTCTCTACGCGTTCAGTGTCGACCCCACCCCGCCGGATATCGCCGTCATCGATGGCCTCGGTCACCAGGGGTTCGGTCTCGATCGCGCCGCAGGAGGGATCGTGGCCGCACCGGACCTGGTGGCCGCGACTCAACAAACACTCTCAGACGGCTGGACGCTCACCTTCCGCATTTACCAGCGGTTCGCCGAAGCACTCAACGAACGGCCCGTCCCGATCCGACTCAGATTCGCCGCCGCCGAAGCGACATTCGACCGGCACGCCTTCGAGATGTGGCGCAAGTACGGCACACCATTGACCGCGCCAGCGCACGTCGACGCCGATCTTCCTGGAGGCCTGGGCACGCAGGGGCTTGCAGAGGTATCGATGCATGCGCCAGGGGTGAACTATGACGCCCGCTTCCGGATCCGGACGCCCGCCGGTACGGCCGGTGAAGAGCTGTCATTCGCTATGACGGCAACCTCGGGCCCTGACGGGACCGGGACACGAGAATATGGCACCGACGCCACCGGTTTTCTCACTATCGAGGTACTCAGTGACACTGAAAACCGCACGGGGACATGGAATGTTAGCCGCGCGAACCTGGTCGGCGCCGAGGTTGTCTCCGCACTGCCCGCCATTGAATTCATGCAGGACCTTGTGGCGCCCAACACCCTGCAGGTCGCGCAACGACTGGGCCCCTTCGTCGACTACCGTGACATTCCCGACGAAAAACAACCCAGATTCCCCGACGAGGTCATGGATTACCTTCGCGCCCTGGTAATCATCCAACAGCACACCGCCACGCCGATCCGTATCCCGGACTTGACCACGCTGACCAGACGCGACATCGACGCCGTTTTTGAAGCGTCGGCGCTCGTGAACGGTCAAGCGGTGATCACTACTTGGGATCGCCTAGGCACGATCCCTACTGGCCCGGGGGACGAAGCAGGGCCAGAACACGAAATCCAGTTCACTAGCGAATACCAGCTCCTGCTGATGCGCAAGCTCATCGTGGACGTAGGTGATCAGAAACTTCTGCTGGGAACAGTCGCGCAGTACGCACTATCGGCCAGGTACGAAGTGGAGGGCAGTGTCCTCGTCGCACGTCCGTATCGCAACGACACGTTGCAGAAGACGTTTTCGCCCTTGCCGGATGCGGCGGGCGCGATGGAGGGCCACGTGCTCGGACGCATCGTAGGGGCGCTCGACGAGCCACCCGGGTCCGTGCCTGCTGAGTCGACCGCCGACTAAGCCCCTCCGTTTAGGTCGGGTCAGAAGGGGCGCTCAGGGTCGACGTTGGCGGTCTCTCCGGCTGCGGGTTGCCATCCGCTGTCGGGGTCGAGGAAGTCTTCCGGCCAGGGGGCGGGTATGCCGTCCTGGTCGTGCCAGCCGGTCGCGCCGACATTGGTGAGTATGTCGAGGTAAGCCTGACGGGGCAATCCGGGGAAGCGCCCAGGGCGGCAAAGCGGCTTCGAAACCCGTGCCGGGCACCATGACCCGAAGGTTCAATTCCTTTGCCCTCCGCCAACAGTCACCGCCTCCGTAGTCTGTGCAGCGAGCCTCTGCCTCGCGCTGTTGCGGGGTCGACTGCCGCTGGCGGGGCTACTGCCACTTCGGGCGCGCTCTCACGTGTCGCGACAGCGGGCGATGGACCCGGATCCGGTCGAGCGGATGCTTGTATGCGACCTGCGGAGACAGAACGAATTCCCTGGTCATCGAGTCGAGGGGGATGCTTTGCACTCGCCGGTGGCACCGTCATTGCCGATGAGTCGGTAGGCCCGGGCCAGGGTGATCGGGTCGATGCGGTGCGATTGGCGGTCGAATCCGCCGTTGCCGCCGCGGCGCGGATTGATCTTGACGTAGCGGGTGGTGCGTGCCCGGTCGATCCCCGCGACCTGAACGATCCGGATCCGCTGATGATCGGCATCGAGTCGGCGGTCGGGGTTCAGCAGCGAGATGGTGCCGATGTGCTCCCAGACCTGGCCCTGTTCGATGTGCAGGGTGGCGGCCTGGGCGTGCAGCCAGGCCAGGGTGGCCTGCTTGCGGGAGCGCTGCTCGGGGGTGAGGTCGTAGCTCACGGGTTCTCGTCGGGGTCGAGGTGGGCGATCGCGGCGCGGTCCTCCTCGGTGTCGGCGGCGACCAGGGCGCGGTCTTCGCCGGCGTCCAGCCATGGCCGGCTGGGGTCGGCGATGCTGCGGCGGCTGATGTCTCGGCCGAGGATCGCGGCGGCCCACGCTTCGCCGCGGCGGTCGAGCACCTTGGTGCACTGATAGATGATGCTGGGGTCGACGAATCGGCCGGCGGCGCGGTCGGCGGCGATGCTGTCGGCGCGCAGCTGGACCAGTCGGTCGGCTGGAATGTGAGTCACCATGAAGTCGCGGCCTTTCTCAGTCGGTGGTGCCGTCGTGTGACAGGCGAGCGATGACCTGCTCGGCCTTGTGCGCTCCGGATGCGTATCCACCCCACGGCCAGCCAGGGTGGTGCTTGGTGGTACCCGACCACTCCTCAGCGTCGAGGACTCGGCCGCGGTCGCCGAAATTCACCAGGACGGTCTCGTCGCCGCGACGGTAGTAGGTGTACGGGTCGTAGTGGCCCTGCTTGGCCTCGGGCGCGACGGTCCAGCCGAACTGCTGGGCAACGGCCTGGAGGCGGTCATATCCGCTCATCGTCGGGCACCTTCCCTGTCAGGTGGGGATGCCGTTGGCGGCGACCCAGGCCTGCAGGCCCGGCATGAGGTTGTCGACCACGATCTGACCGCCGTGTTTCGTGGCGTCCCGCAAGGCCTTTCGGGCGTCGGTGTTGAATCTCTTGTCGGCCTTGGCCTCGTACTCGGCCATCAGAGCGGCCGGGTCGGCGCCTTGCTTGGCGGCCAGGGCGTTGACCGCGGCGGCGACGGTGCGCTTCCACTGCGCTGCGGATGGGTGGTCCTCCCCGTACCAGCGCAGGCTCGACATGATGCTGCTGATCTCGTTGGTGGCGGCGCGGTCGGTCTTGTACAGGGTCTTGCCGGTGTTGGGGTCGATGACTGCTGCGGCCGCAGCGGCCTGGGACTTGGCGGCTTTCTCGGCGGCGCGCTGTTCGCGCTCGACGTCGCTGGGGCGGCGGATTTCACCGACTCGTTTGAGGACATCGGCAGGTGCGCTCGGGTAGCACACGGTGCAGGCGAGTTCGCCGCTAGCACAGACGATTTCGTCTTCGGTCTTGCCGCTGTAGTCGGTCAGCCAGGCGTACCGGGTGGTGGGGTAGCAGCTGGCGCAACAAGTGGACGAGTGCACGTGGCCGCCGGTGTTCTGCACCAGGTAGGCGCGGGCCCAGCCGCCGCGACGGTCGTACTCGTCGTGGTAGGGCTGCATCTGCTCGGTCAGCTCTCGAATCCGGGGGGCGCACTGGTTGGCCTGGGCTTCCAGGCGGTCAGCGTGGGCCGTATCGGGGTTGCGCCGGCTGCGGGCCTGGGCGGCGGCGATGCGCAGATGCTCGGCGCGGTCGATGAGCACGGCGCGCTGGTAGCCGATGCGGCTCAGCTCGGCGTCGATCTGCGGAGGGGTCTGATCCCGCAGAGGGATCGTGGCCGTCGTCGTGTCGGTGGTTGTCATCGGTTGTTTCCTTTGAGGGCGCGCATGTACGGGGACTGGGCCGCCGCGCGGCGCTGCTCGTCGATGCGGCAAAGGTCGAGGACGAGGGTGGCGCACAGATGGTTGTGGGCGTTGATCGCTCGTGCTGTGGCGTCGCGGCGAGTGCGGCCGCGCAGATCGCGGACATGCCTGACGCCGAAAGGGTGGGCGACTTCGGCGGTGGCGATCCACACGGGCTTGCTGACCTGGCCGCGGTGGTTGACCGACCGGGCCTTGGCGACTTCGCCGATCGTCTGGCCGTTCAGCTCGATCGCGTACCGCTCGATCGCGATCCGTCGGAAGGCGGGGGCGGTGGCGGCTGGCTGGCTCATGCCCTAACCTTACAACAGTGCCGCTGTAAAGTGCAAAGGTGTTGTAAAGTTGCCGACCGTGATCACCCTGCTGTCGCTGCGCGGGTTCGCCAACCGCCGCGGACTGGCCTTCGGCACCGTCCGCCGCTACTACGTCGAAAAACGCCTACCTGAGCCAGACGGCGAACTCACCGACGGCACCGACATCAGCCGCCCGGGCTGGCTCGCCGAAACGATCGACAACTGGCAACGACCCGGACAAGGTGCACGCACCGATCTGCAGGCAAAGAACGCCGAGCGAAGCGGACATTCGCGAGAACCAGAGAAACGCATGACTGATCACGAACCGCCTAAGCGTGGACAGGAATTCATGCACTCAAGCTTTCAGCGACAACTCCCTGACGGCACGCAAGGCTTCGCCGTGATGAAAGTGACCGCCGTCCGGCGCGGCGAGGTGTTCTACACCTACGCCGATAGCCCCACCAACAAAGGTGATTGGCGAATGCCAATCGAGAACTGGATCAAGCGGTACGGGACCGCCGCCAGCCGCCCCTGAATAGGTACGGGCGTTGCCGGATCTGGTCCTCTTGAAGATCGCCAGCGTGCTGGTGATGCTCGCTACGTGACAATGATCGGCACGAAGAACCGCGACGACGCACCGGCAACTGGAGCTGCCTCAAGCTCATCTGCCGACCTGGGCTCAACCAGCCTTGGAGAATTGGCGGCCCACGACCCCGTGGAGTACGTTGCCGATCTACTCGGCTGCGGCGTAGCGGTCAGCGACGGGGCACCGATCGTCGACCTCGATGACGCGTCGGATTTGCTGATCCAGCTCATCGAGCGGCGGCTCACCGCGGTCCATACCGCCAACAACGGGTTGCCGCTGGGGCTGCTGCTCTCGGGTGGCATCGATTCAATACTGGTCGCCGCGTGCGCGGCCAGGCTCGGGCTGCGGCCAACCGCCGTGACCGTGATGGCGATGAAGCCGGGCGGCGGCACACCGTACCAGAGCGGCGACGAACGAGGCGCGGCCGCCGCAGCGGCGCTGGGGTTGGCGCATTCGGCGGTGCGATTGACCCCCGACGATGTTTTGGTGTCGGCCCGGGACTGTATCCCGCGGCTGGGGCTGACCGAGCTCTGGGAAGTCACCTCGGCGATACCCGTTCTCGCAGCGATCGACCGTCTTGACGCGAACGGAGCGAACGGGCCAGCGCTCTCCGGGGCCGGCGCCGACGCGCTGTTCCTGGGTGGCGGAGTCCTCACATCGGACCCGCAAACCGATGAGGCCGTCGAGGAGTACCGGGATCAGGTGCTGCACAACGTGCGCCGGTTCTTCACCCGGGCGCGCCTAATCCCGGACTACTACGAACGCCTGCTGGGCTCCCGATGGCACCGGTTTGTTCAAGTGTTCCAGACGATTTCGTTCTGGCAATACGCGCAGCTGATTCACCCGACGTTGTTGTGGCGAGCGGGACCGGACGGACGTACCTACGACAAGTACGTGCTGAGATACTCGGCTCACCGCCTCGGGGTATCCGAGAAGCTGGCGTTCACGGCCAAAGAGCCTTTGCAGGTCTCATCGGGAATGGTTGCGGCACTGATGTATTGCGCCCGCCGCGAGCTGTCCGGCCGCGCGGCGAATCGGACGTACGCCGACCCGATGGTCGAGCCGGACGAACACACCGCGGTACGTTGGTATCTCGAGCAGGTGAGCCGCGAACGCGACAATGAGTGATCCGGAGGTGCCGTCAGCGTGCGCAAGGCGCGCCGGCGTTCACATGACACCGACAAGGCTGCTGCGGCAGCTCTGGGTATCCATGCGCCAACGGACTCCGACATCCCATGGAGCGCGTGCCGGCACCGCTAATGCTAATGCAGCGGAGATCGCAACTGCGAACATCGACGAGCGAGCCATGCCGTACCTGCAAGGGCAAGAGGACGCGCGGTTGTTATTCAACGCCGGCCGGACCCCCGACTGGATCCTGATAGCGCAGTTGGACCCTAACCGCGCCGCGGGGATGCGCGCGGAGTGGGCCGAGGTCACCGGTTTCGGCAACATCACTGCGGGTTCCCACAAGGTCGACATTCGCACTGGCAGAGCACTCGGGTTCGCCGCGCAACCCACGCTGAGGTCGCCCATTTCTTTTCCGCGCTGGGATACGACAACGGGCTCGGTGTGATGAACGACTATATCGGCGAATCAGGGTACTGACTCCGGTGAAGGTACGACGGTGGGAGACAAGGTGAATGACGCATCGGGGCTCGTCGTCGTCGGCGGCGGGGCGGCTGATGAGGCTACTGATTTCGGCACCTGGGAGGACGCCTCACGGGCGCGTGAGGCCGCGCGGGTAAGCGAAGTGAACGACCGCCTGCCGAGGCCATACGCCGGCACGCGAGTGGCGGTGGTATTGCCCCCGTCGGACACGATCCCAGCGGATTACGTCGAGATGGGGCGTATCGGGCAGTGGCGGCTCGGCGGCGAACTCGAAGGTCTCGTCGTGTACGAAGGCGGCGAAATCCTCGCTGGCGATATGGACTTCGGCGGACCTGAAGCCGCGCGGAGGTGGGCGGCGGCGCTCCTATCGGCGGCGGTCGTCTCCGAAGAAGCGACACGTAGCCTTGGCGACCGTCAGTGTCGGGTCTGCGGGTGCACTGATTCTGCGGCCTGCGAGACGATCACCGGGCCGTGCGCCTGGCGGGTCACCTACGCCGACGACACTGGCATCTGCACGGCCTGCCAGGTGCCCGGTAACCCGGCTTAGCTTAGGTAGGAGCGCGCAACGATGACGAACACGGCCCCCACAGTCGGCGCGGTCGTGCGCGCAGTGCCGGTAGGCCAGACGCGGCGCCAGTTGATCGAGGTGACACGACTCGACGACGGCCGGGTGTTCGGTCGGCTGCTCTCTCGGAAATGGCCAGGCAACTATCGCGGTCGTGCGGTTGCGGATGTCGAGGCATGTGAGACGGTCGAGATGAAGACGGTGAGCCCCTGCTGTAGGGGTGAGGTGCTGGAGTTCGACTGCCCTCGCTGCCACGACGTTTATGAGTGCGTTGGCTGCCGCAGTGTTTGGGACGCCGGCGACTTGATCAAACAACCAGTAGTCCCGTGAAAAGTCAGATTGTCGGTGCTTGAGAGGAGGATCGGAACGTGCTGACGACGATTCATTCGGGGAAAGAGTTGGTCCACTTGGCGCTGAAAGAGCCTGCCGAAGATCTGGCTCAGTTCGCTGGCCGACTTGTCGACTACATCACCGATCAGGCGATGTTGGAGGCGGTAATGAGTTCGACCCCGAGCGATCCGGTGGTTGGCGTCGGTCCGGTGTTCACACGAACATTCGACGCGATGTTTCGCGCTGTCCTCGGCTATCTCGACCGGGTCAACCCCGACGGCGCTGACCTCCTTCGTGCCGGAATCAGCGACCTGGCCGAGGCTGCAGTGTCGGCCAGTCTGGACTAGGTAACAGGAGAGAGGGAAATTCGGATGACGTCGACACGACCTCGGGTGACGCGAGTTCATGCGCTGTCGGTCATGGATCCGCGTGACGACCTGCTGGTGTTGGACGCAGACTCTCGGCTTAGCGTTGCGTCGTCGGCGACGTTTCTCGCTGGTGGCCGCGGGCGGATCGTCCTCTCGCGCGGAGACCTGCTCGACCACGGCGTGGCGCTGGCCGGCGACGGTCGCCGCTTCTCGGTGCGATTGTCGACCAGATCCTCGACGGCATCAACGAAGTCCGGTAACGGCACTCATGGGGTTGCACGCTCCGGACCTGTTGCGGAAGGGGCAGACGTTGGGAGGCACCGTGATTAGTCAGGCGGTTACGCCGCTGTTGGGGGGCGAGAGAGTTGATACACCGTGCAAGTGGTGCGACAGCCTGCTGTCGCGTTGCGATGCGGTCCGCCCAGGCCGTAAGTGCTGCCCGGATTGTCGTCACCCGAAGCGTGTGCAACGGACCCGGACCAAAGGTTCGAAACTAGCTGGCGGTGCGCTGAGCATCACGCGACCAAGCCGGTATGGAAACCCGTTCAGGATTGTCGGGATGTCGGTGGTCGGCATGAACTGGTCCGAACTTGTGGACTGGGATCACGGTATCGGCGCAATGCCGGATGCGGACGTGCTCTACTTCGAATCCGCAGATCTCTTGGGTGCAGTAGAGCATGCCGTTGAGTTGTATCGCCAACTGCTGATAGTTCGTCGGCAGGAGTGGGAGCCAGGCCGATTCGGGAAGTGGATCAGTGACGCTCGGGGGCGTGATGTGGCGTGTTATTGCCCGCTGAGTGGGCCGTGTCATGGTGACCCGCTGTTAGAAGCCGCCAACGCGAAAGATCTTGATGTGGAGGTCCGGCACCAGTGCAACGGGTGCGGCAAGAGTTTCAGTGAGCAGGGTCTGCGTTCCCACCAGTCGGGGCGGTTCGCCGCGGCAGCGTGCAGAGTCCATTAAGCGAAAGAAATGCGATGGGAGACAGGGTGATCAGCGAACGTCACGGCAAGGATGTGGTGGACCTCGACCGCGCTCCCCGGCCACCGAAGGTCGACCCCGCCGTCGCGGCGCAACGGAGGCCGCGGCGCCAGTGCGCCTACTGCTTTACCAATCCTGCAGTGGGCGCTGAACGATTGTGAAGACCGCGCACTGCAAGCGTTGCGACGTGCACACCCAGACGAGTATGAGGTTTTCTTGCAGCGTGAGCGTGCCGCTGCCGAAGCCGCGACGGCAGAGTCATGGGAGCTGCACTTGGCAAACAAGTGCTCCCGTGCTTCACGGATCGCTGGAACGGCTACGAACCATCATGACGGCGGTCGGTGACGGTAACTATCCCAAGAGAGGGGAAGATGGGAGTTTCTGAGCACCAATTCAACGCCATCGTCTGGGCGGTATGGGGACAAGGCACGAACCGCCTTGTGAGGGAGCGGCCCAATGGCGACGTGGTCACGGATCAGAACGAACGTCTATGGCGAGCAAGGACACTGCACCGCAAGCCTGATGTATGTCCGCACTGGGCGACGTATCGTGCCCACGCGGAGCCACTGGTCATCGAATCGGCATGTCAGCAATTTCCCGGGCAGCCAGAGGCGATGGCACTCCAGCTGCTATTCGCGCGGCTGCAATCACGGCCATGGGAGGGCATGCCGGCACTGCGCCGAGTCTCCCAGCACGCCGACTTGGATCACATTGTCGAAGCGGATGTCTGGCCCTGGCTGGAGCGGGAATCTGCGGCGGCTCAGGCTATCTCACGGCCGGAGGGTGAAGGAGGCTCGGCTGCCGGCGGCGACAGCACAGAACTATTGAGCCATGAGGCGAGGGCGCTGCTGCGGAAAGCCGCAGAAGGCACCGGTGTACTGCATTATCGCGAACAGATCGAGCCGCTGGCGAAATTTGCGTACCGCTTACATGAGTTGGGAACCCAAGCCGCCTACCTCGCCACGCGCGAACTCGGCGGCTCAACTGGTACCCGACAAACCCTCCTGAGTGATGATGACGCACGCATTCTCACAACGTATGCGACGATCTTGATGCAGCACTCCACATGGGTCCGATCCTGCGCAGTGCAGGCCCGCTACGCCGCCATCACGTCTGACCAGGTACGACGAATTGGGCGGACAGCCTCCGACGACGACGGTAATCACCAGTGGTGGGCGGATCTCACCACCCGGCCGATCACGTCAGATGTTCGTGACGCGGTCGCCAGAGCCATGACACATGGCGAAATAGCCTCTCTACTAAGGAATTTGGCCGATGAATCAGATGCCCTGCACACTGAAATAGGCGACGCCTTCGAAAGAGTCGGGTGGAACCGCAACATTGCTGCCGGCACGAGTTGCGTCGGACCGGGGTTCCGCACCGTGTCCGAACGTCTCAGCGCTACGGACCGGGAGGGCAGCGAGCCTGGGAGTGGCGAAGGGGAGGGGCCAGGTGCGCGAGATGGCTGACGTCCCCCCTCAACTGAGCTTGTCGAGCCAACCTCCTGTGCGGAACGGTGCGATTCGGGCAAGAAATTCCTCACGTCGGGCTGCGCCTTGCGGTGTTTCTTCGCGGAGTTGTTCGAGGTCGCTGCGGGAGAGGATGACGGTGCCGTGGCTGTCGCAGATGGCCTCGTAGAGGCCGGTGGCTTCGGTGTCGAGGCCGTCGCGGTTGTGGTCGGCGCGGTAGATGTCGCGAGATGCGTCGTCGAGGAGCGCGAGGATCGTTGCGGTGAGGCGGGTGGCTGAGCTGCCCGTCGTCCGGTGTATAGCTCCGTCGGCTGATGGGACGGGGAAGGTGTTTCCGGCGCTGTCGCGGAAGAACGGGAGGCCATCTTCGATGGCGAGCTCCTCGATGCGTCCCCGCGCCGGCATGCGGGTGCCCAGGGTGGCGTAGGTCTTGCCGTCGGTGGCGCTGATCGCCCACACGGCAGGGTTGAGCGGGTCGCGCCACCACTGGTAGGGCTGCTGGTTCATGGTGTGGGCGACCCAGTGGTAGCCGATCTCGTTGGCGTGCGCGGGCTCGACGGCGGTGAGGCGGTGGCACCATTCGTGGGCCAGGCGTGAGCAGTGATCGCGGTCGATGGTGAGTAGTTCGTGGGTGATGGCTGGATGCAGAACCTCGAAGCCGCGGCCGGTGTTGACGGCGCGGACTGCGAGGTCTTTGTCGTCGATGCGGTGGCGTAGGGCGTCGCGGATGGTTTCGGGTGACGCGGGTGTGGGCGGTTGTGAGCTGAGGACGGCGATGGCCGCGTGCCGTAGGCCGGGGCGGTTCGGGATGTCGTCTTGGCCGGATGGCCAGATGTAGAAGGCGGCCGCCAGGGCGCGGTCGGTGGTGTCGGCGATCTCGGCGAGGGCGCGATCGGCTGGGGAGCCGTCGTGGGGGCGGCAGCGTTCGAAGTGGTCGGCGGTGAAGTCGGCGGCGTGCGGCCGGATCTGGGCGATTGGGGTACCGGGGCGCCAGCTGTTCATGGCGTCGACGTCGGTCAGTCCGTAGGACCACCAGGGTAGGTCGACCTGCACGAGGGCGGTGAGGTCGTGCCAGCCGATTTCCCATGGATACCCGTCGGTGCCGGCGTGGTCGGCGACGACGATCCGTGGCTGGCTGGGAGGGTGCTGGTTGGTGGCGCTTTTCGCCAGGGTGATTGCGGACAGGTGGGGGCGCAGTGACAGTAGATGGGCGGCGGCGGCGTCGTCGATGCGTTGGAAGTCTTTGGCGTAGGTGACGCCGATGGGGCCGCGGTGGTCGCCGGGTTCCCATGTGTGCAGGACGTAGGTGAGGCCGCGGGTCTCGATGACCTCGCTTTCGATGAACGTGGCCGGAGGGATGTCGTCGGCGAGGGGGCATAGGCGTGGGATATGTTGGCGCTGTGCCGGTTTGGTGGTCCAGATGTGGCGGTAGATCGATGCGGGTGTCCAGAAGTTGCGGTTGCCGCGCTGCTCGGTCGGCTCGGGGAAGCCGGAGTGATCGGTGAGGTAGCGGCGCACCGAGGCGGGTTGGATGTCGAGGAGCTCGGCGACGCGGTCGATGCCGAGGGTCGGCTGAAACCACGCCGAGCCCTGCTGCCAAGGATTCATCAATCCATACTAACCATAGAATCCATAGTTAGTGTAGACCGCACGTTGACCGAATCGCGCCGTCGTCTATCGAACAAGTGTTCTATGGTTGTGGGCGTGACAGTGTCCAGACTTCTGCGGATCGAACCCGCTGTGCACCCGTGCGTGGTGGCCGTGGCGGGCGCGCGAGTCTCGGCGGGGTGGCCCTCACCGGCCGACGACTACCTGGACGGTCACATCGACCTGTCGGAGCATCTGATCCCGCGCCCCTCGTCGACGTTCCTGATCCGTGTCTCGGGCTGGTCGATGCGCGATGCCGGCATCGCCGACGGCGACGAACTCATCGTCGACCGTGCCATTGAGGCTCGCGACGGCCAGATCGTGGTCGCCGTCGTCGACGACGAATTTGTGGTCAAAACGCTGTGCCTGCGGCCACCACCGCCGCGGCTGGTCGCCGCGCACCCCGACTTCCCCGACATCGCGCTCCCGGGCCGCGACGTCCAGGTGTGGGGCACGGTGACCTACGTCCTGCACCATGCACCCTGAACTCACCTCGCAGACGACGGTGCCGGCCGGCCATGTCGTGGCACTGGTCGACGTCCGGTGCATGTATGTGTCGTGTGAGCGGGTGTTCGATCCGCGGCTGCGAGGCCGTCCGGTGGTTGTGCTGTCGAACAACGACGGATGCGTGGTCGCGAGGTCACCGGAGGCGAAAAGCCTTGGCATACCAATGGGTAAGCCCTGGTTTGAGGTTCGTGACGACCTGGCTCTGCTGGACGTGATCGCCCGGTCGTCGAACTACGAGCTCTACGGCGACATGTCGGCGCGGTTCACCACCGTGCTGCGCGAGCTGGCCGCCGCAGTGCACCCATACTCGATCGACGAGGCCTTCGTGCTCCTGCCGGCCGACCGGGCGTCCCGCGACGCGGTGGTTATCCAGGACACCGTGCTGCGCTGGCTGGGCCTGCCGGTGACGATCGGTATCGGCCCCACCAAGACGTTGGCCAAGATCGGTTCCCACCACGCGAAACAGAATCCCTCGGGGATCTGTGACGTCGGCGGGCTGGCGCCGGCTGATCGCAGCGACCTTCTTGCTTCCACCGCCGCCAGCGACGTGTGGGGGATCGGCGCCCGGCTTTCCGCTCGGCTAGCAGCCCTGGGGATCCGCACCGCCGCCGACGTGGCCGGTATGGATCCGGCGTGGGCCCGTCGCCTCTTCACCGTCACGGGCGAACGCACCGTCCGCGAGCTGGCGGGCCTGCCGTGCATCGCGTTCTGCGATGACCCGGAAAGTCACCGGCAACTCATCTACTCCCGGCTGTTCGGGACACCGATCGACGACGCGGACACCATGCGCGCAGCGTTGACCGACTACGCCGCGACCCTGGCAAGGCGGCTGAGACGCAAAGGCCTGTACGCCACCGTGCTCACCGTCAGTGCCTCCACCAGTGGCTACACTCGGGGCCCGGCGCATCACCCCTTCATCAGTGCCGGATTTCTCGCACCGACAGACGCCACCGAACACGTGATCGCGGCCGCTCACCGGCTGCTGCCCAAGCTGCGCCCCGGCGTGCGCTACGTACGGGCCACTCTTATGCTGACCGGCCTCACCCACGCCGGCGCGACACTCGGACTACACGGCGACGACGAGACACCCTCCGCGTCGACCGTGGTCGACGCGATCCAGAACCGATTCGGGCGCTCCTCGATCGGCTACGGCCGCACCGGACTCAAACGACCGCCCTCATGGACGATGCACCGTCGAATGCTGTCCCCCCGCTACACCACCTGTTGGGCGCAGCTCCCCACCGCCCGGTAACCGGTCCATGTCGGGCCGCTCACCGGGCGCCAAACATGTACGCCGCGAGACTATTTGACCGATACGTAGGTCCACGGCCTGGCATTCGTGACGCTGCGCTGGCGACTACTGATCGGGGTGCTGGCGAGCCTTGAGGTCGGTACGGGCGCCTTGGCCGGGTCTCTGCCAGTTGTCGATGGTGTCGAGCAGCCATCCCGGGTGGCTGTGGACCTGATCCTCCGGGAGATCACCGCCGGCGTCGTCGGTCAACTCGCCGTCCGGCTCAGGAAGGCGGTTCTCGTGGTGATAACGCAGCACCGTCCCGTAAGACAGTCCACGCCGGCGGGCGAATCCGCGAAGGGACAGCAGCCTGAGCACGAGCTAACTTTACAATACTTTTGACTATACAATGAAACCATTGTAAAGTCTGCGGCGGAGGTACCCCATCCCAGGTAGGAGTGCGAAATGGCCACTGTGAAGGCCCTGACTGACGAAGATCTCTACTACACGCTCGCCAAGCTGATGACCGGTGACGACGATGTCGACGGGGTCGCGATCGACGACGTCGAAGCAGACGACACCGGCGTCGATGTGATCCTGACCGACGACGACGGCGAGCAGCGCCGGATCACCTTGAACATCACGGCCAGCTAGTCCACGGTGGTCTTCAGGCGAGGCTCGGCAACCCCCCTCGACTGAAGACCACCGCCAAGCATCGCCGGATGTCACCCCCTGAGAGGAGCATCGCCCCTATGAGCAACACGCCGGATGCAGGCTCGGCAAGTTACGGCTGGTGTGACACCCGCGACGCGCATGACGGCCAGTATGACCACGCCCGGCAACCGACCTGCCGGAACTTCGTATCAGACGCCGAGCACACCGCCCGCCTGATCGCCGAGGCGCGCGAACATGATCGCCTCGTGCACCATCGCTACCCCAACGGAGAGACCAACGCTGCAGCGGCCTACATCGCCGAGCACCGCCCGTACTGAGATCAGAGCGAGCACGCAGTGACCAAGACCGAAGCGGCAGAGATCGTGGCGAATGAGGTGCTGGTGTTCGCCCGCAAACACGGACGCACACCAAACAAGGAACTGGTCGAGGCGCGCATCTCTGAGCTACGCGGCACCGCCGCCGGTTCGCTCCTGGGGGACGCCGCCGAAATCGCCCACTGGCGTACGACTCTCGGCATTGCGCAGAGGTGGTTCTAACGGTGAGCGCAAATCCCGACGATCCCGATCCTATGACCCTCGACGAGGTGAGCGCGATCAGCAACACCCGCGTGCGGCGCCTGCTGAAATCCGCGCTTGGCCAGGGGCTGGAGATCTACCAGGCACGCAACGTCGAACGCTGCTGGACGATCAGCAAGCAGCGCTACGGCTCGGAATCTCTCACCGTGTACGGGGAAGCCAACAACGCCGCCCACGTCAGCTACGACTCTGGCCGCGGTCGCTGGTTGGAGGACGTCACGCAAGTGCGGGCGTTCGCCATCATCCAGGAAATGGGTGCGCTGATATGACGACGCCAGCCATCCCGGAGGCTCTGACGCCGGTGATTTACAACGGTGAGCGGTTCGCGCTGCTTCCCGGCGCGCAGGTCAAGGCCGTCCCGTCCCCGGGCAGTAGTTCCGGGGGACCGTAAGTTGGTCGGAATTCCCTTTGTGGGTTACGAAGTCTCGGTAGCGCACCGATTTTGCCGCAAACTGGCGGGTGTTGGCAATGTCGACTATAGTAGACATATGTCACGACGACATTCGATCCAGAACGCGACGACCCTTGATGCCTCAGCTCAGCACGAGCACACGCTGGTGGATGGAGTCGACGAACCGTTTGTCGGGTGGACCCAGGCGCGAGTCGGCTGCCACTGGAGCCGGCCACTGCCAGACGGGCGAATCGTCCACACGAGCACTTGGCAGCGCGGACGTGAAGACGGATATTCGTTGACCATCAATTACAACCGCGCCGAGTACCCCGATCTGCCAGCGGTACTGGCAGCGTTCGAACGGCTGGAGAACGAGGCCAGGGCGTCTAGCCCGGCTGCACCGACCGTCGAAGATGTGCGAAAGCGTGTGGAAGGGCGCCCTGAATGCGCCGACCTGAAGGCCGACCTCGCCGCCGCAGACGCCGAGGTGGGGGCAGCAACGGCAAGACGCCGCAAGCTATCTGAGCGCACACTCTGGAGCGAGGAGGCCGCGGCTGTCGGCTACGTGGGCGGCTAGACGGGGAGTAGAGATGAACAGGCAGCAGGCTAGCTCCGTGGAAACTGGTCAGCGCGTCAGCTGGAAATGCGGACGGCTACGCCGATTCGGTCGTGTTCTCGACCAATCGCTTCACCCTGAAGCCGCCGCGGCGAACTGCATTGCCGTGAGCCACAACAATCACGACGTCTCCTGGATAGAGCCGCGGAAGCTAAAGCTGGAAGACGAACCACCATCGCGAGAGGCAACGAAGGTCACCCTTCACGTCGTTAGAAGTTGAGAGCGCACTAAACCTGCGAGGTTCCGAAAATGGCAGAGCGCCTGGTCTATACGGGTATCAAGAAGTCGGGCACTGCCGGCAGTGGCGCCGTGGAGGATGCGACACCAGCCGCCCTCGCCGAACGTCTCTATGCCCTGGGATGGCGCAAAGCCACGATCAGGACCAGCGAGGGCGTACTCGTCGGCGAAATCACTCGGCGTCTCGACGCGCCGAGGTGCCGCACCTGGTGGGCCGAGAGATAACCCCGGCGCGATGCAAAGGAGATCATGATGACCATCTCGAAGGCCGGCTGGTGCCAGCGTTGCGGGCAGCCATACACGGCCCCGTCTCGACCCACCTGCGAATGCGCCGGCGACAGACCGGTGCGCTATGACGGCAGTCCTGAGCCGAACTTCCGCCCAGATATGCGGGCGTATCTGGATCGGGTTCGATTTCTGCGCTATGTGCCGAACGCAGCCGAACTGGCACGGCTTGTTCGCTGAACATAATTGCGGTACAGGAAGGTTCGATGACGACGCGGGCGAGACAGTACGATCTTTTCGGCGAGATTGAAGCAGCTGAAGTCGCGCGCGCCCGCGCCGCGCGCGACGCGTCCTCAGCAGCCGTTCGTTTCCTCACCGAGACACCGTGGCCGGGCCTGATCGGCTGGTGGCTGCACTCGGATGTGATCGAGCGCAAACTTGATCACGGTGAGGCGAAGGCGAGCTTCCGGCGCGGGCCGGCCGGCAAGCCCGGTTGGGCGTGGGCGATCTGGCGTGACGGGCTGCGTTTCGAAGCCGGCGACACCTGGCAGGGTTGGGATCAGCGGCCATGCTGGTGCATCCCATGGCCAGAGCTGCATCGAGTCCGCGACTCGCACCCCGAGGTAACCGCACAGTTGCACCAGCTCGCTGACGGACGCGGACACCCCGACTCGATCGGATGGCGCTGGTGGATAGACCCGTTCGTACTTCACCCGGACGGCTGGCATTCGAGCTACCTGGAGTGCGAGCAGCAAGCGGACTGGTATGACGGCTGCGCGCGCCCTGAGACCGCATACAGCGACCGGCTCGAAGCGTGGCGACTTGCGCTCGGTGTCATCGAGTCGGCCCCCCTCGTGATCGAACAGCGGAGCTGCTGACGACGGCCGGGTGTACCCATTGTCCGCTGCCTAGTAAGGTGCGCGCTTCGTGAATGTTGTACCCGTGGCGCAGAATTCCGCGTTATGAGCTACCGCGGCCGCGCCGCGGAGTACCAGGCAGACGGCGACGCCGAACAAGCCCAGCAGTGCGAGGAGTTCGCACGGCGTTGCGACGCGCTCGCGGCGATGTGTCCCTGTACCGGCTGCTGAAAACCACCTCCGATGAGCGGGTGGGCGGGCTTGATCGTTGCTGGTGCGGCCGGCGATTGAGCGGAAATCGTGATGGTTGCCCTGGTAGCGTTGATCGCGGGTTGTCGCGGGTGCGGCCCAGATCCCCTCGATCGAGTGGAAGCGCCTGCGACAACCCCCCACCTGGGCGCCGGTAGCCGCGGCGATGGCCGGGTTGGGCGAAATCGTCGCATCCGGCGCGGCGCGTGATGTCATGATCGGCGGCGTGCACGCAGAAGCTTGGCCAACCGACCGTCCGGTACAAGACGACCTTCGACCGACGTGATCGAGCTGGCTCGCTACGGATCGGATGTCGGCTCGGTTTTCAGTCTGCTCGGTCGCAAAGAGAACGACCTGACCGCCGCGCTCGGGTTCGTGTTCGGGCGCTGCCCGGCCCTGCTGGCGGCGGCGCTGCAGCGTGTGCTGCCAGCCGGAGCTGCACCGGATATCGAGGACGTTGCTTTGGGCCTGGAGGTCCGAGACGACGACGGCCGCACCGACCTGGAAGTGCGGCTGCCAGAGAGGCTCATCATCTTCGAAGCCAAGGCTGGGTGGCTGTTGCCGACCGAGCGGCAGTTGCGCAAGTACGCACAACGTGTCGCCGAGCAAGCCAATGGTGGTGTCCTGGTGAGCCTTTCGCAAGCATCGCACGATCTCGCGAAGGCCAACCTGGCCGCCAGCGTGGACGGTGTGCCGGTGGTGCATTTGCCGTGGCGTGACGTTCTAGCCGATATCGCCGCGGTGCGGCGCTCGTGCCGAGGCCATGAACGACTCTG
The DNA here is from genome assembly GCA_018268465.1 of Actinomycetota bacterium. Classification (GTDB taxonomy): domain Bacteria; phylum Actinomycetota; class Actinomycetes; order Mycobacteriales; family Mycobacteriaceae; genus Mycobacterium. Next base: position 61,182 of record JAFDWN010000003.1, read on the forward strand.
GCTGGATGAACTGCAGACGTACCTGAAAGGTGTGATGAGAGTGCGGCCGGTTTCGGACAGTATGACCTACTGCGTCGTGGTCAATCACGCCCGTCCCGGCGGTGGCGGCGAACGAACGTTCCGGCAGTACGTCACCGATGCGATGTGCTACTTCCATCCGTACGGGGTAGGTGGTTGGCCGACGGACCCACCCCGGTTCATGGCGTTCCGGTGGGACGGGGCGGTCCAGCGCATCCATCGCGTGATCCACGCTGAGGTTCTCCCCTCACTGCAGGATCGGTGGCCCGATGTCCCCGCCGATCCAGTCACCGTCGGCCCCCATGCGATCTACGATCTCGGCCCACGGCTACCGCCACTGACGCCGGTACCGAGCGGCCGGCAGTACCGGGCGTCGCGGCTATGGGTGCTGCTCGACCAGCTACAGACGGCGACAACGCTCGCTGAGGCACTGGAAGGTACGCGGCTGTTGCGCGGCGGCGGATAGACGCCACCCGGCCCCCGGGAAGTCCTCTTGAGACCCCACGGGCCGGGAACCGACGATCAAGGCTATGAACCTGTCCTTCTTTCGCCGGAAGCGTCAGCCACTACCGGCACCGTCGCAGCCACGAGCGATCAGCGTGGCGCGCCAGCGAGACGGCGTCTACGCGCTGCCCGAGGCCGACTTCGCACGGGAGGCAGCGGGGCCATCCGACATCAGCATGCCGATCGCCGTCACAGAGTTGGGTGACGAAATCGTGTGGCGACCTGAAGCCGACCTGTGGCCGCACCTGCACCTTGACGGCCCTATTGGGAGCGGCAAGACGATCACGGCCCAGAACATCGCGGTGGCTGCCGCCCGTGCGCGTTGGCGGGTTCACATCCTGCGGCAGTTCGACCGCGAATATGGCGAGTTTCTCGGTTGGCCCAATGTCGAGGTGGCGACGACGCCGACCGAGCACAGTGCACTGCTGCAGCGAAGCGTCGACCTGATGTATCCCATTCCGGCGGCGCCGCTTCTGGTGGTCATCGACACGATCAAGGGGATCGTCGACGGGATCGGAGACAGCTGCCGAGGCCCGCTCCGAAGGATTGCCTTGGATGGCCGGGTCCACCAGGCCCACCTAGTCCTCATCGCGGACCCCACCGCGTCTGACCCAGTGCCCGAGGTAACTGAGCTGCTGTGCCCGCTGACCGTGATACCGCCGCCCCTGGCGTCCTCTCGTCGTCCGCGGGGCGACCTGATGCGGTGGCGACCTGGGCAGTACTCCGCGGGGCCGCTGCCGCGGTAGTTGCCCGGCGTATTGGTCCTGTTGAAAACAGGTCTGGCGGGTTCAACGATCGAGAACATGGACCTGGCTGCGAACGCTGTCGACATCGTCGACCTGGACCAGCCGGCCGCCGCCCAAGAGGCCACCGAGTGCGCCTGTGGCATGCGGCGGACGGTCTTGCGGTCGTGGGAGCTTTCGCCCGCGCCTGGGCGTGCTTCGGCGCGGCTGCGCGAAGCGCACCGTGCGGAATACGACCAATACCTTGACCAGGAGCGTGCTTCGGCGCTGGCTGTGTTCGATGCGAAGTGGAGTGCGCATCTGGCTGGCGACCACGGAGGTCGTCATGGCTGAGGTCGGGCAGGGGGAGCTGGACCTGTGGCCGCGCACGCATGATCTGCCGCCGAGGTGGGACGGACTGCCAGTGCAGTGGGGAGCCTGGTCGAGCACGGGCGAGGTGATCACGTGCCCGCCGCGGCGGAGCCGGCCCGAGTCGTGCGATCACTGCGGGTCCACGGACCCGCGGATGATCAGCGTCGGACGGATCTGGACGGATCCAGACACGGCGCCGCCGGCGATCGGTCGGGCGCGGCTGCGCAGGGGACGTCATCCAGTAGGGGTGCTGTCGGCGTTCCGGTGTCCGGGCTGCGGGCACGACAGTGTGCTGGACCCGAATGGGCAGCTGTGGGACTTGGACGCCACGGATTACACCGATGACGGGTCGTGGAATGTAAACACCTGTGCCGCGGATCATCCGGGCGGGGAACGACGGAGCCACGGTCATGGCCGATGAGTCGACTCGGCTGCCGGCATCGGAAAGTCGACCCGAGTCAGGAGTCAGGAAGGACGGCTTGATGGGAATCCATGTGCATGCGCCGGATGGCGGAACCATCCCCGGAGCGCTCTGCGAGCAGGACGGCGACCTCACAACGGTTCGCCGGGATGTCACTTGTCCCGAGTGTGACGAGATCCTCGACGCCGACTACACCACTAGCGACTGGCCAGCGCTGATCCGCGGGTTCGCCGAGCAGCTCCGCGCACAGCAGCAGCTGTGGATGCGTGCGCGATCGCCTCGACGGGCCGCTGCTGCGTCGCGGCCGCGAATCAGGAACGGTAAGGCCCCCGGCCGAGTGGACGCACACAGCGATGAGGCGACATCGGGTGTGACGCGGAATCCTGCCAATGCATGCCGTGAGGTCATCACTCGACTCCGAAGTCACGATGACGGAAGTCAACGAACAGCGGTGACGAACAGGGACTTTCAGCGATGAGTGCATCCAAGATCGAGTGGACGGAGGCCACGTGGAACCCGACAACTGGTTGCGACCGAATTTCACCTGGGTGCAATCGCTGCTACGCGATGACAATGGCCCGTCGACTCAAGGCGATGGGGTCGGAGAAGTACCAGAATGACGGAGATCCGCGCACGAGCGGTCCCGGCTTCGCAGTGACGATGCATCAAGAGTCGGTGCTGGACCCGATCGTGAAGTGGCCCCGCAAGAGTCAAATGGTGTTCTTGGACAGCATGTCCGACGTCTTCCATGCGCGCGTCGCCGCTGACTTTCAAGGTCAGATCTTCGCGACCATGGCACTCACGCCCCAGCACAGCTACCAGGTACTAACAAAACGACCGGGTCGGATGCGGGAGCTGCTGGCGGACGGAGACCAATGCCAAGGCAACGGTATTGCGTTCTTGCATAAGCAAAACGGCGAATGGGCAACGACCAGACGGTACGGTGTCGGGATTCTCGACGGACCGCGGATCTACGGCTCGGCAACACAGGACGCCCCGCATGGACTCGTGTTACACGAGATCCTCCAGCGTGTCGGCAAGAAGGCGGCTGGCCGTGAGCTGGATGGCCGAACGTGGGACGAGTTCCCGATTCCAGTAGGGCGGGACAAGCGTGTTCGCAGTTCGTATTCGTCAGCCCAGCAGGAGGATTGAGAGGAACATGACCGGCTTCCTGGAGCGGCCGAAAGGCACATTAGAGGACGCGATCGCGGCGCATGATTTCGATGCAGTAGCGCACTGGACCCGATATCTCGATCAATGCAACCACATCCATATGGGCTCGCTGCTCAGCGTGTGCCGGGTCGTCGAAGAAATCGGCTATGTGCTGTCGGGAACCCGATACGAGGAGACTGAAAGCGTATGGAACGTGGCTGCGCGGATCGCCCGTGAGCGCGGCTCCGGCGCCCTGGTCGACGAGGTGCAGGCCGGATACGAGACCGAAATACGCCAAGCTGAAGCCAATTTCGCCAGTGCTGCCGTCCTGCCGGAAGGCGCTGCCCGTGACTGATCTCGTCGGTGTCGTGAGCGGCCATCCCAGCGCTGTGCTGGCCGGTGCCGCTGCCGGGCTGGCCGTCGCCACGGTGCTGAGAATCATTCGTCGCGTACGGCGGCTGCTGGTGAGCGCCGCGTTGCTCGCCCTGGCCGGTGGCGCCGGCGCTGGCGGGACGTCTGAGCTCGTGCACACCGTTGCTGGGTGGCGGTGACCTGCTGGTGGACAGCGATGGATGAGCTGAGAACGTCCTACCGTGTTGTCGGCGAGGACAAGGTCGACGAGTTCGCGGCGCTGTGTTGCGCCTTGCGTGTACGGCCACATCAACTGGTCAGTCTGTTGGTGGCTGAAGGCATCGCGCGGCATCGCCGGGATCCGGCCACCGATGAATTGGTGCAGTTGGTGTGCGACGGCTGGCGTCAACATCGCCGGCAGCAAGAGATCAATAAGCTGAACCAGCTGTTGGAGTCCAGCTGAATCGCAAGAGGCGGGAGAGCGGTCGTGACCGAGGTTGTGGTGTTGACCGGGGCTGGGATCAGCGCGGAGTCCGGACTCCCGACGTTCAGTGGCGCTGACGGTCTATGGGAGGGGCATCGCCGCGAGGACGTGGCGACCCCCGACGGTTTCGCTGCCGATCCGGTCACCGTGCAGCGGTTCTACAACCGGCTACGTCGCCGTCTCCACGAGGCTGAACCCAACGCCGCGCACCACGCGCTGACACGCCTGGAACAACACCTCGGGCCGCGCATGCATCTGGTCACACAGAACATCGACGATCTGCATCAACGTGCCGGCACTGTCGAGATCACCGCTATGCATGGTGAGTTGCGCAAGATCCGCCACGTGCACACCGGCCAGGTGCTGGAGTGGACTCACGACGTCGTCGAGACCGATACGCAGTGGCGGCCCCACGTAGTGTGGTTCGGGGAGCGCACGATCGGCTTGGACGGCATCGTGGAAAAGCTCGCTACCGCACGTGTTTTCGCGGCGATCGGCACGTCAGGCACGGTGTATCCGGCCAGCCAGTTCGCGGCGATTGCGAGGTCCGCCGGCGCCGAGACCTACGAGATCAATCAGGTCGCCACTGATGGCGGGTTGTTCGATCACCGCTGGATTGGCCCGGCGACTCGACGTGTTCCTGAGTTCGTCGAGCACCTCATTCAGGAGTTGTGAATATGCTGGCCTTGGTCGGCGGCAGCGTGAGTTGATCGGCGACAATCACACGAACTGCCGCCGCAGCTGGCTCGGCAGTGGCCGGGTGGATCCGGCACCGAGATCGCCGGGGAGACTTCCGCAGGCCTGACCCCCACGAGGCGTCGTGTGGTTATCGTCACCGCTGGTGTTTGTCGATCCACGCAGGCCGCCTCGGTCGAGCAGCATGCGGGCTCGGGTGACAGTGACGTAGGCGATGTCGTGCGCTTGGCGCTTGGGTCGCCGACAACACCGGGATCTGCACCGGCTGCCCGGCTGGCCTAACCGCGGTCATGACTACCGGCTGGGGAAGTGCGGAGAGCGCGTCGGACCCCGTGACGGATCAACGGCCAGCGGGGCGGGCGGCCAGCGGCGTGGCCTTGGCCGTGAAGTCGCCGCTGAAGCCGCCAACATAGGCCACTTTGGCCGGGTCCATTGCCAAATCCTGGACGAGGGTGGGATCGGTGACGACAGCAACACCGACTCCGATGTTGGGCAGGTCCACCCTCATGGGCGGGGTGTCAGCGGGGAACGCGACGATCAGCTCGCGGGCGAGGTAGACCAGCCGGCCGCCGTCACGGCGCAACCAGCCCTGCGGCACCTGCGCCGGGTCGACGTCCTCGGGCAAGCTCATCCGCCACGGCGCTTCCAGGTTCGCGTACCAGTAGCGGAACTCCCCGGTGTTGTCCATCGCGATCGCCAACCGCGCCAATGCGGGCAGTTGGTCGGCCAACTCCGGAGGGCCGGAATGCATGGTGTGCAGCGCAAGCATGGGCACATCAAGGAACGTAGCAAGATTCCCGGCGTTGTTCACCGGGACTGCCTGCGGCGGCTCCGGCTCGGCTGGCTGGTCCTCTGGAAGACGTCTATGCGTCCTTCTACGTTGAGAATCATGTTCACGCTCACCGCGGCCGGGCACCACCACCAAAGTCTGCTCGATACGTTCGCTCACTCGGGTCCATCGTCGTCTCCGACGCCGTGCATGTTGCGCCGGTCCTCATCCCTGTCGGGGTCGGGGTGCTCGCCGCGGTGCTGGTGGTCGGATGCCTGCGCCGGCTGCGGCGTGGGTAGAACCTGAGGAGGGCATGATGTCCGCGCGCCGGGCGGCAGTGATCGTGGATTACCAGAACGTCCACCTACGAGGGCATGAGCGATTCTGTCGTGAACGGCCATTGCACGAGTGCCTGATTTTGCCGGGAGCCTTCGCGCGACGACTGCTCGCCGTGCGCGCTGCCGCCGGCCGCGGCAAAGCGGAACTCGTTGATGTGCAGGTGTTCCGCGGGCTGCCCGAGCCCGAATACGACCTCGCTGGCTATCAGCGTAACCTTGCCCAACAAAGTGAATGGGAGACCGACCCGCTTGTCACGGTGACCTACCTCCCGCTGCGTTATCGCGTGGTGCAGCAGCGCTACAGCACTGGACCCGGTCCCGCGCTGCAATCGGAGGTGGAAGCGCGCGAAAAGGGCATCGACGTCCTCTGTGCGCTGGCGGTTGTCTCCGCCGCGGAGAGTGATGCGATTGATCTGGTCATCATCGCCAGTCATGACAGTGACCTCGATCCGGCGGTGGCGGCCGTTCAGCGCTCACATCGCGCAGAAGTGGAGGCTTTTCAGTGGATCGGTGGCCGGGCGCCCGACAATGGCCGGTTGCGCGGCGACGGGCGTCTGTGGTGCACACGACTTGGTGAGCGCGATTTCGCTGCGTGCGGCGATAGCCGCGATTACAGTGCGCCACAGCAGATCCGGTGGGCGGGCTGAATCGGGGTCTGTGCGCGAGTTCTACGGGCGGCGCGGGGCGCTGCGGTAGTAGTCGGCGATCGGTGTTCCATCCCGGGTGTGGGGGCGGACCCAGACCTGGCCGGGCCGGTGCGGGGCGTGATCAGGTGGTCGCCATGCGGATGCGCCGTGGTCCCAGATGTGTTCGGGTGCAACGCTGCCGGAGAGAACGGGTTGTAGCCAGGCGTTGACGACTTCGGCGGCGGTGGCGGCGGCGCGCAGGGGTGCGGGCAGGGTAGTGGCGGCGGCGGTGCGGGCGTAGCCGGCGTCCCAGCCTGATGGGATCTGGATCCGGTCCGGCGGGGGCTGGTCACGGGTTGTGGCGCGGGCGGCAAGTGCAGAGTGCAGGGCGGCGGCGCTGACGTCGACGGATTGGGCGTAGAGGGCGAGATCGACGAGGTCTCGGTAGCGGTTGGCGGAACGGTCTTTGTCGTCGCGGTACATGACGCCGACGACCTTGTCGGCGATCTGGCTGGCCAGGGGGAACAGTGGGACCGACGGCAGGGGAGGTAGTCCTCGTACGCCGGGTACGGCAGGGTGCATCTGCTGGTGTTCGATATCGCTGACGAGGATGGTGTCGGCGGCGACGTCGAGGCCGAAGGTGGCGGCGCGGTCGGTTGAAATGGTGGCGGTGATTCGCAGCTTGGTGCCGCGTACCGCGCCGGTGAACGGCTTTCCCGTGTCGACGGTGTAGATGAAGGGGTCGGCGTCGTGGGCGCCGGTGGCGGTTGATAATGCCTGCTGGACGGCGTGGGGTTCGCCGAGGTCGGGAGTGAGCGTGGTCAGGTCGAGATCACGGGTAGCGCGGGCTCCGGGCATCCTGATGAGCATCCCCGTGCCGCCGGCAACGACCCACGGGGTGCTGGCGGTGTCGGTGAACAGCCGGGCGATGAATCTCTGGATCACGAACTGCCGGATGAGTTCCTGGGAGGAGTGTGTGTGGTCGGTGCGCGAGTGCTGGGTGGCGCGAGTCCGCAGTGCGACCCAGAAGGCGCGTTCGGAGCGGTAGTCGCTGGACCAGCTCATCGTCGGCTGGCGAATAGCAGCTCGTTGGCCTCGGCGAGGGTTTCGGGTGCGCCGACGACGGACAGTGCGTGCAGGATGGTGTCTCGGCCGTGGTTGTCGGTGAGCGGGTCGAGGGCGGCGCTGATGGCGGCCATGTCGGCTGCAGCGCTCATCAGGGCATCGGTGAGGATGTCGCCGAGGTGGCCGGCGTCGATGCCGTCGCTGTAGAGGTCGGCGACGGTTTGGGCGATGGTTGTCACGGGCAGGCCGGCCACAACCTGGAAGGTGGTGTGCTCGGCGACGCGGAAGCGGACGAGGGGATTGTTGCTACGTCGTGGGGCGGCCACGGTGAAGTCTAGGTGGTCAGGGTGCAGGCTGCCCAGGCCGTGGACGTAATGTGCTGCGGCCAGACGGGAAATGATGGCGTCGGTGCCGCCGGTGTGCAGGCGGCGTAGTCGTTCGCCGGCGAACGACTCTGGATCCAGTGCCAGCCATAGTGCCCGGAGGGTGTCGAGGGTGATGTCCTCGGGTGTGCCGGCGAAGCGGTAGACGCCGCGGGTGTCGGTGTGGTGGATGCGTCCGGCCGCTGTCAGCTGGGTGAGGCGTTTGCGGGTGAGGCCCAGGCGGGTCGCCTGAGCAGCAGTGAACATGCCCCACTGGCCGGCCGCTTCGATCGCGAGGTCGGCTTCGGCAGCGCTACTCCCCATGGCTCCCGATAATACCCACATGAGGGGTTAAACGGAATGCTCGATGATAGTTGGGTGGTGTGACAAGTCGCTTGCTGCCGGGGCTGATATCTCAAAGTATCGCCCGTGCTCATTGCTTTGAGTCGTGACAACCGGCCGCATTGGGGGATTCGGGCAGCTCGTCGGTTCGGTGGATGAAGGCGAGGTTTATCGGGGTCCGTTGGCGCGCGGGTCCGGCACCCAGGTGCCGGGCACCAACTCTGTGTAGCCCGATGGCCCCAGCTGTCCGGCGGGAACTTGGACGATCTTGCGCAGGTCGATCGGCGACTGCGGTGGACCCGGATCAGGGGTGACGACGAGAGAGTTTGGGCTGGGAATCCAGGTGCCCGAGCCCGGGACGAGTTCGTCGTAGCCGTACGGTCCCAGCTGGCCTGGCGTCAGATGGACGACGCGGCTGAGGTCGATCGGGCTCGTAGTCGGCGCCCGGTCCACTCCGACCGGGAAGCTGTGGGGATCGGGCACCCACACCCCGGAGTTCGGCGCGAGCTCCATGTAGCCGTGGGGCCCTAGGGCGCCTGGCTGGAGAGTCACGATGTCGTCAGACCCCAGCCAGTACTTGCGCGGATCGTCGGTCTGCGGGCGTTGCGGCAGTTCGGTGAAATCAACCGCCTGGATGGTGGGGTCGGTGGAGCCGCCAGTGAGTTCGGTGGTGTGGGTCTGGAGTTGTTGTGCGGCGCTTTGGTACTGGCTTGCGGTGTGTTCGACGATGTGGGCGGCTTCGTTGATGCGTTGCTGGCCGGCTTGTAGGAGGGCGGCCTGGCCTTGGGCGGTCGTCGGGGTGAAGGTGCTTTTGTCTTGTTGCCAGGCGGTTTCGACGGCGGTGAGGTTGTCGCGCGCGTTTTGTCCGATGGTGTTGGCGGTGGCGATGGTGGTGGTGGCGTTGTGATGGGTGCTGCGGAGTTGGTCGCGCTGGGTGTCGAGGCTGGTGCTGGTGGAGGCGGCCTGGGCGCTGGAGTCGCCGTCCCAGCTGGCTGGGTGTTGGGCGGCGAGGTTGGGTTCACCGAGGGTGGTGGGTTGGGGGTCTGGTGGGGTGGAGGCGCCCAGCAGTTGGCGCGCTTGCTGCAAGAGGGCGTCAACGGGGTCCATATCTCAAAGTATCGCGCATGCTCATTGCTTTGAGGGCAACAGATGGCCCTGCGGTTGGCGCGGTGATTTACGCCGGCGTGCCGGGCGGTCGTGTCCGGACGCGTTCGAAGGCGTGCTGGTAGGTCTGTGGGCTCAGCTTGAGAGCTGCGGCGATGGTAGCCGCGTTGGTGTCGGACAGGGTGACTTCGCCACGTTCGATGGCGCCGATGGTGGTGGTGCTCAGGCCGGTTGCGGTGGCCAGCTGGGGTTGTGTCAGCCCACGCAAGACGCGCAGATCGCCGGGATATCGCTGGTTGGCGGGGATGTTGACGAAGGTGTCGACTGAGGCATTGAGAACTTTGGCGGCGCGGACGAGGACGTCGATCTGCGGGGTGACCCGGCCGGTTTCCCAGTTGTCGATGGTGGCGCGGCCGGTTCGAGCGAGGCGGGCCAAATCTTTGCGGCTGAGGCCGGCGGCCTCGCGGGCCTGGGAGAATGCGGAGGGGTCGAATCCGCGTAGGACGCGCCGGCTCACGGGGCGGCCTGGGGGGAGGTTAGTGATCTGTGCTCACAGGGGCTGGCCGTCATAGATTGGCAGTGTGACCGATGGCGCCCCATACAGACACATGTTAGCGTAGTACATTAGCGGTATAGATTGGCGAGCAAAGAGGGGAGGGAAGCGTGTCAAACGTCTTGGCGGCGGTTGCTGAGCAATCCGCAGTGAGTGGTCGCAGGCCTGTTGAAAACCCCTATAGGCTGAAAGATCATTACCGCATGAGTTCAGAGCGCATTTCCGTTGATCCCGCATCGCTGCGGACCGCCGCCGATGGCAACGCCGTGGCGGCGTCCCAGCTCGATGACTACAGCAGCGCGTGCAAACAGTGGATCGTCGACGTCGAGCAGGAATTCCTGCGCTGCCATGGGCCGATCGCTGCCCCGGTGGGCACCGCTATGCGGGCCTTCTTCACCGGAGTCGGCGATCAGGCAACCGGCGCCGGCGGTGAACATGCCGCAATGGGGCAGAACCTCACCAACGCGGCCGGCAGATACGAGGATGCCGACGACGCAGGGGCTACTGCGGTGAACGCCGCGGCGGGTGGTGTGCTGTAAGTGGCTGGTGTACGCGTCGACCCTGCCGAAGTGGGACCGCGGCTTTCTGCCGCCCTGTCGGCAGCGGCCGCGGCACTGAGCGCTCCGGCGGCCGTTCCGCCGCCACTACCGCCTGGCTCTGACCCGGTGTCCGTCGCGGCGACCAACCGTGTAGCTGTCAACGCCGCCAAGCTCAGCTCTCAGCTGGCAGCCGGTATCCCGCGGTTGGCCGAGGGCGGCCAAGCGGTGACCGCCGCCTTGACTGGCTATGTGGTGACCGACGCCGAAGGCGCCGCGAGCGTGGGCGGTCAGGGGACTCCAGCAGCGGCGGCCGCTGCCGTGACCCCGACCGACATCCCGACGCCCCCGGCCGTGACGATCCCCGACCTCCCTTTCGACATGCCGGCGGCGCTGGCCACTGTTCCGGCTGAACCCGACGTGGTCGACCTCGCCTTGCGTTCCGGCTCTGGTGAAAGTGGTCTCGAAGCGCACGCCGCGGGCTGGGACACCGCCGCTACCAACCTCAGCCAGGCCGCTCAATCGTTGCAGCAACTCGCCGGAGGGCTTCCCGCGTCGTGGCAAGGCCAGGATGCCGAGGCTTTGTCAGGAAGGCTGCAGGCTTTCGGGCGCTGGATGGAGAACTCGGCGACAGCTGCTGGCGCACAAGCTCATTCAGCACGACAGGTCGCCAGTCACTGGAGTACCGCTGTCGCCGACCATCCCCGCGCCGAGGACTACGAACGGTCGCGTCAGCTGTTCCTGGCAGCAGCGGCCAGAGCCAATGCGGGGGATCCCCGAGGCGCCCAGGAAGCCGCCGAACACGAGGGTGAGATGACCCAAATGAAGGAGGACTCGGCAAAGACGATGACCACCTTCGGGCAAAGTGCCGGGGGGACCAACGAGGATGTGGACCACCCAGGAGATTCCCCGCGCATCGGAGGAGACGGTGATCCCCACCTGCCACACCAGGGCGCAAAAGAGCTCGGGACGGTTGATGACCCGTTGTCCCAAGCAGCGGATCCGACAGCCAACCAGACCGGCCAGCTCGCCGGCCAGATGATGCAGACGTTGATGTCGATTCCCACGCAGGTGGCCAGCGCGATCGGTCAGTCCCTCGGCCAGGTCGGCCAGCAGATCCAACAAGCCGGACAGCAAGCCACACAGGCTGCCAGCCAAGCCGCGAGCCAACTAGGAAATGCCGGTTCACCATCGAGCGGTGCCGGTGGTGGATCGCCACGAAATCCATTGAGCAAGCTCGGTTCCGGAGGTGATCCTCTCGGCGGCCTCGGTGGCGGAGGTGGCGCCGGCGGGGGCGGCCGCACCATGCCCGCTGGCCTACCAGAGCAACCCGCCCCGTCGGCCCCCGCGCCACCACCGGCCACCACCACCGCGGTGCCGACTGCCGCGGTTCCGCGCGGCGGCGGCACGCCTATGGGTGGCGGCATGATGCCGATGGGCATGATGCCCCACGGCAACAAGGGAGCCGACGGCAAAGAGATCGACCGAAACCCCGAGTGGTTCCCCGACGAACCCTTGGTCAAAGACAGCGTCGAAGTGAGTGAACCGATCGCGGGCCAGCGCAAGCGCTCCCGGCCGACAGAAACGTAGGGGGACGACGGGTGGCATATGATCCCGCGGTAGAACACTTCCTGGCCGAGAGTCAGCGCCTGAGCGACGCAATCGGTGCAGTCGAAGACGCGGCATTCAATAACCTGCGGGTCCGGCGGGCAGCACCGAACGATCCGGACGTCATGCCCGAAGTCGACGGATGGGGCACAGTCACCGACGTCTACCTCGGTGAGGGTGTCACCCAGCGGTACAGTGCTGCCCAGCTCGGCGACGTCATCATGGCGGGGTTACACGAATGCTATGCGGTGCTCAACGACCGCCGCAGAGAAGCCGCCCGCGACGCAGCACCCGACCTGGATCCCGACCTGTGGTTCGGTCCAGCCGACACCACCACCACAGCTGCCGGCGCCTCCGACGATCACAGCGCTTCGGCCGAAAGGTCGCGCGCATGACCGCGGCGATCATCACCCCGGCGGAACTGGTCAGCGAATGCCTCACCGGCGCCGCGCGCCGGCTACTGGGTGGGGTGCACTCGTTGACCTCCTCGCGGGTGATCGTCGTGCGTATCGACCCGCACTGGATCCGCGTGAAATTCTCCGCCGAACCAGGGCGGCTGCCGGCCCCCTGGGAGCAGGACGACGAGCCGGGCTGGCTGCGCGCGCCGCGCGGCAGTGAGCCCGGACTGCGTGACTCCTCAGCAGATCCGGTCTTGGTTGTGGTCGGCGTCGGCGAACGCGAGGTCATCGCGGTCAACGCATTGGCCATCGACGAGATCGGTGTGCTGTGCCATGGCCGTGCAGAACTGATCGATAGTTGGCTGCTGCAGGCGCAGATTCAAGGCGCCGAGGGGGACGAGCAGACACTGGCGGGCGCGCGGCTCAGTGAGAGCCCGGACGCGACGGTGGTCATCGCTGACCCGCTTGTCGACGGAGCTCAGCCCGGCTGGGTCGACGTACTCGCCGCCGGAACTTCTTGGCCTGTGCGTCCACTGCGGATCCCTGCAGTGGCAGCGGCCACGTCTGCCGGCCCAGAACCTGTCGCCCTCGCCGATGAGGCGGGCCGCCCGCACGATCGGGGGCAGGGGCCGGCAGTCCTGCCGGTGACACCCACGGCCGCCGGGTATGCCGACGGCGGCGAACCAACCTCAGCGGCAGCTGACTCTTACTCAGTGCCAATCGAACCCAGACAAGGTCCGGCCGCTCAGACCGCGGAGCCGCAGGCAGGGGACTCCGCCGGTGACGGCGGCGGTGCTCCCGACGGTGGGCAGATGACGGTGTTCGGTCGTTTCGAGGTCACTGACTCCGATGGTGTTGCGCTGCAACCGATGCAGCAGCAGATCATCGGGGCGATCGCGCTGCTTCAGCCGATCCCCACAACGCACCTATGTGAGCTGCTCTACGGGCCGGAACGGCAGAAACAGAAGAGCTTTCACGTGGCGATGAGTAAAATCCGGCGACGAGGTGTGCAACCCGTGGCGACAGACGACGGTTACCGCATCGACCTCGACAGCGACTGGGCCAGCTTCGTTGCGCTGGTGGGATCCGATCCAGTGACGTCGTCGACCGGGAATCTCGCGCGCGCAGCCGAACTCGTCACCGGGCCGCCGTTCGGCGCCGAGCCGCCGTCATGGGCCACTGAGGCGCTACCGGCGATGACGGCCCTGGTCGGGGACGTATGCCGCGAGCTTGCCGCCCGCCACGTCGAGCAACCCGACACGGCTTTGGCCTATGCGCGACGCGGGCTCGCTGCCGCGCCGGGGCACGAAGAGCTAGGTGAGATCGTGTCGATGCTCGCTAACGGTACGTGGCATCAGGATTCAGGCAGGGATGTGAGCGCGTGACAACCGAGAAGGCTCTACCCGACATCGAGACAGAGTTCTATCCGCGGGAGTTCTCGGTCTACAACCCGTCAGGATCGGTCGGAGTGAGTTGCGACGGGAGGGGGCAAGTCAGCGCACTGATGCTCGACGATGACGCCCTGGACCTCGGTGATGTTGACCTGGGTCGGGAAATCGTCGTCCTTGGGCAACTCGCGCGCGCGAAATACCGGATGGAACTTCGGCTGTGGTCGTTGGCGTCGGTGGCCGCTCAGGGCCGCGACCCTGACCGGATGGACCGTTTCTACCGTCGCGTGCAAAAGCTGCCGACACCGGAGGAGTACCGGGAGATGGAAGTCGCCGAATTCGCCAGGAGGTACCCCGTATGAGTGCGGCAACGGAGAACTTCGAAGCGGGTGTGGCCGCTCTGGGAATCCTGGACGGCGGACACGCCGATCACCAACAGGCGATGCGGTACTTCACTGCCGCCTCGGATCTGGACCCAGCGATGTGTGACGCGTGGTTGGGTCGGATGCTGTGCGGCGACAACGCCTCCGGCACGATGTACCGCGCGTGGCGCGCTCGCCAGCAGATGCACGCGCAAGTCAGCCGGATGGGAATCGCTGCGGCTCAGCTCTGGCCGCGATTCGACATCGGCATGGGTATCGTCGCGCTGGAGCAACCGATCTACGACCAATCGGCACTGGCCGCGGCTCTGGCGAGTTCCTTGGCCACGGGGAGCCTTCCGGACTACGCCGAGGCGATCGACGCCCTCGCAGAGGCCACACCCACCTCTGTGACACAGTGGGTCAAAGCCGCCATCTATTACCGATCTCAACGCTGGCCGGATGTCATCAACACCCTGACCGAGCACCCTGCAGTGTTCGACAGGGATGCTGTGCTCAAGGTCGCAGTTGAATTGGCACTCGGTATCGCCCACGCCTATCTCGGACAGTTCGATAAAGCCGCTGGCCATCTGAAAATCGTCACCGAGCAGGCCACGTTATCGGAGGCAGTGCCGGTGGCGCAGTGGTTTTCGGCGCTGATCGCACGGGAGCGCGGAGACGAAGACACCGCGAAGAGCCTGATGCAGAAGGTCAACGCCGCCGCGCCGTCGCCGGAGGTGAGCGCGGCTCTCGAAGACAAGGGCATCCGTCTTCAACTCACCACAGTCGAGGCGATCGCCGAGCGCACTGATCCGTGGGATCCGGCCACTGGTCCCAGTTCCGCTGATCTCGTCGAGGCACGCGCAGCCGCCGTACGCGCCGAGAAACTCGCCGAAGCGACCGCCGAGCTCGACGCCCAAGTGGGCATGTATGACCTCAAGGAACAGGTCCGGACATTCCGAGCCCAGATGCGTATGGCTGAAAAGCGACGCAAACTCGGCGTGAAGAATCCGGCGGCGGCCAACCACATGATCTTTATCGGACCGCCAGGCACCGGCAAGACCACGGTGGCTGAGGTGATCGCCAAGACTCTGTGCGGGCTCGGCATCGTCTCGACCAGCAACGTTGTCGCAGTCGCAGGTAAAGAGTTGATCGGTGAGCATTTAGGTACTTCAGAGGCCAAGATCCGTGCCGCGGTGGAGCGCGCCATGGACGGTGTGCTGTTCATTGACGAGGCGTATGCGCTAGTCAGCGCCAAGAACAAGGGTTCCAACGCGGATGCCTTCGGTGAGGCTGTTGTCGACACACTGCTGACCTATCTCGAAAACTTCCGGCACCGGCTCGTGGTAATCATTGCCGGCTACGAAGAAGACATTGACCAGCTGTTGGCGGTCAACGAGGGCTTGGCCAGCAGATTCGCGCATCGGTTCCGGTTCAGCACCTACACCCCAGATGAACTCGTTGCCATCGCCGAGGCACTTGCCCGCGGCCGCGGGGACATGTTGCTCGCCGCCGAGAGTATCGAGTTGTTGCGCAGCGTGTGTGTGGAACTCGCCAGGCTATCAACAAGGGCTCAGAATCGTGACCCCGTCGAATTGCTGCAAGGCGTGCTGGCTGCCTTGCGTGAGAGCAGCGATGACCCAGATCGCCAAAATGGTCTCCTTCGGTACGCCCGTGACCAGCTAGACACAGCGACTGTTAAGCCTCGCAGCGCAATTGATGTCGTTGGTAACGGCAGATTCGTACGTAAAGCGTTGGAAAGCGCTGCCGGTTACCGGGATGTGCGCCTCGATGACAGTCTCGACGACGACGTCGAGGGGGACGAGCAACTGCTCATGACGATTGAGCGCGCAGATTTAGCGCGCGGGTTGCGGAAAGTCCTTGTGGCCGAATCGAGTTCCAGCGGGATCGATCTGACCACAGCCTTGGCCGAGGTGGGCTGATGCCCTTCATACCCACCTCCAAACTTCAGGTCAGCGGATATAAGTTTCTGGTCGCCAGGCTCAATCATGCGCTGACGCGGTACGACACAACCATGCGTCACGACCCGGCGCGATCCACAGCGACGGCGCAGATCGTTGGATTCGCACTGGTCGCCTTGATCTGCCTGGCCGCGGTCGCACTGGCCTACTTCAAACCCCAAGGGCTACGGGACAACTCGCGTATCGTGCAGGCTCGCGACTCCTCCCAGCTGTACGTCACCATCGACAACAAGCTCTACCCCGTCCTCAACTTGGTGTCAGCGCAGCTGATCATCGGTAACCCCGACAAGGCTGCGCAGGTCAAACCCCAAGAGGTGCAGGACATGCCGCGCGGGCCGCTGGTGGGCATCGCCGGCGCACCCGAGCAGGTCTTTCAGCCATCTCAGACCGACTCGGTGTGGAGCGCCTGCGATGTCATCGACCGGCCGGGCACAGCGCAGCCCGAGACACACACGGCGGTCATCGCCGGCGACCAACAACAGCTGCTCGACGTCGATCCGTCGGCTGCGCGGATCGTGCAGGGCCCGGATCAGGCGACCTGGCTGCTCAACAACGGCGTACGCCGCAAGATCAACATCGACGACACCGCGCTGGTCCTCGGCCTGGGGCTGCAACGGTTCCCCAGTATCGACATCATCAGTGAGGATCTGTTCAACGCTATCCCGGCGAGCCGTCCGATCACCTCGCCGGTCGTTCCCGAAGCGGGTGCCCCACCGGCATACCCAGTTGCGCCGGGCGTGGTGATCGGATCGGTCCTTCGAGTCCCGCAATCAAATTCGGTGAGCTGGTACGTCGTTCTTGCCGGTGGAGTCCAGCAGATCCCCGAAGTGATGGCCTCGGTTCTGCGGAACACCAATGCCTTCGGCGCCAACGTCGCTCCGACGGTGTCACAGGATGTCGTTGCGCGTCTGCCCGCAGCGTCCCCGGGCCTGGACACCTCGATGTTCCCCGAGAAAGCCCTGCATTCGGCTGCGAGCCTGACTGATCCGGTGACATGCTGGCAGTGGAAGAAGAAGGCTGGCGAGCAGCAGGCCACTCCCGTTCTGGCGTTCCTTCCGGCGCTTCCTCTCACTGAACAGCAGCGGACCCTGTGGCGCCATGACCTGGTGTCGCGGCCCAAAGTTTCGATGTATGCGGCACCCGGATCTGGATTCTACGTTCGGACAACAGGGTCGGACCCTCGCTCCCCAGCGACGGAGACCCAGTGGTGGGTGTCCGATCGAGGTGTGCGCTACGGGTTGATGAACCAGGGAGCTACCGGGGGCACCTCGCCGGCGTCGGCGCTGGGCCTGTCTTCGCCGCTGCCGGCGCCCTGGGCGATCCTGGCGGTCCTGGCCGCCGGACCTGGACTGTCCAAGGAAGCGGCACTTGTTGCGCAGGACACGGTGCCACCGTCGCCACTGGCGGTGGTTCTCAACGGAGGGAAGAGCGGAAATTGAGTACCCAACCATGGATTCCGCCGCGCCGCCCCGTCGACGTGCCCGACGGCAAAGAGGTCAGTGTCGAAACGGAGGTTCCACCACCTCCGGAGATCAAAGAAGTTGTCCCCCCGAACAAGTGGCAGAAACTGCTGCCAATCCTCATGGTGGTGGCCATCATTGGCATGATCGGCATCTTCCTGGCCTCTGGAGTCAGAAAAACCAGCCCGTACATGCTGATGTTTCCGCTCATGTTTGCCGCATCGGCCCTCGGCATGCTGGGTGGGTACGGCAACAGCGGTGGACCGAAAACCGCTGAGATCAATGCCCTTCGGCGCAAATACCTGGAGATGCTGTCGAACCTGCGAACGAAGGTCTACGGCCGCGCCGTCGCACAGTACGACTACCTGTCGCACTTCGCCCCTCCGCCCAGCGCCTTGGCAGCGATGGTCGGTGGACCGCGCACATGGGAACGTTCTCGTCCAGCCAAGGATCCGACCTACTTCTTGTCCGTACGAGCCGGCGTTGCACGTCAGCGACTTGGCGGGGGCATGAAAATGGTCGACGCGCCGCCCGAAAACGTGACCGAGCCGGTATGCCGGGTGTTCGGTGAGCGGTTCTTCCGCGCTCATCGCGCCGTCGAAGGAATGCCCACCATCATCGACCTCAAAACACACCGCAGCGTGCAGGTCTTCGGGACGGGCGACGTCACCGGCGTCATCCGGTCGATGCTGCTGCAACTGGCGGTATTCCATCCACCGAATCTGATGCTGGTGTCAGTCATCACGGAGCACCCCGAGCAATGGGACTGGATCAAATGGCTTCCACACAACCAGAACCCGCACCGACGCGACGCGATGGGCACCGAGCGGATGGTCTACACCCCCGCAGACGGACCCGCCGCACTACAGATGATCCTCGCCGGCCGTGGCGACTTCTCCGCTGACGAGGCGTTCACCGGCAACAAGCCGTGGCTCATCGTCGTCGCCGACGGGGTCGAGCGGGGTATCGCCGGGTGCGGCGAAGGCATGGAAGCCGTTACAGTGCTGCGCCGCGGCGGCCAGGACGAGGACGGCTTAGCGGTCATGGGAGCCAGGGTGGAGGTCACCCCTGACAGGCGGGCCCGCAAACGGAAGATGACCGCCGATGATCCGCTGACCGCCTGGCTCAGCGCCGTCGACACCGTCGGGGTAGAGCAGGCACGCCAGATTGCGCGCCGGTTGGCACGCTGGCGTGCGGCGACCGATCAACAAGCCGTGGCTGGAGGGACTGCCGATACCAGCAAGACAGTTCACTCCTGGGCAAGCCTGCACGGCGTCGGGGACGTGGGCAAGATGGGCACCAGTCTGTGGCGCCGTCACCTCGAAGGTGACCGTGGCAGGATGCGCACGCCGATCGGCTGGAATAAGGCTGGGGCGCCAGTCGAGCTGGACAACAAGGAGCCAGCCGAGCAGGGAATGGGCTCACACGGCCTGATCCTCGGGACAACCGGATCCGGGAAGTCCACCTTCCTGGTAAACCTGCTTCTCGGGCTGGTGGCGCGTCACACACCCGAGGAGCTGAACCTGGTCCTCATTGACTACAAGGGTGAGTCCACGTTCGACGGATTCGAGAATCTCAAGCACACCGTCGAGATCATCTCCAACTTGAGTTCGCAGGACATGATCGATCGCCTTAGTGCGGTGCTGCGCGGTGAGGTGGAACGTCGGCAGCGATTGCGCAGTGAAATGGGGATGGCGACGACCGGCAAGAAATTCCGGGACGCGCGGACCTACCTGAAGGCTCGTGAGCGCGGGGCTAAAATCCCGCCCTTCCCGACGCTGCTGATCGTCACCGACGAGTTCACCGCGCTGCTCAAAGACCACCCTGAGTTCAAGGCCGACTACGAGTTTCTGGGGATGCAAGGCCGCTCGGACCGCATCTGTCTGATGCTGGCGACCCAATCGCTGACCGGCGTGTCGGTTGGATCACTGCTGTCCAACTGCGGCTGGAAGATCGCGATGAAGACGGCCAGCGGCACTGAGTCACAGGCTGCGATCGAGGACAAAGCCGCGTACTACCTGACCGAGGTCGGCGAAGGATATCTCAAGGTGGGCGGCGCGGACCCCGTCTACTTCCGGGCAGCCAATCCGACAGATCTGTATTTTCCGCCGGATGAGCTGATCGCGAGTCAAACCGAGCGACAAGCCGCCGGTGGCATTGGCGGAGTTGCGCCGTTCACTGTCACCGCGGTGCCTATCCCCGGGCAGAACGATGAGTCCGAGGCTGAGGTGGCTCCGGTCGAGCGTACGGCCGAGGAGATGGACAACGCCCCTGAGGTGCAATCGGTGATCCTCGACCAACTCGCCGGTCACGGCGATGACTGCTTGAAGCTGTGGCTGCCACCACTGCTGCAGCCAACGCCGGTGGGCCGGCTGGTCGCCGACAGTGGAATGCAGCCCGGCGACAAGGCGGTGCTGACATTGCCGATCGGGTTGCTCGACGTGCCGTTTAAGCATGCTCAACAGGTGTTCACCGTCGACCTGGCGGAGAACAACTTCGTGATGCTGGGCCGCAACCGATCTGGCAAATCGGTCGCGATGCAGACCCTGGCGATCGCGGCAGCCAAACTCAACAGCCCGCGCCGGCTGCAGATCTACGGCCTGGATTTCAGCGCGGACAGCAAGCTGCTGGCTCTGGAAGGGCTGCCGCACGTCGGCGGTGTTGCGCTGCGCCGCGCAAACGACGACGTATGGCGCGTCCTCGCCGAGGTCACCGAGGTCATGGAGAAGCGATCAGAGCTGTTTCGCAAGCTCCGGATCACGGGCATGGCCAGCTACCGCGACAAGGTCGCCGAAGGAACGGCGGCCGATGACGGCTTCGGCGACGTGCTGTTGCTCGTGGACGGGTTCGACGCGTTCAAGGAGGACCACGACGATCTCGTGCCGGTGCTCGCCGAAATCACCAACAACGGCCTGGCGGTCGGTGTGCACGTCGTGGTCGCCTTACAGGTGTTTTCGAACTTGGGCCGCAACCTCAACCAAAGCTTCAACACACGCATCGACTTCAAACTGAACTCGCCAGAGTTGTCCGGGGTCAGCAACAAGAAGCTCGCCGAGTCGATCCCCGCGGACGTGCCGGGTCGCGCGCTCGACCTGGCCAGCCACCTGCACCTGATGATCGGTGCGCCCCGGCTGGACGAGGTCGAAGCCGTCGATGACGCCGGGCTGGAGGCGGCGATCGCTGACATCAGTGCGACGTGGCAGGGCGAGGGTGCCCGGCAGGTGCGGGTTCTGCCCGAGCGGATCGACGCGTCGCAGCTGCACGTGCCCGCCGACTGGAAGGGCTCGAAGTGGACGGTGCCGATCGGTCTCTACGAAAAGGATCTCTCACCGGTGCTGTTTGACTTCATGTCCGGTCGGCACCTGAACATCTTCGGCGGCACCAAGTGCGGAAAGACCCATCTGATCGCCGCCATGATGAAGTCGCTGACGTCGCGTTTCACCCCCGATGAGGTCAGGTTCTTCGTGGTGGATCTCAAGGGATCCGAACTGCTCGATGCCATCGACGAGGATTACCTGCTGCGCTGGGATGCCGTCGAAGAGGTGCCCAACCCGCAGTACAAGGCAGGAGAGTATTCGGCGCCGCCGAAGATCCAGAAGACGGTGGCACGGTCAAGCCTGGTGACCAGCCCGACCGACCTCGCACCGGTGATGATGGGCGTGGCGGGGTCGCTGGAGAACCGTCGTCTCAAAGGCACCGAAACCATTCAGGAGCGGCGGGCACGGTCCTGGTGGAGCGGCCCGGAGATCTTCCTGTTCGTCGACGACTACTCGGCGGTGGCCAACGCCGCTCCCGCGGGGTTCGCGCCGCTGGCCGAGCACTGGGGCAACGCGCCGATGATGGGGATCCACTCGGTGGTGGCCTGCCCGATGGTGAGCGCCAACCGGATGCTCGGCTCCGGGAATTCGCTGCCCAAGCTCAACAACGAGGCCGGCGGTACGAACCTGATCATGTCGGGTCTTCGCAGCGAGGGGCCGGTGCTGACGGTGCGGCTGGACAAGAAGGCGAAAGGTCGCGGCATCCTGCTGAATTCAGACGGGCAGGAGGTGATCCAAACGCCAGTGGTGCCCGAACTGGAGAAGGCTTTGCCGGGCGCCGGCTCGTTCTGAGGATGGTGGATATCCAATCGGAGGGTATAACGGTCCTATTGCAGGTCATCGACCTACGTGTAAGGCTCGATCATTGAGTGTGTTCCGACGGAAGGATTGATCAACATGTTGCAGGTGAATTCCCAAGCTCTCCAGGCTGGAGGGGTTGGCGTCACCGCTGTCACCGCTCAGCAGGGCGCCACGACAGCCGCCGCGATGCCCGTGGTATCGGCACTGGTGCCGTCCGGTATCGACACGGTGTCGATGCTGGCCTCCACCGCGTTCAGCGCACAGGGGCTGGACTTCAGCGCCACCTCGGCGGAGGGCACGGCGATGCTGGGGTTAGCTGCAGAAGGCCTGACGTCGGTCGCGGCCGCCTATGACGCGGTCGACGCGGCCGGCGCTGTGACGGTGCTCTAACAGGCAGGAGTTTCCCGACGGGGGGAATATCGGTCGATGGTGGAATGGCATGGGATGCCGCCCGAAGCGAATACCGGGCGGCTGATCGCAGGGGCGGGCGCCGAGCCCTGGATGCAGGCTGAGGTTGGCTGGCAGGCGGTCGCGGTCGACTTCACCGCCGCGATGGCCACGCTGCGCGCCGAGATCGCCATGGTGACAGCGACCTGGCAGGGGGCGGCAGCCTCCAAAGCGCAGGCCGCATTCGAACCCTATCTGGCATGGATGGCGTCGATCATCGCGATGGCCGAACAGCGGGCCGCGGCCGCCGCCGCGCAAGGCGGCAGCTGGGGAACCGCAGTGGTCGAGACTCCGACCCTCGGCGAGATCGCTGCCAACCACATCACCCATGCGACGCTGGAAGCGACCAACTTCCTGGGTGTGAACACCATTCCGATCGGGATGAACGAATTTGAATACCTGGTGGTGCTGTGGAACCGTGCTGCTGGGGCGATGGATGGGTATTCGGCGGCCACGGGGGTGAACACCACCTTCCCGCCGTTCACCGTCGCACCCAGCATCATGGCGGCCCCCGGTCTGCCCGAAGCTGGTCTGGCGCAGATTCTGGCGCAGACAGCCGCCCAGCTGCCGGCCAGCATGGGCCGCGATGCCTTGTTGGCAGAACTGCAGGTGGCGGCGACAGAGGGTGCCGCGCGGGGACAGGCGCAACAGATGGGCCAGCTCGCCGCGACAGCGGGCAACCTCGCCGGCCAACAAGCCAGTACGCAGGCCGCGCAGGACGGGGCGAGTCAGACGACTCAGAGCACCCAGATGGCGACGCAAATGGCAACTCAGATGGCGTCACAGGTGCCCCAGCAGTTCTCACAGGCCGGACAAGTCGTTGGTCAGGTGCCGCAACAGCTGATGCAGACCGCTTCCCAACCGCTGCAGCAGATCACGTCGCTGTTCCAGAATATGGGCGGCGGGGACTTGGCCAATCAGAACATCTCCCCAGCAGACCTTGTCTCGCATTTCGGCTCCACAGATCAGCTCGGCGCTTACGGTACTAGCCCTGTGGGCTCCGCCGGTGGCGGGTACGGCGGTGCTGGCCTGCTGTCGGCGGCGAGTTCCGGTGGCACGTCCACCCTTCGGTCCCCGGCCGGGTGGGCGCAGCCTGCACCGGCACCGGCGGCGTCGGCCGAAGAGGTTGTGCGGACGACGGCGACGCCGGCCGGCGGCTCGAGTGCCGTCGGCAGCGGAACGGGGATGATGGGGCCCATGGCGGGCGCCCTCGGCCGCGGGGAGGGTTCCTCGGTCGTCCTCGACGAACCGGTCGCCGAGGAGAAGCCGGTGGTGGCTGCGTTGGGCTTCGAAGTGTTCGACGAGCAGTAATGGCCGGTCTACCTGGTCAAAGAGCGAAAGGGGGTGGCCTGGCGGTCCTCTTGCGTATGCCGCGGAGATCGTTTTGGCTGATATGAGAGACGGGATCCACTGTAAGCCTCCGCGTCGCCACTGTCTCTGGGCGCGGGCCTACCTCTAGAGGGGGTTTGACCACGGAGACAGTGCACCGCGGATCAGCGGCTTGATCTGCAGTATCGAGAAACCAACATCACATGGCACAACACACACAAGGAGTGACATTCCATGCCCCTTCAGGCTTTGAACACCGACACCGCAGCCCAGAAGGCCGTGGCCGACTCGATCGGGTCGACCGCGCAGGCCGAGCAGGCAACCCTCACGTCGTTCCTCAGCGAAGTGCAGGCGCTGCAGGGCCGACTGGTGGGTGAAACCGGCACCGCCACCCAGGCAAAGGCTCAGCACCTCCACGAGGTCGGTATCCAGCTGGTCAACCAGCTGAACAGCATCTCCGAGCGGGTCGGGCAGTCGGCCGGCGGCTATGTCAACGTCGACTCCGACGGCGCTGGCACTGTCCAGTCCAGCGCATCGCTGCCCTTCTGACCGCCCTTCCCTTAACCTCTCAACAACAAGGAGTTAAATCGCTATGAGTCAGCAAGTTTGGGACTTCGCCTCGATCCACGGGGCTGTCGGTGTCCTGCGCGGCCACGCCAACACCATCCAGGGGCAGAACGAGGCGCTCGAAGGCGACCTCGCCCAGGGTGCCTCCATCTGGCAGGGCGAGGCGTCCGACATGTGGACGCTGGAGCAGCGCACGCTCAACCAGCACGGCCAGGATTTCAAGCTGGCCGTCGACTCCTACCTTTCGGCGGTGGAGGAGTCCACCAACAACACGGCACACCAGGAGCAGATCAACGCGTCGTCGTTCGGTGGCTGACGCCGACACACCACCGACAAATATAGCGGCACGGGTATAAGAACTCGTGCCGCTATATTTTTACCTGGTGTTTTGTCCCCGTGTAATTCGGCGCAGAAGGGTGTTACGGTAAAGCTATGAGCAATGAACCAGACCCGTATTACGGAGCCTTTTCGCGAGGCCCCGCCGCCGGCGGGTCGCCGCAGGGGCCCCCAGTGAACCCGCCGCAACAGCGTCCCGAGCCGGCCGATGAGTCGCCGGACGAGATGACCGCGGTCGTCGACCGCGGCGACTGGCAAGGCCCGCGCAATCAGGCACCGGCCCACCCGTACGAGCAGGGCCGTCCTTATCAGCAGCGGCCGCAGCCACCTAGCCACCACCAGCAGCCGGCCCAGTATGCCGAGCCTGAGCAGGGCCGCTCCTATCCGCCACCACCCGCTGCGGTATCGCTTCCGGCCACCCGCGTGCCGGCTCGCCGAGATGTTCGCGACGACTCGAAACACGTCGCGCTCGACAAGACGGACGTGCGGCGGATGTCGGTGCCGGCCGAGCATGGATGGCGCGCCGCGCTAAATAAGATCCTTCCGGGTATAACCATCGGCCCTGGCAAAGATGAACGGTACGAAATCAGCCTTAAAGAGCGAGTGATTCGCCCTGTTCGCACGACATTCACTGTCGCTGTTCTGAACCTGAAAGGCGGCGTTGGCAAGACGACCGCCACCAAGGCGCTCGGCTCGGTGATGTGCGATGTGCGCGGCGACAAGGTGATCGCGGTTGACTTGGATAATGACTCGGGAAACCTCACCGAGCGTCACGGCCGCGAGACTCACCTGAGCATCATCGAACTCGTCTCGGATCCATCGGTGAGCCGCTATCACGACGTGCGGGCGCACACCTCCTCCGACAAGGTGTCAAAACTGGAGGTGCTCGCCCAGCCCGACTTCGCCCGCTCGGAGCGCATCGTCGAGCGGGAAGACTTCGAGTCGGCGATGGAGTTGCTGCAGGAGTACTACTCGGTGGTGCTGCTGGACTGTGGCACGGCTCTGAAGTCCGAGCTCATGAAGTCGGTGCTGCATGAGTCGCGTGCCGTGGTGGTGGTCACCAACGCCTCGATCGATGCTCTAGAGGAGACCGACCGCACACTGGATTGGTTGCGGCACACCGGATATCTCAAGCTTCTGGAGAATCTGGTGCTGATCATCAACCACACGGAGACCGGCAAGCCCAATGTCGTCGTGGACAAAGTGGTGGAACAGTTCACGCGCAAGATTCCGCAGGAACGGATCTTCGTCACCCCGTTCGATCGGCACGTGCACGAGGGCCGCGAGATCAACCTGAAGCTGCTGTCGAAAAAGAGTCGTCGGCGGTACCTGGAAATCGCCGCAGCGGTGTCAGACCTTTTCCCCAAGACCGCCAGCTAGCGCCACGCAGCTTTCTCACGGGTAATCCGGCCCTCACACGGATCAGGAGGCATGATGGCGCCGACGACCAACGGGACGGCTCTGTCGCGTGTCGCGGTGTGGTACGGCGACTCCGCGTTGGAGGCTCGCCAGCAGGATCTTGTGCTGCCGACCCAGTCGCCCATCAGCGAATACATCGGCGACGTCGTCGACCAGCTCAGCGACGGTGACCCCATCACCGCCCCGGCCGGCAGCCAGTGGACATTGGCACGCATCGGTGGCCCCCTCAAGCCCCACCAGTCTCTTCACGATGCACGGGTCACCGACGGTGCGGTTCTCGAACTGCGGGCGGTCAAGTCCACCGAGCGGTACCGCAAGGTGACCGAAGACGTCATCGACGCCGCGGCGACCGAAGCGGCCGCCGCGGGACGGCCATTCGACACGCACGCCGCGCGCCAGGCAGGGCTCGTCGGCCTGGCGTTCGGAGGGGTCGCGGTGTGTGCTGCGCAGTGGCTGCTGTGGATCAGTAACTCCTACTCATGGTGGTGGGTGTTGGTGGGTGGCATCGGTGCTGTGGTGGCCTTCACGGGAATGTGGTCGGCGTCGCGCCGTTACGAGAGCGGCGACGCCGCCACCGCCTGGACAGTGGTGTGGGTGGCGGCTACAGCCGTTGTGGGGCAAGTGATTCCCATCTCGGAGCGCACTGGATCGCCAGGCATCCCGCATGTCATGGTGTCAGCGGTGGGCGTTGCTGTCGGGGCCGTCTGCGCGCTGCTGCTGACCCGGCGGCATCTGGCAATCACCACGGCGCTGAGCGCGGTGATGGCGATCGTGGCCGTGATCTGTGCGGTGGCCGAGTACACGAATCTGCGGTCCTCGGCGATCGCCGCCGGTGTCCTGATCGCCGGCCTGATCGGCTTGCAGAACGCGAGTGCTATCGCGTCTGGCCTGGCGCGGATCACCCTGCCGAGGGTTCCGGCCGACGGCGAAAAGATGGAGGTCGGTGGCGAGATCGGAGAGCAGGAACTTCTGACGGTGCGACGACGGTCGCGGCGGGCTGTGCAGATGACCACTGGGCTTGTCGTTGCCTTTGCCGTCACGACGGCGGCGGCCGCGGTGTGGACGATGGATCCGCACTCCTATCACTACCGCATCGAAATGGTCATTGTGTCGTGTGTCGCGTTCATTCTGATCATCTGGGGCCGCACGATGTCGAATGCGCTGCAAGCCTTTTCGATGCTCACCGGCGCGGCACTGGTCATCGTGGGATCTGCGGCGCGGCTTCTGCTGGCCGGGCAGGACGGCTGGAAACCCGTGGTGGTCCTGGCTGTGGTGGTGGGAGCCATCGTCGTCTTGGTGACCATTGCGGTGGTAGTGACCCCACGAGGCGTCAACCCGAGAGTCGCGCGGTTGATCGAGATCTTCGGCTGGATGGCTTTGGTCACTGTGTACCCGCTGGCGGCGTGGGTCACCGGGATCTTCGCGGTCCTGCGCGATCTGAGGATCGGGTGAGCGCGGTGCGGTCGATCGTTTACCGACTGTTCATGGTGTGCGTCATCAGCGTGCTGATGGCGGTGTTCTCCGGCGCGGGACTTGCCCACGCGCTGACCCCGCCGACGATCGACGCCGCGGCAGTGCCGCCCGACACCGTCGGGCCTGAGCTGCCGATGCAGCTGCAGGTCGAGTGCCAAGTACCTGGCGTGTTGCCTGGATCGAATTTCGCCGACCCGCCAGCGGGTTGGCGGCTCCTCAATCTGGATGCCACAAGGCCGTTCGCCACCGGTGCCGGGCAGACGGTGGCCGTCATCGACACCGGAGTAACCCCCAATCCGCGGCTACGCAACCTCCGTCCCGGAGGGGACTATGTCAGTGATGGCGACGGGCTCACCGACTGTGATGCTCATGGGACCATGGTCGCCGGAATCATTGGCGCAGCACCCAATCCGGGTGACGCGTTCGTCGGTGTGGCACCAGATGCGGCACTCATCAGCATCCGGCAGTCGTCGACCCATTACCGGCTGCAAAACCCGGACCAGTCCGACGACCCCAATCTCACTGAGACAGCGATCGATCTCCGCGCGATGGCCCGCGCCGTCGTCCACGCCGTCAACCTCGGCGCCACGGTCATCAACATTTCGATGGTGTCGTGCATGAAAGCGGTCCGCCATGCCGATGATCGTGAGCTGGGTGCAGCGCTGCACTGGGCGGTGGCCGAACGCAACGTCGTCGTGGTGGTCGCTGCAGGTAACACCGGTGGCGACTGCCGGCAGAACCCGCCGCCGCCCGGCACCGACCCGGCCAGCTGGGCCAATGTGGTGACGATCGCCTCGCCGGCCTGGTGGGCCGACGACGTGCTGGCTGTCGGGTCGGTCCAAAACGATGGCACACCCTCCACTACCACCCTGCAGGGGCCCTGGGTGGACCTTGCCGCCCCGGGTGAAAACATCGTCAGCACAGGGAACTTCCCCGACGGGCACCTCGTCAACGGTCTACCCGGCCAAGACCAGATCCTGGTGCCGATGTTCGGCGACTCCTACTCGGCGGCCTACGTCAGCGGCGTCGCGGCACTCGTACGGCAAAAGTATCCCGAACTGAACGCCTACCAGGTGATGCACCGGCTCAAAGCCACCGCCCATGCAGGTCCGACCACACCGGATCCCTCAGTGGGCTGGGGCGTCGTGGATCCGCTGGCCGCATTGACCTGGAATGTCGCCGATCCCGCGCCGACCCTGCCGGTGAACAACATCATCCATCCGGCGCCGCCGCCACCCCCGCCGGACTACGCCCCGCGCCGTACCGCCACCTACCTCGTACTCGGCCTCGGCGGCGCCATCCTGCTGGCCATCGGCGCCTGGGCGGCCCTGCGCAGAAAGAGCCACCCATGACCAGCAACATTTCCTCAAGCGGTGCACAGGGTTTCACCAAACCGCCGATGTTCGGCGTGCGGGTCACAGTGCCGCGCACAGTACTGGTCATCATTGCCGGGTTGGCCTGGGTCATGGCCACACTGGGGCGGCTGCATCCCGCTGCAGTAGCGGCCGTGCCCATCGTCTTGATGCTCGTGGTCTTCATCACGATCTATCACGTCGCCCTCACCCACTGGATGTCCACGTGGTGGACATGGCTGCGTCACCGACGTTCGGTCGCGGCCGAGCCCCCGCCGCCGGCCCGCAACGTCTTCATCAACGGCGTGCCTATCGGTGTGGTGGCCGAAAACGAGCAGTTGATCACCCTTGTCGAACTGCACAATGACCCGCTGGCGCCGTCGGTGGTCACCGACACCGAAGAGCGCACCCCCAATGTGCTCGACATCGGCGAGCTCGCCGGTCTGGTTGGCCAAGTCCTCGACGTCGGGGTGAACACCGCGGACATCATCAGCGACGGCTTTCGCGCCACCGGTGGATTCGCCGATCTGTACCAGCAGATAACTGGACCCACCGTGGCGCCCGCCGAACGGAGCAGCTGGATTGTGGTGCGGACCGACCTGCACGACAACCTCGCCGCCATCGACCGGCGGGGAGGTGACGCCGAGGCAGCCGATCGCGTCGCCGCGGCAACGTGCCTGCGGATCGCGGACACGCTCGCAAGTTCCGGCCTGGACGCCCGGCCCGCGAGTGCCGAGGCCATCGATGCTGTCAACGCGCTGTTGCATGTCGACGCGCCGATCGCTGACCACTGGTCGCACCTGGAAGGGCGCAGCGGCTTCACCGGCGTCTACTACGCCGACCCCGCACATATCGGTGACGACGCCGCGCAGTGGTGGACCTGGCCGCTGTCGCAGTCGGTCACCACGCTGGTGCGGCTGACACCGGGGGCCAATGGCGCCACAAACATCGCCGCGCTGGTGCGCTACCGCACGGATGCGCGGCCACCGGCACCTCCGGTGTCGCGCCTGGGACCGCTCTACGGCGTGCAAACAGCGATGTGGCAGCAGTTCCGGGTCGGTTATCTGCCGGTCACGGCGCCCTTGCCGTCGGCGGCGCTGGGCCCGGCCGCCCCTGTGCTGCCCTTCGGGCCCGCCGGTCCGCTGATCGGGTCGATCGGAGATCCCCGCGACCACACCTCGGTCCACCTTTCGCTGTCTGGGCCGATCACCGTGTTGTGCCAAAGCGCAGTGCTGCTGCGGCAAGCCGCTCTGCGGGCCAGCGTCACCGGCCGACCGCTGCTGGTCATCACCGATGAACGCGACAAGTGGCAGCCCATCGTGTCGTTGGCCGTATCGGGCGTCATCCTTGATGACTACCCGGCCGGCTGGGCCGCTGACGATGATGACGGCTTGGACGATGACGACGCCGCGATCGCGGCGCAACGCGGTTCCGGCGCCTTGGGTTTGGCCGGGCTGGACCAGGACACCGTGCTGGTGATCGACACCGACGAAGACTGGCCCGAGCACCTACCGCAGGTCACCGTGCTAACCGACGACGAGGCATGCGACGCCGATATCGAACTCGTCGACACCGATGATCAATTCGGCTTCACACTCAAGATCAGGACCGGGCTCAGTGCACGGGTACGCTCCGTGCCCGCACACGAGGAACGGCGGATCCTGGGTGTCAGTCCACAGCCCACGACCGTCAGGGGCCCCGTGCGGCAAGCCGACCGTCCGAAAGTGCCCGTCCGGCCCCGCCCACCCGCCACCCGGCCGCGGCCCGCACCAGTGCGGTCTCCCCGGCAGCCGAATGGGCAGGACACCACGGAGGCCTCACAGCCGCCGACAGCGGACCGTACGACCCGTACCCGTCTCGACCTGGCTGACGATCTCGCGGGACATCCGGGGACCGCCACAGAGCGGTCAGTCGACCCCGTGCTGCCGGCGCCCCCGGCAACGGCGGCGTCTGCCGAGCCGCCCCCTGCTGCGCAGCCCGGCGATCCGATCACGTCGCCCCCGCCGGTACGCGAGCCTGGCCCGACACCGCCATCGCCACCACCACAACCGATCCGACCCCCGGCCGCCGCCCCCTGGACACGACCGCCACCCAGGGACGCCACAGGGGTCGGGCGGCCACCAGACACACCGCGGATCCCGCCGCCGGGGCCCCTGCCGCCGCGGCGCACACGGAACGCGCAGCCCGCGCCCGGAACGCAACCCCACAACGATCAGCCCACACCCCCCGAGTCAGCGCCGACGTCGCCCCCGGCCGGTCAGCAGCGTGACTGGGCGGCGGCATTCGGTCGAAGCCCTCGGCAGCCGTCCCAGCCATACCCGCCAGACGGAGCATCATCGCCGCTGCCGGAACGCAACGGCGACTCCAACGGGCGCCATCGCACACCAGATGACACCGACGAGACAAACCGCGAGCAGCGCGGAGGAAAGAACCCGCCAACCGCGGGACCACCGCCAGGAGGCGCGGCACCCCCACCCTCTGCCGCCGACCGTCGCGAGGAGACCTAATGGCCAAGACAGTCACCATCGAACTGGTCGATGACATCAGCGGCGAATCCGGCGCCACCACTACACAATTCGGCCTAGATGGAGTCGACTACGAGATCGACCTCGTGAACGACAAAGCCTTGCGCGAGCAACTTGCACCGTGGATAGCCAAGAGTCGCAGAGTCAATGGCCGCGGCAAGAACGGGTCACAACCCACCAACAGTCGCCGCCGCCACGACATGCATCTGATCCGAGTCTGGGCCAAGGAGAACAACATTACGGTGCCAGCCCGCGGCAGGATGCCGGCCGCGATCATCGAGGCCTACGACAAGGCGCAATCCGCGGAATAGCAACACAACTGGCGGTAAACGGCCAGCAATGGCGAATGCCAGCAGGCTCCGATCCTGCCTCGTTGTCACACCGTCAACCATGCTCTGATCGGTCTGGCCGGCATCCGCTGCAGCGCAGACCCTGCCGCGTCTCGTCGTGCCTGCTGCCTACGCGCCTGTGATCGTGAAAGGTGCGGAGTCATCGGTGGTTTCAGCGAACCCATGGACCCGACAACGCACTTGCCCGGAGGCAAGCCGCTGGACCGGCCGCGCGGCACCGCCGGCTACAGGTGGTCTTGAAAACAGCTCCAGCGCCCATGACGGTTGAAGTCATGGCGATGACCCACCACGATGACGACACCGCCCCCGCGAGGGCAGTCAACACGATGAGCGGCGCGACAGACCCCGTGGAAAGTGCCGGACCCTACCGGCGCAATACCGGGATCGGCCACTCAAGTGGTCACGCCGTAAACAGGGAAACCACTTCGGGGCGCAGAACAGACGACACCGCCGCATCCAGCGAACGTGAACAACGAGCACCGTGGGTCGCGCTGGCTTGCTACCTCGTCGCCGTCGTGTCCCTGTCGGTATCGCTGAACACATCCTGGCGATTC
>JAFDWN010000040.1 GCA_018268465.1 Actinomycetota bacterium
GCCGATCCGTGGATCGAGGCTTAGTTTGCGCCGGTAGCGATAGAACCGAGGTCACGTCCTTGAGCACCAGGACTCCGGTGTCCCCGATCACCCGCAGCAATCCGCCGGTCGCATCGCTGGCCCGCTCCCCTTTACTGGTGCCGCTGAGTAGGGCACCCTCCGACGCGATGGTGGACACCACGTGCGCGCCGGAGGTACTGAGAGAGGACACGGTCTCCGTCTTCGCGTTACCCGGCCCACCCACAAGAAGAATCCAGACGGGGTCACCGTCAAGCCTGATCGCGGCTGCCGCCGCCACCACAGCGTCGACCGCATCGAGGTCGTAGCCGTCGCCCAGCCACCTGGTGAACGTGTCATGCAGGGTGTCGAGTGGGGTCACTGCCCACCCCGCGAGGTGGCTGCCTTCCGCGATTCCATCCACGCTTGCACATCGGGCCAGTCATAGAGGACCCGCCTGCCCAGCCGGTAGCACTTGGGTCCCTGACCCAGGCTTCGCCAGTATCTCCACGTCTCAGCGGGAATACCCGTGCATTCATACAGTTCCGCTGTGTTCAAAGGCTTTTCGCGCACTTCTAGCTTTCTCAATCGCTCGGTTCCGGCGATCACCGGTCCATCGATTCTCACTCCGGCGTGCGCCGAACTCCGCCGCGACACGCCGGGGGAAATCCCCAGCAATGCCATAGGTCTGTGTTAGGGCGGCGTAGGCTCCCCCCTCATGGGCACCAAGCGCAACCCCTCTGACCTGGGGTACATCGAGGATCGATGGTTTGACGACGACGACCAGCCGAAGGCGCGCAACGGTCAGGGGAAGCGCTACCGGGCACGCTGGGTTGACGAGGACGCGCGGGAGCGGTCCGCGAGTTTCTCCAGTGAGAAAGCGGCCAAGGTCCATCTCAAGAATGTTGCGCGGGGCGAATACGCCACCATCGCAGGCAAGCTCACCTTCAAGCAGTTCTTCGACCTGTGGTCCCCGACCCAGGTATGGGCACCGGGCACCGTCAAAAAGGTTGACCAGGCTATCAATTCGGTGACGTTCGCCGATGTACCGCTAGACCGGCTGCGGCCCAGCCATATTCAAGCGTGGATCAAGGCGATGGCTGACAAGCCGCTCGCCCCGAACACGATCCGATCCCGTTTCGACCATGTCCGTGCTGTCATCCGGGCCGCGGTCGCAGACCGGGCAATTACCTTCGACGTGACAGCAAAGGTCACCCTCCCCCGCGCCCGGAGGGCTGAGGCAGCGATGACCATCCCGACGACGGCTCAAGTCGGCGCTCTCCTACATCACGCCCCGGAGAAGTTCACGGCGTTCGTGGCGGTCTGCGCCTTCGGGGGTCTGCGCCTGGGGGAAGCGGCAGGGCTGCGGGTCAGTGACATCGACTTCATGCGCAAGGAGGTCCGCGTCCAGCGTCAAGCCCAGCTCGTCAACGGTGGCGGTGTGGACATCCGCGCACCCAAGTACGGCAGCGAGCGGACGGTGTACGCCCCGCAGGGCCTCGTGCAGATTCTCTCTGAGCACGTCCGTGTGAATATCCCCGACGACGACCCAGAGCGGTGGATGTTCCCCGGCGCTGGCGAGGACCCGCTACACCAGAACAGCGCCGACTACCTCTGGCGGATCACTCGGGGGAAGGCCGGGGTCGACTTCCGGCTCCATGACCTGAGGCACTTCTACGCCTCCGGGCTCATCGCGGCCGGGTGCGACGTGGTGACGGTCCAGCGGGCCATGGGCCATGGATCGGCCAGCCTCACGCTGAACACCTACTCGCACCTGTGGCCCAAGGCGGAGGACCGGACGCGAAAAGCTGCGGCCCAAATGCTGAACGAGGCACTTACTGCGGACCGGGTGCGGACCCAGACGCAATAAGTGCCCCGTCATCAGGCATTTCAGAGGATGTACAGCATCTCCTGGTAGGTCGGCAGCGGCCAGAGATCGTCGGCGACGACTGTTTCCAGCGTGTCAGCGGCCGTCCGCACCGCATCCATGGCGGGCAGCAGCGCGTCCTTGGCGTGCGCGGCCTCTTCGAAGCTGCCCTCGACATGGGTTCCCAGCGCCGTCTTCAGCGTCGCCAGCGCCTCGGTCAGGTCGGCGATCGGCGCGGACACCGCCTCCAACACGGTCAAGCTCGGCTCGACGCCGGCCGCCTTCAGCGTTGCGACGTTCTGCGCCAGCTCGGTCTGGTAGCGGATGGCCGCCGGCAGGATCACCGTCGAACCGATCTCCAGCGCCAGCTTGGCCTCGACCGCGATCGTCAGGGCGTACTGCTCGAGGCGCACCTCGTAGCGGCTGTGCAGCTCGCGCTCGTTGAACACGCCGTACTTCTCGAACACCTCGATGGCCTCGGGCTTGATCAGCTCGGGGATGGCGTCCAGCGTGGTCTTGAGGTTGAGCAGGCCACGCTCGGCGGCCTCGATCTGCCAGTTGTCCGAGTAGCCGTCGCCGTTGAACACCACCGCACCGTGCTCGGTGATGATCTCGGTGAGCAGCTTCTGCACCGCCGAATCGAAGTCCGAGCCGTCCTCGACCGCCTTCTCCAGCACGGTGGCCATGTAATCGAGGGAATCGGCCATGATCGTATTCAGGATGATCATCGGAACGTTGATGGTCTGCCCCGAGCCCGGTGCGCGGAATTCGAAGCGGTTACCGGTGAAGGCGAACGGGCTGGTGCGGTTGCGGTCACCCGGGTCGGTCGGCAGCGACGGCAGGGTGTCGACGCCGATGTGCATGACGCCCTTGCCCTTCGACGACGTCGCCGCGCCCTTGGCGATCTGCTCGAACACATCTGCGAGCTGGTCGCCGAGGAAGATCGAGATGATGGCCGGCGGGGCCTCGTTGGCACCGAGGCGGTGGTCGTTGGTTGCCGAGGCGACGGAGACGCGCAGCAGGCCACTGAACTTGTGGACGGCGCGGATGACGGCCGCGCAGAACACCAGGAACTGGGCGTTCTCATGCGGCGTGTCGCCCGGCACCAGCAGCGACCCCAGCTGGGCGTTGCCCATCGAGAAGTTCACATGCTTACCCGACCCGTTGACGCCGGCGAACGGCTTCTCGTGGAACAGGCATTCCATGCCGTGCTTCTTGGCGATCGTCTTGAATATCGTCATCAGCAGCTGCTGGTGGTCGGCGGCGATGTTGGCCCGCTCGAACATCGGGGCGATCTCGAACTGGCCGGGAGCCACCTCGTTGTGCCGAGTCTTGGCCGGGATACCGAGTTTGAACAGCTCACGTTCGGTATCCATCATGAAGCCCAGGACGCGCTCGGGCACCGCGCCGAAGTAGTGGTCGTCGAACTCCTGGCCCTTCGGCGGCTTGGCGCCGAACAGGGTGCGCCCACCGTTGATGAGGTCCGGGCGGGCCAGGAAGAAATGCCGGTCGACGAGGAAATACTCCTGCTCGGGACCGCAGAAGGAGACGATCTTCTCCAGGCCCTTGTGGCCGAACAGCGTGAGGATGCGCTCGGCGTGAGTACCCATCGCCTGCTGGCTGCGCAGCAGCGGGGTCTTGTAGTCCAGCGCCTCACCGGTCATCGAGACGAAGACCGTCGGGATGCACAAGGTGTTGCCGTTCGGGTTCTCCAGGATGTACGCGGGGCTGGTGACGTCCCAGCCGGTGTAGCCGCGGGCCTCGAACGTGCTGCGCAGACCGCCGGAGGGGAAGCTGGAGGCGTCGGGCTCACCCTGGATCAGGGTCTTGCCCGCGAATTCGGCCAGCGTCTGGCCGTCCGAGACGGGCTCCAGGAAGCTGTCGTGCTTCTCGGCGGTCAGGCCGGTCATCGG
The DNA here is from genome assembly GCA_018268465.1 of Actinomycetota bacterium. Lineage (GTDB taxonomy): Bacteria > Actinomycetota > Actinomycetes > Mycobacteriales > Mycobacteriaceae > Mycobacterium. The sequence goes on from JAFDWN010000040.1 coordinate 3,778, forward strand.
GTAGAAGACGTGCGCGTAGTGGGTGGCACCCTTCTCCAGGGCCCAGTCCTTCATCGCCGCGGCGACGGCGTCGGCCACGGCCGGGTCGAGTTTGGCGCCCTTGTCGATGGTCGCGACGACAGACTTGTAGACGGACTTGGGCAGTCGCGACTGCATCTCGGCCTTGGTGAATACGTTGGATCCGAAGATCTCACCCGGCTCCTCGGCCGGGTCGAAACTGATGGCCGGAGGCACATAAGCCTCGACGTTGGTGATCGCCTGCAGACGGACTGCGTTTCCGCTCAATGGACTTCCTTACGGTGCGGGTCCGCGCACGATTCGCGAACTTTGGGACCGTGCCACCGTAGGGACCAACGATGGCAATCTTGTTACGTCGACGTCAACGCCACGATGCAATGGTTACCGCAAAGATCACAGTCCGGCCCGGAGCGGGGACCGTCGGCCGCCAAATTAAGGCAGGCGGGGACCTCGGGGTTTGGTCGCTGACACAGCCCAGCAAAGTCGCGGGGACCCTCGTCCTAGGCCGCCTCCGCCGGTCGCCGCTAAGCGGCGGAACGGGTCACCGCGGTGCGCTGCCGGATGTCGCGACCCAGTTTCCCCGCCCGGGGCCAGGTCGTCCCCGAGCCGATGAGAGTCGTGGCCATCACCTGCCCGACGCAGTCCGCGTCGATCAGATCGCGCGGTTGCCATGAACGGCGCAGCGGCCCGCGGTTCGGCCCACTCGCCCTCGCCGCTGGCTCCCCCGGCCCCACCGTCGCCATGGCTCGCCGCCGGTGCCTGCGACGTCGCTCCCACTAGGCTGGCCTGCATGCAGAGCGGAACCACGCCGTGGGACGGGTGACCGCGCGGCGCCGTGTCCGCCACCTCACCGACACCGCGACGGTGGCACGGCCCGAAACCGTGGTCGTCGAGGAGCCCCTGGAGATCCGGCTCGACGGCACCGCGATCACCGTCACCATGCGCACCCCGGGTTCGGACATTGAACTGGCACAAGGGTTTCTGCTCACCGAAGGTGTCATCACCGCACGGGAGGACGTACTTTCGGTCCGTTACTGCGGCGGTTCCGCCCACGACGACGGCTCCAACACCTACAACGTTCTCGACGTCACGCTGGCCCCCGGGGTGGAGGCGCCCGAGGTGGACGTAACGCGCAACTTCTACACCACCTCGTCGTGTGGGGTGTGCGGCAAGGCGTCGTTGGACGCGGTCAAGTTGAGCAGCCGCCACGGACCCGGCGACGATCCCTCGACGGTCTCGGCGACCGTGTTGTCGGAGATGCCGGAGCGATTGCGCGCCGCCCAGAAGGTGTTCGCGACCACCGGAGGGGTGCACGGCGCGGCACTGTTCGGCGTCGACGGCACCGCGCTGGTGGTGCGCGAAGACATCGGCAGGCACAACGCGGTCGACAAGGTCATCGGCTGGGCGCTCGAACAGGGCCGGATACCGCTCACCGGCAGCGTGCTGCTGGTCAGCGGCCGGGCCTCGTTCGAACTCACCCAGAAGGCGGTGATGGCCGGCATTCCGGTACTTGCCGCGGTGTCGGCGCCGTCGTCGCTGGCGGTCGACCTGGCCACCCAATCGGGTCTCACGCTGGTGGCGTTCCTGCGCGGTGCATCGATGAACGTCTACAGCAGGCCGGACCGCATCACCCGGTGACCGACCGCCGTTATCGGATGGTCACGCTGCCCGCGGGCCGATCCGAAGCCGACCGCCGAATCCGCGTCGACGTCACCGATTTCTGCACTCAGTCACTGAGCGCGATGCCGAGGCCCTGGTTGCACAACCACTCGACATCACAGTCAACCGGGATGTAGGGAGTGGCCCTCGGGACGGGTGACGTGTTGCTCTTCCGGGATTCACCCTGTGAGCACAGGATGATCGGATCGGGCCCGCTGGCTGAAATGCAGTCGGCCACAGCCGGCGGCGCGACGACAAGGGTGGAGGCGAGGGCGGCGGATGCCGCGAGTATCGCGGTGACAAACATGTGGGTAATCCGCATGACTGAATCCTTCCCTCGGTTGAGGTCGTCATCGCAGGTTACTGCTGTTTTGCGGGAAAAGTCGCGGTACATTCATTTGGCATGTTATTGCCGCCAACCGTCACTAATTACTGCGACTTAGTCACCTGTTGAAGGAGGCAGCCATGTTGTCCTCGGAACGTTTCGCGCGCTGCGCGGTCAATTGCGCGATCGGCGCTGGCGCAATCGCCGGTGCGATGCTCTGGGGTACCGCCGCCACCGCGGCGGCCGAGCCGCCACCGCCGGTTCCGCCGCCGTGTACGGCTGCCGAAATGGCCCGGGTGATGTCAGGCGTCACGTTCGACACGTCGAACTACCTCACCCTGCACCCCGACGTGAACAACTTCTTCACAAGCCTCAGAGGCCAACCAAGGGATCAGATCGGTGCGCAGGTACAGACCTTCTTGGACGCCAACCCCCAGGTGAGGGACGAGCTTCAAGCGATCCGGCAGCCCTCGGTCGACTTCCGCCAGCGCTGTGGGGTTCCCCAGGTTCCCTGACGGCGTGGATGGTGCGGGTCGTGAGGCAGGACCGGTCGATCTCTGGGGAGCCCTCGCACACGAGTCGTGCACCATCGGCGCGCCGATCACCCAATTGAGGAGCCCCGATGGGAATTTCTCCGTCGGAACGGCCGTGTGGACCCGCACCGATTTCGGCACACTCGGCTCTCGGTGGACGCGCAATTCTTGACTATTCAAAATCCCCACTCTTGACTATTCAAGATTTCGCACCCACACGTCCAAATGGACACGCGTGGGACATTTCATTCGAGAATTGGACATGAGCCCGAGACCTACACATCAGCCGGCGACCGATGCGGTGGTTAAAGCACCACCACCGACCGCAGGACACCGCCGTGGTGCATCTCCGCGAATGCGTTCTCGACATCGCCGATGCCGATTTCCTCGGTGACGAACGCGTCGAGATCGAGCCGGCCCTGCCGGTACAGGTCGACCAGCATCGGGAAGTCGCGGCTGGGCAGGCAATCCCCGTACCAACTCGACTTCAACGCACCGCCCCTGCTGAACACGTCGACGAGCGGCAGGTCGGGTACCGACATCTCCGGCGTCGGCACCCCGACGAGAACCACGGTGCCCGCCAGGTCGCGCGCGTAGAACGCCTGCTTCCACGTCTCGGGCCGGCCGACCGCCTCGACCACGACGTCGGCGCCCTCGGCACCGTCGTAGACCGCCGAGCAGATCCGGGAGATCTCGTCGACCGGGTCGGTCTGTGCGGAGTTGACGGTATGTGTCGCACCCATCGTGGCCGCGAGTTCGAGCTTTCCCGCGTCGATGTCGACCGCGATGACCGGGTACGCCCCGGCCAGAACCGAACCGGCGATTGCGGCCATACCCACACCGCCACAACCGATTACAGCGACGCTACGGCCCCGGGTCACCGCCCCGGTGTTGATCGCGGCGCCAAGGCCGGCCATGACTCCGCAGCCCAGCAACCCCACCGCCGCGGGGCGCGCGGCCGGATCGACTTTGGTGCACTGGCCGGCGGCCACAAGTGTCTTCTCCGCGAACGCCCCGATCCCGAGCGCGGGTGTAAGCTCCGCCCCGGCGTCCGGCCCGTCGGCGATGGTCATCTTCTGCGTCGCGTTGTGGGTGGCGAAACAGTACTGCTGCTCACCGCGCGAACACGCCCGGCACTGGCCGCATACGGCACGCCAGTTCAGCACGACGAAGTCCCCAGGCGCCACACCGGTCACGTCGGGTCCCACGGCTTCGACGATGCCTGCCGCCTCATGTCCGAGCAGGAAGGGGAACTCGTCGTTGATCCCGCCCTCGCGATAGTGCAGATCGGTGTGGCAGACACCGCACGCCTGCACGGCCACAACCGCTTCGCCGGGACCCGGATCGGGCACGTTGATGGTGACCAGTTCGACCGGTGCGCCTTTCGCCCGCGCGATGACGGCCTTGACCTGCTGCATGATGGTTTCTCGTTGCCTTTCGTTGTCGGTCAGCGCATCTCGCCCGCACCCACATACGGGTACGGGGTCTTGAGCAGATCCCCCTCGGCGAACCGGGACAGCCGGAAATCCGACTCGGGGATCCGAGGGTCGCCGCTGCGGCCGTCGGTCACCAGATCGGCGATCAACCTGCCGACCGCCGGGGCGATCTTGTACCCGTGCCCGCTGAACCCGGCCGCCACGATCAGCCCGTCCAACGGCGTGGACGAAATGACCGGGTTCCAGTCCGGGGTGACGTCGTAGCAGCCCGCGTAGGTGCTGCTGATACCCGCATCGGTGAACGCGGGGAAGCGGGTGCCCACCTTCTCGGCGGTCAACTCCAGGAAAGCGTCGTCGGCACGGTTGAGGTAGCGGTCGGGATCGGCGATTTCCAGTTCGGCCAGATCACTGTTGCCGAAGAGGATCTCGCCGCGCACGTCGGGCCGGATGTACTGCAGCGAGACGAGGTCGGAGAAGACGGGCACATCGCCGATTTCGACGCCAGGATCGATCATCGCGATCTGTTCACGGTGCACCTCGATGGGCACGTCGACACCGTACGGAGCCAGGAACGGCCGGGTCCACACGCCGGTCGCCACGATCACGGTGCCTGCCGAGATCTCGGTCCCGTCCGCCAACCGGACGCCGGTCACCCGCTCGCCGTCCACCAGCAATCCGGTTACGTTGGCGCCCTGCCGGATCCGCACACCCGCTGCCCGCGCCGCGGCCGCGAACGCCTGCGCGGTCTGGTAGGCGTCACCGAAGCCTCCGCGTTCTTCCCAGCCGAAGGCGGCGAACGGCGACAGGTCGGCCGCGGGCCACATCGCGGCCACCTCGGCCGCGCCGATCTCTTCGGTCTGGACCCCGACGGCCCGTTGGGCCGCCATACTCTTGCGGAGATTCTCGACATTCGGCTCCCCGACGCCCACCACGTAGCCGCACTGACGGAACCCGATGTCGGTACCGAAGATCTCCTCGGCCTTCTCGAAGACCTCCAGTCCCACCGCCGCCATCGCGGCCAGTGAGCTGACACCGTAGTGGCAGCGCACGATTCCCGAGGACTTCCCGGTCATGCCGCCGCCCACCGTGTCACGCTCCAGCACGACGACATCGGTGATACCCCGCTGGCTCAGCGACCACGCCGCCGCGGCACCTTCCAGTCCGCCGCCGACGATCACGATCGACGCGGTTTCGGTGCTCACAATCCACCCTTCCCGGAATCCGAGCCAGGGATCCAGCCGGTGCCCGCCAACGGGACCCGCGCCATCGCCGCGGCTTCGATCGTGACGGCGACCAGGTCTTCGGGTTCCAGGTGCCGCACATGCGCCTTGCCGCAGGCACGCGCAATGGTCTGGGCCTCCATCGTCATCACGCGCAGGAAGTTCGCCAGGCGGTGTCCGGCAGCCACCGGATCCAGTCGCGCGGCGAGCTCGGGGTCCTGGGTGCTGATCCCTGCCGGGTCGCGGCCATCCTGGTAGTCGTCGTAGAAACCCGCTGCGCTGCCGAGCTTTTGGTACTCCTCCTCGTAACGCGGGTCGTTGTCACCGAGCGCGATGAGCGCGGCCGTGCCGATGGCGACGGCATCGGCACCCAGCGCAAGCGCCTTGGCCACGTCGGCCCCATTGCGGATACCGCCGGACACGATCAGCTGCACACCCTTGCGGTGGACGTCGAGTTCGGACAGCGCCTGCACGGCCTGCGGAATCGCGGCCAGGGTGGGGATCCCGACATGTTCGATGAACACGTCCTGAGTGGCCGCGGTACCACCCTGCATGCCGTCGACCACCACCACATCAGCCCCGGCGTGCACGGCCAGCTTCACGTCGTAATAGGTGCGGCTGGCGCCGACCTTGACGTAGATCGGCTTCTCCCAGTCGGTGATCTCACGCAGTTCGTTGATCTTGATTGCGAGATCGTCGGGACCCGTCCAGTCGGGGTGGCGGCACGCCGAACGCTGGTCGATTCCTTCGGGCAGTGTGCGCATCTCGGCGACCCGCGACGAGATCTTCTGCCCGAGCAGCATTCCCCCGCCACCGGGTTTGGCACCCTGGCCCAGCACGATCTCGATCGCGTCGGCCTTGCGCAGATCGTCGGGGTTCATCCCGTACCGCGACGGAAGATATTGGTAGACGAGGTTTTTGGACTGACCTCGCTCCTCGGGCGTCATCCCGCCGTCACCGGTGGTGGTCGACGTGCCCGCCTCGCTGGCGCCTCGGCCCAGCGCTTCCTTGGCCGGGCCCGACAGTGCGCCGAAGCTCATGCCCGCGATGGTGACCGGGATGTCCAGATGCAGCGGGTAGGTGGCGTTGCGGTCCCCGAGGACGACGTCGGTGCCGCAGCGTTCGCGATAGCCCTCCAGCGGGTAACGCGACATCGACGCACCGAGGAACAGCAGGTCGTCGAAATGCGGAAGTGCGCGTTTGGCTCCGAAGCCGCGGATGTCGTAGACGCCGGTTTCGGCGGCCCGCCGGATGGCGGCGATCGTCGCGCGGTCGAAGGTCGCCGACTCGCGCAGGCCCATCCTGGCCCGATCGTCAGTGGTGTAACTCATGTCAGTCCCTTGTTCTTCGCGGTTGTTCGCGGTACTTCGCGCAAGCGCTCATCTCGGTCGATGTTCTTCGCGCAAGCGCTCATCTCGGTCAATGTTCTTCGCGCAAGCGCTCATCAGTAGGAGTCGGTGTTGTCCACGTGGAAGTGGTACAGGTTGCGCGCCGAGCCGTAGCGGGTGTACCCCGACGGGTCGTCGTCGAAGCCGGCAGCCTTGAGCAGGCCCGCGAGTTCCTCGAGGTGTTCGGCGCGCATGGGTTTGGCCACGCAGTCCGCGCCCAACGATCCCACCGTTCCGCGGACGTAGATCCGGGTCTCGTAGATCGAGTCGCCGAGCCCGTCGCCCGCGTCGCCGCGGACCACCAGCCGGCCCGCCTGCGCCATGAAGGCGCTGTTGTGGCCGACGTTGCCGCCCACCACAATATCGACGCCCTTCATCGAAATACCGCACCGTGCTGCGGCATTGCCCTCGATCACGAGCAAGCCGCCGTGCGCGGTGGCGCCCGCGGACTGCGAGGCATTGCCCTTGACCACGACCGTGCCGCTCATCATGTTCTCGGCAACACCGGTGCCCGCATTGCCGTCGATGGTGATCTCGGCCTGCTGGTTCATCCCCGCCGCGTAGTAGCCGACGTGGCCGTTGACGGTCACCTTCACCGGGGCATTGAGTCCCACCGCGATACTGTGCGCACCGTCGGGGCTCTCGATGACGAACTCCCCTGACAGACCCGGTGCGTGCAGCGCGGTGTTGACCTCACGCAGCGATGTGCCGGCCAGATCGAACGTCGTCGCGGACACTGCCGCCGTCACCGCGTCCATGCGTAGACCACCTCCGGTTCAGGCTCCCAAATGCGGGCGTTCTCGACGCCGGGCAGGTGTGCGAGCGCACGGTACTCACTGGCCATGGCGACCCAGTCGCCGGTTTCGGCGATCACCGCGGGTTTGCACGCGATCGCGTCACGCACCACGGCGAACGAATCGTGATTGGACACCAGCAGGGTGTAGAAACCGTCGAAGGTCGCGCAGACCTCTTTGAGCGCGGTCTCCACATCCTTACCCTGCGCCAGCTGGTGGGCGACGAAGCGAGCACCCACCTCGGTGTCGTTCTCGCTGTCGAATCGCACTCCGCGCGCACGCAACTCGCGACGGATGGTGGCGTGGTTGGAAAAGGAGCCGTTGTGCACAAGGCACTGCTCGGGACCGACGGCGTAGGGGTGGCAACCCGACGGGGTGACCGCGGATTCGGTCGCCATCCGGGTATGGCCGACGCCCTGCCATCCGCTGGCCCCTGCCAGAGCCCAGGACTCGACCAGGCTCTTGGGATGCCCGACGCCCTTGAGTACGGTCAGGTCCGCCCCGAAGCCCGCGACCAGCGCGTCCGGGTACACGGCACGGGCAGCGGCGAGCAGCGCTTCGGAAGACACCGGCGCCGTCAGCACGATCGCCGCGTCCAGTGCCTGCGCGGCGACGTCCACGCCCAGCTCGATCTCCACCGCCGCAGCCACCTCGGCCGCGGGCGTGTCGATCTCGAGAAGTGATACGCAGCCCTGGCCGGCAGGCGACCAATCGGGATTGCCGTAGACGGCGACCCCGGCCGAATCGGCACCGCGATCGGCCATCTCGCACAGCATCCCGGTCAGTAACTCACCGAGCCGGGGATACAGGTCCGGGCTGCGCAGGTGCAGCCCGACGATTCCGCACATGTCTGGTCCAATCTCTAGAATGCGGTCAGGTAGCGGTCGATCTCCCACGGGGAGACATCGGAATGCCAGGCGAAGAACTCCTCGCGTTTGAGGTCGGAGAAGTATGTCGACACCCGGCGCTGGTCCTGCGGCCAATCCGCGGGCACGGCCGCGTCGAGGACCGCGGTCACCACGGCATCGGCGTCGAGCGAGTCCACGGCGTGCAGCAGGGTCGGCGGCAGGTCTGACACGTGGTCGGGACATTGCCCGAGGACGCCCGGGTCGAGACTGCGTTTGATCCCGTCCAGCCCGGCACCCAGCGCCGCAGCGATCGCCAGATAGGGGTTGGCCGACCCGTCGCCGCCGCGCAGCTCGACCCGCTGGTTGTCGGGGACCCTGATGTAGTGGGTACGGTCGTTTCCGCCATAGGTCGGGCGGCGTGGCGCCCAGGAGGCGCCCGAGGTGGTCGAAGTGGCGCCGGTTCGCTTGTAGGAGTTGACCGTCGGGGCCATCAGCGCCTGCAGTGCGCACGAGTGCTCGAGCACCCCACCGATGAAGTTGTACGCGGTGTCCGACAGACCGAGCCCACGCTCGTCCGCCCGACCATCGCCGGGGAAAATCGGCGTGCCCGCGGCGGTCAGGGACATGTGCAGGTGCAGACCCGAACCGGTCCGCTGCGCAAAAGGTTTGGGCATGAACGTCGCGACCATCCCGCGCTCCGCCGCGATGGTGGACAGCAGATAGCGCAAGGTGACCACCCGGTCGGCGGTGGTGAGCGCGTCGGCGTATTCGAAGTTCTGCTCGAACTGCCCGTTCCCGTCCTCGTGATCGTTGGCGTAGTTCTTCCAGCCCAGCTGGTTCATCGCCTGTGACACCGCACTGAGGTGGTCATACATCCGGGTCAAGCCGCGCACGTCGTAGCACGGCTGCGCCGAACTGTCGTGCTCGTCGGCCGTCACCAGCGAGCCGTCCGCAGCCCGTTTGAGCAGGAAGTACTCCACCTCTGCGCCGACCCAGGGCTCGTAGCCGGCGTCCGCGGCGTTCTGGATCAGCGCGCGCAGGATGTTGCGCGGGGCGAACGGCCAGGGCTTGCCCTCGACGTGGGGATCGCAGTGCACGATCGCGAGGCCGTCCTTGATGAACGGGACCGGCATGAACGACGCCGGATCCGGGATGGCCATGAGGTCGGGGTCCTTGGGCTCCTGCCCCATCGCACCGACGGCGTAGCCGGCGAAGCCCACACCGTTGGTGGCCAATTCGTCGACGGCCTCGACCGGAACCAGCTTCGCGCAGGGCTTTCCCCGCAGGTCGACGAACAGCGCGAGGATGAACTTCGTCCCCGCCGCCGCGCAGAGGCCGGCCAGATCGTGGGTGTCACTCATTGATGTCTCCATGGTCAGGATGTGAGTTTATCACAGTGAATCTTGGTCTACTATCAGTAGACACTACGATTGTTTCGTGCGTGTTGCGGTCACGCGACAGCTCCGCTCAATTCCCGCGCAGGTAGGCGACGACGCCGTCGCGGTAGTCGAGGAACCCCTTGTAACCGGCGATGTCCTCGTCCAGGTTCTCGATCACCGTGGCCAGCTGCGCTGCCCACGCCGGCACGCGCCGGATCTCCTCCATCGACGCCATGAAGGTGCGGATGTTGAATGTCACGGCCCCGGTCATCGGCAGTCGGACGAAATGCTCCAGCTCGATGCGAAACCGCACCCGGCCGAACTCTCCCGCCGCCGTCATCGCCGGGATGTCGCGGCCCCACTCGGGCAGCTCTTCGAGACTCACGTCGAGTTTGTGGGAATCCGACGCGGACAGATTCCAGTTCAGCCGCCGGTAGACCCGATCCGCCGGCAGGCGGCGGAGGAACTGCTCGGCCCTGGCCGTGATCCCCGCACGGGTCAACCGTGGCACCGGGGAGTGGATTGCGTACATGTCCATTCCGACGTCGAACGACACCGACCACGCCGCGGCGAAGGTGACGGCGCCGGCGTCGAAGTAGAGACGTCCGTCGCGCTCGATGACCAGCAGAAGGTCATCGGGAACTTCGCGCGCCAGGAAGTCCAGCGGCCCGTGCGGTAGCGACGCCCAGTCACCGAGGGTGAAGTCCTGATCCGTGCCGAGCAGATCGTTTCGCCAGTGGAAGGTCCCGTCGCCCCGTTCGGTCAGGTGCATGACGTCGGGATAGGACAGATCGAGATCGCGCAGGTAGTACAGCAGCAGATCCCAGCAGACCAGCTCCATTCCCGCCCGGACCTTGACCCGGTGCGGATCGGCATCAAGGATCCGCCGCCGGTCGGCCATGATCTCCGGGTACTCGGGTCCGCCGAGGTCCACCAGGTGTCGACCCCATTCACCGCCCGGCGTGGTGTGCACCAGCCGCGCCGGTTCGACGTTGACGGTGTAGGTGAACTCCGTCAGGTCGTCGGGAAACGGCCAAGGCAGGTTGGACAGATGGTCGACGGGCCGGTCCAGATATGCCGCCGCCGCCGGGCTGAGCTCGGCGGGGGCGGCGATGTCACGGGCGTGGATGGTCACAGGTCTACCTCGATGTCTCGGCCGCGGGATACGCAGCACAGCATGGTGTCGTTCGCGGACTTCTCCTCTGCCGTGAGGACCAGATCGCGATGCTCGATCGCACCGGACCGCACGGGAATCCGGCACTCGCCGCACACCCCTTGCCTGCAGAGGTTCGCGACCTGCACGCCGCTGTCGAGCAGGCGCTCCAACAACGACACCCCCGAGGGCACCTCGATGACCTCACCGGTGGAGCCAATCGTGGCCCGGAACGGTTCACCCGGATCCTGCTCGGGAGCGGTGAACCGCTCCAGGTGCACCCGCGCATCCGGCCAGCCCGCGGCGGCCGCGAGTTGCAGGTAGGCCTCCAGCATCGGGGCGGGCCCGCATGCATATGCGTGGGTGCCGAGCGGCTGGTCGGCGAAGCGTTGTGCCAGTACGGTTCTGGTGTCCTCGACGGTGGCGGCTTCGTAGAGGCTGATACCCGGACGCCGCGCAAGATCACGCAGCTCGTCCAGGTGTGCGGCATGCCCGGGGCGGTAGGAGTAGACGATGTCAGCCGTCGCGCCGACTCGTGCGATCGCCCTGGCATGCGACAGCACCGGTGTCACCCCGATGCCTCCGGCGACCAGCAGCGCATTTCGCTGATCGAGTACCGCGCCGAACATCGAACGCGGCCCCTCGATCTCGAGCAGGTCGCCCTCTTTGACATTGTCGTGCAACCAATCCGAACCGCGCCCCTCGCCGCGTCGCATGACCGAGATGCCATAGCTCGTCGGGTACATCCCGTCGTCGATCAGCGAATACGCGTTGCGGAACTGCCCCGCCGAAACGATCAGATGACTTCCCGGCTGGTAGGGGGTCAGCACGGACCCGTCGTCGGCCGCGAGCCGGAAGTGGGTGATCTGCGCGGTGAGCGCGGTGACCGCCGTGACGCGCAGCATGCGCGCTCCGGTGCGGTATCCGGCGTGCAGATGCGCCGGGCCTGCTGTTTCCGAGATGGCCGTCACGGCAACTCCCTCGCGTCTGAGGCGGACGCCAGGAAGCTGCCCAGCACCGCCGAGTGGTGGGGGTGGATCTCCAGCGAGCGCATACAGCCCGGGCAGTCCACGATCGACCCGGGAGCCCCCTCGACCCGGAAGGTGTCGCGGCAGTGTGCGCAATACAGCGGAAGATCGCTGGTGTCAGTGACGTAAGCGGTCAGCTCCTGTGCGAGCGCACCGGCCGATCGCGCTGCGGCGAGGGCGACCATCACGTCGTGTTGACCGCCGACCACCATGATGCGAACGCCGGTCCTCGCGGCGGCGAACGCCGCGGTGACGGCGTCGCGATCCCGCGGATCCGACATCGAGTCGACGACGACGAGCAGTGTCGCCGCGACCGCCTCGGCCTCGGCGACCCACCCCTTGGCGATCTGGCCGATCTCGCCCTCGCGCCCGGCGGCGACGATCAGGTAGGAGGAGCCGGTGGGGTCGACACCGCCCGGGACGGCCGGCCATCGCGGCAGCCCGAGCTGCTCGGTCGCCGCTGTCGATTCCTGTTGTCCGTTGCTCATTTCGCCACCTGCAGCCATCGCGCGGCCCGGTCGCGGTATTTGATGATGCCCTTGTAGTCGGCGATGTCGGCGGGCAGTTCGGCGAGCACCTCGGCGGTGCGGCGCCGCCACGGCTCCACGCCGGCAACCTCTTCCAGCGGCAGCATGTAGGTGCGGATCAGGAACATGATCGCGCCGGAGTCGGCTAGCCGGATGAGGTGCTGCACCTCGACGCGCAGATGCACCAGGCGCCCGAAGGTCTCGTCGTCGACGTGCTGGATCATCTCGCGATCCGGGCCCCATTCGTGGTAGCGCTCGGTCGAGACGTCCAGCCGGCGGCCGATCGTCAGCGTCCAGTTGGTGCGCCGGTAGGGCGCGTGGGGCTGCAGTCGCTTGATGAACTCGTGGGCCCGGGTGATGACGCCTTCTCTGCGGACGCGCGGTACCGGACCGTGGATCTCCAGAAAGCTCATCCCTACGTCGAATCCGAAACTCCAGTCGGCGGCGAACGTCACCACACCGGCGTCGGCGAACAACTGCTCGTCGCGCTGGTCGAGCAGCACGACATCCTCCTGCACCTGACCGCAGATATAGAGCAGCGGTTCGCAGGGCAGTGTGGCCTCGTCGCCGTAGACGAAAGTCTGGTCGAATTCGAGCAGGTCATTCTGCCAATGCCAGCGCCCGTCCGATACCGCAGTCAGCCGCATCGATTCTGGTTGCGCCGCAGCCAGTTCCCGCATCAGCGTGAACATCGCGTCCCATGCGGCCTGGCGCATATGCGGCAGGACGGCATGACGGCCGGGGTCCATGGCGAGGATCGCGGCACGCTCGGCGAGTTCGTGGCGGTATTCCGGGTCCACGTCGACGACCGCGTCTCCCCACCGGCCCGCGGCAGTCGGCACCCCCTGTCCGGCGGGTTCGACATTGGTGCTGTACCGGTAGCGGTCGTCGACGAACGGATACGGGAACCGTTCGACGAGTCTGGGATCCACCGTCGCGCTGGTCACAGCGGTACCTCCAACATGGTTCCTTTCTCGGCGCGGGATACGCAGGGCATGAGTGAGTCGCCGGCGGCCTTTTCGTCGTCACCGAGGAACAGATCGCGGTGCACGGGAGTCCCGCCGCAAACGGGTATCCGGCATTCGCCGCAGACACCCTGTCGGCACAGGCTGGGGACATCGATCCCGTTGTCTTCCAACGCCCCTAGAAGGCTGGTGCCCGAGGCGACATCGATGACGCGGCCCGTTCGGGTGAGTGTGACGGTGAACGGGTCGCCGCCGTCGAGTGCGGCCGCACCGAATCGCTCCAGGTGTACCCGCGACGACGGCCAGCCATGCCGATGGGCCGTCGCGAGAACATGGTCGATCATGGGAGCGGGCCCGCAGACGTAGAGATGGGTTCCGATCGGCTGATCGCCCAATGCGTGCGCCAGCCGGTCAGCGAAAGACCCTCTGTCGGTGAAGAATTCGGCCGAGTCACCCGCCAGATCGGCGATTTCGTCGGCGTGCGCGCCGTGCCCGTCCCGAAAGGTGTAGAGCACCTGCGTCGTCCGCCCCCACCGTTGGGCGGATCGCAGATGCGACACGATCGGCGTCACACCGATCCCACCGGCAACGAGCAGGTGCTTACGGGCGCGTGGCAGCGGCGCGAAGGCGCTGCGGGGCGGGTGTACCGCCACCGTGTCCCCGACCTTTAGATGGTCGTGCAGCCAGCGCGACCCGCCCTTTCCGTCGGCGACGCGCAGCACCGAAATGGTGTACGCGGTGGGCGCGAAGCCGTCGGAGGTCAGGCTGTAGGCGTTAGCGTGCGCGCCGGCCTGTACCACGATGTGGCTGCCCGGGACGAATCCCGGGAGCCGGCCTCCGTCGTGGGCGGCGAGCGTGATGGACCGAATCCCGGGTACAGGTTCGGCGATGCCGGTGACCGCCAGGTCCATCGTGGCGGCCGCCGAACGGGCCGTGCCGTCGCGTGCGGTGGTGACCGCGGTCATGCGGGAGGCTCCTCTGCGTCGATCATGAATCCGAGGTAGTGGCCGGTGAGTCGCGAGACATGGTGATAAACAAGGAGATTACGTTCGCATCCCGAGCAGGCGATGACATCGTCCACGGCCGCGCACGCCGGGGTGACTCCGCCGCAGTGCGCGCAGAAGACGTCGACCGGCCCGGCGCCCACCGGGCTGAAGCGCAGTTCGTCGTCCTCCAGGCCGGCTGCCGCCGCCACTCCGCGCAGCGCCAGGCATGCACCCACCGGCCCTGCGATATGAACTCGTACCCCGACCGTCGCGCCGTCCAGCGCCGCGCGAAGCGGCGAGGACACTCCGGCGGCGTCCTCGCCGCACAGAATGCGCACAGCGACCCCGTCACCGAGATCACCCGCCCACCGTTCGACGAGTTCGGACGCCTCGGGTCCGACACCGACGAGGAGGTGTGTCGCCCCGTCGGTGTCGATCGCCTCGGTCGCAGCCGACCCCTGCGGTCGCGCCCAGTGCGGAATGCTCGAAAAGGGGATCTGCGACATCGGTCCGTCAGAGCAGGTCGGCGCCGCGGTGGCCGGTGTAGAAGGCCAGTGCGTAATCCGGTGTGCTGAAGTAGATCTTGGAACCCTTGGGGAAGAAGATGGCGTCCTTGGCCTTGGCCACCTGCTTATGGCCCGTCTCCTTGTTCTCCAGCAGGAACTCACCTTCGAGCACGATCTTCATCTCGTCGTACTCGTATTCGTAGTACAGCGGGGCATCGGTGTGGCGCAGCTCGAAGTAGCCGCTGCACATCACGCTGCCCTCGGGATTCTCGTAGACGTCGCCGATGAAACCCTCGGTGCCCGGGTACTCGCTGTCCGCCATCTTCGGCAGGCTCCTCCAGGCATCGGCGGTCACGCGGAATTCGACCAGCGCATCGGTGTTCTGAACGGTCAAGACCCTCTCCTTGATTCTCGGTAAGAAACACTGTCGCCTGTTACGAAACCGTCTTTCCATTTCCGGGGTGTGACATGACTGTTTACTTTCGA
Organism: Actinomycetota bacterium; assembly: GCA_018268465.1. Lineage (GTDB taxonomy): Bacteria > Actinomycetota > Actinomycetes > Mycobacteriales > Mycobacteriaceae > Mycobacterium. The sequence goes on from JAFDWN010000040.1 coordinate 19,029, forward strand.
GAAAATGTGTCCACTACGGGTAGGCGCACACTGATGGCTCGACCCCCACCCAACGCCCTACCTGCAATCTCCACCGGTTCTCCACAGAACCTCCAAGCTCGCCCACCTCGTGTCACCGAGACTCGGTCGCAGACCACAGCGAATCGAGGGGAGACGAATATGGCGGAGGTTCTCATCGCGTCGGTGCCGCCGATCGGGCACGTCAGCCCGCTGCTGACCGTCGCCCGGGGACTGGTCGACCGCGGCGACCGAGTCACCGTACTGACGTCAGCACGGCACGCGGCGCGGATCCGTGCCACCGGCGCCCACCCACACCCGCTGCCGCGGGAGGCCGACATCGACGAGACCCGGCTGGACGCGGATCTACCCGGCCGGACGCAGACCTCCGGAATCCGGCGCGTCAACTTCGACGTCGTCCGGGTGTTCGTGGCACCGATGGACGCGCAGGCCCGGGAGCTGGCGAGTCTCATGACCCAGCAGCGGTTCGACGCGATCATCGTCGACGCCACGTTCTTCGGGGTGCTGCCGTTCCTGCTCGGAGACCGGGATGCGCGACCGCCCATACTCGCGTACAGCACCACACCGCTGCTGGTGAGCAGCCGCGACACCGGGCCCGCGGGAATGGGCCTGGCACCCTCCTGCACCGGTCTCGGCCGGATGCGCAACCGGGCGCTGCACCTGCTGTCGCACCGGATCCTGCTCCGTGAGGCCCAGCGTGCCGCCAACCGGCAGCTGCACACGATGAACAGCCGTCGGTTGCCCGTGTTCGTGCTGGACTCCGGGGTACTCGCCGACCGCTACATCGTCCCGACGGTTCCCGAATTCGACTACCCGCGCAGCGATCTGCCTCCCAACGTGCGTTACGTCGGCGCGGTCCATCCCACCCCGACCCGCGACTTCCGCGCGCCGTCCTGGTGGGGAGAACTCGACGGTGACCGGCCGGTCGTGCACGTCACGCAGGGCACCGTCGACAACGCCGATCTGAGCCGGCTCCTCGAACCCACCATCGACGCGCTCGGCGGCGACGACGTCACCGTGGTCGCCACCACCGGTGGGCGCGACATGTCTTCGATGCGTGCCGCACTTCCCGCGAATACCTTCCTCGCCGAGCACATTCCGCACGACTTGCTGCTACCGAAGGTGGCGGTCATGGTGACCAACGGCGGTTACGGCGCGGTGCAGCGAGCGCTGGCGAGCGGGGTGCCGCTGGTCGTCGCCGGTGACACCGAGGACAAACCCGAGGTGGCTGCGCGAGTGGCGTGGACCGGCGCGGGGATCAACCTGGGGACCGGATCGCCCACACCGCACGCGGTGCGGACCGCGGTCCACACGGTGCTGGGCGACCCGCGCTATCTGCAGCGCGCCCGGGAGCTGGAGGTGGCCTACACCCGCCGTGACGGCGTCGCTGAGATCGCGGGACTGGTAGACGAAGTCGTCGCCGAACGGCACGCGGGGGTGCCCCGGTGAGGCGATCATGGCTGATCGAGATCCGGATGGCCGCCTGGACGGTCACGGTCGGCGGTGGGGCGGTTTCGTCCCGCCCGAACTCGCGTAGCCGACTACTCGTGACCGGCGCCCGCCCATCGCGGAATCTATGAACATGGTCAGTGAACTGCAGTTCGTCGCGATAGCCGTATTCCTCATATGGTGCCTGGTCAGCTCGCTGTGCGGCGTACTGCGGCCCGAAACCGTCGAGCAGCGCGCCCGGCTGGTGTGGCGCGACCGCGATGCAACCGGCTGGAGCGACTGGCGGGAGGTCCACTACGGCCTGACGACCGCCAACCGCCGGATCCTCGCCGAACCACAACACGCGGGCGGCGACACCGCGTACGCGGGGCTGTTCAACACCGTGATGCACCAGGCCCACCGGCCCGGGTCCGACGCCGTCCAGTTCGCGGTGGTGCAGCGCTCTCCGGCCAGCGGCAGGACGGGGGCGTTGTTCGTTTCCGATATGCACCCCTCGGAGAGCGGCGCATTCGCGGCGGGGTCGCGCGGATGAGGCGTCGGTGACGGCAGTGGCGAAGAGGGGGCGCCGCTGCCGTCGCCGAGAAGTCTTTCTAGGCGCTCTTGTCGCGACGTTCGGTGCGTGACGGTTTGCGCGGCACGATGGTGGGCAGCACGTTGTCCTGCACGGTCTCCTTGGTGACGACCACCTTCGCGACGTCGTCACGGCTGGGGATGTCGTACATGACCGGCAGTAGGACCTCTTCCATGATGGCGCGCAGGCCACGAGCCCCGGTGCCGCGGTGGATCGCCTGGTCGGCTATCGCCTCCAGCGCATCGTCGGTGAACTCCAACTCCACACCGTCCATGTCGAAGAGCCTGGTGTATTGCTTGACCAGCGCGTTCTTCGGCGTCGACAGAATCTGGACCAGCGATTCCTTGTCGAGGTTGGTCACCGACGCCACAACGGGCAGGCGACCGATGAATTCGGGGATCAGCCCGAACTTGATGAGGTCTTCCGGCATCACCTCGGCGAAGTGATCCTGGGTGTCGATCTCGGCCTTGCTGCGCACCTCGGCACCGAACCCTAGGCCGCGTTTGCCGACCCGGTCGGAGACGATCTTCTCCAGTCCCGCGAACGCACCGGCCACGATGAACAGCACGTTGGTGGTGTCGATCTGGATGAACTCCTGGTGGGGATGCTTGCGCCCGCCCTGGGGCGGCACCGACGCCTGGGTGCCCTCCAGGATCTTCAACAGTGCCTGCTGCACACCCTCACCGGAGACGTCACGGGTAATGGACGGGTTCTCGCTCTTGCGGGCGATCTTGTCCACCTCGTCGATGTAGATGATGCCGGTCTCCGCGCGCTTCACGTCGTAATCCGCGGCCTGGATCAGCTTGAGCAGAATGTTCTCGACATCCTCGCCGACGTAGCCGGCCTCGGTGAGTGCCGTCGCATCCGCGATGGCGAACGGAACATTGAGCATCTTGGCCAGCGTCTGCGCGAGGTAGGTCTTGCCGCAGCCGGTCGGTCCCAGCATCAGGATGTTGGACTTGGTCAACTCGACGGGCTCGGCGCGGGAATCGCGCGACTTCTCACCGGCCTGGATCCGCTTGTAATGGTTGTAGACCGCCACCGCGAGTGTCCGCTTGGCCGTGTCCTGCCCGATCACGTAACTCTCGAGGAAGTCGCGAATCTCGGCGGGTTTGGGCAGCTCGTCGAGTTTGACGTCGTCGGCGTCCGCCAATTCCTCTTCGATGATCTCGTTGCACAGATCGATGCATTCATCACAGATGTACACGCCGGGCCCGGCAATGAGCTTCTTCACTTGTTTCTGGCTCTTGCCGCAGAACGAGCACTTCAGCAGGTCACCGCCGTCTCCGATGCGCGCCATGGTGGTGGGGTCCTACTTCCTGTTCGCAGTCCGTGAATCGGGGTGGCCCGGATCACCTCGGGTGTAGACCCGACGCTACCCGTATGTTCCGGCGCGGTGCGACCGATAAAGCCGAATCGCGTCGTTGGTATTCGTGGCCGATATTCAACTGTGTTTGCAGAACATAACGCCTGCCGCTCCCCTTCGGTCCCGGTAAGCGCCACCGTGTCTCTGGCGTGTCGCCACCGTGACCGGACCGAGAGAGCATCCCCCGGTATCCGCGCGGTTGCGCACCGGTGTCGGTCCCGTTCCACGATACCGGCCGCTGAGCAGTGAAGGCCGTGTCGCGCACGAATGCGCGAACACGACCTCCCTCAAACCGCGGTGACGGTCAGGCCGTCTGCGCCGAGAGCTTGCGGTACTCCAGCACGGTGTCGATGATCCCGTAGTCCTTGGCCTGTTCGGCAGTCAGGATCTTGTCCCGGTCGGTGTCCTTGCGGATCACCTCCGGGCTCTTGCCGGTGTGGCGCGCCAACGTGGTCTCCATCAGCGTGCGCATCCGCTCGATCTCGGCGGCCTGGATCTCCAGATCGGAGAACTGGCCCTGGATCACGCCGCCCAGCGACGGCTGATGGATGAGCACCCGTGCGTTGGGGAGCGCGAGCCGCTTACCCGGGGTGCCCGCGGCCAGCAGCACGGCGGCGGCCGACGCGGCCTGACCCAGGCATACGGTCTGAATGTCCGCGCGCACGTACTGCATGGTGTCGTAGATCGCCATCAGCGAGGTGAACGAGCCGCCCGGAGAGTTGATGTACATGGTGATGTCGCGGTCGGGATCCAGCGATTCCAGCACCAGCAGCTGCGCCATGATGTCGTTGGCCGACGCGTCGTCCACCTGCACACCGAGGAAGATGATGCGTTCCTCGAACAGCTTGTTGTACGGGTTGGACTCCTTGACGCCGAAGCTGGAGTGCTCGATGAACGACGGCAGGATGTAGCGAGCCTGCGGTGCCAGCCGGGGGTCTGCGGCGTAGTTGTTCACGGGGTCACTCCATTGAGGTTGGCGCGGGTGATGATGTGGTCGACGAAGCCGTACTCCAGCGCCTCCGGCGCGGTGAACCAGCGGTCGCGGTCGGAGTCGGCTTCGATACGTTCGATCGGCTGGCCGGTGAACTCGGCGTTGAGCCGGAACATCTCCTTCTTGATCACCGCGAACTGCTCGGCCTGGATCGCGATGTCCGCGGCGCTACCGGTGACACCGCCCAGGGGCTGGTGCATGAGGATCCGGGCATGCGGCAGGGCGTATCGCTTGCCCTTGGTGCCGGCCGCCAGGAGGAACTCGCCCATCGACGCCGCCATACCCATCGCGTAGGTGGCGACATCGCACGGCGCCAGCACCATGGTGTCGTAGATGGCCATCCCGGCGCTGATGGAGCCGCCGGGAGAGTTGATGTACAGGTGGATGTCCTTGGTGGGGTCCTCCGCGGCCAACAGCAGGATCTGCGCGCACAGCCGGTTGGCGATGTCGTCGTCCACTTGGGATCCAAGGAAGATGATGCGCTCGGCAAGCAACCGCTCGTACACCGAGTCGACCAGGTTTAGCCCCTGCCCGGCACCACGCATTTCAGTCACGACTGGATACCCGCTTTCTATGAGTCGAGGGCCGCCGATACGTCTGGCGTCCGTCTCTAACAGACACTAACCAACCTGCCGCGACGTGCACTCCCCGACGGGCGCCCGTTCGCTCTGGGCTTGATCACGCCCAGGCGGCGGTGCCTCACTTGGCGGCGTCGGACTCCGCGTCGGTTTCGGTGGCCTCGTCGCCCTCAGTGACCTCGTCGACGACGTCCTGCGTTGCAGCCTCGTCGTCGGCGCCGGACTCGTCGGCGTCGTCGATCTCTTCGGCGACGTCCACCGCGGCGTCGGCGTCGGCGCTGGTGGGTGAGCCGAAGAACTCGGTGGTGTCGACGACCTCACCCGCGGTGTCGGTGACGGTGGCGGCGTCCACGACCGCCGCGATGGTCAGCCCGCGCCGCACATCGGCGAAGATCGCCGGCAGCTGGTTGTTCTGCTGCAGCAGCCCCAGCAGCTGCTGCGGCTCCAGCCCGTACTGCCGCGACATCAGGACCAACCGCTCGGTCAGGTCGTTCTGGCCGACCTGGATGTCGAGCTTGTCGGCGATCGAGTCCATCAGCAGCTGGGTCTTGACGGCCTTCTCGGCGTTCGAGCGGTTGTCCGCGTCGAACTCCTCCCGGCTGCTGCCCTGCTCGGCGAGCGTCTCGGCCAGCCGCTCCTCGTCGTGGTCGAGGCTGTGGATGGCGTTGTGCAGCGCGTCGTCGACCTGGGCCTGCACAATCTTCTCGGGCAGCGGGATCTCGGTCTGCTCCAGCAGCGTCTCCAGCGCCTTGTCGCGGATCTCCTCGGCCTGCTGGATGCGCTTGACCCGCTTCACCTGCTCGGTGAGGCTCGCCTGCAACTCGTCCATCGTGTCGAACTCGCTGGCCAGCTGTGCGAACTCGTCGTCGGGCTCGGGCAGCTCGCGTTGCTTGACCGACTTGAGCGTCACCGTGACCTGCGCGTCCTCACCGGCGTGCGCACCGGCGGCGAGCTTGGTGGTGAAGACCTTGCTGTCACCCTCGGACATTCCGACGATCGCGTCGTCGAGACCCTCGATGAGCTGACCGGAGCCCACCTCGTGCGACAGACCCTCGGTCGCGGCGTCGGCCACCTCTTCGCCGTCCACACTCGCCGACAGGTCGATCGAGACGAAGTCACCGTTTTCCGCCGGGCGCTCGACACCGGTCAGGGTGCCGAAGCGGGCGCGCAGCGACTGCAGCTCGGCGTCGACCTCCTCGTCGGTCACCTCGATGGCGTCGACCGTGATGGTCAGCGCGGCCAGGTCGGGCAGCTCGATGTCGGGACGGACGTCGACCTCGGCGGTGAAGACCAGTTCCTCGTTGTCGGCGAGTTTGGTGATCTCGATCTCCGGCTGCCCCAGCGGCTGCACGTCCGAACTCGACACCGCCTCGCTGTAGCGGGCCGGCAGCGCGTCGTTGACCACCTGCTCGAGGACGGCGCCGCGCCCGATCCGAGCCTCCAGCAGCTTGCGCGGCGCCTTACCGGGCCGGAAGCCGGGCAGCCGCACCTGCTTGGCCAACTCCTTGAAGGCACGGTCGAAGTCGGGCTCAAGCTCGGTGAAGGGCACCTCCACGTTGATGCGCACCCGGGTGGGGCTCAGCTTCTCGACGGTGCTCTTCACGGCTCTTACTCCTCGGTCTGTCTGGTGTCGGTGGTTCCGGTCGGGGTGACAGGATTTGAACCTGCGGCCTTCCGCTCCCAAAGCGGATGCGCTACCAAGCTGCGCTACACCCCGCGCCTGCGTGGCCGGCACTGCGCGCGACGCGCACTGCTGACCACGCGAGATACTACGGGTTGACCGCGCGATGCCATCAATTGGATTTCATTCAACGCGCGCCGGTACAGTCTGCGGTGCTGCACATGCGGGCGTAGCTCAATGGTAGAGCCCTAGTCTTCCAAACTAGCTACGCGGGTTCGATTCCCGTCGCCCGCTCCACCAGGACCAGCGCACGTGATTTCGCACGGACGTTCGACCCTCGACCCGTCCGGTGCGTTCCCGTCCGCCGCGGCGTGGTTCACGCCGGCAGGAATCTCGTCGCCGCCGGGTCGTTATCTGCGGCCCCCTGGCCGTATGGCCCGATCCGCGACGCGCACCCGGATCGAGCGAACGTTCCGATGACCGAACCCGCAGGGAACCGATCCGGGTACCGATCCGCGTAGCATGACAACGATAGTGACGCCTGTCACTATGACCGCACCGGGCGGAGCTGCACGAATCGGCTGGAGGTGAGCGCGGCCTTGCGAGCCACGCTTGAAAAGTTCCTCATCCCCGAAACGATCTTCGGCATCGGGAGCCTCTCTGAGGTGGGTGACGCGGTTCGCCGGGTCGGTGGTCGCCGGATTCTGGTCGTGAGCGACAGCGGAGTGATCGAGGCGGGCTGGGTCGATCGCGCGATTCCGCACCTGGTGGCCGCGGGCCTGGAATTCGTCCTGTGGTCGTCGCTGACGCCCAACCCCAAGGATCACGAGGTCGAGGTGGGCTTTCGGACCTACCAGGACAGCGGCTGCGATGCGCTGCTCGCGATCGGCGGGGGCAGCTGCATCGACGCCACCAAAGCGATCGCGGTGCTCAGCGGTAACGGCGGCGAGATCCTTCAGTACGCCGGGATCGACGCGGTCACACGGCCGATCCCGCCGATGGTGATGGTGCCCAGCACCGGCGGATCCGGCGCCGACGTCTCCCAGTTCTGCGTCATCACCGACACCGAGAACAGGCTCAAACGCACGATCGCCGGGCGCGCGCTCGTGCCCGACATCTCGCTCACCGATCCTCTGCTGTTGACCACCATGCCCATGGACCTGTCGGTGCACTCGGCCCTGGATGCGCTGAGTCACGGCGTCGAGGCATACCTGTCGAAAGCCGCCAACTTCCTCAGTGACCTGCACGCGCTGGCGGCTATCCGCGGTGTCGTGGACAACGTCCTGATCACGCTCGACGATCCGAAGGATCCGCACGCGAGGGAAGGCATCGCGCGCAGCAGCCTGCACGCCGGCCTTGCGTTCACCAACGCGTTGCTGGGGGCGACCCACGCCATCTCCCACCAGATCGGCGGATACCTCGACCTGCCGCACGGACTGCTCAACGCCATCCTGCTGCCTCACGTCATGCGGTTCAACGCCGAAACCCATGCCGACCGACTCGTCGGCATCGCGCAGGCCATGGGTGTGGAGACCCAGCGCTGCACCGCACGGGAGGCCGCCGACGCCGCAATCGAGGCGGTGACGACCTTGCAGGAGAAGCTCGGCGTTCCGCGCGGGCTGGAGGATGTCGGCGTCGTGCCGGACGACATCGGGAGATTTGCCGAGAACGCGCTGAACGACGTCTACATCACCACCAACCCGAGGGCGGTCGACAAAGCCGATGTCGAACAGATCTGCCGCGCCGCCCTCTGACCGGGAGACGGACATCTCCGCGTCAGACCAGTGGATCGAGCGGCTGACCGGTGCGCGGTCCTCCAAGCCGACGTTCTACGCCGAATGGCGGCGCACATCGCATGGGCTCGACCGGGCCATCGAAGCCCTCAAGGCGATCTCGGCGGCGCTCTGCACGACCACAAACGGCCCCCAGGCACTCTGCGACGCCGTCCTGCAGGCACTTGCCCGCCACTTCGACGCCGCCGTCGCGGCACTGAGCCTCTTCGAGGCGGCCGCCTTCGCCGGGAGCCAACCGAGAACCGTGTGCTGGCCGTCGAACAACGGTGTCCAGGTTCCCGCCGGCATCGCCGACGTGCCGGCGGCCGTGCGCGCGACGGGCAGACCCGTGGTGACGTCGTCCGGCCCGGGCACCGTCGTGGGAGTCCCCGTGATCTTCGGCTCCGAGATGGTCGGTGCGCTGGCGATCGGCCTGCGCGAGAACACCATGGTCGACGACAGCGACATCTCGATCCTGGAGACCGCCGCGAACCAACTCGCCGTCGCGCTGGCCAATGCGTGCACCTTCGAGGAGAGCGAACGACTGCGTGAGCAGGCGGTGGCGGGGTGGTCGGAGGCCGACCGGCAGGCCAGAGAACTCAAACTGCGTAACGGTCAACTGGAATCGGCCCATCGCTGGCTCGCCGAGGCAGGGCAGCGACAACTGATCAACCACGAGCGGCAACGGATCGCGCGCGAGTTGCACGACAGCGTCGCGCAACACCTCATCAGCATCGGGATGAACCTCGAATGGTGCCGCCAGCAGGGATCGCGCGCCTCCCCACTACACCGCCGGATCACCGTCTCCCGAGAGCTCACCCGGGCCGCGCTGACCCAGATGCGCGCGGCGATCTTCGAACTGTCGGAACTCGACGACACCCCCACCGGGCTGCGCCAGGCGTTACTCGACCTTGCCAGGCAGTTCCGGGCGGCCACCCCGTTGCACGTCTCGGTGCGATTCCGTGGGCCGTCGCGCACACTGTCCGCGGCGGTCAACCACGCGGTGTTCACCATCGCGCAGGAGGCGATGTTCAACACGGCACGCCACGCGAATGCGCAGCGCGCATGGATCGAGCTCGGCCATTCACAAGACTCCGTGCGGCTGTCGGTCGCCGACGACGGGGATGGTGATCCCGCCACCGTGCAGCGCCTGCTCGCGGAGGGCCGTCCGTCGCGGGACCACCACCGCGGGCTGGTCAACATCCGGGAGCGGGTCGCCGAACTGGGCGGGTCGGTGAACGCGCGCGTACGCCGCGGTGGAGGCGTACGCATGGTGGTCGACATTCCCGAACGGCACAACGAAACTCACCACACGGAGGCGGTCGGTGCAGAAAACCACTGAGTCCGGCATCGTGGATCAGGCCACCATCCGGGTCGTGATCATCGACGACCACACGATCGTGCGCGAGGGGTTGGCGTCACTGCTGGAACTCGAGCGCGATATCGAGGTTGTCGGGCAGGCGGCCGGGCCGGACGACGCGGTTCGGGTGGTACAACAGGTTCGTCCCGACCTTGTGCTGCTGGACCTGAAGCTCGGGGAGGACTCACCGACCGGCGGCTTGAGCCTGTGCAGCGAGATCGTCCGCCTCTTCCCGGAGATCGGCGTCATCGTGCTGACGACCTTCAACGAGCAGGCACTGGTACTCGAGGCGATTCGCCGCGGGGCAAAAGCTTACGTGCTCAAGGATATCGACACGATCGAACTCTCGAAGATCATTCGCGCGGTGCGCCGGGGCGAGTCGGCATTCGACACCCGCAGCGCCGCACAGGTGGTGCGCTCGCTGGCGGGCAACAGATCCGACTCCCCCGCGCTGAGCAGTCGCGAGATCGAGATCGTCACCCTACTTGCGCGCGGACTCACCAACAGGGAGATCGGCAAGTCCGCGTTGATCAGCGAGAGCACGGTGAAGTTCCACCTGCGGAGCATCATGTCCAAGCTGGGAGTCAGGCACCGCGCCGAGGTCGTGTACGTGGCGGCGAAGATGGGACTCTTCCGCTAGTGGCACCCGACCTGACCGAACGTGAGCACCCACCTGACCGAACGATCAGGTAGGTAGATCCGAGCGGTCAGGTCCGCCCCGTATCCAGGCTGGCTACGCTGGAGGATGAGCAGCGAGAGTTGTTTAGCTGCACGACCATTAGGGATACGGATGGAATTCGGCCTTCGACGACGGCTCACCGCAGAGTTCGTCGGCACGGCACTTCTGGTCATTTTCGGCACCGGATCGGTCGCCGCCGCACTCAGCATCGACCAGGCGGGAATCGATTACTCTGCACTGGGATTCATCTCATTGACGTTCGGTATCGTGGTGGCGGCGGTCATCTACGGCTTCGGGGCCGTATCGGGCGCGCACATCAACCCGGCCGTCACCGTGACACTGGCTGTCACCAAACGGTTCTCGTGGGCCGAGGTGCCCGGCTACTTGGCAGCCCAACTCGCCGGTGCGGTCAGCGGTTCGCTGCTCGTCGTGGCCATGTTCGGTGCCGCCACGGCCCAGCGGGGCGAGACCGGACTGACGACGCTGGCCCCCGGAGTCAGCCCGGCGGCCGGGGTGGTCGCCGAGGCCGTGGGGACGTTCTTGCTCATGTTCACCGTGATGGCGGTCGCCGTCAACCCGCAGGCGCCAAAAGGGTGGGCAGGCTTGATGATCGGGCTGGCGGTCGCGGGCGCGATTCTCGTCGTCGGGCCGCTCACCGGCGGATCGTTCAATCCCGCGCGGACGTTCGGCCCGTATCTGACCGGCGCGGTGTTCGGCGCGCAGCCACCCTGGCCGGAGCTGGGCGTCTACATCGTCGGCCCACTGGCCGGTGCGATCCTCGCCGCGCTCGTGTACGGCGTCGTCGCCCTGCGGCGTACCGAACTCAGCACATCTGTCAATGCCGTATCCGAGTAATCCGAACAACCAAACATGAAGGGAACAGCTATGTCCGGAAACCGTGTTGTCGTGTACAAGGGGCCGGGAAAGGTGGCGGTCGAGAGCATCGACTACCCGAAGTTGGAGGTCCCCGACGATGTCGTCAACGGTCTCGGCATCAAGCGGAAGGCGCCACACGCAGCCATCCTGAAGGTCGTCTCGACCAACATCTGCGGCAGTGACCAGCATATGGTTCGTGGGCGCACAACGGCACCGATCGGTCAGACACTCGGACACGAGATCACCGGCGAAGTAGTGGAGATCGGCGACGACGTGTTGTTCGTGAAGACGGGCGATATCGTCTCGGTCCCGTTCAACATCGCATGCGGACGCTGCCGCGCCTGCAACGAAGGCAAGACCGGAATCTGCTTCAACGTCAATCCCGCCCGTCCCGGCGCGGCATACGGCTATGTCGACATGGGCGGTTGGATCGGCGGGCAAGCCGAGTACGTGATGGTTCCGTTCGCCGACTTCAACCTGCTGAAGTTCCCGGACCGTGACGCCGCGCTGGACAAGATCCTCGATCTGACAATGCTCTCCGACATCTTCCCCACCGGATACCACGGTGCGTACACCGCGGGCGTGACGACCGGTTCGACCGTGTACGTAGCCGGTGCGGGTCCCGTCGGTCTGGCCGCCGCCCATTCCGCCCAGCTGCTGGGTGCGTCGGTCGTGATCGTCGGAGACATGATCCCCGAACGGCTGGCGCAGGCGCGTAGCTTCGGCTGCGAGACCGTGGACCTTCGCCAGTCGGCGGAGCTCGCCGATCAGATCGAGCAGATCGTCGGAGAACCCGTGGTCGATGCTGCGGTGGACGCCGTCGGATTCGAGGCCAGAGGACACGGCGAGGGAGCCGCCGAGCAACCCGCGACCGTACTCAACGACATCATGACGATCGCCCGGGCGGGCGCCTCGTTGGGGATCCCCGGCCTGTACGTCACCGGTGACCCCGGCGGCGTCGACAAGAACGCACAGGTCGGCCAGCTCGGTGTCCGAATCGGCCTGGGATGGGCCAAGTCCCACTCCTTCGTCACCGGTCAGTGCCCGGTCAAGAAGTACAACAGGCAGCTGGCCAACCTGATCCTGGCCGACAAGGCCCACATCGCGAAGGCGGTGAATGCCACCGCCATTGCGCTCGACGATGCCCCTGAGGGCTATGTGCAGTTCGACAAGGGCGCCGCCACGAAGTACGTTCTCAACCCCAACGGGTACATCGCCGCCTGAACGGCGCCCGATCGACTCACCGAACGTGCGCTCGCTGCGCCTCTCCACGGTGCGGCGGACGCACGTTCGGCGAGACCCGGCGCGTCACTTACCGATGTGCGGTCCCACCCACGAGACGACAGGGGTCTCCAGCAGCACGACGAGCAGAATCACCGCGCCGCACCCCGCTCAGGGAAGACCACGGGGCCCGGCTCCCGGAAACCACCCACGCCGTCAGATCGACGTTGTGCAGGTACCTACTCGCACGATGCCTGCACAACGTCGATCTCGGCGCCGGATGACGCCGCAACGCGTCGAGCCCGCACGCGGGGCGTGCGGGCTCGTGCGGGTGGGGGTCAGCGGTGGTTCTGGTG
>JAFDWN010000041.1 GCA_018268465.1 Actinomycetota bacterium
CCGGTTCATCGGTGGATCGAGGCTTAATCCGCCGGCGGTGCGGTCACGGATCGAGTGACCGCACGGCCGGCGAACGCGGGCGTCAGTACCCGCCGACGCTGAAGTACTGGGTCTCCTGGAATTCGTGCAGACCGTCGCGCGCACCCTCACGCCCCAGTCCGCTCTGTTTGGTCCCGCCGAAGGGTGCGGACGGGTCGGACACCACACCCCGGTTGATTCCGACCATTCCGGCGTCGATGCCGCCGGCGATGCGCAGGGCATCCTGGAGTTTTCCGGCGTAGACATAGGCGGCGAGCCCGTACTCGGTGTCGTTCACCCAGTCCCGCAGGGTCGCCTCGTCGTCCCACACCACCACGGGGGCGACCGGACCGAAGATCTCCTGGGAGAGGATCTCGGCGTCCGGAGCGACGTCGGTCAGCAGTGTCGGGGCGACGAAATGGCCGCCGTCGGGGATGTCGGCCTGCGCGGCGACGGTGGCCCCCGCGGCGACCGCCCCGTCGACCAGTGCGCGCACCCCGTCGGCCGCACGCGCGGTGATCAGCGGGCCCACCTGCGAACCGGCGTCGGACGCCGGTCCCACCCTCAGCGCCGCGACGGCGGCGCCGAACTGGGCCACGAACTCGTCGGCCACGTCGGCGTGGACGTAGAAGCGGTTGGCTGCGGTGCAGGCCTGACCGCCGCCGCGGAATTTGGCGATCATCGCGCCGTCGACCGCCGCACGCACATCGGCGTCGGCCGTGACGACGAACGGTGCGTTACCGCCCAGTTCCATGCTGGTATTGACCACCCGATCGGCGGCCTGCTTGAGCAACACCCGCCCCACACCGGTCGATCCGGTGAACGAGATCGTGCGGATCCTGCTGTCGGCCAACCACGTTCCCACGACGCGGGGGGCATCCGTGGTGGGTACCACGTTGACGACCCCGCCGGGCACGCCGGCCTCGGCGAGCAGACCACAGATGGCCAGCGCGGTCAGCGGCGTCTCGGCGGCGGGTTTGAGCACGACGGTGCAGCCGGCCGCCAGCGCGGGCGCAATCTTGCGGGTCGCCATCGCGGCGGGGAAGTTCCACGGGGTGACCAGTGCGGCCACTCCCACCGGCCGGTGGGTGACGATGGTGTGGGCACCCCCTGCCGGGCTCATCCCGTAGGAGCCGCCGGTACGGACGCATTCCTCGGCGTACCAACGGAAGAACTCCGCGGCATAGGTCACCTCCGCGCGCGCGTCGGCCTGGGACTTGCCGTTCTCGGCGCAGATCAGCGCGGTCAGCCGGGCGGTGTCGGCGACCATGAGATCGAAAGCGCGCCGCAGGATCTCGGCCCGCTCACGCGGCGAGGTCGCCGACCATTCGCCGAAGGACGCGGCGGCGGCGTCGACGGCGGCGGTCGCCTCCGCCTCGCCGCCGTCGGACACCTCCGCGATCACCTCGGCCGTCGCGGGGTCCTCCACCACGAACGTGGCGGAGGTGCCCTGCGGATGTCCGCCGATGAGCACGGCGTGTTTGGGATCCAGGTCGGCGATCAGGTCATGGACGGTCATCGCGATCTCCTCGGGGTTACGGGTAGAGCCCGCGCAGCTGCGCGGCCTGGGCGACTCGCTCGACCGCCAGGCAGGTCGCGGCGGTGCGCAACGGCAGGTCGAGTTTGGTGGCGTGTGCGTTGACGTGATCCCACGCGGTCAGCATGCGTTCGGCCAGCCGGGTCTCGACCTCGTCGGCGCGCCACCAGTACGCCTGGTTGGCCTGCACCCACTCGAAGTACGACACGATGACACCGCCGGCGTTGGCCAGGATGTCGGGGACGACGAGCCGTCCCGCGCGGTTGAGGATGTCGTCGGCTTCCGGGGTGGTGGGGCCATTGGCGCCTTCGACGATCACCGCGGCACGTACCCGGTGCGCGTTGCCGCCGTGGATGACTCCCTCCACGGCCGCGGGCACCAGCAGGTCGACGTCGGTCTGCAGCAGGTCCTCGTTGCCGATCGGGTCGGCGGCGGCGTAGCCGACCACCGAGCCGGTCGCCTCCACATGGGCTTCCAGCGCCGGAATGTCGAGTCCGCAGGCCGCGGCGACGGCACCGTACTGGTCGGATACGGCGACGACCCGCACCCCGGCGTCGAAGAGGAACCGCGCGGTGTGGCGGCCCACTTTGCCGAAGCCCTGTACGGCGGCGGTGGCGCCTTCGGGCTGGATGCCCCGGTGGCGCATCGCCGCCAGGGCGACGTGCACGACGCCGCGCGAGGTCGCGGTGGCGCGGCCGAGTGAGCCGCCGAGGCTGACCGGCTTGCCGGTGCTCACGCCCAGGACGGTGTGGCCGTGCTGCACCGAGAAGGTGTCCATCATCCAGGCCATGGTCTGTTCGTCGGTGCCGACATCGGGTGCGGGGATGTCGCGTTCCGGGCCGATGAGCGGACTGATCTCGCTGGTGTAGCGGCGGGTGACTCGCTCCAGTTCGGTCGCGCTGTACTGGCGGGGATCGATGCGCACTCCGCCCTTCGCGCCGCCGTACGGTACGTCGAGCAATGCGCACTTCCAGGTCATCCACATGGCCAGGGCCCGCACCTCGTCGAGGGTGACGTCGGGTGAGTAGCGCAGCCCGCCCTTGGCCGGACCGCGAGACACGTTGTGCTGCACGCGGTGTCCGATCAGCAGCTCGATCTCACCATTGTCGCGGCGCAGCGGGATCCCGACGGTGACTTCGCGGCGCGGGGTGGCCAGCATCTGGTAGACACCGTCGTCGTAGCCGAGAATCGTTGTCGCCTCCCGCAATTGGGCGCGGGCGTCATCGAGTGGTCCGCTCTGGACCGGGATGTCGGTGGTGATGGTCATCGGATCTCCTGGAAGGTGCGGTCGAGGATGTCGAGTCCTTCGGCCAGCAGGTGGTCGGGCATGGTCAGCGGGGGCAGGAAGCGCAGCACGTTGCCGTAGGTGCCGCAGGTCAGCACGATGAGACCCTGCGCGTGGGCGGCGGCGGCGATACGCGACGTCAATGCCGGATCGGGTTCGGTGGTGCCCGGTGTCACGAGTTCGACGGCGATCATGGCGCCGCGGCCCCGGACGTCGCCGATGCGCTGATCACGCTCCTGCAGCGCGGTCAGACGCTGGGTCATGACCGCGCCGATTTCCCGGGCCCTGGCGATCAGGCCGTCGGAATGGATCGTGTCGATTACCGCCAGCGCGGCCGCGCAGGCGAGCGGATTGCCGCCGTAGGTGCCGCCGAGCCCGCCGACGTGGGCCGACTCCATGATCTCGGCCCGTCCGGTGACCGCCGAGAGCGGCAGGCCGCCGGCGATGCCCTTGGCCGACACCAGCAGATCGGGCACAACACCCTCATGATCACAGGCGAACATCGCGCCGGTGCGGGCAAACCCGGTCTGGACCTCGTCGGCGATGAACACGACGCCGACGCTGCGGCACCAGTCTGCCAGTGTGGCAAGGAATCCCGGAGCGGGGACGATGAATCCGCCCTCGCCCTGAATCGGTTCGATCACCACGGCGGCCAGGTTGTCCGCGCCGACCTGCTTGTCGATCAGCTGAATCGCCCGCCGGGCGGCGCCAGGACCGTCGAGGCCGCCGTCGCGGAACGGGAAGGACATCGGCGCGCGGTAGACCTCGGGCGCGAACGGGCCGAAGCCGCTCTTGTAGGGCTGGCTCTTGGCCGTCATGGACATGGTCAGGTTCGTGCGGCCGTGGTAGGCGTGGTCGAACGCCACGACGGCCTGGCGGCGGGTGTGCGCGCGGGCGATCTTCACCGCGTTCTCCACGGCTTCGGCGCCGGAGTTGAACAGCACGGTGCGTTTGTCGTGGTCGCCGGGTGTGGCGGCGTTGAGCGCCTCGGCCACCCGGACATATCCCTCGTAGGGCGTCACCATGAAACAGGTGTGCGTGAACGCCGCCACCTGTTCGGTCACGGCGTCCACCACCGCGGGTGCGCTGTTGCCGACGGTGGTCACGGCGATGCCGGAGCCGAAGTCGATCAGCGAGTTGCCGTCGGCGTCGACGACGACACCGCCGCCGGCGGCGACGACGTAGACGGGCAGGGTGGTGCCCACGCCGCGCGGTACCGCAGCGGTCTTGCGGGCATGAAGCCGTTGTGACTCCGGGCCGGGGATGGCGGTGAGCAGCCGACGTTCCTGGTCGATGCGCGGGCCGATGCTCGTGCTCGTGGTCAAGGGAACCTCCAAATACTTGCGGGCGGTGATAGCCGAAACGGTAGAGGTCCGACCGACGCCGGGGCAGGGCAAGAACGCACATGTCAAACACGGTTGGTTGTGCAAAACTGTCATCATGGTGACCGTCGGAGCCGTACTGGCCGACAAGGAACTCTCGCTCGTCCCCGTCTTCCTGCCCCACCCGGATATCGAGGTGAGGTGGGTCGCGACCAGCGAATTACCCGATCCCGCGCCGTTCTTCGAGGGGGGCGAGATCCTGCTGACGACGGGCCTGCAAACAGCGGACTGGGATCGCGAGTGGGACGGCTACGTGCGCAGCCTGGTCGATGCCGGGATCGTGGGGATCGGCATCGGAACGGGTCTGACGTTCGCCAGTCCGCCGACCGGGCTGGTCGCCGCGTGCCGGTCCAACGACGTCAATCTGTTCGAGGTTCCGCACGGCATCCCGTTTGTGGCGATCAGCCACCGCACGTCGCAGATGCTGGCGGCCCAGCGGGAGGAAGCCGCCCGCCGGGCGTTGAGCTACCAGCGCAAGCTCACCGCGGCGGCGGCGACACCCAACGCCGAACTCGCCGTCATGGAAGCCCTTGCGCGCATCCTGGAGGGCGCCGTCGCGATCCTCGGTGCGGACGGGCATGTGGTGCTCGGCGCGGTCGGGGAGCGGCGGGCCGAACTCGACCAGGCGGCCCTCGGACCCGAGGTGGTGCGGCTGCGCGACCGCGGCTCCCGTTCGGCAACGACACTGTCGGACGCCACGGGGACCACGGTCCTGCAACCGCTCGGTGTGTCGGGGCGGTCGTCGTTTCTCGCCGCGACGGGACCCAGCCGACTCTCCGATGCGCAACGCAGCGCGATCACCACCGCCGTCGCGCTGCTCGGCCTCATCGAGGAGCAGGCCCGCAGCGCCGCCGCCACCCGCAGGCGGCTGCGCTCGCGCGCCGTCGAGCTGGCACTCGCCGGCGATGCCCGCACGTCACAGCTGCTGCTCGACGTCGAGCCGGGAGCCCCCGAGATCCCGAAGGAGCTGCGAATCGTGTTGGCTGCGGGCGAGACCGAAAGCCTCACCGCGGCAGTGGAATCGCTGGCAGAGGCGCAGGTGATCGCCGCTGAGCACAACGACAGGCTGTGTGCCATCGCCCCGGCGGAGCAGGCGGTGACCCTTTCGTCGGAGCTCGCGGGCAACGGTCTTCTCGTCGGGGTCGGCAACACGGCCGGCGCCGCGGAGGCCGGGGTCAGCTACCGCACCGCCGCGCTGGCCCTGGCGCAGGCGACCCCGGCCATCCCGGTGATCACCTGGGACCGGGTGGTCGCCCAGGGGCCGTTGGGTCTCATCGACCCGCAGGGCGCGCGGGCGTTCGCGACCGGCTTCCTCGGCGGCCTCGACGAGGACCAACTCGACACCCTGCGATGCTTCCTGCGCCACCATGGTTCGCGCCTCAAAGTGGCCGAAGAGCTCGGTCTGCACCGCAACACCGTGCGTAACCGGCTCGATGCGATCGAGGCCGGGCTCCCGGGTTCGCTCGACGATCCGCAGACACGGGTCAGTGCGTGGATCGCGCTGCAGTCGCTGCCCGAGCGTGCGCGGTGATTCGCCGACCAACCGGGGTGTTGGGTACTCAGGTGGGTCGGGTGCGTCCGTCGGCGCAATTGGGGTAGCTCGCTACTCTGCCGGCGTCGGACGCAATACGCGAACATCGGGACATGTCGCGGGTGTTCTTAAGCTACTCCCGCCGCGACAAGGCCGCGGCGCAGGCGTTGAAGACCTGGCTCGAGCAGAACCTGCCGGGCTTGGACGGTGAGATCTTCCTCGATTCCGATCCCGAGACGGGGATCGTCGCGGGGACACGGTGGAAGGAAGCGTTGCGGCGGGCCAACGACCGCTGTGAAGCCGTCATCTGCCTGCTCTCGGCGCAGTGGGATGCCTCGCACGAATGCAAGACCGAGTACCGCAATGCAGAGGACCGCGGCAAGCCGATTTTCCCGGTCCGGCTGGAGGAGGCCGCCGGGGGTGAGATCACCGGCGAATGGGAACGTTGCGACCTCTTCGGCCCCGGCCCGATGACAGCGATCACCGTCAGCGGCGCCGATGAACCCGTGCTCTTTCTCACCTCGGGCCTGCGGCGGCTATACAAGGGCCTGCTGGCCATCGGGATTGCGCCGGACACCTTTCCCTGGCCCCCGCACGATGACCCCGACCGTTCGCCCTACCGCGGATGGCAGCCGCTGGAGCCAGCCGATGCCGCGATCTACTTCGGCCGTGATGTGCAGATCAACCGGGCGTTGACCACGATCCGTGCGTCGCGCAGCTCCGGGGAGCACCGTATGTTCGTGGTGCTCGGACCGTCCGGGGTCGGCAAGTCGTCATTTCTGCGCGCCGGGCTGCTGCCACGATTGCAGCGCGACGATCGCCACTTCGTGCCGATGGAAATCGTTCGGCCACAACGGCAACCGCTGACCGGTGAGCACGGCTTGGCCCGATCCGTGCACGATCTGCGTGCCCGGCTCGGCTTACCTCAGCCGGCACTGGGCACGATCAAGTCGGGCATCGCGGATGCCGACGCGGTGCGCGGCTGGCTCATCGAGGCCCAGCGGGCGGCGGTGGACCGACTCCTGGACGCCGGCGACGTGCGGACGCCACCGACGATCGTGCTCCCCGTCGACCAGGCCGAGGAGTTGTTCGGCGCCGATGCGGGAACGGAGACCGACCCGTTCCTGGCGGTAATTGCAGGTTTGCTTGCAC
The DNA here is from genome assembly GCA_018268465.1 of Actinomycetota bacterium. Taxonomy (GTDB): domain Bacteria; phylum Actinomycetota; class Actinomycetes; order Mycobacteriales; family Mycobacteriaceae; genus Mycobacterium. The sequence continues at coordinate 6,906 of JAFDWN010000041.1, forward strand.
AGGAGCCCTCGGAGCTGCAGTTCATGGTGATCGTGACCATTCGTACCGACCGCTACGAGCTCTTCCAGACCGCGCCGCGACTGGCCGCGGTGGACCCGTACCCGTTCGACGACCTCAAGCCGATGCCACCGGATCGCTACCGCGAAGTGATCTGCGGACCTGCCGCCCGGGCGGAGAGCGCCGGCAGGCCGGTGGCGTGGGCGCCCGAATTGGTCGACCGGCTGCTGACGGATTGTGCGGCGGGCGCCGACGCGCTGCCGTTGCTGTCTCTCACGCTGGCCAGACTCCACGAGGACTACGGCGACGGCGACATCACCGTGGCGGAATATGAGGCGATCGGCGGGATGCGGCGGGTGATCGAGACGGAGATCGACACGATCTTGTCCGTACCCGCCGAGCTTCGCCGCAATGACCTGGACATTCTCCACGGCGCATTCATTCCCTGGCTTGCCACGATCAATCCGGCGAACGACCAGCCGATGCGGCGCCCTGCCCGGTATTTCGACCTGCCCGCGGACTGCCACCAGCTGATCGACAAGCTGGTCGCCAGACGATTGCTGGTCAAGGGTGAGCGAAACGGCGACGTCGTCGTCGAGGTCGCGCTGGAAAGCCTGCTGCGCCAATGGGACATCATGGCGGCGTGGCTGCAGGCCGAGTCCGCCGACCTCAAGCACACCGACTCCGTCGAGCAGGCGGCCCGGGCGTGGGACGACAACGATCGCCACAGCGATTGGCTGCTGGAGGGGGGACGCCTCGCCGAGGCAGAAGCCCTTGCCGCCAAACCAGGTTTCCGCGACCGGCTCAACACAGCCCGCGAATTCCTGTTGGCTTCGCGTCAGCGCGAAGACCGCCGCGCCGAGGAGGCGGTGCGTTCCGCCCGCGAACGGCAGCAGGCCGCCGAAGACATGGCCGCAGCGGCGCGCCGATACTCGCGCAGGCTGGTCAGCTTCCTCTTGGTGACCGTGGTGTTCGCCGCGGCCGCAGGAGTGGGGATGTTCGTCGCGGTGCGGGCGTACCGGGATGCGACCGCGCAGAGGTTGATCGCCGAATCGCGCAACATGCTGGAGGACGGAGCGGACGCGTCCATGTTGCAGCAGCTCCTGGCCGGCCGTAATCTGTCGGCTTCGCCCCGTGACGCGGAGTTCTACCCGATGGTTGCGAACGCCGCCAGCACCTGGAAGATCATGGCCAATCCGTCGCGGCCGGAAGGGCATGGCCTGGTGCCGGTCCAGAGTGTCGCCGTGAGTCGCGACGGAGCTCACATCGCCTCGGGGAGCAACGATCACACGGTGCGATTGTGGAATGCCCGTACCGGGGCGCTCGAGCGGTCGATCGACGTCGGGGGAGCGGGGGCAGTGTGGAGTCTGGCGTTCAGCGCCGACGGTGCCCGCATCGTTTCGGGAAGTGAAGATGGGCGGATGCAAGTGTGGGACGCCGCCGCCGGCGACCGCATCGGTGTTCCCATGCAACACCCGTCGAGGGTGACCGGTATCTCCCTCAACGCCGACGGAACGAGGATCGCGACGGGCGGTGAGGACGGTGTGCGCATCTGGAACGCCGGTGGAGGTGCATACACCCGCGTCGGTGATCCCGGCACGCTGGTGCGCGCCGTGTCCTTCAGTCCGACCGCGTCCGTGGTGGCGTCGGGCGACGAAGGCTCGGCCGTGCGGCTGTGGGACGCCGACGGCGGCGGCATGGTCGCCGAGTCGCTCGCGGGCGACGCTCCGGTCATGAGTCTGGCGTTCAGCGGCGACGGATCCCGGCTCGCGGTGGCCCGAATCGACGGGACGATCGCGATTCTCGACGGGCGCACGTTGGAGACCATGGTCGAGCCCTTCCTCGCGCATCCCACCATCGTGCAGAGCGTGGCGTTCAGTCCCGACGGTTCCCGAATCGCCTCGGGCGGGGCCGACAACGTGATCAGCGTCTGGGATGCCGACTCCGGTTCAGCCATCGGCAGTCCGCTGCAGGGCCACCGTGGGCCCGTGTCGTCGGTGGCGTTTACCGCGGACGGAACCCGCATCGTGTCGGGCAGCCTGGACGGATCGGTCCGGATATGGGATTCGGTTATCGGTCTGCCGATTCCAGCGCAGCAAGGGGCAATCCGCGCGGTGGCGTTCAGCCCCGACCCGACTCGTATGGTGATCGCGTCCGGCGGCTCCGACGGCACGGTGAAGCTCTGGGATGCGTCGACGGCCAAGCTGATCGGGCGCCTGGGCGAGGCTTCCGCCACCACCGATCATGCGATCAACAGCCTCGCGTTCGACCCGCAGGGAAAGCGGATCGTGACGGCGGCATCCGACGGCCGGGTGTCACTGTGGGATGTCGCCGACCGCCGGCTGATCTCCGTTCTCCCGATGGCCGCGCCGGCGGGCGAACCGCTGCTGGACAATCCGCGGATGCAGAGTGTCGCGTTCGACCGGGACGGAACACGAATCGTCGCAGGCGGCTTCGACGGCGTGCTGCGATTGTGGGATGCGTTGATTCTCAGGCAGATCGGCGCAGCAGGCGCGCATCGAACCGACAAGGACGGTCAGAAGGTGCCGTATCAGGTGTGGAGCGTCGCATTCAGCCCCGACGGCACCCGGGTGGCTTCGGGATCGGGATTCGACTCCGATTCCGGGCAGAACAACCTGATCCAACTGTGGGACACCGGCTCGATGACCGCCGACGGTGCTCCGATCGAGATCGGGGAGGCTCGCGAGTCGAATGTGTTCGCCGTCGGCTTCAACCCGGACGGTTCACGCATTGTCTCGGGTAGCACCGACGGAACCGCTCGCGTGTGGGATCTCGCGACCCGCCAGCCCGTCGCGGTCCTCAGCGGAGACCAGAACCCGGTGTTCAGTGTCGCGTTCGCCCATACGAATCCGTGGATCGCCGCCGGCGACGCGCAGGGTACCGTCCGGCTCTGGGACATGGTCAACCAGCCACCCTCGGGCACACCTTTGGAGGGGCACCGCAGATGGGTGCACAGCGTGGCATTCAGCCCCGACGACCGTCTGATCGTGTCGGGCAGCGCGGACGGAGACCTCCGGCTGTGGCCGACGCCGACCGACGTCGGCACCGCCATCTGCGGGAAGCTCACCGAGAACATCAGCCACAAGCAGTGGCGGGAATGGACGCAGTCCCGGTGGATTCGCTACTCCCGGCTCTGCCCGGATCTGCCTGTCTCGCCCGACGTGTGAACTCTGCCCGGCATGGCACCCCGAATTGAGGTAGTGCGCTACTCGCGTGTGCAGCGGGCCGGGGACTTAACGTGCACTACACACGTCCTACAGGCGGGACACGAAAAGAGTTCGACATGAGTAGAGCCACAGCCAGAATCTTGGCTGCCGCGGTGGTCGCGTCGGGGGTCGCGATCGGACCGACGGTCAGCCCCGTGGCGACCTCGGCGCCGGCCGACTACTGCCTGGTGCCACCGGGAGTTCGGCCGGGGCCGGGGTGCGTCAAACAAGCGAAAACGCCACCGCCACCGAGGCCGCAGCTGCCGCCACGCAGTCCGAAGCCCGGGTCCGTTCCCCTTGGCTTCGCCCCCGGAGCGCCGGATGCCATCGGGTTATGGCCGCGGCCTAGCGAAGACAGCGTCGTGATGTGCATCCCACTCGAAGGAAGGTACGAACTGACATGATCACCACCGTCATCGATCGTCTGGTTGCGGACGACGTTCTGCTCCCGCAGGTCTCCGACGAAGATCTGGAAGCCGCCGCGGAGGAGACGGCGCTGTCGTACACGTATCAAACATCGGCGTACAACCGTTGCTGTAGTTGATATTTCGTGACACGAATGCTGGATGCGCGAGCGGACCGCCGACGGGAATTGATTCCGATGGCACAGGCGATGGGCATGTTCGTGATGTCACGGGGCCGCTGAGAATCCGCTTCCAACGGAGGTCGCCATCTCGGTGACGGTCGGCGGGCTCCGCTGATGCGGAGCCTGCTCAGGCCCGAGGGCCGCCGACCGGGCTCAGCCGAGAAGCAGCGATCGAATGCACGATCTCCGCGCTGCGCACGGCGATGTTGGACAGCAGCGATGACGTCAGCCCGTGGGTGTGTTCGGTGTTGCCCTGGATGTAGAGCCCGCCCGCGGTGGGCGGTGAGGTGGACAGCCGGTAGTCGCGCGACACGACGGGCTGGCCATCGGCCAGCACCAGGTCGTCGTAGAGGTCACCGAGGATGGCGCGCAGCGGCGTCGGCAGGAAGCCGGTGGCGTAGATGACGGCGTCGCAGTCGATCTGGTCGACGGCCCCGGTGGGGTGGTGCAGGATGTGCACCCGCACACCGTCCTCGTCCTCCTCGGTTTTGTGCACGCTCGACGCGCCCCGGATGAACAATCGTCGACGACCCGCGACCCGTTCGGCGTACTCGCGGGCGTAGAGATCCTCGATGAGGGTGAGGTCGACGGCCGAGTAGTTGGTGCTGCGGTGGTAGCTGATCAGCTGTCTGCGCACACCGGGGTCGGCGTCGTAGAAATCGTTGACGGCGCCGGGATCGAACACGCGGTTGGCGAACGGGCTGTCGTCGGCCGGGCTGTACCCGTACTTGGCGAACACGCCGTGTACCTCCACCGACGGCGACATGGCATGCAGATGGCCGGCCACCTCGGCGGCGCTCTGTCCCGCCCCGACGACGGCGAACCTGTTGTGTCTGCGGGACGGTAGCCGCCGCAGGTCGTGCAGGAAGCCGTGATTGTGGATCTGGCGGGCCGAGGGTGTGACGCCCTGCGGGAGTTGGGGGTGCAGTCCGCCGGCGATCACGACATTGCGGGCCCGTAGCCGTCCCGCGGCCGCGCCGGTCACGTCGATGTCGAAGGCCCCGTCGGCATCGTGGATGGCGGTGACCCGCGACCCGTACTGCACCTCGGCGTCGACCTTGTCCGCGGCCCAGGACAGGTAGTCGTGGAACTCCAGCCGGGTCGGGAAGAAGGTCTTGTAGTTGATGAACTCGGTGAGCCTGCCCCGTTCGGTCAGGTACTTCAGAAAGGTGAAGTCGCTCTGTGGATTACGTTGTGTGACGAGGTCTTTGAGGAAGGAGATCTGCATGGTGGCGCCCGGTATCAGCATTCCGGTGTGCCAGCCGAATTCGGGTTTGGCCTCCACGAACGCCGCGGTGAGCGGCCGGGTGACGCCCGGCAGGTTGTTGTGTTCCTGGACGGCGATCGCCAATGCCAGGTTGGAAGGCCCGAATCCGACCCCGACGAAATCCAGCACCCGGTGGTGGCCGTTTGACGATGGGGCGGCTGTCCCTGCCATCACGCGCCTGCCATCTGGTCGACGGCGCCCGGTACGGGCTGGGCGGGGTCGGATCCGAGTCCGACGATCCGGTTCGCCGAGTTCACGTGCACGACCCTGGCCAGGTGGCTGTCGCGCTCGGTGTCGTCCAGGGTGACGAAGGACATGATGATGACGAGGTTGCCGGGTGAAACCAGATGTGCCGCCGCGCCGTTGATGCCGATGACGCCGGACGCCGGGGCTCCGGCGATGGCGTAGGTGACCAGGCGGGCGCCGGTGGTGATGTCGACGACGTGTACCTGCTCGCCTTCGACGATGTCCGCCGACGCCATCAATTCGGCGTCGATGGTGATCGATCCGACGTAGTGCAAGTCGGCTTGGGTGACCGTCGCCCGGTGAATCTTGCCCGCGAGCAATGTCCGTTGCATCCTCGACCTTTCCCCACCTGATCCAAGCGGCCCTGCCCGTTGCGCGAGTCCGCGGTGCAGCTCGTGCTGCAGCATTAAGCGAAGGCTAACCTAAATCACAGGCAATGCAATACCTCGCCGGGTAGTGCAATTGGGCCGCAGCGCAACCGAAACAGACTGCGAGCCAGCCATTTCTGTGGAGTACCTGTGAATTGCCTGCGAAGAGGAATCAACGCCGTCGCCTCGGAAATTACCTTAGCCTAAGCTAATGTGCTGGCTGCAATGATGCCGAGTGAAGGGACTACGTGTGAAGCTGCGTTTCGGGAGGTGGCGCGGTGCCGTGGCTGTCGTCGCCGTGATTCTCCTGGCGGGAATGGCAACTGCCTGCGGTACATCGCAAAACGATGCCGCGCCTACGGAGGGGGTGACGATCAGCCACAAGTTCGGTGAGACAACTGTCCCGGCAAATCCGAGCCGGGTGGTCACCGTCGGATGGACGGATCAGGATTTCGTGCTGCCATTCGGGGTGGTTCCCGTCAGCACCCGTGAATTCTTCGAGAACTACAACAACTATCCCTGGGTCAAGGACGCCACCGACGGGAAGGGCGTAAGCACCTGGGGCAGCGACGAGATCGACTTCGAGGCGATCGCCGCGCAGAAACCCGACCTGATTCTTGCGATCTACGAGTCGATCGACAAGCAGACCTATGAGCGGCTGTCACAGATCGCGCCGACGGTGATCCAGTCGGCGGACTACCCGGACGAGGAAACGCCCTGGGACGTCCAGCTGCTGACCACCGGCCAGGCACTCGGCAAGGAACAAGAGGCGCGGGAACTGGTCGATCGGGTTCGCGGCCGCATCGATGAGGCCCGTGACGCCAATCCCGAGTTCGACGGGAAAACTCTGGTGGTGGACTTCGGGCCGGAGAGCGGTGGGCACTACCTGTTGCCCGAGGGCGATCCGCGCCGCGCGTTGTTCACCGCGCTGGGATTCAAGACCCAGGAGGTCGACGGCGACGTCAGCGAGGAGAAGCTGGAGTTGCTGGACCGGGACATCCTGTTCGTCAACGGCGCCACCAAGGAGCAGATGCTCGCCTCCCCGGCGTTCGCGCGTCTGGGGGTGGTGCGCGAGGACCGGACGCTCTACACCACATTCGATTCCAATCTCAGTGGCGCGCTGACCTACAGCGGGCCCGATGCGCTGCTCTACGCGCTCGACGTGCTCACCCCGCAGCTCGCCAACGCGCTCAACGGCAGACCGGTCGCCGATCTGTCCGACGCCTGACGTCGTTCGCCAGAATGCCCGCCGGAGTGTCTCCGGCGGGCATTCGCCGTCTCACGCGCCCAGGGCCGCCGCGATGAGCGGACCCAGCCGGGCCAATATGTCGGCATCCATCAGATCGGAGTGACGACAGTCCATCTCGACCACCCGCAGCCCGCCACGGACCTGATCGCGCCAGGCCACGGAGGCGACACCCAGCTGGTCCATCTCCAGCATCGCGTCGACGAAGAAGACGTCGCCGTCGTAGTGGCCGTAGTCGGCGCCGACGATGAAACGTTCGGCCGCCACGTAATTCTCGATGGCCAGGGCGATCTGATCGTCGTCGAGGATTCCGATCGCGTCGTCCTGGGCGTGCATCATCTCCACCGCTTCGGCGACGGTCATCCGGCGTCCGGCGTCGACGGGGAAGCCCATCTCGCGCAGCAGCGCGGCCAGCGCAGACCCGGAATCGAACGAGTCGCCCGCCGCCACTTCGGGATACGAGTCCAGCATGCCGAGGAAGGTCACCTCGCGGCCGCGTGTGCTCAGCTGCTGGGCGATGAGGAAGGCCACCGCGCCGCCGAACGACCAGCCCAGCAACCGGATCGGGCCGTCGGGGGCGATCGCGACGATCGTGTCCGCATACCCGGCGGCCAGTTCGGTGAGGGTGTCGGGCAGCGACGTTCCGGAGAACAGCGGGGATTGCAATCCGTACAGCGGGATCTGCTCGGGCAGATGGCGTTTCAGGCCGGCGAACTGCCAGCTCAGCCCGCTGGCCGGGGGGAGGCAGAACAGGGGCGGCTCGGTGCCTGTGCTCCGCAGCGGCAGCACGGGCGCCAGACTGTCGGCCGGATCTCCGGTCGGGTCCGCCAGCCGGCGTGCCACCTGTGACACGGTGCAGGCCAGCATGAGATCAGCGACGGAGATGTCGGCGCCGAAGTCGCGGCGGATCGCGCCGGCCAACCGCACCAGCAGCAGCGAGTGTCCGCCCAGGGTGAAGAAGTCGGTGTCGACGGTGGTGACATCGACCCCCAGCACATCGGTGAACAGTTCGCAGAGCCGTCGTTCGTCGTCGGTCGCCGGGGGGCGGCCCTCCGCCACATCGGGCGCCGGTTCGGGGAGCGCTTTGCGGTCCAGTTTGCCGCTGGGTGTCACGGGTAGCGTCGCCAGTGCGACATAGGACGACGGGGTCATGTGCGGCGGTAGCGTGGCCGCGCAGAATTCCCTCAGCGCCTGCGGGGACGGCGCCGGAATGCCCTCGGTGGGTACGTAATACGCCACCAGCCGATCGGATTTGACCATCACGTGTGCGGTGGTGATGGCGGGGTGTGTGGTGAGTGTGGTTTCGATTTCGGTGGGTTCGATGCGGACGCCGCGGAGTTTGATTTGGTCGTCGGTGCGGCCGAGGTATTCGAGGTGGCCGTCGGTGCGGCGGCGCACGAGGTCGCCGGTGCGGTACATGCGGGTGGCGGTGTCGAAGGGGTTGGCGATGAAGCGTTCGGCGGTGAGGTGGTGGCGGTGGAGGTAGCCGTGGGCGAGTTGGATGCCGGCGAGGTAGAGCTCGCCGGGGGTGCCGTCGGGGACGGGGTGTAGGTAGTTGTCCAGGACGTAGGTGCGGACGTTGTGGCCGGGTTGGCCGAGGGCGACGGGGCCGTTGTCGGCGGTCCAGCCCAGGGCGTCGACGGAGGTTTCGGTGGGTCCGTAGAGGTTGTGTAGGGGGATGGGCAGGGTGGTGGTGAAGCGGTGGGCCAGGGGGGTGGGGAGTGCTTCGCCGCCGACGGTGACGCGGGTGAGGGTGGTGCAGTGGGCGGCGTGGGGTTCGTCGAGGAAGGCTTCGAGCATGGAGGGGACGAAGTCGATGGCGGTGATGTGGTGGGTGGTGATGGTGTGGGCGAGGTAGTGGGGGTCGCGGTGTCCGCCGGGTTGGGCGATGACGGCGGTGGCGCCGGTGCTCAGTGGCCAGAAGATTTCCCAGACGGAGGTGTCGAAGCTGATGGGGGTTTTGATGAGCATGCGGTCGCCGGGGTGTAGGGGGTAGGCGTGTTGGAGCCAGGTGATGCGGTTGACGATGCCGGCGTGGGGGATGGCGACGCCTTTGGGTCGGCCGGTGGAGCCGGAGGTGTAGAGGATGTAGGCCCAGGATGCGGGGTTGATGGGGGGGTGGGGTGTGGTGGTGGTGGGGTGGTTTTTGGCGTGTTGTACGGGGGTGGGGTTGTCGATGACGGTGTGGGGTTGGGCGTCGGTGGTCATGTGGGCGAGGCGTTCTGGTGGGTAGTCGGGGTCCAGGGGTAGGAACGCGGCGCCGGTTTTGGCGACGGCGAGGAGGGCGACGATGAGTTCGAGGGATCGGGGTAGGGCGATGCCGATGATGGTGCCGGGTTGTGCGCCGGTGGTGGTGAGGGTGGCGGCGAGGTTGTTTGACCAGTGGTCGAGTTCGGCGTAGCTCAGGGTGGTGTCGTGGTAGATCAGTGCGGTGGCGTGGGGGGTGGTGTGGGCTTGGTGGGTGATGAGGGCGGCGAGGTCGGTGGGGGTGTCGGGGTGGGGGGTGTGGTCGGTGTTGTTGTGGTGTGTGAGGAGGTGTTGGCGTTCGCCGGTGTGGAGGATGTCGATGGCCGACAAGGGGTTTGTGGTGTCGGTGGCGATGTGGGTGAGCACGGTGGTGAGTCGTTGGGTGAGGTGTTCGACGGTGGTGTGGTCGAAGAGGTCGGCGCTGTATTCGGCGATGATGGTGGGTTGTTGGGGGTGGTCGATGAGGGTGAAGCCGAGGTCGAACATGGCTGTGGTGACGGGTGGTTGGGGCCAGTGGGTGGGTAGGCCGAGCATGTCGCTGTCGGTGTCGTCGGGTCGGTGGTAGCCGATGAAGACGTTGAATAGGGGGTTGCGTCCGGCCACGCGTGGGGGGTTGAGGTCTTCGACGATGCGGTCGAAGGGGATGTCCTGGTGGGCGAAGGCGGTGAGGTCGGTGGTGCGGATGCGGGTGAGCAGGTCGTCGATGGTGGGGTTGGCGGAGAGGTCGGTGCGCAGCACGACGGTGTTGACGAAGAAGCCGACGATGTCGTTGAGGGCGGTTTCGTCGCGTCCGGCGGTGGGGGTGCCCACGATGATGTCGTCGCCGGCGCCGAGGCGGTGCAGCAGGATGGCCACGGCGGTGTGTAGCACCATGAGCATGCTCAGTTGTCGGGTGGCGGCCAGCTCGCGTAGTGCGGTGGTGATGTCCTCGGGTAGGTCGAGGGTGAGGGTGGCGCCGGTGCCGGTGGGGCGTTGGGGTCGGGGTCGGTCGGTGGGCAGGGTCAGTTCGTCGGGGGCGCCGGCGAGGGTGTCGCGCCAGAACTGTCGTTGTTGGTCGCCGACGCGGTCGAGTAGTTGGTGTTGCCAGAGGGTGTAGTCGGCGTAGTGCACCGGTAGTGGGGGTAGTGGGGTGTTTTGGCCGGTGCTGCGGGTGTGGTAGGCGGTGTTGAGGTCGCGTAGCAGGGGGGTGTCGGACCATTCGTCGCTGGTGATGTGGTGCAGCAGCAGGGCGATGGTGTGGTGGTCGGGTGCGGTGCGCAGGATGCTCAGTCGTACCGGGATTTCGGTGCTCAGGTCGAAGTGGTGGGTCAGGGCGGTGGTGATGTGTTGGTCGAGTTCTGTGGTGGTGCAGTCGATTAGGTGTATGGGTGCGCGGGTCGCGGTGGGCAGGATGTGTTGGGCGAAGCCGTCGGTGTCTTCGGTGAACACGGTGCGCAGTGATTCGTGGCGGTCGATGACGTCGCCCAGGGCGGCCTGTAGTGCGGTCAGGTCGAGGGGGCCGTGCACGTTGAAGAGCAGTGGATAGTTGTAGGCGGTGCCGGTTTCGCCGAGGCGGTCCAGGATCAGCAACCGCTGTTGAGCCGGTGAGGCGGGCACTCGTGGCGGGCGTGGTCCTGCCAGCAGCGGTGGGCGGGTGTGGGTTTTGGGTGCGGTATCGATCAGTGCGGCCAGCTCGGCCACGGTGGGGGCGTCGAACACGTCACGGATGCTGACCTCCACACCCAACTCCGCGCGCACCCGGCTCATCAACCGGATACTGGACAACGAATGTCCGCCCAGATCAAAGAAATCCGCGTCGGCCACGGACACCTCAACACCCAACACCTCACCGAACAACCCACACAACACCCGCTCGGTCACACCCACCGGCAACCGACCCGTCGCGGCGGCGGGGGACACCTCGGGTAGTGCGCGCACGTCCAGTTTGCCGTTGTCGGTCAGCGGCAGCGTCTCCAGCACCGCCAAACCCGCTGGCACCATGTAGGGCGGCAGCGCCCGTTTCAGATGGGCACGGACCCGGGCGATCAACTCGCCGTGGTCGCCCGCGGTGGGGCCTGCGACGACGTAGCCCACCAATTGATGCGAACCCGGCGTATTCGGGTCGGGGCGGGCGATCACCGCCGCCTGCCTGACCTCCGGATGGGTGGCGATCACCGCCTCCACGTCGCCCGGTTCCACCCGGTAGCCGCGAATCTTCACCTGATCGTCGGTGCGGCCGAGGAAGTCGAGATAGCCGTCCGCGCGCCGGCGTACCAGGTCCCCGGTCCGGTACATCCGGCCCGGCTCCGCGGGATTGGCAACGAAACGTCCTGCGGTCAGCGCGGGCCGGCCCAGATACCCCTGCGCCAGGCCGGCGCCCGCGATGTAGAGTTCGCCGGCCGTGTCGTCTGCGACGGGCCGCAGCCAATTGTCCAGGACGTAGGCCCGGGTGTTCCAGATCGGCAATCCGACCGTGGGCGTGGCGCTGTCGTCGGTGCCCCCGCCCAGGGTGTTGATCGTGTACTCGGTAGGCCCGTAGAGGTTGTAGCCATAGCTGGTGTCGCTGTCGCGCAACCGGTCCCACACCGTCGACGACACGGCCTCGCCCCCGAGGAGCACCAGCACCGGCGGGTGACCGCCGCCGGCGGTGTCGAGCAGGCCCTGTTCGAACAGCAGTTGCGCATAGGTGGGGGTGACGTTGACGACGTCGATCTCGTACTCGTGGCAATAGCCGACCAATGCCGACGCGTCGCGGCGCAACTGTTCGTCGCAGATGTGGACCTCGTGGCCTTCGATGAGCCACAGCAACTCCTCCCACGACATGTCGAACGAGAACGACACGGTGTGGGCGATCCGCAGCCGCCGGCCGCCTGCCCTGGCGATCGCCGGGGCGAAGATCGCCTCACGGTGATTGAGGTGCATATTGGTCAGCCCTCGGTGGGGTGTCACCACACCCTTGGGCCGGCCCGTCGACCCGGATGTGTAGATGACGTACGCGGGATCGTCGAGCCGGGGTCGGTACCCGTCCCAGGCCGCCGGCACGCGGGCGTATTCGTCCGACACATCGGCGCTGTCGAGCACGATGGTCGGGCACGGGGCCAGCGCAGTGATCCGGTCGATGACGGTCGTGGTGGTGAGCACGCACACCGGCGTCGCGTCCTGGAGCATCACCGTCAGACGCTCGTCGGGATAGTCCAACTCCAGCGGCACGTAGGCCGCCCCGGCCCGCAGCACCGCGAACAGCGCAACCACGGACTCGATTGACCGTGGAATCGCCAGTGCCACCGTGCATCCGGCGGCAATACCGCGTCCGCGCAGCAGCCACGCCAGCTGATCGACGCGGCGTTGCAGCTCGCGGTAGTCGATGCGTTCGGTCCCGCACACCAAAGCGGTCTGGGCGCCGGAGGTGTTGGTGCGGTCGGCCAGCAGATCCATCACAGTGGCATCGGGCAGGTCGTGGCGGGTGGAGTCGGCCTCGGCGAGCTGTGCGGCGATCTCGTCGCGCAACCGCAGATCCACCGCGGCGAGCAGCTGCGCGACGTCGCCGGCCGCGGAGAGCAGCACCTGGCGCAGTCGGTCCAGCAGCCTCCTTGCGTAGTCTGCGTCGACCACATCGGGCCGGTACTCGAGCTTCACCCACAGCTGGCGGCCCGGTGAGGCCACCCACGTCAGAGGGTAGTGGGAGGCATCGACGGAGTCATGGCCGACGATGCCGTGTTCGGCCTCCATATCGGTGAACGTGTCGTCGCCGAGGAAGTTCTGCAGCACGTACAGGCTGTCGAACAGCGGTACACCCCGCGTGAAGGCGCCGTTGTCGCCGTTGACCGTCCTGTCGTGCTCGGCTACGGCTCGTTGGATGTCGCCCAATCCCACGTACTCGTGGTCCATCAGGCGCAGTCGTTCGGCCTGTACCGCACGCATGGTCTCGGCCAACGAGCGGGCCGGGTCCAGGCGTACACGCGTCGGAACGGTGTTGAGGAACAACCCGATGACCGACTCGATGCCGTCGAGATCGGTCGGGCGGCCGGCCACCGTCGACCCGAAAACCACGTCGTCGCTGCCGGTCTCGTAGGCCAGCACGAGCGCCAGGGCGGTGCTGATCATGGCGTTGAGGGTCACGCCGGTGCGGCGTGCCTGCGTGGTCAGCTGCGCGGTCGCCGCGTCGTCGAGCGTGAACTCCAGCCGGTGGGCCAGGCTCGGATCGCTACCCACGGCGGCAGGCGCGAGCAGCGTCGGCGCAGCCAGACCGTCCAGGGCCCCGACCCATTCGCGGATCGACGTCTCCCGATCCCGGCCCGCCAGCCACCGTAGGTAGTCGGTGAAGTCCGCGGCGGACTCCGGCAACTCGGCGGGGACCCCGGAGCGGGCGGCGGCGTACTCCGCGAACAGTTCCCGCAGCAGCTGTTCCCGCGACCAGCCGTCGAGCAGCAGGAAGTGGTAACTGAAGATCAGCCGGTCGCGGCGGCCGGTGCGGACGATCGTCATCCGGGCCAGCGGCGGGCGCTCCAGGTCGAAGGTGCGCAGCCGGTCGTCCGCGGTGATCTGGGTGACTCGTTCCGAGACGTGTTGAGGAGCAACGTCTGTCAGGTCGATTACCTCGGGTTCGCACACCGGCGTGGCGGTGATGACGGCGAGTGGCCGCGGGAGGTCATCGGCCAGAAACGCCGAGCGCAGGACGGCGTTGCGGGCCATCACCGCCGAGTACGCGTTGCGCAGGGCTGCGGCGTCGATCGGCTCGGCGAAGTCGAAGACGTTCTGCACGACGTACACCGCCGCCGCGGCGTACCGAGCCTGGAAGTACACGCCCTCCTGGAGCGGTGACAGGGGCCAGATGGTCTGCACGCCGGCCGCGGTGCGCACGACCACCCGGTCGATGTGCTCCTGGGACAACGCGACGAGGGGCAGATCGGACGGTGTGAGCGCGGTGGTATGCCGTGCCGAACCAGCGCTGTCCGCCAGCTCGCGCACCGCGGCACACCACAGCTCACCCAGTTCGGTCACGTCGTCGGCGGTCAACTCCCCGTCGGCGTAGGTCAGGGTGGCGCGCAGCCGTGGCCCTTCGGCCGTGTCGTCGCAGATCGCGTTGACCTCCAACAGATACGGTGTGCCGAGGTCGGGATCGGGGCCGGTGCGCAGTGCGTCGACCTCGGGTGCGCTGTCCCAGTCCCCGGTGCCGTCTGCGGCCCAGCGGCCGAGATAGTTGAACAGCAGCTGAGGCACCGGCAGGCGACCGAGTGCGGCGGTGGTCCGCGGATTGCAATAGCGCAACTGACCGAACCCCAAGCCGCCGTCGGGCACTTCGCGCAACCGCTCCTTGACGTGCTTGAGGGCGGTGACGTGATCGCCGTCCACGCACGCGGCCAGGCGCACCGGTGCGAGCGCGGTGAACCAGCCGACGGTGCGCGAGAGATCGACCCCGTCACCCCACCCGTCGCGGCCATGCCGCTCCAGGTCCAGAACCAACGGGGCCCCGGGGTCGCCGCCGCGGGCGATGCGCCACCGGCTGACCGCCAGATGCAGCGAGGTGACCAGGGTTTCGGTGATATCGGCGTTGGCTGCCGCCGGCACGACGGTCAGCAGCGCGGCGGTGTCCTCGACGGTGAAGCGCACGTCGTGGTCGCGGGTGGATCCGACGGTGAGTGCGGCCGCGGTGCGCTCGGGGGCGAGTTCACCGCCGGGGGCAAGGGTGGCGGTCCAGTGCTCGAATTCTGCCAACCGCGCGGCCTGGTGGGCGTTTTCGTGCACCATCCTGGCATAGGAGCGGATCGACGTCGGGACGGGTGGCAGCGCGGGGATCCGACCGGCCTGTGCCTGCGCGCACGCATCGCTCAGATCGTCGACGAGGATCCGCCACGACACGCCGTCGACACAGAGGTGGTGCACCACCAGGAGCAGCCGCCCCTGCCGTGCAGCGCCGAGGTCGAACCACACTGCCTGCACGACGACACCCGCATCCGGGTCGAGCCGGGCGGTCGCGGCGTCGGATTCCGCCGCGACGAGGTCGCGCAACGTGTCGTCGCCGAACCCGGCGGCGTCCACCCGCGACACCGAGATATGGTTCTCGGCAACGGTTTCCAATGACCACAACACCGGGACGGGCCGGTGCAGCCGGATCCGCAAGCCGTCGTGGCGGCGAATCACCGCGTTGACCGCGGCGTCGAGCTGGGCCAGGGTCACCCCGACGGGTGTGCGCAGCAGCTCCGTCTGGTTGAATCTGGCCACCGTGCCGCCGAGTTCGGCCAGCCGCTGCACGATCGGGGTCACCATCACCTCGCCGAGGTCTGGGCCGGGGTCGTCGGGGTCCTGCGTGGCCGGCACGCTGCCGAGTGCCGCGGCCAGCGCCGCGGGCGTCCGCTCGGTGAAGACCTGTTGCGGGGTGATCCGCATGCCCTGGCGACGGGCCCGGTTGACCAGCTGGATGGCGACGATGCTGTCGCCGCCCATGGTGAAGAAGTCGTCGCCCACGCCGACTGTCGTGGCGAGGATGTCGCTGCACAGGTTGGCAAGGAGCGCGGCGGTGTCGACGTCGCCCGTCGGCTCGGCGGTCTGTGGGACTGGTGGTGCGGCCTCGGCGGGGTCCGGCAACGCGGCGCGGTCCAGCTTCCCGTTCACGGTCAGCGGCAGTGCGTCGAGCACCACCAACGCCGACGGCACCATGTAGTCGGGCAGCCGTTCGGCGAGCTGGGCACGCACGTGGGTGATCTCGACGGGTTCGCGCCCCACCAGGTATCCGATCAACCGGTTGCGGCCGGAGTCGTCGGTGCGCACCGCGGCGGCAGCGTTGGCGACGCCGGGCAGCCCCGCCAGTGCGGACTCCACCTCGCCCAGCTCGATGCGATACCCGCGGATCTTGACCTGCTGGTCCGAGCGTCCCACGTAGACCAGTTCCCCTGCCTCGGTCCACATCGCGGTGTCGCCACTGCGGTAGAGCCGCTCACCGGCGGCGTCGAATGGATTGGCCACGAAGCGCGCCGCCGTCAGACCGGGCTTGCCGACGTAGCCGCGTGCGAGCTGCCCACCGGCGATGTACATCTCGCCGACCACGCCGGTCGGCACCGGCCGCAGATACCCGTCCAGGAGGTGGATCCGCAGCCCGGGAATGGCATTGCCGATGACGCTGTCGGGTACGGTGCTGTCCGTCGCGGCGAGCGGTCGATGCGAGACGTGCACACACGTCTCGGTGATCCCGTACATGTTGACCAGATGCGGCGACTGCGCGTCATGGCGCTGGTACCAGTTGGCGAGCCTGGTGGTGTCGAGTGCTTCACCGCCGAAGATCACGTAGCGCAGGTCCAGTTTGCGGGGCCGGCGGTCCGCGTCGATGAGCGGATAGAACGCTGACGGGGTCTGGTTGCACACCGTGACGCGTTCGGCCGACAACAGCGTCAGGAACCGGTCGGGATCGCGGGTGACAGTCTGGTCGACCATCACGAGGCGGCCGCCGTGCAGCAGCGGCCCCCACAGCTCCCAGACGGAGAAGTCGAACGCCACGGAGTGGAACATCGTCCAGACGTCGTCGGGGCCGAAGTCGAAAAGCTCCGCGGCACTGTCGAACAGCGCCGCCACATTGCGGTGGGTCACCGCGACACCCTTGGGCGCACCCGTCGAGCCCGAGGTGTAGACGATGTAGGCGGCGTTGTCGGGATGGACCGCGACCCCGGGTCGCGCACCTCCGGTC
Organism: Actinomycetota bacterium; assembly: GCA_018268465.1. Taxonomy (GTDB): domain Bacteria; phylum Actinomycetota; class Actinomycetes; order Mycobacteriales; family Mycobacteriaceae; genus Mycobacterium. Next base: position 23,747 of record JAFDWN010000041.1, read on the forward strand.
GGGCGGGTCGCTTCGGCCAGGACCACGACGGGAGCGCCGCAGGCGGGCAGCCGGTCGGGGTGGTCGACCACGACGCAGGCGGGCGCCGAATCGCCGAGGATATGGGACAGGCGTGCCGGCGGGGACCCGATGTCGAGCGGTACGTAGGTCCCACCCGCCTTCACGACGCCGATCACCGCGGCGATGAGATCGACCGAGCGGGGAAGGGCCACCGCGACCCGGGATTCCGGTTGCACGCCGCTGTCGAGAAGTGCCGACGCGACGGCTGCGGCGCGGGCATCGAGCTCGGCGTAGGTGACGTGCTCCGGCCCGCAGGTCACCGCGACGGAGCCGGGCGACCGCTGCACGACGTCGGCGAACATGCCGGCCAGGGTGCGCTCGGGTCCTTGACGTGACGCGGTCGCGGCGGTGCGCCGATGCTCGGCGGCAGTGCGCAGGTCCACGGCGTCGGCGGGGGTTTCGGGGTTCTGGGCGAATGTGGTCAGGATGCGCTCGATCCGTTCGGCGAATTGGTCGGCCTGCGGCGCGGTGAGCACCGTGGTGTCGTACTTGATCTCGACGGCGAGCCGCTCGTCGAGGAAGGCGACGAAGGACACCGGGTAGTGCGGGGAGTCGGTGCCGGTGAATCCGTGGTAGCCGACGGTGCGTTCGTCGCCGTCTGCGGGGGCGGCCACGGCCGGGAAGTTCTCGACGACCACCATCGTGTCGAACATGTCCCGGATACCGGCCAGCCGGGCGAGCTCCGCCAGGCCCAGTTGCTGCGCGTCGAGTAGAACACTCTGCTGTTCCTGCAGGTCGGTCATCACGGTCGCGATCGGCGTCCCGGGTTGCCACGACATCGGCACGGGAATCGTGTTGATCAACAGCCCCACGACCGATTCGGTGCCCGCAAGCGAACCCCCGCGGCCGGAGACGGTCGACCCGAACACCACCTGCCTGCGTCCGAGGAGGCCGCCGAGCAGCAGACCCCACGCGCCGTGCAGCACGGTGCCGACGGTGACTCCGCGGTCGCGGGCCGTCCGGGTGAGCGCGCCGGTGAGTTCGGCGGACAGGTGCCGGACCACGCTGCGATGCGCACCGACGGCCCGCATGCGGCCCGGGAACAGCGCGGTGGCTTCGGCCCCGGCCAGCGCGGCGGCCCACGCCTGCCGAGCGGCTTCGCGGTCCCCGCCGGTGACGGCTTCGATGTGGTCGTGCAGGGTCGCGATCACCGGGTCTCGGAAGCCCCCCAGGCCTGCAGTGGACGCATTGTGGTGCTCGACGATGTCGCCGAAGATCACCGGATAGGACCAGCCGTCGGCCACGATGTGGTGCATCGTCTGGATCAGTCGGTGCTCACCGGGCCCGAGGCGCACCAGCGTGTAACGCACCAGCGGCGCCTGGGCGAGGTCGAACGGACGCGAGAGATCCTCGCGCGCAAACATTTCGACGTCATCCATGTCGCCGTCGACGGCCCGCAAGGCGACGGGGACGTCTGACCACACCACCTGGGCCAGACGGCCGTCTTCGAGTTCGCGGAAGCTGGCACGCAGCGCCTGATGGCGGCGCATCACGGCGGTGAGGCCCGCGCGCAGAACCTCCGGGTCCACCGGCCCGCTCAGCTGCGCGATCTGCTGCACGCGATAGGTGTCCTGATGGTCGTCGAGTCCGTCGCCGTAGGCGCTGTGGAAGTACATCCCCTCTTGCAGCGGCAGCAGCGGCAGGACGTCGTCGACGGGTGCGGTCCGCTCGAGTTGCTCGACGTCGCCCTGGGTGAGGGCGATCAGCGGGAAATCCGACGGCGTGTGACCCGACAGGTCGACGCAGCGGGTCAGGGCGGTGAGTGCGTCGGCCCACAGGCTGGCGAGCGCTTCGACGTCGGCCGCGTCGAGCAGGGCGCCCGGCCAGGCCAGCGTCATGGTGAGCACGGTCTCGATGTCGTCGCCGGTCCGGTCCTCGGCCAGCGCATTGATCTCCAGGGTGGCCGCGGGGTTGGCGGGATCGACGCCCTCGCGCAGGGCGCCGATGTGCGCGACGGGTTCCCAGGCGCGTCCGCTGCCACCGGCGAACCGGCCCAGATAGTTGAACAGGATGTGTGGTGCGCGACGGCGGATCGGCGAGCGCTCGTCCAGATAGCGCAGCGCACCGTAGCCGAGACCGCGGTTGGGGACCTGTCGCAACTGTTCCTTCACCGACTTCGCCGCCGCCGCCAGTGCCGGGCCCGCCGCGCGGACCTCGTCCCAGCCCAGCCTGCCCGGATCGATCCGGACCGGGTAGATGGCGGTGAACCAGCCGACCGTGCGGGACAGGTCGAGATGTCCTGGCATCACGTCAGATTCGCGGCCATGGCCCTCTAGATTCAGCAGTGCCGCGGACCCCGCCCGGTGCCCGCGGTCGGAGCGCCACTGTGCCAGGGCGAGTGCCAACGCAGTCAGGAGCACCTCGTTGATACCGCCGTGCATGGCCGCGGGCACCGACGAGAGCAGCGCCGAGCTGACCTCAGGGGATAACGAGATCGTGTGTGAGCACACGGTGGCCGCGGTATCGACCGCGGGGTCCGGCGCCCGGCGGCCCAGCTCCGGGTCATCGGTCTCGAGCACCCGGTTCCAATGCGGCACTTCGGCATCGAACAAGGCGGCACCCTCGCCCACTGCGCCGATCACGGTGGACCAGGTGCGGAAGGACGTCGGGACATCGTCGAGCCGGATGGGCCCGCCCGCGGCCAACTGTGCCCACCCCCGCGCGAGATCGTCGCCGAGGATCCGCCAGGACACCCCGTCGACCACCAGGTGATGGATGGCCACAAGCAATTGACCTGCCGCGCCCGGTATGTCGTACCAGACGGCGCGCAGCATCACCCCGTTCTCCGGTGAAAGTCCGGCGGCCGCGGTGTCGGTCGCGGCCGCGACGCCGGCCGCGGTAAGTGCGCCCTCGCGGCGGGTGAGCACCGGCGTGCCGTCGGCCGGCACCTCGGGGACGGTCAGGGTCCACCCGTTCCCGTCGGCCTCGACGGCGAGTCGGGCCCGCAGCATCCCGTGCGTTTCCAGCAGCGACCGCAGGAGCAGCCACAGTTGCTCGACGGTGATCCCTGCGGGGGTGGTCAGCACCATCGACTGGTAGAAGTGCGCCAGTGGCGTGCGCGCCTGCGCTGTCTCGGCGAGCATCGGCGTCGGTGTGATGACTCCGATGCCACGGTCGGGGGCGACGGCGGGCGCCGGATCGGCGCCGGCCACCCGGGCCAGTGCGGAGATCGTCCTCCGCCTGAACACGTCCCGGGGGGTGAGGTGCAGACCCGCTCTGCGGGCGCGGCCGCAGACGGCGATCGACGAGATGCTGTCGCCGCCCAGCGCGAAGAAGTCGTCGTCGACTCCGATATCGCCGATGCCGAGCACCGACGAGACGATGTCGAGCAGCGCCGATTCCGTGGCGGTGCGGGGTGCGCGGGCGCCGGCGCGGGTGGCGGCGACGGGTTCGGGCAGTGCGGCCACGTCGAGTTTGCCGTTGACGGTCAGCGGCAGCGTATCGACCACGCCGTAGCGGGCCGGGACCATATACGGCGGCAGCACGCCGGCGAGGTGATCGCGCAGTCCCAGGACGAACGCCGCCTCGTCATCGGGCCGGACTGTGGGGATGACATATGCCGCAAGAGTTTTCACCGGCGGAGTCGACGAGGTTGTGCGCGCGACGACGGCGCACCGGGCTACTCCCGCCGCCGCGGCGAGCACGGATTCGACCTCGCCGAGTTCGACGCGGTAGCCGCGGATCTTCACCTGGTCGTCGGCGCGGCCCAGGTAGTCGAGCATCCCGGGCTCCTGCGCGCCGGGCCGGCGGCGGACCAGGTCGCCGGTGCGGTACATCCGCCCGCCGGGCACGTAGGGGTCGGCGACCATCGCGGCGGCGGTCAGGGCGGGCCGGCGATGGTAGCCCCGCGCCAGCCCGTCGCCGGCGATGTAGAGCTCGCCGGTCACACCGTCGGGCACCGGGCGCAGCGCCGCATCGAGGACGTATCCGCGGGTGTTGTGAATCGGTTGTCCGACAGCCGGTGTGACGCTGTCGCCGGTGCCCGCGCCGAGGGTGTTGATGGTGTACTCGGTCGGTCCGTAGAGGTTGTATCCGGAGGAGCCCGGATGCGCGCGCAGCGTCGACCAGACGTGGTCGCCGACAGCCTCACCGCCGAGCAGGACCAGCGCGGGGGTGTGGTCGTCGAGCAGACCGGCGTCCAGCAGGTGGTGGGCGTAGGTCGGGGTGACGTTGACGACGTCGATGTGGTGTTGGTGGCAGTAGCCGACGAGTGCGGTGGCGTCGCGGCGCAGCTCCTCGTCGCAGATGTGCACCTGATGGCCTTCGACCAGCCAGAACAACTCCTCCCACGACATGTCGAAGGAGAATGACACCGTGTGCGCCACCCTGATCTGACCGCTGCGTCCTGCCGCGCGCACGCGTCGGACGGTCGGCTCGAAAATGGCCTCGCGATGGTTGAAGTACATGTTGGTCAGCCCGGCGAAGCCGGTGAGCACGCCCTTGGGGCGGCCGGTGGAACCGGAGGTGTAGATGAGATATGCCGGATGTGTGAGCCGCTTTGCCCCGGAGGCGAATTCGCCGAGTTCGGCCGCGGTGAGCGGATCGGGCGGGGTTGCCGCGAGCGCCGCGGCGGTGTCGGAATGGTCGACGAAAAGGACCGTGGTGCCCTGTCCGCGGGCACAGTCGGCCAGTTCGTGCTGTGCCGATGTGGTGAGTAACACCACCGGGCGCGCGTCGTCGACGATTCCGCGCAGCCGCTCGTTCGGCAGATCGAGCTCCAGCGGGAGATAGGCAGCGCCTGCGCGCAGTACCGCGAACAGTGCCACCACCATGTCGGTGGATCGCGGCAATGCCAGTGCCACGAACGATTCCGGTGCCGCGCCCTGTGCCCGCAGGAACCGGGCCAGCTGCGTGACCCGGTCGTCGAATTCGCCGAAGGTGAGGCGCTGCGATCCGAACACCACCGCGGTGTCGTCGGGATTGGTGCGGGCGCGGCGGGCGAGGAGCTCGGCGATGGTCACCGGCTCGACCGGCCGCGCGGTGGCCGACCACCGTCGTTCCAGAGCCTCGTTGCGCTGGGGGCCGACCAGGTCGACGCCGCCGACGGACATGTCGGGACGGTGCGCGAGGACCTCGAGGATGCGGATCAGCTGTGCGACCATCGCCCGCGCCCGCTCGTCGCCGATCATCCGGTGTTCGAGTTTGACGGTCAGTTCGCGCCCGGGCGTGAGCACCCAGGTCAGCGGGAAGTGGGTGGTGTCGTGGTAGCCGACGCCGACGATGCCGTGCGCGGTCTCCAGGTCGGCGAACGTGTCGTCGTCGAGGAAGTTCTGCAGCACCAACAGCGAATCGAACAGCGGCCCACCCGAATCGCCCGCGGCACGCTGGATCTGGCCGAGGCCCAGGTGGTCGTGGCGCATCATGGCGATGCGCTGCTCGCCGATCGCGCACATCACGTCCGCGACCGGGCGCGCTGGGGACAGGTCCACCCGTACCGGCACGGTGTTGAGGAACAGTCCGATGGTCTCGTCGATGCCGATCAGTTCGCCGGGACGTCCGGCGACGGTGGTTCCGACGACCACGTCGGTGGTCCCGGCGTGGAAACCGGTGACGATGGACACGGCGGTCGTCACGACCGCGTTGAGGGTGACGCCCAGCTCGTGTGCCCGTGCGCGCAGCCGTTCGGACAGACGCTCGGGTACGTCCACCACGACGTGTCCCGGCGCGGTGCTGGCGGCGGCGGGGTGACCGGGTGGCACGCCGGTGGCCAGCGTCGGTCCGCTCAGACCGCTCAGCAGGGCGTTCCAGGCGTGTGACGCCTCGGTTTCGCCGACGGCCGCGAGCCAGTTCAGGTAGTGCACCACGTGGTCCCCGTGGGGTGCCACAGCGCCGTGTCTGCCGCCGGATTCGTACAGCGCGAACAACTCCCGCAGCACCAGTTCGCGAGACCAGCCGTCGAACAACAGGAAGTGGTAGGTCAACAGCATGCGGTCGCGGCCGCCGGGCAGGCGGATGACGGTGAGCCGCAGCAGCGGCGCGGCCGTGAGGTCGAACGCCGTCACGCGATCGGTGTCGGCGGTGCGCTGTGCCGCGGCGGCGGCGTCACCCTCGGAATGGGCGCGGAGGTCGACGACCGCGATCGGGCAGGCAGGGCTCTCGATCACCACCTGGACCACCGCGGTGGCATCGGCATCGGGGGTGTCCTCGGCGTGGTCGACCGTGCGGAAACCGGTTCGCAGCTGCGGATGGCGGTGCAGAAGTGCCGACAGCGCCGACTGCATCCTGCCCACGTCGACGGGGCGGTCGAAATCGAAGGTGTTCTGGGCGATGTAGGCGGCCTCGGCCTGGTCGGTGTCCGGGAGCAGCGTGCACTGGTAATAGACGCCCTGCTGCAGCGGTGACAGGGCCCAGATATCTTGCACTGCCGAGGATTCGGTGGACAGAATCCGTTCGATGGTCGCACCGGACAGTCGCACGGTACCGAATCGCGCCACGGGGCGGTCCGCAGCGCCGTCGCCGGGGGCCCGCCCGCGCAGCCGGGCGGCGACGCCGGCGGGGGTGCGGCCGCGGAACACGTCCTCGGTGCTCGTGCGGTATCCGGCGCGTCCGAGCCGGCTCGTCACCCGGATCGCGGCGATGCTGTCACCGCCCAAGGCGAAGAAGTCGGCATCGGCACTGACCGTGTCGCGGGACAACACCCCGGTCATCACGGCGACCACGGCGCGCTGTGCGTCGTCGGTGGGTGCCACCACGTCGCCCGGCGGGCCGCCGTTGCCGTCGAGCAGTCCCCGCAGCGCGGCGGTGTCGCGTTTGCCGTTGGGCAGCAGCGGAATCGCTTCGATCGTCTGTATCGATGCCGGGACCAGGTGGCGGGGCAGGTCGGCGCCGACACGGGCCAGCAGCGCACCGGGCTCGCACGCCGCGGCGCCGGGCACGACGAACGCGACCAGGGCCGAACCCGCACCGATCACCGCCGCGTCGGCGGCTCCGCCGAGCCGCCGCAGTGCGGATTCCACCTCGCCCGGTTCCACCCGGTGGCCGTTGACCTGGAGCTGGTCGTCTGCGCGGCCGGCGAACACGATGCGCCCGTCGGCCAGCCGGGCGCCGAGGTCACCGGTTCGGTACAGCCGATCACCGTCGGGCGCGGCGACGAATGTGGCCGCCGTCTGCGCGGCCCGGTGCAGGTAGCCCCGCGCCAGCTGAGCGCCGCCGACATAGATTTCGCCGATGACACCGAGCGGGGTGTCGTGCAGGAATCCGTCGAGGACACGAACTCCGGCACCGGGAACCACGGTGCCGAGCGTCACGCCGTCGCCGCCCTGCCGGCCGGTCAGCACGTCGCCGGCGACCTCGGACGAGCCGTAGGAATTGACGACGGCCGCGTCGGGGGACGCTGCCTGCAGCGCCGCGACATGCGCTGGGCGCAGCGGCTCCCCGCTGACGATCCACCGTGACAGATCGCGGACCGCCTCGGGGTGCTCGTCGGCCAGTGCCGCCGCCAGCGAGGGCACTGCCACCAACTGGCGCACGTCGTGGGTCGAGACGAGCTCGGCAAGGCGCTGCCCGTCGCGGACGGCGTCGTCCCCGGCCAGCACGACGCGGGCGCCGCCGGCGAGCCCGGCCAGCAACTCCGTCGTACCGTCGATGAACGACAGCGAGCTCTTGGCCAGTCGCGTCGGCGCGGGCCATTCGGCGACCGCCCACGCGATCCGATTGGCCAGTGCCCCATGCGTTCCCACTACCGCTTTGGGCTCTCCGGTGGAACCCGAGGTGAAAAGCACCGAGACCGCGTCCAGCGGACCCACATCGACGGGTTCGAACGGCCGGATGTCGCCGACGACGCCGGCCCGATCGTCGATCGGGACCACCTTGGTCGCGGCGGGTACGGCGCCGCCCAGCGCCATGCGACCGGCGGCGTCGACGAGGACCGCGCGCGGCTGTGCGTGCGCGAGCATGAATTCGACGCGGACGCGTGGGTAGGACGGGTCGACGGGCAGGTAGGCAGCGCCCGCCGCGATGATCGCCCACACTGCGGCCACCGTATCGGCGGACCGCGCCGCGGCGAGGGCGACCACGTCGCCGCGGCGCACCCCCGCCGCAACCAGCCGGTGAGCCAGTTGGGCGGCGCGCGAGTCGAGTTCGCGATAGGTCAGTGAGTCCTCGCCGGACACGATGGCCGTCTCGCCGGGAGCCGATGCGATCGCCCCGGCGATCAGCGCCGTCACGGTCGTGGGCGGGCATCCGGTGCGCGGCGGTTCGGGCGTGCCCAGTTCCACGGCCGCGCACGTCAGCGCGGGATCGTCCGTGACCGCGGTGATGAGGTCGACGAATGCCCGGGTGACCGTGTCGGCGAAGATGTCCGACACCTGTTCACGGTTGTTGGTGACGGTCACCGACACGGTGTCGCGGACGGTGATCATCACGGTGAGCGGATAGTGCGGCGCCTCGACGACGCCGATCTCACCGAGTGTCAGACCGCCCCGGGAGTGGGTGGTCGCCCCGAGGTTCTCGATGACCACGAGGGTGTCGAACAGGTCGGGGGTCCCCGCGATCCGGTGGGCCTCGGTCAGCGGCAGATGGTGGTGTTCGACCACCGCGGCCTCGGCGGCGGCCAGCCGCGCGGCCACGCGCCCGGCAGTCTCACCGGGCGACCAGCGCACCCTAACGGGCACCGTGTTGACCAGCAGGCCCACCATCCGTTCGATACCGTCCACTTCGGCGCCACGGCCGGACACCACGGAGCCGAATACGACATCGGTGCTGCCGGTGAGGCGCCCCACGGTCAGGCCCCACGCGGTGTGCAGCAGGGTGCCGGCCGTGACCGACGAGCGGCTCGCCGCCGCGTTGAGCACCGCGCGGGATCCGATGACGGCGCTGCGGCTTCCGAATCCGTCTGTCGCGCTGGCGCGTGACCGTGCGGCGGCGCCGTCGGCGGCCGCGATCCGGGTGGGCCCGGCGATCCCGCCGAGCACCTGCGTCCAGGCGGCGCGGTCGGCGTCCTGGGCGTCGGCTCCCCGCCCGCCGAGCCAGTCCACGAAACTCTCGAACCGCGGGGCAGGCCCGTCGAAGTCGGCACCGGCGTACGCGGTCAGCAGGTCGTCGAGCACGATCGGCACCGACCAGCCGTCGGCGACGATGTGGTGCACCGTCTGGATCATGGTGTGCGCCTCGTCGTCGCGGCGCACCAGGGTGTAACGGGTCAGCGGCGGCGCGGCCAGGTCGAACCGGCGCCGCCTGTCCCATTCCGCGTGCCGGGCGACCAATGCGGTGACGTCGTCGTGACCGCGCCCGTCGACCACCTCGAAGTCCGGCGGCACGGGTGTCGCGTGGACCGCCACCGGCGTGCCGTCCGCCACGGTGGTGAATGCCGCGGCCAGCGCCCGGTGGCGGGTGACGACAGCTTCGGTGGCGCGCTGAAGTCGCTCGTGGTCCAGCGGCCCGGTGATGTCGACGATCTGCTGCACCGCGTAGGGATCGCGACGCCGGTCGAATGTCGAGTGGAAGTAGATGCCCTGCTGGGTGGGTGTCAGGGGCAGCACGTCCCGCAGCCCGGGGTAGGACCGCTCGAGATCGGCGACGTCGCCGGAGTCGAGGTGGACTCGCGGAAAGTCGGAGACACTGTGACCCGCGACGTGTTCGTCGGCGGCGATGGTGGCGAGGAGGTCTGCCCAATGCCCCGCCAGCCGGGCGATGTCATGTCGTGCCACCGCACCCGAGGGCCAGCTGAACGTCGCACGCAGCACCGTCCGGCCGCCGCGGTCGTTGGCCTCGGCGTTGACTTCCAGTAGCCGGGGCAGCGGCATGGCCGGGTCGCGGTCCTCCATGACCGTGACATGGTCGTCGGCGAATGCCCATGGGCGGCCGGTGGTCGCGAACCGGCCGAGGTAGTTGAACAGCACCTGCGGGGCCGCGGCGAGTGTCACGTCGGGTTCGTCGCCCGACCTCAGGTAGCGCAGCGCGCCGTAGCTGAGACCGTGCGCGGGCACCGTCCGCAGCTGATCCTTGATCGACCGCACCGCCGCGGCCAGCTGCGGGCCGCCCGACAATGCGGCGTGCCAGTCGAATTCGTCGCCGCGCAGCGCGACCGGATACAGCGTGGTGAACCAGCCGACGGTCTCCGACAGGTCGATATCGCCGACGTCGCGGCGCGTGATCCGGTGTGGTTCGCGTCCGTGGCCTTCCAACTCCACGAGTACGGCATCGGCGGCGGCATCGCCGTCACGGTCGGCGCGCCACGACCGCAGCGCCAGATAGAGCGCGGCCACCAGGGCGTCGTTGACATGGCCGTGGATGCGGTCGGGCACCGCGGTGAGGATCGCCTCGGTGACGTCGGCCGGCACCTCGACGGTCAGGCGGGCCTCGGTCGCGACGGTGTCGCGCGCCGGATCCAGCGGCCGGTCGCCCCAGGGGCGCTCCGCAACCTCGCACACCCGCCGCCAGTATCCGGCGTCGCCGTCGAACACACCGGCGCCGCTGGCCTCGGCCTGACGCTGCGCCCAGGCCCGCCACGAGGTGGCGACGGCGGGCAGCCGGATCGCGCCGCCGGCGGCGGCAAGGCGGTGGGCCGCGGCCAGGTCGTCGGCCAGGATGCGCAGCGATACCCCGTCGACGACGATGTGGTGCGCTATCACCACCAGCCGGCCCTGCGCCGAGGGCCGGCGCAGCCAGCCGAATGCGACCATGACCCCGCCGGCCGCATCGAGTGCTCCGGCCAACTCGTCGCGCAGGCTCGCCACCGCGGCCGTGTCGCCGAGTTCGACGGTGAGCAGCCGGATCTCGGGCGCGATCGGGGGGATGGTCAGGCTGGCCGCGGTGGCTGCGGACGCCCAGAGGACGTGGTGACGCGCGACGACCGCCATGAGCACCGTTCGCAGGGTGTCTTCGTCGAGGCCGGCGGGGGTGACCAGCGACATGCCCTGGTAGAACCGGTCCAGTACCGAAGCGCCGGCAGCCGCGCCGACACCGTCGAGCCAGCGCAGGATGGGGGTGGCCGGTGCCGGTCCGGTCGGTTCGGCCGCGGCGGCCGCCCAGCGGGCGTCGTCGGCCTCGGTCAGCAGTGGCGCGAGCGCCCGGGCGGTGCGGTGGGTGAACATATCGCGCGGGCGCAGCGTGTAGCCCTGCGCGCGGACCCGGCTGAGCACCCTGATGGCGACGATGCTGTCGCCGCCGAGCCCGAAGAAATCGTCGTCGGCTCCGACCGACTCGATCTCCAGCGCCTCGGCGAACGCGCGGCACAGGACCTTTTCCCGCAGTGTCCGCGGCGGGGTGATCGCTCCCGCCGCGGCGGTGACGGGGGCGGGCAGCGCGCGGCGGTCGGCTTTCCCGTTGGCCGTCAGGGGCACTCGTTCCAGCGGGGCGAACAGGGTGGGGACCATGTAGTCGGGGACCCGCGTAGCCAACCAGTCCGCGATCTCGCGATGCAGGGCAGCGTCATTCGCGACTCCGTCGACGGCGACGAGGTAGCCGACCAGTGCCTGCGCGCCGCCGTGCTGGTAGACGTCGACGACGGCCTGGCGCACCGCCGGGTGGTCGGCGAGCTGGGATTCGATCTCCTCCAGTTCGATCCGCCGCCCCCGGATCTTGACCTGATTGTCCGCCCGGCCCAGGAACTCCAGCGAACCGTCGGCGGTCCACCGGGCCAGATCGCCCGTGCGGTACATGCGGGATCCGTTGTCGTCGAACGGGTTCGCCACAAACCGCGATGCCGTCAGCGCGGCCGCGTTGACGTAGCCGCGGCCCAGCAGGAATCCGGCGGCGTAGAGTTCGCCGCCGACGCCGGGCGGCACCGGGCGCATATCGTCGTCGAGTACGTAGAGCTGGGTATGCGGGTTGGGCCGGCCGATCGAGGTGGCGATCCGCTCGGCGGTGTCGCGGTAGATCACGTGGGAGACGCCGATCGTCGCCTCCGCCGGGCCGTACCCGTGGTACAGCGTGGTGGAGAGCTGGCTGCGGAACCGCGCGAACAGGCCCGGGGTCAGGACCTCGCCGCCGCACCACACGTGGCGCAGCGATTCCAGCGCGCTTCGTGCACCGCCGGACCGGGCGAGCCGATCGAGTTCGAGCAGGGTGTCCAGCATCGACGACACCAGGTAGACGAAGGTCACCCGCTCGCGGCGGATGAGGTCGAGCAGGTATTCGGGGTCCTTCTCACCGCCGGGTTCGGCGATCACCACGCGTCCGCCGCTGATCAGCGGTAGCAGAATCTCGTTCACCGAGATATCGAAGGACAGCGGCGCTTTGAACAGCGCGGCGTCGTCGCGGCCGTCCTTGCCGAACCACAGGATCCGGTCGCGCTGCCACACCAGCCGCTCGGCGATCGCCTCGTGGCGGATCATCGCGCCCTTGGGTTTGCCGGTCGACCCCGACGTGAAGATGACGTAGGCCAGTTGTGCCGGTGCCACCGCGACGGCGGGTGCCTGCTCCGGCAGCCCGGCGTGGATCCACTCGTCGAGGTCGACGGCTAAACGCGTGACATGCCAATCGGAGTCGTCGTCCTTCGCGACGAAGGCCGTCGTGGCGCCCGCGTCGGCCAGGACCTGGGCGCGCCGGTGCTGCGGCCAGGAGGGATCCAGCGGTACGAACGACGCGCCGGCGGTCATCGCGGCCAGGACGCACACCACCATCTCTGCCGAGCGGGGCACCCCGACGGCGACCATCGCCTCGGGCCGCGCGTCCCCGTCACGCAGCGCGTGCGCCAACTGCGCCACGCGCCTGCCGAGTTCCCGATACGTCAGCCGGCGGTCACCGTCGACGACGGCGACGGCGTCGGGGGAGATCGCACACTGGGCGGCGAACAACGAGGGCACCGTGGACGTCTGCGCGGGGGTGGAGCGGTCGTTCCACAGCTGCAACAGCTCAGCCATGTCGAGTGAGTGCGTGGTCACGAGTCGGCAACCCTTCGTCGTGTGGTGGATTCGCATGTCCGAATGGGGCTTTCGCGCACCCCCGCGGTGTCGATCAGGTGTGCATACTCCACGCCCGCCACAGCCGGGCGTACCGTCCGTCGAGGGCGAGCAGTTCGCTGTGGGTGCCGTTCTCGACGATGCGGCCCTCTTCCATCACCGCGATCTGGTCGGCGGCGGCCGCTTGGGTGAGGCGGTGCGCGACGACGAGCGTCGTGCGGTTTCTGGTGGCGGCGGCCGCGGCAGCCTCGAGTTCTGCGGCGTGCGCGCTGCCCGCCTCGGCGGTGGCCTCGTCGAGGACCACCACCTGTGGGTCGGCGAGCACGAGCCGGGCCATCGCGATGTGCTGCGCCTGCGCCGCGGTCAGGGTGACCCCCTGCTCGCCGACCGGGGTGTCGAGACCGTCGTCGAGGGCGCTCACCCACCCGTCGGCGCCGACCGTGCGCAGTGCCGACCAGACGTCGTCGCGGCTCGCCTGCGGCGCGATCAGCTGCAGATCGTCGATGAGACGTCCGGAGAACACGTGCACTTCCTGAGTGATCGTGGAAACCCACCGGCGTAATTGGTCGCGTTCGATCTCGCCGACGTCGGCGCCGCCGATGAGGGCCTTGCCCCGGGTCGGGGTGAGCAGGCCCGCGACCACGGCGGCCAGGGTGCTCTTACCCGCCCCGGTGGTGCCGACGAGTGCGCAGCGGGTGCCGGCCGGAATGCTCAACGACACGTCGTGCAGGACGTCCGGCCCGGCGCCGTAGGCGAAGGAGACACGGTCGATCTCGACCGCCGATCCGGACGGCACCGCGGTGGCGGGCAGGTCGTGGTCGGCCGGGCTGCGAAGGTCGACGACGCCGACGAGGCGTGCCAGGCAGGCGGCCGCGGCCTGGATCTCGTCGAAGTTGTACATCAGTTCACCGACCGGGTTGAACAGTCGGTGGAACATCAACGCCGCGGCGGTGACCGCGCCGACGGTGACCTCACCCGAGCGGACCAGCAGGAACCCGACCACCAATGTGGCGGTGAGACCGATGAATTCGGCGCGGTTGACCCGCCCGACCAATCGGGTGAACAACGTGAACACGGCGACGGAGATGTCGCGGGCGCGCGCGGATGCCTGTTCGATCTGCTCCAGGTGGCGGTCGTGCGTCTCGTAGGCGTCGATGGTCCTGGCGCCCTGGATGGACTCGACGGTGGCCTGTGCACGCTGTGCCATCGCCACTCGCTGTTCGGCGTACATCGGCGCCGACCGGGGCAGGTACCACCACAATCCCGCGACGTAGGCCGGGATGCAAAGCGCGCCCGCGAGCCCGAGCCGCCAGTCGAGACTGGACATGCCGACCAGGGTGACGACACCGAGGAAGAATGCGTTGAGCATGTCGGGAAGCACCTGCGACACCGCCTTGGCGACCGCGGCGACGTCGGCACCCACCCGGGACAGCAGATCACCCCGGCCGCTTTCCTCGATCATGGTGGCGGGCAGGTTCAGTGAGCGCTCCAGCACATCCTCGCGCAGATCGGCCACGGTCCGTTCGCCGAGCCGGCTGATCAGATACGCCGACATCCCCGTGCCCAGCCCGCCGACGAGGGCGGCCGCGCCGATCGCGCCACCCAGTGCGATGAGGCTGCCGACCGGGCTGCCGTCGCTGACCCGGTCGACCAGGGTGCCCAGCAGGTAGATGGGCACCGTCGCGGCCGCGGCCACCGCCAGCCCGACGATCACGGTGGCGGCGGTCGCACCGCGGCGGCGGCGCAGCTCCGCGGTGAGCCACAACCAGGTGCGTGCCGGCGTTGCCACCGGCAGTACGGGTGCGGTGATGGATTCGCTGATCGTCATGGGTTTCTGAACCTCGGGGTTTCCGTGCCTACCGGCTGACCAGGTCGCGGTATGCCGGGTGCGCGCCCACCAGGGTGCGGTGGGTGCCGTCGGCGGTGACGCGACCGCCGACGATCAGCACGACACGGTCGGCGGCGGCGAGCAGCGCGGGACTGGCGGTGAGGACGACCGTCGTTCGCCCGCCGTCCGAACGGAGCCGGCGGATACCGTCGGCGATGGCCTGCTCGGTGACGGCGTCGACCGCGGTGGTCGGATCGTGCAAGACCAAGACGTCCGGGTCGGCGGCCAGCGCCCTGGCCAGCGTCCAGCGTTGCCGCTGTCCACCCGACAGACTGGCGCCGCGTTCGGCGACGGGATGGGCAAGACCGTCGGGATGCAGGGCGACGACGTCGACGGCGCAGGAGGCTTCGAGCGCCGAACGGACTGCCGCGGAGTCGGTTTCACCGCAGACGGCGAGATTGGACTCCAGCGTCCCGCTGAACAGGTCGCCGTGATGGTGCTCGACCAGCAGGGCCCGGCGGCGCTGGCCGTCGGGGATGTCCTCGATGCGGCGGCCGCCGACACACACGGTGGCGGCACGGTCACCGTTTCCCCGGGATCTCAGCTGTCCGGACAGCACGTCGATGAGAGCGGTCGCGTCGCGCGCGTCCGACGTGAGCACCGCGACGAACTCGCCGGGTGCCACGCGCAGCGACAGGTCGTGCAGGCCCGCATGCGTGCAGTCGCTCAGGGTGAGCATCCCCGTGGCCGGCCGGTCGGGGGCGGTGGCGCCGCCGCGCCGAGGTGAGCGGCGGGTGGGCGCCGACAGGACGGCGGCCACCCGATTGGCCGATGCGCGCGCTTCGGCCACCCAGCTCGGCACGACCGCCAACAGCGAGAACGGCTCGATGAGGAACTGAGCCAAACCGATGACCGTGATCAGGGCGCCCAGCGACAGATCCCCCCGCAGTGCGAAGTACGCGGCCGCCACCGCCACCGCCATCGCGGCCAGTGCTCCGGCCGCCGACGCGGCACCCGCGTGCACGCTCTGAAGGCGGGCCGCCCGCAGGGTGGCAGCCAGTGAGCGGCGGCTGGCGGCGCGGTAGCGCGATGCGGCATTGGCCTGGGCGCCGATGCCCTGCAGCGGGCGCTGTCCGCTGATCAGATCCGTGGCCAGCGCGGTGGCGCGGCCGACTTCGGCCTGCTGATCCTCGACGCGGCTGGCGATCATCGGCGCCGTGAGTTGCAACCCGGCCACCACGAGGGGCACCCCGATGAGCACCATGAGCCCCAACGGCAGGTCGATGGTCAGCAGCACGGCGCCACAGGCCACCGTGGCGACGACGGCGCCGACGACGCGAGGCACGTAATCGAGGACGTAGGACGTCTCTTCGGCATCGGTGGACGAGATCGACAGCAGCTCACCGACTTTGAATTCGGTCTCGATTCCGAGCGGTGCGACGATCCGGCGACTCAGCTCGACGCGCAGCGAATGCGACTCCTGGGCGATGGCGACCATCAACAGGCGGGCGCCGAAGCGGTACACGAGCGTCAGGGCGCAGAACAGGGCGGCGAGTATCGCGACCCACCCGATGATCGCGGGGATGCTCCCCGTCGCGACGGCGCGGTCGACGATCACGCCGATCAGCACCGGGACGGCGACCTCGCAGAGTTGATGCAGCGCGATCAGACCGGTACCCGTGGTCAACCGGCGCAGATTGCGGGTGACCGTGCGGCGCAGCACCGCCGCACCGGTCCATCGGGTGGATGCGTCCTCTGTCGGAGAGCTCACGCCGGTGCGGTCGGCGACGCCGCGGCGCGCATTTGCTCGCGCAGTGACCGGGGTCGCAGATCGGTCCAGTTCTCGTCGACGTAACGCAACGCGCTGGCGCGATCAGCACCGTCGGGACCACCGAACACCACCGTCCAACCAGCCGGGACAGCGGCGAAGGCCGGCCATAGTGAATGCTGTTCCTCGTCGTTGACGAGCACCAGGAACCGACCGTTCTCGTCGTCAAAAGGATTGCTGGACACAGAGACTCCTCCCGCTTTGCCGTCGGGCGCGACCGGGTCCGCCCTGCGGCGTCTCACGGATCGGGCCTTGGCCTGTCTGCGGCAGCGGGGGCGATGGTGCCCGCCGGTGCCGGAACGGATGCTATCAAAGGTTAGGCTAACCATTGTGGGCTAGGCCGCAGTCGGAGAGAAGTCTGGGAGGTTGCTGTGAAGGTGGTCATGTTCGGCTATCAGACGTGGGGGCATCGTACGCTGCAGGCGCTGCTGGCCTCGCGGCACGACGTGTGTCTTGTCGTCACGCATCCGGCGAGCGACCATGTCTACGAATCGATTTGGGCCGACTCGGTCGAAGATCTCGCGCGCGGCGCGGGGATCGAGGTGTTCCTGGCCAAACGTCCGACCCCCGAACTCATCGAACGGGTGACCGCCCTGGCGCCGGACGTGATGGTGGCGAACAACTGGCGCACCCGGCTGCCCCAGGAGCTCTTCGAGATTCCCAGGTACGGCACCCTGAATCTGCACGACTCGCTGCTGCCGAAATTCACCGGGTTCTCACCGGTGATCTGGTCGCTGATCAGCGGTGCCAGCCACACCGGGCTGACGGCGCATCTGATGGACGCCGAGTTGGACACCGGCGACATCCTGGTGCAGCGCGCCGTCGAGATCACCCCCGCCAGCACCGGCACCAGCCTCGTGCTGGACACACTGGATCTGGTGCCCGAGGTGCTGGCGGAATCCCTGGACCGGCTCGAATCCGGTACTGCCGTGCCGATTCCGCAGGATCTCGGCGAGCGCACGTTCTTCCACAAACGTTCGGACCGCGACAGCCTGGTGGACTGGTCATGGCCGGCGGCCGACATCGAACGGTTCATCCGTGCCCTGTCCGATCCGTATCCGAACGCCTACAGCTATTTCCGCGGTGAACGCCTCCGCCTGATCGCCTCGCACGTGTCGCGGTGCACCTACGGGGGGACGGCGGGACGGGTCTTCATCGAAGAGGACGGCGGCATGGTCATCGTCGCGGGCTCGGATGCCTACCGCGGGAGTTCTCCGGGGTTGGTGCTCGACGTGGTGCGCACCGACGACGGGGTGGACCACAAGGCGATGGACTACTTCGGCCAGGGCGGGGGCTATCTCACCGCCGTGCCGTGACGTGCGGTGAGGCCCGCGGCACCACCAGCGGTGTGCCCGTCTGCGGGTCCTCGATGATCTGGCATTTGAGTCCGTACACCGCCTCCACCAGTTCCTCGGTGATGACCGAACTCGGGTCACCCTGCGCGACAATGTTCCCGGACTTCATCGCGATGATCTGGTCCGCGTAGCGGCAGGCGTGGTTGAGGTCGTGCAGCACGGCCACCACGGTGCGGTTCTGTTCGCGGTTGAGTTGGGCGAACAGGTCGAGCAGTTCCACCTGATGGGCGATGTCGAGATAGGTCGTCGGCTCGTCGAGAAGTACCAGCGGGGTCTGCTGGGCGAGCACCATCGCGACCCACACCCGCTGACGCTGCCCCCCGGACAGCTCGTCGACAAGCCGTCCGGCCAGCTCGCCCACGCCGGTGCACGCCATGGCGTCGGCCACCGCGACCGCATCTGCGCGCGACCACTGCCGCAGCACCTTTTGGTGTGGGAAGCGGCCCCGCGAGACCAGGTCGGCCACGGAGATGCCCTCGGGAGCGATCGACGTCTGGGGGAGCAGGCCCAGGCGCCGCGCCACCTCCTTGGTATGCAGGGCGCCGATATCCTGGCCGTCGAGGATCACCTGGCCGCCAGACGGTTTCAACAGTCGGGCGAACCCCCGCAGCAGCGTCGACTTCCCGCACGCGTTGGGGCCGACGATCGCGGTGAACCGTCCGTCGAGGACGTCCACGGTGAGGTCGCCGATGATGGCGGTGTCCTCGTACCCGATCGATAGACGCTCGGCGCGCAACCGGGGAACCGGTTGACCTGAAGACCCCGTCATGGTGGATCACCTTCTCGTGAAATGGTTTCCGCGGCTATCGCGATCGAGTGCCCGATCAGCGTTTGCGCGCCTGGCTGATCAGGAGGTAGATCAGGTACATACCACCGAGGGACACCGTCACCGCGCCCACCGGCAGTTCGCTTCCGCGCAGGAGTTGCTGGGCGATGACGTCGCTGACCAGCAGCAGCGCCGCACCCATCACCGCCGAGGGAACGAGGCCGACACCGGGGCTGGCGGTGAGCCGCCGGGCGATCTGCGGCGCTGCCAGCGCGACGAAGGAGATCGGGCCCGCCGCCGCGCAGGCCAGTGCCACCAGGCCGACACCGACCACGAGGTAGGCCATGCGAGCGCGATCCGGCCGCACCCCGAGCGCCCCCGCGGCGTCGTCACCCATCTGCAACACCGGCAGCTGGGGGCCCAGCGCCACCAGCGCGAATGTCACGCCGAGCAGGCACACCGTCATCGGGAATACCTGCATCCAGCTCAACCCGTTGAGCGTGCCCTGTTGCCAGACCGCCGCGGTGACCGCGGTGTGGTAGTCGAGTTTGATGACGATCCACTGATTCACCGAGTTCAGTACCGCGCTGATCGCGATACCCACGACGATGAGCCGATAGCCCGCCAGTCCGTTGCGGTAGGACAGCGCATACACGACGACGGCGGTGGCCAGCCCGCCCACCAGCGCTCCCGCCGCCACCATGTAATACCCCCCGCCGATCCCGGCGATCACGGCCAGCGCCCCGGTGTAGGCGCCGGAGTTGACCCCGATGATGTCGGGGCTGCCCAGCGGATTGCGGGTCAGCGCTTGGAAGATCGCACCCGAGACGGCCAGAGCCGCGCCGATCAGCAGCGCCATCAGAATGCGCGGCAGACGCCATTCGAGGATGACCACCCGGTCGAATGTGGTGTTGGAACCCGACAGGACGCCCAGCACGTCATCGGGCGCCACGGCGTATTTGCCGATCCCGACCGCGAAGACGCCGACGACGACAATGCCGGCCAGCAGCGCGGTGACCACGAGGACGGCCCGGCGCGACATGCGTGCCGACACACCGCCGGTGCGCACGACGAACTGCGGTCTGCCGAAGTCCAGTCGCGCGTCGCCGGTTGCGGGTTCGGTCTTCGTCGTCATGAGCGGTCGGCTCCGCGCTTGCGGATCAGCCAGATCAGGACCGGCGCGCCGAGGAACGCGGTGACGATGCCGGCCGGCAGTTCGGACGGACGGATGACCACGCGGCCGAGGATGTCCGCGGCCAAGAGCAGCGCCGGTGCGGTGACGATTGCGTAGGCCAGTATCCAGCGCCAATCCGGGCCGGTGAAGCGGCGCACCGCGTGGGGCACCATCAGGCCGACGAAGCCGATCGGTCCCGCGCCGGCGGTGGCGGCCCCGGCCAACAGGGTGACGGCCACCAGGCTCAGCGCCTGGGTGCGGGCGACGTTTCCGCCCATACTCTTGGCCAGGTCGTCACCGAGGGCGGTGATGTTGAGGGAACGCGCCACGACGAGGCAGAGCAGGGCGCCGACGGCGATGAATGGGGCGATGGCGGCCGCGACGTCGAGCGGACGGCCGTCGAGGGCGCCGGCATCCCAGAACCGCATGTTGTCGAACGCCCGCGGATTGTGCAGTCGCACGACGAACCCGATGCCGTCCATCACCGCCCCTACCGCGACGCCGGCCAGCAGGACCCGCACCGGCGTGACGGTGGCGCGGCCGGTCATGCCGACGAGGTAGACCAGCAGCATCGCGAACAATGCGCCGGCGAAGGCGAACCAGATGTAGGTCCAGATCCCCGTCATGCCGAGGAATGCGATGGCGCAGACGACGAACAGGGCTGCACCGGAGTTGATTCCGAGTATCTCGGAGTCGGCCAGCGGGTTGCGCCCGACGGCCTGGATCAGGGTTCCCGACAGGCCAAGGGCGAGTCCGACGAGCAGGGCCAGCACGGTGCGGGGGATGCGCAGGTCGTGCACGATCCACTCGTCGCCGATGTCGCGATAGTCGGTGACGGCGTGCCACACCGTCGCCAGGTCGACGTTCTCGGTGCCGATCGCCAGGCTGGCCACGCACATGACGGCCAGCAGCGCGGTGGCGACCGCCAGTCCGGCTACGCGGCGGCGCCGAGCGGCAGCGGGCGGCGCGGGCAGCCGTTCGGCCAGTGCCGGTGCGGGAGCGGCCATGGCGGGCTAGAGACCCACTCGTTCGAGTGCCTCGTCAAACTCCTCGGATGCCAATTTGTCGCCCTTGCCGTCAGCGAGGGCCTTTTCGTATACGGGCAGCACGGAATCCTGCACCAGGGCGAACTTCTCGTCCCATGTCTCGGAGTCGAACCGCCAATAGCCCGTGACGTCGAGCTGTCCGATCGCCCATCCGCTGCTGCGGAAATGCTTTCGCACGGACCGGGATTCGGCGGCCTCCCCGGCGAACCAGCAGTAGCCTCGGCCGCCCGGCAGCGGATATTCCCGGACGAGCCGGGCGAGTTCGCTGGGGGCGTGCCCGTTGCCGGTGCCGATGCTGGGCACCACCGTCACATCGGGGTGCTGCGGCAGGTATTCGAGATCCTCGGCGTCTGCAACTTCGACGATCGCGGTGACCGGCACGCCGGTACCCAGTTCTTCGACGATGCGGGCGGTCGCCGGTAGACCGGATAGGTCGGTGACGAGAAGCTGCCACTCGGTCGTCGGTTCGGGCCGGTACCACGACCGGGCGTAGTCGAGTCCGACCCGGTCACCGGGTCCCGTTGTGCGGGCCCAAGCGGTCCCGTCTCCGTGGGCGTGCAGGACGACGTCGAGGTCGATCAGGACGCCGTCGGGGTGGTGGGTGTGCCGGCGCACGGTGTAGTTTCGGCCGTCTCCCGGGTGGTCGGGGTCGACGTACCGAGTGCCGTCGTCGCGGATGACGGCCGGTGGCGGGATGCGTCGTCCGTCGGGTGTCACGGTGGGGAAGTAGACGCCGACCGCGGAGTCCCCGGCCTCGCGGATCGACAGTGCGTCCGGATCGTCGACCCGCAGGGTGATCCGGCGCAAGCGCGGATTGAGCGGCATCGTGGCCGTGACCGATGCGTACGAGAAACTCACCGGGGTTAGGTTACCCTAAGGTAATCTGTGGGTCGGAACCGCCGTGCCGTTGTGCCCCGATACCTTCGGGCCCGCACATTCTCCGGTGCTCACGGGGCGAACCCAGCTAGGGTCCGTGGCGGGACCGTCGGGCATTGACCACCGAGACGGCGCGCCCACCATACGAGGAGCGATCGGTGACGGAGACCGCGGCAGCCAACCAGATCGTCCTGACACGCCGGTCGCCGGCGTATTGGCGCATCACATTCGACCATCCGCCGCTGAACATCTTCGGGCCGGAGACCATTCCGGAGCTCGACGCGATCATCACCGCGCTGGAGACCGACGAGCGCGTCACGGTCGTGGTCTTCGACAGCGCGGTGGACGGGTTCTTCCTGACGCACTACAACTTCGTGGCGAAGCTGGAGGAGTCGACGCGGCTGCCGGCGGGCCGGACCGGCCTGCAGCAGCTTCCCGATCTGCTCGCGCGGCTGAGCCGCGCGCCGGTCGTCTCGATCGCCGCCATCCGGGGGCGTGCGACAGGTGTGGGCAGCGAACTGGCGCTGGCCAGTGACATGCGGTTCGCCAGCCGGGAGAAGGCGATCCTGTCGCAATGGGAGGTCGGCGCGGGTCTGGTGCCCGGCGGCGGGCCGATGGCGCGCCTGCCCCGCCTGATCGGACGCGGACGCGCGCTGGAGGTCCTGCTCGGCGCCGACGATATCGACGGCGAACTGGCCGAGTTGTATGGCTACGTCAACCGTGCGCTGCCCGATGCCGAGCTCGACGGGTTCGTCGACGCGCTCGCGAGGCGAATCGCGTCGTTCGACAAACGGGCGATCGCCGAGACGAAGCGTCTGGTCGATGTGAACAGTCTGCCCAGCGACGCCGAGATCGCGCCGGAGTGGGACGCATTTCTCGGTGCCCTGGGCCGCCCTGAAACCCAGGCGCGGATCCGGACATTGTTCGACCGCGGCTTCCATGAACCCGGCGATGTCGAGACGCGGCTCGGCTATCACGTCGGCCTGCTCGGCGACGGCGCGGACACGCCGGACAGCGGATAACCGGCTGCCGCATCGGGGCGGGAACACGGACAGTAGTCGGCGTCGTCGCGCGTAGCCGACCTGGCCGGGACACGGCCGATTCGAGTGGTCGGCTACCTACGGTTCGGGTGCGCCGCGGCGCGACGATCAAACCGTTGATATCCATCGTGCGAACCAGGGAGCTTCTCATGGCTACTCGAGTTGGTCGAAAGACACAGGGCAAGAGAAGACTTCGCACGCACCTGACCCGGCTGGGGCTCGCGGTATCGGCGGCCGTTGTCACGCTGATGGGACCGGCCACCGCGATCGCCGAGGCCAGACTGGCTGGCAATCACAACGAGGTGATGGTCCGGCGTTGAGATGTCGGCCGGTGTCACGGTTCCGCGGGCCCGCACCGTGCGGTCTCGGCGATTCGGCGACAGGGGGAGCGCCTGCCGAGGACGGACACGGGCGGTGACCGGCCGTGGCGCCGGCCGGCTCGGGTCGGCGGTCCAGGCCCGACGGCGCGCCGGCTGTGTGGACGTGCACTCGACATCTTCGAGACCGGTTTGGGCCGTGATCATCCAAAGACCGCGCGCAGCAGGGCGACGCTGGCCGAAATCGCATCCGGCCGAAAAGAGTTCGACGTACTGTAGCTCGAAGACAATACTGGACACGGTGCTGACCCCTGACCAGCTCTCCGCCCGAACCGCCCGCGCGGTGGCGGCCGCGACGGGCGCCGGCCACGAACTCGGAGTGCGTTCGGAGGACCCGAGGGTGCTCCACGACATGTTCTCCGTCGTCGTCCATCTCGCTCCGGCACCGGTGGTGGTGCGGGTGCCGACGGTGCTGCCCCGTCCCTATATCGACGTGCCCACCCGGCTGACGGCCCAGCAGCGTTCCGAGATCGCGGTGGCGGGCTGGTTGGCCGACCGCGGCCACCCCGTGATTGCGCCGAGCCCACTGGTGCCCCGCGAACCCGTTCAGCGGGAAGGCTTCTCGATGACGTTCTGGCAGTACGTCGAGGAGTTCCCGGATACCGATCCCGATGTGGAACGGCGCTGCGCGATGACCGCTCGCCTGCACGCCGCGCTGCGCGGTTACCACGGCCGTGGCCTCGGTTTCTGGACGCCGTTTCGGACCTACATCCCCGATGGGCTCACCGCACTCGCACACCGACCGGATCTGCTGAACGTCGCGGATGCTGAACGGGCACAACGAGACTGGTCTGTTCTGGCACCGTTGCTCGCGTCTCGGACCGCCTTCGAAACCGCCTTCCCCGGCGCCGGGACCCAAACGATCCACGGCGACGCGCCCTTTCACAACGTGATCGTCACCGCGACCGGCGAACGCTGGTCGGACTTCGAACTCGTCACCTCCGGGCCGGTGGAGTCCGACGTCGCGATGGCGGGTCCGCAAGGCCGCGCCGCCTATGACCGGGCCGCGGACGGATTGGGGCTGCGTCGGCTCGATGAGCGCGTGCTGAGGATCACCGAGTCCGCCGGGCTGCTGGCCGCGGTTGCGTGCCTGGCCATGGCGCCGCAGCTGCCCATGCTCGTCGACGCCGTGCGACCGGCCGTCGACACCTGGCGGTCCGCGTCGCCGGCCGCGGACGTGATCCCGCAACCGCGCGATCACGCGTAGTACTGCGCGCCACGAGTATCCGTGGCCGGGGATCGCCGCCGTTCCCGCGGGTAGCTGGAGTCGTCGTGACGCGCGACGGCGCCGAAATCGGGTGGTGGACTACCGCCTTCGTGGTTTCGCCGCGGCATGACGATGGATCCGTCCACCAATAGGTGGCTCAATCAGGGGGATTATCATGACAATTCGCACACGGGTCGGCACCCGCTCGACTGCCGCCGGAAAGTCCGCAGCCGCCGTCGCGTCCTGTGCGGCGTTCGTCGGTCTGGGTCTGTTCGCCGGCGGTGGCACCGCCGCCGCCGAAGGATTGGACGCCACGCCGCTGCCGCCGGCCGTCATCGACCTCGACGGCACTCAGACCTACGACACCTCGTCTTTCCCGATGGCCCCGACGTGGCCGGCGCCACCGGCGTGGGGGTCGCATCCCGCGGATCCGTCGTGGCCGGGTGTTTCGTCGCATCCGTGCTGCTCGCGCTAGTGGGATTGGCCGCACAGTGGGTCACCGGAAGAACTGTGCGGTCGCCCGGCCGATGGCCTGGTCCAGCATCTCCAAGCCCAGGCTGATCTCCCGCTCGCTTGCGGTCAGCGGCGGTGCGATCCGGGAGGTGCCGCCCATGCCGGGCAGTTGGTGGACGACTTCCATATGCAGGCCCAATTCCAGGCTGTGCTGCATGACGAGTGCGCCGAATTCGTCCGAACCCGCTTTGGTGTCGCGGTCGATGACCAGTTCGATGCCCTGTAGCAGTCCGCGGCCGCGGATGTCGCCGACCACCTCGCGACGACTCTGGATCTCTACCAGGCCCCGGCGCAGCAATGAACCCAGATAGGCTGCCCGCTCGGCTAATTCGTCGCGGCGCAGAACGGCCAGTACGGTGTTGCCCACGGCGGCGGGCAGCGGATCGGACACGTGTGTGGTGTAGAACAGGAAACCTCTCGCGAAGGCTTCCTCCTCGATGTCGGCGCTGGTGATCACCGCCGACAGCGGCAACCCGGCGCCGAGGGTCTTCGACAGGGTGAGGATGTCGGGCAGGATGCCATCGCGTTCGAACGCGTACCACTGACCGGTGCGGCACAGGCCCGTTTGCGCCTCGTCGACGATGAGCAGCATGCCGCGCTCGGCGCATTTGCGATGCAATGCGGCGAAATAGCCTGGCGGCGGCTCGATCACTCCACCGGAGGACAGAATCGGTTCGACGACACACGCGGCCAGCGAGCCCACCGACTGGGCGTCGATCAGTCCGAACGCGAAGTCGAGTTGTCGGCGCCAGTCCAGGTCGCCCTCCGGGGTGAGGAAGTCGGGCCGGTAGGTGTTGGGCGTGGGAATGGCGAAGTTGCCTGGGGCCGCCGGGCCGTAGCCACGCCTGCCGCCGCTGTAGGTTGCGGCCACCGCTGCCTGCGTCATCCCGTGCCAGGAGCGAGACAAGGACACGATTTCATGTTTGCCGGTGACCAGTTTCGCCATCCGGATGGCCGCCTCGTTCGCTTCGGCGCCGGTGGACAGCAGGAGGGCCTTCTCCAGCGGATCGGGGAGCGTCTGCGCCAGTGTTCGGGCAAGGTCGACCGCCGGCCGCGACAGCATCCCGCTGTAGAGGTGGTCCAGCGACGCGACCTGGCGGCTTACCGTGGCGACGATGTCGGGATGGCTGTGACCCAGGATCGACGACATCTGTCCGGATGTGAAATCCAGTATTTTGCGGCCGCTTTCGGTGAACAGATAACTGCCCTGGGCGGTGGCGATGATCTCGCGAGTGAAGCCGTCGCCGCCGTCGTATCGGATCATGTGGCGGTCGGCGTCCAGCCATAACTGTGACTCGGAAGCGGGCAACGGCGGAGGCATGACGCATGCTACGGCCCCGGTAGACACGGCGTCGATCGAGTTTCCCCGGGGGCGCAGGATCGCCGCGCCGGCGTTCAGCCGACGAAATGCTGGCGCAACTCGCCGATGCCTTCGATCGAGCTGACCAGATCGTCGCCGGGGATGAGCCAGCGCTGCGGGGTGCGTCCGAACCCGACCCCGGATGGGGTTCCCGTGAAGATCACGTCCCCGGGTAGCAGCGGCAGTATCCCGGACAGCTTGGCGATCAGGGAGGGGATGGAGAAGATCAGGCTGCTGGTTCGGTCGTGCTGAACGACCTCGCCGTTGATCGCGCAGCTCAACTCCAGGTCGTCGGGGTTGTCGAACTCGTCGGGAGTCACCAGCCACGGACCCATCGGCGAGAACCCCGGATAGGACTTGCCCAGGCTGAATTGGGGCGCGGGGCCCTGCATCTGGACGATCCGTTCGGAGATGTCCTGACCGACCGTCAGACCGGCGACATGGCTCCAGGCGTCCGCTTCGGACACCCGGAATGCCCGTCGGCCGATGACGGCCACCAGTTCGACTTCCCAGTCGGTGTGGCCGCCCGGCGGCAGCGTCACCTCTGTCACGGGTCCGGTGATGCTGGACGCGAATTTGGTGAAGATCGCCGGCATGCCCTCCGGTGTGGTCAGGCCGATCTCGTTGATGTGTTCGTGGTAGTTCAGGCCCACCGCGAACACCTGGCCCGGTGCCGGCGTGGGGGCGCCGAGATCCTGGTTTCCGAACGGCGCCGCACCGCCGAGATCGGCCTGCGCAGCCCACTCACGGAATTCCGTCCAGCGTTCGTAGACGGCCTGCGGGTCGCTGGCGAAGCGCTCGGCGCTGGCGCGGTGGACATCGACGGCGCCGTCGGCGGTGATCAGGACGAGTCGGCCGGCGAGATTGGCGATGCGCATAAGGCTCCTCGTGCAGTGGGTGTTCCGGTGCGTGGGGTCCTGAGTCGACGATCTCACATCAGCGCGCACGGGTGCGCCGTCGTGCGCCGGCCACCGTCCGGTCATGCCCGACGGCGGCCCGTGTGGTGTCCGTCGGCGTCAGCCCGGGCTGGTCACAGTGGGATCGCCCCGGCGTAGGGCACCCCGCTGAGATAGGCGAAGTCGCGGTCGAAGGTCACGAGGTCGTCGAGGTCGAAGTCGGCCAGGCGGCGGTGGCCGCACGCCCGCGCCAGGACGACCATCAGGTCCACCGCCGAGCGCAGAAACCGCTCCAGACGCTCCGCCGCGGCCTGCGAGGGCAGTCGGCTGCGCAGGTGCGGGTTCTGCGTGGCGATGCCGACCGGGCAGGTGTTCGTGTTGCACGCGCGCATACCGACGCAGCCGATGGCTTGCAGGGCCGCGTTGGACAGTCCGATCGCGTCGGCGCCCAGCGCCAGCGCCTTGACCATATCCGCCGGGGTGCGGATGCCGCCGGTGGCTGCCAGCGTCACCTGGCCGGCCTGGCTGCGATCGAGATGCCGGCGTGCGCGGGCCAGCGCGGGAATGGTCGGCACCGAAATGTTGTCGCGGAAAATCGTTGGTGCGGCTCCCGTTCCACCGCCACGACCATCGAGGATGATGTAGTCGACGCCGATCTCCAGTGCCGCGTCGATGTCGCGCTCGATGTGCTGTGCGCTCATCTTGTATCCGACCGGTATGCCCCCGGATACGTCGCGAACCTCGGCGGCGAAATCCCGGAACTGCTGCAGCGACGTCCAGTCCGGGAACCGCGCCGGCGAGATCGCCGACGTCCCCGGTGGCAGGCCGCGAACCTCGGCGATCCTGCCGACCACCTTGGTGCCTGGCAGATGTCCGCCCGTGCCCGTCTTGGCGCCCTGGCCGCCCTTGAAGTGGAACGCCTGGACTTTGCGGACGTGGTCGAAGCTCCAGCCGAACCTGCCGGAGGCGAGCTCGTAGAAGTACCGCGAATTCTCCTGCTGCTCTTCGGGAAGCATGCCGCCCTCACCCGAACAGATTCCGGTGCCGGCGAGTTCGGCCCCCCGCGCCAAAGCGATCTTGGCTTCCTCGGAGAGCGCACCGAAGCTCATGTCGCTCACGAAGACGGGGATGTCGAGCACCAACGGCCGATTGGCGGCCGGGCCGATGACCGTCTCCGTGTTGACGGGTTCGTCGTCGAGCAGCGGCAACCGTGCGAGCTGCGCGGTGACGAGCTGGATGGAATCCCATTCAGGCAGCTGGTCGCGCGGAACCCCCATTGCCGCCGTCGGCCCGTGCTTGCCGACCCTGCTCAAGCCATGCGCCGCGAATTCGTGGATCTGGGTAACGTACGGCTCTTCGGCGGTGTTGGTGGGGCTGATCCACCTGCCCTGGTAGCCGTCGTCGTCGTAGGTTCGTGGGTTGGCGCGCGCGTACTCGGCCACCGCCGCGTCATCGACAAAGACCGAGCCGTCGGACACCCACGCGGGGAATGCCGTGAGCGATACCGCGGGGTTGACGGGGGAGACGCCGGTCTCGATCTCGTAGCGCCACCCGTGGACGCCGCAGACGACGACGTCGCCGTCGACTCGGCCGTCGGCCATCAGCGCCCCGCGGTGGGCGCAGCGACCGTAGAGCGCCGAGACGTCGCCGCCCCGGCGGATCAGCACGATATCGACACCGGCAGCCGACACGGCATACGGAGTGTTCTCGGGCACCTCGGAAATCGACGCGAGACGCGTGGCCGTTTTCGGTTCAGTTGTCACGTATACCAATTCTGCGGCATATCCCGGTCGTGGCGTCGGCGGGCCCGCCCATCCGGGGAACCGAAGCGTCTTGAGCACGAGCATGTCGGCGACATCCTGCCCGACAAGGCGCATATCGGCGAAGCCGTCAACACCACCGGCGGGTCCTTGAGCGGGCTCACCGTCGGCCTCGTCGAGATGTGTCAACATGGTTGACGTGCCTGAGTACGAGGATCAACCGCTGGGCTATCTGCTGTACCGCACGATGGCCACGCTGCGTCCCTACGTGACCACGGAACTTCGCCCGTTGGGAATCGGGCTGCCGGAGTTCGTATGCATGCGGAATCTGTCTTTGTGGCCGGCGCAATCCAACGCCGAACTGGCCCGCCACGCCAACGTGTCGCCGCAGGCCATGAACCTGGTGTTGCGCGGATTGCAGGATATGGGCGCCGTGGCGCGGCCGGCCGCGGTGTCGTCGGGGCGTGCGTTGCCTGCGCGGTTGACGAGCAAGGGCAAGGCCCTTCTCAAGCGTGCCGAGGCTGCCGTCCAGGTCGCCGACGAGCGGCTATTGGCCGCGCTCACCGCGGCGGAGCGCCATGAACTCAAGAGGCTGCTCGATGCGGTGGGTTCGCCGGCCGGCGGTGTCGAAACGTGAGCGGATGTACCGGTCCGCGAGCGCGACAGCACAGGTGATGCGTGCGTGCTGTCGCGGCCTCCCGAACCGAATGACAACGGTGTGATTTATCCACACTGTGGATAGCTCATGTGCATAACCCGCAAAGTGTCGCGGAAGGTCACGCAATCTCGATGCCCAGCGCGTCCTCGAATGCGCCGATGTGTTGCGGGCAGGACGAACCCATGGCCACGCCGACGGCGAAAGCGGCTGTGTCGTAGTTGAACCCACCGCGGGCCGACACTTCGTTGATGATCGATTCAATCGGGTGAATCGCGGGTGCCGGCTCGGCGAACCGGTAGTCGAGAATGCTGCAGATCTCCCGCTGGTGGTCGAGGCCGTAGTTCAGCGCGAAGGTCTCGTCGACGCCGGGGACGTCCGGTACGTCCGGTAGGGGCTGTGCGTTGGCGACTCCGGTGGAGGTCACGATGATGGCCACAGCTGCGGCGATCATCAAGCTCGCTCTGGTCATGGTGTCCTCATTTCTGTCGCCTTCGGGCGGACATCGTCATGGTTTCGAGTATTTGGCCGGGTCACCGGGCGCGCTAGCGTAGGGGACTACGTGCAAAGTCCGATGTTTGCCGGGCCGGATGGGTGCGGCGTCCCCAGCACTACGTGTCGACGCCAACGCGACCCGGTAGTCGTCGTGGTTTCCGATCCGGTCGGCCAGTTACCTGGGTCGCCGATACGCGGGGGACTGGCGGGGGTGCGCCGGGCCCCGTGTGGACCGGACGATCAGCGCTTCATCAGGGCGAAGACTCCCCAGCCCAGATACTCACGCATGTAGCGCGTGTACCGTGCGGGCTCGGTGGTCAGCTCGGCCCGCACCTCGGGTGCCAATTCGTCGTCAGGGTTCTGGTCGAGCCAGCAGCGCATGTTGAGCCACTGGGCTGCGGTGTACCGATCCCAGCTGTCCTGATCGGCCAGCACCATTTCGACGACGTCGTATCCGAGGTCGCCGAATTGCTCGATCAGCTCGGGCAGTGGCATGAAGTCGGTCAGGCGCGTGGCGTGACACGCCCGCGCCGTCTCTTCATCCGGTGGA
This sequence comes from Actinomycetota bacterium, assembly GCA_018268465.1. GTDB lineage: Bacteria > Actinomycetota > Actinomycetes > Mycobacteriales > Mycobacteriaceae > Mycobacterium. The sequence continues at coordinate 54,375 of JAFDWN010000041.1, forward strand.
GTCCGGCGCCAGTAGGGCTCGCCGATCAGCATCGCACCGCCGGTCCGGAGACTACGACTGAGCAACTCGGCCGTTCCAGAGACACCGTCGCCGATCCATGTGGCGCCGATGCACGCGGCGAGATCGACCGGCTCGTCCGCGACATAGCCGGAGGCGTCGCCGTGGACGAACTGTACCCGGTCGGCGACGCCGAGCTCGACAGCGCGGGACCGGGCCTGGGCCGTGAAGACCGTGCTGATGTCCACGCCTGTCCCTGTGATGCCCCAATCGCGCGCCCAGGTACACAGCATCTCGCCCGAGCCGCTGGCCAGGTCGAGTACCCGTGTTCCCCGCGGCATACGGAGCGCTTCGCCCAATGCGGCGTACTTAGCCGGGGTGAGCGGGTTGTGGATGCGATGGTTGCCTTCGCGAATGGTGAAAATGCGAGGAAGGTCCATGACGCAGTTCCTTTCCGTCATGCCTCGCGGTGGATTCGATTGGCTGCCAGGACCGCGTTCGTTGTCAGAACCCGAGCAGGCGAGCACAACCCGTCGGCGTGACGACGTGGTGACCCCCGGTGAAAATTACCAGCCCTTGTCGCCAGGTCGCTCTGCGCGCCGCCCCCGGGCTCGCATCGTCGGTCCGACGGACGGTGTGATGAAGGTGGTCGTCGACACCGCGACCGACCAGATCCTGGGCGCGGCACAGCGGCGCCACGACGTGCGGGAAGTCGTCAACATCGTCGCGCCGCAATGCGGCACGGCATAACGGCCTCGGCGCTGCGCGACGCGATCTACACTCACCCGTCGATGTCCGAATGCTTCAACCAACTGCTGGGGCTGCTGAAGTGCATATTGATCCTGCTGACACCGCCGTGGTGTTCATCGATCCGCAGATCGACGTCCTGAGCCCTGCTGGTCGTAACTGGGCGGCTGTCGGTGCCAGCGTCACCGAGAACAACACCGTGGAGCACATGACACAGATCCTGGATTCCGCTGTACAGCAAGGGTATTCGATCTTCATCTCTCCGCACTATTTCTACCCGGCGGACTCGCGGTGGCTGTTCAACGGGCCATTGGAGACCAGCGAGTTCGCGACGGGAACATTCGCGCGCACCGGTCCGCTGGATCTCACCGGGTTCGCCGGTTCCGGGGCCGATTGGCTGCCCGAACTATCGCAGTACATCGAGCGTGCCGACACCACCGTCGTCAGCCCGCACAAGGTCTTTGGGCCGCAGACCAACGATCTCGTCCTGCAGTTGCGCAAGCGCGGAGCCCGCCGAGTGATCCTCGGCGGCATGCTGGCGAACATGTGCGTCGAATCGCACCTGCGCCACCTCCTTGAGGACGGGTTCGAAGTGGCGGTGGCCTTCGATGCGGTCGCGGGTCCACGCCATCCCGACTGGGGTGACGGATACCAGGCCGCGATGGTGAACTATCGCTTCCTCGCCCATGCCGTGCTGTCCACGACGGATGTCGTTGCAGCGATGCGGGCGCCGGGATGATCGTGACGATTGAATGCCTCGTCCGTTTGGTCGCGGCCTGATCACGTTGTTGGGTGGCGATCCGTCGTCATCGGCGTAGCGCTGCGTCCTGCGAGTCGTCCAGCGGGATCAGAGTCTCCGCGGCGTCCGCACGCGGGCGCCAGGTACGGCATTCCAGCGCGAAGGCTGACCGCGCGGAAGGCCGGCCTTGTTTGAGTTCCTAAGCGGAGTCAAGTGGTTTACGGTCCGGAATAGCTTGTGATTTCACCACCTCGTGAGTCGAATAATCTCAGCGGCGATATCCGCGACGGCACGATCGTCAGTGGGGATGTGATGAGCCGAGGCGGTAGCGCCGACCTGCAGTCGCGTACCCATGTCGGCATTGGAGGCAAGATGCTGGTCGAGAGTAGAGCCGATCTCGCGGTGACTGAGGCGTTCGGCCGCCGTGGTGTCGGTGCAGGTGAGTAGCACTGCGACGACGTTAGGGTTGCCGCCGATGGCGGTAGCGAGGCGAGTGATCTGGTCGGGCAGCACGCTGACTGTGTTGATGTAAATCATCCGGTGATAGCCCAGTGCCTGGTAATTCGCTGACATCGCCGAGAGGTTGCGTTCGGCCAGGTTGTGCTCCCAGGGCGGCGGGTGGGCCATGTCGAGGAAGTCACCGTCGATGAGGCAGTGCGAGATGTCGGCGGCACTGAGTTGAGCGTGCATTTCGAAGCCGACGCTGGTCTTGCCAGCCCCGGATCGCCCACCGATAAACACAATGTCGCTGATCACGCGGTGCAGTGTTGCCTGCCATCGGACTGCTTGGCGAGAGGTTTTCTCACGCTGAACTCACCGCGGGTTCTAGGGTGGTGGTGACGGGTCGGTGGATTGGAGCGCTTGGCGACTCCTGTTGTCCCCGGCCCGTCCTGCCTTTGAGCCGTTGAGATTGACGAGTGTTGGCGGCGTTGATCCTGGTCTGTCGGTCGACGCGGAAGTGAGCGGTGACGATGCGGCGGCCTTCGTCGGCGTCGATGATGTGTCCGCCGGTGTCACGCAAGACGTAGTGCTCTCCGGCGCGCCAACAGGTGGCAATCCGGGTCAACAATGCGGTGGCGATGTGGCAGATAGCCGAGTCGTGGTGGCGTTCGGTACCCATGAGTCGCTGATACTTGGCAGCCAGTTGCGGGTCGATCTTGCGAGCATGATCCGCGGCGGTAAACAGCGCTTCCCGGAGTAAGGGGTCACCGGCCTTGGTCAACCCGTGCTGCTGCTGGCTTTGGCCAGACTGGCTGAGCTTGGGCACCAGCCCTGAGTAGGCGCGAATCGCAGCCAGCGAGTGGAAGCGGTGCGGGTCACCCAGGCGGCCGGCGATAACGGCCGCGAGGACTGGCCCGATCCCGGGCGCCGAGGCGATAATGCCGGTTGGATCAGCCTCGGCGTAGAGGTTGGCCGCCCGCTCGTCGAGATCCTCGATCTGCTCGGTCAATGCTTGGGCCTGTTCGGCTTCGATCGCGATATCGGAGCCCAACTCGGCGAAGTCGATCCGCGCATCGGCACCAGCACCCCACAACTGCAAAGACTCCTGGGCCGCCACCAGGATCAACGTCGCCTGTGGCTCGCGCCAGGCGCCGCGGGAGTGGCGAATCAGAAATCGCGTCAGCCGGGCGTGCCCCAGACGGATCACCGCATGCGGATCGGCGTAGCGGGCCAACAGTGCCAGCGTGGTCTTGCCATAACGCGTCCCGAGAGCGTCGTACCAGGCAGGACCGAGCAATTCGAGTTGGGCATCCAGACGCTGAAAGACCGCCGTGCGGCGTTTGACGATCGACGAGCGCATCTTTACGACCCGCCGCAACGGATCGGCCGGTCCGTCGCTGGTGTGATCACGCAGGCCTTCAGGATGAAGCAGCGGTAGCCGAGACAACAGCTTGGAATCCAGGTGATCATTTTTGGCGTGTTTGGAGTAGTAGGCCCGCAAGTCAGCCGACTGCGTGGTGGGCACCATCGACACCTTCGCCCCGTGGTGGCGAAACCATGACGCCAGCGGCGCCCACGCGTTGCGGGTTGGCTCCATCACCACCCGCAAGGTGTCATCGTCACCTAAATTACAAGCAGCCCAAAGCTTTTGAAGATCTACCGGCCTGGTGAAGAATCGCCGCCCCGTCCAGACGAACGTCCCGTCGGGTCGTGCGAGTGAAGCCTGATGAGCCGCTCGGCACGCCAAGTCGATACCCAGAATAAATTGCACGATGTCCTTTCTCGAGATGGTGTGACTCGAGGCCAGCGCCGGCATTGCCCAGACATTCCGTAAGTAGGAGTCCACCAATCGCTGGCTCCAAGTTCCCGAACAGGGACACCCACCTGGCCGCGGGTCGTGCTCGCGAACGGCCACTCAAGTTTCAGGAATTCGGAAGGTTCCAGTCGGTAGCCTCGGCCGCCCGCGAGCACACACCCAAACTAAATGTCGGTGCTTCGAACTAGTGTTCTAGTCATGTCGTCGAATCCCGCTGCG
>JAFDWN010000042.1 GCA_018268465.1 Actinomycetota bacterium
TTGAGTTCTCAAACAACACACCCGGTAAACAGGCAACCCTGCCAGTTTACTTCATCTGAGCAGAGAGGTCAAGCCGCGTCCTCCGGTCCGAGGGGCCGGGGCCGCTTGGCTTCTTCCGATACCCTACTCCGTCACTGGCCAAAATCCCAAAACGCCTGCGCGAGCGGGGTTTTTGGGCTATTCAGACCCGCGAAGCGCCCCATGGAGCCGGCAGGCACGCTAGGCCACCCGCTCGATCTCTGCGCCCAGACTCACCAGGTTCTCCACGAACAGCGGGTATCCACGGTCGATGTGAAACACGTCATGCACCTCGGTGTCGCCATCAGCCACCAGCCCCGCCAGCACGAGGCCGGCACCGGCTCGGATGTCCGACGACCACACGGGTGCACTCGACAGCTGCGGGATACCCCGAACGACGGCATGGTGACCGTCGGTACGCGCGTCGGCGCCGAGCCGGATCATCTCCTCGACGAAACGGAACCTCGCCTCGAAGACGTTCTCGGTGATCATCGACGTCCCGTCCGCAACAGCCGCCAGGCCGATGGCCATCGGCTGCAGATCCGTCGGGAAACCGGGAAACGGCAACGTCGCGACGTTGACCGCCTTGGGCCGCTCGTATTGGACGACCCGGAACCCGTCATCGCTCTGCGTGACGGTTGCGCCCGCATCGTGCAGTTTGTGCAGGACCAGTTGCAGATGTTGCGGGTCGACACCGGTCACCGAGATGTCGCCGCGTGTCATCGCCGCGGCGATCCCCCACGTCGCGGCGACGATGCGATCCCCGATGACCCGGTGTTCGGTCGGATACAGCCGGTCGACACCGGTGATCGTCAGCGTCGACGATCCCGCCCCGGTGATCTGTGCACCCATCTGGTTGAGCATCGTGCAGAGATCGACGACGTCGGGTTCGCGGGCGGCGTTGTGGATGGTCGTCACCCCGGAGGCGAGGACCGCCGCCATCAAGATGTTCTCGGTGGCCCCCACCGAGGGGAACTCAAGCTGGATCTCTGCCCCGTGCAGCTGATCGGCTTCGGCCACGACGCAGCCGTGCTCGATGTTGCAGGTCGCGCCGAGTTGCCTCAGCCCTGCCTGGTGCATATCCAAGGGACGCGATCCGATCGCGTCGCCGCCGGGCAGCGCGACCTTGGCTCGTTTACAGCGGCCCACCAGCGGGCCAAGCACGCACACCGACGCGCGGAACTGGCGCACCGCCGCGAAATCCGCGTCGTATTTGGGCTCATCTGGCGACGTCACCCGCACCGTACCGCCGTTGAGCTCGACGTTTGCCCCGAGACCGCGCAGCACTTCGGCCATGAGCGGGACGTCCAGGATGTCAGGGCAGTTGGTGATCGTGCTGGTGCCCTCGGCCAGAAGCGCCGCAGCCATCAGCTTCAACACGCTGTTCTTGGCCCCCCCGACGGCAACTTCGCCAGATAACCGGTTACCACCGGTCACTACGAATCGCTCGCTCACGCGGGCCAGTGTAAACAGCGGCGTGGGTCAGTGTCAGTTAGCCAGGTACCGTTTTTCCCATGGCCGTACACCTCACCCGTATCTATACGCGCACCGGTGACGACGGAACGACCGGGTTGAGCGACTTCAGCAGGGTCCCGAAGAACGACGCGCGGTTGGCGGCCTACGCGGACTGTGACGAAGCCAACGCCGCGATCGGCGTCGCCCTCGCCATGGGCGAGCCGGATGAACGCCTGCAGGAGGTGTTGCGGCAGATCCAAAACGACCTTTTCGACGCCGGCGCGGACCTGTCCACGCCCGTCGTCGAGAACCCGAAGTATCCACCGCTGCGCATCACGCAGTCCTACATCGATCGGCTGGAATCGTGGTGCGACGAGTTCAACGAACCGCTGCCCGCGCTCAGTTCGTTCATCCTGCCGGGCGGTACGGCGCTGTCGGCACTTCTGCATGTCGCGCGGACCGTGGCGCGCCGAGCGGAGCGATCCGCATGGCATGCCGTCGAATCGCATCCCGAATCGGTCAGTGTGTTGCCGGCGAAATACCTCAACAGGCTTTCTGACCTGCTGTTCATCCTGTCGCGAGTGGCGAACCCGGACGGCGACGTCCTCTGGCGGCCCGGCGGATGAGCGCTTGCGCGAAGACCAAAACACCCGATAAGCGCTTGCGCGAAGACCAAAACACCCGATGAGCGCTTGCGCGAAGACCAAAAACACCCGATGAGCGCCGGGTCAGTAGCTTCGGCGTCGCGCCCGTGGTGACGGGCGCGACTCCAGCCATGACGTGAACGCGGTCAGTGCCCCCCGGTCCAGCGCGACCTCATAGCCCCGCCGGCGTTCCGGACTCGAATCACGCACTTCCAGCACGATGATCTCATCGGACATGATGTCGAATTCGTCCCCGCGAGGCGCCCGCCGCGACACGATTTCCAAGCCGCGACGGCTCAGCCGGCGATCCGGCCACCACCGGATGCTGGACAGGCGGTAGAACCCCGCCTCACCGCCGCGGTAGCGCATCACCCCGTGCCGCCAGCCATGGCCGCCGACCGCCGGGACATCGCGCATGATCGCGGCAGTTCCCCCCACCTGCCGCAGCTTCCACAGCCGGTAGCTCATCGCCACCGCGAACAACAAGAGCACACCGATCAGCGCGACCATCACGACCATGGACGCGCTCACCGCCCGCCGTCCTAGTCGATCTGCCCTAGAGCGCGCAGCCGGGCACGCCCCCTGGCCGCCGTCTCCGGATCGTCCGACGCCGCGTCCTCCTGGGCGGCGTCGGCGTCGATCTCCGAAGCGAACTCTGCGGACTCGGCGAGGATGATGACACCCTCGTCGGTCACCGACATGAAGCCACCGTCGACCGCGATGCGCAGATCGTCCTCGCCCTCGCGCTCCACACGCACCATCGCATCATCGACGAGCTGGGCAACCAGCGGGATATGCCGGGGCAGGATGCCGATCTCGCCGGCGGTGGTCCGGGTGAACACGAACGTGGCCTTACCCGACCAGATCTTGCGCTCGACGGCGACGATGTCGACGTCCAGTTCAGCCACCAGACACCACCTTCCGGTACTGAATTCTCTTCGCGCAAGCGCTCATCGCGAGCCCGAATCCGCCCGCGATCACAGCTTGACGCCGAGGGTCTCGGCCTTCTTCGCCAGATCGTCCAGCCCACCGATCAGGAAGAACGCCTGCTCGGGCACATGGTCGAAGTCGCCCTTGGCCAGCTTGTCGAAGGCCTCGACGGTCTCCTTGAGCGGCACCGTCGAACCCGGCTGGCCGGTGAACTGCTCGGCCGCCATCATGTTCTGGCTCAGGAAGCGCTCGATCCGGCGCGCCCGGTTCACCAGCTGCTTGTCCTCTTCGGAGAGCTCGTCGATGCCGAGGATGGCGATGATGTCCTGAAGGTCCTTGTAGCGCTGCAGAATCCGGATGACTTCCTGCGCGACACGGTAGTGCTCGTCGCCGACCACGGCCGGGTCCAGGATGGTCGAGGACGACGCCAGCGGGTCCACCGCCGGGAAGATGCCCTTGGAGAACACCGCGCGAGAAAGCTCGGTGGTGGCGTCCAGGTGGGCGAACGTGGTCGCCGGGGCGGGGTCGGTGTAGTCGTCGGCGGGCACGTACACGGCCTGCATCGAGGTGATCGAACGACCGCGGGTCGAGGTGATGCGCTCCTGGAGCTCACCCATCTCGTCGGCCAGCGTCGGCTGGTAACCCACCGCCGAAGGCATACGACCGAGCAGGGTCGACACCTCGGAACCGGCCTGGGTGAACCGGAAGATGTTGTCGATGAACAGCAGCACGTCCTGGCCCTGCTCATCGCGGAAGAACTCCGCCATGGTCAGCGCGGACAGGGCGACGCGCATACGCGTGCCCGGCGGCTCGTCCATCTGGCCGAACACGAGGGCGGTGTCCTTGAGCACGTTGGCATCCGCGAGCTCGACCCACAGGTCGTTGCCCTCACGGGTGCGCTCCCCCACGCCGGCGAACACCGAGGTACCGCCGAAGTTGCGGGCGATGCGGTTGATCATCTCCTGGATCAGCACGGTCTTGCCCACACCGGCACCACCGAACAGGGCGATCTTTCCGCCACGCACGTAGGGGGTGAGCAGGTCGACGACCTTCAGACCGGTCTCCAGCATCTCGGTGCGGGGTTCCAGATCGGCGAAGGCCGGCGGCTTGCGGTGGATGGACCAGTGCTCGAAGTCCTTGCCGTAGCCCGGTTCGTCGAGGCAGTCACCGAGCGCGTTGAACACGTGCCCCTTGACGCCGTCACCGACCGGTACCGAGATCGAGCGGCCGGTGTCGGTGACGTCGACGCCACGCACCAGACCATCGGTGGGCTGCATGGAGATGCAGCGCACCAGGCTCTCCCCGAGGTGCTGGGCGACCTCCAGGGTCAGCGTCTTGGACAGCGCGCCGTAGCTGATGTCGGCGTGCAGTGCGTTGAACAGTTCCGGGACGGCGCCGCGCGGGAACTCGACGTCGACGACCGGACCGGTGATGCGGACGACGCGACCGGCGGTGTCTTTCTTGGCTTCTGCGGGGGCAGTCATTGTCTTTCTCGATTCCCTCGGCGTTATCGGGTGGCTCTATTTGGTCGCGTCGGCCAGCGCGTTCGCGCCACCGACGATCTCGCTGATTTCCTGGGTGATCTGCGCCTGGCGCTCGCGGTTGGCCGCCAGCGTCAGCGCCTTGATCAAGTCGTCGGCGTTGTCGGTGGCCGACTTCATCGCGCGGCGGCGCGATGCCGACTCCGATGCCGCGGCCTCCAGCAGTGCCGCGTAGACGCGGGTCGCGACATAGCGCGGGAGCAGCGCCCCGAACAGCGTCTCGGGGTCGGGTTCGAAGGAGAACAGGGTGTGTGGGCCCGTGTCCTCTTCGCCGACGTACTCGACGACCATCGGTGCGATGCGGCGTGCCTCAGCCGTCTGTGACAGCATCGACTTGAACTCGGTGAACACGATGTGCAGTTCGTCGACGCCGAGGATGCCGTCGTCGCCGGGATCGTCACCGTCGTCGTCGGCGCCGGACATGAACGCCGTCACCAGCGTGTCGGCGATCTCCTTGGCGTTGTCGTAGGTGGGCCGTTCGGAGAACCCGGTCCACGAATCGACCACCTTGCGGTTGCGGAAGCTGTAGTAGCCCAGCGCTTTCCGGCCGACGACGTAGACAACCGGGTTCTTGCCCTCCTCGCGGAGGAGCGAGAACAACTCCTCGGCGCGCCGGAGCACATTGGCGTTGTAGCCGCCACACAGACCGCGGTCGGAAGACACCACCAGAATGCCTGCCCGCTTCGGATTCTCCCGCTCGACCAGCAGCGGGTGATCCAGTGCGCTGGCCCCCGCGAGGTTGGTCAGCATGTGCGTGATCTCGGTGGCGTAGGGCCGGGCCGCCTCGACCCGGGCCTGCGCCTTGGCGATCCGCGATGTCGCGATCAGCTCCTGGGCCTTGGTGATCTTCTTGATCGAGCCCGCGGAGCGGATACGACCGCGTAGTTCGCGCAGTGTGGCTGCCATCGGTGTCTACTACCTACTTCTTCTTCGGCGCGGGCTTGCGGACCTTGACCGACTCCTTCTCGACGTCGTCCTCGGACATCGCGTCGACACGCTCGTCGGGGATGACCGAGCTGCCGTCCGTGGTGGAGAAGCCCTTCTTGAACTCGTTGATCACCGACGCGAGCTTGTCGGCGGTCTCCTCCGAGAGCTTCTTCGACTCGCGGATATCGGCGAGGAGATCGGCGTGCGACGCCTTCACGTGCTCGAGCAGTTCACGCTCGAACCGTGAAACGTCTTCCACCGGAACCGAGTCCAGGTGCCCGCCGGTGCCCAGGTAGATCGACACCACCTGGTCCTCGACCGGGTAGGGCGTGTACTGGGGCTGCTTGAGCAGCTCGACGAGCCGGGCTCCACGGTCCAGCTGGGCCTTGGAGGCGGCATCCAGGTCGGAGGCGAAGGCGGCGAACGCCTCCAGTTCGCGGTACTGCGAGAGTTCCAGACGCAGCGAACCGGCCACCTCCTTCATGGCCTTGATCTGCGCGGCACCACCTACGCGGGAGACCGACACACCGACGTTGATGGCCGGGCGCACACCCTGGTTGAACAGGTCGGACTCCAGGAAGCACTGGCCGTCGGTGATCGAGATGACGTTGGTGGGGATGAACGCCGAGATGTCGTTGGCCTTGGTCTCGATGATCGGCAGACCGGTCAGCGAACCACCGCCGAGCTCGTCGGACAGCTTCGCGCAGCGCTCCAGCAGCCGCGAGTGCAGGTAGAAGACGTCGCCGGGGAACGCCTCGCGACCCGGCGGACGGCGCAGCAGCAGCGAGATCGCCCGGTAGGCGTCGGCCTGCTTGGACAGGTCGTCGAACACGATGAGGACGTGCTTGCCGTCGTACATCCAATGCTGCGCAATGGCCGAACCGGTGTAGGGCGCAAGCCATTTGAAGCCGGCGGCGTCGGAGGCCGGGGCTGCGACGATGGTGGTGTAATCCATCGCGCCGCCCTCTTCGAGCGCACGCTTCACCGACGCGATGGTGGTGCCCTTCTGGCCGATCGCGACGTACACGCAGCGGACCTGCTGCTTGGGGTCGCCGGTCTCCCAGGCCTCACGCTGGTTCAGGATGGTGTCGACGCAGACCGCGGTCTTGCCCGTCTTGCGGTCGCCGATGATGAGCTGACGCTGGCCGCGGCCGATCGGGGTCATCGCGTCGATGGCCTTGATACCGGTCTGCAGCGGCTCGCCCACACTCTGGCGCTGAACCACCGAGGGTGCCTGCAGCTCGAGTGCGCGGCGGGTGTCAGAGGCGATATCGCCCTGACCGTCGATCGGCTGGCCGAGCGGATTGACGACACGCCCGAGGAAGGCATCGCCAACCGGCACCGAGAGCACCTCGCCGGTGCGCTTCACCTGCTGGCCCTCTTCGATGTTCTCGAAGTCGCCGAGGATCACCGCGCCGACGCTGTGCTCGTCGAGGTTGAGCGCGACGCCGAGCACTCCACCCTCGAACTCCAGGAGTTCCTGGGTCATGACCGAGGGCAAGCCCTCGACGTGGGCGATACCGTCGCCGGCGTCGATGACGGTGCCGATCTCCTCGCGCTCAGACGCCGCGGTGAAGGAGGATACGTAATCCTCGATGGCTCCTTCGATATCAGCAGCCGAGATTGTCAACTCTGCCATGGCTTTTCGTCTTCCTGCCTGTGTTTTTCTGAGTTCTGTAGGGGTGCTCGTGCCGAGGTGGTCAGTCCGGAAGGCCCGTCTTGGCCGCGCTCAACCGGGACGAGATGGACCCATCGATGACCTCGTCACCGACGGTGATCAGCAGCCCGCCCAGCAGCGCAGGGTCGACGCTCAGCTGAATCGACACAGGGGTGCCGTAGATGCGGGTCAGCACGTCGGCCAAACGACCGCGTTGCTGACCGGTCAGCTCGGCTGCCGCCGTCACGTGCGCGACGACTTCACCGCCGCGCGCCACGGCGAGTTCGGCCAGATCGACGACGGCCTCGTCGGCCCGCTCACCGCGCAGCAACTCCACCGTCTGCACCAGCAACGATTCGGCCGTGGCGTTGACAGTGCCACTGCGCTCGAGCACGTTGCGCAACAACGCGACGCGCCCGTCGGCCGGGGCATTGTCATCGCTCAGCAACGCGGTCAGGCGCGGTTCGGCGTCAAGGATACGCCCGAACCGGAACAGTTGCTCTTCGACTTCTTCGCTCTGCCCGGTGCGTTCGGCGCGCACCAACAGGGCCAGCCGTGCCACGTGCTCGACCGCGTCGACCACGTTGGCGTCGGTCGACCAGCGCTGTCCGGCAACGGTCGTCAGCACCTCCAGAGCGGGGTCGCCGATCTTGCCTCCGAACAACCGCTGCACCAGACGCTGCTTGGGCGCCGCGTCGTCGGTCGGTTCGGCCAGGTGCCTGGTGAGGACCGGCTCGCCGAGCAGTACCTTGGCGACCGCGGTCAGATCCCCGGCGAGCCCGGTGAGCCCGTCGGCGTCGAGGCCCGATGCGGTCCGATCGAACGTCCGCACCGTTTCGGCCAATGCTTCGCGGCTGGCCGCACGCAGATTCAGGGTGGCGCCGGCCTCCAGGACGGCAGGGGACGGCGACATGGCCTCGAGCTGGTCGAGGAACCGGTCGACGGTGCCCGCCTGCGCAGCCGGGTCGGAGACATACCGGCGCACCAACTGCTCGGCACCCTCCAGCGCCTCGGAGCCCAGGTTCGTGCGCAGCTCGCGGATGGTCTGCTGACGCAGCATCTGCACCTGCTGATCGCCCTGCGCCTTGATGCGCTCGGCGTCGACCACCGCCTGCTCGCGCAGCTGTTCGGCGATCCGCGCGGAGTCGGCACGGGCCTCGTCGGTGACCTTCGCGGCCTCGGCCTTGGCTTCCTGCAGCGCCTTGGCGTGCATTTCGTCGGCACTCGCGAGCTTCTGCTGAGCCGTCGCGCTGTCCTCAAGTGCCAGGCGGATGGCTTCCTGCTGCTTCTTCATGAGCCGCCGCACCGGTGGTACGACGAACTTGACCAGCAGCCACACGATGGCGACAAAGCCGATCAACTGTCCAATGAATGTCGACATCAACGACTCCCGCTCGAGGTGCCCGACCCTGAAACGTCAACGCCGAGAATCCGGCTGGCCAGGGTGGCCGCCAGGCCGTCCACCGACGACTGCAGCTGGGCGGTGGTGGTCTGTGCGTTCTGCGCGAGTTCGTCGCCGGCGCTGCGGACCTGTTCCGCCACTTCACCGGACGCCTCGGCCCGGGACGTGTCGACGACCTTGCGTCCCTCGGTCCGGGCATCGTCGCGCAGCGCGGATGCTTCACCGCGCGCCCCCGCCATCGCCTCGTCGTAGTCGGCCTGCGCGGCCGCCACCTGCTCGGCCGCCTTGCGGTTGTCGGCTGTCGTCTTGGCCAGCATCGCCTCACGCTCGGCGAGCACCTTGCTGATCGGCGGCACGACCCATTTCGAGATCACGCCGAGCACGATCAGGAAGATGAGCAGCACGGCGAAGAAGGTGCCATTCGGGATCAGGAAGTTGCTGGTCCCCCCGCCTCCCTCGGCGGCCAGTACCGATCCGGTCAGTTCACGCATGCCGATGGACTACTGCAGGCCCGGCGTGGCGAAGACGAACAGCGCCATGAAGGCCAGGTTGATGAAGTAGGCCGCCTCGACCAGACCGACGGTGATGAAGAACGGGGTGAAAAGCCGGCCCTGGGCCTCGGGCTGCCGGGCGATACCGGAGATCAGGGCGTTACCGGCAATACCGTCGCCGATACCGGCACCGATCGCACCGCCACCCATGATCAGGCCGCCGCCGATCAACGCACCAGCCGTGATGATGGCGTTGGGGTCGATTTCCATTCCTTATCCTCCTTGATAACTGGTGGCCATGCCGCCAGAGCTCGTGTCTTTGCTCGTAGGGATGTGATGGTCGTTCGCTGCAGCGAGCCGCGCAGCGGGGTCAGTGCTCCTCGTGGTCCAACTCCATTGACTGGCTGAAGTACAGGATCGTCAGGAGCGAGAAGATGAACGCCTGGATCAGGCCGACGAACAAGTCGAACGTCTTCCAGACCGCGTTCGGGAACCACTGGATGTACCACGGGAACATCGCGATCAAGGCGACCAGGATCCCGCCGGCGAAGATGTTGCCGAAAAGTCGGAGGGCCAGTGAGATCGGCTTCGCGAGCTCTTCGACGATGTTGATCGGCGCGAGGAAGGCGACGTGGCCCTTGACCACCTTGATCGGGTGGCCGATGAGGCCGCGGCGCCAGACCCCGGCGGCGTGGTAGTAGACGAACACGAAGAGCGCGAGCGCCAGCACGAAGTTGATGTCGGAGGCCGGCGGCTTGTACAGCTCGGCGGCGGCGCCGTCCGACCCGCCGTACTGCAGCGGCAGCACGGCCAGCCAGTTCGAGATCAGGATGAAGACGAAGATCGTGACCGACAACGGCAGGACGAACGGCGCGACCTTCATGCCGATTGCGCCCTCGATCTGCTGGCGCATCTGGATGGTCAGAGCCTCCCAGAACAGCTGGACTCCGCCGGGCACACCCGTCGAGGTGACTTTGGACCTCAGGTAGAAGGCGAGGCCGATCACGATCACCGCGGTGATGGCGGTGGCGAGGATCGTGTCCCCGTTGAACGTCAGGCCGAAGAGTTCGAACACCATCGTGTGGTGTCCGACGTGGATCGCGGCTCCACCTTCCTCAGCGGCGAGGACAGTCTCAGTCATCTGCGTCATTGCGGTTTGGCTAATCCTTCGATTCCGTGTCGAGCACGTTGAGGCCCTCGCGGCGGACCTTCTTCAGCACCGGAATGCTGGTGCTCATCACCAGCAGCGCCTGGAAGATCGCGAGCCCGAAGAGCACGGCAATACCCCCGTTCGTCCGGAAGACGAACGCGATGGTCAGCGCGATGGCGGTGATGACGAGCAGGCGCGTCGCCGAGTTCAGTGCCATCTTCTTCTTCAGCGGGTGGTCCTCGGCGGTGATACTCTCGACCGCTCGGCGCACGAGCATCGCATTGATCAGGCCGAGCCCGAGGCCAACGCCGAAGAAGACACCGAACAGGATGTTGCCGGTGAAACCGGACGCCAGCAGCGCCACGGCGGTCAGGGCAACACAGACGATCAGCAGGCGCACAGGCCGGAATGCAACGGAGGGGAACACCAACGGCGCATCTTGCGCTGGTGTCGTCACTGATTCACCTCGATCCCGCAATCACGAGCAAACCCGCTAGCTGAAATGATCCTGCGCGTGGCGTGCCGAGCGTATCGGACGGCGACAGGCTCGCTGGAATTACCCAAGGGGCAGCTCCCTTTGTCGGTCTAAATCGGCTCGAATCGGAGTCGAATCCGAGGGCCGGTGGCCGGCAACCCGCGAGGTTTCTTCGGGTTCTGGCGAGAACCGTACCACATGGTTAGAGGCCTAAAACGGGGGCCTACTACTTTTTGTCGTACACCTCGTCGTAACCATCGTCGCCACGCCTGAGCAGCGGTATCAGCGTCACCACGACGGCAACCACAATCGCTCCGAGCATCACCGCACCGGTGTGGCGCGGGTCGAAGAAAATGGTGCTGGCGGCGCCCAGCGCGACGATGCCGACCCATAGATAGATGAGCAGAACCACTCGGCGATGTGAATGGCCGATCTGGAGCAGACGGTGGTGCAGGTGCATCTTGTCCGGGCTGAACGGACTGCGCCCCGCGCGGGTGCGCCGCACAATCGCCAGCAGCATGTCCAGCGCGGGCACGAAGAGCACCGCAACTACCAACAAGAACGGGGACATCAAGGCGAATACGTCGCGCGCCCCGTACGCGCTCTGGGAGATCGGCCCCGCGGCAGTGGTCGACGCCGCGGCAAGCATCAACCCGATCAGCATCGAACCGGAATCGCCCATGAAGATCTTGGCGCGGTGGAAATTGTGCGGCAGAAAACCCAGACATGCACCCGCCAGGACGACCGAGATCACCGCCGGCGGATAGAACAGCACGTCGCCGCCGTGGTCGCGCAACAAACCGACCGAGAAAATACAGATCGCCGTCGCGGTGATGAGGCCGAGCCCGGCCGCCAGCCCGTCGAGGCCGTCGACGAAGTTCATCGCGTTGACGATCGACACCGTCAGGGCCAGCGTCAGCAGGATCGACGAGACCTGATCGAGCACGATGGTGCCCACACCACCGATCGGGATGTAGAGCACGCTCCACGCCACGCCCATCGTGACCAGCACGCTCGCCGCGGTGATCTGACCGGCGAATTTGGTCAGCGCATCGAGCCCCCAGCGGTCGTCGATCAGACCGATCGCCATGATCAGCCCGCCGGCGACCACCACCGCGGGCATACCGGTGGAGTAGACGAATCCACGGGTGAGCGCAGGCAGCTGGGAGGCCAGCAGGACCGCGGCAGCCACGCCGACGTACATCGCCAGCCCGCCCATCCGCGGGGTCGGCGCCACATGCACGTCGCGTTCGCGTGGGTAAGCGACCGCGCCGAGCCGGGTGGCCAGAACCCGGACCCATCCGGTGGCGAAGTAGGTGATGATCGCCGCCGTCAAACCGACGAGTGCGAGCTCCCGGAGCGGGACACCGGCACCGCGGTCGGACAACGCCAGCACATCGCCTGCCGGGAACAGCGACGTCACAGTAGCCGTCATTACCGGTGAACCGTACTGCACCAGACTGTGATCAAGCGGTGAGCGCCGCCGCGTCGACGCCGAGGACCTCGGCGATCGACTCGGCGGCGACCGGGCCGACGCGCAGGATCCGCGGGTGGGCGCCGGTCAGGTCGACGATCGTCGACGCCGCCTGCTTGGCCGAGGGCCCGCCGTCGAGGTAGACCTCGACGCGGTCGGCGAGCTGATCGCGTGCCTCGGTGATGGTCACCGCGGGCGGGCTGCCCGAGATGTTGGCGCTGGACACCGCCATCGGGCCGACCTCACGCAGCAGTTCGATCGCGACCGGGTGCAGCGGCATGCGCAGCATCACCGTGCCCTGGGCGTCGCCGAGGTCCCACTGCAATGACGGCGCTTGGCGCACCACGAGGCTCAGAGCCCCGGGCCAGAAGGCCCTGATGAGTTCGCGTGCGGCGTTGGGCACGGTATAGACCAGGCCCTCGATGGTGTGCCAGGACCCCACAAGCACGGGGACGGGCATATCGCGGCCGCGGCCTTTCGCGGCGAGCAGCGCGGCCACCGCCGAGTTGTTGAAGGCATCGGCACCGAGGCCGTACACGGTGTCGGTGGGCAGCACGACCAGCTGTCCGTCCTTGAGCGCGCTGATCGCCGAGGCGATTCCGGTGGCGCGCTGGTCGGGCTGGCCGCAGTCGAAAACGGTCATCACGCCTCCGTGCCCGGACGTGTGGCGGTGACGAAGCGGGGCCGGCCGGTGAGATCCGTGCGTGCGGTGACATCGGCGAATCGACCGGTGCGGGTGAACGCGGCGACGGTCAGCGCCGACGCGGTGTCGTCGTGCTCGATTCCGCACCGGCCACCGGGCCGCAGCCAGCGAACAGCCAGATCGACGATCGCGGCGATGACCTCCATACCGTCCGGTCCGCCGAACAGCGCATGCGGCGGATCGTGTTCGGCCACCTCGGGTTCCAGCACCGCGCCGTCAGGAATGTAGGGCGGGTTGGCGACGAGCAGGTCGACAGCGCCGCCCAGGTCGGGCAGCTGCGACCCGTCGGTGACGTCGGCGCGGACCAGTTCGACCGCCGTACCGGCCACGTTGCGGCGGGCATAGCTCAGCGCACTGTCGGAGTCGTCGACGGCGATGACGCGGGCGTCGGGCCTGGAGCGGGCCAGCGCGAGGGCCAGCGCCGCGGAGCCGGTACACAGATCGACGATCACCGCGTGCCGGGGTAACGGCTGCCGCAGTGCCCATTCGAGGAGCGCCTCGGTCTCGGGCCGCGGGACGAAGACACCCGGTCCCACCCGCACCGACACCGGCCCGAAGGCGGCGAAGCCGGTGAGGTGTTGCAGCGGCACCCGCCGCGAACGCGCGGTGATCAGGTCGTCGTAGCGGTCGAAGAAGTCGTCGCCCGGCGCGTCGAGCAACGCCAGCCGGCCGCGGTCGGTGCCCGCGGCGTGCGCGGCCAGCTCCATCGCGTCGACCCGCGGCGAATTGACACCCGCCTCGGCCAGGGTCGCGGTGGCGGCGTCGATCACGTGGCGCAGCCGCAGCGGTGCTTCGGCGTGGCGGGACCGGGTCATGTGTTCTGCAACCTGGCTTGTTTGTCCGCCGAGGCCAGCGCCTCGAACAGCGGGTCGAGGTCTCCGTCGAGGACCTGATCGAGGTTGTGCGCCTTGAAGCCGATCCGGTGGTCGGTGATGCGGTTCTCCGGGAAGTTGTAGGTGCGGATGCGTTCGCTGCGGTCGACGGTACGGATCTGGCTCGCCCGGTCGGCGGACGCGTCGGCTTGCGCCTGCTCCTCGGCCAGGGCCTGCAGCCGGGCCGCCAGGACCTGCAGGGCGCGGGCCTTGTTCTGCAGCTGGGAGCGCTCGTTCTGGCAGGTGACGACGATGCCGGTGGGCAGGTGGGTGATACGCACGGCCGAGTCGGTGGTGTTCACACCCTGGCCACCCTTGCCCGACGACCGATATACGTCGATCCTCAGGTCGGACTCGTCGATCTGGACTTGCTCGACTTCCTCGGGTTCGGGGTAGACCAGCACACCGGCGGCCGACGTGTGAACGCGGCCTTGCGATTCGGTCACCGGCACGCGCTGCACCCGGTGGACCCCGCCCTCGAACTTCAGTCGCGACCACACGCCGTCGGCGGAGTCGCCCTTGCTGGTGATGGACAGGGTGGCGTCCTTGTATCCGCCCAGGTCCGAGGTGGTCTCGTCGAGCACGGTCACGTTCCAGCCGTGCCGTTCGGCGTAACGGATGTACATGCGGGCCAGATCGGCCGCGAAGAGCGCCGATTCCTCGCCACCCTCCCCTGACTTGACCTCGAGCACGATGTCGTCCGGGTCGTGGGGGTCGCGGGGTGCGAGCAGATCGGTCAGGTGGGTGTCGAGTTCGTCGACCGTGGCGGTGAGTTCGTCGACTTCTGCGGCGAAGGATTCGTCGTCGGCGGCCAGTTCGCGCGCCGCCTCCAGGTCACCGCGGGCCGATTCCAGCTTGCGATACGCGGCCACGATGGGCGCCAGCTGGGCGAACCTGCGGCCGACCTTGCGGGCCCTGCCGGCGTCGGCGTGCAGCTGCGGGTCGGAGAGCTGGTGTTCCAGGTCGGCGTGCTCGGCGAGCAGTGCTTCGATGGCCGGTGCCGGTGCCGTCATGGCCGCCTCCTTCCCCAGAACGCGCGCTGCCCGTGATTCTCGATGAGTTCCACGCTGTTTTCGATGTGCCGCTGAACGCCAAGCGGCGCCCGGCCTGGCACTGTCGCGTCAGATCGGGCGCCGATCGGGTGGCTATTTGTCGGTCGTGGCCTTCGAGCCGGCGCGCTTGCCGTAGCGCTTCTCGAAGCGGGCCACGCGGCCTCCGCTGTCGAGGATCTTCTGCTTGCCGGTGTAGAAGGGATGGCATTGGGAGCAGACCTCGACGACGATCTGTCCGCTCTTCTTGGTGCTGCGGGTGGTGAAGGTGTTGCCGCAGCCGCAGTGCACCGTGGTCTCGACGTAGTCGGGGTGAACGCCCGTTTTCATTGGATTCCTCTGTAGTCGTTGGCCGCCGGGTCGCCCACACCTGACCTGTCTGGAGTCGTGGACGTGAACCGGAACCGAGGGTCGACGGTCCATTATGCCAGGTCAACCGCCAGCAGCCTAAACGCGCGGACAGCGGCCGGTATTCCTGCCGCCGGGTGCCCGGGCGCGCCAAGGCGCCGGCGCGCGGGCCCCTCAGCCGAAGGCGTCCGCGGCGGCCTGTCCGGACAGGCCGGCCAATCCGGCCTCGCGCCCGGAAAGCACCAGCACGACATCGCGGATGGGTCCGCTGACGGGCCGACCGGTGCCGACGGCGAACGGCGCGTCGGTCGCGGTGAAAGCCACGTCGGCGAACCGCTTCCGCGGGTTGAGCGGGAAACTCATCCCCCACAACCGTTCGGCCGCGACGACGGCGCCCGGAATGGGCATCGGCCGGGTAATCCCCAGCGGGATCGCGATGTCCTGGCCGTGCACGAGTAGGTCCATGAGCGGATCGGCGACCACCGTGCCCGGGGGTCTGCGCCGCACCCCCACGGCGGCGCGCAGTGCCGCCGCGATCTCGTCTGGCGTCCGCCTGTCCGACATCACCATTCGCGACATCATCGCGTCGAAGCGGAAGCCCGAACGCACCGCCTCGATCCCGAACCGCGCCCAACCGGAGGTGGCGTGCGTGAGGTGCGCTGCGACGTGGCGCACGGTCCAGCCCTCACACAGCGACGGTGTCTCCCACTGTGCCGGCGTCAGGCCGGCGAGCACCTCGGCGAGGTCGGCCCGTTGTTCGTCAATGGTGCGCCAGATCTCTTCGGTGTCCACACCCGCCGCCTTTAGTCAGGATTCCTGACTAATATAGACAGGGACACGTACTAATGTCAACGCGGTGAGCGACACCCCCAACGCCGCGACGCTGATGTTCATCGCCCACCGCGCGGCCGAGACCCAAGTCCACGAGGCGCTGCGCGAGTCGGGGTTCGACGATCTCACCCTTGCCCAGGTTCGCATCAGTCAGCGCTTGAGCCGCAACGGAATTCGCGTCACCGAACTCGCCGAACAGGCACGTGTCACCAAGCAGACGGCCGGGGCGCTGGTCGACGAGCTCGAACAGAACGGTTACGTGGCCCGGACCCCCGATCCCCGCGACGCGCGGGCACGGCTGGTGGTGCTGAGTCCACGGGGCCGCGAGTTGTGCGCGGCCGCGGCGGCAGAGGTGGCGAAGGTCGAGGCGCAGTGGCGCGCTCACCTGGGCGCGCAGACCTACGACCGGCTGGTCGCGGCGCTGCTCTCGCTGCGGGAGATCACCGACCCGACCGGCTGACCGAGCGACTCCCCGGCGCACAGCCGAAACTGCGAACCGCTGCGTATCCACAGCACCCGCCCATCGGGCTCGATGCCCCGATCGACGAGGTCGCGTTTGAGGATCTTGTTCGTCGCGGTAGTCGGCAGGTCGTCGGCCACCCAGACGTAGCGCGGCCATGCCTTCGGCGACAGATCACGCTGCGCGGCCAAGAACTCGGCGAAGCCGTGCGGACTCAGGTCGGCACCGCCCTGCAGCACGATCGCCGCCATCACCTGGTCACCGACGTGCCCGTCGGGCACCGGGTAGACCGCGGCCCTGTTGATCGCGGGCGAACGCAGCAGGATCCGCTCGATCGGAGCAGCGGTCAGGTTCTCCCCGTCGACGCGCATCCAGTCGGTGGTGCGTCCAGCGAGATAGATCCACCCGTCGGCGTCACGGTAGGCCAGGTCCCCCGACCAGTACATGCCGTGCCGCAGCCGCTCGGCGGTGGCCCGCGGATCGTTGTAGTAGCCACGGAACAGCCCGCTGCCGGTGGTGTTGACCAACTCCCCGACCGCGGTGTCGGCGTTGACCAGCACACCGTCGTCGTCGAACCGGGCGACGTCGCATTCGCGCAGCGCGTCGGGATCGTAGACAGCCACACCGGGGAAACCGCGGCCCACCGACCCGGGCGGGCAGTCGTCGGGCCGGGTGATGATCACGGCGATCTCGGTGGAACCGAAACCGTCCCACACCCGGCAGCCGAAGCGCCGGCCGAATGCCTCGATGTCCCGGTCGGCGGCCTCGTTGCCGAAGGCGACGCGCAGTGGATTGTCGTGATCGTCCGGCCGTTCGGGTGTCGCCAGGATGTAAGCCAGCGGTTTGCCGACATAGTTCATATACGTCGCGCGATAGCGCCGGATGTCGGCCAGGAACTCCGACGCGGAGAACGCCGCGGGTGCCATCGCCGCGCCCGCACCGAGCGCCACACTCCAGCCGACGTACACCGCGTTCGAATGGAACAGCGGCATCGCGAGATAGCACGTGTCGGCCGGTCCGAGCCCGAAACGTGTGACGAGTGCCGACCCGGCGAACAGCACCGTCGCGTGCGGCACCTGGACAGCCTTGGGTTCCCCGCTGGTCCCCGACGTGAAGATCATCATGAACAGGTCGTCGGGACCGACGTGGCGGTGCGGAGTCAGCGGCGGGGCCGCCGCCAGCATCGCCGACCACTGCGGGTCCGATGTGTCGACCACAGTGACCCCGGGCAGCTCGACGCCGTCGAGCAAGCGACGATGGTCGGCGTCGGTGAGCAAGATCTGGCAGTCGGCGGTGCCGATGTCGCGGGCCAGGGCGCCACCGCGACGGGTGGTGTTGATACCGCACAGCACATAGCCGGCCAGGGCGGCCGACGCCAGCGCGGTCAGCATCTGTGGTGTGTTGCCGAGCAGCGTGCCGACATGCAGTGGGCGGGCCGGGTCGGCGATCTGCATGAGCGCGGCAGCGGTCGCGCGGGACTGCGCGATGTGTTCGCGCCACGTCCAGGTGCGCGCGCCGAACTTCACCGCGACCGTGTCCTGTTCGGCGCGTTCGCCGAGCAGCTGCTGCAGTGTGTCGGCCACGACTCCCCGTTCGACGGCGAACAGAACTTGGGATGTGTTTATCACTTCGGCTTCCGCCGCCGAACGCGGCCACCGCTTGGCAGAATGCACACGTCGCGTCCGAGCCCGCGACGATACGGAGGATATCTCCCGTGGTGACCAGCACGGCTGCCCCGACCGTTCGCGAGCGACTGATCGACGCGGCCGAAGCGTGCCTGCGCGCGAAAGGGATTCGGGCGACCACGGTGTCGGAGGTCGCGGAGGCCGCAAACGTCTCCCGCGGCTGGCTCTATCGCCATTTCCCGGACAAGGCCTCGCTGCTCGGCGCCGCACTCGTGCGCCTCAACGATGCGTTCTGGTCGGACTCCCATGCCGTCCTGGCCGGCGTCGAGGGTCTTGATCAGCAGATCGCGACGGCGGTGCGATACGGGCGCACCGCCTACGACGATCCCGGCGCGTTGTTGATGAAGCTGCGGGTGGAGGAGCCGGAGGAGTTCGCCGCGTGCGTGGGTGCGGGTGTGCAGGGTCTGGTTCCCGACCTGGCCGACTTCTGGAAGCGCTATCTGTGCGCGGCGATCGAGCGCGGCGAGATCCGCCCCGACACCGACGTCGCCGAGGCGGCCGAATGGGTGGCACGGGTACTGATCTCACTGGTCACGGTTCCCGGGAACACCCTCGACCCCGACGACGCGACGCAGGTGCTGGCCCATGTGCGCCGCTATGTCATGCCGGGTCTGCGCCTAGACCCGCACGTGTAGCCGACGAATACACGAACCCCGACCATGCCGCGGCATGGTCGGGGTTCGTGTTGTCGGTGTGCGGGGTCTAGTCGGAATCCGCCCCACCGGGGGCGGTCTTGGAGACCTGGACGAGGAACTCGTAATTGGTCTTGGTCTTGCGCAGCTGGCTCATCAGCAGGTCGATCGCCTGATGCGGGTCCAGACCCGACAGCACCCGACGCAGCTTGTGCACGATGGCGAACTCGTCCGGGGAGAGCAGCAGCTCGTCCTTGCGGGTACCGGACGGGTTGACGTCGACCGCCGGGAACACGCGACGCTCGGAGATCTTACGGTCGAGTTTGAGCTCGGCGTTGCCGGTGCCCTTGAACTCCTCGAAGATGACGGTGTCGCCGGTGGAACCGGTCTCGACCATGGCGGTCGCGATGATGGTGAGCGAGCCGCCGTCCTCGATGTTGCGGGCCGCGCCGAGGAACCGCTTGGGCGGGTAGAGCGCAGTGGAGTCGACGCCACCGGACAGGATGCGGCCCGATGCCGGCGACGCGTTGTTGTACGCGCGGCCGAGCCGGGTGATCGAGTCCAGCAGAACGACGACGTCCTTACCCTGCTCGACCAGTCGTTTGGCCCGCTCGATCGCCAGTTCCGCGGCCTGGGTGTGGTCTGACGGCGGCCGGTCGAATGTCGACGCGATGACCTCGCCCTTGACCGAGCGCTGCATGTCGGTGACTTCTTCAGGACGCTCGTCCACGAGCACCACCATCAGGTGACATTCGGGGTTGTTGCGGGTGATCGCGTTGGCGATGTCCTGCAGGATCGTGGTCTTGCCCGCCTTCGGCGGCGACACGATCAGGGCGCGCTGTCCCTTGCCGATCGGCATGATCAGGTCGATCACCCGGGTGGTGAGCTTGTCGCCGCTGGTCTCCAACCGCAACCGCTGGTTCGGGTACAGCGGCGTCAGCTTGCCGAATTCGGGACGCTTCCTGGCGTCCTCGACCGGACCGCCGTTGACGCTGTCGAGGCGCACCAGCGGGTTGAACTTCTGCCGCGGGTTCTGGTTGCCGGTGTCGCCCTCCCTGGGCACGCGGACCGCGCCGGTGATGGCGTCTCCGCGGCGCAGGCCGTTCTTGCGCACCATGTTCATCGACACGTACACGTCGTTGGGGCCGGCCAGATAGCCCGAGGTGCGCACGAAGGCGTAGTTGTCGAGCACATCGAGAATGCCTGCCACAGGTTGAACGACGTCGTCCTCGCGCAGTTCGGCTTCACCGCCACCACCGCCGGGCGCATCCGTGCCGCGCTCGCCGCGGCGCCTGCGGTCACGGAACCGCCTGCCGCGCCGACCCTGGCGTCCCTCGCCGTCGTCGTCGCTGTTGCTTCCGCGGTTTTGCTGGTCGCCCTGCTGCTGGTCACCTCCGGACCTGGCGTCCGGTTTGGTGTCGGGTGCGGCGGTGGCGCCCTGGGCGGGTTCGGCATCCGCTTTGGCGGCAGGCTTCGCTTCGGCCTTGGCTTCTGCCCTGGTCTCGGGCTTGGCGTCGGGCCCAGTGTCGGACTTCGCCTCGGCCTTGACGTCCTCGCTGAGCGCGGCGTCCCCGCCGCCCGGCGCTCCGGCATTGCGGGAGGCGCCGCGGCGTTCCCGCCGAGCGGGCCGCTCGGACTTCTCGGCGGTCTTCGCCGGCGTGTCGGCGGGTGCGGCGGCGGCCGAGGGTTCGGCTGCGGCCTGGTCTTTGGCATTGCCATTGGCCTGGTTACGGCGCTCACGGATGGCGGCGATGAGTTCGCTCTTACGCATCCCGGAGGCGCCCTCGACACCGATCTGCCGGGCCAGCGCGCGCAGCTCGGGCAGCACCAGACTCGTCAGTGCGGGGGTCCGACCCCCGGCAGCCGCGTCGGCGCTCGGCGCGTCCGCGGCGGCGGGCGACGAGGTGTCGTTGGTCACGACTGGTGGGAGATCGGCGCTTGCGGTGGCGCTTTCAGCCGTGAAGAGGTCCGTATCAGTCACGGATTTCCTTTCTTTCCCCCGGTGACTGGGTTGCGCGGGGGTTTCGGTGCACTCAGTCGGAACACTGAATGCGGAAGTCACACCGTCGCCACTGCAACGGTGGTCTCCAGGATTCGCCGGGATACGACGAACCGTCAGTCCACGAGTTGAACACGTAAAAGAAGAGTGATCGCCCTAGTGTGTCGTCGCAGGCAGAGACGCTGCAGTGGCCGGACGAGAGCGAGGATAGCCCGCTTCCGTGCCGGAAGCAAGAAGCACATGGTTCGCCTGTGACTTCTGTGACATGCCTCGCAGCCCGATGTCAGCTCCTGACAGCAACGCCGGACGACCAGCGGACACCCTCGCCGACGAACATCTCACCCACGGTGAACCCGTGCGCGGCCGCACACGCAAGTGCTTCCGCGGGCAATTCCGCGTCGCCGCTCATGGCCAACACCGACGGGCCGGCACCGGAGAGCGTGCCCGCCACACCACAACGCCGCAGAACCCGCAGGAATTCCGCGGACGCCGGCATCGCCGGGGCACGTTGCGGTTGGTGCAGGACGTCCTCGGTGGCCGGCATCAACAGATCGGGGCGCTCGGTCAAGGCCACCACCAGCAACGCGGCCCGGCTCAGGTTGAAACGGGCGTCGGTGTGCGAGACCTCTGCGGGTAGCAACACCCGAGTCTCGGCAGTCGACGAGCGCTGTTGCGGGATCGCCGCGAACAAGTGGATGTCGGGGTGTAGCCGCAGGGGTGCCGCCGCATAGCGCGTGCCGGCGGGGCCGGACTCGGTCCAGGACACCACCGCCCCGCCGAGTACGGCGGCCGAAGCGTTGTCCGGATGCCCCTCGAACTCCGACGACAACTGGACCAGTTGCGACTCCGTCAGCGCATCCCAATCCGCCTGCGCGACAAGACCGTTGACTGCGGCAAGTCCTCCCACTACCGCCGCGGCAGACGAGCCCAGCCCACGTGAGTGCGGAATGTCGTTGCGGCACCGCACAATCAGTCCCGGCGCGCGGCAGCCCGCCGCACCGAGGCCGGCCTCGATCGCCTTCACCACCAGATGCGACGCGTCCAGCGGGACCTGTCCCGCACCCTCTCCCTCGACCTCGATGACAAGACCGGATTCAGTTGTCTCCACGACGATTTCGTCATAGAGACTCAGTGCCAGACCCAAGCTGTCGAAACCTGGGCCCAAGTTGGCGCTGGACGCCGCGACGACGGCGGTCGCCGTCAGGCCGACCGGCAGGGTCTTGCTCACCGGTCGACACTCCTACCCGTTGCGCACGTGCACCGTCCCATACCCGGACCGTTTCTCCTAGACCAGTCCGAGCTTGGCCACGACCGCGACTGGGTCGACAGGCACCGGGGTCACAGCCGGCATCCCCTTCAGCGCGGTGTCGGGGTCCTTGAGGCCGTTGCCCGTCACGGTGCACACGACCGTCGATCCCGCCGGCACCCAGCCGTCCTCCACCGACTTGAGCAGGCCGGCGATGCTGGCTGCCGACGCCGGTTCGACGAATACCCCCTCGGTCCGGGCAACCAGGTGGTAAGCGGCCAGGATCTCTTCGTCGGTGGCGGCCAGGAACCGCCCCTTCGACTGTTGCTGGGCCTCCACCGCCGAGGACCAGGACGCGGGCGACCCGATGCGGATCGCGGTCGCGATCGTCTCCGGTTCGGACACCGGCTCGCCGAGCACCAGGGGTGCGGCGCCGGCAGCCTGAGTGCCCAGCATCCGCGGGAGCCGGTCGGAGAGCCCGTCGCGGTGGTATTCGACGTAGCCCTTCCAGTAGGCGGTGATGTTGCCCGCATTGCCGACGGGCAGGGCGTGCACATCAGGAGCGGTGCCGAGCGCGTCGACGATCTCGAACGCGGCGGTCTTCTGCCCCTCGATACGCACCGGATTGACCGAGTTGACCAGCGCGATGGTCGGGAAGTCCGCGGTCATCTTGCGCGCCAGTTCCAGGCAGTCGTCGAAATTGCCGTCGACCTGGATGATCTTGGCGCCGTGCATCACCGCCTGGGCCAGCTTGCCCATGGCGATCTTGCCCTGCGGCACCAGCACCGCGCAGGTGATGCCCGCGCGGGCGGCGTACGCGGCCGCCGAGGCCGACGTGTTGCCCGTCGAGGCGCACAGCACCGCCTGCTGACCGCGCGCCAACGCGTCGGTCACGGCCATCGTCATGCCCCGGTCCTTGAACGACCCAGTCGGGTTGAGCCCCTCGACCTTCAAATGCACTGTGCAGCCGGTGAATTCGCTCAGCCGCTTGGCATGGATCAGCGGGGTGCCGCCTTCGAGGAGGGTGATCGGCGTCCAGTCGTCCTCCACCGGCAACCGATCCCGATACGCCGCGATCAAGCCGGGCCACGGCTTGTGCACGGGCGCATGGACTCCGGTCGTCGCTCCGCTCATTCGCTGGTTCCTTCCATGCGCAGCACGCTGTTGATGCTCTGCACCACGTCGAGATCGGCCAATGCGGCGACCGTGTCCGACAGTGCGGCGTCGGTGGCCTGGTGGGTGACCACGACGATGCGCGCCCCGCAGGGCTGACCGTCCACCCCGACCATGCCTTCCTGGCGCACCTCGGCGATGCTTACCTCCCGCTTGCCGAATTCCGCTGCCACCGAGGCAAGCACGCCGGGCCGGTCGGTCACGCTCATGCTGACGTAGTAGCGCGTCGGGATGAACCCGATCGGCGAGATGGGCAGTTTGGCGTACTTGGATTCGCGCGGCCCCCGGCCGCCCTGCACGCGGTTACGTGCGGCCATCACCAGATCTCCCATCACCGCCGACGCGGTCGGCGCGCCGCCGGCGCCCTGGCCGTAGAACATCAGCCGGCCCGCCGCGTCGGCCTCCACCACGACGGCGTTGAATGCGCCGTTGACGGCGGCCAGCGGGTGACTCAGCGGCACCAGCGCCGGGTAGACTCGCGCCGAAATACGTTGCTGTCCCTCGTCGTTGGTGAGTCGTTCACAGATCGCCAGCAGCTTGATGGTGCAGCCCAGCGCCCGGGCGGATTCGAAATCGGCCGAGGTGACCTTGGTGATGCCTTCACGGTAGACGTCGTCGGCGGTGACCCGGGTGTGGAATGCGATGGAGGCGAGGATCGCGGCCTTGGCCGCCGCATCGTAACCTTCGACGTCGGCGGTGGGGTCGGCCTCGGCGTAACCGAGCGCACTGGCGTCGGCCAGGGCGTCGGCGTAGTCGGCTCCGGTCGAATCCATCGCCGAGAGTATGTAGTTCGTGGTGCCGTTGACGATGCCCGCCACCCGCACCACCGAGTCGCCGGCCAGCGACTGGGTGAGCGGCCGGATGACGGGGATGGCGCCGGCAACCGCGGCCTCGAAGTACAGGTCCACGTGGGCGGCCTCGGCCGCCTGGGCCAGTTCACCGGTGGACTGCGCCATCAGCGCCTTGTTCGCGGTGATGACCGACTTGCCCTGTTCGAGCGCGGCGAGAATGGCCTTGCGCGCCGGATCGACCGGGCCCATGACCTCCACCACGATGTCGACGTCGTCGCGTGACACCAGCGCCTCGACATTGTCGGTCAGCAGTTCCACGGGTACACCGCGATCGTCGGCGACCCGGCGGACACCGACGCCGCGCAGCACCAGCGGGGCGCCGATGCGCGCGGCCAGGTCGCTGGCGCTCTCCTCGATGATGCGGACCACTTCGCTGCCGACGTTGCCCAATCCCAGGACCGCAACGCCGATCGGCTTCTCGTTACCGGACACGGCTTACCTCACTTCCAAACTCAGCAGGTCGTCGACCGTTTCGCGGCGCAGGATCAACCGCACCTGCCCGTCCCGCACGGCCACCACGGCGGGGCGCCCGAGCAGGTTGTAACGGCTCGACATGGAATAGCAATAGGCACCGGTGGCGGCGACCCCCAGCAGATCACCCGGCGCCACATCCTCGGATACCCATGCGTCGCGGACGACGATATCGCCGCTCTCACAGTGCTTTCCGACGATCCGCGCCAGCGTCGGCGCGGCCTGGCTGGACCGTGACAGCAACCGGATGTCGTACTCGGCGCCGTATAGCGAGGTGCGGATGTTGTCGCTCATGCCGCCGTCGACGCTGATGTAGCGCCGGTGTGCGGACTGGCTGATGGCCACATCCTTGACCGTGCCCACCTGGTAGAGCGTGATGGTGCCCGGTCCGGCGATGGCGCGGCCCGGTTCGACGACGAGCTTGGGTGCGGGCAGACCGACGGCCGCGGATTCGTTGCGCACGATCGCGCCGAGCTTGGCGGCCAGGTCGGCGACGGGCGGCGGATCGTCGTGCGGCAGATACGAGATGCCCAGGCCACCACCGAGGTCGACGGTCGAGATCTGCGCGGTCTTGTCGACACCGAACTCGGCGACGACGTCGCGCAGCAGCCCGATGACGCGGTGAGCGGCCAATTCGAACCCGGCGACGTCGAAGATCTGCGAGCCGATGTGGCTGTGCAGACCGACCAGACGCAGGTGGTCGGTCTCGAACACCCGGCGCACCGCGGCCATCGCCGCGCCGCTGGCCAGCGACAGGCCGAACTTCTGGTCCTCGTGCGCGGTGGAGATGAACTCGTGGGTGTGCGCCTCGACGCCGACGGTGACCCGCACGAGCACGTCCTGCACGACGCCGGCGCGTCCGGCGATCTCGTCGAGGCGTTCGATTTCGGTCATCGAGTCGAGCACGACGTGGCCGACACCCGACTTCACCGCCGCGGACAGCTCGTCGATCGACTTGTTGTTGCCGTGCAGCGCGATCCGCTCGGGCGGGAAGTCGGCGTTCAGCGCGACGGCGAGCTCGCCGCCGCTGCAGACGTCCAGCGACAGACCCTCTTCGTCGATCCAGCGGGCGATCTCGGTGCACAGGAACGCCTTGGCGGCGTAGCGGACGTACTCCCCGCCGCCGAACGCCGCGGCGATCTCTCGGCAGCGCGAGCGGAAGTCGTCCTCGTCGATGACGAACACCGGTGTGCCGAATTCGGCGGCGATGTCGGTCACCGGGACACCGGCGATCGACACCACCCCATTGTCACTGCGAACGACGTTGTGCGGCCAGACATTCGGCGCCAGTTCCAGGAGCTCGCCGGGGCTCTGGGGTTTCGGCGGGGCGCCGGCATGGTGGATCTCCTCGGCGTGCCGGGGCCCGGCGGGATGCGCGTTCACATCCGCTCCGGCGCACTGACGCCCAGGATGCCCAGACCGTTGGCGACGACTCGGCGGGTGGCGTCGCAGAGGGCCAGCCGGGCGCCGTGCAGGTCGTTGGGTTCCTCGTCACCCTGCGGAAGCACCCGGCAGGAGTCGTAGAAGCGGTGGTAGTCGCCGGCGAGGTCCTCGAGGTAACGGCACACCCGATGCGGTTCACGCAGCGCCGCAGCGGCTTTGAGCACCCGCGGGAACTCGCCGAGGTTGCGGATGAGCGCGCCCTCTTTGTCGTGGGTGAGCAGGTCAAGCCGCGAGGCGTCGGCGACGACACCCAGTTCGGCGGCATTGCGGGCCAGCGCGGAGAGCCGCGCGTGCGCGTACTGCACGTAATACACCGGGTTCTCGTTGGACGCCGATGACCACAGGGCCAGATCGATGTCGATCGGGGTGTCCACCGACGAGCGGGTCAAGGCATACCGGGCCGCGTCGACGCCGATGGCCTCGACGAGGTCGTCGAGGGTGATGACGGTGCCCGCCCGCTTACTCATCCGCATCGGCTGCCCGTCGCGAACCAGGTTGACCATCTGGCCGATGAGCACCTCGACGGTGTCCGGATCGTCGCCGAGTGCGGCGGCGGCGGCCTTGAGCCGGGCGATGTAGCCGTGGTGATCGGCGCCGAGCATGTAGATACACAGGTCGAACCCGCGCTGGCGTTTGTCGAGGAAGTAGGCGAGGTCACCGGCGATATAGGCGGGCGCACCGTCGCTCTTGATCACGACGCGGTCCTTGTCGTCACCGAATTCGGTGGTGCGCAGCCAGGTCGCGCCGTCCTTCTCGTAGATGTTGCCGGTCTGGCGGAGCCGGGCGATGGCCTGGTCGACGCGGCCCGACGTGTGCATCGAGTCTTCGTGGGTGTAGACGTCGAAGTCGGTGCCGAATTCGTGCAGGGACTCCTTGATGTGGGTGAACATCAGGTCCACGCCGATCGCGCGGAACGTCTCCTGCTGCTGGTCGGCGGGCAGGCTCAGCACATCGGGCGCCAGCTCGAGGACCTTGGCGGCGATGTCGGCGATGTAGTCGCCCGCGTAGCCGTCCTCGGGGGTGGGCTGGCCGTTGGCGGCGGCCACCAGCGATCGGGCGAACCGGTCGATCTGCGCGCCGTGGTCGTTGAAGTAGTACTCGCGGACCACCTCGGCACCCTGGGTGGACAGCAGCCGGCCCAGCGCGTCGCCGACGGCGGCCCAGCGCGTGCCGCCGATGTGAATGGGCCCAGTGGGGTTCGCCGAGACGAACTCCAGGTTGATCTTGCGGCCCACCAGCGCGTCGGAACCGCCGTAGGCCGCTCCAGCGGCGAGGACGTTGTTGACGATCACGCCCTGCGCGGAGGCTTCGATCCGCAGGTTGACGAAACCCGGCCCCGCGATGTCGGCCGAGGCGATGCCGTCGGCCTGCGCCAGCGCCCCGGCCAGCCAGCCGGCCAGCTCACGCGGGTTGACGCCGGCCTTCTTGCCCAGCTGCAAGGCCAGGTTGGTGGCGTAATCACCGTGGTCGGGATTACGGGGACGTTCGACGGTGACGGTCGCAGGCAGGACGGACGGGTCGAGTCCGTGCTCGGTCAGCACCGCCGCGGCAGTGGCCTTGAGCAGCTCGGCGAGGTCTGCAGGTGTCACGAGGGTCCATCCTATGGTCTGGGGTGGTCAGGCCCCGAATCCATAACCACTCGCGGGGATGCGCTAGTCTGTGTTCGCCCAACGGCGCAGTTCCACATCATGCGCCCCCGTAGCTCAGGGGATAGAGCGTCTGCCTCCGGAGCAGAAGGCCGCAGGTTCGAATCCTGCCGGGGGCACCCTCTCTACCAGGCAAAACACCCGAATGAGGGCGAGCCTACCCCCGATCTACCCTTTCGCTGCCCGTTCGGGCTGGCCGATTCCGTTAGCTGACACCGGCCGAGCGGCGCGGCCACCGACCGCCCAGACGATCACCCGGCGCGCGGCGCTCTGGCTCCGAGAATCAGGCCCGTCGAGCCAGTCGCTCAAGTGCTAGGACAGCTCGCTTCTCGCGATGAGCGTTATCGGAGAACGCAGACATGAAGTCGCGATGGTAACGCTCGTTGTCATAGCTGATTTGTCGTAAATGAGTGTTCAGCGTGCTAGACGCATCGGTGATTGACCGATCAAGCTGTGCAATACCAGCTGAAATGCGACTCGCCATGTTGTAAATGGCATCGCCAAGATTCTTAAAGCCCGCGACGAGGATATGGTTAGTCTTTCGCTGCTCGAATATCGAAGCGAATTGATAGTTTCGCTGAGCTTCCCGAACTAGAACGGACAGCCTTTGCGTAGCGTTGTCGGATGCTCGTGCGGCCATGACTGACGCCCTCGATACTGAGAACGGTGGCGGCGCACCGGCATAAACTTGCACTGCGGCCGAATAGGTTCTCTGACTCTGCTCGATCGTTTCAAGCGCCTCGCTGAATCGCCCCAACGACACTGCGGCCTGCTCGATCTCCTCCCAAAACGGACTGAATGCGCCGTCGCGGAATTCGAACTCAGCCCTGGATATATGTGCGTCCGCGTTGGATAGCAGATCGGGCAGCGACTCAAGTGCTGTGAGCGCTGTGATTCCTGAATTGTGTATCTGACTGAGACTTGACTGCTGTGCGGCGTCGTACTGGCGACGCAGTCGTTCTGCCTCTAGCTGTTGCGCTGCGTATGCAGCCATACTTTCCCGTTGACGATCTTTCGCGTTATCCATCGCACTTAAGACGAGAAATCCAATCGCGCCGAATAGTAGGCCTCCGACGATTGTATGAATGAACCCAATTCCAGCCTTGTTGCCCAACACGATAACACTAAAGAGTGCCGATACGATCCCGCCCGCAATGGCAACGTGGCCCGCGTAGTCTTTGTACCGATGAGTCCTTTTAGCCACTTCGCCCCCGAATCGCGTATGTCGATCTTCGAATCGCACCCGCACGTTTTCTCCCCGTGCCGTGCCGCTCAGCATGTTGTTTAGCACATGCGCTGTCACGAGGAGGACCAAGCGGCACTGGCGCTCGCAAACCGACGAAAGCTAGCCGGGTCGGCTGTAGTTCGGCGGTCGGTTTCCGGCTGGCGTGCGACCGTTGCGGCGCGGTCGGCGCGGTGCCTGCCACGGATCGCACTGCGCGCCGTAGGGCACTTCGGACTGTCGGTAGCACGACGTGAAACCCGCCAGACCGGTCAATACGCCACCCGTCGACCGGCGCTCACGCCGACGTAGTAACGGCTTCGCCCGCGTTTGGGCTTGAGTTCGATTCCGGCGCGCACGCCGACATACTCGCCGCCAGGGCCGACGCGACCGGCGCTGACTTTGCGCGACACGATCTTGCTCGGAACCGCGCTTCTAGCGCGCGCCGTGCGCGTTCCCGCCTTGGCGAACCGACCTCGTTTGTCGCGCTTGATGTTTCGACGCTTCGCCATCGTCAGCGCTTACGCCGCTGGCGGCCTGTCGACTTGGCGCGTCGGCCAACCTTGGTATTGCCCTTGGATCGGGCTTGCTTGGCGAACTTGGCTCGCGCCGCCTTCTGACGTTTCGTCGCCATCGTGGGATTCCTTGTTTCGTCGGTTGAGCGCGGCCATGTCAACGACCGCCCCGCCTTGGCGGGTTACTCGGGTTCGAAGACGTGCGGCCCGAAAATCGCCGGATCGCGCACGATGCCGTCACGGTGGCGACGGTCGACCAGCGGCGCGACATCGGCGCGGCTACGGGACGGTCCCGGCCCGAACTCGGATGCCCCCGCCCGGTCGGGTGAGCGCTTGGCGTCGGCCATCGCGTCGAGAACGTGTTGCGGCACGTTGGCCGATCCGGCGACCATCGGCCTAGGTCGCAATCGTCGGCGCGGCGTAAACCGAGCCGGTGCCGATCTGGATCGCGACCGCTGCGCCGCGCTGGCGCACGCCGACACCGAACGACCGGATGTAGGTCGAATCGGTGATCGGGTAGGCGGTCACGCCGGGAACGGCCAATAGACCCCGGTAGGACTCAATCGGATGTTCGCGCACACCGACGACGTTGGCGAGGGAGTTCGGCCCGCCGGAGGCGACGACGGCGATCCAGCCGAGCGGAATGAACGGCGTTTCGACCAACCACGCGGGACCGTAGGAACCGAGGCATTCGACGCCGTTATACACGCCGTCGATGGCTTCGCCGATGATGTTTTCGGCTTGCAGGTACGCGGGGGCGCGCTTGGACGGGATGAACGAAAGCTTCGCAATCGGCCCACCCGAACGCGACTCTTCGCCTTGACGGAACGTCTGGATGTACTCGGATTCGTTCGGGTTGGCGAGAATGAGCAACTGGCTCGACGCGTCGAGACCGTAACCTTTGGCGCGAATCGTCTTGATCGCGTCTTCCAGATCGCCGGAATCTACTTGGATCGCACCAGATTTCCAATAGTGCGTTGTCGTGGCGGGATCGAACGAATTGCCCAAGTAGTCGGGCACTCCCATGCCGTCCGCGTTCCACAAGCCACGGCAGACGATGCCCTCATCGTTGGTGCGCTGCGTCGGGTCGAACAGCCGATTCAGAATCGTGCCGGTCACCAGACGATTGTCCGAATGCATGATCGTGTTGACGTGCGCGTACACCTGTTCGGCGGTCATCTTGCGAAGCGCCTGCCAGGTGAACGCCGACCGTAGGCCGAAATCGCCGAAATCGTAGCCGAGCATCAGAACGTTGGACGGCACGTTCGCGGCGTTGGGGATACCCCATTCAGTGAGGCGCTCCATCGGCGGCGACGAAACACCCTGCGGGACAGCTTCGCCGGGAAGCGTCGTTCGGAACGCCAGTAGGTCTGCGATGGATGAGCGGTGTTCGTTGTATGCGTTGAATCCCTCAACGACCGATTCCCAGATCTCGTTGAGATCCACACCGTCGATCGTGTGGGTCACCAGCGACGAGCCGAGCGCATCACCGGTCGACGCGATGCCCATCTGTGACGGTGCCGTTCCGCCGAACAGCGGGTTGGCGAGCAGCGTCGCAAGCGTCGCTTCGGTGTCGCGTGTCAGGGTCGCGGTCATCGGAAATCCTCGGGTTCGTCGGGCGTGGCGGGTTGCGCCGTGCCAGCGATCCTACGCCGCATGTACTTGAAAGCGACTGTGCCGCAGCCGAACACATGACACGTTGATGCCAATACGCGCACTTGGGCTAGGTGGTCCTGACGGTGCCTTGCGATATGATTCGTAGCGAAACGGACCCTTCCCCCGTGAGGCCAGCGGGGCCGCCCTAACCGGGCGGGCTTGATGAAAGGTGTTCCGTTGACCCCCGATCCCATGCCGCGCCCCGCGCGGTCCCGCACCGCTGGCGCACGCCCAGCCGCCCCGGCGCTGATCTCCACCGCCCAAGCCGCCGAACGTCTCGGCGTCTCGCCCAACACGCTGCGAAGCTATGTCGCAAGCGGCCTGATCTCCTGCCGTCGCGTTGGGCCGAAGCTACTCAAGTTCGACGCTGACGAAGTGGATCTGTTCGCACACCGGGTGAGCAACGCATGACGCCGCGTCAACGGCTCGCGGCGCTTCAGCGGGCACGCGTACAGCACAACATCGCCGCAATGCAGGTCGCTCACGCCCAACGTCGCGCCAACGAACTGTCCCGACTCGTATTCATCCACGGTGCCAAACGCGTCGCGAAAGCCCTTGCGGCGTATCCGGTTCTACTCGACCCCGACAATCTCACCGATCTCGACGGCCCGAAAGAAACTCACTCATGACCGACCACCAGCCCGACGACCACCAGCCCGACGACGTTGAGCGCGCGCAACAGCGGATCACCGAAGCAACGGCGCGGATCAACGGGCCGGGTGAGCGGTCTTGGAAGCGCGGCGATCAACGTCTAGTCGAACGATTCGGCCACGACTCACAATTGCTCACGTTGGCGCGGCGGATGTCCAGCGGTCAATCGTCACCCGGCGCTGAAGCTGACGCCGACCAGATCATCGCCGCCTACGATCACGCGCGCGCACTGGTCGAACCGATCTATCAGCGTTGGCCGCAGATACGCCAGATGGCCGAGATCTTCGCGTTCGAGTACGGCGGCCAAGACGGTCGCGACGACGGCGCGCTGTACCGCTTGGTTGACGCTGCGATCAACGCTTACCAGTCCGAGCCGTTCACCGATCTACGAATCGACGGTCGCGAAGGGATCACATGGAACGCTCAACCCGGCGGCGTCGATCCCGATTCGGGTGTCGTCGTTCTGATCACATCGTCGCCGAATCAGCGTTGGCCGATCCACGAGAATCAAACTCTTGAGCAGGTTCTAGAAAATGCGCGAAACCAACAATGGTGCGAATTGCATCTATGCGGCGCAGCGTGCATTAACAAAATGTCGGAGAACAAGCGATCAGCTGAAATCTGCGGAATGCCGGAATTGCAGAAGAAACCGATTCCGGTTCCGCTGCCTTTCGGCAATCTGATTATCGTGGTCGTGGTCTGCGCGGCGTGCATGGCCGAGTTCATCGGCGGCGATCCACAGCGGTCCTGAATACCAATATTCGCTGTGCTGCAATGCTTTTGGTTAGCGAGCCCCCGAGCTCGACGGCGCGGAAGCGACTCGGGGGCTCGCTGGTCGGGCCATACTGCCGACCGCCTGACGAAGGCACCCCAACAATACCGCGCGCCGTGCCCCGATAAGTGCCGACACCCGGCGTAAATTCGTACCCAACTAAATGGCGGGCCGACCTCCACCAGGTCGACCCGCCGACAGTTCCCAAGCTCTTAGAAACTAGGCCACATGTTATCAGCGTTTACCGACGAATTCGACGGCCCAACGTCGGTGTCGGAATTCGAATCATTCGACGTTGCGCGCGTGCTGCAACTGTTCGCCGACCGACCCATCTTCGGCGGCACCGCGCACGCCGACGACGACCCGCCACCGTGGGCCGACGCCACATGGGCGATCCCCGACGTGGCGGGACTGTCCGCACACGATGCCGCGTTGGCCTACGCCAAGGCGGGCGTGTTCATCGTGCCCACCGACCCTACCGACGTGAAGAACCCCGGTTCGCTGCTCGGCAACCGATGGCAAGACCGCTCAAGCATCGATGCCGACCGGATCGCCGGGTGGTGGACCGATCATCCGAACGCGGGCATCGCCGCCGACGTTGGTCGATCCGGTCTGATCGCTTTTGATCTCGACTGCGACGAACGGCCCGCCGAGATGACCGACGACGTTTGGTCAGCACTACAGACCGGCGCGATTCACGCCACACGCGCAACCGGCGCGCGCGCTCATTACGTGTTCTCCTGCCAGCCAGACGAATTCGGCAACGGCGCTGGTGTATTCGGGCGTTGGGGCGAAGTGCGGTGCAGTAACGGCGTGATCATTCTCGCGCCCACGCAGCACCCCGACGCGAAGACCAAGCGCGGTCGCTACGGCTGGCGCAGAACCGGCGACGTGCCGCCACTCCCCGATGTGCTGCGCGCACTGTTGAGTGCGGCCGGCAATAACGACGATCCCAAAACGCCGGCCGAACTGCTCACGTTTCTTGCCGCACACACCGGTAACGACGCGCCGAGCGGCCTGCAAGGCCATCTGACCGCCTTCGCCAAAGCCATCGAACGCGGGCAGTCCCGCCATGACGAGATGACCAAGGTCATGGCGTGGGCGTTCCGCGAAGCGATCATCGGGCGGTTTCCGGCGCAATCGGCCTATGACGCACTCAAACTCGCGTTCTACCGCGCCAAGCCGGAAACCAAGGGAACCGGCGAATTCGACCGGATCGCGCGTTGGGCCGCAGCCCAAGCCGAGACCGCCGATCCCGAAACGACTCGGCGACGGGTCAACCGCGCGAGCGACGACGAAACGTTCTGGTCGGCGCGCCCAGCCTTGGCCGATATGCGCCAGTTCGCCCGCGCTCGCCGTGTCGGTCCTTGGGCGATGCTCGGTCACGTCCTGGCGCGCACCGTTTCGGCGATCCCGCCGCATGTGGTGTTGCCGCCGTTGGTCGGTTCGCACGCGAGCCTGAATTTGTTTGTCGCCCTGGTCGGTCGAAGCGGCGCCGGGAAGGGCGGTGCGGCAGGTGCGGCGGCGGATTGGCTGGGCACCGATCCCGAAGCGTTTCTGGCGACATTGGGTAGCGGCGAGGGCATGGCGAAGGTGTTCGCCTACAAACACCGCGCGAACGGCAACAGCGGTCCCTGGACGCAAACCGGTTTGCGCGTTTCGGTGCTCTTCGACGCTCCCGAAGTCGACAATCTGGCCGCGTTGACGAGCCGCAACGCTTCGACGCTTTTGCCCCAATTGCGCAGCGCCTACAGCGGCGAAGAGCTCGGATTCTCGTATGCCGATCCGGCCAAGGCGGTCAAACTGTGCGCGCACCGCTACCGG
This sequence comes from Actinomycetota bacterium, assembly GCA_018268465.1. Taxonomy (GTDB): domain Bacteria; phylum Actinomycetota; class Actinomycetes; order Mycobacteriales; family Mycobacteriaceae; genus Mycobacterium. The sequence continues at coordinate 34,214 of JAFDWN010000042.1, forward strand.
CTGTGTCTGACGATTGGTGTGCAACCCGGTCGCGGGCGTGCGCTGCTCGATGACGCGGACGGCGGCACGCCGCAGCGATTCGTCTGGCTTCCCACCGACGACGCCAACGCGCCCGAACGCGCACCGTCTATGCCGCCGGGTTTCGACCTTCCGCGCTGGCCCGATCCACCGGCGAACGGGCGAATCGTCAGCGGCGCGGAACCGGTCGCGATGTTGGCGACGCCGGTGGAGCTGGGCGCGCTGCATCTGCTCGACGTGCCGGATGCGGCGCGAACCACAATCGACGCTCACCGGCTGGCGATGCTGCGCGGCGGGGTGGTCGATCCGCTCGACGGTCACCGGTTGTTGTGCCGACTGAAGATCGCCGCCGCGTTGATGGCGCTCGACGGACGAACCGACGCGGTAACCGAAGACGATTGGGCCCTTTCGGAAACCGTTATGGCCGTTGCCGATTCGACGCGGAGAAGCGTGGTCGACGTTCTGGTGACCAACGCCGAAGCCGAGAATCTGCGGCGCGGGCGAAGTGAAGGTGTGCGCGCCGATGCCGCCGAACAGATCAAGACGGATCGCGCAGTGTCGCGCGTAGCCGAGAACCTGTTGCGCAAGCTCAAGGCAAGCGGCGGCGAAATGGCGCGCGCTGATCTGCGCAAGATGTTCGCAAGTCGTGATCGCCCGTTCTTCGATGACGCCGAAGCAGCGTTGTTCGATTCGGGTCGGATCGACAAGGCACCATCGGACAACACCGGGCCGGAAGGCTTCGTGCTGCGCTTGGCCGATCAGGACGCCAGCAAATGATTTCGAGCGCGCAGTCGACTGCCGTGGACAGGGTGGACACGGTGGACGTGGCCGCGCGAACCCGTGTGCGAGCCGAAACCGTTCTACCAGGAAAGATAGAAAATGATCAGTTTAGAAGGGGCCGAGAACGCGAGGGACCGCGCGCGGTGTCCACCCTGTCCACGGTGTCCACCCTGTTAGCGACGACGGGTCATCCGGTCGGCAAATCGCAAACGGCGCTGCAAGGGGGTCGGTTCTGATGACGGTCGAACCGACGACGGTCGAACCGGGAACGGTCGGAACGTCGAAACCGGTTAGGGCGGTTCCGCTTTCGCTGCAATGCGGTGCGCTGCGATGCACACGGGCCAAAGAGCCGGGTGGATTCTGTTGGGCGCATCGGCGCGGACTGCAATTGACCGCTTCACTGAACGACGCGGTGTTTCGATTTCTGCGCGAAACCGAAATGACGACAGACGGCGCGAACGTCGAACGCGTGGATCGTGCGGGCGAGCTCTTCGGCGAAGCGCTGGCGCTGTTGGTGTCGACGCAATTCGGCGGGGAGATGACGTGGACGGCAGCGCCGTTGCAACTCGCGTCGGGACGATGGCGCGTTCGGTTCGGTTGGGCGGTCTTCGACGACGGCGAAATCGACCGAACCGACGACACCGATTCTGACGAGATCGAAGACGACGACGAAACCGAGATCGACGAAAGGCACGACGATGACTGACACGGTGAACGGCGACCAGGCGGCACCGGACGGGATCGACCGCGACGACGAGCAGATCGACCCGTCGAAAGGCGAACGCATGGAAAGGCTGAGTGAGGCGTGGTGGGCGTCGCGTGCGCCGGAAGTGGCCGCACGACGCTGTAAGGCGCGGCGCTCCGATGGGTCGGGCGACCGTTGCAGCAAGGCCGCGATGAAAGGCCAACGCGTCTGCGGCACCCACGGCGGCAAGGCGCGCCGGTCGATGGAAGCGGCGAAACGCCGGATCGCCGAAAGCGCCGACCCGGCCGCAGCGCAGTTGGTCAAACTCGCGTTCGACAAGAAAGAATCAGCCGAAATCCGTTTGCGTGCAACGCTGCAACTGTTGGACCGCGCCGGATTGAACGCCAAGACCGCCGTCGAGATCACCCACGACGTGAAGCCTTTCGAGCAGATCATCGAAGGGATTTCGGATCAGTTGGAGATCACGTCGCGCGCCGACTACCGGCGTTCGGTTGGTGACGACGTGCCCGACGATGACGGCGAAACCGACCCGCTGGCGGGTCTTATCGCCGACGATGTGCGCCAATCTGAGGCGCACGCTCAACGCGTCGACTTGATCGGGGAACGCATTCGGGCGAATCGCTTTGTCCACAACGACGACGTGATCGACGTTTCCGTGGTCGATGTCAGCGACGACGGCTATCCGGTGACACCCGGCGATCACGACCGTCAGCGAGACGACGACACAGACGGTCTGGTGCCGCTTCATCCCACCCGCCCTGGCGGGCCGATGGATCAGCCGATGACCGTCGAGCAGGGCAACGAGCTGATGGCCGAGATACGCGAACGTGAAGCGCAACGCCGCCGCGAGCAGGGCCACGCGGTGATCCGGTCTGCCCAGCGGGCACTACCGCGTGGCCGGTCGTAGGCGGCAAGGGTAGCTCGGGGGTAGATTCCGCGCGGTTTCGTGTTGTCGCAGTTCAGCGCGCCGTACCCGCAGGTTGTATACCTGCGGGGCACTTCGCGACGACCGAGTTCGGCGAAATCGTTGGCGCTTGCAGAAGTCAAAGTGACACGATTGTCATTATGAACATCCTCTCGGATGAGCAATACCGGCTGCTCGCGTTCGTTTCGGCTTGCAACGGAAGCTCCTACAACCCGACTTCGGCGGAAGTGATGCTCTGGCGCAATAACCCAGAGCCGAAAAAAGCCGAGTACCGCACGGTCAAGGTCGATCCGCCGTTGGCTGGAATCGGTGGTATCGGTTTGAATACAGGGGCGTTCGCCGCCATCGCCGCCCTGAACGAGCCCGGTTCAGCCTTCCAGCGGATGTTGGACACAACGCTCAGCAGCCAATTGCGCAGCCTCCAAGACAGTATCGCCGGGATGGCGGGCCGCTATCTGACCGAACCGACTACGCGCCAAGAACTGGTGAAAGCGGCGGAAACCGTCATTGCCCACCTGACACGTCTGACGTGGCTTGAGGAGGTCACCGTTTCGGGCAAAACGGGCCTGCGGCTCACTCAGCTTGGTCGCGCGTTGCTTCGCAACCATGAAATGGACGATGTGACTCATCCCGATGTCAGCGTCGTGATTCTCGAAAGTAACGATCCGCTCGCGTATCCGCTGCTGGTAAGTCAGCTCGCCGAAGCTGGCGAAGGTCTACTGGTCGATCCGTACTTGAAAGTTGATGGTCTGCACCGGATCGTCCAAAGTACGCGTCTCACAAGACTTCTGGTTACCGGCAAGCACAACGCCACCGAAATCGCAGCCATGCAAACGTATCTCGACAGCCTCAGTCTCCCCCGTCACGTTGAAATGCGCTCATCGACTGAACTTCACGATCGGATACTTCTGACCGACGACGAAACCGTTCTGACTCTCGGTACATCACTAAACAGCATCGGACGCACGACCACGGTTCTGACACCGATGCCCCCGACTGCCGGTGACGTCTTGCGCGCGAAGTACGAGGAAATCTGGGACAACGCATCACTTGTCGGCCCCCAGCCCGACGAAGACGACGAAGATGACCAGGACGAAGACGACGAAACCGACGACGGCGACATTTCCGACGACGACGATGAGAACGACGTGACAGAACCCGAAACCGACGACGCCGATGAACCCGCAGACACCGACGACGAGACAGACGAAGACGACACAGACGACGACGGCGGCCCGGAATAGGCTTGCGGCTATGAGCTACGAACTGCGACCCGTTGTCGGGATGAAGAACTTAAAGGGTGACGGTTATCCGACGTTCGACGAAATCGGGAATGTCACGCTTCCTGACACCGGCAAGACGATTCCGCCCACCGAATACCACTGGGTCAAGGTCACGTCCGAGGCCAGCCCCGACATGTCTAAAGCGGCGGCGAGTTCTCTGTTGATCTCGCCGCCCAGCGGACAGCAGTAGGTCTACGCCGTTTCGGTGTCGGCCGATTCCGCTGACGCCAACTCTGCGAGCGCATTGGCCGACAGCGACGCGGCCACCACGGCATCGCGGCCGTCTTGGGCGTGCTGGTAGCGCAACGCCGCGCCGACCGTCTTGTGACCAAGGCGGGCCATGTTCTCGGCCAACGACGACACGGCGGCGTTCTTGGTTCCGGCGAAGTGCCGCAGATCGTGCGCCGAGAGATCTTCGCGGCCCACCGATTCGGCCGCTTTCTTGAACACGTCTTTGTTGAACACCCGGTCGTTGAGATGGCATCCGCCCATTGCGGGCGTGAACAACAGCGCCTCAGCGCTGCCACCGACGAACTGCGCCAGGTGCGCTTTCACGTCGTCGCGAATGTGCGGCGGAATCGTCACGGCGCGTTGTTCACTGTTCTTGGTTCCGACCTTCACGCGGCAGCGGTCGGCATCGGGGTTATCGGGGTCGTTGCGATGGGTCACGCTGCGCCGGATCGCCACCGATGAGCATTCGGCGTTGATGTCTTTGCGCCGCAGTTCCGACACTTCGCCGAAACGCATTCCGCACCAACCGGCGATCAGCACCATTGCTTTGAAACGGGCGGTTCGTTCCTCGGTGCCGAGCTTGTCGGCAATGGCGTGCAGCTCGACCGTCGTCGGTGCCTTCTGTTCTTTCTTGGTCGGCGGATTCATCGCGCCGACGATCTGACACGGGTTGCGCTCCAACAGCCCATCGCGCACTGCGGTATTGCAGATCATGGAGAGAATGCCGTAGGCGTGGCTGTTGCGACGTGGCTTGTCGGCATCCAAAGCCGAGAACCACGCGCGCACCGCTGCGGGCGTGAGATCGCGAACGGCCAAGGTGCCCAGCTTCGGCTCGATCAGATTCGACCATTTCGCGTTGTACTCGATGCGGGTGCTATCGGCGAGCTTGCGTTGATCAATGACCGTCTTGCCGTACACCGACAAGCGCAGCACTTCGGCTTTCTTCTCGGTCGCGCGATCCTTGGGCGGTTTCCACGTTTCGCCGCTGACCGCGCAGCGCTCTTTGTAATCGCGTTCGCGCGCCAACCACGCTTCGGCGTTCATCTTGGTTCCGAAGACCACCGGCGCGTAGTGACGGCACAAGTCGGGACCGATGAACGACGCCTGATAGCTCGGTTGTTTAGTCGGCTGTTTCTTGATCTTCCCCCACGACCGGTGACCGGCTTTCCCGCTCATCGTGCGAATTCCAGAATCGCCGAAACCGCTATGCAAGCGCGGTTTTCGTTTCGAGCAAAGTCTATATCTGACATGTTCGGCGCTGCTTTCCTGCGGGTGTCACCTCTTGAACAGCGGTTTTGCTGATCGCTACCCCCAGCTTACCCTTTCGAACCCATTTGAACAGTGTTGACATGTGCGTAGTGTGCGACCCGTTGCGGGGTTTAATCAGCAGCTAGACAACGGTTTTCGCTGGTCGCGCTATATGTTTGCTGAAGCCCTACCGTCAGGTTCGAATCCTGCCGGGGGCACCAGCTCAAAAACCGCCTCTCAACAGGCATTACAGCCCGATCTGGCCGACCTTCCCGGCAGGGCTCAACGATGATCCAACCGTCGGCCTCTTTGCTGGTAGCTCGATTTCGTTAGCTGACGGGTTGCGCTGGTTAGGCCGCGGTTTCCCTGATCTGGCGCGGTTGGGTGCTGTCCGACCGTTCCCATCGATAGCACGCTTCGTCTTCGAACTCGACCACGATTTGCAACCGGTAGTCCGCGCTGGACGCTTTGAACGCCATTACTGATTGCTGATTTGGCGTGAGTGTCTTCGTCCACTCCGTCGCCAGTTCTCCGACCATCGCTTCGCTGAGACGTTCACTGAAGTCAGCGCCGAGCTTTTGAGTGACGTAACGGTCCATCTGCTGCGAGGTCATGTTTCCGAGGTTCGGTCCGACCCGCTGCACACCGGGCATACCGCCGCCGCCCATCATTCCGATCATTTGGTTGAGCGCTTGCATGGGATCGCTTTGCATCGCACCCGACACCGCGCCGCGCAGCCCCTCGGTGATGATGCGTTCGATACCCTGGCCGATCTCCACTTCGTTGTTGGCCTGACGGCAACCATCTGGCACTTCGTTGCCCTCAGCGTCGAGCGCAACGACGCGAACGCCGAGCAGGTTGACCGCGCCATTGCTCAAGTTGTTGATCCGCGCCATCCATAGGTTCTCGCCGAACATGTCGGCGCGGTTGATCGACGGAACGATCTTGCGCGCTTGGGCGGCAATGCGGTCATCTTCGGCGCGCTGCATCACGGCCATCTGGTCGTTGTAGCGCTTGCGGTCTTCGGTCGCTTGCGTCTCGCGGTCGTCACGTTCCCGTCGAGCTTTGCGCGGTTCGCACCACACCGCGACGTAGAGCGCGATGAGTACGCCGACCGTTGTCGAAACCGACGTAGTGATCTGTAGCCAAGCCGGAATCAGATTCACGGTTCACTCCCTAGATTCGGTCGAACCTTCCGGCTCAAACGGTAGGGACGCAGTACGACACTTTCGGCCATCCGTGAACGCCTTGGCGGGGTGGGGGTGCTAACGGAGCTCGCGTCAGCCTGGCGATGCGGTCAGTCGGAGTTGTCGTCAGCCGGAGTTGTCGTCAGCAGTTGGCGAGTCAGCCACGTCAGACTCAGTTGCGGAATTTGCACCGTCTACGTCCGCCTCAGCGTCGTCGTTCTCGTCGCCCGCACTTAATGCGTTGGCAAGAGATTCACGCACATCTTCGTCGGTCTCAGCGAGCAGATTCCAACCGTTCCAGATGAGTCCTGAAACCGACACCTTCGAGTTGGTTCGCGAACTAGCCACGCCCTTTATGTAATCGACAGACACGCGTTTCCCATTAACTAGCGCCACGACTTCATTCACCCGCACCAGATTTCCGACGGTCTCGGTCACCCTCTCAACAAGATCGCTAGTCGCCACGTCACCAAGTCCCGGTGACGCGAAACGAACCGTTATACCGTCCGCGTCGCTCACACCGATGTCAGAGATGGTCAACCGTGCCTCTTCCGCCACCGTTGAGATTCTGGACAGTGACGGCGCAGGATCGACCGTGAACTCTTGGTCGCTTGACGAGGCGGACGACGGGGCGGATGCACCAACCCACGCTTGGTAACCACCACCCCTCAACGAAAGGATTCCATTCTCGATTTGCCACATAAACGGATCGACCTCTTGGTCGGACCGTTGCGTTCTCAACACGGCGCAGCGATTCGATACGAGCCGCCCTATGGCGTTCTTCATGATGCTTTGAATCCGAGGCTGTTGGCCTACCAGGTTTAGTTGGGCGAACGACTCTAGAGTGACCGCATTGCCGATCTGCTCCCAGAAGTCAGACAGCGACTCAGGCACAATGTCCAACATTTGGTGGAGCAATTCCGCGGTCAGATTGTCGCCGATTGAAGTCAGGCCACCTGGGAATTCGATCGCAGAGGCGCCCCCACTGACCCAAGCCGCTTCGAACAAATGCGTGAATTCTGCGGAAGACGCGGGATCGAGCACTGTTTGGACAGCCTCGATTCCGTCTGCGGTTGCTTCGTGGTCAGAATTCATCGCGCCATCGAAACCAGACTCAACCCTCAGCGCTAGGCTTTGAGCTTCGGAGTCGGTAATGACTCCCTTGCCGCCTCGCATAACAAACGATGAAAGCATTTTTCCGGTACGGGGCGAATCGTCCAAAAGTCCAATCGTAGGCATGCTCGTGACGAGACTTCTTCGCTCGCCGGCCGACTGAGAAAGATTGTCGATAGATTGCTGCAGCGGCTCGTTATTGTTTGGCAGAAATTCGCTTAGTTGCACAAAAATTGGTCGGCGATCAGCTAATCGGACGACATCATCCCTTATTTCGTCGGCATACGCCGAGGCGCGAAGAAATACGAAGCGCTGAGGTCGATTCGGCCATCGCATTACGAAGTCAGGCAAGTACGAATGGTTGAAATGCTCCGTTGAGAGCAGTTTCATGTCACCATCGGCCTCATAAAGTGTCTGAGCAGCGAGCTTCTTGATGCGGCTTACCGCTTCTCCAGATTCGCTACCGTCTGCGGCTTCTAAGATTTCATTGTACGAAGTCACCGCTCAATCTCCTTCGCATTATTGATGATGTGTTCTTCGATTACTCCGTGGTGCTTCTGCGATAGAGTCAGATGATCGACCTGCTTTTCCGAAAGAATCAGCATCCAAATCCGTTCCGAAACTAACGCAGCAGTATCCGGATCATATGCATCGGCCGGAGTCTGGTCTGACGTGAAGTTGACGTCTATTAGATCCTTGTGCAGAACGGCTGTCTTAACTTTGTCGACGGTCGCGATTTCCTCCCACAAAGTGCCGCCGTGCGGAGCAAACGCTATCCAGAAGAAATGGTCAGCCATGAAGTGTTTCGTGGCGACGGCTCTATAACAATGCGCGAGGAAAGCTCGGAAATGTTTTGGCAGATCTGATGACTTGTCATAATTCTTGCACTCAGCGAGGAAGTTCTCACCCTCGTAGTCGCCTTCGCGGAACTGCCCGCCAAGGTCAAACGAGAAGACGTCTTGCACGTCGTTGTAAACGGCCTTCTCAAGAGTGAGTTTAGTTTTTGCGACCCGATCGGGGTTCACCCAATCGGCGCGAACCCTAGTAGTGCGGTCCAGCCACCTCTTCGCGAGAAGCGCCCCTACACGACCCTTCTTCTGCTCCGTCTCACCCGCCACACAAGCTCCCCCACGTCTGCGCACTCATCCGCCGTAGGCTACGTCACCCCCAATCTCCACATGCGACGTTCCCGTCCGTGTCGCACCGGCACAAAACCGTCAAAACGATCCCGCACTGACAAACTATCGCTGGGCGACGACAAGTTCAGCCCGTGGCCGTGAACCGTCGATCTCACCGGTCAATCAGTAGGACACGCGACGGCCAGCGCTCACGCCGACGTAGTAGCGCGATCGGCCGCGCTTGGGCTTGAGTTCGATCCCGGCGCGCACGCCGACATACTCCCCGCCAGGGCCGACCCGACCGGCGCTGACCTTGCGCGATACGACTTTGGTGGGCACGGCGCGTTTAACCCGCGAAGACCGCGAGCCGGTCGGCGCGAACCTCCCACGGCGGTCGCGCTTGTAGTTTCGTCGCTTCGCCATCGGGTCACTTTTTCTTGAAGCGGCCAGGCGTGGCTGTTGCGCCGCTTGTTGGCCGAGCCCCAGTCCCGCATACCACGCGCGGATCGTCTCGCTGGTCAAGGAGCGCAGGGCAATCGGCCCTAGATCCGGTTCGATCAACTGCGTCCACTTGGCGTTGCATTCGCTTCGGGTGCTGTTTTCGACGTTGCGGTGTGTCAATGGTCAAGTGGAAGTAT
>JAFDWN010000043.1:0-39937 GCA_018268465.1 Actinomycetota bacterium
CCGTTACGAAGGTGTTTGCGGGCGACACGCCGCGCGCAGGGCCGAGTTCGCGCACGCTCGCGCGAGATGGGGACCGGGCATCAGCCGCCGGCGACGCGTGATACCGCCGCGTTACTGTTTGTTACGCACGCGCTAAATCCTCCCCCGGGGCTGGAAATCGGGACTGGACACCTCGGATCATTGCGATGACCAACCTTGGAGGTTTCATCGCGATGTTGCTGCATCAGGGCATCGGCCTGGACGAATTCAACGCGTTGCCGCAGCACAAGGCCGTGCACGCACTGTACGAATGCGTCAACAGCGTGCCATTCGCCGCCGACCTCGCCCGGCACCGGCCGTACCAGGACCACGATCAGCTGTTCCGCCGGGCCGACGCTCTCCTCTTCACCCTGCCCGAGGATTCGATCGACACGATCCTGCAGGCCTACCCGCATATCGGGCGCCGGCCTCGCAGCACCAGATCACACGCCGAGCAGTGCGCGATCTGGGACGAACGCCCACAGGTCATGGCCGAACTCGACGCGGCGGCCCAGCGCTACTCCGCGCAGTTCGGGTTCGGTTTCGTGATGTTCGTGGAGACCTGTCACGCCGAGGACGTGCTGGCGGCGATCGCCGACCGCATGCACAACGACCGGGAGACCGAACGCAAGGTCGTGCGCAACGAACTCGCCAGGATCAACCGCACCCGGCTCGAGCGCATGCTGGGACCCGAAGGCGGATACAGCAACTGGTAGCGGGCTGGCCTAGTCTCGGCTGAGTGAACACCCCGACAACTGGCCCCGCTGGCTCAGCGACCCACTCGCACTTCCTGGCACTGCCCGACCTGGCGTCCCGTTCCGCGGGCGCGGCGGTGTTGTGGGCCAACGACGACGTGTTCGCCGAGAAAGAGAACCTCATCACCCCGGGGCCCGCCGAACACCGTCCGGCCACGTTCGGGCACAAGGGTCAGGTGTACGACGGCTGGGAGACCCGGCGGCGCCGGGGAACGACGCCGGATTCACACGACTCGGCGATCGTCCGTCTCGGCGTGCCCTGCATCATTCGCGGAGTCGTGGTCGACACCGCCTGGTTCACCGGGAACTATCCGCCACAGATCTCGGTCGAAGCGGCGTGCGTAACGGGCTACCCGTCGGTCGAGGAGCTCGTCGACAAGACCGAGTGGACGACGATCGTCGAACGCACCGGTGTCAACGGCGACACCCGCAACCCGTTCAAGGTCAGTTCGCCCCGGCGCTGGACCCATGTGCGACTGTCCATCTACCCCGACGGCGGCGTGGCGCGGCTGCGGGTGCACGGTGAGGGTCTGCTCGATCCGCGGTTCGCCGAGGAGATGACGCTGGACGTCGCCGCTTTGGAGAATGGCGGCCGAATCACCGCATGTTCCAACATGTTCTACAGTTCGCCGAACAACCTGCTGCTGCCGGGCACGGCGCGCACCATGGGCGAGGGCTGGGAGACCTCCCGTCGTCGCGACGCCGGAAACGACTGGGTGCAGGTGCATCTGGCCAGCCAGAGCGTCCTCAACGCCGTCGAACTGGACACGTCGTACTTCGTCGGCAACGCCCCCGGTTCGGCTCGGCTGAGCGGGCGTGACGACGCCGGCGCATGGCACGAGATACTGCCCGTCACCGAGTTGCGGCCCGATACCCGGCACCGGTTCGTGGTGGCTGGCGACCAGCCGCTCACCGACGCCCGCCTGGACATCTATCCCGACGGGGGTATGGCGCGGCTGCGGCTGTTCGGCAAGCTGACCGGCGAGGGTCTGCGGCGTGTTCGCGACAGCTGGGACACCAGCAGCTGATTTCTGCACCTTCGCACTTCTGCCCCCCTTGCGACTGCCCCTGGGCGCGAGCGTGCGCAAACTCCTGATGACACACCGCAATCCGGCTGCAGACACGCACGCTCGCGCAGAAAGAAAGGGCAGAACTAGCTGCGGGCGCTCTCGCCGAGGTCGGGCACCGTCAACGCTGTCACATCCGCGAAATCGGCCAGATCGGCGAGGCCCCAACAGATCCGGGCCAGCTCAGCGGTGCGTGACGGCCCCAGCACCGGACCGGCCAGCGCGGCGAACTTCTCCTCTAGGCGATGGTCGGACATCGGATTGTCGGGCGTGCCGAGGTTGTGGGCGACACGGCGCTGGAGGGAACGGCCGTCGCGCAGGTTCAGCACCACTCGGGCCGAATCCTTGGCCTCATGAGGATCGATGTGGACGGCGATGTTCTCACGCAGCCGGACCACCCCGGGGTCGTTGACACGCTCGTCGGTGAACTGGGCCAACGACACCGTCCCGTCGGCCAGTGCCACCGCGAGCACGTGGTAGATGCTGAACTTGCCCTGCATGCCGGTCCGCGGTTCGGCCAGTCCCGTCGTCGTCTTCACGTAGTCGTGGACATAGGCATCCACCGAGACGACGTCGGCCGCCGTGAGACCGTGCTCGGCGCGCAGTTCGAGGACCGCCTGCGCCGGCGGATGCGTCAGCGACCCGCACGCGTACGGCTTGAACCCGTCACGGGGCAGATACCAGGTCCGGCCGAGGTGTTCGACCGCACGGCGCGGGACGGGCTGGGGCGCGAACAGGTGCAGAAAACCCCGATGGCCTTCGAGAGGCCGCGGGCTCGACGTGCAGCCGTCGCGGGCCAGGATCCCCGACAACAGCCCGTCCATCGCCGCCTTGCCCGCATGCAGAGGTTTGCCCATCGACCCGTAGACGACCTTCATCCCGGCACTCTGGGTGGCACCCGTGCCGAGCGCCGCCAACGTCTGCTCCGCGGTGAGCCCCAGTGCCCGCGAGGTGGCCACGGCCGCACCGATGTGCCCGACGGTCCCGGTCACATGCCATCCCGCGTCGTAGTGCCCGGGCCCGGCGGCGATCGCCACCCGTGTCTGCACCTCGAAACCGGCGACGAACGCCTCGATCGCCGTTGCCCCGGTCACGGGTACGAGGGCGGCGACGGCGGCAATGGCGGGCCACAACGGGGCGCTGCCGTGAATCGTGGTGCGGTCGGGGTTGAAGGTGTCGTCGAAGTCCAGCACGTGCGCAGAGAACCCGTTGGCCAGAGCCGCGAATCCCGCGCCGGCTCGCTGACCCGTGCCGACGATGGCCGTGGTCCGGGAACCGTCGCCCGGATCGATCGTCGCGATCCCCGCCCGTACCCGCGCGGCCTCGTCGGTGGCCGAACCGGCCAGCGTGCAGCCGAGCCAGTCGATGAGGCAGCGGATCGACTGGTGGATGACGTCGGATGGGAGATCCTTCAGGCTGACGCGCGCCGCGAATGCCGCCAGCTCAGCGCTGATGCTCTGCTCGCGGGTCAACAGGCCATCTCCAAAAGTCTGTAATAAGGAAAGTTATTCTGTTATACAGACTCTATGACGTCTGCAGTGGAGAACTCGGAAATCTACGACGATCGCACCTCCACGGAGACGCGGGCACTGGTCGACTTCGTCCGGCACACCCGGCCCGCCGAGCTCCCCGCCGCCGTTCTGCACGAAAGTGCCCGCTGCCTGCTCGACCACCTCGGTCTGGCCATCGCCGGTGCGGCCGAGCCGGCCGCCCGGATCGCCCGCGAACAAGCCCTGATGCTCGGCGGCGAACCCCAGGCCCTCGCGGTGGGCACCGCCGACCGGCTGCGGATCACCGATGCCGCGCTCGTCAATGGAATTGCCTGCCATGCACTGGATTTCGATGACACGCACCTGCCCACCATCTTGCATCCGACGACTCCGCTGTACGCTGCCGGTACCGCGCTGGCGGAGTTCCGCGGATCGCGGGGCGTCGACCTGCTCGCCGCCCACGCGCTCGGCTACGAGCTGGCCGCGAGAGTCAGCAACGCGCTGTACCCCGAGCACTACGACGTGGGTTGGCATATGACGGGCACCACCGGCGCGCTGGCGGCGGCGACGGTTGCGATCCGGCTTCTCGAACTCGGCGCGCTGCCCGCGATGCACTGCCTGAGCATCGCGGCCACCCAGAGTTCGGGACATCGCGAACAGTTCGGCACCATGACCAAGCCATTCCACGCGGGCCACGCCGCCCAGGCCGGAGTGTGGGCCGGACTGCTCGCGGCCGGGGGTTTCACCGGTGCGCCCGATCCGCTGCAGGGTCGGCGCGGCATGTTCACCGTGATGTCGACGGTCAGCACGCCCGCCGAGCTGGTCGACGGGCTGGGGTCGATATGGCAGATATTCGACAACGGCGTCAAACCGTATGCGTGCGGCGTGGTGATCCACCCCGCGATCGACGCGGTTCGCGATCTTGCCGCACGAAAGGGGCTGTCTGTCCATCAGATTCAATCGATCCGGCTGCGTGTGCATCCGCTCGTGCTCGAGCTCACCGGAAAGACCGATCCCAGAACAGGTCTGGAGGGCAAATTCTCGGTGACCTTCGCCAGCTCGGTCGGTCTGTTGCGGGGCCGGGCCGGCGAGGCCGAGTTCTCCGATGCGCTGGTGGTCGATCCCGACGTCCGGGCGCTGATGGCGCGTATCGACGTGGTGGCCGACGCCGACGTCCCGCACACCCAGGCAGGCGCCACCGCGGTGACCGAGGACGGCACGGTGGTGGACACCTGGGTCGACGATGCGCGGGGCACACCGGGCAATCGGCTCTCCGACGACGAATTGCGGGACAAGTTCTTCGCCCTCACCGACGAGGTGATCGGTCACGACCAGGCTGAGCGGCTCGCCGACGCCACCTTCGCGGTGGGCTCGGCCGGTGGGATCGGGCCCGTCCTCGAGCTGACCATCCCCATCAGGAGCACCGTTCCGGGCCGGTGACGATCCGGGATCCGTCGCAATCCACCCGCACCACCGTTCCGCTCAGCCCGGACGGCTCGACCGCCAACAGGGCCACCTGCTCGGCGATCTCCCGCCGGCATCGGTCGAGATCCTCTCCGGCACAATCGACTCCCGGCGACACCGCGTTGACCGCGACGCCGTCCGCGCGCAGGGACTCGGCCAGCGCCCTCGTAAGTCCGAGCAAGCCGTACTTCGCCGATGACACATGGACCCGCCGCGGGTCACCCTCGAGTGCGTTGCGCCCCAGTATGTTGACCACCCGCCCACCGGGCACCAGGGTCGCCAGCGCGCGACGGATGCACAGATACGCGCCATCGAGGGTGACGGCGTGCACCGTTCGCCACTCCTCGGCCGTGATATCCGGAAACGGTGTGTGCGGTCGGTAGGACGCGTTGTTCACCAAAACCCGCACCCGGCCATGGCGTTCAATCGCCTCGAACATGCTTTGCACGGCCGCGGCGTCGGTGACGTCGGCACAGACGGGGAACGCCGATCCGCCCTCGGCACGGATGCCGGTCACCACAGACTCGGCCTGCAGCCGCCGGCTCCTCGTGTTCACCGCTACCGTCAGACCCGACCGGGCGAGCCGCACGGCGATTGCTGCGCCCAGTCCGCTGCCCGCGCCGGTGACCAGCGCGATCGCACACTCGGGCATGGTGGCTGTCAGGTGCCCACCCCACCCGTAGCACCCGAGGGGACCGTCTGGGCGAGAAGTGTTGACACATCGTCTGACTCGTCGATTCGCCAGCAGCTGCTGAGCAGTCCCTCCGTCCGCTCGGGGCCGAGGATCGGCCCGACCAGTTCCCGGAACTTCGCGCTGAGATCGTCGTCGCTCAACGGCGCTGCCGGTGTGCCGCGGTTCCCCCGCACCTCGGTGCCGACGGTCCGACCGCTGCTCAGCACCAGCTCGATGTCCGCATCCTGCTTACCCAGTGCCGGGTCCGCCACCACTTTGACGCGGTCTCGGAGGTCTACGATGTCGTGCCGGGTGATGACGTCCTGTCCCAGCTCGTCGGTGCCGACCCTGCGAAACGAGATCGCCGCCGCGGCACAGTGCCGCAGGCTGAACTTGGCCTGCATAGGTGTCACCGGGCGGGGCAGATCGGTGAATCGCGCGGCGGGCTGCGAAACCCGGATGTCGACGATGCTGACATCGGCGGGCCGGATGTCCTCGGCAGTCACCAACGCGATCACACCGTCGATCATGGGGTGTGTCAGCGATCCACTCGGATAGAGTTTGTGGCCGTTGGACGTGAGGTTCCAGGTGTCCCCCAGGCCGGCAGTGATCCGGTGCGGATCCGGGTCTGCGCTCATCACCGCCAAGTAACCGAAACTGCCTTCTAGTGCCGATTCGCTTGCCGTCAGACGCTGTTCGACGAGAGCGGCGGCCAGCACACCGTCCATCGCAGCTTTACCCGGGTGCAGGCTCTTGAGGTCGCTGCCCGCCATGATCCGCAAACCGGCTGCCTGCGTGGCACCGGCCGCGATCGCGTGCTCGACCTGCTCGGCTCCGAGTCCCATGGCGCGGGCCGCCGCCGCAGCGGCGCCGACGTGCCCGGACGTGCCCGTGACGTGCCATCCGGCTTCGTAGTGGCTTTGGCCTGCCGCATGCGCGACCCGCGTTTCGACCTCGAATCCCAGCGCGAATATCGTCAGCGCGGCCTTGCCGCCGATGCGATGGGTATCGGCCACCGCGAGGATGGCCGGCCACACCGAACAACTGCCGTGCACCGTCGTGCCGGGCGGGTTGTAGACGTCGTCGAGGTCGAGCACATGAGAGGAGAAGGCATTGAGGAACGCCGCAAACGGAGCCGTGAAGCGCGCGCTGCTACCGACAACCCTTGCACCACTGTCACTTTCTGCTGCCGCGAGCGCAATGCGGGCGCGGCGGGTGGCGTTGTCGGCCGACCCGGCCACCGCCACACCGATGTGATCCACCAGGGCGCGCCGGGCGGCGTGCACTACCGGTTCAGGGATCCGTTCGTCGTCACATTCGGCGACGAAGCGGGCCAGCTCCGCGGTCGCAGACGCCTCTGTCACTGATCCTTCCTCAGGCCCAGGCCCGCGAGCAGATTGCCGACAATCTCCGTCTGCTGGTCGAGATACTTTGTCAGTTCCTCATTTTGGAGGTTCTGGGTGACTAGTCCGTCACTGGCGGACAGCGTCTTCCAACCCTCGGTCTCGACCAGTTTGGAGATGTCGTCCTGGTAGCCCTGGATGGCGTCTTCGGGCATCTCCGGCGCACCCATGATCGCGCGGAATTGCACCGGCACGTTCGACGAGTCGATGCCCTGTTCCTCGGTGGTGGAGACGTCCGGGAACGCCTGCAGTCGCTGGTTGCCGACGACGGCGATCACGGCAAGCTGGTTGGCGCGCACCTGTTCGGCGACATCGGAGGCGCTGCCCAGCATGATGGCGGCGTCGTCGCGCAGCAGGGCGGTGATACGGGAGCCGGTGTCCTCGAACGACAGGAATTTCCATCGAGCATCCAACGAGTCCTGCAGGACCAGTCGGGTCAGCGCGTCATTGGCGGTGCTGGATCCACCCGCCTGCACGAGGGTGTCCGGGCTGGCCTTGGCGGCATCGACGAAGTCGGTGAACGTCTTGAACGGCGAACCCGCCTTCGTCACCACCACTTGCGGTTCGGTGGCGACCAGGGATATCGGGGTCAGCTGGTCGAGGCCCACCTGGGCGTTGGCAACCGTCATCGGCGTGGCCAGCCAGGTCGGGGTAACCTGAGCGATGATGCCGGGGTTGCCTTTTCGTTCGATCATGTACGACATCGCCCCGATCGAGTCGCCTGCGGGCACGTTGCGCACCGGCCATTGGGTGTCGATGATCTTGTTCTCGTACATGATCTTGATGATCTGGCGGGTGAACACGTCCGATCCGCCACCGACGGCGTTGTGCGTGATCACCTCCACGGCACCGGATCTGCCGCCTCCCGACCCCGTCCCCGATCCAGATCCGGAACCGGAGCCGGAGCACGCAGCTGTGCCGACCAACGCCACCACCGCGGCGATGGCAAGGAGAAGCTTCCTGAAGCGGGTCATGTCCATTCCTTCGACGTCGTTGTAAAGGGAGAGGGAGTATTTGGTGGGTCGGTCAGGCGTCGACGTCGATCAGCTGTTCACGCACCTTCCGCGACTTGCGGCCGACGGTCAGCACCAGCATCAGCAGCACGGCCAGGCCGATGAGCGTCGCCGATATCGGCCGTTGCAGGTAGATCATGGGACTGTTGTCCGACAGCAGCAGCGACTGGCGTATCGCATTCTCCGCGATCGGTCCGAGCACGAAGGCCAAAACCAGTGGCGCAGGCGGTATGTCGAGCTTCCGCATGGCATATCCGAGCAGGCCGAAGACGACCAGCAGACCGACGTCGAACATCGAGAAGTTCACGCTGTAGACGCCGACCACCGAGATCAACAGGATCGCCGGGTACAGCACCTTATACGGCGTGTTGAGCAGCTTGGCGAACAACGGCACCATCGGCAGATTCATGACGAGCAGGGCGATATTGCCCAGGTACATGCTCGCGATGATCGGCCACACCACGTCGGCGTGCTCGTGGAACAACAACGGTCCCGGATTGAGTCCGTACAGGACCAGCGCACCCAGCAGCACCGCACCGGTTCCCGAACCCGGGATGCCCATCGTCAGCAGCGGCACCATCGCGCCACCGGTTTCCGAGTTGTTGGCGGCCTCGGGTGCGGCAACGCCTTCGATCGAGCCCTTGCCGAACTCCTCGGGGTGTTTGGATGTCCGCTTGGCGATGATGTAGGACACGAACGACGCCACCGTGGATCCGGCGCCCGGCAGAATGCCGATGAAGAATCCGACGATTCCGCCCTGCAGCATCGCCGGTGTCGCCTGTTTGATGTCCTTGCGCGACGGGAACAGTTCGCGGATCCGGCTGGGCACCTTGAACAATTGCTTCTCGGATTTGTCCTCGATGTTCACCAGGACCTCGCCGATGGCAAAGATCCCTACCGATAGTGCGATGAACTCGATGCCGCCCGCCAGTTCGATCTGGTCGTTGGTGAAGCGCGGCTGGCCCGAGAACAGATCGGTGCCGATGGTGGCGAGGAACAGGCCGATGAACATCGCGATGAAGCCCTTGAGCATTGAGTCCCCGGCCAGCATGATCACGAGCAGGAGTGCGAACACCATCAGCGCCGAGTACTCGGGTGGGCCGAAGTTGACGGCGACATCCGCGGCGATCGGCGCCAGGAAGGTCAGGCCGATGACGCCCAGGGTGCCCGCGACGAAGGATGCGATGGCGGCGATGCCCAGCGCTGCCCCGGCTCGGCCCTGCTTGGCCATCTGATAGCCGTCCAGGCAGGTGACCACCGACGACGACTCGCCAGGAATGTTCAACAGGATCGACGTCGTCGACCCGCCGTACTTGGCGCCGTAATAGATGCCCGCCATCATGATCAGACCGGTCGCCGGGTCGAATCCGGTCGCCAGCGGCAGCAGGATCGAGATCGTGGCAGGCGGCCCGAGGCCGGGCAGGATGCCGACGAGCGTGCCCAGCAGACATCCGATGACCAGCCACAGCAGGTTGGTCGGCGTGAAGGCCGCCTGCAGGCCCGACAGCAGGCCGTCGACCGCGTTCACCGCGCCACTCGCCGCGCGGTACGGCCGCCGATTCCGTTCACTGCCATAGGGTTCCTTCCGGGAGCTGCACCGCGAGCAGGACTTCGAACAGCACGTACATGGCGACGGGGACCAACAGCAGCGTCACGATCGCGGCGACCGACCGGATGCGCTCGATGACGACGATGACGAGGATCACCAGCACCTCGCCGGCGATCAGGAATCCGAACGGTTCGATCAGCGCGGCGCAGGCGACCAGCGCCAGCCACACCAGCACCGCGCGTGTCATATGTGCCCGCGATAGCGAAAGCACGGGTACGTCACCGCTTCTGGCTCGCTTACCCCACATCCACACGGCGGAGAGCGCCAACCCAAGGCCGATGAGACAGATCGTCACCAGCACGGGCAGATAGCCCGGCCCCGGTTCGCCTGCGCCGCCTTTGAAGTCGAGTTCGGTGCAGCTCCGGTAGAGCAGCCAGGCGCCGAGCCCGGCGATCACGAACCCGAGGACGATGTGGACGCGTCGCGTCAGCCGAACGTCGCCCGGGTCGGGAGAGCTCGCAGCCTCCGCGGGGTCGGCCGCCGGGGGCACGTCGGGGGGTGGGAGGGCAGGCGGCGCCGCACCGTCGGATTCGCTGCCGAGGCGCCCGCCCAGGGCGGACGGGCCGACAGGTCGTTCGGTGTCGTGGGCCATTCAGACCTCTTCGTCTAGATGTCTTCAGAATGGAAAGACCGTCTGGTTGTAAGAAAAGGTAGGATCCTGCGAGAGCTGTGTCAAGCATCACTTTCGGCCCTCGAAGACCGCCTTAACCCGACAAACGCTCGCTATCCTTCTTCTATGCAGAAGACAAGACCGGAGAGCGAAACGGGTCCTGCGTATCCGATCGCCTCGGTGAACAACGCGCTACTTCTGCTTCTGTTGTTCCGCGAGCAGCCACGCGTACGCCTCACCGACGCCTGCAAGTACCTCGGTGTCGCACATTCGACCGCGCACCGGCTGCTCGCGATGCTCGCCCACCACGGATTCGTCCAGCAGGAACCGGACACCCGCGCCTACGTCGCGGGTCCGGCACTCGTCGAGGTGGGCCTGGCCGTCGTCGGTTCCCTCAATGTGCGCGAACAGGCGCGGCCCGTGATGGAGGAACTGAACGCGGAGCTGGGCGAGACCGTTCACCTCGGGGTGCTGGAGGGCAATCAGGTCCGCTACGTCGATGCGGTCGAACCCGACCGTGCGCTGCGCGTCGTCGCGCGCACAGGCATCCTCATGCCAGCCCACTGCACGTCACTGGGCAAGTCACTGTTGGCGCAGATGACCGACCAACAGATCGTGGAACTGTATCCGACCTCCGCCGAGCCCTTCCCAGGACGAACCGCCCGATCGATCACCACGCAGGCGGCGTTGATGGAGGAGATCTCCGGAGCGCGAAAACGCGGATTCGCGGTCAATTCGGGTGAGACGGAGGACGACGTGGGCTCCGTGGCGGTGGCGTTTCGCGACTTCGCGGGCCGGCCTGCTGCCATCGCGGTGGCCGCACCGTCCAGTCGATTGAATTCGCAACGCATTTCGCGCATCGGCGAGATGATGATCGACGCTCTCGCCAAAGCACCGGAGGGCCCGCGGCGGGGTTAGCCGGCGGTGTCGCGCCTGACGCTGGCGATACCCGAACACGCGGTGCCGAGCATGACGACCGCCAGCAGCAGGAACGCCGTCTGAACTCCCAGCCATCCCGAGACCGCGCCCGCGGCGGCGAGAACGATCGTCTGCCCCAGGCGATTCGTGGCGACGCGCAGCCCGAGGGCCGATCCCCTGCTGGTGTCGTCGACGAGGTTCACCACCCAGTCCATCGTCGTGGTCTGCGACAGTCCCAGGGCGAATCCGAGGAGGGCCATCGCGATGAGCATGGGAACGACGACGTCGGCGACGGCGATGACGACGAGGCACCCTGCTGCCACGGCCGTCGCGATCACGGTGAGCCGCAGGGTGGGTATCCGGCGGACGAAAACCGGTGTCGCCGCCCTGGCCAGCAGCGCCCCGGTGGAACTGGTGCCCAGCAGGAATCCGACCTCCGCGGACGTCAGGCCGATCGAGGCGCCAAGCAGCGGCACATAGACCAGCAGCAGGTCGATCCCGCTCTTGGCGGAGAAACTCGTCATCAGCGCGGCGGGCATACCTCGTTTACGCAGCAATCGCCATACGCGTTCGGCCCGCCCGGTGCGCTGTGTCGACTCGGCGATGGTGGTGCCCAACGCCAGCAGCGCGGGGGGCAGAGCGGCGGCGAACACCCACGCCGCGACCATGAGCGCCGACGACGTCGCGCCGAGGCTGGGTTCGTCGGTGTGACCGATGATGACGCCACCGAGTACGGGTCCGATGATCTGCCCCAGCGCCGACGCGGTCGTCAGCGTTCCGAATCTGTTGATGCGCGCCAGCGGACTGTGCGCCTGCGCCATGATGCTCTGCGCGCCGATGACGGCCGACATGTGCCCGATGCCGAGTCCGGTGGTGGCGAGCGCGATGGCCGGGATGGGTTCGACGATCACCAGCGCGAACGACGAGACCGCGGCAACGGCCAGGCCCGCCCCGAGAAGGAAAGCGGGGTGGTGTTTCTCAACCCAGCGCCCGAAGCCAACGGCCAGCAGCATCGGAGGAACGGCGAAGGACGCCGCGGTCAATCCGAGCGTGACACCGTCGGCGCCCAGCGCCAGCAGCCGATACGTGGTCACCGGGCGGGCCAGCGTCACCGCGACCTGCAGGAGAAAGACGCTGACGACGGTGCCGACGAGCCACCATGGCGCCGGCGGGCGGTTCACGGCTCAGCGGAACCCCTGCCCGCGGCGCGCGGGGCGGGGATTGAGGCGATCAGAACTTCCAGCCACGCTCCGGCGTGGCGACGTCGACCTCCACGCCGTCGGGATCGCGGAACTTGAAGAACCGTGGGGGGTCGGCGTCCTCGGCGCCATAGACTTCGATGCCACGATCCTTGAGCGCCCGCACCACGGCGCCGGTGTCGGTGATGGTGACGCCGATGTGGTTGGGCCCCATCGCACCGTATGTCCACTCCGACCGTTCGATCTCCGGATTTGGTTGCAACAGTGAGTAATTGACCTCTCCATCGCTGAGGTCAAGCGCCTTGCCCGGGTAGTGTCCCGGCGTCCGCGCGTCGCCGAGACGTTTGAAGCCGAGGACGTTCTCGTAGAACTCGGCCGTCTTCTCAAGGTCCTGGACGACGATTCCAAGGTGTCGGATGCGCACCTGCACCCCTCTCTTCCTCTGGGTCAGAGTCTTCCGTTATAGAGAAATAGTTTCTGCAAATCAGACTTTAAGCCGCGAATGTGGACATAGTCAATGGTCGATCGAACGAAAGTGGTTGTCTGCTAGGCAGAATTGACCCGGCGCGAGCGTGCGACAACTCGCCCCCACCATCCGGCGAGCGTGCGCCAACTCCTGATGACACACCGCAATCTGGCTGCAGACACGCACGCTCGCGCAGAAAGGAAGGGCAGAAAGGAAGGGGGTCAGGCGGGGGTGGTGACCAGCCCGGCGATGCGCCGGCCGATCGGCAGCGCGGCCGTCGCCGCGGGGGACGGCGAGTTCAGCACGTGCACCATCCGCTCGGTCCGCTCGATGACGAAGTCGTGCACCAGGGTTCCGTCCCTGCGCACCGCCTGCGCACGGATACCCGCCGGATAGGGCAGCAAGTCGTCCTTGGTCAGCGCGGGTGCGTACTTACGGCATTCGGCGAGGTAACTGCCCTTGAGAAGGGAGTTACGGATCTCCTTGAGCCCCAGCCCGACATTGGCCCGCGCCACCCGCCACAGTCCGGGGAAGGCGGCCATCCGCGCCACGTCGCGCGCATCGAACGACAGTTTGGGGTAGCCGGTGCGTGACAGACCCAGGATGGCGCTCGGCCCGACGGTGATGTCGCCGGTGATGGTCGGGCTCAGGTGCACACCCAGGAACGGCAGCTCGGGATCGGGCACGGGATAGATGAGGTGGCGCACGAACCCGGCTCGCCGGGGCGGCAGCCGGAAGTACTCGCCGCGGAACGGCACGATCTGGACGTCGGTGCGCAGACCCGCCATTTCCGCGAGCCGATCGGACTGCAGCCCGCCGCACGCCACCAGCCGGTCA
Organism: Actinomycetota bacterium; assembly: GCA_018268465.1. Taxonomy (GTDB): domain Bacteria; phylum Actinomycetota; class Actinomycetes; order Mycobacteriales; family Mycobacteriaceae; genus Mycobacterium. The sequence goes on from JAFDWN010000043.1 coordinate 13,523, forward strand.
CACGTGAGAGTCTGTCCCGCAACGGTAATCACGACGCGTGCCGGCGTCTCGGTGATACCGAGCACTTCGGCACCCAGCAGCAGCGAACCCCGTTCGGCACCGACGAGGCCGGCCAGGCGGTCCGCGATCCTGCGGTAGTCGACGATGCCGGTCCTGGGCAGGTGCAGCGCCCCCGCCCCGCGGATTTCGGGTTCCAACTCGGCCAGCTCGCCGGGCCCGAGCCGACGGCATTCGATGCCGTTCACCTCCGCGCGGGCCTGGAGCGCAGCCATCCGGGACAACTCCGCGGAATCCGTTGCGACGATGAGCTTTCCGCATTCGTCGAACTCGATGCCGTGCTCACCGCAGAAGTCCTTGGTGGCGCGTTCCCCCGCCTTGCACAAGGTGGCCTTCAGACTGCCCGGTTCGTAGTAGATGCCGGAGTGGATCACCCCGCTGTTGTGTCCGGTCTGATGTGTGGCGACGGTGTCCTCGGCCTCCAGCACGACGACGGTCGCGTCGGGTTCACTCAACAGCAGGTGATAGGCCGTCGACAGCCCGACGATCCCCGCGCCAACCACGCAGTAGCGGACATGCACACCGAGACCGTCGCAGAGCCGGGCCGGAGCGTCAACCGCGCGGACCCGCCCGCCGGACTGTCAGGACGCCCGGGCCTGCCGGCGCACCGCGAGCCGGCTCAGCACGAGCTGCCCCAGGGCGTGCACATCCTGGCGCGGCGACGCCGGGATCAACGTCACCCCGTCGGCGACCTCGGCCGACCCGATGTCGGCGATCAGCCCCGCCAAACCGTCCACGGTCCCCACGTAGTGCACCGACGCATCCGAATCGGACGTTCCGAGCACGAGCCGTGCCGAACGGAAGTCGCGTGCCACGGCGACGGTGACGTCGAGGACCACCGCCACGTCGCCGTCGTCTGCCTTGACCCGAGCCCGGACCCGCTGGGCGTGCTGCAGATCGCTGGCAGCCACCCGCACCGCCGGTCCGGTGCCGTCGGTCAGTTCCGTCCACTCCGCGTCGGCCGCGGGCGCCACGTAGATCCGCAGCCCGTGCCGTTCCTCATCGACCACGGACCCACGTTATGGACCTGCCGCGCCGCCGTCAGTGGTTGCGCTCAGCGGGAGCCGAATCCGGCGACCGCCCCGACATCCGGGTCTTGATCAGGCTGGCGATCATCGTGATGAACAACGTCAGGATGATCACGCCCAGGCTCCACAGCGTGGGGATCTCGGGGACGTGTACACCCTCACCGCCGTTGATGAACGGAAGCTCGTTCTCGTGCAGCGCGTGCAGGATCAGCTTGACGCCGATGAAGAACAGGATGAACGCCAGGCCCTGCGACAGGTACACCAGCCGGTCCAGCAGATCACCGAGCAGGAAGTACAGCTGCCGCAGCCCCATCAGGGCGAACACGTTGGCGGTGAACACCAGGTAGGGCTCGCGGGTCAGGCCGTAGATCGCCGGAATCGAGTCCAGCGCGAACAGCAGGTCCGTGGTCCCCAGCGCGACGATGACCAGGAACATCGGCGTCATCAGCCGCTTGCCGTTCTCCTTGATCCACAACCGCAGACCGTCCCACTGATCGGTGAACTGCAGATGCGTCCGCGCGAACTTCACCAGCTTGTTCTCGGCGTCGTCGTCATGGTCGGTATCGCGCACCAACTTGGCGGCGGTGTACACCAGGAACGCCCCGAAGATGTAGAAGATCCACGAGAAGTTCTCGATCGCGACCGCGCCGAGGGCGATGAAGATGCCGCGGAAGACCAGGGCCAGGATGATGCCCACCAGCAGCGCCTGCTGCTGGTACATCTTCGGCACCTTGAAGCTGGCCATGATGATGATGAAGATGAACAGGTTGTCGATCGACAGGCTGTACTCCGTCAGCCATCCCGCGAAGAACTCCAGCCCGTACTGGCGGTCGTGGAAATTCCACACCCAGATACCGAAGGCGATGGCCAGCCCGACATAGATCGACAGATAGATCGCGCATTCACGCATCGACGGTTCGTGCGGCCGGCGGCCGATCACGATCACGTCGAACAACAGAACGGCGATCGTCACGCCGAGCGTTATGCCCCACTCCAGTGCGGACACGTTCATCTACAGAATTCCTCCGGTCGCCAAAAAACGCCGGAGGTCTCTTCCGTCGGTACGCACAGCGCACCGGCCCGCAGCACCGATCGTCCGATGGGCGGCCGACGTGGTGACGACACTGCGGCGAAGGAATACTCCCCTCCAGCCGTCAAGTGTGCCCGACCGGCGCCCCGTTGGAAAATCGAAGGGCCCAGACACCGCCGCGCAGGTGGCAGCACCGCCGCAGCCCAATTGTGATCACCCACCCCGCGCAGCACCGGCCCCCGCCGGCGGCGGCTTCAGTATTTTGTTCTGGTGACAAGCTCGGTCGCTGGACCAGAGATACCCGCTCAGTACGTGCTCTCGCCGTTCGCGCCGGAGCCGCGGACGCTCGTGGACATCCTGCACGACACGGCCAGGCGTTACCCGGACGCGGCGGCACTTGACGACGGTACGGTCCAGCTCACCTACGCCGAGCTGATCGCCGACATCGAGGAGAGCGTCGCCTGGCTGGCCGCTCGCGGCATCGGCCGCGGCGACCGGATCGGCATCCGGATGCCCTCGGGCAGCTACGCGCTGTACGTGGCGATCCTCTCGGCGCTCGCCGCCGGCGCGGCGTACGTGCCGGTGGACGCCGACGACCCCGAGGAACGCGCCCAACTGGTGTTCGGCGAGGCACAGGTGGTCGGGGTGATCACCGAACAGGGGCTGGTCCGCGGGCCGGGATCGTCGCGCGGCTGGCGCGCGGCGCCCCCGCTCAACCGTGACGACGCGTGGATCATCTTCACCTCCGGCTCCACCGGCACCCCCAAAGGGGTGGCCGTGACGCACCGCAACGCCGCGGCCTTCGTCGACGCCGAGGCACAGATGTTCCTGCAGGACAGTCCCCTCGGACCCGGTGACCGGGTGCTGGCCGGGCTGTCGGTGGCGTTCGACGCGTCTTGCGAGGAGATGTGGCTGGCCTGGCGCCACGGCGCCTGCCTGGTGCCGGCACCGCGCTCGCTGGTGCGCAGCGGGATGGACCTCGGTCCGTGGCTGGTGTCGCGGGACATCACGGTGGTGTCGACGGTGCCGACCCTGGCGGCGCTGTGGCCTGCCGAAGCTCTGGAGGCGGTGCGGCTGCTGATCTTCGGCGGTGAGGCCTGCCCGCCGGAGCTGGCCGAACGCCTCGCCGCGGGACCCGATTCGGCGGGCCGCGAGGTCTGGAACACCTACGGCCCCACCGAGGCCACCGTGGTGGCGTGTCTGGCCAAACTCGACGGTAAGAGCCCCGTCAGCATCGGGTTGCCGTTGCCGGGGTGGGACCTGGCCGTCGTGGACAAGGCCGGCGAACCCGTCCCCATCGGCGAGACCGGCGAACTCGTCATCGGCGGGGTCGGGCTCGCCCGCTATCTCGATCCGGAGAAGGACGAGGAGAAGTACGCGGCGATGCCGACACTGGCCTGGTCGCGCGCCTACCGCAGCGGTGATCTCGTGCGGCTGGAAAACGACGGCCTCTACTTCGTCGGCCGCGCCGACGACCAGGTCAAGGTGGGCGGGCGCCGCATCGAACTCGGCGAGGTGGACTCGGCGCTGGTGAACCTGCCCGGGGTGAGCGGCGGGGCGGCCGCCGTCCGCCGCACGGCGAGCGGCACCCCGCTGCTGGTCGGCTACATCGCCAGCGCCGACCCGGAGTTCGACCTCGCCCAGGCACGCCTGGCCCTGGCCCAGGCCCTGCCCGCCGCGCTGGTGCCGCGGCTGGTGCTCGTCTCCGAACTGCCGACCCGCACCTCGGGCAAGGTGGACCGGGCGGCGCTGCCCTGGCCCCCGCCCGGTGAGGACGCCGGCGACGACTCCCCCGACCTGGGCGGCACGATGGGCTGGCTGGCCGGTTTGTGGCGCGACGTCCTCGCCGCCCCGATCGACGGTCCGGAGGCCGACTTCTTCGCGCTGGGCGGCGGTTCGCTGTCGGCGGCGCAGCTCGTCGCCGCGCTGCGCCAACGCTATCCGCAGGTCACCGTCGCCGACCTCTACGACCATCCGCGGCTCGGGTCGCTCGCGGGGTATCTCGACGAACTGGCGCCGCCGCCGAAGGTGATCACCCGCGTGGTCACACCGACGTCGCGGCTCACCCAGGTGGTGCAGGTGGCGCTGTCGCTGCCGCTGGCCACCCTGACCGGTGTGCAGTGGGTGGTGTGGCTGGCGCTGCTCAACAACCTCGCGGCGGCCTGGAACCTGGTGCCCTGGGCGGCGCCGCTGGGCTGGTGGTGGATCGTCGCCGGGTTCGTGCTGTTCATCTCCCCACTGGGCCGGATGGGCATCGCGGTACTCAGCGCCCGCATGCTGCTGTCCGGGCTGGAGCCGGGCACCTACCGCCGCGGCGGCCCCGAACATCTACGGGTGTGGTTCGCCGAACGCCTCGCCGAGGCCAGCGGCGCGGAGAACCTCGCGGGCGCGCCGTGGATGGTGTACTACGCCCGGGCGCTGGGCAACACCGTCGGCAAGGGCGTCGACCTGCACTCGGCACCCCCGGTCACGGGGATGCTCAAACTCGGTCACCGCTGTTCGATCGAGCCGGAGGTCGACCTCTCCGGGCACTGGATCGACGGCGACCTGTTCCACGTCGGGCGGATCGCCGTCGGCAACGACGCCACCATCGGCGCGCGCACCACGCTGCTGCCCGGGGCCGTGATCGGCAAGGACGCCGACGTCGCACCCGGGTCGGCGGTGGTCGGCAAGGTGAAGAACGGGCAGTATTGGAAGGGTTCGCCGGCGGTGAAGTCCGGCAAGGCCCGCCACCCGTGGCCGGATCACCGGCCGCCGCGGGCCCCGGTGTGGGTCCCCGTGTACGGGATCACCTCGGTGTTGCTGGGAGCGGTGCCGCTGACGGCCCTGGCGGCGGGACTCGCCGTGATCGGGTGGGCGGTGCGCGGTACCGCCTCACCGCTCGCCGCGATCCTGCCCGCGCTGCTGTGGACCCCGGTGGCGACCCTGGTGGCGCTGCTGGTCTACGCGGCGATAACCGTCGTCGGGGTGCGGCTGCTGTCGCTGCGGCTGCGGGAGGGCTACCACCCGGTGCGCAGCCGCGTGGGGTGGCAGCTCTGGGCGACCGAACGGCTGATGGACGCTGCCCGCAACTACCTCTTCCCGCTGTATGCGAGCCTGCTGACGCCCTGGTGGCTGCGGATCCTCGGCGCCAAGGTCGGGCGCGGCACCGAGATCTCCACGGCGCTGTTCACCCCGAAGTTCACCGTCGTGCAGGACAGCGCGTTCCTGGCCGACGACACCATGGTGGCCTCCTACGAGCTCGGCGGCGGCTGGATCCATGTGGCCAAGGCGACGATCGGCAAACGTGCGTTCCTGGGCAACTCCGGTATCACCCAGCCCGGCCGCAAAGTGCCCGACGACGGCCTCGTCGCGGTGCTGTCCGCCACCCCGCACAAGGCCAAGGCCGGATCGTCGTGGCTGGGCAGCCCGCCGGTGCGGCTGCGCCGCCAACCCACGGCGGCCGACGCGCTGCGCACCTTCCATCCGCCGATACGGTTGAAGGTGATGCGCGCCGCGGTGGAGACCTGCCGGCTTGTCCCGGTGGTCGTGACGTTCGCGATCGGGGTGTCGGTGCTCGGCGCGTTGCAGGCGCTGGCCGTGCGGTTCGGCTACGGGTGGGCGTCGCTGGCCAGCGGTGCGGTGCTGCTGATCACCGGGGCGGTGGCGGGCGCCATCGCGGTCATCGCCAAATGGCTCATGGTGGGCCGGATCCGCGCCGTGGAGCATCCGTTGTGGTCACCGTTCGTCTGGCGCAACGAGGTGTCCGACACATTCGTCGAGACGGTGGCCGCGCCGTGGTTCGCCAGGGCGGCCAGCGGCACCCCGGTGATGAACCTGTGGCTGCGGGCGCTGGGCGCCTCGATCGGGCGCGGGGTGTGGTGCGAAACGTACTGGCTGCCCGAGGCGGATCTGGTCACGCTGGGCAGGGGCGCGACGGTGAACCGCGGCTGCGTGGTACAGACCCACCTGTTCCACGACCGCATCATGCGGTTGGACACCGTTGTGTTGGAGGAGGGTTCGACGCTGGGCACGCACTGTGTCGCGCTGCCCGCGGCGCGCCTGGGGGCGGGGGCGACGGTCGGGCCCGGCTCCCTGGTGATGCGCGGAGACGAGGTTCCCCCGTCCACCCGCTGGCAGGGTAACCCGATCGCGCTGTGGAATACGTTCCGCAGCAAGCGGTCCGACGACTCCGCCGAGGGCAAGGAGGAATCCGCGGCGTGACGAGGTCGAAGAAGTCGCCACCCGCCAAGGCCGGTGGCCAGCAGCGGAACGACCGCGGGAAGAAGCCCGCCGCGCCGCCGGTCATCGACCCCTACCTGCCCGGCAACGGCAACTTCGGCTACCGCGTCTCCCGCTACGACATGGAGCTGGAGTACAAGGTCGCGATCAATCGGCTCTCCGGTTCGGTGGCGATCACCGCGGTGACTCTGGCGGCGCTGAGCAGCTTCACCCTGGATCTGTCCCCGACACTGCATGTGTCGAAGGTGTCGGTCAACGGCAGGCGCCCCGCGCACTTCTCTTGTTCGGGCGGAAAGCTGCGGATCGCGCTGGCCTCGCCGCTGCCCGCCGGAGCGGCCATGCAGATCGCGGTCCGCTATAGCGGCTCCCCGCGACCGATCGAAACCTATTGGGGTGAAGTCGGATTCGAGGAGCTCTCCAACGGCGCGCTGGTGGCGGGCCAGCCCAACGGGGCGGCGTCGTGGTTCCCCTGCGACGACCACCCCAGCTCGAAGGCCAGCTACCGCATCCAGATCAGCACCGACAGCCCCTACCGTGCCGTCGCCAACGGCGAGCTGGTGTCGCGGCGGGTGCGCGCGGCGCAGACGGTGTGGACCTACGAACAGACCGAGCCCACCTCGACGTACCTGATCACCCTGCAGATCGGGATGTACGAGGCGGTCCGGCTGGCCAAGGCTCCCGTCCCGATGCACGCCGCCCTGCCCGCCGCGCTGCGCCGCAACTTCGACCACGACTTCGAACGCCAGCCGCAGATGATGAAGCTGTTCGTCAAACTGTTCGGGCCCTATCCGCTGGCCAACGGGTACACGGTCGTGGTCACCGAGGACGATCTGGAGATACCCCTTGAGGCACAGGGTATTTCGATCTTCGGGGCCAATCACTGCGACGGACGGCGCGGGGCCGAGCGGCTGATCGCCCACGAACTGGCCCACCAGTGGTTCGGCAACTCCGTCACCGCGCACCGCTGGCGCGACATCTGGCTGCATGAAGGCTTCGCCTGTTACGCGGAATGGCTGTGGTCGGAGAACTCGGGCGGCCGCAGCGCCGACGAACTCGCGCGATACCACCACCAGCGGCTGGCCGGGCTTCCGCAGAATCTGCTGCTGTCCGATCCCGGCCCGCGGGATATGTTCGACGACAGGGTCTACAAACGCGGGGCGCTGACCCTGCACACGTTGCGCCGCAAGGTGGGCGACAAGAGTTTCTTCGCGCTGCTGCGGGATTGGACGACCCGCTACCGGCACAGCACCGCGTTCACCGACGATTTCACCGGGTTGGCGGCCAACTACTCGCTCGATTCGCTGCGGCCGCTCTGGCAGAGCTGGCTGTACTCGACGGCATTGCCCCGGCTGGACGCCGGTTCGTGACCGACGCGGCGACACCGGCGACAGGTCCGATCACCCCGGGCAGTGTGGCCAGGGTCGGTGTCGCCACCGCGGTCACCGCGCTGTGTGGTTACGCGGTGCTGTATCTGGCGGCCCGCGACCTCGAACCCGCCGGTTTCTCCCTGTTCGGGGTGTTTTGGGGTGCATTCGGCCTGGTGACCGGCGCGGCGAACGGCCTGCTCCAGGAGGCGACGCGGGAAGTGCGCTCGACGCGCTACCTCCCGGTGCCGGCACCCGAATCCGGGACGGGCGAGAATTCCTCCGCCCCAACGGATTCGGACCTCAGCGCGCGCACCCGGCCGATGCGGGTGGCCGCGGTCTTCGGGGTGATCGCCGCCGCCGTGATCGCGGGCACGTCACCGTTGTGGTCGGGGCACGTGTTCGCCGAGTCACGCCTGCTCAGCGTGACACTGCTCAGTGTGGGGCTGGCCGGGTTCTGTCTGCACGCGACGCTGCTGGGCATGCTCGCCGGGGTGAACCTGTGGACCCAGTACGGGGCGCTGATGGTCACCGACGCCACCATCCGGGTGGTCGTCGCGGTGGCCGCGTTCCTGTTGGGCTGGGGTCTGGCCGGATTCCTGTGGGCGACCGTCGCCGGGGCGGTCGCCTGGCTGCTGGTGCTCATCGTCTCACCGCCCACCCGCGCCGCCGCACGCCTGCTCACCCCGGGCGGCACCGCGACCTTCCTGCGCGGAGCCTCGCACTCGATCGCCGCCGCCGGTGCCAGCGCGATCCTGATCATGGGCTTCCCGGTGCTGCTCAAGGCGACATCGGGTGATCTGGGGGCCGCGGGTGGCGTGGTCATCCTCGCGGTCACCCTCACCCGCGCGCCGCTGCTGGTCCCGCTCACCGCCATGCAGGGCAATCTCATCGCCCACTTCGTCGACCAGCGCACGTCGCGCCTGCGGGCGCTGGTGGCACCCGCCGCGCTGGTGACCGCCGTCGGCCTGGTCGGCGTGGTGCTGGCCGCATCGCTGGGGCCGTGGCTGCTGCGCACCGCGTTCGGCGCCGACTACCGCGCCCACGGCGCGCTGCTGGCCTGGCTGACCGTCGCCGCGGTGGCCATCGCGCTGCTCACCCTGACCGGCGCGGCGACCGTCGCGGCGGCGGCACACCGCGCATACTCACTGGGCTGGGTGAGCGCGACGGTCACCTCGGTTCTTTTGCTGATGCTCCCGGTCGGGTTGGAGCTGCGGACGGTGATCGCCCTGCTGTGCGGACCGCTGGTGGGAATCGCGGTGCACTTGGCCGCGCTTGCCAGGTTATCCCCTGGTTGACCGTGTATTTTGTTCGGCATCGCCACCGGAGACACCCGCTACCACGACGTTTGGGTCGTCATACCCGCCTTCAACGAGGCGGGCGCTATCGGCGACGTCATCGCTGATATGCGTGCCGTTTTCGAACACGTGGTGTGCGTCGACGACGGCAGCGACGACGCCACCGCCGACCTCGCCTGGCGCGCCGGCGCGCACGTGGTGGCCCATCCGGTGAACCTCGGCCAGGGTGCGGCGATCCAGACCGGCGTGGAGTACGCCCGGGCCCAGCCCGGCGCCCAGGTGTTCGCCACCTTCGACGCCGACGGCCAGCACCAGGTCAAGGACCTCATCCGGATGATCGACCGGCTCGGCGCCGGCGACGCCGATCTCGTCGTGGGCACCCGGTTCGCCGATCCCGGCCTGATCACACACACCCCGCTGGCCAAACGACTGGTGCTGCGCAGCGCCGCACGGCTGAGCCGGCGCAGCCGCAAGCTGGGCCTGACCGACGCCCACAACGGGCTGCGGGTATTCGGCAGGACAGTCGCCGACGAGCTGGACATCACCTTGAACGGGATGGGCCACGCCAGCGAGTTCATCGCGATGGCATACGAAAACCGTTGGCGGGTAGTCGAAGAGCCCGTCGAGATCCTCTACACCGACTACTCGAAGTCCAAGGGGCAGCCGCTGCTCAACGGGGTGAACATCGTCTTCGACGGTCTGTTGCGCAGGAGGTTGGCGCGGTGAACTGGATTCAGCTGCTGCTGATCGCGTCGGTGCTGGCGCTGCTGGTGTACCTGCTGCGGTCGCGCGGCAGCGTCCGGTCCAAGGCGTGGGTGAAGGTCGGCTACGTGCTGTTCGTCATCGCCGGGATCTACGCGATCCTGCGGCCCGACGACACCACCGTGGTGGCCAATTGGGTTGGCGTCGACCGCGGCACCGACCTGATGGAGTACGTGCTCATCATCGCGTTCGCGTTCACCACGCTGAGTACCTATATGCGGTTCAAGGAGATCGAACTGCGCTACGCCCGGCTGGCCCGCGCGGTGGCGCTGGACCGGGCCAAGGTGCCCGACCCGAATCAGCCTGCGGCGGAGAGACTTCGGAAGTAATCCACCGTCCGGGCCACGCCGTCTGTCAGCGGCACGCCGGGCGCCCAGCCCAGCACGCGCCGGGCGGTGACGCTGTCCAGGCACGACCGCCGCAGGTCGCCCAGCCGCGGCGGCAGGAACTCCGGCTGGTCGGGTGCGCCCGCCGCCTGCGCGATCGCCGAATGCAGCTGGCTCACCGAGGTTTCCACCCCGGTACCGATGTTGAACCGCTGTCCACCGCCGGCGTCGCCGGACGCCTTGACGAAGGCGTCGACGACGTCGTCGACGAACACATAGTCGCGGGTGTCGGTGCCGTCACCGAAGATCTTCGTCGGCCTGCCCGCCAGCAGCGCCCGGGAGAAGATCGCCACCACGCCGGCTTCGCCGTGCGGGTCCTGGCGTGGGCCGTAGACATTGGCGGGGGCGATGTGCGAGCACTGCAGCCCGTACAGATTGCGGAACGTGTTCAGGTAGATCTCCCCGGCCAGCTTGCTTGCGGCGTACGGGGAGGCCGGATCGGTGGGGACGTCTTCACCCGTCGGGTACACCGGGGGCACACCGTAGATCGATCCGCCCGAGGACGTGTGCACGACCTTGCGCACACCCGCGCGGCGCGCCGCCTCGGCGAGCCGCACCGTGCCCACCACGTTCACCGTCGCGTCGAACGGCGGATCGTCCACCGACTGCGCGACCGAGATCTGCGCGGCCAGGTGGAACACCACGTCGGGGCGCACGTCGGCCAACAAGGCGATCAGGTCGGCGTCGACGATGTCACCTTTGACGAAATCGAAGTCGCCGCTGCGTTCGGCATGCCCCAGGTTCTCACTGCGACCCGAGCTGAGGTCGTCGACGCCGACGACGGCGTGCCCGTCTGCCAGAAGGCGGTCTACCAGTGTCGACCCGATGAATCCGGCCGCCCCCGTCACCAGTGTGCGCATCGGCTCACCATACCGACGGGCAGCGCCGGTCGCTTCGTCCGTACAGTCGGCAAGAGTGAATCGGGTCCAACGCGCCGCCGTCGCGCTCATCGCGGTGCAGCTGGCGATCCGGGCGGTGCTGGCCTTCGGAGGCTATTTCTACTGGGACGATCTCATCCTTACCGGCCGTGCGGGCACCCAGAGCCTGCTGTCGGCGGGCTACCTGTTCGACGACCACGACGGGCACGTGATGCCCGGGGCGTTCCTCGTGGCCGGGGTGATCACCCGCCTGGCGCCGCTGAACTGGATCGGGCCCGCGATCAGCCTCGTGGCGCTGCAACTGCTGGCCTCACTGGCCCTGCTGCGGGCCCTGTACGTCATCCTGGGCTGGCGTCCGGTGCTGCTGGTGCCGCTGACCTTCGCGCTGTTCACGCCGCTGGCGGTACCGGGATTCGCCTGGTGGGCGGCGGCGCTGAACTCACTGCCGATGCTCGCCGCGCTGGCGTGGGTGTGCGCGGACGCCATCCTGCTCGTGCGCACGGGCGCGCGGCGCTACGCGATCACCGGCGCGGCGGTGTACTTCGGTGGCCTGCTGTTCTTCGAGAAGGCCGCCGTCATACCGTTCGTCGCCTTCGCCGTCGCGGCGTTACTGGCCTACGTCGGCGGCGACGACGGGGCGCTGCGCACCGTGTGGCGCCGGGGGTGTCGGCTGTGGTCGGTCAGTCTGGCACTGACCGCCGCCTGGATCTGCGTCTACCTCGCCGTCGTCGACCAGAAGCGGTGGAGTTTCGACCTGGCGATGACGTGGGATCTGCTGAGCCGCTCGTTCACCCACGGCATCGTGCCCGGGCTGGCCGGCGGCCCCTGGAGCTGGCAGCGGTGGGCACCGGCGTCCCCGTGGGCCACGCCGCCCGCGGCGGCCATGGTGCTGGGCTGGCTGGTCCTGGTCGCGGTGGTCGCGGTGTCGCTGCTGCGCAAGCAGCGGATCGGGCCGGTGTGGCTGGCCGCACTCGGATACGCGGTGGCCTGCCAGATCCCCATCTATCTGATGCGGTCGTCACGGTTCACCGCACTCGAACTCGCCCAGACGCTGCGGTATCTGCCGGATCTCGTGGTCGTGCTGGCGCTGCTGGCCGCCGTCGGGTTCTGCGCCCCCAACCGCCCCGGTCGCCGGGTGCTGGACGCGTCGGCGGCCCGGACGCTCGTCGCGGTCGGGGTCGCGGTGGCGTTCGTGGCCAGCAGCATGTATTCGACCGCGACGTTCCTGCGGGTGTGGCGGGACAGCCCGGTGCCGTCCTATTTGCACAACGCCCGCAGCAGCCTCGCGGCGGCGCACGCCGAATCCAGCGCCCCGCTGCTCGACCAGGAGGTGGATCCGCTCATCCTGCAGCGGGTGGCCTGGCCGGAGAACCTCGCCAGCCACATGTTCGCCCTGCTGCGCGACCGGCCCGACTTCGCGGGCGCGACCACCGAGCCGCGGATGTTCGACAGCGCCGGGCGCCTGGTCGACGCCAAGGTGACCTGGGTGCGCACCATCGCGCCCGGCCCGGCGCCACAATGCGGCTACCTCGTGCAGCCGGGCGTCCCGGTCCGGATGCCGCTGGACGGCCCGCTGCTCCCCGCCGACTGGACCACCGAGATCAACTACCTGGCCAACAGCGAGGGCTCGATGACCATGACGCTGTCCGAGGGTGTGGAGACGAAGATCCCGGTGCATCCCGGCCTCAACCGGGTGTTCGTGCGGCTCTCCGGCGCCGGGGATGCCATCCAGGTGGCGGCGACGACCGCCGCGCTGTCGGTGTGTATCGCCTCCGGGCCGCTGGGGTTCCTCGCGCCGAAGTGAGTCGCCACGGAGTGCTCACCGGTTCGCGCAGTGTGCTGTGTCCACGGAGATCCGCTGACATGCTGTACTGCAACGCTTTGCGGAATGGCTATCCGCGGCGGTTCGGGGCCAATCCACCCGTGAACGGGGACGTTTTATACCAGGAAAGTGGAGAGTATTCGCCGCTGCACACAGATAACTCGTTGGCATGAGTGGTCACGGGCGGGATCATTCAGCGATGAGGCCGAGTATCGACTACATCGAACTGGACGGCCCGACCACATTGAGCGCCCTGGTCGCCGCCATCGGCCCAGCCGCGGCCTCACCCCCCGCTGACGCCACCGTCACCATCGTCGACCTCGAAGGCGACGTGTACGCGACCGTTCAATACGACGCCGTCGATCGCGACACCTGGCCTTACATGGTCACCATCGAGTCCGGGTCCGACGATCTGGCGGCGGTGCGCATCGCAACGCTGCGGATCGCCGATCGTATACAACGGGCCGGCTGGCGATACCGGCTGACCTCGGACGCGCAGGACGGTGTGCTGAGCCACTCAGCGGGCTCACAGATCACGTTCGACACCGCCCGCGCCATCGTGGCCGGCGCCGCGTCCGTGCGCGGATTCTTCGGCGAGGACTTCCAAGTCGCCGACGCCGGCTGGGAGAACGACGACGTCTACCTAGTCGCCGTGCAAACCCCTGACGGGCCGGCCTTCGACGCGCCCGACCTACTCGTCGACAAACGCACCGGTGCGCTGCGCGAGGTGTACGGGATGCTCGGCCGTGACCCGGTCTCCGGCCTCGTGCCGGTTCATCGGTAGTTTCTGACGGTAGACGGTTCGGGGGGTGGGGCGCAGAGGTGTGTGCAGCGGTGCAGGCGTACACAGATCGGCCGGGGATCTGCCGGCCTTCAGCGTCGAAGCCCTCACGGCGTTGCTGGGCGGGACTGATCAGACGGGCCAGTGTTCACCAGCAGGGGCGGCCGGGAATGTGGCGGATGAAAGCCTCAACTGAGAGCGATAGCGGCGCTTCCAGTGTGCAGACGTGAGGCTGTTTGCGCTGGTGGGTGGAGCCGCCTGGGGGAATCGAACCCCCGACCTATTCATTACGAGTGAATCGCTCTACCGACTGAGCTAAGGCGGCGCACCTCACCATTGGCGGGGCGGCACGAGTCTACGGCAGACGAACCCGCACGACCAAAGTCAGTCGCGCAGCGCCTGGCCGACCGTCGCGACCATGGCGTCGACGGCGAATTTCGGTTTGACGTTCACCGCCAGCGCTTCGCGGCACTCCAGCACCGCCTCGATACAGCGCAGCAATCGTTCCGGGGAGGCGTGCGCGGCCATCGCCGCGGCGCGCTCGGCCATATCCGGGTGGTTGGCGGTGACGTCACCCGCGCCCGACGCCGTCAGCAGGGCGTCGCGGAAGTAACTCGCCAGGTCGATCAGCGCCCGGTCCAGCGCGTCGCGGGAGGCCCGCGTCTGGCGCGACTTCTGCCTGCGCTCGAGATCCTTGACGGCGCCCGCCGCGCCACGCATCGTGCCCGCGGTGCCCTTACCGGTGCCGCCCGCGCCCAGCGCCGTCCGCAGCTCCTCGGCCTCGGCTTCGTTACGGTCCTCGGTGAGAGCTCTGGCCTCGGCCTCGGCGGTGGCCACGAGCTCCTCTGCGGCGGCGTACGCGCGTGAGGGGGTGGCGGCGTCACGGGCCAGGCCGAGCGCACGCTCGCGGCGCTGCCTGGCCTCGCCGTCGGTGGCCAGCCTGCGGGCGCGCCCGACGTGACCCCCGCTGACCGACGCGGCCCAGCGCGCATCGTGCTCCGAGAGGCCGTCGGTGTCGAGGAGCACCTGCGCGATCGCCTCGGTGGACGGCGTCACCAGGGCGACATGGCGGCAACGGGACCGCAGCGTGACCGAGATGTCCTCGGGATCCACCGACGGCGCGCACAGCAGGAACACCGTCGACGGCGGCGGCTCCTCCACCACCTTCAACAGCGCGTTGGCCGCGCCCTCGGTCAGCCGGTCGGCATCCTCGATCAGCACGATCTGCCAGCGGCCCGTACCCGGCCGGCGCGACGCGATCTGCACGATGGTGCGCATATCGTCCACGCCGATCGACAACCCTTCGGGCACGATCCTGCGCACGTCGGCATGCGTTCCGGCCATCGTGGTGGTGCAGGCCCGGCATCGGCCGCATCCCGGCACACCGTCGGATGTGCACTGCAGCGCCGCCGCGAAGCACAGGGCGGCAATCGAGCGGCCGGACCCCGGCGGGCCCGTGATCAACCAGGCGTGTGTCATCGACCCGGCCGTGATTGCGCTGTGAGCCGAATCACCGCGGGCCGCCTGCGCCGCGGCCAGCAGTTCTTCTTCCACCGCCTGCTGGCCGACCAGCCGCGCAAAAACCCCGCCCATCACCGTTAACAGTAGTGGTCGCCCCGACACGGCCTGCCGTTCGACGCCGCGCGCCGCCGTCCGCGCCCGATACGGTTAACGGGTGGCTTCGGAGGTGACACTGGTCGGACGCGTCAGCGCGTTCGTCCGGTGGGTCGCGCGCACCCCGTGGCCGGTATTCACGCTGGGCATGCTGCAGGCCGACATCATCGGCGCGCTGTTCGTCCTGGGATTCCTGCGTTTCGGGCTGCCACCCGAGGACCGGATCCAGCTGCAGGATCTGCCGGCGGCCAATCTGGCCATTTTCATCGGCTACCTGGTGGTGTCGTTCACCGTCGGCGCCTACCTGAGCCTCAAACTGCTCATCCCGGTGATCCGCTGGCAGCGCCGCGACACGGTGCTGGGCGACAGCGACCCCGCCATCACCGAGCTGGCCCGGGTACGCGCGCTGAAGATGCCCTACTACCGGTCCGTCATCAGCGTGACCAACTGGTGCCTGGGCTCGGTCGTGTTCATCGTCGCCAGCTGGCCCGTCGCCAGCCGGTCGGCGCCCGTTGTCGCGGTGGCCACCGCGCTGGGCGCGACGGCCACCTCGATCATCGGCTACCTGCAATCCGAGCGGGTGCTGCGGCCGGTGGCGGTCGCGGCGCTGCGCGGCGGCGTCCCGGAGAACTTCCGCGCGCCGGGGGTCATCCTGCGCCAGGTGCTGACGTGGCTGCTGTCCACCGGGGTCCCGGTGCTGGCGATCGTGCTGGCGCTGGTGGCCAGCAAGTTCGAGATCCTGACCGCCCCGGCCGAACGGCTCAACACCCCGATCCTGCTGCTGGCCGTCGCCGCGTTGATCATCGGCCTGTCCGGAACGGTGCTGGTGGCGATGTCGATCGCCGACCCGCTGCGGCAGCTGCGGTGGGCGCTGGGCGAGGTGCAGCGCGGTAACTACAACGCGCACATGCAGATCTACGACGCCAGCGAGCTGGGCCTGTTGCAGGCCGGATTCAACGACATGGTCCGCGACCTGGCCGAGCGGCAACGGCTGCGCGACCTGTTCGGCCGTTACGTCGGCGAGGATGTGGCCCGCCGCGCCCTGGAGCGCGGCACCGAACTGGGCGGGCAGGAGCGCGACGTCGCGGTGCTGTTCATCGACCTCGTGGGGTCGACACAGCTGGCGGCGACCATCGGGGCCGCCGACGTGGTCAATCTGCTCAACGACTTCTTCCGCGTCGTCGTCGACACCGTCAACCGCCACGGCGGGTTCGTCAACAAATTCCAGGGCGACGCCGCCCTGGCCATCTTCGGCGCCCCGATCGAACATCCCGACGCCTGCGGGGGCGCGCTGGCCGCATCCCGTGAACTCCACGACGAGCTGGTGCGAGTCCTCGGCCAGACCGACTTCGGTATCGGCGTGTCGGCGGGCCGGGCCATCGCCGGCCACATCGGGGCCAAGGCACGCTTCGAATACACCGTCATCGGGGACCCGGTCAACGAGGCCGCCCGCCTCACCGAGCTGGCCAAACTGGAGGAGGGCCACGTCCTGGCATCGGCCATCGCGGTCAGCGGCGCACTGGACGCCGAGGCGCTGTGCTGGGACGTCGGCGAGATCGTCGAACTGCGCGGCCGCATCGTGCCCACCCAGCTGGCCCGGCCGGTGAACCTGGTGTACCCCAGCGAGGTGGCCAGCGACGTGTCGCGCTAGGCCTTCTTGGCGGCCTTTTTCGCCGGCGCCTTCTTGGCGGCCGTCTTCTTCGCGGTACGTTTCACCGGCCCGCGAGCCCTGCGGTCGGCCAGCAGCTCCGAGGCCCGCGCGTCGGTGATCGACAGCACGTCGTCACCCTTGCGCAGGCTGGCGTTGGTCTCACCGTCGGTGACATACGGCCCGAACCGGCCGTCCTTGATCACCATCGGCTTGCCGCTGGCGGCGTCGTTACCCAGTTCCCGCAGCGGCGGGGTGGCCGCACCCTGCCGTCCGCGGCGTTTGGGTTCGGCGTAGATCTTCAGCGCCTCGTCGAGCGTGACGGTGAACATCTGGTCCTCGGTGGCCAGCGACCGCGAGTCGGTGCCGCGCTTCAGATACGGGCCGTAACGGCCGTTCTGCGCGGTGATCTCCTCGTTGGTGGTCGGGTCGACGCCGACGACGCGCGGCAGCGACAGCAGCTTCAGCGCATCCTCGAGCGTCACCGTCTCCAGGTCCATCGAGCGCAGCAGCGATCCGGTGCGCGGTTTCGGACCGGTCGGCTTCTTGCCCTTCTTGGCCGCCGACCCGGCATCGTCGGGACCGTCGGGCGGCTCGGGAAGGATCTCGGTGACATAGGGCCCGTACCGGCCGTCCTTGGCGACGACCTCGTGCCCGGTCTGCGGATCCACACCCAGCGTCCTGCCCTCTTGCGGTGTGGAGAACAGCTTTTCGGCCAGCTCCAGGGTCAGCTCGTCGGGTGTCAGCGAGTCGTTGAGGTTGGCCCGCTGCGGTTTCAGCTCGCCGGCTTCGCTGTCCTCGTCGACGACCATACGTTCCAGGTAGGGTCCGTTCTTCCCCACCCTGACGTACACGGGACGCCCCTCGGCATCGTCGAAGAGCTTGATGGAGTTGACTTCTCGCGCGTCGATCCCTTCCAGGTTCACGCCGACGAGCCGTTTGAGCCCACCCGCGCGCGCCACCGAACCCTCGACGCCGTGTTCGCCGCCGAAGTAGAAGTTGTTGAGCCAGTTGGTCCGTCGTTCCTGACCCGAGGCGATCTCGTCGAGCTCGTCTTCCATGGCTGCGGTGAAGTCGTAGTCGACGAGGCGACCGAAGTGCTGTTCGAGCAGCCCGATGACGGCGAACGCCACCCACGACGGGACCAGCGCACTGCCCTTCTTGTGGACGTAGCCGCGGTCCTGGATCGTCTTGATGATCGACGAATACGTCGACGGCCGGCCGATACCCAGATCCTCCAGCGCCTTGATCAGCGACGCCTCGGTGTAGCGGGCGGGCGGTGAGGTGGTGTGACCGTCGGCGGTGAGGTCCTTGGCGTCGACGCGCTGGCCCTGCGTCAGGTTCGGCAGCCGGCTCTCGGCGTCGTCGGACTCCCCGCCGGCCAATTCGTCGATGCTCTCGACGTAGGCCTTGAGAAAGCCGGGGAACGTGATGGTGCGACCGCTGGCCGCGAACACCACCTGCTCACCCGACGGCGCGGCTCCGGAAATCCGCAGCGACAGGGTGGTGCCACGCGCGTCGGCCATCTGCGAGGCGACGGTGCGCTGCCAGATCAGCTCGTAGAGCCGGAACTCGTCGGTGTCGAGCTGGGCGTGCAGCTGTCCCGGTGTCTGGAACACGTCGCCGGACGGGCGGATGGCCTCGTGGGCTTCCTGCGCGTTCTTGACCTTGCGGGTGTACTGCCGCGGCGACGGATGCACGTACTCGTCGCCGTAGAGCTGGCGGGCCTGGTTGCGCGCCGCGTTGATGGCCGACTCCGACAACGTCGTCGAGTCGGTACGCATGTAGGTGATGTAGCCGTTTTCGTAGAGCCGCTGGGCGATGCTCATCGTGCGCTCCGAGGAGAACCGCAGCTTGCGTCCGGCCTCCTGCTGCAGCGTCGAGGTCATGAACGGCGGGTACGGGCGACGCGTGTAGGGCTTCTGCTCGACCGATGCGACGGTCAGCTCAGCGCCCCGCAGGCCGACGGCCAGTGCCCCGGCGCCGCGTTCGTCGAGGACCAGCACCTCGTCGGGTTTGCGGACCCCGCCCAGCGAGTCGAAATCCCGGCCGGTGGCCACACGGCGCCCGTCGACGGTGAGCAGTCGGGCGCTGAAGGTCGGCGGGGTGGCCCGCGCGTCGGAGACGCTGGCGTCCAGTTCGGCGGTGACGTCCCAGTACCCGGCGCTGCGGAAGGCCATCCGCTCGCGCTCGCGCTGCACGATGATGCGCGTCGCCACGGACTGCACACGGCCCGCCGACAGCTTCGGGGCGACCTTCTTCCACAGCACCGGGCTGACTTCGTAGCCGTACAGCCGGTCCAGGATGCGGCGCGTCTCCTGAGCGTCGACCAGGTCGTTGTCCAGATCGCGGGGATGCTCGGCGGCGTTGCGGATCGCCGGCTCGGTGATCTCGTGGAACACCATCCGTTTGACGGGGACGCGCGGTTTGAGGGTTTCGAGGAGATGCCAGGCGATGGCCTCGCCCTCGCGGTCACCGTCGGTGGCCAGGTAGAGCTCGTCGACGTTCTTGAGCAGGTCCTTCAGCTCGCTGACAGTGGCCTTTTTGTCGGGGCTGACGATGTAGAGCGGTTCGAAATCCGCGTCGACGTTCACCCCCAGGCGGGCCCACGGCTCGGATTTGTACTTGGCGGGGACGTCGGCTGCCGCCCTGGGCAGGTCGCGGATGTGCCCCCGGGAGGATTCGACGACGTAGTTCGAGCCCAGGTAGCCCGCTATTTTGCGCGCCTTGGTCGGCGACTCGACAATGACGAGTCGCCTCACAGCTCCGTTCGCGTGATTCCGGTCAGCCAACTGTGCCTTGCTCCACTTCCTACGTCGCCAGTCAGCGCCCGGCGTCGCTCACCAGCGGGCGACCCCGACCCTGTCGGCACCTGACAATTTCGCACCCCACGCCAGCCGACGCAAACCGGCCCCCTCGTCGTCCACCGCTACAAGCGCGGCCACAGCGATAACGCCCCGGCATCGTCCGGGGGTTCCCCCACCGCCTCTACCAGGCGTGATAGCCGTCGGCGGCCACTGATCCGCAGGGCGGGACGGGACCCACGGGTGCCGATGAGCGTGGGCGCAATCCCGATGCGCATCATCGCTGCGGCGAGCGGCGCATGGGTGTCGGGTGCGTGCGGATCGAGCCCGAGCAGATAGCGGTCCGCCTCCGGGGCGCCCGCGGCCAGCGTCCACGCACGCAGCTCCCTGGGCCCGGGCAGCCACTGCGACGGCACCGTCTTGACCGCACCGCGCGTCCACTCCGCGGCGAGCGGCACCAGGCGCCGGTCGACGGCCGTGCGCACCAGCGGGCTTTTCTCCTCGGTCCTGGCGACCTCGGGTTGCAGACCCGCCTCGATCATCATCTCGGCCAGCGCCTCGGCCCGCCACATCGCGTCCACCACCACCGACAGCCGCGCGCCGGACTCGGCACCCGACCCGACCAGCACCACCTGACCCGACGCCGCGAGCAGCCCGGTGAGGTCGGCGACCGCGGGGGGCATCGACTCTGCCGAGAAGAACGACAGCTGGCTCACCACACGACAGTAAGCCAGCGGTGCGCACCACCGGTGCAGCCGGTCCCCGGGTGCGAGTGGCGCGCCGCGGGCGGGTGCGGGAAACCCCGCGGACCGGTGCGGGAAAACAGAAACCCCCCGCAGGGTTCGTGTCCGAACGATGCGGGGGGTTCCGTCAGATTCGTGTGTTCAGATGCTGCGCACACCCGTGGCCTGCGGGCCCTTGGGGCTCTGGCCTACCTCAAACTCGACCTTCTGATTCTCCTCCAGGGTGCGGAAGCCGCTGCCCTGGATCTCCGTGTAGTGGACAAAGACGTCCGCGGAACCATCCTCGGGGGCGATGAAACCGAACCCCTTCTCCGCGTTGAACCACTTCACAGTTCCCTGTGGCATTTCTTGATCTTTCCTTCTCTTATTCACCGGGTGCGGTCCACCGTTTCGGTGCACCGGGCCCGTTCCGACCGCCATACCTTCGTGGAGTCGCCGGAACTAGACCCGACCTACAACCCTCGCAGGAACCGCGATCGCAACGTCGATCCTGCGAGTGCTAGTACACGAACACAGAAGCTGCGACCGTCGTAAGTCAATCACGTTCGCGGCTGCGGCGACAGTCTCGGAGCCATCAAGTGGTGAACAATTAACCTACGGGACCGTGTCAAGGGCTGACCTGCGCTGTCGTGGGGGTCCCGGGAAGGCGGGACGTGTCGGATCTGGGGCCGGATTTCGGCCACGAACTGCTCGCGGTCGCGCTCGACGGAACCCCGCCCGGCGAGCGCCCGCTGCGCCACGTCGCGGATCTGCCGGCCCGGCCGGGCAAAGCGCACGACTGGCCGTCGTGGGCCCGGCCAGATGTGGTGCAGGCGTTCGCCGATCGGGGTGTCACCGCGCCGTGGTCGCATCAGGCCATCGCGGCCGACCTGGCCCACGACGGACGCCACGTGGTGCTGAGCACCGGGACAGCCTCGGGTAAGTCCCTGGCCTACCAGCTGCCGATCCTCTCGGCGCTGGCCGACGACCCGCGCGCCCGCGCCCTGTACCTCTCCCCCACCAAGGCACTCGGACACGATCAACTGCGCACCGCACACGAACTCACCGCCGCCGTCGACGCACTGCGCGACGTCGCCCCCAGCAGTTACGACGGCGACAGCTCCGCGGAGGTCCGGCGATTCGCCAGGGAACGTTCCCGCTGGATCTTCTCCAACCCCGACATGGTGCACCTGTCGCTACTGCGCAACCACACCCGCTGGGCGGTGTTCCTGCGCAACCTGAAGTACGTCGTGGTCGACGAATGCCACTATTACCGTGGCATTTTCGGATCCAACGTGGCGCTGGTGCTGCGCCGGATGATGCGGTTGTGCACCCGCTATTCCGCAGCGCCGACGGTGGTGTTCGCCAGCGCGACCGCCGCCGCGCCGGCGACCAGCGCGTCGCGCCTGATCGGCCAGACCGTCGTCGAGGTCACCGCGGACGGCTCACCGCAGGGCGCCCGCACCGTCGCCCTGTGGGAACCCGCGCTGCGCACCGACCTCGTCGGCGAAAACGGCGCACCGGTGCGGCGTTCGGCGGGTGCCGAGGCGTCACGGGTGATGGCCGACCTGATCGCCGAGGGCGCACGCACCCTGACGTTCGTGCGGTCGCGGCGTGGCGCGGAACTCGCCGCGCTGGGGGCGCGGGCCCGGTTGGCGGACATCGCGCCCGATCTGGCCGACCGGGTCGCCTCCTACCGGGCGGGCTATCTGTCCGAAGACCGGCGCGCACTCGAACGCGCCCTGGCCGAGGGTGACCTGCGCGGCCTGGCCACCACCAACGCCCTCGAACTGGGTGTCGACATCGCCGGGCTCGACGCGGTGGTACTCGCGGGGTTCCCGGGAACCGTCGCCTCGTTCTGGCAGCAGGCCGGCCGGTCGGGCCGGCGTGGGCAGGGTGCGCTGATCGTGCTCGTCGCCCGCGACGACCCGCTGGACACCTACCTGGTGCACCATCCGGCAGCACTGCTGGACAAACCGATGGAACAGGTGGTGATCGATCCCACCAACCGCCACGTACTCGGCCCGCAATTACTTTGCGCCGCAACCGAACTACCGCTGACCGACGCCGAGGTACGGGGGTGGGAGGCCGAGGATGTCGCGGCGTCGCTGGTCGACGACGGACTCTTGCGCAGGCGTCCCAGCGGCTACTATCCGACGCCCGGCGTCGACCCGCATCCGGCCGTGGACATCCGCGGCTCGGCAGGCGGTCAGATCGCGATTCTGGAAGCCGGCACCGGCCGGATGCTGGGCAGCGCCGGCGCGGGCCAGGCGCCGTCGTCGGTCCATCCCGGTGCGGTGTACCTGCATCAGGGCGATACCTATGTGGTGGACTCGCTGAGCTTCGAGGACGGGGTCGCGTTCGTCCACGCCGAAGATCCCGGCTACGCCACGTTCGCGCGCGAATTGACCGATGTCGCGATCACCGGGCCCGGTGAGCACCGCACGTTCGGCCCGGTGACGGTGGGACTGATGCCGGTGGCGGTGTCCAACACCGTCGTCGGATACCTGCGCCGCCGGATGGATGGCGAGGTCCTCGATTTCGTCGAACTCGACATGCCCACCCGCACCCTGGATACCATGGCTGTGATGTGTGCGATCACGCCGGAAGCTTTGCAGGACAACGGAATCGAATCGAAGAACGTTCCGGGTGCGCTGCACGCGGCCGAACACGCGGCGATCGGACTGCTGCCGCTGGTGGCCAGCTGCGACCGCAGCGACATCGGCGGGGTCTCGATGGCGGTCGGCCCCGGACCGGGCGACCTGGCCGGACTGCCCACGATTTTCGTCTACGACGGATATCCCGGCGGGGCCGGATTCGCCGACCGCGGGTTTCGCAGAATCGATACGTGGTGGGGGGCGACCGCCGAGGCGATCGCGGCATGCGAGTGCCCGGCCGGCTGCCCGTCCTGCGTGCAGTCCCCGAAGTGCGGAAACGGCAACGATCCCCTGGACAAGGCCGGCGCGCTGCGCGTCCTGCGACTGGTACTCGAGGAACTCGCCGGCCGGCGCCGCGCCTCGTGATATCGACCGACCCCTCGACAGTCGACTTCACACCGGGACGTATCGACCCGACGTGGCACCTGTCACAACCGCGCGTGATCGTCAGCGATCAGACAACGCAATTCGTGCGTGATTCCCACACACCACGAACAGACGCAAAGTACCTTGTCATGGTGGCTGCCGCAACACACGGACGCCGTACAACAGCCGCCTGCAGACCGCCCGGGCGGGCAGCCCGCCACGAATTCCGTAGGCCGTTTGCGGACGGTTCGGCGGCTCGGCCGCCGGTAGAGTCGATGACATGATCCACGACTGGGTGCTCGTGGAGACACTGGGCGCCGAGCCTGTCGTCGTCGCACGGGGCCGACAGCCCAAGAACCTCATTCCGATCAGTGCATTCCTTCGGCGCGACCCGACACTGATGGCAGTGCAAACCGCCATTGCCGAAACGGTCATGGCCGGGCAGGGGCTCACGAGCATCACACCGAAAAGCGACCGCGTGATCCGCACCGAAGTGGTGCAGATGTCCGACGGCCGCATCCACGGTGTCCACGTGTGGACGGGTCTGCCCGACGCCTCACCTCCCGACCGCCCCATCCCGGGGCCGATGAAATGGGACCTCACCGCCGGCATCGTGACCGACACACCGGAGTCGATCGCCAACCGCGGCGCGCAGACCGAAGCCGCCGCCGATGGCCCCGTCGTCGCGGACCTACGCGCCGACGACGACGCCGAACTCCCTCCCGTCGAATCCCTCTCTGCCATACCCGAATACGGCACGGCGGTGTGCGGCGACTGGGACGTCGTCGACCCGCAGGGATCCCCCATCGCCATCGGCGTCGTGGCGCGCGCACTCATCGAGGAACAGGATGACGGCCGCGACCACGTGATCTGCCGGGCGATGACCTGGCGCAGCACACAGGCGGGTCCCTTCGAGCCGGTCCACGACATCTGGCGGGCGATCCTCACCAGGCTCACGAGCTCGGGCGTGCACCGGGTGCTGCTCAACCTCGGCGATTGGACGCTGCTGCGGTGGCTCGACGCGCCCCCGCCCGAGCTCGACGTGCACGGCGGCGACGACGGGCTCGCACTCGTTCATCACGACGATGCGTTCCACATCGCCCGGATGACCGTCGAGTTCGCCGATGGTGTGACGTCGGGTGTGTTGCGGCTGCGCTCCAATGACGGCGGCTTCGTGACGATGCACGTCACGGTGAACCGCGTCGAGCCAGAACCCGGCACCGTCGCCGCTCTCGTCACATTGCGGGCGCCGACCGACACCGAGGCCGCCTCCGCCGATCAACCGGCGGTGGCGGAGGCGGGCACCGCCAAACCCCGGCGACGGTCTCGTACGCGCATGCGCAAGACCGCCCGGCCCTGACCCGCGCCGGCCGCACGGCGGACGGTCGCCCTCACGCGTCTGCGGTGAGCGGCAGGCACGCCGTGAAGCGCGTCTCGCCCGGAGTGCATGCGACGCTCAGGGAGCCCCGATGGAGCCCGACGATGGTGCGCCAGGCCATGTCCAGCCCCATGCCGACGCCTTCCCCGACGGGTTTGGTGGTGAAGAAGGGCAGAAAGATCCGGTCTTTGATGGCCGGGTCGATACCGATCCCGGTGTCGGATGTCTCGATGCTGAGGACACCGCGGTCCGCCATGTGCGTACGAATCGAGATGACGCCGGGTGCGCCGGTGGCGCGGATGGCATCCACGGCATTGTTGAGTATGTTCGTCCACGCCTGGTTGAGTTCGCCGGCGTAGCACAGCAGCGCAGGCAACTCGTCGGCGTAATCGCGCCGGACGACGATGTCGTCGCCGAAGCTGGCATGCATGACGGTCAGGGTGCTGTCGAGTAGTTCGTTGACGTTGCAGAACGTCATCGGCGACCCGTCCAGTTGCGAGTACTTCTTCGCCGACGCGACCAACGCGCTCACTTCGGCGCTCGCCGATGCCAGTTCCTTCACCAGCAGAGCGGTGTCCACCGCGTCGGTGATGGCGGCAACGACCGAACCGAGTTCCTCGCGGGAGCCCTGGTGGGCAAGTGCGTCGGCGACACCCTGCAACCACGCCACCGTCAGTCCCGCGGCTGCCAGTACCGGCGCCCTCTCCCAACCCTGCGTGACGCCGTTGACGTTCAGCCAGTCGTCGATCTGTTCTTCGGCATCGATGCGCGCCAGCGAGGTCGACGTGGGCGCCGTCGACGCCGACGCCGTGGCGATACCGTCAGCCCTGAAGCGATCAAGGACCGACGCGGCCGCCGGAGACAACCGCCGGTAGGTGTCGATCTCTCGGCTGGTCCGCTCCCCGGTGGACAGTTCCGACGCGATCCGCGCTATCGCGCCGGCCGGATTGTTCAGACCGTGCATGAGCCCGGCGGTCAGCGTTCCCGCGGCTTGGATCCTGCGCTGCTGGTCGATGATGTGATGGACGCTCTCGTGGTCGACGTGCATACCCTGCAGCAGGTGGACGGCCATCGGGTACTGGGTCCTGACGAATTGGCCGAAGAAGTCGGCTTCCAGCCGCACCAGTCGTGTGGGCCGTACGGTTCGGACGCTGAAGCCGTAGGTGGCCGGCGGATCGTCGATGAAGGACGCCGTGGCTCCGCAGTAGGCGCCGCGGTGCGCGGTCCGGATGGTCTCGACGTCACGTTCGCCGGCATGCTTGCTCACCCGGATCTCGCCCTCGACGAGCACGTAGAAGTACCGGGCACGATCACCTTCGCCGAACAGCAACCCCGCGTCGTAGTCGATCAATGCCCCGTTCGCCGCGACGGCCTCCAGATGGTCGGCCGGCAAGGCTTCGAACAGGAACAGCGATCGAAGCACTGTGGCATCGAGGACCGACTCGTGCACAATCTGCGCTTCGGACACCGCGAGCACCTTTCGCCACGAATGGGGTAATCATCCCATTCGATGTACGCTACCGCGAGGTTGTGGTCGATCGGCGGCAAACTATCCAGCGGCAGGCCCCCAGCGCAGTGGCCGTTCGGCGCGCCGGCCGT
>JAFDWN010000043.1:39989-42488 GCA_018268465.1 Actinomycetota bacterium
CGCGCCGCGGTGATCCCCCATCCTCGCAGGTCGACGTCTGCGCCCACGGTGACGGTCACATCCAGGCCGTCGACAGTGCAGGCGAGGACCTCGGTGCGCATCGCCGCGGCCACCCGCGCCGCCTCGCCGCAGCCCAGCGCCTCACCCGCGGCCAACCCCTGCGCCGCGGCGAGGGCGGCCAGGTCCGCGGCCGCCTGGGCACGGTGGCGCGCGATCACCGCCGAACCGACTACGGCCATACCGGCGGTGACCGTGAGGAGCACCGCGATCACCGCCACCCCGAGCAGTGTCGCCGACCCCGAGTCGTCACGCGGCGGGTTCCATCGCCGCCACCGCTTCGGCGGCGATGGTGAGCCCCGGCAGCAGCGGTGAGCGCGCGGACACCGTCGCCACCACGAATCCGCCGTCGCGGCGCAGTCGTAAGACCGCACCCGCGGGGGCGACGGCCACCGCGGCCCGGCCTGCCGCCTCGCCGTCGCCCCGGGCCGCCACCCGCGCCGCCTCGCGGGCCGCGTCGACGCAGCGGATCTGCATCGACACCGCCGACAGCCCCGCTGCGCACAGGACGAGCACCACCACGACGGCGGCGATGGCGAACGCGGCTTCCACCGTGACGGCGCCGTCATCGCGGCGGCCTAGATGTTTGTGCTCAGTGCGCGGCTGATGATGTTCGTCAGCGCACTCACGATCGAATCCCCCGTGATGACCGTGTACAGCACCGCGCCGAACGCGGCCGCGGCGATCGTCCCGATCGCGTACTCCACGGTGGACATGCCTGCGTCGTCGCGCGCCAGCAATGCCATCCGTATCCGAACGCCGCGAATTACCTTCCCCACCATCGGTTTTCCTCCTCGATATCTCCTGACCGACTCGCGGACCACCCGCGACGGAGTTCACAGCACACCCGAGCGCAGGACGTCACCAGCCAGGCCGGCGACCACCGGGACGACGCCCAGGCACAGGAATGCGGGCAGGTAGCACAGCCCCAGCGGACCCGCGATCAGCACCGAGGCCCGCTCCGCCGACGCCGTCGCGGAATCCGCCGCCTCTTGCCGGGACCGCGCGGCCAGCTCCGCGACTCCCTGGGCCAGCGCGGCGCCGGAGGATGCCGACCGCCGCGCCAGACGGGCGAGCGCCTCCTCGGTGTCATCACGTCGTCCACCGTGCCGCCCTCGTGGCGACCACGCTGTGGCGGCGTCGGCACCGAGCGCGAGCAGTTCGGCGGCACGGCGCAGCAGATGCGCCAGATCCGCGGGCGCGTAAGGCGCCGTCGCCGCGGCGGCGGTCGCCACCGCCATCCCCGACGACAGGCAGGCCGCCAGCACATCGAGGCTGGACGCCACCGCCAGCGGATCCCCCGAACCGACCAGACGGTCGGGACGGCCTGCCGCGGCGACGCCGCCGGGTGACACCCGCACCGTCCCGGCTGCCGAACCGATCAGCAGCGCCGCCGCCAACAGCAGCGCCGCCCAGCTCATGTGGTGGCTCCCGCCGTGATGCGGTCCGACCACAGCAGCCCGGCGCAGGCGAGGATCACACCGATCACCAGCAACCACCCGCCAGCCCCACCGGACAGCAGGAACCGCAGCGGGTCTGCGCCGATGAGCTGGCCCATCCCCAGGCCCAGCACCGGCAGCACCGCCAGCACCGCACCGGTCGCCCTGGCGCCTGCCATCCCCGCGCCGACCCGGTCTGCGAACCGTTCACGTTCGGTGATATCGCGGTGCGCGGCGTCCATGAGCGGGGCGATCGCCAGACCGTGCGTCTGAGCGAGGTGCCAACACGCCGCCAGGCGCTCCCAGTGCGCCGCCAGCGGAGAACGGCGGGCGGCGCTGCGCAGACCCGCCGTCACGTCCGCCCCGAGGCGGGCCCGCGCGGCCACCGTGCGCAGGCGCACCGCGACCTGGCCGTCGACCTCGCCCGCCGCGGCGCCGAACGCGTCGACCGGATGGGCCCCCACGCGCAGCTCGCCGACCAACACGCCCAGGGCGCTGAGCAAGTCGGCCGACTCCGCCGACCTGCGCAGCAGGCGCATACGCCGGCGCCGCCGCATCACCGCCGTGGTCACCACGACGCCGGTGGCGAGCGTCACCGGCACCGGTGCGGTGACGGCGACGGCGACGGCGGTCACCCCAATCGCGGCCGCGGTCCACGCGATTCGCCAGCGGCTCGTGACGACGAGCCGGCGATATCCCAGCCGCCGGTGCGGCACCGACGGAGCGACCACCAGGGCCAGAGCCAACAGCAACGCGGCGCCGCTCATGCCGGCTCTCCCACTGCGGTGCGGCTGCCCACCCGGCCGCGGGACCGCAGCAACTCCGCGAGGCACCCCGCTCCGGCGCCGGCACCGCTGTCGGCATGCCAGGCCGTCAGCACACCCACGCCCCCGTCCGGTCCGCGCCGCAACACCGCGATCTCGCTGAGCCGGCGGGCGCCGCTCCGCGCCCTGCTGACATGCAGCACCACCTGCCTATATTATCAGTAGGTTCAGATAGATAT
>JAFDWN010000044.1 GCA_018268465.1 Actinomycetota bacterium
CATCGTCACCCCGCTAGGTGGGATCGCGGGGTTCCTCCTCGTGCCGCGGGGCGGCCCGCATCGTCACCCCGCTAGGCTGATCTGTCGTGTCCCAGATCTCCCGAGACGAGGTTGCCCACCTGGCGCGCCTGGCCCGCCTCGCCCTGACCGACAGTGAACTCGACAGCTTCGCCGGCCAGCTGGACGCGATCCTGACCCACGTCGGCCAGATCCAGTCAGTCGACGTCACCGGCGTGACGCCCACCGACAACCCGCTGAAATCGGTCAACGTCACCCGCCCGGACGCCGTGGAACCCTGCCTGACCCAGGACCAGGCGCTCGCCGAGGCTCCCAACGCCGTCGACGGCCGCTTCGCCGTGCCGCGCATCCTTGGAGAGGCCGAATGAGCGCGCAGGACGACCTGATTCGACTCGACGCCGCGACCCTGGGCGCCAAGATCGCCGCCAAGGAGGTGTCGTCCACCGAGGTCACCCGGGCCTGCCTGGACCAGATCGCCGCGACCGACGACCGCTACCACGCGTTCCTGCACGTCGCCGAGGAGCAGGCGTTGGCGCAGGCTGGCCGCGTCGACGCCGCCGTCGCCGCCGGCGACGACCTCGCCTCCCCGCTGGCGGGGGTGCCCCTGGCGCTCAAGGACGTATTCACCACCACCGACATGCCGACCACGTGCGGGTCGAAGATCCTCGAGGGCTGGCGCTCGCCGTACGACGCCACCGTCACCGCGCGCCTGCGCGCGGCGGGCATCGCGATCCTGGGCAAGACCAATATGGACGAGTTCGCGATGGGCAGCTCCACCGAGAACTCCGCGTTCGGTCCCACCCGCAACCCGTGGGACGTCGACCGGGTGCCCGGCGGATCCGGCGGTGGCAGTGCGGCCGCGCTGGCGGCGTTCCAGGCGCCGCTGGCCATCGGATCGGACACCGGCGGCTCCATCCGCCAGCCCGCCGCGCTCACCGCCACGGTCGGGGTGAAGCCCACCTACGGCACGGTGTCGCGCTACGGACTCGTCGCCTGCGCCTCCTCCCTGGACCAGGGTGGGCCGTGCGCGCGCACGGTGCTCGACACCGCGCTGCTGCACCAGGTGATCGCCGGACACGACCCGAAGGACTCCACCTCCATCGACACCGCGGTGCCCGACGTCGTCGCCGCGGCGCGCGCCGGAGCGGACGGCGACCTGCGCGGGATCCGGGTCGGGGTGGTTCGCCAGTTGCGCGGCGAGGGATACCAGCCCGGTGTGCTGGCGGCGTTCACCAGCGCGGTGGACCGACTCACCGAACTCGGGGCCGACGTCACCGAGGTCGACTGCCCCCATTTCGACCATTCCCTGGCGGCCTACTACCTGATCCTGCCGTCGGAGGTGTCGTCGAACCTGGCTCGCTTCGACGCGATGCGCTACGGCCTGCGGGTCGGCGACGACGGCACGCACAGCGCCGAGGAAGTGATGGCGCTCACCCGTGCGGCCGGGTTCGGGCCGGAAGTCAAGCGTCGCATCATGATCGGCGCGTACGCGTTGTCGGCGGGCTACTACGACGCCTATTACAACCAGGCGCAGAAGGTGCGCACCCTGATCGCCCGCGACCTCGACGAGGCCTACCGCAGTGTCGACGTGCTGGTGTCGCCGGCGACCCCGACCACCGCGTTCCCCCTGGGGGAGAAGGTCGACGACCCGCTGGCCATGTATCTGTTCGACCTGTGCACCCTGCCGCTGAACCTGGCGGGGCACTGCGGGATGTCGGTGCCCGCCGGGCTGTCACCCGACGACAACCTGCCGGTGGGGTTGCAGATCATGGCGCCCGCGCTGGCCGACGACCGGCTCTACCGGGTCGGTGCCGCATTCGAAGCCGCGCGGGGGCCGTTGCCCACGGCGCTCTGATCAGCGAGGCCGCGCGTCAGCGGGCAAGATAGGCCCATGCCGACGCGAGGAGCGAAATAACATCATGCGGATCGGAGTGCTCACCGGAGGCGGTGACTGTCCAGGGCTCAACGCGGTGATCAGGGCGGTGGTTCGCACCTGTGACGCGAGGTACGGATCCACGGTGGTGGGTTTCCAGGACGGCTGGCGCGGCCTGCTCGAGGACCGCCGCGTCCAGCTCCGCAACGACGACCGCAACGACCGTCTGCTCGCCAAGGGCGGCACCATGCTCGGCACCGCCAGGGTCAATCCCGAGAAACTGCGCGCCGGCCTGGACGACATCAAACAGACCCTCGAAGACAACGGCATCGACGTCCTGATCCCGATCGGCGGCGAGGGCACGCTCACCGCCGCGCACTGGCTCTCCGAGGAAGGCGTTCCCGTCGTCGGGGTGCCCAAGACCATCGACAACGACATCGACTGCACCGACGTCACATTCGGCCACGACACGGCGTTGATGATCGCCACCGAAGCCATCGATCGCCTGCACAGCACGGCCGAATCGCACCAGCGGGTGATGCTGGTGGAGGTGATGGGCCGCCACGCCGGGTGGATCGCCCTCAACGCCGGCCTGGCCTCCGGTGCGCATATGACCCTGATCCCCGAGCAGCCCTTCGACGTCGAGGAGGTGTGCCGACTGGTCAAGCAGCGGTTCGTCCGTGGCGACTCGCACTTCATCTGTGTGGTGGCCGAGGGGGCCAAACCCGCCGAGGGGTCGATGCAGTTGCGTGCGGGCGGCATCGACGAATTCGGACACGAACGCTTCACCGGTGTGGCGCAGCAGCTCGGCTTTGAGGTGGAGAAGCGGATCAAGAAGGACGTCCGCGTCACCGTGCTGGGACACGTGCAGCGTGGCGGCTCCCCGACGGCCCATGACCGGGTGCTGGCCACCCGCTTCGGCGTCAACGCCGCCGACGCGGCGCACGCGGGGGAGTACGGGATGATGGTGTCGCTGCGCGGCCAGGACATCGGCCGGGTCGCCCTGGCCGATGCCACCCGGCAGCTGAAGCTGGTGCCGCAGAGCCGCTACGACGACGCCGCGGCATTCTTCGGCTGACCACCGCCGGCGATACCCGCCCGGCGTCCGCACTAGACTCGCCGCCATGACTGTCGCCGCCGAACTCCTCGACTACGACGACGTCGTCGCCCGGTACGACCCGGTGCTCGGCCTCGAGGTGCACGTCGAATTGTCCACCGCGACCAAGATGTTCTGCGGGTGCGCCAACGAGTTCGGCGCCGAGCCGAATACGCAGGTGTGCCCGGTGTGCCTGGGGCTGCCGGGTTCGCTGCCGGTACTCAACCAGGTCGCGGTCGAGTCGGCGATCCGCATCGGGCTGGCGCTCAACTGCGACATCGTGCCGTGGTGCCGATTCGCCAGGAAGAACTACTTCTATCCGGACATGCCGAAGAACTACCAGATCAGCCAGTACGACGAACCCATCGCCGTCGAGGGCTACCTGGACGTGCCCCTGGACGACGGCACCACGTGGCGGGTGCAGATCGAGCGTGCCCACATGGAGGAGGACACCGGCAAACTGACCCACCTGGGCAGCGATACCGGGCGTATCGAGGGTGCGACGACGTCGCTCATCGACTACAACCGGGCCGGCGTGCCGCTGATCGAGATCGTCACCAAACCCGTCGAGGGTGCCGGTGAGCGGGCGCCGGAGATCGCCAGGGCCTACGTCACGGCCCTGCGGGACCTGTTGCGCGCGTTGGGTGTTTCGGACGTCCGGATGGATCAGGGCTCGATGCGCTGCGATGCGAACGTCTCGCTGCGGCCCATCGGGCAGGCCGAATTCGGCACCCGCACCGAAACCAAGAACGTCAACTCGCTCAAGAGCGTCGAGGTGGCCGTCCGTTACGAGATGCGCCGCCAGGCCGCGGTGCTCACCGCCGGCGGCACAGTGCATCAGGAGACGCGGCACTTCCACGAGGACGGTTACACCTCCCCGGGGCGCAGCAAGGAGACCGCGCAGGACTACCGGTACTTCCCCGAACCCGACCTGGAGCCCGTCGCCCCCAGCCCCGAGCTGGTCGACCGGTTGCGCCAGAGCATTCCGGAGCTGCCGTGGGTGCGCCGCAAGCGGATTCAAGACGACTGGGGTATCTCCGACGAGGTGATGCGCGACCTCGTCAACGCCGGCGTGGTGGAGTTGGTGGCGGCGACCGTCGAGCACGGCGCATCCAGCGAGGCCGCCCGCGCGTGGTGGGGCAACTTCCTGGTGCAGAAGGCCAATGAGACCGAGATTTCGGTCGCCGACCTCGCCATCACCCCGGGGCAGGTCGCCGAGGTGGTGAAGCTCGTCGACGACGGCAAGCTGTCCAACAAACTCGCCCGGCAGGTCGTCGAAGGTGTGCTCGCCGGCGAGGGTGGGCCCGAACAGGTGATGACCGACCGCGGGCTCGCGCTGGTGCGCGACGACTCCCTGATCCAGGCGGCCGTCGACGAGGCGCTGGCCGCCAACCCCGACGTCGCGGAGAAGATCCGGGGTGGCAAGGTGGCGGCCGCCGGCGCGATCGTCGGTGCGGTGATGAAGGCGACCCGCGGGCAGGCCGACGCCGCCCGGGTACGCGAACTGGTGCTGCAGGCCTGCGGCTCGTAACGCGCGTCGAGATCGACGTGAGCGCGGGAAAGGCCGAGTGCGGACCACGCTGACGCCGATCTCGGCGCAGGATGTGTCGCGCGGCGGCTCAGGTGTTGTCGGCGTTGCTGCGCGGGAAGCCGCCGCCCTGCGGGAACAGCGGGAACACGACGTCGTCGAGGCGTTCCGCGTCGCCGGCGGTCTTGTTCACCGTGGCACCCCACACATTGCCGTCGGGTGACAGCGCAAGTGCCCACACGTGCCCGCGGGTGTCCTGGCGGATCACCTCCGGGTCACCGGTCACCGCGCCGGTGTCGGGCGCCAGGCGCACCGCCACAGTCTGTTTGGTGTTGACCAGGTTCACCAGCACCGTCCCGTCCAGCGCGGCGCATCCGGCGACGCCGGGCCGGTCGGGCCAGGTCCACACCGTCGAGGTCTTGGAGTCCTTGGTGACTCGCTGCAGGCGGTCGGCGGTCGGTGTGCGATCGGTGATGTAGAGCGAGCCGTCCGCCGGGTCGATGCACATGCCCCCGGCCGCGCCCATCCCGCTCAGCGCGGTGGTGGTCGGCGCCTGGTCGACCGTCGTCGGCTGCTCGATCCGCAACACCTTGCCGGCGAGCGAACCCGGATCGGCCGCCGCGGCGGGGTCGCCGGCGTCGCCCGTCTGCACCAGGAGCGTCGTCGGGCTGGTGAACATCAGCGCACCCATATTGCCGGTGGCGCCCTTGGGGATGCCGGTGAGAATCGGCTTCGGGATGTCACCGTCGGCGATGCGGACCACCCGGTTGTCGGTGGGCGTGGTGATGTAGGCGTACATCAACCGGTCCTGGCTGTACGTCGGCGACAGCACGATGTCCATCAATCCGCCGTCGCCGCTCGGATCGACCGGAATCGTCGTCTTCACCGTGGGCTCGGCGCGCACCGACACCTCTTTTACGGCGCCGGTGACCCGTTCGGCGACCAGCGCCGACTGGCTGTCCGGTCCCATGATCAGCCCGCTGGTGCTCTCCAGGCAGCCCTGCATCACCCCGGGCGCCGGGCATTCCTTCGGGAACGGTGTCGGCGGCAGCGGCGGTGGCGGCGGCGGCGTCGACGTCGGTCCCGGTCGCAGTTCGGGCTCGGTGGTGAACGGCTGCGACTGCAGCGAGTCGAAGCGCGCGCAGCCCGGCGCCACCAGCATCGCGGCGC
The DNA here is from genome assembly GCA_018268465.1 of Actinomycetota bacterium. GTDB lineage: Bacteria > Actinomycetota > Actinomycetes > Mycobacteriales > Mycobacteriaceae > Mycobacterium. The sequence continues at coordinate 5,686 of JAFDWN010000044.1, forward strand.
ACAGCACGGCGGCCGCACCCCGTACGGGCGCGCGCATTTTCATGCTGGCCAGGTTACGGATCGTCCGGCGGTGCGCGCCACGCGGTGCTCCGACCACCGCGAATACGGTGCTCGAAGCGCCGTGGTAAATCCTCGGTTCGGGACTGACTTGCACTTACCCTGGGCTGCGTGACCAGTCACTCCCAGGACCCACGCGCCTGGCAACGGCCCAGCGATCCAGGCCGACCGTCTTCGGCAAGCCTGGTCGACCCCGAAGACGACCTGCCGTCGTCGACCTATGGCGGAGATTTCGAAACCACCGCGATCCCGCGTTACGACTCGACCAAGCCGGCACCCGACCAGCCCGCTTTCGGCCTGGTCAGCGAGCCGGAGCCCCTGCCGTATGTTCAGCCCGGCGTCGGTCACGGCGTGGGCGTCTTCGCCGCCGAACCCGCCGAGATCGGTCCCGACCCGTTCGCCGCCGACCGCATCAAGGCAGCGGGGCGCCGCGGCACCCAGGATCTGGGGTTGATGCTGCTGCGGGTGGGGTTGGGTGCCCTGCTCATCGTGCACGGCCTGCAGAAGGCGTTCGGCTGGTGGGGTGGCCCGGGGCTGGGCGGATTCCAGGACTCGCTGGCCGAGATGGGATATCAGCACGCGGGCATCCTCACCTATGTCGGCGCCGGGACGCAGATCGGCGCAGGTGTGCTGCTGGTGCTCGGATTGTTCACGCCGCTGGCCGCGGCCGCCGCGCTGGCTTACCTGCTCAACGCGCTGCTCGCCGCCGTCGTGGCCCAGCCCGGGGCAGGCTATCTCTCGTTCTTCCTGCCCGAGGGGCACGAATACCAGATCACCCTGATCGTCGTGGCCGCCGCGATCATCCTCACCGGACCCGGCCGTTACGGATTCGATGCGGGTCGTGGCTGGGCCCGCCGCCCGTTCGTCGGGTCGTTCGTGGCGCTGCTGCTCGGACTGGGCGCCGGAGTGGCCGTCTGGATTCTGCTCAACGGCGCCAATCCGTTGGCCTGACGCGGCACCCTGTCAGGCGTACGGGTTGGGCACCCGTCCACCACTGACCTCGGTCAGCAGCGGCAGCGTCGAGAACGTCACCGCGGGCAGCCGGATCTCGGTGCCGTCGGTGCGACGCGCATACGCCCACGAGCCCTTGCCGAAACGCAGGCCTGCGACGTCTTCCCACGCCGTGCGCCGGCTGCCCAGCAATGTGCGCGCGGTCAACGTCTCGCGGTCGGCCACGGTGCGGTATCGAATGATCGCCGCCGACAACAGGACCGGTATCACCAGCAGCGGTGCGAACCACGTCGGCTCGGTCAGCACGAGCGACAGCAGCCCCAACGCCAGAAAGCCGACGGCGATGTGAGCGATCGGTGAGATTCGCAGGACCACCGGCGCCGGTGGTGCGGACGCGGATGCAGGGCTCACACCGCACATCTTTCCATCGGGCCCGACCAGGGTCGGCGGCCCGTCCCGGACCGTTCCCGGCGGCGCACCGGAATTTGACCTTTGACCTGTGCGGAGGCTACCGTCGTCTGTTATGCAGACCCCGGACATGCTCGTAGTAATTGGTTGGCGCGTTGATGCCGCGCTGGCCCTTTGCCGGGCATAGCCACCAGCATCAACGCGCCACCCTCGTACAGCAGCCCTGCTGGCGGGGGTTTTTTCTTGCGCCAGGTACAGCACGGACCGGCACCGAGAATCCACCGAGAAAATCGAAGAGAGACCAGAACAGTGAGTGCTCCAACAACACAGCCGCCGCAACGGTCGGAGACACCGGCCAACGGCGGAAACCCCGCGGCGACGCACGGCACACCGTCCGTCAAAACCGGGGCGTCCCAGCCGAAACGGATCGCACCGCATCAGCTGACCGGTGCGCAGGCGGTCATCCGGTCGCTCGAGGAACTCGACGTCGAGGTCATCTTCGGCATCCCCGGCGGCGCGGTGCTGCCGGTCTACGACCCGCTCTACGACTCGCAGAAGCTGCGCCACGTGCTGGTCCGCCACGAACAGGGCGCCGGCCACGCCGCCGCCGGGTACGCCCACGCGACCGGCCGGGTCGGCGTCATGATGGCCACCTCCGGTCCCGGTGCGACCAACCTGGTGACGCCGCTGGCCGACGCGCAGATGGATTCCATTCCGGTCGTGGCGATCACGGGCCAGGTCGGTCGCGGACTGATCGGCACCGACGCCTTCCAGGAAGCCGACATCTCGGGCATCACCATGCCGATCACCAAGCACAACTTCCTGGTTCGCAACGGCGACGACATCCCCCAGGTCATCGCCGAGGCGTTTCACATCGCCGCGTCGGGACGTCCCGGCGCCGTGCTGGTCGACATCCCCAAGGACCTGCTGCAGGGGCAGTGCACGTTCAGCTGGCCGCCCGTCATCGATCTGCCGGGATACAAGCCGAACACCAAACCGCACAACCGGCAGATCCGTGAGGCCGCCAAACTCATCGCCGCGGCGCGCAAGCCCGTGCTCTACGTCGGCGGCGGCGTGCTGCGCGGTGAGGCGACCGAGCAGCTGCTGGATCTGGCCGAGCTGACCGGCATTCCGGTCGTCACGACGCTGATGGCGCGCGGCGCGTTCCCCGACAGCCATCCGCAGAACGTGGGCATGCCCGGTATGCACGGCGCCGTGTCGGCGGTTGCGGCACTGCAGCGCAGTGATCTGCTGATCGCGCTGGGCACCCGCTTCGACGACCGGGTGACGGGCAAGCTGGATTCGTTTGCGCCGGAAGCCAAGGTCATCCATGCCGACATCGACCCCGCGGAGATCGGCAAGAACCGCCACGCCGACGTGCCCATCGTCGGGGACGTCAAGGCCGTCATCACCGACCTGATCGAGGCGCTGCGCCGCGACGGCACCATCGGCGCGATCACGATCGACAACTGGTGGGAATACCTGCGCGGCGTGCAGTCGACCTACCCGCTGAGCTACGGCCCGCAGAGCGACGGCAGCCTCTCCCCGGAGTACGTCATCGAGAAGCTGGGCGAGATCGCCGGGCCCGACGCGATCTACGCCGCCGGCGTGGGTCAGCACCAGATGTGGGCCGCGCAGTTCATCAAGTACGAAAAGCCGCGCACCTGGCTCAATTCCGGCGGTCTTGGCACCATGGGCTTCGCCATCCCGGCGGCGCTCGGCGCCAAGATGGGTGCGCCCGAGGCCGAGGTCTGGGCGATCGACGGTGACGGCTGCTTCCAGATGACCAACCAGGAGCTGGCCACCTGCGCCATCGAGGGTGTGCCGATCAAGGTCGCGATCATCAACAACGGCAACCTGGGCATGGTGCGGCAATGGCAGACGCTGTTCTACGAGCAGCGCTACAGCCAAACCGACCTGGCGACGCACTCCCACCGCATTCCCGACTTCGTCAAACTGGCCGAGGCGCTGGGCTGCGTCGGAATGCGCTGTGAGCGTGAAGAAGACGTCGTCGACGTGATCAACAAGGCGCGTGAGATCAACGATCGGCCCGTGGTCATCGACTTCATCGTCGGCGCCGACGCGCAGGTGTGGCCGATGGTCGCCGCGGGCACCAGCAACGACGAGATCCAGGCGGCGCGCGGGATCCGCCCGCTGTTCGACGATGTGGAAGAGGGGCACGCGTGAGCACCCGATCAGCGATGAACGAGCGAGGACCGGAACGGGCGGGAGCCGAGCGATGAGCACCGTTTCCACCCACACCCTGTCGGTCCTCGTGGAGGACAAGCCAGGTGTTCTGGCCCGCGTGGCCGCGCTGTTCTCCCGGCGCGGATTCAACATCCAGTCGCTGGCGGTCGGCGCGACCGAGCAGAAGAACATGTCGCGGATGACGATCGTGGTCAGCGTCGAGGATTCACCGCTGGAGCAGATCACCAAACAGCTCAACAAGTTGATCAACGTCATCAAGATCGTCGAGCAGGACGAGGACAACTCGGTGTCCCGCGAACTCGCGCTGATCAAAGTCCGTGCCGACGCCACCACCCGCGGTCAGGTTATCGAGGCGGTGAACCTTTTCCGCGCGAAAGTCGTTGATGTGTCTAATGAGTCGCTGACCGTCGAGGCGACGGGTACCCAGGGCAAGATCGAGGCACTGCTGCGGATGCTCGAGCCGTACGGTATCCGTGAACTCGTCCAATCCGGGGTGGTCTCGCTGTCACGCGGTCCCCGCGGCATCGGCACCGCCAAGTAACGTTCCACGCAGCAGAGCAAGAAGAGTAAGGAAATCCACAGTGGCAGTAGAGATGTACTACGACGACGACGCCGACCTGTCGATCATTCAGGGTCGCAAGGTCGGTGTGATCGGCTACGGCAGCCAGGGCCATGCCCATTCGCTGTCGCTGCGCGACTCGGGCGTCGAGGTGAAGGTCGGCCTCAAGGAGGGTTCGAAGTCCCGCGATAAGGTGGCCGAACAGGGCCTGGCCGTGGACACGCCCGCCGAGGTCGCCAAGTGGGCCGACGTCATCATGCTGCTGGCGCCCGACACCGCGCAGGCCGAGATCTTCACGAACGACATCGAGCCGAACCTCGAGGACGGCAACGCGCTGTTCTTCGGCCACGGGCTGAACATCCACTTCGGCCTGATCAAGCCGCCGGCCAACGTGACCATCGGCATGGTCGCCCCGAAGGGTCCCGGGCATCTGGTGCGCCGCCAGTTCGTCGACGGCAAGGGTGTGCCGTGCCTGGTCGCCGTCGAGCAGGATCCCAAGGGTGAGGGTCTGGCGCTCGCGCTGTCCTACGCCAAGGCCATCGGCGGTGCCCGCGCCGGCGTCATCAAGACCACGTTCAAGGACGAGACCGAGACCGACCTGTTCGGTGAGCAGGCCGTGTTGTGCGGCGGCACCGAGGAACTCATCAAGACGGGCTTCGAGGTGATGGTCGAGGCGGGCTACGCCCCCGAACTGGCCTACTTCGAGGTGCTGCACGAGCTGAAGCTCATCGTCGATCTGATCTACGAGGGCGGCATCGCGCGGATGAACTACTCGGTGTCCGACACCGCGGAGTTCGGCGGCTACCTGTCCGGGCCGCGGGTCATCGACGCGGATACCAAGAAGCGGATGCAGCAGATCCTGTCCGACATCCAGGACGGCAGCTTCGTCAAGCGTCTGGTCGCCAATGTCGAGGGTGGCAACAAGGAGCTCGAGGGCCTGCGCAAGGAGAACGCCGAGCACCCGATCGAGGTCACCGGCAAGAAGCTGCGCGACCTGATGAGCTGGGTGGACCGGCCGATCACCGAAACCGCCTGACCCTTGTGATGTCGGTGCTCTCGCGTGCGCTGGCCGCACGCGGGAGCACCGACGTCGCTCAGGAGGTGAGCCGGTCGGTGATGGCGACGACGCGACGGGCCAGATGGTCCAGTGCGGCGTCGATGGCGTCGTCGAAGCGGCTGATGTTGTCGTGGTCGGCGATCAGACTCACGCCGTAGGGATTGCCGTCGACGAACTTCAGCTGGTCGGTGTACCCGGGCGGGACGATGATCCCGCCGAAATGCATGAGCGTGACATACAGCGTGAGCAGTGTGGTCTCCTGCCCACCGTGTGCGGTGTTCGTCGAGGTGAACCCGGCGTAGACCTTGTCTGCGAGCTTGCCCTGCGCCCACAGCCCGCCGAGTCCGTCGAGAAAGTCCCGCAACTGCGAGGCGACCGAGCCGAATCGGGTGGGTGATCCGAAGATCACCGCATCGGCCCAGACGATGTCGTCTCCGGTGGCCGCGGGCAGGTCTTTGGTCGCTTCGTAATTGGCCGTCCACGCCGGGTTGGACGCGAACGACTCGGGGTCGCGGGTTTCGGCGACGTGTCTGACTCGGACTTCCGCGCCCGCTGCTTCCGCCGCGGCGGCCACCCGCTTCGCCATCGAGGTGCCGTGTCCCGTCGCGGAGTAGTAGATGATCGCGAGTTTGGTCATGAGCGCCAGCCTAGGCAGGGCCGGGCGGCCGCGGGTGCGGGTTGGGCTCACCCACCGCATAGTGCTCCTGGGCCATTCGGCGTAGGGCAGCCATCGCGCGTTCGAGCAGGATCGTGCCCGCAACGACTCGCTCGACGAGTTCATCGCGTGTCAGGCCGGCCGGGGCGTTGGCGATCTCGGTGCGAGCCAGCGGCTCGATCGCGTCGGCGTAGGGGTCCAGCAGCGCGTTCACTCCGTCCCCGGTGCCGACGTCGGGTACGTGTCTTGCGCCCCCCGCCGGGTGCGGTTGCAGAGCGGTGATGGCGGCCAGCACCGCACCCAGGTCGTTTCTGGCGGGTGATTCGGCGCGAATCCGCCAGCCGCGGTGGCGAACGAAATCGTCGACCAGTGCGGCCACCACGGCCGACGGTGCGACCGCCGGGGTCGCCGACGCGCGGTGCGCAACCGCGAGAACGTCACCGATCGGGCGGCGGGGGGTCGTCTACGGCCGCGAGGACGTCGCGCACGGCTTCGGTGCTCAGGCCGCCGACGTCGACGAGTGCCCGGATCAGCCGCAGGCGCTGAAGGTGGGTGTCGTCGGCGCGACTGGAGGTACGGGTGCGGCGGTCGTGGGCCAGGCGCTCGAACGCGGGTGGTCGGTGACGGCGCTGGTGCGCAACGGCCGAGCGGGTGTCGACCCGGCTGCCGGTGTGATCACAGGGGACGTCCGGGACGCCGGCACCGTCGGGACCGCGCTGGCCGGGGTGGACGCGGTGGTCTGCTGCCTGGGCGTGCGGATCGGCCAACCGGCGGGCACCGTGCGCTCCGAGGGGACGGCCAACCTCGCCCGGCAGATGCACACCCACGGCGTGGCGCGCATCGTGGCGGTGTCGACGGTCGGAGTGGGGTCGAGCGTGGCCGACCAATCCCGCACGGCCCGCCTGCTCTGGCCGCGGTTGGCCGGACGCGACCGGCTGGCCGAAGCCGATCGGGCCGAGGCCGAGATCCGCGATCCGGCCCACGGTTTGGCGTGGACGCTGGTGCGGCCGCCGCGGCTGACCGACGCGCCCGTGTCGGGCCACGTGGCTGTCGGCCCGTCGGTGCGCACCGGGTTGCGATCGCAGCTGTCGCGCGCAGACCTGGCGGCCGTGCTGCTCGACCAGCTCACCGACGACCGCTACCGGGGGATGGCGGTGACGGCCCTCAATCCGTGATTTCGGTGCTCGCGCGGACGTCGAGCGCACGGGACCGCGCCGAAGTCGCCAGTTGGGCACGCACTACTCTGTTCGCGTGAGTCTTCCCGTTGTACTGATTGCCGACAAGCTCGCGGACTCGACCGTCGCCGCCCTTGGTGAGCAGGTCGAGGTCCGCTGGGTCAATGGTCCGGACCGTGACAAGCTGCTGGCCGCCGTTGCGGACGCCGACGCGCTGCTGGTGCGGTCGGCCACCACCGTGGACGCCGAAGTCCTCGCCGCGGCGCCCAAGCTCAAGATCGTCGCCCGGGCCGGCGTCGGTCTGGACAACGTGGACGTCGACGCCGCCACCGCGCGCGGCGTGCTGGTGGTCAACGCCCCCACCTCGAACATCCACAGCGCCGCCGAGCACGCACTGGCACTGCTGTTGTCGACCGCCCGGCAGATCCCTGCCGCCGACGCCACGCTGCGCGACCGAACCTGGAAAAGGTCGTCGTTCTCCGGCACCGAGATCTACGGCAAGACCGTCGGCGTGGTCGGACTGGGGCGCATCGGACAACTGGTGGCCGCGCGCCTGGCGGCATTCGGCACCCATGTGGTGGCCTACGACCCGTACGTCTCACCTGCACGCGCAGCACAATTGGGGATCGAGCTGCTGTCGCTGGACGATCTGTTGGCACGGGCCGATTTCATCTCCGTGCACCTGCCGAAGACCCCGGAGACCGCCGGTCTGATCGGCACGGAGGCGCTGGCCAGGACCAAGCCCGGCGTGATCATCGTCAACGCCGCGCGGGGGGGACTCATCGACGAGGCCGCCCTCGCCGAGGCCGTCACCAGCGGTCATGTCCGCGCGGCCGGTCTCGACGTGTTCGCCACCGAGCCCTGCACCGACAGCCCGTTGTTCGACCTGCCGCAGGTCGTGGTCACGCCGCATCTGGGCGCGTCGACCGCCGAGGCTCAGGACAGGGCGGGCACCGACGTCGCCGCCAGCGTCCGGCTCGCGCTGGCCGGTGAGTTCGTGCCCGACGCCGTCAACGTCGGCGGGGGAGTCGTCGGCGAGGAGGTTGCGCCGTGGCTGGACGTCGTGCGCAAGCTCGGCGTGCTCGTCGGAGCGTTGTCGCCGGAGCTCCCGGTGTCGCTCACCGTGGGGGTGTTCGGTGAGCTGGCGTCCGAAGATGTTGGGGTGCTCAAACTTTCGGCGATCCGCGGACTGTTCTCTGCGGTCATCGAAGACCAGGTGACGTTCGTCAACGCACCGGCGCTGGCCGCGGAGCGCGGTGTGGCAGCCGAATTGGTCACCGCCACCGAAAGCCCCAACCACCGCAGTGTGGTCGACGTCCGGGCCGTGTACGGCGACGGGACGGCGCTCAATGTCGCGGGCACGCTGTCGGGTCCGCAGCTGGTCCAGAAGATCGTCCAGATCAACGGGCGCAACTTCGATCTGCGTGCCGAGGGCGTGAACCTGATCATCAACTACAGCGACCAGCCCGGCGCGCTCGGCAAGATCGGCACCCTGCTGGGCGGCGCCGACGTCAATATTCTTGCGGCCCAGCTGAGTCAGGACGCCGACGGGGAAGGTGCGACGATCATGCTGCGGCTCGACCGCAGCGTGCCCCCCGACGTGCGTGCCGCCATCCGCGCGGCGGTGGATGCGACGACGCTGGAAGTGGTGGATCTTTCGGAGGGCAGGAGCGAAGCGACCCGGGAATCAGCCTCGGAGGGCAGGAGCGAAGCGACCCGGGAATCAGCCTCGGAGGGCAGGAGCGAAGCGACCCGGGAATCAGCCTCGGAGGGCAGGAGCGAAGCGACCCGGGAGACATCACAGTGAAGGTCGCGATCATCGCCGGTGACGGCATCGGCCCCGAGGTGATCGCCGAGGCGGTCAAGGTTCTCGACGCGGTCGTGCCCGGCGTCGAGAAGACCGAGTACGAGCTGGGTGCCCGGCGCTACCACGCGACGGGGGAGATCCTGCCCGACGGCCTCGTCGACGAGCTGCGGGAGCACGACGCGATTCTGTTGGGCGCCATCGGTGATCCGTCAGTACCCAGCGGTGTGCTGGAACGGGGTCTGCTGCTGACGTTGCGGTTCGCGCTCGACCATCACGTCAACCTGCGTCCGTCGCGGCTGTATCCGGGCGTGACGAGTCCGCTGGCGGGTAACCCGGACGTCGACTTCGTCGTCGTGCGCGAGGGGACCGAGGGTCCTTACACCGGCACCGGCGGCGCGATCCGCGTGGGCACCGCCCATGAGGTCGCGACCGAGGTCAGTCTCAACACGGCGTTCGGCATTGAGCGGGTGGTGCGCGATGCGTTCACCCGCGCGCAGGCCCGGCGCAAACACCTGACGCTGGTGCACAAGACGAACGTCCTGTCCTACGCGGGGACGCTGTGGTCGCGGATCGTGGCCGAGGTCGGCGCGGAGTATCCCGACGTCGAGGTCGCCTACCAGCATGTCGACGCCGCCATGATCCATCTCGTGACCGATCCCGGACGGTTCGACGTCATCGTCACCGACAACCTGTTCGGCGATATCGTCACCGACCTGGCTGCCGCCGTGGCAGGCGGAATCGGGCTGGCCGCCAGCGGCAACATCGATGCGACGCGGACGAATCCGTCGATGTTCGAACCGGTGCACGGCAGCGCACCCGATATCGCGGGTCAGGGGTTGGCCGATCCGACGGCCGCGATCATGTCGGTCGCGTTGCTGTTGGCCCACGTCGGCGAAACCGATGCGGCGGCCCGCGTCGACAAGGCTGTGGAGGCGCACCTGGCCGGACGCGGCGACACCCCGCTGTCGACCAGTGAGGTGGGCGACCGGATCGTCGGCCTCCTCTAGACCGCCGGCCCGTCTACGCGGCGAAATCTCAGTGTAGGGTGCCGGTTTCGGGGTCGGCGGGCACCAGCGGCAGGGCGATGAGCGGGAAGACGGCGCAGACAGCGAATGCCGCGGGGTAGCCGGCGATCCCGATCAGGCCGCCGAACAACGGCGGGGCGATACCCGACGCCAGCAGCTGGCTGGTGTTCTGGGTTCCCAGCGCCCGCCCGCTCCAGAACGGGCCGGCGATCTCGGCGATCGCGGTGAAGGCCAAACCGTTGTCGGACACGGTGATCACCGATGCGACCACCATCAGCGCGACGCTGACGGGGGAGGCGAGCCAGTCGGTGACGGCCAGCAGTGCCATCGTGGCCGCCGCGGCCAGCGCGATGGTCCGGATCGGCCGCAGCCGCGAGCCGACGGCATCCGACCACCGTCCGGCGGTGATCCTGCCGCACGCGCCCAGCACCTGGGCGACGGTCACCAGGGCGCCCGCCGACGTGGCCGACCAACCGCGGTCGGCCATCAACCACACCAGGGTGAACGTCCACACCACCACTTGAGGCACCACGAGCAGCACCGACACGGCGTGGATCCGCCACAGCACCGCCGACCCCCGATATGGGTTCGCCAGGTGCTCGTCGGGGGCGTCGGCGCGCGGTGGCCGTGGCGGATCGATGACCCCGGCCCCGGACACGACGGCGGCGACGGCGCAGATGACGGCGGGGAACATCAGTGCCGCCGACACGCCGTGCCCCTCGGCCAGCCGGGGAATCACCAAGGCGCCCAGTGCGACTCCGAGCGGCTGGGCTGTCTGGCGGATGCCCATCACCAGGCCGCGCCGATCGGGTGGGAACCATCCGACGACCAGGCGCGCGCTCGCCGAGTTGCTGCTGGCCGCGGCCATCCCGCCAAGCAGCAGGAACACCCCGGTCGCCGCCAGCGACTGCGCCGTCGCCGCCGCCAGTGCCGCGGCAGCGGTGAGTGCCGCACCGACCGCGAGCACGATCCGTTCGCCGATCCGGTCGACCACGTAACCCCATGCGATGAGCGTGGCCACCATGCCGAAACTCGGCAGCGCCGACAGCAGTCCGGCCTGGGCCAGGTCGAGCCCGCGTTGAGTGTGCAGTGTCGGGATGAGGAACGCGACGCCGTTGATGAACACGTTGACGCACAGCGTCGTGGACAGCGCGATCGCGAGCATCGACCAGCGCCGCGCCGAACCGATCGACCTCTCCATGCTGTCATCGTCGCATGCTGTCTCAACATGCCGAACTGTGATCCCAACATATGAAACCCTGCACGCGGACGGGGACGTCGTGGGGGTGCGCGCCAGGCGTCACGGTGCGGCCGGGCCGGGTGTTTCCGGCCGCCGCGCCGGCGGCGCCGGTGCCGCGCGGCCCCGGCTGCGGACGCGCGGTGTCGGCGGTTCTGGCGTGGTCACTAGGCTGACCCCTATGCGCCTGGGACGAATCGCCAGCCCCGACGGGGTCGCCTTTGTCAGTATCGAGGGCGACGAGGATGCACTCGTCGCACGCGAGATCGCCGAACATCCGTTCGGTACACCCGATTTCACCGGCCGATCCTGGCCGCTGGCCGACGTCCGGCTGCTGGCACCCATCCTGGCGAGCAAGGTCGTCTGCATCGGCAAGAACTACGCCGCCCACATCGAGGAGATGGGCGGCGGTCACTTCCCCGACCCGATCATCTTCCTCAAGCCGAACACCGCGATCATCGGCCCCGGGGTGCCGATCCAGCTGCCCGCCGACGCCCATCCCGTGCATTTCGAGGGTGAGTTGGCGGCGGTCATCGGCCGTCCCTGCAAGGATGTGCCGGCCGCGCGGGCCGCCGAGAACATCCTGGGTTACACCATTGGCAACGACGTCTCGGCGCGGGATCAGCAGAAGAAGGACGGTCAGTGGACCAGAGCCAAGGGCCACGACACGTTCTGTCCCGTCGGCCCGTGGATCGTCACCGATCTCGACCCCGCCGACGTGGAGCTGCGCACCGAGGTCAACGGTGAGGTTCGTCAGCGCACCCGCACGTCGCTGATGATGCACGACATCGGCGCGATCGTGGAGTGGATCTCCGCGGTGATGACATTGCTGCCCGGCGACCTCATCCTCACCGGGACGCCCGAAGGTGTCGCGCCCATCGAACACGGCGACACCGTGAGCATCTCCATCGAAGGCATCGGGACGCTGACCAACCCGGTTGTCCGCAAAGGAAAGTCATGACTGATACCGATTCGCCGCGGGCCGTCCGGGTCCGGTTCTGCCCCTCGCCGACCGGCACCCCGCATGTCGGCCTCGTCCGCACGGCGCTGTTCAACTGGGCCTACGCCCGGCACACCGGCGGCACGTTCGTCTTCCGGCTTGAGGACACCGATCCCCAGCGGGACAGCGAGGAGAGCTACCGGGCGATCCTCGACGCGCTGAGCTGGCTCGGGCTCGACTACGACGAGGGCCCCGAGGTCGGCGGTCCCTATGCGCCCTACCGGCAGTCCGAACGCCGCGAGATCTACCGCGACGTCATCGCGCGGCTGCTCGACGCGGGCGAGGCGTACGAGGCGTTCTCCACCGCTGAGGAGGTCGAAGCCCGCCACGTCGCCGCGGGCCGAAACCCCAAGCTCGGCTACGACAACTTCGACCGCGACCTCACCGATGCCCAGCGGGCCGACTACCTGGTTCAGGGGCGTCAGCCGGTGGTGCGGCTGCGCATGCCCGACGCCGACATCACCTGGCACGACCTGGTGCGGGGGGCGACCACCTTCGCGGCGGGTACGGTCCCGGATTTTGCGCTCACCCGGGGTAGCGGGGATCCGTTGTACACGTTGGTCAATCCGGTCGACGACGCCCTGATGAGGATCACCCATGTGTTGCGGGGAGAGGACCTGCTGCCCTCGACGCCGCGGCAGATCGCCCTTTACCAGGCCCTCATACGAATCGGTGTGGCCGAGCGTGTTCCCGAGTTCGCCCACCTGCCAAGTGTTCTCGGCGAGGGCAACAAGAAGCTGTCCAAGCGTGACCCCCAGTCGAATCTGTTCATGCACCGCGACCGCGGCTTCATCCCCGAGGGCCTGCTGAATTACCTCGCGCTGCTGGGTTGGGGGATCGCCGAGGACCGCGATGTGTTCGGCCTCGACGAGATGGTGGCGGCCTTCGACGTCGCCGACGTCAACTCCAACCCGGCCCGGTTCGACCAGAAGAAGGCCGACGCACTCAACGCAGACCACATCCGGCTGCTCACCGAGGCGGATTTCACCGCGCGACTGCGGGATTACCTCACCGTGCACGGCCATACGACCGGCTTGGACGACACCCGGTTCGCCGAGGCGGCCCGGCTGGTGCAGACCCGCATCGTCGTCCTCGGCGACGCGTGGGACCTGTTGAGGTTCCTCAACGACAGCGAGTTCACCTACGACGAGAAGTCCGTGGCCAAGGAACTCAAGCCCGACGCCGTCCCGGTGCTGCAGGCGGCCGTCGATGCGCTCACGGGCATCGACGAGTGGACCGCCGCCGCCATCGAGGCGGCGCTCAAGACCGCACTGCTCGACGGGCTGGCGCTCAAACCGCGTAAGGCCTTCGGCCCCCTGCGCGTCGCGGCCACCGGCGCCTCGGTGAGCCCGCCGCTGTTCGAGTCGCTGGAGCTGCTGGGCAGGGAGCGCAGCCTGGCGCGGCTTGCGGCGGGACTGGACCGCGCGGGGGCGGTGGCGGCCGAGGGGTGAAATGACAGCGCAGAATCTTTGGTAGTGTGCACGTCGGCCCATTCGACAGGCCGCCGGGTCCGCTCGGCGCCGGTCGGGGTTGAAAAACACTCGTGACCTGCGGTGACGAGTGGCCAATGGGGTATGGTGTAATTGGCAACACAGCTGATTCTGGTTCAGCCATTCTAGGTTCGAGTCCTGGTACCCCAGCCAATGTGGCGATTAGGTCAGCATTCTCATCTGAGCTATGCTGACCAACCGAAAACAGTTCTAGCCCCCGTCGTCTAGCGGCCTAGGACGCCGCCCTCTCACGGCGGTAGCGTGGGTTCGAATCCCATCGGGGGTACTCAGTCCGTCTCGCACGACACGTTCGTGCATCTTCCTGCGGCGTCCGTCCCCGGACGCGACCATCCGCTCGCCCCCCTTGTGTGGGTGGGGTCTGCGAGGGTTTCGTCACCCGACTGTGGGCTCGGTGTTCGGCCGTGCGGGGGTCTGGTGTACCCAGGCCCCGTGGTGGCGCTGCGGGTCGCTCAGAGCCTGCGTGTCAGGGCATCGGCCGCGGCGAGCAGGTCGGCGGCCCAGCGCGCCCCCGGGCGGCGTCCCATCCGGTCGATCGGGCCGGACACCGACACCGCGGCGATGACGGCGCCGCGGCCGTCCCGCACGGGTGCGGACACGCTGGCCACGCCGGGCTCCCGTTCGGCCGCGCTCTGCGCCCAGCCCCGGCGGCGCACCTCGGCCAGGCTGCGATCGGTGAACTTCGCTGCCGCCAGCACCGCCTGCTGCGTCGCGGTGTCGGCGTAGGCCAGCAGCACCTTGGCGCCGGAACCGGCGGTCATCGGCAGCCGGGTGCCGACGGGCACGGTATCGCGAAGGCCGGCAGGTGGTTCCAGCGCGGCCACACAGACCCGCTGGGTGCCCTCGCGGCGATAGAGCTGCACGCTCTCGCCGGTGATCTCACGGAGCTTGGGCAGCACTACCGCCCCCGCGCTGAGCAACGGGTCGTTGACGCGCCCGGCCAGCTCGGTCAGCGCTGGGCCGAGGCGCCAGCGACCGTCCGCATCACGCGCCAGCAAGCGGTGTACTTCCAGCCCGGCGGCCAGGCGATGGGCGGTCGCGCGGGGCAGGCCCGTCCGCTCGCACAGTTCGGCCAGCCCGCACGGCGACTCGGCCACCGTGTGCAGTACGCCCACCGCTTTGTCGAGCACGCCGATGCCGCTATCCTGTCTCACAGGGAGATACTAGCGTCCCGCATTATGAGATGACCAGCCCGATGCGGCAGGCCCCCGAGGAAACGAATCGAGAAATGATGGACCAGCCCACCATCAAGCCACGCACCATGGCGGAGAAAGTCTGGGACGACCACATCGTCGCCCGGGGAACGGGGAGCGGCGCCGCGCGCGAGCCCGACCTCATCTACATCGACCTTCACCTCGTCCACGAGGTCACCAGTCCGCAGGCCTTCGACGGTCTGCGGCTCGCCGGCCGGCCCGTACGCCGCCCGGACCTGACGATCGCGACCGAGGACCACAACGTGCCGACCGTCGATATCGACAAGCCCATCGCCGATCCCGTGTCACGCACCCAGGTGGAGACGTTGCGCCGCAACTGTGCGGAATTCGGCATCCGGCTGCATCCGATGGGCGATGCCGAGCAGGGCATCGTGCACATCATCGGACCGCAGCTGGGTCTGACCCAGCCCGGAACGACGGTGGTCTGTGGTGACAGTCACACCTCGACGCACGGCGCGTTCGGTGCGCTGGCAATGGGAATCGGCACCTCCGAGGTCGAACATGTGCTCGCCACCCAGACGCTGTCGCTGCGGCCGTTCCGCACGATGGCGGTCAACGTCGACGGTGAGCTGCCGCCGGGCGTCAGCGCCAAGGACATCATCCTGGCGGTGATCGCCAAGATCGGCACCGGCGGCGGCCAGGGCCACGTCATCGAATACCGCGGCAGCGCCATCGAATCGCTGTCGATGGAGGGCCGGATGACGATCTGCAATATGAGCATCGAGGCCGGTGCACGCGCCGGCATGGTCGCCCCCGACGACACCACGTTCGACTATCTGCGCGGCCGCCCGCACGCCCCGTCGGGTGCCGACTGGGATGCCGCGGTCACCGCGTGGCGCGGGCTCCGCACCGACGAGGGCGCCGAGTTCGACACCGAGGTGTACATCGACGCCGCCTCCCTGAGCCCCTTCGTGACCTGGGGAACCAACCCCGGTCAGGGTGTGCCGCTGTCGGCTTCGGTGCCCGACCCCGAACTGATGCTCAGCGACGCCGATCGCCAGTCCGCCGAAAAGGCGCTGGCATACATGGATCTCCGGCCGGGCACCGCGATGCGCGACATCCCGGTGGACACCGTCTTCGTCGGTTCCTGCACCAACGGCCGGATCGAGGATCTGCGCGTGGTCGCCGATGTGCTGCGTGACCGCACGATTGCCGACGGGGTGCGGATGCTTATCGTGCCGGGCTCGATGCGGGTGCGCGCCCAGGCCGAATCGGAAGGCCTCGACCGGATCTTCATGGCCGCGGGTGCGGAATGGCGCCAGGCCGGATGCTCGATGTGCCTGGGCATGAATCCCGACCAGCTCGCGCCGGGGCAGCGTTGCGCCTCGACGTCCAACCGGAATTTCGAGGGCCGCCAGGGCAAGGGCGGCCGAACCCATTTGGTGTCACCGGCGGTCGCGGCCGCCACCGCCGTGCGCGGCACCCTGGCCTCGCCCGCCGACCTGACCGCCGCCACCAGCCGCTAGAGGAGAACCGCCATGGAAGCCTTCCGCACCCACACCGGCATCGGTGTGCCGCTGCGCAGGTCGAATGTCGACACCGACCAGATCATCCCGGCCGTCTATTTGAAGCGAGTTACCAGAACGGGTTTCGAAGATGGGTTATTCGCCGCCTGGCGGTCCGATCCGTCTTTCATTTTGAATCTGTCTCCGTTCGATCGCGGGTCGGTTCTGGTCGCCGGACCGGATTTCGGCACCGGATCCTCACGCGAACACGCCGTCTGGGCGCTGATGGACTACGGGTTCCGGGTGGTTATTTCGTCACGGTTCGCCGACATTTTCCGGGGCAACGCCGGTAAGGCCGGTCTGCTTGCAGCCGAAGTTGCCCAGGACGATGTGGAACTGCTCTGGAAGCTGATCGAACAGCACCCAGGTATGGAAATCACTGTCAATCTTCAAGATCGGAATATCACTGCGGGAACGGTCATGGTGCCGTTCACGATTGACGACTACACGGCTTGGCGGCTGCTCGAGGGACTCGACGATATAGGCCTTACGCTGCGGAAACTCGACCAGATCGAGTCATATGAGGGCGATCGGCCGGCCTGGAAGCCGCGCACTCTGCCGGCCTGATCCGGGTCGCGGCGACCCGAATTCGTCACCTCATTTCCCGGTTCCGACCCCACCGGCAGGAGATCAAGGGGGGCAAGCGGATTGCCGAACAATTCGCTCCGGCCGCCTGAAATTGCGCGTGGCTCTTGGAAATCAGTGGTCAGAGGGTTTACCGTGTCCTCTAGTCGGTCCAAGGAGGGCCACTGGTTTCGGAGGATTGAATGAACAAAGCGGAGCTCATCGACGTACTCACAACCAAGTTGGGCACCGATCGTCGGCAGGCCACTGCCGCGGTGGAGAACGTTGTTGACACCATCGTGCGCGCGGTGCACAAGGGCGACAGTGTGACCATCACCGGCTTCGGTGTCTTCGAACAGCGTCGCCGCGCTGCCCGTGTCGCGCGTAATCCGCGCACCGGCGAGACAGTGAAGGTGAAGCCCACCTCGGTCCCGGCGTTCCGGCCCGGAGCCCAGTTCAAGGCCGTTGTCTCTGGGGCGCAGCGTCTCCCGGCGGACGGGCCCGCGGTCAAGCGCGGCGTCACCGCGGGACCTGCCAAGCGGGCGGCGAAGAAGGCTGCGCCGGCCAAGAAGGCTCCGGTGAAGAAGGCCGTCGCCACCAAGGC
>JAFDWN010000045.1 GCA_018268465.1 Actinomycetota bacterium
TCTCTGCAGCACATGACCGCCACGGTGCACAAGGCGACACCGGGGGTGGTGACCGTCGCCGAGGAGACGTCCACCTGGCCGGGAATCCCTCTCCCGACCAACCTTGGCGGCCTGGGCTTTTCGATGAAGTGGAACATGGGCTGGATGAACGACACGCTGGACTACATCAGCCGCGACCCGATTCATCGCAGTTATCACCACCACGAGATGACATTCTCGATGCTCTACGCCTACAGCGAGAACTTCGTGCTGCCGATCAGCCATGACGAGGTGGTGCACGGTAAGGGCACGTTATGGGGCCGCATGCCCGGCAACGACCACGTCAAGGCGGCCGGGGTGCGGAGCCTGCTCGCCTACCAGTGGGCGCATCCGGGTAAGAAGCTGTTGTTCATGGGTCAAGATTTCGGCCAGCGCGCCGAATGGTCCGAGGAACGCGGCTTGGACTGGTACCAGCTCGGTGAGCATAGCTACTCCACCGGCATCCAGCGGATGATGCGCGACATGAACGGCGTCTACCGCACCCGCAGCGCGTTGTGGAGCCAGGACACCAGCCACGAGGGCTACTCGTGGATCGACGCCAACGACTCGGCCAACAACGTCCTGAGCTTCCTGCGGTTCGGCAGCGACGGATCGATTCTGGCCTGCGTGTTCAACTTCTCCGGCTCCGAACACGCGCGGTACCGGCTGGGCCTGCCGCACGCAGGTACGTGGCGCGAGGTGCTCAACACCGACGCGACGATCTACAACGGCACGGGCGTCGGCAATTACGGCGCGATCGAGGCGACCGACGAACCGTGGCACGGGCGTCCGGCGTCGGGGCTGATGGTGCTACCGCCGCTGGCCGCGCTGTGGTTCGAACCCGCCTGACTCCCTGGGCGCTCAGTAGAGCGCGTTGGCCAGTTTGCGCCGTCCGGCGATCACCTCGGGGTCGGCCGGGTCGAACAGGTCGAACAGCTCGATGAGGCGGGTACGCACCTCGGTGCGTTCGTCACCTGCGGTGCGTTTGACCAATGCGATCAGCCGGTCGAACGCGTCGGTGACCTGCTGCTGCAGGATCTCCACATCGGCCGCGGCGAAAGCCGCCTCGACGTCACCCGGCGCGGCGTCGGCGACCACGACGGCGTCGGGACGACGCGTCGTGGCGCGCTGCAGGAACACGATCTGGCGGACCGCGCCCTTGGCCTCGGGATCGTCCGGCTTGCTCTCCAGGATCGCCTGGTAGGCGGTCAATGCGGCGTCGAAGTCCCCCTCGTCGAGGTGGGTGCGCGCCTGCTGAACCTCGGGGTCGACCTGCTCGGGCTCCTCGGCGCCGGGCGCCCCATTGAGCTTGCCCGCCGTGGCGTCGAGCAGCGAATCCACCCAGCGGCGCAACTGGTCTGCGGGCTGGGCGCCCTGGAAACTCGACAACGGCTGGCCCGCGGCGAAGGCAACCACGGTCGGCACGGCCTGCACCCCGAACATCTGCGCCACCCGCGGCACGGTGTCGACGTTGACCGTCGCCAGCGACCATGTGCCGCCGTCTGAGTTCGCCAGCTGCGCCAGTGTGTCGGCCAGCTGGGCGCTGGCATCGCTGCGGGGGGACCACAGCAGCACGACCACCGGCACCTCGCCGGACCGGACGAGCACCTCCGCCTCGAGGTTGGCCTCGGTGATCTCGACACCGCCGGCGGGGCGGGCACCGGGTGCGGCACCGTCGGCGGGTGCGGCAGCGCGTTGTTTGAGGGCCGACAGGTCAACCGCACCGGCCAGCGCGGGCCCGACGGAAGGTCGTGGACGTGTCACACGCCCAAGTCTGTCACGTCGGGTCGGCGACCGGTCCCGCTGCCCGTCCCGCGGCCCCCAAAACACCCATACGGCCGGTGCGATCGACCCATATGAGGAAGATCACACTGCCCAACGGCACGATGCTCGCCAGCAACGCCAGCAACCACGTCCCGATACCCCATTTGAACGCCACACCCACGAACAGAGCGAGCACCACGAAGGCGATGAACACCAGCCCGTGAGCCATGCCGAACACCTTGACACCGACCTCGGTGCGCGGAGTCCCCAGGTACTTGAAGTACATCCCGACCAGCAGTCCGACCCAGCTCACCGCTTCCAGCAGCGCCACCAATCGAAACCAACCTGCCGCTGTGCGGAAGTCAAAAGTGCTCGTCATGGCCGCCATTGTGCCCGAGCGGCGCTCCAGCTACTACGAAGCGTCGTTGACGACTGAGGTGGCTACGGCCGCCGCAGGATGAGCGCGTCACCCTGGCCGCCGCCGCCGCACAGCGCGGCCACGGCATAGCCGGAACCACGGCGGGCCAACTCCAGGGCGGCGTGCAGGGTGATCCTGGCCCCCGAGGCACCCACCGGGTGACCGATCGCGATGGCACCGCCGTTGACGTTGACGATCGACGGATCCAGC
Source organism: Actinomycetota bacterium (assembly GCA_018268465.1). Classification (GTDB taxonomy): domain Bacteria; phylum Actinomycetota; class Actinomycetes; order Mycobacteriales; family Mycobacteriaceae; genus Mycobacterium. The sequence continues at coordinate 2,411 of JAFDWN010000045.1, forward strand.
CCGACGTCGCGGATGCCCGCCAGCACAACCGCGGAGAACGCCTCATTGAGTTCCACCACGTCGAGGTCGCCGGCGGTGATACCCGCCTTAGCCAGGGCTTTCTCGATGGCCGCACCCGGCTGGGACTGCAGTGTGGAATCCAGGCCGGCGACCGAACCGTTGGCGACGATCTCGCACAGCCAATCCAGCCCCAGCTCGATGGCCTTGTCCTTACTCATCACCACGACCGCAGCGGCGCCGTCGGAGATCTGCGACGACGAGCCGGCGGTGATCGTGCCGTCTTTGCGGAATCCGGGCTTGAGCCTGGACAGGGAGTCGGTGGTGGTGTCGGCGCGGACACCTTCGTCCTTGCCGAACACGATCGGGTCACCCTTGCGCTGCGGAATCGACACCGGGACGACCTCCTCGTCGAACAGCCCGTCCTTCCAGGCCGCGGCCGCCCGGCGATGCGACTGAGCGGCGTATTCGTCCTGCTCATCGCGGGTGAAGTGATAGTCGGCGCTGTTGCACTGATCCGTCAGCGCACCCATCGACTGGTCGGTGAACACGTCGTGCAGCCCGTCGTAGGCCATGTGGTCGAGCATGGTGACATCGCCGTACTTGTAGCCCTCGCGGCTGTTCTTGAGCAGGTGCGGCGCCCGGGTCATCGACTCCTGTCCCCCGGCGACGACCACGTCGTACTCGCCCGCGCGGATCAGCTGGTCGGCCAGGGCGATCGCGTTGATCCCCGACAGGCACATCTTGTTGATGCTCAGCGACGGCACATCCCAGGGAATGCCGGCGGCCACCGACGCCTGTCGGGCCGGCATCTGTCCGGCGCCGGCGGTCAGGATCTGGCCCATGATCACGTACTCGACGGCCGACGCTGGCACTTTGGCCTTCTCCAGTGCACCGGCGATCGCAATCCCACCCAGGTCACTGGCCGAGAAATCCTTGAGCGAGCCCAACAGCTTGCCGACCGGAGTCCGGGCTCCAGCAACGATGACAGACGTTGTCATTTCCACCTCCACAAGGTCCCGTGCGGCCGACCGGCCGATCACGGAAGCGCGATCTTTCCCGACAGGTTACCGTTAAGTAATGACCGCTGATCAAGTCGACGCCCGTCCGTTACTCGCCACCGCGCTTGTCACGGCGATCGATCACGTCGGCATCGCGGTCCCCGACCTCGACGTGGCGATCAAGTGGTACCACGACAACCTCGGCATGATCGTGCTGCATGAGGAGATCAACGAGGAACAGGGCGTCCGGGAGGCGATGCTGTCGGTGCGTGGAGCACCGGTGGGCAGCACGCAGATCCAGCTGATGGCCCCGCTCGACGAGACGTCGACCATCGCCAAGTTCATCGACAAGCGCGGTGCCGGCCTGCAGCAGCTGGCCTACCGGGTCAGCGACATCGACGCGCTCTCCGAACGTTTCCGCAGCCAGGGCGTGCGCCTGCTCTACGACGCGCCCCGACGCGGTACCGCCAACTCGCGCATCAACTTCGTCCACCCCAAGGACGCCGGCGGGGTGCTGGTCGAGCTGGTGGAGCAGGCACCGGACAAGTTCGCGGCGCACTAGCTGTCGCGCTGGGCCCCATCAGGACCATCGGCGGGTAGGGCTGCGGTTCGCGCGGTGCGACCAGCACGACGTGTGCCAGTGCCGCCGATCGTCGGCTCCATGTTCGCCCATATCCGCGGGCCACACCACCAAATGTGCGGTCCCGGTTCGGATTTCGTGATCGCATCCGGGGCACCGGTAGACCTTCACCGCCCGGGCGGCGGCAACGCCGCGCACCTCGTAGTCGTATCCGCCAGGCCCGGTCTCGATGCGTCGTGACGGCGGCAGCGGCGGTGGCGTGCCCTGCCTGCGAGACGGAACGCGGCGCCTGCCCATGGCGCCCAGTCTAGGGCCGATGTCATACCCCGCCGGGCCGCACGCGATCAGAACAGCCGGTACTCGTCGCTGTCCATACCGCGCATCTTGTCGTAGTCCAATGTCACACAACGGATCCCGCGATCGGTCGCGAGGGTACGGGCCTGCGGTTTGATCTGCTGGGCGGCGAACACCCCGCTCACCGGCGCAAGGAGGCTGTCGCGATTGAGCAATTCGAGGTAGCGCGTCAGCTGTTCCACCCCGTCGATCTCGCCGCGCCGCTTGATCTCCACCGCCACCGACCCACCATGCTCGTCGCGACACAACAGGTCCACCGGCCCGATCGGCGTCATGTACTCGCGCCGCACCAAGGTGTACCCGGAGCCCAGTAGCTCCACATGCTCGGCCAACAGGGCCTGCAGGTGCGCCTCGACGCCGTCCTTGACCAGACCGGGGTCGACCCCGAGCTCATGGCTGGAATCGTGCTCGACGGCTTCGATCGTGATGCGTAGCTGCTCACCGGCCTTGTTCTCCACCACCCATACCGGCTTGTCCCCGCCCTCGTCTTCGACGAGACGGCACGGCGGGCTCATCCAGTTCAGCGGCTTGTAGGCGCGGTCGTCGGCGTGCACGCTCACCGAACCGTCGGCCTTGATCAGCAGCAGACGCCGCGCCGACGGCAGGTGTGCGGTCAGGCGTCCGATGTAGTCGACCGTGCACTGGGCAATGACGAGACGCACCCGCACAACCTTAGAGCGTGCGGCGCGGGGCACTTTAGGCTGACGCCAGATGAACGCCAACAAGAGCGTCGCGCACCGGTTGGGCCGCCTGCTGGAACGGGTGACCCGGCAAAGCGGCCGATTGCCGAGGACCCCGGCCTACGGTTCCTGGCTGCTGGGCCGGGTCACCGAGAACCAGGCCCGCAGGCGGGTGCGGATCCAGGTGATCCTGACGGTGTTAATCGTGGTGACCAATCTGCTCGGGATCGGTGTGGCCACCTTGCTGGTGACCACCGCCTTCCCCGTACCGAGCGTCTTCAGCGACGCGCCCGCCTGGCTGACCTTCGGGGTCGTGCCCGCCTACATCGTGGCGGCGCTCGCCCTCGGCACGGTGTGGATCACCACGCACACCGTCAACGTCCTGCGATGGGCGATCGCCGGGCGCACCCCGGATCGCACCGATCAACGCAACACCTTCCTGGCGCCATGGCGAGTCGCCACGATCCATCTGGTGCTGTGGTGTGCCGGAGCGGCCCTGTTCACGACGCTCTACGGGATGGTCGATCGCGTCTTCATCCCCCGGTTCCTGTTCTCCGTCGGCTTCGCCGGTGTCGTGGTGGCCACCGCCAGCTATCTGATCACGGAGTTCGCGCTGCGCCCGGTCGCCGCCGAGGCGCTGGCGGCCGGGCGGCCGCCGCCGCGGCTGGCCGCGGGCATCATCGGCCGAACCATGACGGTGTGGCTGCTCACCTCGGGTGTGCCGGTCCTGGGCATCCTGCTGACGGCCGTATTCGCGCTGTACCTGCGTAACTTGACCCAGGCCCAGTTCGGCATCGGGGTGATCATCGTCGCGGTGATGGCGCTGGTGTTCGGCTTTCTGCTGATGTGGGTGTTGTCCTGGTTGACCGCAACCCCCGTGCGGGTCGTACGCGCAGCGCTCAAACGTGTCGAGGACGGCGACCTGGACGTCAACTTGGTGGTGTTCGACGGGACCGAACTGGGTGAACTGCAGCGCGGGTTCAACGCGATGGTCGACGGATTGCGTGAACGCGAGCGTGTGCGTGACCTGTTCGGCAGGCACGTCGGCCGCGAGGTGGCAGCGGCGGCCGAACAGCAACACCCTGAGTTGGGCGGCGAAGAACGCCATGCCGCAGTGGTTTTCGTCGATATCATCGGGTCGACCCAACTGGTCACCAGCCACCCCGCCGTCGAGGTCGTCGAATTGCTCAACCGCTTCTTCGCGGTGATCGTCGAGGAGGTCGACCGCCACCACGGGCTGGTAAACAAATTCGAGGGCGACGCGGCACTGGCGGTGTTCGGTGTGCCGAACCATCTGGAACACCCTCAGGACGAAGCGCTCGCCGCCGCCAGGGTGATCGCGGCACGACTGCGCGACGAGGTGCCCGAATGCCGCGCCGGCATCGGTGTGACCGCCGGACAGGTGGTGGCCGGCAACGTCGGCGCCAAGGAACGGTTCGAGTACACCGTCATCGGTGAACCCGTCAACGAGGCGGCGCGGTTGTGCGAACTCGCCAAATCGATCCCCGGCGGCCTGGTGGCGTCGTCGGACGCGGTGTGCGGTGCCACCGAAAATGAAAGCGGCCATTGGGTTCTGGGCGACGACGTGGTTCTGCGGGGCCATGCCGAACCCACCCGGCTGGCGGTCCCGGTGCGGTCGACCGCGACCTAGTCGAACATCGCGCGGCGCAGCCGCGTGGCCGCGGCGATGGCATCGTCCATATTCGACAGCACCCTCGCCTCGATGGCCGGGTCGTTACGCCGAGCTACGCGCGCCACCACCCCGTCGGGGTCCACGAGCAGACCCTCCTTCCCGACGGCCCCGAGCATGGTGCTCATACCGGCGAGCAGGCTGCGCGCGGCGTCGTTGGAATCGTCGACGCGTGACACCTCCAGAATGGCGACGTCGAACTCGTTCTGGTCGCGCTCGATGGTGCGCAGGACCTGTTCGGCGCCGGTGAACAGTAGGTCACCGTGCACCTCGTAGACGCGCACGCCGGTCGCGGCGTCGTAGACGGAACGGATGGTGGAGCGGGATTCCCGTGTGACGGTGAGGAAATGCAGACCCAGTTGCTGAGACAGGCTCCGGCACACCCGGATTCCCCGGACGCTGTTGCCCTTGGCATCCAGTCGCGGCGAGTACACGCCGATGCCGAGTTGTCCCGGCAGGACCGCAACGATCCCGCCTCCCACGCCGCTCTTGGCGGGCATGCCGACCGCGCTGACCCAATCGCCTGCCGCGTCATACATCCCACAGGTGACCATGACGCTGAGCGTGCGCTGGACGACCCGGGCGTCGGTGACGCGCCTGCCGGTGAGCGGATTGACCCCGCCGCGCGCCAGGGTGGCGGCCATCCTGGCCAGGTCGGTACTGGTGACCTTGAACGAACACTGCCGGAAGTAGACGTCGAGTACGTCGTCGGGGTCGCCGTCGAGCACGCCGAAACTGTCGAGCATGTAGGCGATGGCGCGGTTGCGGCTGCCCGTGGCCTTCTCCGAGGCGTACACATCGTGGTCGATGTCGAGGTGCCGACCGGCACACGCCGAGTAGAAGTCGCGGATCTTGGCGAAGCGCTCGTCCGGCGTGGCGCCGGGTACCAGTGAAACGGCCGCGATCGCTCCCGCATTGATCATCGGGTTCTTCGGCGTTTTGGTCGCCTTGTCCACGCTGATCTCGTTGAACGCTTCGCCGGATGGTTCGACACCGATTCTCTTGTCCACCGCGTCCGCGCCGATCTGGTCCAGCGCCAGCGCGTAGGTGAACGGTTTGGAGATGGACTGGATAGTGAACTCGATTGCGGTGTCCCCGGATTCGTAGACGAAACCGTCGGAGGAGGAGAGCGATACGCCGAACCCGTCCGGGTCGACGGTTGCGAGTTCGGGGATGTAGTCGGCGAGGTGACCCTCGACCACTCCGGCATGTTCGTCGCGGATCCGATCGAGGTATCGCTGCACCAGTTCCGCCACGGGGTGCAGTCTAGCGACCTGCCCGCCATGACAACCATGTCGCTTTTCCGCCAGTCCTGCCGGTGCACGCATGCAAGTCTGGAGGCATGCACGAGGATTTCGAACGCTGCTACCGGGCGGTTCAATCCAAGGATGCCCGTTTCGACGGGTGGTTCGTGACCGCCGTGCTCACAACCGGGATCTACTGCCGGCCCAGCTGTCCGGTGCGTCCGCCGTTCGCGCGCAACATGCGGTTCTATCCCACGGCGGCGGCCGCGCAGGCGGCCGGATTCAGGGCGTGCAAACGGTGCCGTCCCGACGCCTCGCCCGGCTCGCCGGAATGGAACATCCGCGGTGACGTGGTGGCCAGGGCCATGCGGCTGATCGCCGACGGCACGGTCGACCGCGACGGCGTGACCGGACTGGCTTCGCGGTTGGGGTATACGACGCGTCAGCTCGAGCGGATTCTGGGGGCCGAGGTCGGCGCCAATCCACTGGCCCTGGCCCGGGCGCAGCGCGCGCAGACCGCGCGCGTGCTCATCGAGACCACCGAACTGCCGTTCGCCGACGTCGCGTTCGCGGCGGGATTCGCCAGCATCCGCCAGTTCAACGACACCGTCCGCACGGTGTGCGACCTGACGCCGACGGATCTGCGCAGGCGGGCCCGGAGCCGGTTCGGAAGCCAGCAGGCGGCCACCGCGGGCGTACTGTCTCTGCGGCTGCCGGTGCGCACCCCGTTCAGTTGTGAAGGGGTGTTCGGCCACCTCGCGGCGAGCGCGATACCCGGTGTCGAGGAGGTTCGTGACGGTGCGTTCCGGCGGACGCTACGGTTGCCCTCGGGTAACGGGATCGTCAGCCTCACCCCGTACCCGGACCACGTGGTGTGCCTCCTCGTCCTCGACGACTTCCGCGACCTCGCCAGCGCGATCGCCCGCTGCCGCCGGCTTCTCGATCTCGACGCCGACCCCGAGGCGGTGGTCGATGCGCTCACGGTCGATCCCGACCTGGCCGAGCTGGTGGCGAAGGCACCCGGCCAACGGATTCCCCGCACGGTCGACGAGGCCGAGCTCGCGGTCCGGGTGGTGTTGGGTCAGCAGGTGTCACTGAAGGCCGCGCGCACCCATGCGGCCCGTCTGAGCGCGGCATACGGGACACCGGTCACCGACGGGCACGGCGGGCTCACCCACGTCTTCCCGTCAGTCGCCGACCTGACGACGCTGGATCCTGGGCACCTCGCCGTTCCGAACGCACGGCGGGAATCGCTGCGCGCGCTGGTGGGGGCATTGGCCGACGGAGACCTCGGTCTGGATCCCGGCTGCGACTGGGACCGGGCGCGGGCACAGCTGCTCGCCCTTCCCGGCATCGGACCGTGGAGCGCCGAAGTGATCGCCATGCGCGGACTCGGAGATCCGGATGCCTTCCCGCTAACGGACCTCGGCCTGCGCACCGCGTCGAAAAGCCTCGGCCTACCCACAGATTCACGAGGGCTCGCCGCACGCAGCACCGCCTGGCGGCCGTGGCGCGCCTACGCGACCCAGCATCTGTGGACGACTCTCGACCACGAGGTCAACCATTGGCCACCGAAGGAGAAGACTCGATGACTATGTTCTTCCGCATCGTCGACAGCCCCGTCGGCCCGCTCACGCTGGCGGGTCGTGACCGGCGCCTGCAGCACCTGCGGATGGCCGACCAGACCTACGAACCGAGCCGCGACGGGTGGCAGCCTGACCGCGACGCCTTTCCGGAGGCGGTCGAACAGCTCGCCGCCTACTTCGCCGGCGAACTCACCGAATTCGATCTGCGACTCGACCTCGCAGGGACGGACTTCCAGCGGCGGGTGTGGACCGCATTGCAGACGATTCCGTACGGCCAAACCCGCTCCTACGGCGACATCGCACGCCAGATCGGGTCGCCGGGGGCATTCCGCGCCGTGGGACTGGCCAACGGCCACAACCCGATCGGCATTATTGTGCCGTGTCACCGGGTGATCGGTTCGAATGGGAGTCTCACCGGCTATGGCGGCGGAATAGACCGGAAACGCGCACTCCTAGAATTGGAGAAAAGCCACAGTATTCCGATGACGCCATCGCTATTCGACTGAATTGCATTGCAAATACAAATGCCTCGGCCCTCCGATCGAAATCGGAGGGCCGAGGACTTAAATTGTGTTCGGCGGTGTCCTACTTTT
>JAFDWN010000046.1 GCA_018268465.1 Actinomycetota bacterium
GAGCCGTCGCGGTTGAGGTACCGGCGAATGTGTCGTTGTTCTTCCAATGCGTAATGGTCTTCGCAGACATGATCATTCCTATTTCGTGTACTTGTTGACGTAGTCGGTCATGGTGGCGAGCTGGTAGCGCGACACCTCGTGGGCGTTCTCGTCCTCGGCGAACACCGAGGACACCATCACCGTGTCGGGGCGATCGTAGAACCCGATACCGGCCAAGCCCGAGAAGAACTCGTCCCAGTCGATGTCCCCGTCGCCGATCTTGAGGTGCTGGTGCACCCGCACCGGGTTGCCGGGCGGGTTGGTGATGTAGCGCAGTCCGTGGGAGCGATGGTGATCCATGGTGTCGGCGACGTGGACGAGGCGCAGTTTCTCGCCGGCCGCACGCATGATCTCGGTCATGCCGCCCCCCATGTGGTAGGTGTGGCACGCGACGTAGACCATGCCGATGTTGGGGGAGTTGACGCCGCGGATGATGCGCACCGCCTCCATACCGTCCTCGACGAAGTCGTCGGGGTGCGGGTCGATACGCACATCGATGCCTTCGTGTTCGAAGATTGGGACCAGTTCCTCCATGGACCGGAAGAACGCCCGCTCGGATTCCTCGGCGCGCTCGGGACGTCCGGAGAATTCGGTGTTGATGACGTTGACGCCCAGGTCGACGGTGATCTGGATGACGCGCTTCCAGTTCCGCACTGCCGCCTCGCGGGCATCCTCGTCGGGACCCGACCAGCGCAGCACAGGCAGCACCGAGGCGATCCCCACCCCCGCATCGGCGCAGGCCTTGCCGAACCGCCCCACCAGTGCGTCGTCGGCGCGGGGATGGTTGAAGAACGGGATGAAATCCCGGTGCGGGGTCAACTGCAGATACTCGTATCCCAATTCCGCTGCTAATCGGGGGAATTCGAGGAGATCGTAGTCGTGATGGAACGGCGTCGGGTCCAGGGCGATCTTCATGTCAGACACCCACGCGCTGCGCGAGTTCGACCGTCTCCTGCGCGCCCGTGAGCAGCGACCTGACACCGGCTTCGCACACCGCGGTGGAGGCGTACCCGTCCCAGGCCGAGGGCCCGTCGATATACGTGCCAGTGGTGTCACCGCTGCGAACCGCATTGACCCAGCGCTGGATTTCGGTGTCGTAGGCCTGCCCGAAACGTTCCCGGAAGCCGGGGGTGATCTGGCCGCCCCAGTGCCCCGGCGCCGACTTGCGGACCAGACCGACGTCGAGGCCGATCATCGCGCTGCCTTTCTCGGCGACCACCTCGGTGCGCACCTCGTAGCCAACGCCGGTGGTGACGAACAGTTCCACATCCACGTGTTTGCCGCTCTCGGTGCGCAGCACGGCGATCTGTGGATCCTGCAGGCCTTGCGGGGCTTGCGGATTCACGCGGGGTTTGATGATCTGGATCGCGACGATCTCCTCGCCGAACAGGAACCGCGTGACGTCGACCTCGTGCACCAGGGAGTCGCGCACGACCATCGAGCTGTCGAATGTGGGCGGTACGGCGGGGTTGCGGTGCACGCAGTGCATGACCAGCGGCTGACCGAGTTCGCCGCCGTCGATGAGCGCCTTGAGGTTGGCGTATTCGTGGTCGAAACGGCGCATGAACCCGACCTGGATGAGTTGGACGCCCAGTTCGGCCTCGCGCCGCACGATGTCCAGCGACGTGGCGATGTCGGTGGTCAGCGGCTTCTCGCACAGCACCGGCTTGCGGTGCTCCAGGCACGCCAGCAACTGCTGTTCGTGGGTGGGCCCTGGCGTGGCGAGCAGGACGGCGTCGACCTCGCTGTCGGCGATGGCGGCCAACGGGTCGGCGACCGCGCGGCAGCCGGGGATCCCGGCGGCGATCTGTTCGGCCTTCTCGGTGAAGTAGTCGTTGACGACGGCTACCCGGGCGCCGCTGATCCTGGAGGTGATGCGGGCGACGTGGTCCGCGCCCATCACACCGACGCCCAGGACGGCGATTCGCAAATCGGACATGGCTGTCGAGCCTTTCGGAATCAGGTGAATCTCACGGATTTCACGCCGCAGGACCCGAGGTAGGTGCGGGTGCGCTGGGCGATGGGCAGGGGGGTGTCGGCGTCGCAGGGGTACATGTCCTGCTCGACGATGGCGAACACATCGATCCCCAGCCGCTCGATGGCCGCCAGCAGCGGCGGCATATCCGGGATGCCTCGCGGCGGCTCGGTCATCGCACCGAGTTTGACGGCCTCGCCGAACGGCAGGTCCTCGGCCTCGACCTTGGCGCGGACCTGGGGGTCGACCTGTTTGAGGTGCAGGTAGCCGATGCGTTCGGGAGCCCGCTCGATGATCGCGATGTTGTCGCCACCGCAGTAGCTGATGTGTCCGGTGTCCAGGCACAGGTTGACGAACTGCCCGTCGGTGCCGTCGAGAAAGCGGTACACGTTCTCCTCGGTGTCGACATGGCTGTCGGCATGGGGATGGTATTGCGCTCGCACTCCGTACTTCTCGAACATCGCCTTGCCGAGTTCGTTCATGCCCTGTGTCTTCTTGCGCCACTGCTCGGCGGTGAGGTTGCGGTCCTCGAGCACGGCCCCGGTGGCCGGATCGCGCCACATTTCGGGGATGACCACCACATGCTTGCCGCCCACGGCGGCCGTGAGCCGGGCCACGTCCTCGATCTGGGTCCACACGGAGTTCCACGCCGAATCCCCGCGAGATTCGGACTGGTGCAGCCGCTCGAAGACGGTGCCCGCGGACAGTTTCAGGTTGCGCGCGGCGAGTTCGTCGGACAGCAGGGCCGGATCGGTGGGCAGATATCCGAAGGGGCCCAGTTCGATCCACTCGTAGCCGGAGGCCGCGACTTCATCGAGGAACCGGGTGTAGGGCGTCTGTTGCGGATCGTCGGGGAACCAGACTCCCCAGGAGTCGGGGGCTGATCCGACCAGAATGGTGCTCATATGTGGTTCTTTCAGCGTTCGGAGGGGCGGATGAGAGGACGCTGGACTCGCTTCCAGTCGGCGTAACGCTGGTAGGCCTCCTGGGTGGAGGCGAGAGTCGATTCTTCCGAGACCGGTACGTCCCACCAGGAGTGGCTGTCCGGGGCATAGATCAGCGGATCGGTCTCGACGTGGATCACCGTGGTGCGATCGCCGGCCTTGGCGACCTTGACCGCGTCGGCGAACTCCGCCGCGGTCGTCACGCGGATCACGTCGGCGCCCAGGCTTGCCGCGTTCGCGGCGAGGTCGACGGGCAGCTTGGCGCCGTCGAGGCGGCCGTCGCCCGAGCGGTAACGGTATGCGGTGCCGAATCGCTGCGAGCCCAGCGACTCCGACAGACCGCCGATGGAGGCGAACCCGTGGTTCTGCACGATTACCGGGATGACTTTCACGCCCTCCTGCACGGCGGTGACCAGCTCGGTGGCCATCATCAAGTAGGAGCCGTCACCGACCATGATGAATACGTCCCGTTCGGGGGCGGCCATCTTGACGCCGATGCCGCCGGCGATCTCGTAGCCCATGCACGAGAAGCCGTACTCGACGTGATACCCCTTGCGGTCCCGGGTACGCCACAGTTTGTGCAGGTCGCCCGGCATCGAGCCGGCCGCACAGACCACCACGTCATGCGGTTCCGACAGCGTGTTCACCAGACCGATCACCTGGTTCTGGTTCAGCGCCGCGCCCTCTTCGGTGCGGTAGGCCGCCGACACGGCGTCGTTCCATTCGGCCATGAGTTCCTGTGAGCGGGAGCGGTATTCGTCGCTCACGGCGTAGTCGCCGAGCGCTTCGCCCAGCGCCTCCAGTGCCTCGCGGGCATCGGCGACGACGCTGACGCCGCCCTGCTTCACCGAATCCAGTGAAGCCACGTTGATGTTGACGAACCGCACGTCGGGGTGGTTGAACGCGGTGCGCGACGCCGAGGTGAAATCGCTGTAGCGCGTGCCGATTCCGATGATCACATCCGCCTCGCCGGCCAACGCGTTGGCGGCGGTGGTGCCCGTCGACCCGATCGCGCCGACCGACTGCGGGTGGTCGTGGGTCAACGAACCCTTGCCTGCCTGGCTCTCGCCAACGGGGATTCCGGTTTTCGCGCAGAACGCGGCCAGGGCGTCGTTGGCGTCGGAGTAGATGACACCCCCACCCGCCACGATCAGCGGTGCGGCGGCCGAGCGGATGACCTCGGCCGCGCGCGCGATGGCTGCCCGCTCCGGTACCGGGCGCGCGACATGCCAGGTGCGTTCGGCGAACAGCGATTCCGGCCAGTCGAATGCCTCGGCCTGCACATCCTGGGGCAGCGCCACCGTCGCGGTACCCGTCTCCACCGGGTCGGTCAGCACCCGCATCGCGCCGAGTAGCGCCGCGGGCAGCTGCTCGGGGCGCCACACCCGGTCGAAGTAGCGCGACAGCGGTTTGAACGCGTCATTGACGGTGACGTCGCCGGATGACGGCAGCTCGAGCTCCTGCAGCACCGGCGAGCTGACCCGGGTGGCGAAGGTGTCGGCCGGCAGCAACAGCACGGGAAGCCGGTTGATGGTGGCCAGCGCGGCGCCGGTCAGCATGTTCGTCGAACCGGGCCCGACACTCGCGGTGACCGCCCAGGCCTGCAGGCGGTCCTTCTGGCGCGCATAGGCCACCGCGCTGTGCACCATCGCCTGCTCGTTGCGGCCGAGGACGTATCGCAGTCCCGGCTCGGTCCCGGCCTCGAACGCGGTGACTTCGTCCTGCAGCAGCGCCTGGCCGATGCCGGCGACGTTGCCGTGGCCGAAGATGCCGAAGCAGCCGGCGAAGAACTTCTCACGCACACCGTCGCGTTCCACGTATTGGTTCGCCAGGAACCGCACGGTCGCCTGGGCGACCGTGAGTCGGACGGTGGATTCGGTATCGGTGAGTTTCTCGGTGGACTTGGGCGCGGTGGAAACCACGGTCATGCTCCTTGGGACGGTGCTGTGCCGAACGGCAGCCGGGGGTCGATGTCCTGGTGTTCCCAGCTGCCGCGCAGCCAGGTGTGGTTGGGGTCATCGCAGATGAGCCAGGCGCGGGTGGGGCCCGAGCCGGCCATCACGTTCAGGTAGTACATATGGTGACCGGGTGCGGCGATCGACGGCCCGTGATAGCCGTGGGGCACCAGCACCACGTCGCCGGTGCGGACCTCCTCGAGCACCTCGATGGGGCGCTCCGGTGTGCCGTATACCCGGTGATAGCCGAATCCCGTTGTCCCGGCTGGGCTGTCGTCGATCTCGAAGTAGTAGATCTCCTCCAGCTGCGTCTCGACGTCGGTGTTCTCGTCGTGTTTGTGCGCCGGGTAGCTCGACCAGTTGCCACCCGGTGTGATGACCTCGCAGGCGATGAGGGAGTCGGCCTCGAACGTCGTCGCGGTGCCGAAGTTGTGTACCTGACGGCTGCAGTTGCCCGCGCCGCGCAGTTCGACGGCGACATCGGCGGCCGCGACGCGGCGATTGGGGAACGAGGCCGTGGCTCGAGCGCCGCAGATCGCGATCCGGCCCTGCCCGGTGAGGGTGTAAGCCTGGTCGATCCCGAGGTAGACCATATCGGCGGGCCCGTCGAAGACCGAAGCGCGGGGTGACAACTCGAAGCTCTCCCCGCCGCATTCGATCCGGCCGGAGCCGGCAAGGGGAAGGATCATCACCTCGTTGTCCGCGGTGCGCAGCGCGAGCGTGTCGGCGTCGTCGAGTTCGACCACCTGCAGCGAGGATTCGGCCCAACCGGCCGACTCGGGGGTGATGTGCACCGAGTACGGCGCGGCGGCGCTGTGGGCCGGGATGTACAGCTTGCTCTTCATCGCACCATCGCCACGGCGGTCGCGACGGCGGAGCTCACGTCGTCATCGGGCGGGTAGAGCAGTGTGCGCCCGACGATCAGACCGCGCACCGACGGGAGCGTGAGGGCTTTCTCCCAGCTGGCGAAGGCTTCGCCGGGATCGGCGGGATCGCCGCCCAGCAGCAGCGTCGGCATGGTGGTCGAGTCCATCACCCGATCCATCTCCTCGACCACGGGCAGCTTCATCCAGGTGTGCGACGAGGTCGCGCCCAGGCCCTGACCGATGTGGACGGATTTGATCACCGCGTCGGGGCTCAGGTCGTTGCGTACCTTGCCGTTCACCCGGCTCGACATGAACGGCTCCAGCATCGCGATGAGCCCCTCGGTGGCGAGTTCGTCGACCGCCTTGGCGCATGCGGCCAGCGTGGACACCGTGCCGGGATCGTCGAGGTCGATGCGGCACAACATCTTTCCGCCATTCATCCGCGCGGCGGCGGTGGAGGCGGCGGTGGCTCCGGTCATGCGGTCGTCGAGTTCGAAGGATGAGCCGGCAAGTCCGCCGCGGTTGAACGAGGAGAACACCACTTTGTCCTCGAGCGCGCCCAGCAGCAGTAGGTCGTCGAGGATGTCCGCGGTGGCCAGGACGCCGTCGACGCCTGGGTCGGCCAGCGCGGCGCGCAGCCGGTCGAGAAGGTCGGTACGGCTGTTCATGGCGGTGGGTTTGGCGCCGACCGCCAGCGCACCGCGTGCCGGATGATCGGCCGCGACGATCATCAACCTGCCGTCGCCGCGGACCGTCGGACGGGTGGTGCGGTTCTGCCAGGCACGCGCGATGGCGCCCGGGTCGCATGCGCGCACATCGGTGACCTGCGCGTAGCTGGCGCAGACCGGCGTGACATGAGACGTGGCATTAGACATTGACGGCCTCCGAAGCGGTCTGTTCGGCGAGTGCTGCCACCTCGGCGGCGGTCGGCATCGCGGTTGAGCATTCGAGACGTGACGCGACGATGGCGCCGGCGGCGTTGGCGTAACGCAGGGTCTTCTCCAGCGGCCAGCCGCGCAGCAGACCGTGGATCAGGCTGCCGCCGAACGCGTCCCCGGCACCCAGGCCGTTGACGACGTCGACCTCGTTCGGTGGCACGGTCACCGAGCTGTGGCGTGTCTTGCCGAGCACCCCGCGGGGGCCCTGTTTGACGATCGCCAGCTCGACGCCAAGGTCCAGAAGCGCGTCGGCGGCCTTGTGCGGGTTGGATTCGCCGACGGCGATCTCACACTCCTCGCGGTTGCCCACCGCCACCGTGACGTACTGCAGTGCGCGCTGCACCTGCTCGGTCGCGGCCGCCGGTGTGGACCAGAACATCGGCCGGTAGTCGAGGTCGAGAACCGTCAGGGGTGTGCGCGCTCCTCGCGCCTCCCAGGCGGTGAAATGTGCACTGCGACTTGGTTCCTCCGACAAGCCGGTCACGGTGGACCAGTGCAGGCGTGCATTGCGCACGGCGTCCGCGTCGATCTCGTCGGGCCGGATCTGCAGATCCGGGGCGGAGGGCTTGCGGTAGAAGTACAGGGGGAAGTGGTCCGGCGGGAAGATCTCGCAGAACGTGACAGGTGTCGGGTACTCGTCATGGACGGTTACGAAGCGGTTGTCCACACCGAGGCGGGCGAGTTCGGTGCGGACGAACCTGCCGAACGGATCGTCGCCCACTCCGGACACCAGGGCGGCGCGATTGCCCAGCCGTGCCGCGGCGACCGCGACGTTGGCCGCACTGCCGCCCAGGAACTTGCCGAAGCTCTCGACGTCTTCCAGCCCGATGCCCACCTGCAGCGGATAGACGTCGACCCCGCTGCGACCGATGGCGAGGACATCGTAGGCCGGTGTGGTGTTCTCCTGATGAGGTGAGGCGGTCACAGCTTGACTCCCGGTTGCGATGAGCATGGTTCGTTGTGGAGCGCACCGGCGGCGAATGCGCCAGGTGTCGATGTCGACTGTGCTCCCCGTCACCGCGTGATGTCAAGACTTTGTTCGGACATTCTTACTTCCAGTCATAGCGCGGTAGGCTAGGTCACACTTTTCAGCGAACGGGCCGATCGATCGGAGCAAGGGTGACAACGACGCTGTCCATCGAGGTCGACCGGTCGAGTCCGATACCCCTGTACTTCCAGGTCGCCCAGGCATTCGAAAAGGCCATCCTGGAAGGAGATCTGAAGCCGGGCGACCGCTTCGAGAACGAACTCGCGCTGGCCGACCGGCTAAACCTGTCGCGACCCACGACGCGACGGGCCATCCAGGAGTTGGTCGACAAGGGCCTGCTGGTCCGCAAGCGCGGCGTCGGCACTCAGGTGGTGCAGACGCCCGTGCATCGGCCCGTCGAGCTCACCAGCCTGTTCGATGATCTTGCAAGGGCCGGCCAGGAACCGGCGACGGAGGTCCTCGACTATCGGATCGGCCCGGTGTCCGCCGAGATCGCCCAGCATCTGAACCTCGCCGTGGACAGCGATGTGGTGACGATGCGGCGGCTGCGGACGTCGGCGGGGCAACCGCTGGCGCTGATGACGAACCACCTTCCCGCCGCACTCGCGCCGGACCCCGACGAACTCGAACGCGTTGGGCTCTATCAGTCCCTGCGGGCCAGGGGGGTGCACATCCGGCTGGCGCGGCAACGTATCGGAGCCAAGGCGGCCGACCGCGAGGAAGCCCGGCTGCTCGACGAGAAGCCGAAGGCTCCGCTGCTGGTCATGACACGTACCGCCTTCGACGACTCGGGTCGCGTGGTGGAGTACGGCAGTCATGTCTATCGCGCCTCCCGCTATTACTTCGATACGACCCTGGTCGACAGATAGGCCCGTTCGGGCGGGTCGGAGGCTACGCCGAAAAGTCAGAATGTCAGGACAAATCTTGACAACCGGATGTGAGCGGGATTACGTTTCGGACCGTCCACGCTAGCCGTCACATCCGAGGTGGCGGTCGCCATTACCAGTTCGACAGGACGCTCATGGCAGACGAGACGATCCACCGGTTCCGCCCTCGTAGGTGTTGCCGCCGTGTCGATTTCGAACCGCGTCCGTATCGGCCTGCACTTCCGGATTCGCACTCCGGCCGTCTAGCAGATTTGACGTGCAGTCCTAATGTCAGAACAAAGTATTGACTTCTGCGTGTGATGCGTATTACATCGACTGAGGACACGCGCGTCCGACCACAGCGGCCGGGGCGGCCTTCATCAACAGAGGAGAGTTCATGAAGTTGCAAGCAGGCCCGCAGCGCCGCTGGGCCAAGATCGTCGGGGTGGCCGCCGCAGTGACCGTGCTCGCGGCTTGTTCCAGCTCGGGCGGCAAACCCGAGAGCAGCGGTTCGGACGGCAGCGGCGGCGGCACCGTCGACACCCCCCGCATGACCATCGCGATGATCACCCACGAGGTACCCGGCGACTCGTTCTGGGACCTCATCCGCAAGGGTGCCGAAACCGCGGCGAAGAAGGACAACGTCGAACTGCGCTACTCCAACGACCCCGAGGCGCCCAATCAGGCCAACCTCGTGCAGACCGCCATCGACAGCGGCGTCGACGGTATCGCGGTGACGCTGGCCAAGCCCGATGCGATGCAGGCCGCCGTGGAGAACGCCAATGCCAAGGGCATTCCCGTCGTCGCCTTCAACTCCGGCCTCGATTCATGGCAGGCGATGGGCGTCAAGGAGTACTTCGGTCAGGACGAGTACATCGCGGGCCAGGAGGCCGGCAAGCGCCTGCAGTCCGAGGGCGCCAAGAAGGCGATCTGCGTGATCCAGGAGCAGGGCCACGTCGGACTGGAAGCCCGTTGCGCCGGTGTGAAGAACACCTTCCCGGCCGTGGAGAATCTGAACGTGAACGGCAAGGACATGCCGTCGGTCGAATCGACGATCACTGCCAAGCTGCAGCAGGACCCGAGCATCGACACCGTGTTGACCCTTGGTGCGCCGTTTGCGCTCACCGCGGTCCAGTCGGCCGGTAACGCAGGCAGCTCGGCCAAGATCGTCACCTTCGACACCAACGCCGCACTCGTCGACGCGATCAAGAACGGCGACGTCCAGTGGGCCGTCGACCAGCAGCCGTTCCTGCAGGGTTACCTGGCCGTCGACTCGCTGTGGCTCTACCTGACCAACGGCAACGTCATCGGCGGCAATCAGCCGACGCTGACCGGCCCGTCCTTCATCGACAAGTCGAATATCGACGCGGTGGCGGAGTACGCGAAAAACGGGACGCGCTGATGAGCGCTTGCGCGAAGAAGAAACACGCGCTGATGAGCGCTTGCGCGAAGAAGAAACACGCGCTGATGAGCGCTTGCGCGAAGAACGGAGCTGAGAAATGACCACCCAAGCGGACCTCGACCTCGGAACCCACAAGGTCGTCCACGACGAACGCGTCAAGGAGCAGAACAGGCTGCAGCGCTTGCTGATTCGCCCGGAGATGGGTGCGTTGGTCGGCGCGGTGGGGATCTTCATCTTCTTTGCGATCGTGGCGGCACCGTTCCGCAGCCCCGAAGCGCTGGCGACGGTGCTCTACGCCAGCTCGACCATCGGCATCATGGCCGTGGGCGTCGGCCTGCTCATGATCGGTGGTGAGTTCGACCTGTCCTCGGGCGTCGCGGTGACCACGAGTTCGCTTGCCGCCTCGATGCTGGCTTACAACCTGCACCTGAACCTGTGGGTCGGTGCGGCGCTGGCGCTGGTGGTCTCACTCGGCGTCGGTTTCTTCAACGGCTACATGGTGATGCGGACCAAGATCCCTTCGTTCCTGATCACGCTGAGTTCGTTTTTGATGCTCACCGGCATCAACCTGGCCGTGACAAAGCTGGTCACGGGCCAGGTCGCGACCCCCAGCGTCTCGGATATGGACGGTTTCGCGTCCGGTAAAGCGGTGTTCTCGTCGTCGTTCACGATCGGCGGCGTGTCGATCCGGGTCACGGTGTTGTGGTGGATCCTGTTCACCGTGATCGCCACCTATGTGTTGTTCAAGACACGGATCGGCAACTGGATTTTCGCCGTCGGCGGCAACCAGGACAGCGCCCGCGCGGTCGGTGTCCCGGTGACCAAGGTGAAGGTCGGCCTGTTCATGTTGGTGGGGTTCTGCGCCTGGTTCGTGGGCATGCATCTGCTGTTCGCGTTCAACACGATTCAGTCCGGGCAGGGTATCGGCAACGAATTCCTCTACATCATCGCCGCGGTGATCGGCGGCTGCCTGCTCACCGGTGGTTACGGCACCGCCGTCGGCACCCTCATCGGTGCGTTCATCTTCGGCATGACCAACCAGGGCATCGTCTACGCCGGCTGGAACCCGGACTGGTTCAAGTTCTTCCTCGGCGCGATGCTGTTGTTCGCGGTGATCGCGAACAACGCCTTCCGCAATTACGCGGCGAAGCGATAGGAGACAGACAACGATGAGTACTACTGCTGAGGCTCCGATCGCCGAGACGCCCGCCGGGGGCGAGGTACCCCTGGTCGAACTCAAGCACGTCGGCAAGAGCTACGGAAACATCATCGCGCTCAAGGACATCAACCTACGGGTGGGTGCCGGCGAGGTCACCGGTGTGCTCGGCGACAACGGCGCCGGGAAATCGACCCTGATCAAGATCATCGCCGGACTGCACAAGCCGACCGAGGGCGAACTGCTCATCGACGGCAAGCCGACGGTGTTCGACTCACCCAAGGATTCACTCAACGCCGGCATCGCGACGGTTTACCAGGATCTTGCCGTGGTGTCGCTGATGCCGGTGTGGCGCAACTTCTTTCTCGGCAATGAGCTGCGGAAGAAGGGTCTCCTGAGGTCGCTGGACACCAATGGGATGCGGGCAACCACCATCTCGGAACTGCACAAGATGGGTATCGATCTGCCGGACGTCGACGCGCCGATCGGCTCGCTGTCCGGTGGGCAGCGCCAGTGTGTGGCGATCGCCAGGGCGATCTTCTTCGGTGCGCGGGTGCTGATCCTCGATGAGCCCACCGCCGCGCTGGGTGTCAAGCAGTCGGGGATGGTGCTGCGTTACATCACCGCTGCCAAGGAGCAGGGGTTCGGCGTCATCTTCATCACCCACAACCCGCACCACGCGCATATGGTCGGCGACCATTTCGTATTGCTCAATCGTGGTCGGCAGAAGCTGGACTGCACCTACGACGAGATCACCCTCGAGCACCTCACGCAGGAGATGGCCGGCGGCAACGAACTTGAGGCGTTGACCCACGAGCTGGGACGGCGCTGACATCAAGTCCGGAACCCCCGTCGACCGCGAGGTCGACGGGGGTTTTCGTATCGGTTCCGTTCCCCATCTGCGTGGCCGTCAACCAGACGTGCGATGTCGCTTCCCCCGGGCCGAGCGTGCGGAAACTCCCCAAACCTCTCGGCGTGTCGCCTGCAGACGCGCACGCTCGCCGGAGAAGTGGGGTCTGCGGCGAGTGTGAGTGTGGGGAGGGAAGGGGGCGGGAAAGGGCGGGAAAGGGCGGGAAAGGGCGAGGTCAGCGGGGGGACAGGCCCGCGGCGCGGTAGGCGGCGTCGATGAGCGCCATATTGTCCACCGCGTCGGCGTTGTCCAGCGGCAGCGGGGCGCCGTGCTGGACGTGGGCCGCGAACGCCTCCAGCTGATAGGTGTAACTGGGTCGCGTGCCGAGGTGCTCGACGGTGACGCCCGCGGGCGTACTGACCGTCAATCGGTCGTCGGCCTGAGGTTTGATGAAGTTGTGCGCCAGCACATCTCCCTCGGTGCCGACGACGCGCAGGGTGAAGGTGACGTCGTCAGAGACCATCGAGTTGGCCGCCAGGCCGGTCGCGCCGCCGGGGAAGGCCAGCTCGACGTCGCACCATGCGTCGACGCCGGGGTCACGTTCCTCGGCGTGCGCGCGCACGACAACCGGATCGCCCTCGATCCCGCGCGGGGCCAGCGCGCCGAGCTTGCGCATGACGTGCAGGCCGTAGCAGCCCAGATCCATCAGCGATCCGCCGGCCATGGCCAGTGACCACCGCGGATCCTCCGGCGCGGGCGGAAGCATCGCCATCCGCACCTCCACGTGGGTGATCTCGCCCAGCGCGCCGTTCACGGCCAGGTCGAACACCCGGCGGGTCACCGGGTGGAACAGATAGTGAAAGCCCTCCATGACGGTGACCCCGGCGGCCTGCGCCGCCTCGGCGACCCGCTGCGCTTCGGCGCGATCGCGGGCGAACGGCTTTTCGGTCAGCACCGGCTTGCCCGCCGCGACCGCCGCCAGATTCCACGGCGCATGCAGCGAGTTGGCCAGCGGGTTGTAGACCACGTCCACCTGCGGGTCGGTGATCACCTCGTCATAGGAACCGAGAACTCGCTCCACACCGTACTTTTCGGCGAAGGCCGCGGCGCGCTGAGGATCACGGGCGGCCACGGCCACCAGCCGGTGGCCGAGGTCGTTGGCCGGGCCGACGATGGCCTGCTCGGCGATCCGCGACGCACCGAGCAGGCCGATGCGTAGGGTCATGCCGACACGCCCGACGTCGCACCGTGCAGGAAAGCCACGCTGGCACGCACGTCGGCCACCGGGCCCTCGCCTTCGGGTTCCCCGTCGAGGATGGTGTCCTGCTCCATGACGTACCAGCCCTCGTATCCGTTGTGCTCCAACGCTTTCACGATTCCGGCGATGTCCACGTCTCCGGCGCCCAGCGGGACGTACATACCCCGCGCGACAGCCTGAGTGTAGGTCAGCTCACCGGATTGCACCCGGGCCGCCAGCGCCGCGTCCACATCCTTGAGGTGGGCGTGCTCGATACGCTCGGGCACCTCGCGGGCCAGGGCGAGCGGGTCGGTCCCGCCGATGAGCAGATGCCCGGTGTCCAGGCACAGCGGGATGGCCGATCCGGCGAGCACACGGTCCACCTCGGCGCGAGTCTCCACCATGGTGCCGACGTGGGGATGCAGGACGGCCTTGAGGCCGCGGTCCGCCACGATGCCGGCCAGCCGGTCCAGATTGGACAGCAGTGTGGCCCACTGTCTCTCGTCGAGTTCGGGACGTTCGTCGTAGCCGTCGGCACCGGTCGCCGCGGCCAGCACCACCACCCCCGCGCCCGCCGCGACCAGCGATTCCAGCGGGCCGGCGAGGTCAGTAGCGGGGTCGTGGTCCTCCCGGAAGAGCACCACCGGCACGAATCCACCCACACAGGACAGGCCGAAACCGTCCAGCACCGTGGTGAGTTCGGCGGTGTCGGCGGGCAGGAATCCCTCGGGGCCCAGCTCGGTGGCGGTGAGGCCGGCCCGACGCATCTCGGCGAGCACCCGGTCGGGCGAGAGCTGATGGCCCCAGCCCGGTACCTCGCATACCCCCCACGAGATGGGGGCGCCGGCGATCTTCACTGCTGTACCTCCTCGATGCGCACCGGGACGCCCCGGCGCAGTGACTCGGCGGCGGCCTCGGCGATCCACGCCACTTCGACGGCGTCGGCCACCGTGGCACCCTGGATCGGTCCGCCCTGGACCACCTTGACGAATCCGCTCAGCTCGGTGCGGAACGCCTCGGTGAAGCGGTCCATGAAGAAGTGGTGGGCCTGACCCGTGGGGAATCCGCCCGCAAGCGCGGGGTCGACGTTGCGCACCGGCACACCCTGGTCCCAGCCCGCGACGACGGTGTCGGTGAACCCGTGCACCTCCAGCCGGCAGTCGTAACCGCGGCCGTTGTAGCGCGCCGCCGACACCAGACCCAGTGCGCCGCCGTCGAACCGGACGATGACCGCCGCGGTGTCGACGTCGCCGTACTCGGTGAACAGCGGGTCGCCCTGGACACTGCCGGTGGCGTAGACCTCCACGGCCCGCTGTCCGGTGATCCAGCACAGCACGTCGAAATCGTGCACCGCGCAGTCCCGGAAGATACCGCCGGAGCCCTTGATGTAGTCCATCGGCGGCGGCGCGGGATCCATCGTGGTGCTGCGCACCGTGTGCAGGGCGCCCAGCGAACCGCTGTCGACGGCGGCCTTCGCGGCGGCGAACGCCGCATCGAATCGACGCTGGTAGCCGATCTGCACCGGCACGCCCGAGCGCGCGATGACCTCGGCGACCCGGGCGCTCTCCGCGGCGGTGGACGCGACGGGTTTCTCGCAGAACGTCGGCAGGCCCCGCTCCACTGCCGCCAGCGTCAGCGACGCGTGCGCCGGTGTAGCGGCAGCGACCACGACGCCGTCGACACCCGACGACAGCAGCTCCTCGACCGAATCGACCGGGGTCGCTCCGTACTTGTCGGCGACCTGCCTGACGACGTCGGGTCGCTCGTCGGTGATCACCAGGCCGTCGAGTTCGGGCAGATTGGTCAGCGTCTCGGTGTGGAAGGCACCGATGCGCCCGAGGCCGATGAGGCCGAGTGTGGTCACGGGATTCTCCGTTCGTCGTGTGCGAGTAGTGCGGCGTCGAGTTGTTCGGGCGTGTGGTCGGCGGCCAGGGCGGCCAGCACGGTGTCGACCTGGCTGGGCGGGGCGAGGTTGCCGATCGGCTGATCGCTGTCGAGGTTGGTGGGGAAGGGGTAGCCCTCGGCCGTCGCGACGACGGCGTTGACCACGTCGCGATCCCGGCCGGCGGCCTTCATCGACCGCAGCGCCGGGTACACCGCCCGCACCATGGCGGTGCGGTCCAGTGATTCCATCGCCCGGCCGAACGGCGACGACACCTGCAGCAGATTGGCCATCCGGGCGATGTCGGCGGAGGTGTTGCTGCCCGCGCCGTGGTAAAGCGCCGGGTTGAAGAAGACCGCATCTCCCTTGCGCAGCGGTGTCTGCACGTGATGGGTGGCGAAGTAGTCGAGAAATTCGGGGCGGTAGAACGCGATGTACCCGGCGGCGAACCGCTGCGAGTACGGCAACAACATCGTCGGTCCGCTCTCCAGCGGCATGTCGCAGTGCGCCACGGCGCCCTGCAGGGTGAGCACCGACGACATGCGATGCATGTGGGCCGGGTAGGCGGCCAACTGATCGACGTCGACGAATCCCAAGTGGTAGTCGCGGTGCGGAACCTGGGCCGCGCCACCGGGGTTGACGACGTTGACCTGCGAGGTCACCTGGTAGCGCGGGCCGAGCCAGGCTTGGCAGACGGTCGCCAGCGTGTCGTTGGCGTAGTACTCGGCGAAGATCCCCGGCGCGTGCAGGGCCAGTTTCTGGGCGGCGTTCCACACCCGGTCGTTGGCCCCGGGTTTGCCGAAGTGGTCACCGGCGGCGCCGCCCGCGGCGCGCTGCGCCGCGATGATCTCGCCGAATGCCGTCGTCGCGCGGTCGACGACGGACGCGTCGAACGCGCCTTCGATGACCACGACGCCGGGTCCGTCCGCGAACGCCCCGATCAGCTCGGTCTGCAGGGCGTGCCGGTCGGTACCGGTGGCCGTGAAGGTGTCGGCGGCATAGACGAGGACTCCGGCGCGAACGTCATGCGCGTGCGGGTAGTCGGCGAGGTCGGTGCGCCGCTCCACCAGGGTGCGGAAGGCGTCGATGTCGCAGTCGGCGTCTTCGATCCAGGCCGCTCCGCCGATTGCGGACCGGGGCGGAAGGGTGTTGGTCATGACCGCCAGTCTTGCTGTGCGGCAAGCCACAATCAACACCAGAAAACCATCAAAAAGCCCTCAGCAGCGATAGGGTGATGCCCCGGCCGCAACAAGGGGAGGACGGCGATGGCCCACCGCTACAAAGTCCGCGAGATCGCACAGCAGTCGGGGCTGAGCGAGGCGACCGTCGACCGCGTCCTCAACGACCGGCCCGGTGTCCGGGAAGCGACCCGGGCCGAGGTCCTGCAAGCCATCTCCGACCTCGATAAACAGCGCGCGCAGCTGCGGCTCAACGGACGTCGCTACCTCATCGACGTCGTCATGCAGACCCCGCAGCGGTTCTCCGACGCCTTCCGGACCGCGGTCGAGGCCGAACTGCCCTCGCTCGCCCCGGCGATGCTGCGGGCCCGTTTCCATCTGTGGGAGAGCGGGTCGCCGGACCGGATGGCCGACGCGCTGGGCCGGATCCGGGGGAGCCACGGCGTGCTGCTCAAGGCGCAGGACCAGCCGGAGGTCGCCGAGGCGATCGACCGGCTGGTGGCCGCCGGGGTTCCGGTGGTCACCTACACCACCGACGTTCCGGCCAGTGCGCGCTGCGCCTATGTCGGGATCGACAATCACGGCGCGGGCATGACCGCCGCATACCTGATGGATCAGTGGCTGGGCCCCGACCCGTCCGACGTGCTGATCACACTGAGTCGGACCGTGTTCCGCGGCGAGGGGGAGCGCGAGGTCGGGTTCAGGTCGGCGTTGCGCGGGTCGGGGCGCGCCATCGTCGAAGTGAGTGACAGCGACGGCATCGACGCCACCAACGAACGGCTGGTCCTGCAGGCGCTGCGCGACCATCCGGGGGTGGCCGCGGTCTACTCCGTGGGCGGAGGCAACGCCGCGACGGTGGCGGCGTTCGAACAACTCGGCCGGGCGTGCCGCGTCTTCGTGGCCCACGACCTCGACGCCGACAACCGCCGCCTGCTGCGCGAGGGTCGCATCTCGGCCGTCTTGCACAACGATCTGCGCGCCGACGCGCGGCTGGCGATGCGCCTGATCCTCCAGCAGCACGGCGCCCTGCCCGCCGAGGCCGCCCGGCCCGTCCCGATCCAGGTCATCACGCCGTACAACCTGCCCGGATAGCGCTAGCGGTAGCTACCGCTCGGTAACCTTTTCCTTAGGATTGGGCAGCGAAACAACGTGACGAACAACACACTCCGGCCACGGGGCCGACGGGCATCGCGCCAATGAGCAGCACATTCGTTTGGCCTCCACCCGCGTGTCGACGGGCAATGTGGTAAAGGCCTGCCTAAGAGAAGTGCAATAATCGGTACTGCGAGTGACATCAAAACGGCGATGCATGCTCGCGGCGGCAGCGAGAGGCTTCGAAACGGGTGCCCGGCCGACGGCGCGTCGACACCGACCGCGACTCGGATCCGGTGCCCCGTAACGGTGTGTGAAAGGCAGGCGGATGGGTCCGAACAGCACTGAGACCAGTGCGGACGGGGGTGTCCCCGCGGGGGCGACGAGCACCCGGCTGAAACTGGAGAAAGTGGTCATCCGCTTCGCCGGCGACTCCGGCGACGGTATGCAGCTGACGGGTGACCGGTTCACCTCGGAGGCCGCGCTGTTCGGCAACGACCTCGCCACCCAGCCGAACTATCCCGCCGAGATCCGCGCGCCCCAGGGCACACTGCCCGGCGTCTCGTCGTTCCAGATCCAGATCGCCGACTATGACATCCTCACCGCCGGCGACCGTCCCGACGTTCTGGTGGCGATGAACCCGGCGGCGCTGAAGGCCAACGTCGACGATCTGCCGCGGGGCGGCCTGATCATCGCCAACTCCGACGAGTTCACCAAGCGCAACCTGGCCAAGGTCGGCTACGACGCCAACCCGCTCGACGACGACGCGCTGTCCGACTACGTCCTGCAGGCCGTGCCCATGACCACGCTCACGTTGGGCGCCGTGGAGGCGATCGGGGCGTCCAAGAAGGACGGTCAGCGGGCCAAGAACATGTTCGCCCTCGGCCTGCTGTCCTGGATGTACGGCCGCGAGCTGGAACACAGCGAGAACTTCATCCGCGACAAGTTCGCGCGCAAACCCGACATCGCCGAGGTCAACGTCCTCGCGCTGCGCGCGGGCTGGAACTACGGCGAGACCACCGAAGCGTTCGGCACCACCTACGAAGTGCCGCCGGCCAAGCTTGCCCCCGGGGAGTACCGGCAGGTCTCGGGGAACACCGCACTGGCCTACGGCATCGTCACCGCCGGACAGCTGTCGGGTATTCAGGTCGTCCTGGGCAGCTACCCGATCACGCCGGCTTCGGACATCCTCCACGAGCTCGCCAAACACAAGAACTTCAATGTCGTGACGTTCCAGGCCGAAGACGAGATCGCCGGCATCGGGGCCGCTATCGGGGCGTCGTACGGCGGGGCGATCGGCGTCACCACGACGTCGGGCCCGGGTCTGTCGCTGAAGTCCGAGGCCGTCGGCCTGGCGGTGATGACCGAACTACCACTGCTCGTCATCGACGTCCAGCGCGGCGGGCCGTCGACGGGCCTGCCGACCAAGACCGAGCAGGCCGACCTGCTGCAGGCGCTGTACGGCCGCAACGGCGAATCGCCGGTGGCCGTGCTGGCGCCGCGTTCGCCGTCCGACTGCTTCGAGATCGCCATCGAGGCGGTGCGCATCGCGCTGACCTTCCACACCCCGGTCATCGTGCTGTCCGACGGTGCGATCGCCAACGGTTCGGAGCCGTGGCGGATTCCCGACGTCAGCAGCTATGAGGCGATCGAGCACACCTTCGTCAAGGAGGGTGAGCCCTTCCAGCCGTACGCCCGCGACCCGGAGACGCTGGCCCGCCAGTTCGCCGTGCCGGGTACCCCCGGCCTGGAACACCGCATCGGCGGACTCGAATCGGCCAATGGATCGGGCAACATCTCCTACGAGCCCAAGAACCACGACCTGATGGTGCGATTGCGCAAGGCCAAGATCGACGGCATCCCGGTGCCCGACCTCGACGTCGACGATCCGACCGGTGACGCCGAGCTGCTGATGATCGGCTGGGGCAGTTCCTACGGCCCCATCGGCGAGGCGTGCCGGCGAGCCAGGCGCAAGGGCATCAAGGTCGCCCACGCTCAGCTGCGTCACCTCAACCCGTTCCCGGCCAACCTCGGTGACGTGCTGCGCCGCTACCCGACCGTCGTCGCGCCGGAGATGAACCTGGGCCAGTTGGCCCTGCTGCTGCGCGGCAAGTACCTGGTCGACGTGCAATCGGTGACCAAGGTCGAGGGTATGGCGTTCCTGGCCGACGAGGTCGAGGGCATCATCGACGCCGCGCTCGACGGAACGCTGCGCGACAAGGAAACGGACAAAGCCAAATTCGCCCGGCTGGCGGCCGCCACCGCCGAGCGCGGTGCGACCGGTGTGGGAGTGGACGCATGACCGACTTGATGGGCAGCATCACCGGTGTCGACCTGGGGCTGACGCCCGGTCGGACCAAGACCAGCGGGGTGCCCACCACCGACCAGCCGCAGAAGGCCAAGGACTTCACCAGCGACCAGGAGGTCCGGTGGTGCCCCGGGTGCGGTGACTACGTCATCCTCAACACCATCCGCAACTTCCTGCCCGAACTCGGGCTGCGCCGGGAGAACATCGTCTTCGTCAGCGGCATCGGCTGCTCGAGCCGGTTCCCGTACTACCTCGAAACCTACGGTCTGCACTCCATCCACGGCCGGGCGCCGACCATCGCCACCGGCCTGGCACTGGCGCGCGAAGACCTGTCGGTGTGGGTGGTGACCGGTGACGGCGATGCGCTCTCGATCGGTGGCAACCACCTGATCCACGCCCTGCGCCGCAACGTCAACATGACGATCCTGCTGTTCAACAACCGGATCTACGGGTTGACCAAAGGGCAGTATTCGCCGACATCCGAGGTTGGCAAGATCACCAAGTCCACCCCGGTGGGATCGGTGGACTACCCGTTTAATCCGGTGTCGCTGGCGCTGGGCGCCGACGCCTCCTTCGTCGGCAGGGCGCTGGACTCCGACCGCAAGGGTCTGACCGAGGTGCTGCGGGCCGCCGCCGAGCATCGGGGCACCGCGCTGGTCGAGATTCTGCAGGACTGCCCGATTTTCAACGACGGCTCGTTCGACGCCCTGCGTAAGGAAGGCGCCGAGGAGCGGCTGATCAACATCCGCCATGGCGAGCCGATCACCTTCGGTGCCGCCGGCGAATACTGCGTGGTGCGGTCCGGATATGGACTCGAGGTGGCCAAGACCGCTGACGTGGCGGTCGAGGAGATCATCGTCCACGACGTCAACCAGCAGGATCCGGCGTACGCGTTCGCCCTGTCGAGGCTGTCCGAGCAGAATCTCGAGCACATGGTGATGGGCATCTTCCGTAAGGTCAGCCGCCCGACCTACGACGACGTCGCGCGCCAGCAGGTCAGTGCGGCGAAGGACGCGCGAAGCCACGACACCGCGGCGCTGCAGGCGCTGCTGCGTGGTCCCGACACCTGGACCGTCGACTGACGTGGCGCCCTCGGCCCGGTATGCCGAGGGGCTAGCCGCGGTCGTCCTGGCGGGTGGGGCGTCGCGGCGGATGGGGCGCGACAAGGCGACCCTGCCCTTCGACGGCGGGACCCTCGTCGAACGCGTGGTGTCGGTCGTCAGCGCGCGCTGCGCACCGGTGTTCGTGATCGCCGCACCGGGTCAGGCGCTGCCCGCGCTGGAATCCGCCGAAGTGCTGCGCGACGAGATCCGGGGTGTGGGGCCGCTCCTGGCGACGGGCCGCGGTCTGCGCGCCGCGGCGCAGGCGGGCCGCGAATGGGCGTTCGTCACCGCGGTCGACATGCCGTATCTGTCCGCCGATCTCATCGACGAACTCGCGGCTCCCGCGGCGCGGTTGGGCGTGGACGTGGTCTTGCCGTGGGACGGGCGGGACCACTATCTCGCCGGCGTGTATCGCACCGCGCTGGCCGACCGGATCGCCGGGTTGGTGACGGCGGGGGAGCGCAGGATGCGTGCGCTCGTCGACACCGTCGACACCCAGCGGATCGTGATGCCCCAACAGCGGTCGCTGACCAACGTCAACACCGCCGCCGATCTGATCTGAGGCGCCCACGGGCGTTCGTCGGCGATTCAGCAAATAACGCAATTCGACGCTACCGCGGAAATAGCGCGGTATTCTCCGAGTAATTCGCATTCCCATCGTCAATATCAAACCGTTATATGCCGGTGGATGGAATTCGAATCTTGGGCGACGTCCGTCCATGCGGGACCGCGCGGCTTCGTGAAATCGATTCTGTCCGTTGGTATTCCGTATCGACGTGTAACCGATGGGGTCCAGATGCGCTCCGGCGCAACCACCGTCGCACGGTCGGGTGTGGGACGTGCGTCCCGGTCGCGTTTCGCCGAATTGGCCTGTGGTGACAGGCGGCTCCCGGCCGACGGCTGGGAGCCGCGGCGGGCGAGTTCGTGGTGGCATATCGAAACAAGCTGGGCGCGAACGGATATCGGATTCGATAGGGGGGATCACGGGTGTTGCGAGGTTGTCGAGAGCGGCTGACGCGCGGGCGGTGATCTGATGAATAGTTCTGTGTGGCAATGCTATTCACGCCAGGTTGTGGATCCCGGTGTCGGGGGCTTCGCAGCGAACGGCAACTACCCCCCCCTCTGGGGCCTTACCGGGCTTCCGGCCAGGGATTTCGGCTGTCGGCCTGCCGTGTGGCGCAGGTCGGGTCCGGCTGAGCCCCCGGGACGGTGACCCAGATCACAAAAACTGGGTGATTTAGCTCACGAGGCGGTTGTGTTCGGTTCGAGTGGGTACCGCGCACGAATTCGCGTATGACCTGCATAAACCATTCTTGACTGGCGTCGTTATCTGTCCGTTATCCAACCGGGATCGCGCTGACATCGATATGACTTATCGACTCGGGCTTTGTACCGTCCAAATGTCTCCGCAATGGAGAGCCAAATTTCATGACCAAGAACCTGCGTGTGAGTGGGGGCTGCGACGGGCGGAATCGCCCCGGCAGCTGTCGGGGCAACCAACCCGGCGAGGCGGTATCCCCGGCCTCCCTCTGTCGCGCCTGACCGAGACGGCGTGACCCAACTCTCGTGCCTGGAAACAGGCCTTTGCACCCGCGACCGCGGGTGGTCGGTGGCGCGCGCTCGGCGAAAGGAACGAAGTGAAGAACATCCGCAAGACGTTTGGGCTGGCCGCCATTGCCGGGGCGCTCGCTGTGGCTCCGATGGCACTGGGTGCCGGCACCGCGAATGCGGAGGGCGGCGTCAACTGGGACGCCGTCGCTCAGTGCGAGTCCGGTGGCAACTGGGCGATCAACACCGGTAACGGTTACTACGGCGGTCTGCAGTTCACGCTGGGCACCTGGCGCGGCAACGGCGGTAGCGGGATGCCCCACCAGGCGTCGCGTGACGAGCAGATTCGCGTGGCCGAGAACGTTCTGCGCAGCCAGGGCATCGGCGCGTGGCCGACCTGCGGCCGGCGCGGATAGCGCCAGGCGCGCCGCACGAAGGGGTGTAGTGCCGGCTCGGTAACACCGATCACGGACCGATAAATCCGGCGCTCCTCCACCTCCAACCTCGATTTCCCCACACAACTCTCTGGTCAATCGAGTTCATTCAAGAAACTTCAACCTCCCCTGTAACGCGTGACACGAAGCGCGCGAATCACCGAGTATCCGCATCGGAAAGCGCACCATTCTTCGCTTGCGGATGTGATGTCCGAGGTCGGGGAAGGACCTGAAGTGAAGAACATCCGTAGTGCGCTTATCAGAGGACTGTGGCTGGTCGCCGCCAGCGCCACCCTGGCCATGGCCCCGGCGGCCCTCGCGCCTGCCGCCGCCCACGCCGATTCCGTCAACTGGGACGCCATCGCGCAATGCGAATCGGGCGGTAACTGGTCGACCAATACCGGCAACGGTTTCTACGGCGGATTGCAGTTCAAACCGTCCACCTGGGCCGCACACGGCGGTGTCGGTTCGCCGTCGGGCGCCTCCCGCGAGGAGCAGATCCGCGTCGCCGAGCGGGTACTGGCAACCCAGGGCCTCGGAGCCTGGCCGAAGTGCGGACCGCAAGGTGCCAGCCCCGCGGTGTGGGGCGGCGCACCCAGCCCGGCGACCGGTTGCGGCGCCGTCCGACCGGGCAGCGTGTTCGGAATCGTCGATCTTCGTCAGCTCTGCACGACCCTGCTCAACCCGCTGAACGCATTCGGCCTGCCCCGCTGAGTAGCGGGACAGGCCGATGGCTGAGTGCTAGTTGTTGTTCGGGTGGTTACCCGGAAGGTTGCCGGGCGCCGGGCCTTGCGGAGTCGGGGCCTTCACCGGAGGCGTGAACAGGTTGCCCCCGGTCGGATTGATGACCTTCTCGGTGGGCGAGGGAGCCGGCGCCTCCGACGTGGTCGGGGGCGTGGTGGTGACTGCTGTGGTCGTCGTCGGCGTCGTGGGGGCGTTGTTCTGCCCGCTCGAACATGCGACCAGCGCCGTCGAGACCGCGGCGAAGACCAGCAGGCCTGCGGCAGTCCGCCGGCGTTGAGTCGAATTCATGGGTTGAGGACCTTCCGTCGTTGTCGGGCGATTGAATCTGGGCCGCGATGCCCGTCCGGGCCCGGAGCGGGCGCGGACACTACTGCTATGCGGTGGATAGAACGCGCAGTGCCGTTACAGCCATCCCATGAGGGGGACGTTCGCCTACGGCGGAACCGAGTCGGGCTTCGAAGGGGGCCGTTCACAGTCGCGGCCAGGACACTGCGCGCGAGGCCGGGGTCCGGGGCGGAGGCGGTGGTCGCTCACCAACCAATCACCCCCCTCGTGTGCCGGTCCAGCGACAGCGCATCTTAGGTCACCAAACTGTTTCTCAACAGGGCCTGCGATCCCCGCGACGACATCCGCGCGGCCCGGTCGATCGGCTTGCCTGCGGGGGCGCGTACGACGGGGTGAATGGTGCGACCCTGGGGAGGACCTGCGGTGCGTCCTTCGGTGACGGCCCGTCGATGTGACCCGATCGGAGGGCCCATGAGCGGTGGATCCGGCACCGTGCCGAGTCGGCGCGAACCCGAACTGACCGGCCGAACGGTCGTCCTCATCGGGGGTAGTGCGGGCATTGGCCTGGCCACCGCACGCCGTGCCCGCCAGGAGGGGGCCGAGGTCATCCTCACCGGACGCCGCCCGGACCGGTTGCAGGCGGCCGCCGAGGACGTGGGCGCGCTGAGTTACGCAGCGTTCGACGCCACCGACCCGGACGCCCTTGCGCACTTCTTCCGCACGCTTCCCGTGCCGATCGACCATGTCCTCGTCACGGCGGGCGGCCCGCGCTACGGCCCGCTGCTCGATATGAATGCCGACGACGTCCGCGACGCGCTCAGCGGACACATCGTCCTGGGCCTCGACGTCGCACGAAATGTCCGACCGAGGATGCGGGCGGGCGGGTCGCTGGTGCTCATGGGCGGCACCGGCGGTCGACGCATCGACCACCGCCTCGGGATCGTCCCCGCCGCGACCGCGGCCCTGCCGCCGTTCACCGCCGCACTTGCGCTCGAGTTGGCGCCGATCCGGGTGAATCTGATCGCCGCAGGCTTCGTGGACACACCGTTGTCGGCCTCGCTGCTCGGCGATCGGCTCGACGACCGCCGCCACGACCTGGCGCTCACGTTGCCCGTGGGTCGGGTGGTCGAACCAGAGGATGTCGCGGCACTCGCCGTGCATCTGATGGTCAACACGGCGCTCACGGGCGCCACCTACGACATCGACGGCGGGCAGCAGTTCGTCTAGGCGTACTGCCCTGTGAGGTTAGGGCCGCTCGCGCGGTCGGCGGCTCCGTCAAGCGATCGAGACACCGGCTTCACATCCGGGAAACGCTCCAGTGGTTTCCTCAAGGCGATCGTCGTCAACCATTGGTGTCCGAATCCGGAGGTTGTCCACTGTGAGACCCGCGCTGGAGCAGACGAGTCTGCCCGCCTGGACCACCGCCGTAACATGCCCCGGCGCCGACGTCTCCGGACGGTCCTGGACGGTGGTGGCGTTCGGGCCCGACGATCCCGTCGCCGCGATCGTCGAGCGCTGGACCGCCGAGATCGCGACCCATCGCGCCGGCGCGCAGCCCCGCGTCCACCGGGTCGGCGACGACGGCACCGCGCGGGCCGCCGTCGCCGCCGATCTGGCGGGCGCGCTGGTGGGATGGCGGTTGATGATGGCCGGGCCCGCCGACGCCTGTCTGCGCCTGCGTGCCTTCGCGCTGGATCACGGCGTCGGGGACGACGAGATCACCGTGGCCAGCACCGCGGTGAGCACCCGCGACATCCGGTGTGTGCACTGCGCGGCGGTCACCCGTGCCGACATCGCGCTCGAAGAGGTCCTGCCGTGCCGTGGATGCGGCCGCAACCTGCTTGTCTACTACCATGTTTCGCGCCGACTGGGGGCGCACCTCGGGTTCCAGGTGGATGCCGAACGCGACGCAGCCCTGAGCGTCCCGTGACGCGGCTGGAGTTGCTGGTCGCCGCCGTCGACGACGCGGTCCCGGGTGTCCGGACGCTTCACCTGGTCGCTGCCGCCGCGACACCGCTGCCGCCGTTCCCTCCCGGCGCCCACATCGTGCTCGAATGTATTGCGGCGGAGGGGGATCCACCGGTAGCGAACGCGTACTCGCTCACCGGCGACGGGATCTGCCCGACGGAGTACGTCGTGTCGGTGCTGGAGTGCCCCGACGGCGCGGGCGGCTCGCGGTGGATCCACCGCGAGCTGCGGATCGGCGACACCGTCGTGGCCCGGCCGCCGCGCAGCGCGTTCGCCCCGGTCCTGCGGGCCGCGCGGCATCTGCTCGTCGCCGCCGGCATCGGCATCACACCGATGGTGTCGCATCTGCGGGCCGCCCGGCGGTGGGGACGCGACGTGCAACTGCTCTACGTGCACCGGGCTGGCCGCGGCGCCTGCCTCGACGAGATCAAGCACCTCACCGACGGACGCGACGAAGTCGCACGTGTGTTCACCGATCGCGTCGCATTCCACGCCGAACTGCGGCACGCGCTGGCCACCCAGCCCTTCGGTGCGCACGTATACATCTGTGGCCCTTCCGGATTCATCGACGACGTTACCGAGCAGGCCGTTGAGTTCGGTTGGCCGCCGAGCCGGATCCACCTGGAGCGGTTCGGCACCGACGCGCTGGATCCCGGCGAACCGTTCGAGGTGACGCTGACCGAATCCGGCGGCACCTTCACCGTGGCGTCCGGTGTGTCGCTGCTGGAGGCGCTCGAAACGCGCGGTCACGACATCGCCAGTCTGTGCCGGCAGGGCGTCTGCGGCGAGTGCCGCATCCCCGTCTGCGGCGGTGACATCCTGCATCGCGATCTCTATCTCACCGAAAACGACAGACAGAAAGGTGATTCGCTGATGAGCTGCGTGTCCCGGGCGGCCGGAGGACGACTGGAGATTCCGCTGTGACCACGATACCGGAGCTGATCTCCGCGCCCGACCTGGTGCGGACGTTCCCGTTTCCGTTCCCCAACGAGACCTACCGTTACAGCACCAACGTCGAACCCGCCGGTGCAGCGGTGCGCACGCCCGCGGGGCAATGGGGTGAGCGGGTGATCGACATCGACAGCGAGTACGAACACGAACTGGCCGAGCGCGCACGCATTCTGGACGTCGACGCCAGCCGCTACGCAGTGCTGCCGCACATGCGGACCGCCTGCTGGGACACCATGCTGACCCTGATGCGCGAGATGGCCACCGCCCATCCCGCCGCCATGTCGCTGACACGCGACGGCGACGTGTGGCGGTGGCGCAACGAGAGGTTGTCGATCTCACAGGATTTCGTCGTCGGGCGCGAATCGACACTGCCCGCGGAGCCGCTGGCCTACATCGCCCAACAGGTGCAGGAGGACATCGTGCTGCTCGACCAGCGCGACGGTGACCTGTTCGGTGACGCCGGCGTGGTCACCTTCGCCGCCGACTGGTCCTTCGGATTCGACGTCGGAATGACGTTCCTGGAGATCCACGGACCGGTGCCCCGGCTGCGCGACACCGGGGTCATCACCAGGGCCCGCGAATTCCTGATGAGGCTGCAGCCCAACGAAACC
Organism: Actinomycetota bacterium; assembly: GCA_018268465.1. GTDB lineage: Bacteria > Actinomycetota > Actinomycetes > Mycobacteriales > Mycobacteriaceae > Mycobacterium. The sequence goes on from JAFDWN010000046.1 coordinate 27,321, forward strand.
TACCGACGCACCAACTGGACGCTGACGATCGGCCGTCGTCTGGACGCGTCGACCGAGCTGTACCACGAGTGGGGTCCGGACCGGGTGATGATCCAGTCGGTCGACGACGATGCGTTCGGCCGGCTGGTCCACCTGCGCGTGGAGGTACAGCACCTGATCCGGTTGCCGGAGTCGGGGGCGATCTGCTTTCTCATCCGTACCTACATGTTGCCGTTCGCCGACCTCGTGACCGTCGAGGAGTGGCGGGCACGCACCGCCGCGGTGCTGGCGGAGCTGCCCGAGGACATGGCCGAGTACAAGGGGATCATCGCCTACCGGGACCGCGCGGTGGCCTGGCTGCGGGCCCACGCCTGAGACCCGCCCTTACCGGGACGCACGCAAAAGTCTCCCAGAACCTCGGTTCTGGGAGACTTTGCGATCTGGGCGGGCGGTCAGTACACCGGTGGTTCGCCTTCGGCGGCGGGGCCCTTCTCGATCGGGGTGTGATCGATGATGGCCTTGTAGGCGTGGTTCTCGTGCTGGACCATCCGCACGAAGAAGCCGATGAACAACGTCACCGCGAGGACGAACAACAGCACCGCGCCGACCGAGTTGCCGCCGAATGTGAACACCACGCCGGCGTCGTCGTAGCTGTCGATGGGACTGAACACTTATTTCACCTCCTCGATGACGAGGACCTGGCCGTTGACACGCATGGACGTGACCGGGATACCTTCGGGGTAAGGGGTGGCCGGCACCTCGGTGAGGTCCAGGCCCTGCTCCTCCACCGCAGCCGGAATGCGAAGCAGTCCAACCTTCTTCAGCAGTAGCGACACAAGGTAGGTGGGAATGAAGCCGAGCGCCGCGAACACCAGCGCCGCGATCGCCTGACCCCACGGTGTGATCGACGGGTTGCCGTCGGTGTTGGGGTAGCCCCACAGGAAGATGCCTGCCATCAGCACCGAGTACAGACCGATGCCGCCGTGCACTGCGACGGCGCCGACCACGTCGTCGATCTTGAACTTGTCCAGCAGTTTGCCGATGTAGGGAATCAGCGCGCCGGCACCGAGTGCGAGCACGAACGCCAGACCCGGATAGTAGAGGTCCATGCCCGACGCCACGCCGATGACGCCGGCCAGGCCACCCGAAATCGTCCAGAACGGTTCACCTTTGGATGTGAGGTAGGCGCCGATGATGCCACCCGCCAGACCCATCAGGGTGTTGAACGCGAATGCCGAGAGTGTGGTCGGGCTGGCGTAGATGGTCGAGAAGCCACCCGCCCCGTAGATCACGCAGCCCATCAGGAAGCCGAAGAAGCCGGTGAAGATGAGCATCAGGCCGAGCATGGTCAGCGGCAGGTTGTGCGGGCGGATGGTGACCGCGGTGCCGTCGGGCAGGAACCGGCCGATGCGCGGACCGAGGTTGATCAGGATGCCCAGCGCCGCGAAGCCGGCGATCATGTGCACGCAGCCGGCGGCGCCGACGTCGTGGAAACCGAGCTTGGTGAGCATCCAGCCGGCGCCGTGCCAGCCCCACGCCGCGCCGATGATCCACGTCACCGAGCCCACCAGCACAGTGAGCACCAGGAAACCGCTGGTGCGGATCCGTTCCAGCACCGCGCCGGACATGATCGAACCGGTGGTGGCGGCGAACAGCGCGAACGCACCCCAGAAGATGCCGCTCGCGGGATCCTGGACATTCGGGCCCATGTTGTCGCTCCACGGCAGTGCTGCCTTGGCCGCTTCGTTGAACTCGATGAATCCGCTGGGCATCGCGTTGTAGAGGAACCAGCCGACGAAATAGAACGACGCGATGATCGTCGCCAGCGCCAGCAGGTTCTTCATGGCGGTGGCGAGCACGTTCTTGGACCGGGAGGCGCCTACCTCGTAGGCGAGGAATCCGGCGTGGATCAGCATCATCAACGCGATGGAGACCCAATAGAAGAACTCGTTGTTCACTGCAGCCATGGACGATATGGCGTCCTCGACTTCGGGTGTCATGGGCAACCTCTGCCTAGTCCTGTGGGGAAGTGTGGGGGTTTCTTGGTAGTGCTCTGCGAGTACTCACGGTGTACGAAGCTTGACGCTAGCTGGCAGTGTGTGTCCCGCCTGTCACTGCGTGTTAATTCGCTGTGAAGACCGCCGGCGGGTGAGGGCGGCCGTGGTTGCCGTTCCCCGATGGCGGTGAGGTGTTGGCTGATTCGGCTAGGGAAGGTCGAAAATCAGTAGGGTGCTCGACGCTGTGGCGACCACCGCGCCGCCCTCGTCGGTCACGGTGCCCTCGGCAAATCCGACGCGTGATCCGGATTTGACGACGGTGCCCGTCGCGGTGAGCAGGCCGCTGGCGATCCGGACCGGCTTCAGGTAGTTGACCTTGATCTCGATCGAGGTGTACCCCCTGCCCAGGGGCAGGGTGGTGTGCAGGGCGCACCCCACCACGGAGTCCAGCAATGTGCACACCAGCCCGCCGTGAACCGCGCCGATGGGGTTGTAGGCCGACTCGTCGGGCACGCAGGTGAACACCGCCCGTCCCGGCTCGGCTTCGACCAGCTCGAGCTGCATGAGGCCGGCGATGGGTGGTGGGGGAAGGGTGCCGTCGACCAGCGCCCGCATGTAGTCGATACCCGACATCGCCAGTCCGCGGGCCGTCGTCGGGGCGGGGTCGTGCCACGTCACCGTCTTCGAACGCGGCACTCCCCAGCCGATGGGCTCACGCATGTCGTCGCGCGCCTGTCCATGGCTCATCTGGGCTCCTCGGTTCGTCGATGCGCGTCGCGCTGGGGGTCGTCGTCACGCACGGCATAGCGCAGACCCCACCGCAACAGGGCGTCGAGCACCGGGATGAGGGCGCGACCCGAATCGGTGAGGTGGTAGTCGAATCGCGGCGGGGCGGACTGATAGGCCCGGCGGCGCACGATGTCCGCGCGTTCCAGATCCTTCAGGCGCGCGGCGATCCGGTCCCGCGGTGCTCCGGTGCCCTGCACGATGTCGGAGAAGCGGGCGTGACCCGAGCCGATCGCCAGCTCGCGGACGATGAGCAGCGCCCAGCGATCGCCGACGAGTTCCAGCGATGCCGCGATGGGGCATGGGCGGCCGGGCAGCGCCGCGAGCTGGACCGTGGTCACGCCCGCCATCATGACAGTCATCAGTTTGAATATCAAACTGACATGCTTGCGGGGTGTGTTACGAACAGAGCGTGACCCTTCGCACCGCATTCGACGATCTCGACGACTACATCGCCCTGCCGCGGGTCTCGGGTCTGGCGGTGTCGCCCGACGGAGCCCGGGTGGTGACGACGGTCAGCGAGCTCAACGACCAACGCAATGAATACGTCACGGCGATATGGGAACTCGACCCGGCCGGGCACAACCCGGCCCGGCGGCTGACCCGCGGCGCCAAGGGTGAGTCCGCCCCGGCCTTCACTGTCGACGGTGACCTGTTGTTCGTCGCGGTGCGCCCGGTCGATACCGACGAGAAACCGCCCGCCGCGCTGTGGCGCCTGCCCGCGGGCGGCGGAGAAGCCGAGCCGGTGCTCAGCCCACCCGGTGGGGTGGCGACGGTGCGCGCGGCGCGCGGGTCCGCGGTCACCGTCGTCGCATCCGCTCTCCTGCCGTCCTCGACCGATGTGGAGGACGACCGGCGCCGCAGGCAGCTTCGCAAGGAGAACAAGATCTCGGCGGTCCTGCACACCGGCTACCCCGTCCGGCACTGGGACCACGACATCGGCCCCGATCAGCCCCGTCTGCTGGACGTCGCGGGCGCGCGGGATCTCACCCCCGAAGCCGGTGCGGCGCTGCGTGAGGCGCAGTTCGACCTCAGCCCCGACGGCGGATTCCTGATCACCACATGGCAGTTGGCGGCGCCGGGCGCCGCACTGCGCAGCGTGCTGGTGCGAGTCGACGTCGCCACGGGGGAGCGCACCGTCCTCGCCGAGGACCCCGAGGCCGATCTCGGTGCGCCGGCGATCGCGCCGGACGGCCGGACCGTCGCGTTCGTGCGCGAGACGCTGTCCACACCGCAACGGGCACCGCGCATTTCGGTGTGGATCATGCGCATCGGCGAGGCGCCGGTGCCGGTGGCGCCCGACTGGGACCGCTGGCCCACCTCGGTGGCCTGGTCCGCCGACGGTGCGGTGCTCATCGTCACCGCCGACGACAACGGGCGCGGCCCGGTCTTCCGCCTGGACCCCCGGACGTCCGCGGTGCACCGGCTGACCGGCGACGACTTCACCTACACCGACGTCAGGACCGCGCCCGACGACGTCGTATTCGCGATGCGCAGCTCCTATGCCCGGGCTCCGCACCCGGTCCGCATCGACGCCGACGGCACCGTGACCGAGCTGCCGTGCGTCGACATGCCCGAGTTGCCGGGGACCGTGACCGAACTCGCCGCGACCACCGGTGAAGGGAAGATCGTGCGGTCGTGGCTGACCCTGCCCCGCGGCGACGGTGCCGCACCGCTGCTGCTCTGGATCCACGGCGGACCGCTGGCCAGCTGGAACGCCTGGCACTGGCGCTGGAATCCATGGCTCCTGACCGCGCTCGGCTACGCCGTGCTGCTGCCCGACCCCGCCCTGTCCACCGGCTACGGCCAGGACTTCATCCAGCGCGGCTGGGGCAGCTGGGGGGCGGCGCCCTACACCGATCTCATGACCGCCACCGACGCGGCATGCGCTCATCCGGGGATCGACGCAACCAGGACGGCCGCGATGGGCGGGTCATTCGGCGGGTACATGGCGAACTGGATCGCCGGACACACCGACCGTTTCGACGCCATCGTCACCCATGCCAGCCTGTGGGCGCTCGACCAGTTCGGGTCCACCACCGACGGCGCGTACTGGTGGGCGCGCGAGATGACACCGGCGATGACCTCAGAGCACTCGCCGCACCGCGCGGTCGCGCACATCAGCACACCGATGCTGGTCATCCACGGGGACAAGGACTACCGCGTGCCCGTTGGCGAGGGGCTGCGGCTGTGGTACGAGCTGCTCACCCGATCGGGGCGGCCCGCCGACGACGCGGGCGAGAGCCCCCACCGTTTCCTCTACTTCCCGTCCGAAGGGCACTGGGTGACCAGCCCGCAGCACGCCAAGATCTGGTACCAGGTCGTCACCGCGTTCCTGGCCCACCACGTGCTCGGCCGGGACCTCGAGCTGCCCGACACCCTGGGGTAGCGTCGGGCCGATGGGCACCGGCGCACATGACAGGGAGTACGACCTTGTCCTCTACGGTGCGACCGGATTCGTCGGCCGCCTCACCGCGGAATACCTGGCCGGTGTCGCCGGCGACGTCCGGATCGCGCTGGCGGGCAGGTCGGCCGATCGGCTGCAGCGCGTGCGCGAGGCGTTGGGCGGTGCCGCCGCGTCGTGGCCGATCATCACCGCCGACGCCGCATCGCCGTCCGATCTCAACGCGATGGCCGCCGCCACGCGAGTGGTGGTCACCACGGTCGGGCCGTACATGAAGTACGGCATGCCACTGGTTGCCGCGTGCGCCGCCGCCGGAACCGACTACGCCGACCTCACCGGGGAGCCGCTGTTCGTCCGCGAGAGCGTCGACCTGCACCACAAGCAGGCCGCGGACACCGGCGCGCGCATCGTGCACGCATGCGGATTCGATTCCATCCCTTCGGATCTCACGGTGTATGCGCTGTACAAACGGGCGTTGCAGGACGGCACGGGCGAACTCTGCGACACGGACTTCGTACTTCGCGGCTTTGCCGCCGGCGTCTCGGGCGGCACGGTAGCGTCGTTCATCGAGCTGATGACCGCGGCATCCGGCGATCCCGAGGCGCGGCGACTGCTCAACGACCCGTATTCGCTGAGCACCGACCGGGCCGCGGAACCCGAGTTCGGGCCCCAGCCTGATCTGCCGTGGCGCCGCGGCCGCGATATCGCTCCCGAACTGGACGGCATCTGGACCGGCGCGTTCGTGATGGCACCGTCGAATACCCGGATCGTTCGGCGCAGCAACGCATTACAGGACTGGGCGTACGGCAGGCGGTTCCGCTACGCCGAGCAGATGAGCGTGGGTTCCTCCGTCGCCGCCCCGGTCGTCGCGGCGATGGGCACCGCCGCCAACAACGCGGCATTCGCCCTCGGCAGCCGCTTCTTCCGGCTCCTGCCGCGCGGTGTGGTCGAGCGCATCGCGCCGAAACCGGGCAGCGGTCCCAGCGAACACCGGCGCGACACCGGGCACTACACCGTCGAGACGTACACGACCACCACCTCGGGGGCCCGCTACCTGGCCAGGATGTCGCAGCGTGGCGATCCCGGCTACAAGGCGACGGCGCTGTTGCTCGGCGAGTCCGGGCTGGCCTTGGCGCTGGACCGCGACCACCTCTCCGACCTGCGCGGTGTGCTGACACCGGCCGCGGCGATGGGCGATGTCCTGTTGACCCGCCTGCCCGCCGCCGGGGTGTCGCTGGCAACGTCGCGCCTGGATTGACCGCCCCGTGCCGAACACGCCTTCGGCGACCTCGCGTCGACTAGTGTCGGATTCGGATGCGACAGCGACCCAGCAACGAAGGTGGATTGACATGGCAGCTCTCGACGATCTCTTCGCGCAGATCCCGGTACAGGACATCGCCAGCAAGCTCGGCGCGGATCAGGGTGAGGTGAACAACGCGATCCGCACGCTGGTGCCCGCCCTCGTCGGTGGTCTGCAGCAGAACGCGCAGGGCGACGACGCGGTGGCGGGCAAGATCGAGTCCGCGGTACAACAACACGCGGCGAGCGGCCTGCTCGACGGGGGCGTCAGCGTCGACCAGGTCGACGAGGACGACGGCGACAAGATCGTCGCCAACATCTTCGGCGGCAACAACAGCGGGGCGGTCGCATCGGCCCTGGCCGGCACCGGGGCAGGCGGCGGTGACCTGATCAAGAAGCTGCTGCCGATCCTTGCACCCATCGTGCTGGCCTATATCGGCAAGCAGTTCTCCCAGCAACAGACGGCACCCGCCGGCAGCGGCGCGGGAACCCAGGCGGCGTCCGGCGGACTCGGCGACGTCCTCGGCGGCATTCTGGGCGGCGCCGGGGGCGGCGGCAACAACCCGCTGGGCAGCATCCTGGGCAGTGTCCTCGGTGGCGGCGGCCAGGGCGGCGGCCAGGGAAATGTCATCGGCGAGATCCTGGGCGGGCTGCTCGGCGGAAAGAAGTAGCGACCTCCGTTGCCCGGCCCCACGACGGTGGGGCTTGGGTACGGGGTGCGGCCGTTTTGCGTGCACAGCCCCCACGCTCGCGGCGGCGACGGCCGTGTGCGGGTCGGGGGCTTTCGCGTGTTCGGGCCGGGTCTTCCTAGAATGGCGCGGTGACTGCCAGTTCGCACTCCTCCGCCGACACCCGCCTCGACTCCGCCGTCGAACAGGGTGTCGACGCCCTGCCCAAGTCGTGGGATCCGGGCGCGGTAGAGGCGCAGCTGTACGACGGGTGGGTCCGAGCCGGCTATTTCCACGCCGACGCGACCAGCCCCAAGCCGCCCTATTCGATCGTGCTGCCGCCACCCAACGTCACCGGCAGCCTGCATATGGGCCACGCGCTCGACCACACCCTGATGGACGCATTGACCAGGCGTAAGCGTATGCAGGGTTACGAGGTGCTGTGGCTACCGGGCATGGACCACGCGGGCATCGCCACCCAGACGGTGGTGGAGAAGCAGCTCGCGGTCGACGGTAAGACCAAGGAAGACTTCGGTCGCGAACTGTTCATCGACAAGGTGTGGGACTGGAAGCGCGAATCCGGGGGCACCATCGGGGGGCAGATGCGCCGCCTCGGTGACGGCGTCGACTGGAGCCGCGACCGGTTCACCATGGACGACGGCCTGTCCCGGGCCGTGCGCACGATCTTCAAGCGGCTCTTCGACGCCGGACTGATCTATCAGGCCGAGCGGCTGGTCAACTGGTCGCCGGTGCTGCAGACCGCGATCTCCGACCTCGAGGTGAAATACGAGGACGTCGAGGGTGAACTCGTGTCGTTCCGCTACGGCTCGATGCGGGACGACGAACCCCACATCGTGGTCGCCACCACGCGTGTGGAGACCATGCTCGGCGACACCGCGATCGCCGTGCACCCCGACGACGAGCGCTACCGCCACCTGGTCGGCACGACGTTGCCGCACCCATTCGTCGACCGCGAGATGGCGATCGTCGCCGACGAGCACGTCGACCCCGAATTCGGGACCGGCGCAGTCAAAGTCACCCCGGCACACGACCCCAACGACTTCGAGATCGGGCTGCGCCACCAGCTTCCGATGCCATCGATCATGGACGCCAAGGGCCGGATCGCCGACACCGGAACAGAATTCGACGGTATGGACCGATTCGCCGCACGGGTCGCGGTCAGGGAGGCGCTGGCCGCGCAGGGCCGCGTCGTCGCCGAGAAACGCCCGTATCTGCACAGCGTCGGGCACTCCGAGCGCAGTGGTGAGCCGATCGAGCCGAGGCTGTCGCTGCAATGGTGGGTCAGGGTCGAATCGCTGGCCAAGGCTGCAGGCGACGCGGTTCGCAACGGCGACACCGTGATTCACCCGCCCAGCCTGGAGCCGCGGTGGTTCGCGTGGGTGGACAACATGCACGACTGGTGCATCTCGCGTCAGCTGTGGTGGGGTCATCGCATCCCGATCTGGCACGGACCCGACGGCGACACCGTGTGCGTGGGCCCGGACGAAACCCCGCCGGAGGGGTGGGAGCAGGACCCCGACGTGCTGGACACGTGGTTCTCGTCGGCGCTGTGGCCGTTCTCGACCATGGGCTGGCCCGACCATACCGCCGAGCTGGCGAAGTTCTACCCGACCACGGTGCTGGTGACCGGCTACGACATCCTGTTCTTCTGGGTGGCCCGGATGATGATGTTCGGCACCTTCGTGGGCGGCGATCCCGCCATCACCGCCGACGGGGCCCGCGCGCCGCAGGTGCCGTTCCAGAATGTGTTCCTGCACGGCCTGATCCGCGATGAGTTCGGCCGCAAGATGAGCAAGTCGCGCGGTAACGGCATCGACCCACTCGACTGGGTGGAGAAGTTCGGCGCCGACGCGCTGCGGTTCACGCTGGCCCGCGGGGCCAGCCCCGGCGGCGACCTCGCCATCGGCGAGGACCACGCCCGCGCGTCGCGCAACTTCGCGACCAAACTGTTCAACGCCACCCGCTTCGCGCTGCTCAACGGCGCCGCCCCGGCCCCGCTGCCGGCTGTGTCGGACCTCACCGACGCCGACCGCTGGATCCTCGGCCGGATGGCAGAGGTCCGTGCCGAAGTCGATTCGGCCTTCGACGGCTACGAGTTCAGCCGCGCATGCGAATCGCTCTACCACTTCGCGTGGGACGAATTCTGCGACTGGTACGTCGAACTGGCCAAAGTGCAACTCGGGGAAGGTGTTCAGCACACCACCGGGGTGCTCGCGGCCGTGCTGGACACCCTGCTCAAACTCCTGCACCCGGTGATGCCGTTCGTCACCGAGGTGCTCTGGAAGACGTTGACCGGCGGTGAGTCGCTGGTCGTCGCCGACTGGCCGGAGCCCTCCGGATTCGCCGCGGATCCCCTTGCCACGCAGCGTGTCCTGGATATGCAGAAGCTCATCACCGAGGTGCGGCGGTTCCGCAGCGATCAGGGTCTGGCCGACCGTCAGAAGGTGCCGGCCCGCCTGACCGGTGTCACGTCGGCCGGACTCGACGAGCACGTCGCCGCGGTGCGCGCGCTGGCGTGGCTGACCGCCGACGCCGACGGATTCGACGCGTCGGCGGCCGTCGAGGTGCGGTTGTCGCAGGGCACCGTCGTGGTCGAGGTGGACACCTCGGGCACGGTGGACGTCGCGGCCGAGCGACGGCGTCTGGAAAAGGACCTCGCCGCCGCGCAGAAAGAACTCGCGGGCACCACCGCCAAACTGGGCAACGACGCGTTCCTCGCCAAGGCGCCCGCGGAGGTCGTCGACAAGATCCGCGCCCGTCGCCAACTGGCCGGCGAGGAAGTGGACAGGATCACCGCGCGACTGGCCGGGCTGACATGACCGTCGCCACCCCGACACCCGACGAGATCGCCGCGTTGCTGCAGGTCGAGCACCTGCTCGACCAGCGCTGGCCCGAGACGAAGCTCGAACCGAGCACCGCTCGGATTTCCGCGCTGCTGGAACTGCTGGGCTCCCCGCAGCGCGGCTACCCGTCCATCCACATCGGCGGCACCAACGGCAAGACGTCGGTCGCCCGGATCACCGACGCGCTGCTGACCGCGCTGCACCGCCGCACCGGGCGCACCATCAGTCCGCACCTGCAGTCCGCGGTGGAGCGCATCTCGATCGACGGGCGTCCGATCAGTCCCGCTCTCTATGTGGAGACCTATCGGGAGGTCGAACCCTTCGTGCAGCTGGTCGACACCCAGTCCGAGGCGGCGGGCGGCCCCGCGATGAGCAAGTTCGAGGTGCTCACCGCCATGGCGTTCGCGGCGTTCGCCGACGCGCCGATCGACGTCGCGGTCGTCGAGGTGGGGATGGGCGGCCGCTGGGACGCCACCAACGTCGTCTCCGCGCCCGTCGCGGTCATCACTCCCATCGGCCTCGACCACACCGACTACCTGGGGCATTCGATCGGCGAGATCGCCGCGGAGAAGGCCGGCATCATCACCCGCCAGGAGCACGATCTGGTGCCCGCAGGGGCCGACCTGAGCACCGTCGCCGTCATCGCACAACAACAGCCCGAGGCCATGGAGGTGCTGCTGGCGCAGGCGCTGCGCGCCGACGCCGCGGTCGCGCGGGAGGGTGCGGAGTTCACGGTGCTGAACCGTCAGGTCGCCGTGGGTGGCCAGCTGCTCGAGCTGCAGGGCCTCGGCGGGGTGTACTCCGACATCTTCCTTCCGCTGCACGGCGAACACCAGGCACACAACGCCGTCCTCGCCCTGGCCGCCGTCGAGGCCTTCTTCGGTGCCGGCGCGCAGCGCCAGCTCGACGTCGACGCGGTGCGCGCCGGATTCGCCGCCGTCACCAGCCCCGGCCGGCTGGAAAGGCTGCGCGGCGCCCCGACGGTGTTCATCGACGCCGCGCACAATCCCGCCGGCGCGGCGGCGCTGGCGCAGGCTCTGCAGGACGAGTTCGACTTCCGCTATCTCGTCGGTGTCGTCTCCGTGATGGCCGATAAGGACGTCGACGGCATCCTGGCCGCGCTGGAACCCGCCTTCGACCAGATCGTCGTCACCCACAACGGTTCGCCCCGGGCTCTCGACGTGGACATCCTCGCGGCACGCGCCGAGGAGCGGTTCGGCCAGGACCGGGTGATCACCGCCGCAACGCTGCCCGACGCGATCGAAACGGCGACCGCGCTCGTCGAGGAATCCGGGCACGACGGTGAGGGCCTGTCCGGCAGCGGCATGGTCATCACGGGTTCGGTCGTCACGGCCGGGGCGGCGCGCACCCTGTTCGGGAGGGACCCCCAATGACCGACCAGGCCGGTGGGCCACCGCCGCCCGATCCGTGGAAGAGCTTCCGGGGTGTCATGGCGGGCACCCTGATCCTGGAGGCCATCGTCGTCCTGCTGGCATTGCCCGTGGTGGCGACCGGCGACGGCGGACTGACGGTGTGGAGCGGCGGCTACCTGGTCGGGCTGGCCGTCGTGATGCTGTTGCTGACCGGCATGCAGGGGCGCCCGTGGGCCATTTGGGTCAATCTGGGGTTACAGCTCGCCCTCATCGCCGGCGTCGTCGTGCATGGCACCGTCGCCTTCATCGGTGTGCTGTTCGCCGCCGTATGGCTGCTGATCGCCTACCTGCGGGCCGAGGTGAAACGACGCCAGGACCGCGGGCTGCTGCCGGGCCAGCAGACCCCTCCGCAATAACGTCGGCGGGGCTGCGCGGGGGCCGCGCGGGCGACCGGTACTCTATGTCTCCGTGACGGAGCGGACCCTGGTGTTGATAAAGCCCGACGGCGTGCAGCGCAGCTTGATCGGAGAGATCCTCAGCCGTATCGAGCGCAAAGGCCTCACGATCGCGGCCCTGGAACTGAAGGACGTCAGCGACGACCTCGCCAGGGCGCACTACGCCGAACACGAGGGCAAACCGTTCTTCCCCTCGCTGCTGGAATTCATCACGTCGGGCCCCGTCGTCGCGGCCATCGTCGAGGGACCCCGCGCCATCGCCGCGTTCCGGCAGATCGCGGGCGGCACCGACCCCGTCGAGAAGGCTGCCCCCGGCACCATCCGCGGCGACTTCGCCCTCGTCACCCAGGACAATCTGGTGCACGGCTCCGATTCGCCGGATTCCGCCGTTCGCGAGATCGACCTCTGGTTCCCGGGTCTGTAGGTCTTCTGCGCCAGCCTGGTCAAGCCGGTACCCGAGATATGGGATACTGGTCCCGGGTTGCCGGCCCGAAACCAAAGCCGGTCGCCCGAATGAAGACTTAGACGAGCGCGACCACCGCCGACGGCGGTGCGGCGCCGACCGTCCAGCCATCATTCAGCCAGGCACCGGGACGGTTCAGCGTGAACCACTCGGAGCGAGACCATAACAAGTCCGGGGAAAGCGTCCCGGGCATAAGAGCGGAAGCCCTCGCGTGGCCGCGTCGACACGACGCGCCCGGGGGCTTGAGGAGAATACGTGGCCGACAGTGAAAATACTCAAGCCCCGACCGATGACCGATCAGATGCGACTCCGCACCAGGTAGGACTACCTGAGCGGCTGCGGGTTCATTCCCTGGCCAGAGTGCTGGGCACCACCAGCAAGCGTGTGCTCGATGCGCTCGCCGAGTTGGACGGCCGCCAGCGCAGTGCGCACTCCGCTGTCGACAAGACCGAAGCCGAGCGCGTGCGCGATGTGCTCGCCGAGGCGGCGGTGCCGGCCCAGCCCGACGAACCTCCGCCGACCGCCGAGATCGCCGAACCGGTGGTGGACGTGCCGGTCGAGTCGGCTGGCATCCCGGCTGTCGCCGAACCCGCCGCGGAGAGTTCCGCGTGGTCCGCCGATCCGGTCGAGCCCGTGGTCGAGTACCCCGCGGCACTCACCGACATCACCGCCAGCGGGTCGGCCCCCGAGGTGTTCGCCGAGGCGACGCTGGAGGTGTTCACCGCGGCGGCGCTGGACGTCATCATCGACGACGACGCCGACGACGATGCTGCCGTCGACGTCATCGCCGACGAGCCGGAGTCCCGGCTCATCCTCGAAACCCCCGCCCCGGTGCGCACCGCCGAGCGCGCCGACTACCTGCCGTTGTTCGTCGCACCACAACCGATCCCGTTCGACACGGACGACGAGGATGAGGACGACGACGAAGACGACGACGAGGGTGACGAGGGCGCCCTCGACACCGACGAGGAGTCGGGCGAACGACCGGCGGCGCGGCGCAGGCGGCGCGGCCGCCGGGGACGTGGCCGCGGTCGCGGGGAGCAGAGTGAGGACGCCACGGCCGAGCCCGAGGCCGAAGCCGGGGACGGCCGAAACGAGCAGGCCGACCAGGAGTCCGACGACGACACCGACGAGGATGCCGGGGACGAGGACGCCGCCGGGGCCGAGGGCGCCAGCCGCCGTCGCCGTCGTCGCCGTCGCCGCAAGTCCGGCGCGGGTGACGACAGTGACAACGGGGCCGCGCCCGACGACCCGCCCAACACCGTCGTGCACGAACGGGAGCCGCGGCAGTCGGGCAAGGGCGACAAAGCCGGTTCCGACGCCGACGAGATCCAGGGCATCACCGGCTCCACCCGCCTGGAAGCCAAACGGCAGCGCAGGCGCGATGGCAGGGATGCCGGCCGCCGCCGCCCACCCATCCTGTCCGAGGCCGAGTTCCTGGCCCGCCGCGAAGCCGTCGAACGCGTCATGGTCGTGCGCGACAAGGTGCGCACCGAACCGCCCCAGGAGGGCGCTCGCTACACGCAGATCGCCGTGCTCGAGGACGGGGTGGTCGTCGAACACTTCGTCACCTCGGCGGCGTCGGCGTCGCTGGTCGGCAATATCTACCTCGGCATCGTGCAGAATGTGCTGCCCTCGATGGAGGCGGCGTTCGTCGACATCGGCCGTGGCCGCAACGGCGTGCTCTACGCCGGTGAGGTGAACTGGGAGGCCGCCGGCCTCGGCGGGGCGAATCGCAGGATCGAGCAGGCCCTGAAACCGGGCGACTACGTCGTCGTGCAGGTCAGCAAGGATCCCGTCGGACACAAAGGTGCCCGGCTGACCACCCAGGTCTCCTTGGCGGGCCGGTACCTCGTGTATGTGCCGGGAGCGTCGTCCACGGGTATCAGCCGCAAGCTGCCCGACACCGAACGCCAGCGACTCAAGGAGATCCTGCGCGAGGTCGTCCCGTCGAATGCGGGCGTGATCATCCGGACGGCGTCGGAGGGCGTCAAAGAAGACGACATCCGTTCCGACGTGAACCGCCTGCAGGAGCGGTGGACGCAGATCGAGGCGAAGGCCGTCGACATCAAGCGCAAGGCGGCGGGCGCCGCGGTGGCCCTCTACGAGGAGCCCGACGTGCTCGTCAAGGTCATCCGCGACCTGTTCAACGAGGACTTCACCGGCCTGATCGTCTCCGGTGACGACGCCTGGGGCACGATCAACAAGTACGTCAACAACGTTGCCCCGGATCTCGTCGGCCGCCTGACCAAATACGAGAAGGCGACGCCCGAAGGACCGGACGTGTTCGCGGTGCACCGCATCGACGAGCAGCTCGCCAAGGCGATGGACCGCAAGGTGTGGCTGCCCTCGGGCGGCACCCTCGTCATCGACCGCACCGAGGCGATGACCGTCGTCGACGTGAACACCGGCAAATTCACCGGTTCCGGCGGAAATCTGGAACAGACCGTCACGCGCAACAATCTCGAGGCCGCCGAAGAGATCGTGCGCCAGCTCCGGCTGCGCGACATCGGCGGCATCGTGGTGGTCGACTTCATCGACATGGTGCTCGAGTCCAACCGGGATCTCGTTCTGCGCCGGCTCACCGAATCCCTCGCCCGCGACCGCACGCGCCACCAGGTGTCGGAAGTGACGTCACTGGGGCTCGTGCAGTTGACCCGCAAGCGGCTGGGCACCGGCCTGGTCGAGGCGTTCTCGACGCCCTGCCCACACTGTGCCGGGCGCGGGATCCTGCTGCACGCCGACCCTGTCGACACCGCGCCGGTCAACGGACGCAAGGCCGAAACCGGCGGCGGGCGGCGCGGTAAGCGCGGGAAACGCGGAGGTCGCGTCGAGGACGTCCCGGTGGCCAAGGTCCCGGCCCATGCGCCCGGTGAGCATCCGATGTTCAAGGCGATGGCGGCGGGCGTGCACCCGACGGACCAGCCCGACGATATCGCCGGCGAGGGTGTCGACGCCGTGGACGAGGTCGAGGACGACGTGAAGGGCGTCGGCGTCGACGATGCGGCCGTCGAGGTTGCGCACGGGGTCGCCGACGAGGATCTGGACGAGACCGACACCGACGACGACTTCGAAGACGACACCGACGAGGAGTACGACGAAGACGCCGAGGAGTCCGACGAGATCGACCTCGACGCCGATGACGAGGACGACGAGATCGACGACGACATCGAGGTGCTCGACGCCGGGGACGGCGACGACTCCGACGACTCCGACGAGGACGACGCCGATGAGGACGTCGAGGACTCTGACCTGGACGCCGAAGACGCCGAAGACTCTGACGCGGACGACGCCGCGGACGACGAGGACGACGAGGACGCCGCCGGAGCCCGGGACACCGGTATGGCCGGGGTGATCGTGGCCGCGCCGCCGCGCCGGACCCGGCGTCGAGCCGCCGCGCGCCCGGCGGGGCCGCCGGTGCACGGGGCCTGACCGGGTGGCGGTTTGACCCTCTACCCGCTGGTCACGTAACCTTGAGCAGTTGTCGCCAGGCCCTGCCGTCAGGCCGGCCGGTGGCAGCGGGATACCCCCACGGGACCGCGAACAGACCCGCACGTGCACCGTCCGGTAGCGCGCGCCCAGGACACGAAGAGGAATGATGGCAGGCGAGAACGCCACGTACGCAATCGTCAAGACCGGCGGCAAGCAGTACAAGGTCGCCGTCGGCGACGTGGTCAAGGTCGAGAAGATCGACTCGGAGCCCGGCGCTGAGGTCTCCCTGCCGGTCGCCCTGGTGGTGGATGGCGCCAATGTCACCACCGACGCCAAGGATCTGGCCAAGGTCGCCGTCACCGGCGAGGTGCTGGAGCACACCAAGGGCCCCAAGATCAAGATCCACAAGTTCAAGAACAAGACCGGTTATCACAAGCGCCAGGGTCACCGTCAGCAGCTGACGGTGCTCAAGGTCACCGGCATCAAGTAGCGACGGGAGCAATCTGAAATGGCACACAAGAAGGGCGCTTCCAGCTCACGCAACGGTCGCGACTCAGCGGCCCAGCGGCTCGGCGTGAAGCGTTTCGGCGGCCAGGTCGTCAAGGCCGGCGAGATCATCGTCCGCCAGCGCGGCACCCACTTCCATCCGGGTGTGAACGTCGGCCGCGGTGGCGACGACACCCTGTTCGCCACGGCCGCCGGTGCCGTGCACTTCGGCGTGAAGCGCGGCCGCAAGACGGTGAACATCGTCCCGGCGGGCTCCGAAGGCTAACTCCCTCTTCCACAGACGTCGAGATCGACGTTTTGCAGGAGGGATCTCGCACTTCGCCTGCAAAACGTAGATTTCGTGGTGGAAAGGATCTCTGATGGCACGCTTTGTCGACCGCGTTGTGGTCCATGCGCGTGCCGGCAACGGCGGCAACGGCTGCGCATCGGTCCACCGCGAGAAATTCAAACCGCTCGGCGGCCCCGACGGCGGTAACGGCGGGCGCGGTGGCAGCATCGTGCTGGTCGTCGACCCGCAGGTCCATACCCTGCTGGATTTTCACTTCCACCCCAACGTCCTCGCCCCGTCCGGCAAACAGGGCGCGGGCAGCAATCGGGACGGCGCCGCGGGCGCCGACCTGGAATTGCGGGTGCCCGACGGCACTGTCGTCCTCGACGCGGACGGCAAACTGCTGGCCGATCTGATCGGGGCAGGGACACGCTTCGAGGCCGCGGCCGGCGGGCGCGGCGGACTGGGCAACGCCGCACTGGCGTCACGGGCGCGTAAGGCCCCCGGATTCGCGCTGCTCGGCGAGAAGGGGCAAGCGCGGGACCTGACCCTGGAACTGAAGACGGTGGCCGACATCGGCCTGATCGGCTTCCCATCTGCGGGCAAATCGTCGCTGGTGTCGGCGATCTCGGCGGCCAAACCCAAGATCGCCGACTACCCGTTCACCACCCTGGTGCCCAACCTCGGCGTCGTGTCGGCGGGGGAGCACACCTTCACCGTCGCCGACGTACCGGGTCTGATTCCGGGTGCCTCGGAGGGCCGCGGGCTGGGTCTCGACTTCCTCCGCCACATCGAGCGCTGCGCGGTGCTGGTGCATGTGGTCGACTGCGCCACCCTCGAACCGGGCCGCGATCCCATCTCCGATATCGAGGCCTTGGAGGCCGAGCTCGCCGCGTACACGCCCACATTGCAGGGTGATTCGACGCTGGGCGACCTCGCCGACCGGCCGCGGGCGGTGGTGCTCAACAAGATCGACGTGCCCGAGGCTCGCGAGCTGGCCGAGTTCGTGCGTGAGGAGATCGCCCGCCGATTCGGCTGGCCGGTGTTCGAGGTGTCGACGGTGGCGCGAGATGGTCTGCGGCCATTGACGTTCGCGCTGTGGGACATGGTCTCGGCGTACCGCGACGCGCAGCCGGCCGTCGTGCCGCGCCGCCCCGTCATCCGCCCCATCGCCATCGACGAGAGCGGGTTCAGTGTGCGTCCCGACGGCCAGGGCGGATTCGTCGTCCGCGGCGTGCGGCCCGAACGGTGGATCAGCCAGACCGATTTCGACAACGACGAGGCCGTGGGCTATCTGGGCGACCGCCTGGCCCGGCTCGGCGTCGAGGACGAACTGTTGAAGCTGGGGGCGACACCAGGCTGCGCGGTCACGATCGGCGATATGACGTTCGACTGGGATCCGCAGACGCCGGCGGGGGTGGACACCCCGATGTCCGGCCGTGGCACCGACGTCCGGCTGGAGCAGACCGACCGGGTCTCGGCTGCGGAACGCAAGGCCGCGCGGCGGGAACGCCGTCAGCCCGGCGGCGAGTCGTGACGAGCACCGAGAGCGGCGCCGCGACCGATTCGGCGCACCGGCGGGCCATCCGCACCGCCCGCAGCGTCGTCGTGAAGATCGGGACGACCGCGCTGACCACGCCTACCGGGGTGTTCGACGCCGGCCGGTTGCAGTATCTCGTCGACGCGATCGAAGGCCGGATGAAGGCGGGCTCCGACGTGGTGATCGTCTCGTCCGGGGCGATCGCGGCGGGTATCGAACCGCTCGGCCTGAACCGGCGCCCCGCCGATCTGGCCACCAAACAGGCGGCGGCCAGTGTGGGGCAGGTGGCGCTGGTGAACTCGTGGAGTTCGGCGTTCGCCCGCTACGACCGCACCGTCGGCCAGGTGCTGCTGACGGCCCACGACATCTCGATGCGCGTGCAGCACACCAACGCTCAGCGCACCCTGGATAGGCTGCGCGCCCTGCACGCCGTGGCGATCGTCAACGAGAACGACACCGTGGCCACCAACGAGATCCGGTTCGGCGACAACGACCGTCTCTCGGCGCTGGTGGCTCACCTGGTCGGCGCGGACGCGCTGATCCTGCTGTCCGACATCGACGGTCTCTACGACGGCGATCCGCGCAAAGCCTCCGCCGACAGTCCGGCCCGGTTCATCTCCGAGGTCGCCGGTCCCGACGACCTCGACGGGGTGGTGGCGGGCCGCGGCAGCCATCTGGGCACCGGGGGAATGGCCTCGAAGCTGTCCTCGGCGCTGTTGGCCTCCGATGCCGGTGTGCCGGTGCTGCTGGCGGCCGCCGCCGACGCGGCCACGGCGCTGTCGGATGCGTCGGTCGGCACGGTGTTCGCGCCGAGGGCCGAGCGGATGTCGGCGCGCCGGTTCTGGGTGCGGTACGCGGCCGAGTGTGCCGGTGCGCTCACGCTCGACGACGGAGCGGTGCGTGCCGTTGTGCGGCAACGCCGTTCGCTGCTGCCCGCGGGTATCACCGGGGTGTCGGGTCGTTTTCACGGTGGTGACGTGGTGGAGTTGCGCGCACCGGACGCGACGACGGTGGCCCGCGGCGTGGTGAACTATGACGCGGGTGAACTCGCGACGATGCTGGGCCGCTCGACGTCGGAACTGCCAGCAGAACTGCGCCGCCCGGCTGTCCACGCCGACGATCTGGTCGCCGTCTGAGCGATTTTCGGTGCTCTCGCGAGTGCCGTGCGTCGATCAGCGCGCCGAAATCGCTTCGCCGGCCAGCAGCGTGAGGATCGGTGAGCAGCCGTTGTCGAGCTTGACGGTGGCCAGGTCGTCGCCCCGGGTCCGGCCGCGGTTGACGATCGCTATCGGCATGCCGCGCGATGCCGCATGCCGCACGAAGCGGAAGCCGGAGTACACGGTCAGCGACGAGCCGGCGACCAGCAGCGCATCCGCCTCGTCGACGATCGAAAATGCCCTTTCGACAACGGGTTTCGACACATTCTCGCCGAAATAGACGATGTCGGGTTTGAGCATCCCGCCGCATACCGGGCAGTCGACGATGCGGAACGTCGCGGTGTCGTTCACCACCGCGTCGGCGTCGGGTGCCACGGCGATGCCCCCCACCGACTCGGCGCGTTCGAGGAATCCCGGGTTGGCGGCCTCGAGCAGCTCCGCGAGCGCGGCGCGCGTCATCGTATGGCCGCAGTCCAGGCACACCACATGCGCGTAGGTGCCGTGCAGATTGACCACGACGCGGCTGCCCGCCTTGGTGTGCAGCAGGTCGACGTTCTGTGTGATCAACCCGGTGACGGACCCGTCGCGTTCCAGCGCTGCCAGTGCGCGGTGACCGGCGTTTGGCCTGGTCTGTTCCATCCGCCGCCAGCCGATGTGGTTGCGGGCCCAATACCGTTGCCGAAACACCGGATCGGACGTGAACTGGCGGATGGTCATCGGGTTGCTCGGCGGCGAATCCGGTCCCCGGTAATCGGGGATACCCGAGTCGGTCGACATCCCCGCGCCGGTGAGGACCGCGACGCGGCGACCGCGCAGCAGTCCGACGAGTTCTGGGGCCTCCACGTCTCGAGGGTAGGCGACGTGACGTCAGTTCTCGGATCGTGCCTGTTCAGCGCTGTCTTCGAGGGCGAAGGCCGCGCCGGCGCCGGTCGAGACCGTCACGGCGTCCTCGTCTTCGTCGTCCTCATCGTCCTCATCGTCTTCGTCGTCCTCATCGGCGAAGTCGTCGTCGAAATCTTCCTCGTCCACCAGAATCGTCTCGATGATCTCGACGCGGATCTCGCCGGGCTCATCGTCGACGACCGGGACCGCGACCGTCAGGATCCCGCGGTCGTAGACGGCCGTGATGTCGTCCTCGTCGGCACCGGCAGGCAACTCCACGGTGCGCGCGAACGAGCCGTACCGGAACTCGGAGCGGCCGGTCGCCTCGTCGGCCTGGGCCCGTTCGGCCCTGATGGTCAGCCGCCCGTCCCGCACGATCACCTCGATGTCCTCCGCGGGATCGACCCCCGGCAGCTCGGCGCGCACCTCGTAGAGCCCGTCCTTGCGGGTGTCCTCCAGGCGCATCGGGTGCACACCGAAGAACGGCCGCAGCGCCGTGAGGTTGGGCAGACCGGCGAGCAGCCCGGACAGCTCGGGCAGCAGAGGGCGCGTCGGACGGTGGACGGCGAGCATGTTCACGATCTCTCCAGGGTGTCGGCGGACGTGTGCTCCACGATCGGCGATGCAGGGAAAATCGCCGGGTCGGGGACGGTGCGCGGCGGCGAATTGCAGGCCAACACGAGGTCGGTGTGGTCCGCGTCACCGCCGACGCTGCGGCGGTGGCCTCCGCATTTCCCCTGTTCGCGACGCTGTGGGGCAGGTCGGGACGACCCCACGAACCCGCGGCCTGTTAGGTAGCCCTTACTTACGGGGCGATGTCGTGCATCCTGGGGTGATGACGACGTCCCACAGCACCGCTCAGCGGTCCGCCTGTGACTGCCGCGGCCCGCTCGACCGCGGGCCCACCGTTGTGCGGACGGGCAGTTCGGCCGACGACGCCCACGGGGTGGAGACCGTCCTCGTCGAGGAGCGCGGGCAGTGGGCGGTCGACATCGTCGTGGTGTTCGCCGACGGGGTCGTCCGCAAGCGCATCACCACCTTCCGCACGCGGGGACGCGCCGAACTCGCCGCGGGCCTGATCAAGCGTGCCGCAGAACGGGACTGCCGGCCTCCCGGCCGCTGACCCGCACACCGGTGGGATCGGTCTGCGCCCGCCGCGCCGGGCGGCCCCGAAGCCCGCGCGGGCGGACCCCCGGGCGACAATGGAGGCGATGGACTTCTACTCGGCCTACCGGCACGGATTCGTGCGCGTCGCCGCCTGCACCCACCACACCACGCTCGCAGATCCGCCCGCCAACGCCGAGTCGGTGCTGCGGCTGGCGCGGGCCTGCCATGACGACGATGTCGCGCTGGCCGTCTACCCCGAGCTGACGTTGTCGGGATATTCGATCGAGGACATCCTGCTGCAGGACGCGCTGCTGGAGTCGGTCGAAAACGCGCTGCGCGACGTCGTCGCGGGCAGCTCGGAACTTCTGCCGGTGCTGGTCGTGGGAGTCCCGCTGCGCCATGGGCACCGGATCTACAACACCGCCGTGGTCATCCATCGCGGACGGGTGCTCGGTGTCGTCCCGAAGTCGTACCTGCCGACCTACCGCGAGTTCTACGAGCAACGTCAGGTTGCGGCCGGCGACGATGTCCGGGGTGTGATCCGGATCGCGGGCCACGACGTGCCGTTCGGTCCCGACCTGTTGTTCGCCGCCGACGACATCCCCGGGCTGGTCCTGCACGTTGAGATCTGTGAGGACATGTTCGTGCCGGTGCCGCCGAGCGCGCAGGCCGCGCTGGCGGGCGCGACGATCCTGGCGAACCTGTCGGGCAGCCCGATCACCATCGGCAGGGCCGAGGACCGCGCACTGCTGGCGCGGTCGGCGTCGGCCCGCTGCCTGGCCGCGTATGTCTACGCTGCCGCCGGCGAGGGGGAGTCGACCACCGACCTGTCCTGGGACGGCCAGACGATGATCTGGGAGAACGGGGTCTGCCTCGCCCAATCCGAACGTTTCCCCAGGGGGGAGCGGCGTTCGGTGGCCGACGTGGACCTCGAGTTGTTGCGCGCTGAGCGTCTGCGCATGGGTACCTTCGACGACAACCGCAGGCACCACGGGATCACCGGGGAGACGTTCCGCCGCATCGAGTTCCGGCTCGACCCGCCCGACGGGGACGTGGGTCTGCTGCGTGATGTCGAACGGTTCCCGTTCGTGCCGGCGGATCCTGCCCGCCTGCAACAGGATTGCTATGAGGCGTACAACATCCAGGTGTCGGGTCTGGAGCAGCGGCTGCGCGCGCTGAACTATCCGAAGGTCGTCATCGGGGTGTCGGGCGGCCTGGATTCGACGCACGCGCTGATCGTCGCGGCCCGCGCGATGGACCGGGAAGGCCGGCCGCGCAGCGACATCCTGGCGTTCACGCTGCCAGGATTCGCGACCGGCGAGCACACGAAGAACAACGCGACCCGGCTCGCGCAGGCACTGGGTGTCACCTTCGAGACGATCGACATCAGGGCAACCGCGGAGTTGATGCTCACCGAGATGGGCCACCCGTTCGCCCGCGGTGAACAGGTCTACGACATCACCTTCGAGAATGTGCAGGCCGGGTTGCGCACCGACTACCTGTTCCGGCTGGCCAACCAGCGCGGCGGGATCGTCCTTGGGACGGGCGATCTGTCCGAACTCGCCCTCGGGTGGTCGACATATGGTGTAGGCGACCAGATGTCGCATTACAACGTCAACGGCGGGGTGCCCAAGACGCTGATCCAGCACCTCATCCGGTGGGTCATCACCTCCCACGAGTTCGACACCACCGTCAACGCGGTGTTGCAGTCGGTGCTGGACACCGAGATCACCCCCGAGCTCGTTCCGGCGAGCGCGGGCGAAGCGGTCCAAAGCAGCGAGGCGAAGGTCGGACCCTATGCGCTGCAAGACTTCTCGCTGTTTCACGTGCTGCGATACGGATTCCGTCCGTCGAAGGTGGCGTTCCTGGCCTGGCATGCGTGGAGCGACGCCGCGCGGGGGGACTGGCCGCCCGGGTACCCGGCCGACAAGCGCCCGGAGTATTCGATGCGCGAAATCCGGCGCTGGCTCATCGTGTTCGCCCAACGCTTCTACTCGTTCAGCCAGTTCAAACGCTCGGCGCTGCCGAACGGACCCAAGGTGTCAGCGGGCGGATCGCTCTCACCGCGCGGTGACTGGCGAGCACCCTCGGATATGTCGGCCAGGACCTGGCTGAGCGAGATCGAGCGAAACGTGCCCGAGGACTGATCGTCCGGGTTTCCGTATCCGCGGACTGAGCGACGCCCGGCGGCGTAGTCTGTGCCGCGTCCCGGTCGTCGATCGCCGAGGAGGGTGCATGGCCGCTGCACGATTTGTGGGTCGGGTCGGTGGTCTGGCAGTCGCCCTCGGAGTCGGTGTTGCGGTCTTCGCTGGCCAGGGGGCGGCGGCCGCGGACACCGGCACGCCCGACACGAACGGATCCCCGGCGGGTACGACGCAGCCGGGCCCGGGGGCGGACACGCAGGCGCCCAATGCGCAGAAGCCGAACCGGCCCAGGCTGCCCCGACTCAGCGACCTCGTCGACCGTGGCGACTTCGGCGCTCGCCGGGCGCCCACCGCCGGGACGGATCCGACATCCGCACCTGCCTCACGGGTTACCTCGCGGCTGTCGGAGGTCGTCGGCGCGGTGACCGACGCCGTGTCCGACCCGGGCAGACCGAGCAGCGCAGTGGCAGCCACCCGCGTCGTCGTCAGGAAGCCCGCACGGAAGGACGACGGCGCGTCCCCCGCAACCGGCACGGCGAAGACGGTCTTGTCGGCGCCGCCGCCGGCGGCCGCCGCGGATTCGGGGGCGGGCACCGCCCCGGCGTCGCCCCCTGCCGACACCCCCGCATCGTGGGCCCTGCTGGCCGCCTCGCGCCGCGAGATCGGCACCGACCGCATCACCTACAACCCGACGATCGGCATCAGCGATCTGGTCATCACGGGCACCAATCCCGCTGCCGCCGAGGGCCCGCCGGTGTCTTCCCGCAACCTGCCGCTGACATTCACCGTGGTCAGCGAACCCAGCAAGCAGGGGAAGGTCACCGTCGACAAGACCACGGGCGGCTTCTCCTACCTGCCGTACTCCTCGGGCACGAATCCGGACGGATCACAGCAGTTCGCGACGTCCGAGGAGTTCAAGGTCCTCGTTGCCGAGACGACACCGCTGGTCGCGGCGCTGGAGAAGATCCCCGTGGCAGGCGACCTGGTGGCGCCCATCCTGGTGCGCATTCACCAGGTGCCGATCCTCAGCGACGTACTGGCACCCGTCATCGGCTACGCCGTGATCGTCCCGATCACCGTCAACGACGCCCAGCTCGCCGAGCAGAGCGAAAGCCCCATCGCGTTCACCACGACGGTCGTTTCCTTCGACGGGACCCCGATCAGCGTCAACTACTTTCCCGCGCTCGGGCCGGAGCAGGGCGGCGTGGCGCCGACCATCCTCAACGGGCCCAGCCTGGCAACCGCGGGATACATCGACCCCACCCAGGCAACGACGGTGTTCGGTCTCGTCCCGGGACTCGAGCCGCTGCGCGCGGCGGGCTACAACGTGGTCACGTGGGATCCGCGCGGGGAGTTCGCCTCCGGCGGCATCCTGCAACTGGACTCACCGGACTACGAGGCCAAGGACGTGTCGGCCATCATCACCTGGGTCGAGGGCCAGCCGGGAACCGCGTTCGAAGGCGCCACCGACGATCCGTTGATCGGCATGGTGGGCGGATCCTACGGTGGCGGAATCCAATTGACCTCGGCCGGCACCGACGACCGGATCGACGTCATCGCTCCGGGTATCGCATGGAACTCCCTGTCCACCGCGCTGTACCCGAACGACGCGTTCAAGACGTCGTTCGCCTCGCTGCTGCTGCTGTCGCTGGTCGTCACCGATTCCCGCATCAACCGCGAGATCTACTCCGGCATCTTCACCGGCGCGACGCTGGGCTTCCTTACCCGGGGACAACAGGATTTCCTCGACGCCGCCAGTCCGTATCAGGTCACCGATCAGATCAAGGTGCCGACGCTGCTGCTGCAGGGCACCGTCGACGACCTGTTCACGCTGCAGCAGGCTATCGACAACGCCGAGCAGATCCAAGCGGCCAACCCCGGCGTCCCGGTCAAGATGATCTGGTACTGCGGTGGCCACGGCCAGTGTCTCGACCCGGTCGACCAGGACGCGCAGACCGCCTTCCTCACACAGCAGACGATCGACTGGATGGACCTCTACCTCAAGGGCACGGGAAGCCCCGAGGACATCCCCGACTTCCAGTGGGTCGACCAGGACGGCAAGCTGTGGTCGTCGCGCTACCTCCCGATGACGGGCAGCGACCTCTATAAGGACAGCGAACCCATCACGGCGTCCCATTCGGGTGGTGTGCTCGCGATCGTCCCCGTGCTGGGCGGCTCGGGGCCGCAGACACAGGCCAAGTTCCCGGTGTCGCTGGCATTGGGTGCGAAGTCCGATCATGCGATCGACGTCGAGATCGTCAACCCCAGGGCGGCCGAGCCCGCCGGTGACGTCTACGTGGTGGGCGCCCCCGAGATCACCCTGGAGTACTCCGGGGTCGGCACCAGCCGGGTGGTCTACGCCCAACTCGTCGACAACCAGACCGGCCGGGTGCTCGGCAACGTCGTCACACCCATTCCGGTGACCCTGGACGGCAAGACCCACACGCAGACCATCTCGATGGAGAACATCGCCTACACCATGGAACCCGGCGACTCACTCACGCTGCAGATCGTCGGATCGGCCACACCGTACGAGAACTTCACCTCCTATGGCGTCATCAACGTGTCGAAGGTGGATATCTCGCTGCCGACCGCGAATCCGGACAACGTGACCTTCGAGCAGTCCTTCGAATCCGACACCCCGGCCGTCGGTTCGGGGGGTCTGCTGGGCATCTGAGCGATCGCCCGGTGTCGGGGCGGATCAGTGGTCGCGCTGGCGATGTAGCGCCCCGTCCACCGCGTCGGCGGTCGGCGCGCAGTCACCGGCACCCGGCACCAAGGTGGCCAGTGCGCCCGCCGTGCAGGCCCGGCGCACCGCCCGCTCGTGTCCCTGGGGCCACCCGGCGGCCAGCACCCCGGCGAAGACGTCACCGGCACCGGCCGTGTCGATGGCCGTCACGCGCGGCGCCGGCATGTCGAACCGTTCGTCGCCGCCCAGGTAGCTCGCACCGCGTGCGCCGCGGGTGATCACCAGATGATCCACCGGCCAGTGCCACTCGCGTGCCTCGGCTTCGTTGACGACGACGACGTCGGCCACCTCGGACAGGGCGAGCAGGTCGTGGGGCCGCGCACCGGCCGGGGAGGCGTTGACCATGACGACCGTCCCCGCGGCCTTGGCCAGCCGGGCGGCAGCGACGGCGGTGGCGGCGGGGATTTCGAGCTGCATCAGCAGGACGTCGCTGTCGGCGATCGCGCTGCGCGTTCGGGCGGACGTCACGTGTAGGTGCGCGTTGGCGCCCGGTGCCACGACGATCGTGTTCTCCGCGGCGGCGTCGACGACGATGACCGCCGCACCGCTGGGGCCCGGAACGGTCATCACGTCCTCGACGCCGACCCCGTTCCCGGACAGATGGGCTCGCAGCCGCCCGGCGGCCTCGTCGTCGCCGAGCGCGGCGACCAGACGCACCGATGCGCCCGCCCTGGCGGCAGCGACCGCCTGATTGCCGCCCTTGCCGCCGGGTGCGTGAGACAGCGACGAGGCGAGCACCGTCTGGCCGGGCCGGGGCAGCGTTTTCACGACGAACGTCGTGTCGGCGTTGACGCTGCCGACCACGCACACCCGGGTCGCCACCGCGCCAACGCTAGTCCAGCGGCCCCGGATTTGGCCCGTGACAGGTCCGATACGCTGGGCTGATGAGTCTGCAAGCAGAGTCGATCGCGCAGGGTGGGGCGCGGGAATCCGACGATGCCCTGCGCCAGCGCGTTCACGACGCCGCACGGCGTGCCCGCGCGGCCGCCCGGGTGCTGGGCACACTGAGCACCGCCGTCAAGGACCGCGCGTTGCACGCGGCCGCCGACGCGGTGCTCGCCCGCACACACGCGATCCTGGCCGCCAACGCCGAGGATCTCGATACCGCGCGTGCGGCGGGCACCTCCGAGGCGATGCTGGACCGGCTGGCGCTCAACCCGCAGCGCGTCGACGGTATCGCCGCGGGTCTGCGCCAGGTCGCCGGACTACCCGATCCCGTCGGGGAGGTGTTGCGCGGACGCACCCTGCCGAACGGTTTGCGGCTGCGCCAGCAGCGGGTGCCGCTGGGTGTCGTGGGCATCGTCTACGAGGGCAGGCCCAATGTGACCGTCGACGCGTTCGGGCTGACGCTCAAATCCGGCAACGCAGTGCTGCTGCGGGGCAGCTCCTCGGCCGCACGTTCCAACGAGGCGCTGGTCGGCGCGTTACGCAATGCGCTTCTGGGCGAAGGACTTCCACCAGACGCCGTGCAACTGCTGCCCAGCCATGACCGCGCCAGCGTCACGCACCTCATCCAGGCTCGCGGCCTCGTCGACGTGGTGATCCCGCGTGGCGGCGCCGGCCTGATCGACGCCGTGGTGCGCGATGCGCAGGTGCCGACCATCGAGACCGGCGTGGGTAACTGTCACGTCTACGTCCACGAGACGGCCGATCTCGATGTGGCCGAACGTATCCTGTTGAACTCCAAAACCCGCAGGCCCAGTGTGTGCAACGCGGCCGAATCGCTGCTGATCGACGCGGCGATCGCAGACCGCGCGGTGCCCCGCCTGACGACCGCATTGCAGGATGCGGGGGTGACGGTGCACACCGACCCGACCGACGAGGAACTGCGCGCGGAGTTCCTGTCGATGGATATCGCGCTGGCGGTCGTCGACGGAATCGATGCGGCGATCGCCCATGTCAACGAGTACGGGACCGGCCACACCGAGGCCATCGTCACGACCGATCTCGCTGCGGCGCAACGGTTCACCGAGCGGGTCGACGCCGCCGCGGTCATGGTCAACGCGGCGACGTCGTTCACCGACGGCGAGCAGTTCGGCTTCGGCGCCGAGATCGGCATCTCCACGCAGAAGCTGCACGCCCGTGGTCCGATGGGTCTGCCCGAACTGACGTCGACGAAATGGATCGTCTGGGGCGACGGCCACACCCGCCCCGCCTGACAGGAGAATCCCGCACAGTGAGCGTTCCCGCGCGCCCCGCCCCGCTGTTCGCCGACATCGACGATGTCGCGCGCCGGCTCGCCCAGACCGGCTACCTGCCGGACACGGCCACCGCCACGGCGGTGTTCCTCGCCGACAGGCTCGGCAAACCGCTGCTGGTCGAGGGTCCCGCCGGCGTCGGCAAAACCGAGCTGGCGCGTGCGGTCGCCCAGGCCACCGGATCGGAGCTGGTGCGGCTGCAGTGCTATGAGGGGGTCGACGAGGCCCGCGCGCTCTACGAATGGAACCACGCCAAACAGATCCTCCGGATCCAGGCCGCGCACGGCTCCGCCACCGGCACCGACTGGGACCAGACCAAGACCGACGTCTTCTCCGAGGAGTTCCTGCTCTCCCGGCCGCTGCTGACGGCGATCCGGCGCACCGAGCCGACGGTGCTGCTGGTCGACGAGACGGACAAGGCCGACATCGAGATCGAAGGGCTGCTGCTGGAGGTGCTGAGCGACTTCGCCGTCACCGTTCCCGAGCTGGGCACCATCACCGCACAGCGCCCCCCGTTCGTCGTGCTGACCTCAAACGCCACCCGCGAACTGTCCGAGGCACTCAAACGGCGCTGCCTGTTCCTGCACATCGACTTCCCCGACCCCGACCTGGAGCGTCGCATCCTGCTGTCACGGGTACCCGAACTGCCCGAACGACTGGCCGACGAGCTGGTCCGGATCATCGGTGTGCTGCGCGCCATGCAGCTCAAAAAGGCGCCGTCAGTGGCCGAGACCATCGACTGGGGCCGCACCGTGCTGGCGCTGGGATTGGACACCATCGACGACTCGGTGGTCGCGGCCACGCTGGGAGTGGTGCTCAAACACCAGTCCGACCAGCAACGGGCCAGCGGCGAACTCCGCCTGAACTAAAAGGGGACATCGATGGTCGCTCGCCGGGTCCGGCCGCCCCAGCCGCTGGCGCGTCACGGCCTCGCCGGTCACCTTGTCGAGTTCGTCGAGGCGCTGCGCGGGCAGGGTATCGCGGTGGGGCCGTCGGAGACCGTGGACGCCGGGCAGGTGATGGCCCTGCTCGGCCTGGGCGACCGCGAGGTGCTGCGCGAAGGCATCGCGTGTGCGGTGCTGCGCCGCCCCGACCATCGCGGAACCTTCGACGCCCTGTTCGACCTGTATTTCCCCGCCGCGCTGGGGGCACGGACGGTCCTGTCCGGCGACGGTGACAGCGCCGGCGCCGAGCGGGACATCGACGAGATGCGCGCGGCGCTGGTGGCGCTGCTGGCCGGCGATACCGGCACCGGTGACGAGGACGACCCCACCGACGCCGACGCGCGGCTGGCCGCGCTCGTCGCGTCCATCGTGCAGGCCTACGGCCGCTACGCCTCCAGCCGCGGCCCGTCCTACTCGGCATATCAGGCGCTCAAGGCGATGAACCTCGACGAACTCGAGGGCCGCCTCCTCAGCGGACTGCTGGCACCGCACGGGGACCAGCCGACGCCGACCCAAGAGCAGATCGCCAAAGTGATTGCCGCCCAGAAGATCTCCCAACTGCGATCGATGGTGGAGGCCGAGACCCAACGGCGCACCGCCGAACAGCTGGGCCGCGCGCACGTGCAGAAGTACGGCGTGCCGCAGCTTGCGGAGAACGTGGAGTTCCTGCGGGCGTCGGGGGAACAACTGCGCCAGATGCGCCGCGTGGTGGCACCCCTGGCGCGGACGCTGGCAACGCGGCTGGCCGCCCGGCGCCGGCACTCCCGCGCCGGGGAGATCGACCTGCGCAAGACGCTGCGCGCGTCGATGTCCACCGGCGGCGTGCCGATTGAGGTGGTGTTCAAGAAGCCGCATCCGGCCCGCCCCGAACTGGTGGTGCTCTGTGACGTGTCAGGTTCGGTGGCCGGATTCAGTCATTTCACGTTGCTGCTCGTGCACGCGCTGCGCCAGCAGTTCTCCCGGGTGCGCGTCTTCGCGTTCATCGACACCACCGACGAGGTGACGGAGATGTTCGGCCCGGAGGCGGACCTGGCCGTCGCGATCCAGCGCATCACCCGGGAGGCCGGGGTGTACACGCGCGACGGGCACTCCGACTACGGCAACGCGTTCGTCTCCTTCCTGGAGAAGTACCCGACGGTGCTGTCGCCGCGCAGTTCTCTGCTGGTGCTGGGGGACGGACGGAACAACTATCGGCGCCCCGAGGTGGAGTTGCTGGCCCGCATGGTCGGAGCCAGCCGCCACGCCCACTGGCTCAACCCCGAACCCCACCATCAGTGGACCACCGGCGACTCCGCGGCCCCCCGCTACAGCCAGGTGATCACCATGCACGAATGCCGGTCGGCAAAGCAGCTCGCCGAGGTGATCGACCGGCTCCTGCCGGTGTGATCGGGCGTCCACCGTAAGCTGGCTGTTTGTGCATTCTCGACGCAGGCTCGGCGTGATGGGGGGGACGTTCGATCCTATTCACCACGGCCACCTGGTCGCCGCGAGCGAAGTCGCCGACCTGTTCGAACTCGACGAGGTCGTATTCGTGCCGACCGGGCAGCCCTGGCAGAAACACGACCGGATGGTCACGGCCGCCGAGGACCGCTACCTGATGACGGTCATCGCCACCGCGTCCAATCCGCGATTCTCGGTCAGCCGGGTCGACGTCGACCGGGCCGGCCCGACCTACACCAGGGATACGCTGCACGATCTGCGCGCGCTGAACCCCGACGCCGACCTGTACTTCATCACCGGCGCCGACGCGCTGGCGTCGATCCTGTCCTGGCAGGATTGGGAGGAGTTGTTCTCGATCGCCCGCTTCGTCGGGGTGAGCCGCCCCGGTTACGACCTGGACGGTGAGCACATATCGTCGGCGTTGACCGAACTACCGCCCGACGGGTTGACATTGGTCGAGGTGCCCGCGCTGGCTATCTCGTCGTCGGACTGTCGCAGGCGAGCGGCCCTTGGCCGCCCGATCTGGTACCTGGTGCCCGACGGCGTCGTGCAGTACGTGGCCAAACGCGGCCTCTACGAGGGCCACGACGTGGCCGCGAAGGAGAACGAATGATCGCGTCGGACACGACGTGCGAGGAGCGGATATGACAGCGTCCACCGAAGCCGTCGCGATGGCGACCGTCGCAGCCCGCGCGGCCGCGTCGAAATTGGCCGATGATGTGGTCGTCATCGACGTGTCCGGGCAGCTCGTCATCACCGACTGCTTCGTGATCGCGTCGGCGTCCAACGAACGTCAGGTCAACGCGATCGTCGACGAGGTGGAGGAGAAGATGCGGCTGGCCGGGTACAAACCCGCCCGACGTGAGGGTGCTCGGGAAGGGCGCTGGACGCTGCTCGACTACGTCGACGTCGTGGTGCACATTCAGCACCAGGACGAACGCAACTTCTACGCGCTGGACCGGTTGTGGAGAGACTGCCCGCTGGTGCCCGTCGACCTCGACGGGCCCTTGGTGGGCGACGAGCCCTTGGTGGGCGACGCGGCGGACCCGGGTGGTCGCCGATGAGGATTCGCCGCCTGGTCATGCTGCGGCACGGCCAAACCGACTACAACGCGGGCAGCCGGATGCAGGGGCAGCTCGACACCGATCTGAGCGATCTGGGCCGTGATCAGGCGGTGGCCGCGGCGGAGGTGCTGGCCAAACGACAGCCGCTGCTGATCGTCTCGTCCGATCTGCGGCGTGCACTGGACACCGCCGTGGCGCTCGGCGAGCGGTCGGGTCTGGCCGTGCAGGTCGACACCCGGCTGCGCGAAACCCATCTGGGTGACTGGCAGGGTCTGACGCATCTGGAGGTCGACGCGCTCGCCCCCGGTGCCCGGCTGGCGTGGCGGGACAATGCACGGTGGGCCCCGCATGGTGGGGAGAACCGCATCGACGTCGCGGCACGCAGTATGCCGCTGGTCGCCGAACTGGTTGCCGCGCAGACGGAATGGGGCACCGAAGAGGGTGGTGCCGACCGGCCGCTGGTGTTGGTGGCGCACGGCGGGTTGATCGCGGCATTGACCGCGGCGCTGCTGGATCTGCCGGTGGACAACTGGCCTGCGCTGGGCGGGATGGGCAATGCCAGCTGGGTCCAGCTGTCCGGTCATAGCCGTGCCGACGGTGCGCCGGACACCACCCTGGACGGCATCCGGTGGCGGCTCGACGTCTGGAATGCCTCGGCGCAGGTCGCCAACGATGTCCTCTGAGCCGGCCGACGGCAACCCGAAACCTGCGCTGCTGGTCTTCGCCGACTCGCTGGCCTATTACGGCCCGACCGGGGGGCTGCCCTCCGACGACCCGAGGATCTGGCCCAACCTGGTTGCCGGCGAACTCGGTTGGGATCTCGAGCTGATCGGGCGGATCGGCTGGACGTGCCGGGACGTCTGGTGGGCGGCGACGCAGGATCCGCGGGCGTGGGCGGCGCTGCCCCGTGCGGGCGCGGTGGTGTTCGCCACCGGCGGCATGGATTCCTTGCCGTCCCCGCTGCCGACGGCGCTGCGTGAGCTCATCCGGTATGTGCGCCCGCCGGTGCTGCGCCGCTGGGTTCGCGACGGGTACGGATGGATGCAGCCCCGGCTGTCCCCGGTGGCGCGCGCGGCACTGCCGCCGCACCTCAGCGCGGAATATCTGGAAATGACCAGGGGTGCAATCGATTTCAACCGACCGGGCATACCGATTGTGGCGTGTCTGCCGTCCGTCCATGTCGCCGCCACCTACGGCAGGGCCCACCCCGGGCGCGCGGGAACGGTGCGAGCAATCACCGAATGGGCTGTCGGGCAAGATGTCCCGCTGGTCGACCTCAAGGCCGCAGTGGCCGAACACGTCATGGGCGGTCGGGGCAACCCCGACGGGATCCACTGGAATTTCGAGGCCCACGAGGCGGTCGCCGAACTGATGCTCAAAGCACTGGCGCAGGCTGGGGTGGCGGCCCCCGCCGAACCGGATCACACGGCGCTTCGGGAAGATTCGACACCGTAGGCATGTCCGTCATCGTGGTCACCGACTCCTCGTCGCGGTTGAGCGCCGATGAGTGCAAGCAATGGGAGATCCGCCAGGTGCCGCTGCACGTACTGGTGGACGGGTCGGATCTGCGCGACGGTATCGACGACGTGCCCTACGACATCCACGAGCGGGCCACCGCCACCACCGCGGGGGCGACACCGGTGGAACTGACCGAGGCGTATCGGCAGGCGCTGCACGACAGCGGCGGTGACGGTGTGGTCGCCGTCCACATTTCCGCGGCGCTGTCCGGCACGTTCGGCTCGGCGGTACAGGCCGCCCGCGAATTCGGCCCGGCAGTACGGGTGGTGAATTCCCGCGCGGCGGCGATGGGTGTGGGGTTCGTCGCGTTGACCGCGGCCAAACGCGCCGCCGCCGGTGCGGATCTCGACAGCGTGGAGGCCGCCGCGCGGGCGTCGATCGGGCGGGGCCATGCCTTCATCGCGGTGCACCGACTGGACAACCTGCGCCGCAGCGGCAGGATCGGCGCCGCCGCGTCGTGGCTGGGTACGGCGCTCGCGCTCAAACCGCTGCTGTGCCTGGACGTCGACGGCCGGCTGGTGCTCTCGCAGCGGATCCGCACCGTGTCCAAGGCCCACGCGGCGCTGGTCGACCAGGTCGCCGACGTCGTCGGACACCGCCGTGCCGCCCTGGCGGTCCATCACGTCGACAACCACGATGCCGCCGACGAGGTCGGTGCCGCGCTGACCAGGCGGCTGCCGCAGGTGGAATCGCTGACGGTCACCGACATGGGGCCGGTGCTGGCCGTCCACGTCGGCGGCGGTGCGGTGGGGGTGTGCGTCATGCTGGAGACGGAGTAGCCCCCGGCTTCGGGCGTCCCGGGCTCGCCCCGACACCGGGTCTCCACAATCGGTGCTTCATCCCCAGGCCGGATCCCTATCCGGCGGTTCGGCGCCTGCGCCGTCGCCGTCGCCACCTACCGTCGGGCGCATGGACACCGAACCGCCCGCCGAACGGTTGCATCGCCGCCTCGGCGCCGACACGGACCACTCGACCGGTGACGACGAACCCCGGCCCGACACCGCGCTGACCCGGTGGCTGCCCGATGGCAAAACTGCCGAGCCGGCGGGCTGGCTCGCCACCGTGCGCGCCGATCCGGGCCGCGCCGGCGTCATCGCGCTCGCCGTCGTCGGTGTCGTGGCGGTACTGGTGACGGTGTTCGCGTTGCTGCGGGACGGGACTCCGCCGGTGTCTTCGGCGAAACTTCCTCCGGTGCAGGCGGTTTCGTCCGAGGGTCCGATGCCGGGTCCTGAGCGTGCGCCGGACGGTCCGGTGGTCGTCAGCGTGGTCGGTCTCGTCCACAACCCGGGTCTGGTCACCCTGACTGCCGGCGCGCGGATCGCCGATGCGCTGGAGGCCGCGGGCGGACCCGTCGACGGGGCCGACTTGATCGGGCTGAACATGGCGCGCAAGGTCGGCGACGGCGAGCAGATCATCGTGGGCCTCGCCCCACCCCCGGGGCAGCCTGCGACGATGGGCAGCTCGGTCAGCACCGGCACCGCCGAGATTCCTTCCTCACCCCACGAAAGCCCCTCGCCGCCTGGCGGTCTGGTGGATCTCAACGCCGCAACGGTCGACCAGTTGGACACCCTGCCCGGCGTGGGACCGGTGACAGCCGCCGCGATCGTGGCATGGCGCGACACGAACGGTCGCTTCACGACGGTGGATCAGCTTGCCGAGGTCGACGGCATCGGGCCGGCACGGCTGGAGAAGCTGCGTGACCAGGTCCGGGTGTGACGCCCGATGACAGCGGTGACCGATTCGATGTGCGGCTCGTTCCGGCGGCGGTCAGCGGGTGGGCCGCCACTGCGGCCGGCATCCTGTGGGGCGTCGGTGCAGCCGCCGCGGCGGTGCTCACCGTCGCCGCGGCCACCGCCGGGGCCGCACGCTGGGCGCGCGCACGCGCGGCCCCGGCGGCGACGGCGGGCATCGGTGCCGTCCTCGGAGGTGTGGTGGTCGGTGCGGGATTCACCGTCGCGATCGGTCTGCGGGTCGACGACCTGCGCGAGCACCCGTTGGTGACCCGGTACGGCACCTCCGCGACGGTCATCGTGACACCGACCGAGAGCCCACGTCCCGTCGGTGCCGGTCGACTGATGTTCCGAGCGGCGCTCGACGAGCTCGACGGCGACGAGATATCCGGCCGGGTGGTGGTTTTCGGGTCCGCCGCCGGGTTCGCCGAAGTGACGGCGGGCCGCCCGGCCGGTTTCCGCGCCCGCATCGATCGACCGCGGCGGCGTGATCTGACGGTGGCCGTGCTGACCGCGGCCGGTCGGCCGACGCTGGGGGAGGCATCGGCGATCGACCGGGCGGCACACCGTGTCCGGGCGGGTTTCGCGGAGTCCGCCCGCCGGGTCCTGCCCGCCGACCAGGCCTCGATCCTGCCGGCCCTGGTGCTCGGGGACACGTCGACCGTGTCGGGCCAGACGACCGCGGACTTCCGCGCGTCCGGGCTCGCGCACCTGACCGCGGTGTCCGGGGCGAACGTCACCATCGTGTGTGGGGCGGTGCTGGCCGGCGCCGCACTCGTCGGGCCGCGGGCGGCCGTCGCGCTGGCCGCGGTCGCCCTCATCGCGTTCGTCGTGGTGGTGCAGCCGTCGGCCAGCGTGCTGCGCGCGGCGGCGATGGGCGCCGTCACCCTGCTGGCAGTGCTGTCACACCGTCCGAGACAGGCGATCCCGGCGTTGTCCGCCAGCGTCATCGCGCTGATCGTCGTCGTCCCCGCGCTTGCCGTCGACGTCGGATTCGCGCTTTCGGTGTCGGCGACCGCCGCGCTGGTGGTCGTCGCGCCGCGCTGGTCACGCCGTCTCACGGCGCGCGACTGGCCCAAACCTCTCGCCGACGCGGTCAGTGTCGCCGCGGCCGCGCAGCTGGCGACCGCTCCGCTCATCGCCGGCGTGTCCGGCACGTTCAGCGTGGTGTCGGTGGTGGCGAACATCGCTGTGGCTGTGGTCATTCCGCCCATCACCGTGATCGGGACCGCGGCCGCGGCGCTCGGTGTGCTGTGGCCGCAGGGCGCGCAGCTGCTGATCCGCTTCACCGGGCCGGAGGTGTGGTGGTTGCTGCGGGTGGCGGGGTGGGCGGCCGGTGTGCCCGGCGCTTCGATCCCGGTGCCATCGGGTGCCGTCGGGGCGCTCCTCCTCGCCGTGACTGCCGGTGTGGTGCTCATGACGTGGCGCCGGCGCTGGTTTCGCCTTGGCGCCGCGGCTGTCGTCGTCTGCCTGATCGCCTGGACCCTGTCCGGTGCTGTCGGGTGGGCGTGACACGATCGTCGGGTGAATCAACAGGTAGCCCGTCTGCATCTGGTGCTCGGCGATGAGGAGCTGCTGGTCGAGCGGGCCGTCGCCGGGGTGTTGCGTGCGGCCCGTGCGATGGCCGGCGCCGGCGCCGGCGGCGCGGATGTGCCGGTGAACCGGCTGCGCGCGGGGGAGGTCAGCACCAGCGAACTGGCCGAGCTGTTGAGTCCGTCACTGTTCGCCGACGAGCGGCTGGTGGTGCTGGAGTCGGCAGCGGAGGCGGGCAAGGACGCCGCGGCCCTGATCGCGGCGGCGGCGGCCGACCTGCCGACGGGCACGCTGCTGGTCGTTGTGCACTCCGGCGGTGGGCGGGCCAAGGCGCTCGCCGACCAGTTGAAGAAGCTTGGGGCGCAGGTCCATCCGTGCGCCCGCATCACCAAGGCCGCCGAGCGGGCCGACTTCGTGCGCGGGGAGTTCCGGGCGCTGCGGGTGAAGGTGTCCGAGGACACGGTTGTCGCCGTCCTCGACGCGGTGGGCTCGGATATCCGCGAGCTGGCGGCGGCGTGTTCGCAACTGGTGGCCGACACCGACGGTCGTGTCGATGCCGCGGCGGTGCGGCGGTACCACTCCGGCAAGGCCGAGGTGAAGGGGTTCGACATCGCCGACAAGGCCGTCACCGGCGACGTCGCCGGGGCGGCGGAAGCGCTGCGCTGGGCGATGCTCAGCGGCGAACCTCATGTGGTGCTCGCCGACGCGCTGGCCGAGGCCGTGCATTCGATCGCCAGGGTCGGACCGCTGTCGGGAGACCCCTACCGGTTGGCCGGCGAGCTGGGGATGCCGCCGTGGCGGGTGCAGAAGGCGCAGAAGCAGGCGCGACGGTGGTCGCGGGCGTCGGTCGCCGAAGCGATGCGTGTGGTGGCAGCGCTGAACGCCGACGTCAAAGGCGCGGCCGCGAATGCGGACTACGCGCTGGAAGCCGCAGTGCGCAAGGTCGCCGAACTGGTCGCCGACGACTGAGGCGGGATCAGAGCTTGTTGAGCGCGAGGGCCAGCGCGGACTTCTTGTTCGCCGCCTGGTTCTTGTGGATGACGCCCTTGGTAGCGGCCTTGTCCAGCTTGCGGCTGGTCGACGCGAGCAGCTCGGTGGCCTTGTCCTTGTCGCCGGCGTCGATGGCCTCACGGAACCCGCGGACGGCCGTGCGCAGCGACGACTTCACCGACTGATTGCGCAGCCTGCGGCGCTCGTTGGTGTGGATGCGCTTTTCCTGCGACTTAATGTTGGCCACGTACGTGAGTTCCTTCGTAATTCTCGGCGGGTGTATCTGAAGTTCGGGGTGCCCATGGTGGGCAGCAGCTGTTCAGGCTACCAGCGCGGGCGGTGATC
Source organism: Actinomycetota bacterium (assembly GCA_018268465.1). Lineage (GTDB taxonomy): Bacteria > Actinomycetota > Actinomycetes > Mycobacteriales > Mycobacteriaceae > Mycobacterium. Next base: position 65,157 of record JAFDWN010000046.1, read on the forward strand.
TCCCAAAGCGGCAAGATCACCGCCGGGTCGCGCCGCCGACACAAGCTGCGCACTGGCCTGCCGAAATGGCGGAGGTGGTGCAGCATGTGGGGGTGAGCCTTCGAACCTTGCCCTCCGAGACCACACGCCAGTCGCGCACCAACTCGCAGGCCTCCAAACGCCACGAGGGTGTGTTCGACGGCTACAACTCGCTCGGCCGTTACGCGGCGGCGTTCGACGAGATGTTCGACGCGCAGGGCAATGTCCGCGGTCCCTACCGGGGCATTTTCGCCGAGCTCTCCCCGTCGGACGCGTCCGAGCTGGCCGCCCGCTCCGATGCGCTCGGCCGGGCCTTCATCGACCAGGGCATCACGTTCTCCCTGTCCGGGCAGGAACGGCCGTTCCCGCTCGACCTCGTCCCGCGCGTCATCTCCGCCGCGGAATGGTCGCGCCTGGAAAAGGGCATCACCCAGCGCGTGAAAGCCCTGGAGATGTACCTCGACGACATCTATGGCGAGCAGGACATCCTGCGCGACGGGGTCATCCCGCGGCGGCTGGTGACTTCGTGCGAACATTTCCACCGGTCGGCGGCCGGCATCGTGCCGCCCAACGGCGTGCGCATCCATGTCGCCGGTATCGACCTGATCCGCGACGCGCAGGGCAACTTCCGCGTGCTCGAGGACAACCTGCGATCTCCGTCCGGCGTCTCCTATGTGATGGAGAACCGCCGCACCATGGCCCGCGTCTTCCCCAACCTGTTCGCCACCAACCGGGTGCGCGCGGTGGGCGACTACTCCTCGCACCTGTTGCGCGCCCTGCGCAACGCGGCGGCCAACAACGTCGCCGACCCCACCGTGGTGGTGCTCACACCAGGCGTCTACAACTCGGCGTACTTCGAGCATTCCCTGCTGGCCCGCCAGATGGGGGTGGAGCTCGTCGAGGGCCGCGACCTGTTCTGCCGGGACAACACCGTGTACATGCGCACCACCGAGGGAGAACGGCAGGTCGACGTCATCTACCGGCGTATCGACGACGACTTCCTCGACCCGATGCAGTTCCGGCCCGACTCGGTGCTCGGCGTGGCGGGGCTGCTCAACGCCGCACGCGCCGGCAACGTCGTGATCTCCAGCGCGGTGGGCAACGGGGTTGGTGACGACAAGCTCGTCTACACCTACGTGCCGACGATCATCGAGTACTACCTCGGCGAGAAGCCCCTGTTGGCCAACGTCGATACGTTCCGCTGCTGGCTCGACGAGGAACGCGAGGAGGTGCTCGACCGGGTCGACGAACTCGTCATCAAACCGGTCGAAGGGTCCGGCGGATACGGAATCGTCTTCGGGCCCGACGCCTCGGAGAAGGAGCTGGCCGCCATCACCAAGAAGATCCGCAGCGATCCGCGTGGCTGGATCGCCCAGCCCGTCATGCAGCTCTCGACCGTCCCGACCAAGGTCGGCGACAAACTCGCGCCGCGCCACGTCGATCTGCGGCCGTTCGCGGTCAACGACGGCAACGACGTCTGGGTGCTGCCCGGTGGCCTGACCCGGGTGGCGCTGCCGGAGGGATCGCTGGTGGTCAACTCGAGCCAGGGCGGCGGATCCAAGGACACCTGGGTGCTGGCGTCGCGGGCGAAGGTGGCCGATCGCGAGCTCGGGGCCGCCGAAGTGGTCCGGGTGTTGCCCAAGCCGGCCAAGACGCCGAGGACCCCGCGCAACGACAAGGCGGCCGAACCGTCGTCGTCGCAACAGCAGCAGACCCAGGCTCAGTCCAACGGGCTGCAGCACGACCAGCAGCAGCAACAGCAGTAGGACGGTGACGGAACGTGTTGGCTCGCAACGCTGAATCGCTCTACTGGATCGGTCGCTACGTCGAACGTGCCGATGACACCGCCAGAATCCTCGACGTGACGGTGCACCAGCTGCTCGAGGATTCCAGTGTCGACCCCGACCAGGCGTCCCGGACGCTGCTGCGGGTGCTGGGCATCGAGTCGCCCGACACCCCACTGGACGTGTGGTCCCTGACTGACATCGTCGCCTTCGGGCGGGATACCTCCGGCGGCTGCTCGATCGTCGAATCGATCTCGGCCGCACGCGAAAATGCCCGGGGCGCACGCGAAGTCACCTCGACCGAGATCTGGGAGTGCCTGAACACCACCTACAACGCCCTGTCGGACAAGGAGCGGGCCGCCAAACGCCTCGGCCCGCACGAGTTCTTGTCCTATATCGAGGGCCGCGCCGCGATGTTCGCCGGACTGGCCGACTCCACGCTGTCCCGCGATGACGGGTACCGGTTCATGGTGCTGGGCCGCGCCATCGAACGTGTGGACATGATCGTGCGGCTGCTGTTATCCCGGGTCGGCGACAGCGCATCCTCACCCGCGTGGGTGACGCTGTTGCGTTCGGCCGGCGCCCACGACACCTACCTGCGCACCTACCGGGGTGTGCTCGACGCCGGCCGGGTCGTCGAGTTCATGATGCTCGACCGGCTCTTCCCGCGGTCGATCTTCTACTCCCTCAAACTCGCCGAGCACAGCCTCGACGAAGTGCTCAACAGGCCGCACAACCGGCTGGGCGCCACCGCGGAAGCGCAGCGTCTGCTCGGCCGTGCTCGAAGCGAGCTCGAGTTCCTACATCCCGGCGACCTGCTCGAATCGTTGGAGGAGCGGCTGGCCGGCCTGCAGGCCACCTGCCGTGAGGTCGGAGAAGCGTTGGCACTGCAGTACTTCCACTCGGCGCCGTGGGTGGCATGGACCGATGCCGGGCGCAACGGGGCGCTGGTCATCGAAGAAGGCGAGATCTGAGGATGGTTCGGTTGCGCGCAGAGGGGAACTGCTGATGTGGCGGATGCGGGTGGTGCACGCGACGGGCTATGCCTATAAATCGCCGGTCACCGCATCGTTCAACGAGGCGCGGCTGACCCCACGGTCGGATTCGCGACAGAATGTGATCCTCAACCGGGTGGAGACGTCTCCGGCCACCCGGTCCTACCGGTACGTCGACTACTGGGGCACCGCGGTGACCTCGTTCGATCTGCATGCGCCCCACACCGAACTCGAAGTCACCGCATCGTCGGTGGTGGAGACCGACCGCGGGGAGCTGCCCAAGGACAAGGTCGCCTGGGAGGATCTGCGCACCGAGGCGGTGTTCGACAGGTTCGACGAGGTGCTCACCCCGACGCACTACACCCCGCAGAGCAGGCGGATCGATCGGGTGGGCCAGCGCATCGCCAAGTACCAGGATCCGCAGGATGCGGTGATCGCCGCGGCGGAATGGGTGCACGGTGAACTCGACTACGTGCCCGGTACGACCGGGGTGCACTCATCGGGGCTCGACGCACTGCGCGAGGGTAAGGGCGTGTGTCAAGACTTCGCACATCTGTCGTTGATCTTGTTGCGCAGCATGGGAATCCCCGCTCGGTACGTATCGGGATACCTGCACCCCAAGAACAAGGCCAAGGTCGGGGACACCGTCGACGGTCAAAGCCACGCATGGGTACAGGCGTGGACCGGCGGATGGTGGAACTACGACCCGACCAACATCACCGAGATCACCGAGCAGTACGTCAGTGTCGGTGTCGGCCGCGACTATTCAGATGTCACACCCCTCAAGGGCATCTACTCGGGCGAGGGGTCGACCGACCTCGACGTGGTCGTCGAGATCACCCGGCTGGCCTAGCTCGCGCCACCTCCCCACCGCCGCGAGCGTGCGTGTCTGCAGCCGACACGCCAGGATTTCGACGGAGTTTGCGCACGCTCGCCGGGGATGGCGTGCGGGTTGGGGGGGAGCGGTGGTGCTGGTGGTGGTGATGCACCGAGGTGCCCGG
>JAFDWN010000047.1 GCA_018268465.1 Actinomycetota bacterium
GACGGCACCGCGCTCTACGAACACGCCGACCCGCGCCGTGGTGAGCAACTCGACTGGGGCACCTACGTGTTCGACTTCGGCCGGGCCGAGGTGCGTAATTTCCTGGTCGCCAATGCGTTGTACTGGCTGCAGGAGTATCACATCGACGGGCTGCGGGTGGACGCGGTGGCCTCCATGCTGTATCTGGACTACTCGCGGCCGGCGGACGGTTGGACCCCCAATATCTACGGCGGGCGGGAAAACCTTGAGGCGGTGCAGTTTCTGCAGGAGATGAACGCCACGGTGCACAAGGCGACACCGGGGGTGGTGACCGTCGCCGAGGAGTCGACCTCCTGGCCGGGTGTCACTCGCCCGACCAACCTTGGCAGCCTGGGCTTTTCGATGAAGTGGAACATGGGCTGGATGAACGACACGCTGGACTACATCAGCCGCGACCCGATCTACCGCAGTTATCACCACCACGAGATGACATTCTCGATGCTCTACGCCTACAGCGAGAACTTCGTGCTGCCGATCAGCCATGACGAGGTGGTGCACGGTAAGGGCACGTTATGGGGCCGCATGCCCGGCAACGACCACGTCAAGGCGGCCGGGGTGCGGAGCCTGCTCGCCTACCAGTGGGCGCATCCGGGTAAGAAGCTGTTGTTCATGGGTCAAGATTTCGGCCAGCGCGCCGAATGGTCCGAGGAACGCGGCTTGGACTGGTACCAGCTCGGCGAGAGCAGTTTCTCATCGGGGATTCTGACGATGGTCCGCGATCTCAACGGCATCTACCGCTCGCACCCGGCCTTGTGGAGCCAGGACACCAAACCCGACGGTTACTCGTGGATCGACGCCAACGACTCGGGCAACAGCGTACTGAGCTTCCTGCGTTTCGGCAGTGACGGGTCGGTGATGGCGTGCATCTTCAATTTTGCCGGGTCGGAACATGGCAGCTACCGGCTGGGTCTGCCGCAGGCGGGACGTTGGCGCGAGGTGCTCAACACCGACGCGACGATCTACAACGGTGCCGGCGCAGGCAACCTCGGCGGCGTCGAAGCCACCCCGGATCCTTGGCACGGCAGGCCGGCGTCGGCGGTGCTCGTGCTGCCACCAACCTCAGCGCTGTGGCTGGTGCCCGATTGATCGGACCGCTGTTCGTCTCCCGGTTCGTTTCGTCCATCCACCATCCGTGAAAGGGCACCTCACGTGAGAGCCATTCGCCGCTTCACCGTCCGAGCCCACCTGCCGCCGCGCCTGGCCGCGCTTGGACGGCTGTCGAACAATTTGCGGTGGTCCTGGGATACCCCAACTCAGGACCTGTTCGCCAGCGTCGACGCCACGCTGTGGGCGACCCACCACGGAGACCCTGTCGCCCTCCTCGGTGCGGTCAGCCCGGCGCGGCTCGACGAGCTCGCCGGCGACCGCGAGTTCGTGGATCGCCTCGATTTGCTCGCCACAGACCTGGATGACTATCTGACCCGGCCGTTGTGGTTTCAGGAGCAGGACGATGCGGGCATGCCGGCCGGAATTGCCTACTTCTCGATGGAGTTCGGGGTGGCCACGGTGCTACCGAACTACTCCGGCGGTCTGGGCATCCTGGCGGGCGACCATCTGAAGTCGGCCTCCGACCTGGGTCTGCCGCTGATCGGCGTCGGCCTGCTCTACCGCTCCGGGTACTTCCGCCAGTCACTGACCGCTGACGGCTGGCAGCACGAGACCTACCCGTCGCTGGACCCGCAGGGGTTGCCGCTGCGGCTGCTCACCACGGCTGACGGTGACGCGGTACTCATCGAGTCGGCGATGCCCGACGGCCGGAAGCTGTTCGCCCGCGTCTGGGTCGCGCAGGTGGGACGAATCCCGTTGTTGCTCCTGGACTCCGATATCGGTGAGAACGACCACGACATGCGCGGTGTCACCGACCGGCTCTACGGCGGCGATCAAGAGCACCGCATCAAGCAGGAGATCCTGGCCGGGGTCGGCGGCGTGCGGGCCGTCCGGGCGTTCACCGAGATCGAGGGACTGCCCGCGCCGGAGGTGTTCCATATGAACGAGGGCCACGCGGGGTTCCTCGGCGTCGAGCGGATCCGCGAGTACATAAAGTCGGCGGGCCTGGACTTCGAAACCGCCCTGACCGTGGTGCGCGCGAGCACGGTGTTCACCACCCATACACCGGTGCCCGCCGGGATCGACCGGTTCCCGATGGATATGGTGCGCCGCTACTTCGACGACGACCGGCCCGACCCGCTGCTGCCGGGGGTTCCGCTGGATCGGGTGATCGAGCTCGGGGCCGAGGACGATCCGTCGAAGTTCAACATGGCGCACATGGGGCTGAGGCTGGCACAGCGCGCCAACGGCGTGTCGCTGCTGCACGGCCGGGTGAGCCGCCACATGTTCAACGGTCGCTGGCCCGGTTTCGACGCCGAGGAGGTGCCGATCGGCTCGGTCACCAACGGGGTGCATGCACCGACGTGGGCGGCGCCGCAGTGGATGGGCTTGGCCCGTGAGATCGCCGGCGAAGAACCGTTGTCGGAGTCGGCGACGTGGCAGCGGCTGCAGCAGGTCGATTCCGAGCGGTTGTGGTCGATCCGGTCGGCCCTTCGTGCGTTGTTGGTCGACGATGTGCGGGCCCGGTTGCGCCAGTCGTGGGTGGAGCGCGGCGCGTCAGAGGCCGAACTGGGCTGGATCGCCACCGCGTTCGACCCGCAGGTGCTGACGATCGGTTTCGCCCGCCGCGTGCCCACCTACAAACGGCTCACGCTGATGTTGCGTGATCCGCAGCGGCTGGAGACGCTGCTGCTCGACGAGGTCCGGCCCGTCCAGTTGATCGTGGCGGGCAAATCGCATCCGGCCGACGACGGCGGCAAGGCCCTGATCCAGCAGGTGGTGCGGTTCGCCGATCGCCCAGAGGTGCGGCACCGCATCGCGTTCCTGCCTGACTACGACATGTCGATGGCCCGGCTGCTGTACTGGGGCTGCGACGTGTGGCTCAACAATCCGTTGCGTCCGCTCGAGGCGTGCGGCACGTCGGGGATGAAGAGCGCACTCAACGGCGGGCTGAATCTGTCCATCCGCGACGGCTGGTGGGACGAATGGTACGACGGCGAGAACGGTTGGGAAATCCCGACCGCCGACGGCTCGGCTCACGAAGACCGCCGTGACGACATCGAAGCCGCCGCGCTCTACGACCTGCTACAGGACTCGGTGACACGCACGTTCTACGACCGCGACGACCAGGGTGTCCCGACTCGCTGGGTCGAGATGGTGCGCCACACGATGCAGACGCTCGGCCCCAAGGTGCTCGCCTCGCGGATGGTGCGGGACTACACCGAGCGCTACTATGCGCCGGCGGCGCAGTCGCTGCGCCGCACTATTGCGCCGAATGCCGCCGGACCCTACGGCGCGGCAAAGGATTTGACCGCGTACCGACTGCGGGTCCAAGAAGCGTGGCCGAAGGTGGAGGTCACCGACGTCGACAGCACCGGACTGCCCGACACACCCCTACTCGGCTCACAACTGACGCTGACCGCGACCGTGCAGTTGGGCGGATTGCGACCCGAGGACGTCGTGGTCCACGCCGTCCTCGGTCGGGTCGACAGCGACAGTTCCCTTCTCGACCCGCGGAACGTGGCGATGACACACGTGGGCAGCGGCGAGGGTGGCGCCGAAATCTACACCACGACAATGCCGCTCCCCGTCGCAGGGGCGGTCGGCTACACCGTCAGGGTCCTCCCACACCATCATCTACTCGCCAGCGAGAACGAGCTCGCGCTGCTGAGCCAAGCATCGTGATCTCACCGGCTCGAGGCCGAGAACGACGCCGGTGCACATCAGAAAGGACACGCGTCAGATATGACAGCCAACTCCCGCGCCGGACAACCCGCCCGGCCTGAAGACCTGATCGACGTAGCGCAGCTGGTCACCGCGTATTACAGCATCCAACCCGATCCCGAGGCCATCGATCAGCAGGTGGCGTTCGGCACGTCGGGACATCGAGGGTCCAGTCTGGACGGTGCGTTCAACGAGGCGCACATCCTGGCCACCACGCAGGCGATCGTCGAGTATCGGGCCCTGCAGGGTACGACAGGTCCGTTGTTCATCGGCCGCGACACCCATGGGTTGTCCGAGCCGGCGTGGGTGTCGGCTCTGGAGGTGCTTGCCGCCAATGACGTGGTGGCCATGATCGATTCGGCCGACCGCTATACCCCGACGCCTGCGGTCAGCCACGCGATCCTGAGCTTCAACCGGGGCCGCGACGCCGATCTGGCCGACGGCATCGTTGTCACGCCGTCGCACAACCCGCCGCGCGACGGCGGATTCAAATACAACCCGCCCAATGGTGGCCCGGCAGACACCGATGCCACCGGGGTTATCGCCAAGCGCGCCAACGAGATTCTCCGCGACGATCTCAGGGCCGTCAAAAGAGTGCCGCTGGCGCGCGCACTGGGTACCGCACAGCGGTACGACTACCTGGATGCCTACGTTTCCGATCTGCCGAATGTTGTCGACATCCACGCCATTCGCGCGGAAGGCGTACGTATCGGCGCCGACCCACTGGGCGGTGCGAGCGTGGACTACTGGGGTGCGATCGCCGAGGCCCACAAGCTGGACCTGACGGTGGTCAATCCGCTGGTGGACGCGACCTGGCGGTTCATGACCCTGGACACCGACGGCAAGATCCGGATGGACTGCAGTTCGCCGAACGCGATGGCTGGGCTGATTCACAAGGTGAACGGCGCGAACGGTAGTTACCAGATCGCGACCGGCAACGACGCGGACGCCGACCGGCACGGCATCGTCACTCCCGACGGTGGGTTGATGAACCCCAACCACTACCTCGCGGTGGCGATCGAGTATCTCTACACCCACCGGTCCCAGTGGCCCGATACCGTTGCGGTCGGCAAGACCGCGGTCAGCTCCTCGATCATTGACCGGGTGGTCGCGGGAATCGGGCGCAAGCTGCTCGAGGTACCGGTCGGCTTCAAGTGGTTCGTCGACGGACTGATCAGCGGGACAATCGGTTTCGGAGGTGAGGAATCCGCGGGTGCGTCCTTCCTGCGCAAGGACGGCACAACCTGGACCACCGACAAGGACGGCATCATCCTGGCGCTGCTGGCCTCGGAGATCCAGGCCGTCACGGGCAGGTCGCCGGCACAGCGCTACGGCGACCTTGCCGCGAAGTATGGCGCGCCCACCTATGCCCGCATCGACGCCCCTGCCGACCGTTCGCAGAAGGCCCGGCTGGCCAAGCTGTCGCCCGACCAGGTGAGCGCCACCGAATTGGCCGGCGAGGCGATCACCGCCAAACTGACCACCGCGCCCGGCAACGGCGCCGCACTCGGGGGATTGAAGGTCACCACCCAGAACGCATGGTTCGCCGCGCGCCCGTCAGGCACCGAGGACGTCTACAAGATCTACGCCGAGTCGTTCCGGGGCCCCGACCATCTGGCGCAGGTGCAAGACGCCGCCCGGGAGGTGGTGAACAGCGTCATCGCATGACCGCCCGACATCGCCATGGTCCCGATTGTGCGATTGCTCAATCGGCCGGGTCGGGGTTTGGGCATTAGCCGCTCGCAGCACGGGCCCACCGAGGCCGATGATGGCAGTCGAACACCCGGTGATTCGAAAGGCTGAGATCAGATGAGCATCCGAAACGGCATCATCGGCGCTGTACCCGCCACCCAGGTTCCCCGTTACGCGGGAAAGGGCACCTTCGCCCGGATCGCTGACATCCACGAGGTGTCCGACTACGACATCGCCATTCTCGGCATTCCGTTCGACGGCGGTACCTCCTATCGGCCGGGAGCGCGGTTCGGCCCACTGGCGGTGCGCACGGCGGCCCGCACGCTGCGCCCGGGCTACCACGTCGAACTCGGGGTCGCACCGCTGGAACACGTCCAGGTGGTCGACGCCGGTGACGTCGCCGTCACCCCGTACGACATCGCCGAGGCCTGCCGGCAGATCCAGAACCATGCCGCCGACATCCTTGCCGGCGGGGATCGCCGCATCGTCTCGATCGGCGGCGACCACACCATCGCGCTGCCGAATCTGCGTGCCCTCCATGCCAAACACGGCCCGGTCGCGCTCGTGCACTTCGATGCCCACCTCGACACCTGGGACACCTACTTCAACGCACCGGTTACCCACGGCACCATCTTCCGACGAGCGTTCGAGGAAGGTCTGCTGATCGAAGACCACTCGATCCATGTCGGCATCCGCGGCCCCATCTACGACCGGATGGACCTCGACGACGATGCCCGCATGGGGTTCAGGATCATCCGGGCCGGCGACCTCGACGTCATCGGCATCGACGCGGCCGTCGACGCGGTGCGCCGCCGGGTCGCCGACGTCCCGGTGTACCTGTCCATCGACATCGATGTGCTCGATCCGGCGTTCGCCCCGGGCACCGGCACCCCCGAATCCGGCGGTTTGACCTCGCGCGAGCTGTTGAAGATGCTCCGCACGATGACCGGGCTGAATATCGTCGGCGCCGACGTCGTCGAGGTGGCACCGGCCTACGACCATGCCGAAATCACCTGTGTGGCAGCGGCAACGCTGGTCTTCGACATCGTCAGCCTGATGGTCGCCGAAGTTCACACCGACCTGCCGGTGAACGGAGAGGTTGTCGCCGCGTCCTCCCCGTGAGTACTATCCACGTCACAACTCAATACGCCGACGACACGCTGCGGGAGAACCTCTGTTCCAGAGGCGCCGTAGGAGCAACTCCTCCCCGGGAATCTCTCAGGCCCAATACCGCAGTGTCGAGGCAACTCTGGAGAACAGCGCGATCCACGGTTCGCGCTTACCGAAGGGGAACAGCGCAGCCGCGCCAAAACTCTCAGGTTTCAGGACAGAGCGGGGAGGTGTCACCACCAGTGGTGTCGGGTGATTCCGGCGCCTTGAGACCGGAGTCACCTCGTGCCTGAAACTGTTTTTCGCGATCGCCACATCGGACCCGACGGATCCGGGCAGGCCCGCATGCTCGAACTACTCGGCTACCCGTCCGTCGACGCATTGATCGACGCCGCGGTACCCGAGCAGATCCGCAGTACCGGGGCGATGGCGCTGCCGGCGGCGCGCTCCGAACAGCGGGTCCTCGATGCGCTGCGCGCCCTGGCCGCCCGTAACCAGATGCGCGTACAGATGATCGGCCTGGGCTACCACGACACCATCACACCGGCCGTGCTGCGCCGCAACATGCTGGAGTCGCCGGCCTGGTACACCGCCTACACGCCGTACCAGCCGGAGATCTCCCAGGGCCGGCTGGAGGCGCTGCTGACCTTCCAGACCCTCATCGAGGATCTCACCGCGTTGCCGGTGGCCGGCGCGTCGCTGCTCGACGAGGCCACCGCCGTGACGGAAGCCGTCCTGCTGATGCGCCGGGCCAATAAGTCCACTACGTCCAATCGTGTTGTGCTCGACGCCGACTGTCTGCCCCAGACCCTCGCGGTGGTACGTGGACGGGCCGCGGCCGTCGGCATCGAGGTGGTCGTCGCCGACCTGAGCGAGGCATTGCCCGACGGTTCGGACGGTGACGCCTTCGGCGTGGTCTTCCAATCCCCGGGCGCCAGCGGTGTCGTGCGCAACCTCGCCCCGCTGATCGCGGTAGCCCACGACCGTGGCATGCTCACCACCGTCGCCGCCGACCTGCTGTCGCTGACGCTGATGACGGCCCCGGGCGAGCTGGGCGCCGACATCGCGGTGGGCTCGGCGCAGCGGTTCGGCGTGCCGTTGTTCTTCGGCGGCCCGCACGCCGGGTACATGTCGGTCCGGTCGGGGTTGGAGCGCATGCTGCCCGGCAGGTTGGTCGGCGTATCGGTCGACGTCGTCGGCAAACCCGCCTATCGGCTCGCGCTGCAGACCCGCGAACAGCACATCCGCCGGGACAAGGCGACCAGCAACATCTGCACCGCGCAGGCGCTGCTGGCCAACGTCGCCGCCATGTACGCCGCCTACCACGGTCCGGAAGGGTTGCGCGCCATCGCAACCCGGGTGCATGGCCACGCCGTCGCATTGGCCGCCGGGCTGCGGGCCGCGGGCCGCGAGGTCGTCCACGACCGGTTCTTCGACACCGTCATGGTCAGGGTGCCCGGCGGTGCACAACAGATCGTGTCGGGCGCCGACGGCGTGGGGATCAACCTGCGCCTGGTCGACGCCGACCACGTCGGCATCTCCTGCGACGAGTGCACCACCGACGACGTGATTCGCCGCGTCCTCGAGGTCTTCGATGCTGCGCCGGCCCTGCCCGGTGGGGGCGCGTTGGCGCTGCCGGACGACCTGATCCGGACGTCGGAGTACCTGACGCATCCGGTGTTCCATCGACACCGCTCCGAAACGGCGATGCTGCGCTACCTGCGTGAACTCTCCGACAAGGACCTGGCGCTGGACCGCACGATGATCCCGCTCGGCTCCTGCACGATGAAGCTCAATGCCGCTGCTGAGATGGAACCCATCAGCTGGGCCGGATTCGCCGGTATCCACCCGTACGCCCCGGCCGAGCAGACCGCGGGCTACCGCGAGCTGATCGGCAACCTGGAGGACTGGCTGGCCGCGATCACCGGCTACGATCGGGTTTCGTTGCAGCCCAACGCCGGATCTCAGGGTGAGCTCGCCGGTCTGCTGGCCATCAAGGCTTACCACCGCTCGCGCGGTGAGCAGAACCGCGACGTATGCCTGATCCCGCACTCGGCGCACGGGACCAACGCGGCCTCGGCGGTGCTGGCCGGGATGCGCGTGGTGGTGGTCAAGACGGCGCCGAATGGCAACATCGACAACGTCGACCTGGAAGCCAAGCTCGCCGCCCACGACGGACAGGTCGCGGCGATCATGCTCACCTACCCATCGACGCACGGCGTGTACGAGACCGGCGTGCGCACCGTGTGCGAGCTCGTGCACGACGCGGGTGGGCAGGTCTACGTCGACGGCGCCAACCTGAATGCCCTTGTCGGCCTCGCCAAACCGGGCGAATTCGGCGGCGATGTATCGCATCTGAACCTGCACAAGACGTTCTGCATTCCGCACGGCGGCGGCGGCCCGGGTGTCGGCCCGGTCGCGGCCCGGGCGCACCTGGCGCCCTTCCTGCCGGGTGATCCGATGGGAACCGACGGGCCGGCCCCGGTGTCGGCGGCCAACTACGGATCGGCGGGCATTCTGCCGATCACCTGGGCCTACCTCGCGCTGATGGGTCCCGACGGCCTGACCGCAGCGACGAAGGCCGCCGTGCTGGCCGCGAACTATCTGGCTGCGTCCCTGACCGACCGCTATCCGGTGCTCTACACCGGGGAGTCCGGTCTGGTCGCGCATGAATGCATCCTCGACCTGCGCGAGATCACCAAACGCACCGGTGTGACCGCCGAGGACGTGGCAAAGCGGTTGATCGACTACGGTTTCCACGCTCCGACGCTGTCCTTCCCGGTCAACGGCACCCTGATGGTGGAGCCGACCGAGTCGGAGGACGTCGCCGAGCTGGATCGTTTCATCTCCGCGATGATCGGGATCCACGACGAGATCTGTCGCGTCGCCGCGGGGGAGTGGGCGGTGGAACACAGCCCGCTGCGTCAGGCGCCGCACACCGCCGAGCAGGTCACCGACGCGGAATGGACACTGCCGTACAGCCGGCAATACGCGGCGTATCCGGTTTCCTCGCTGCGGCAGAACAAGTACTGGCCGCCGGTCCGGCGCATCGACGGGGTGCACGGCGACCGCAACCTGGCCTGCTCCTGCCCAGCACCCGAAGCGTTCCAGACCGACACCGCCGAGATCCTCGAGGAGGTTTACGCATGACCGCCGCCCATCACGCCCCGGCTTCGCCGCTGCTCGACGAACACCGATCGCTCGGTGCGACATTCACCGATTTCGCCCGATGGGCGATGCCGCTGAAATATGGCAGCGAACTCGCCGAACACCGCGCGGTGCGCGAGACCGCGGGGCTCTTCGATCTGTCCCATATGGGTGAGATCGTGGTCACCGGACCGCAAGCCGCCGAGGCGCTGGACTTCGCACTGGCCGGCGAGGCGTCCAAGATCCCGGTCGGGCGGGCCAAGTATTCGCTGATGTGCGGCGCAGACGGTGGGGTGATCGACGATCTGGTCGTGTACCGCCTGGCCGAGGAGCACTTCCTGGTCGTCGCCAACGCGGCCAACGCCGCCACGGTGGCGGGTGAACTATCCCGTCGGGCCCGACAATTCGATGCAGGTGTCGACGACCGCTCCACCGCGATGGCGTTGATCGCGGTGCAGGGCCCCGCCGCCGAGATCATCGTGCGCTCGCTGGTGCCCGAGGACCAGCGGGTGAAGGTCACCGAACTGAAGTACTACGCGGTGACCGACGCCGACGTCGATGGTGTCGCCGTGCTGCTGGCCCGCACCGGCTACACCGGCGAGGACGGCTTCGAACTCTATGTGCCCAACGGTCGGGCGGTCGGCCTGTGGCGGTCGCTGCTGGCGGCCACCATCACCGCCGGGGGCTCACCCGCGGGTCTGGCCTGCCGCGACACGCTGCGCCTCGAGGCGGGAATGGCGCTCTACGGCCATGAACTCAGCCAGGACACCAATCCGTTCCAGGCGGGTCTGGGCAGAGTGGTCCGGCTCGGGCGGGCATCGGGCCGGGACTTCGTGGGACGGGCGGCGCTGGAGCGGCTTTCCGGGCAGGAGGTGGATCGGACCCTGGTTGCGCTGAAGGGCTCATCCCGCCGGGCGGCCCGGGCGGGCTATACCGTTCACCGGAGCGCCGGCGGGTCGGCCGTGGGAACGATCACGTCGGGCGCGCTGTCGCCGACGCTGGGCTATCCGATCGCGCTGGCCTACCTCGACGCCACCCTGGCCGAACCGGGAACGGTCGTCGACGTCGACATCCGCGGCAACCGTGAGCGGTTCGAGGTCACGTCGGCCCCGTTCTACCGCCGCAGCTGAGCACCGCCCGTCACCATCTCCGGAAAGGACCACCATGGCAGACAACATCATTCCCGATACCATTCCCGATGATCGCAGCTACACCGAACAACACGAATGGGTGCTGATCGCCCCCGGTGCCGCACTCCCCGACACGCCGGTGCGGGTCGGAGTCACTTCGATCGCCGCGGCAGCACTCGGCGATCTGGTCTTCGTCGACCTGCCCGAGGTCGGGTCCACCATCGTCGCCGGGGAATCCTGCGGTGAGGTGGAATCCACCAAGACCGTGTCCGAGTTGTACCCGCCGGTCAGCGGCACCGTCACCGTGGTCAACACCGCCGCCGTCGACGACCCGAGCCTGGTCACCGCCGACCCGTACGGCGCGGGCTGGCTGTTCGAGGTTCAGCCGACCGCCGCCGGAACCCTGCTGACGGCTGCCGAATACGCGGAGACCTACGAGGGGGCGGCATGAGCGACGCTTGCGAGCGAATCATGAGTCCGAGCGACGCTTGCGAGCGAATCGTGACCCCGAGCGACTCTTGCGAGCGAATCATGAGTCCGAGCGTCCTCGACCAGCGCCTGTGCGAGTTCGACCCCGAGGTCGCCGCGGCGATCGGCGCCGAGCTGGGCCGCCAGCGGCTCGGACTGGAGATGATCGCGTCGGAGAACCACGCGCCGATGGCGGTCATGGAAGCCCAGGGGTCGGTCCTGACCAACAAATACGCCGAAGGCTATCCGGGCCGCCGCTACTATGGTGGCTGCGAGCACGTCGACGTCGTCGAACGGCTGGCGATCGACCGGGTGAAAACCCTCTTCGGTGCGGAATACGCCAATGTGCAACCACATTCGGGTGCCCAGGCCAACGCCGCGGTGATGCACGCGCTGATCGCACCGGGTGACACCATCCTCGGCCTGTCGCTGGACTGCGGCGGGCACCTCACGCACGGCATGCGGCTGAACTTCTCGGGCAAGCTGTACCACGTCGCCGCCTACGGGGTGTCGAAAGAGGACTACCTCGTCGATATGGACGCCGTCGCCGACGCCGCTCGAGAACACCAGCCGCAGTTGATCATTGCCGGGTGGTCGGCGTATCCGCGTCGGCTCGACTTCGCCCGCTTCCGGGAGATCGCCGACGAGGTCGGCGCCCATCTGATGGTGGACATGGCGCATTTCGCCGGGCTGGTCGCCGCCGGGCTGCACCCGTCGCCGGTGCCGCACGCCCACGTCGTGACCTCCACCACGCACAAGACCCTGGGCGGTCCCCGCGGAGGTGTCATCCTCACCAACGAGGCCGACATCGCCAAGAAGATCAACTCGGCGGTGTTCCCCGGTCAGCAGGGCGGTCCGTTGGAACACGTCATCGCCGCCAAGGCCGTCGGATTCAAGATGGCCGCTCAACCGGAATTCGCCGAGCGTCAACAACGCTGCCTGCGGGGCGCACGGATCCTGGCGGATCGGCTGAGCCAGCCGGACGTCCGGGCCGCGGGCATCACGGTCCTCACCGGCGGGACCGACGTCCACTTGGTGCTGGTGGATCTGCGTGACGCCGCCATCGACGGCCAACAGGCCGAGGATGGGCTCGACGCCGTCGGGATCACGGTGAATCGCAATGCCGTACCGTTCGATCCCCGCCCGCCGATGGTGACGTCCGGGCTGCGGATCGGCACGCCGGCCCTGGCCGCCCGTGGGTTCGGTGACGACGAGTTCGAGCGCGTCGCCGACGTCATCGCCGCCGTGCTCACCGCGGCCCCCGACGCCACCCTCCACCATCTGGCGGCGCAGGTGCGGATACTGGCCGAGCAGTTCCCGCTGTACCCGGAGCTGTAGTGGCTATCAGTGTGTTCGACCTGTTCTCGGTCGGCATCGGACCGTCCAGTTCGCACACCGTGGGTCCGATGCGAGCGGCCGGGATGTTCGTCGACGCACTTCGCGCCTGCGATCTCCTCGACTACGTCGCCGATGTGAGGGTCGACCTGTACGGGTCGCTTGCCGCGACGGGTGCCGGACACGGCACCCTGCCGGCCGTCCTGCTCGGCCTCGAGGGCTACCGACCCGAGACCATCGAAACCGATGACATGGAACGACGTCTGGCCGCCATTCGGGCCGAGGGCAAGATCCGGGTGGCCGGTGGGATTCCCATCGCGCTGACCGAATCCGACATCGGGCTGTACCCGTTCCGGCAACTCGCCCACCACCCGAACGCCATGACGTTGACGGCGATGTCGAGGCGCGGCGAAGTGATCTGCGCCGAGACGTACTACTCGGTCGGTGGCGGTTTCGTGGTGACCGAAACGGATTCGAAGGATGCGGGGACGGATCGGCCGGGCGACGACAACGGCTTCCGTTCCGCCGCCGAAATGTTGGCCCTCACCACGCGTGACCGAATCTCGGTGAGCCAGGCCATGATGCGCCGGGAGCGCGTGTCGCGCACCGAGGCCGAGGTCCGTGCGCGGTTGCTGCACATCCGCGACGTCATGGTCGCCTGCCAGACCAAGGGGATGTCCCGGGACGGTGAGCTACCCGGCGCCCTGCGGGTCCGCCGCCGGGCCAGAGACTGGTTTCTCCGGCTCAATGCCGAGGACCCGCACCGGGACCCGGCCTATGCCGAGGACTGGGTGAACCTGGTGGCGCTCGCGGTCAACGAGGAGAACGCGTCGGGTGGACGCATCGTCACGGCACCGACCAACGGGGCGGCCGGCATCATCCCGGCGGTACTGCACTACGCCTTGCACTACACCACCGCGGGCAGGGCCGATCCCGATGACACCACCGTCCGGTTCCTGCTCACCGCCGGGGCGATCGGTTCGCTGTACAAGGAACGGGCCTCGATCTCCGGCGCCGAGGTCGGCTGCCAGGGCGAGGTCGGCTCCGCGGCGTCGATGGCGGCCGGAGCCCTGGCCGAGATCCTCGGCGGCACACCGGAACAGGTGGAGAACGCCGCCGAAATCGCGATGGAGCACAGCCTCGGGCTGACCTGCGATCCGATCGGTGGCCTGGTGCAGATTCCGTGCATCGAACGCAATGCCATCTCCGCGGGTAAGGCGATCAACGCCGCACGAATGGCGATGCGCGGCGACGGCACCCATCGGGTCAGCCTCGACGAGGTGATCGAGACCATGCGGGCCACCGGAATGGACATGAGCGCCAAGTACAAGGAGACATCCATGGGTGGGTTGGCGGTCAACGTCGCCGTCAATGTCGTCGAATGCTGATCCGTTCGGGAGGCCGCACTGTGCCGAGGATTGCGGTCACCATGTGGCGGCAATCCTCGGCGTTGTCGCTGGACCTGGGTCAGGCCGCGAGGTGGACGCCATATTCGCATCCCGGCCCGCAGGCATGGCCACTCACGGCTATGCCGTGCTGCCGCATTACTTGAGCGATCTTGTCGGCGGTCTGACAGGGCCGGTCGAACACCTGGTGGTAAGCCAGTCGGACGGTTGACCGGCCATCGACCGCGGCATCGAGATCGCGTTCGAAGTCCTTGCGTCGTGCGGATGCCGAGTCGTGAAACAGGCGGCCGTCGAGTTCGATGACGAGCCGATCATCGTATTCGGCGTCGCGGTAACACACGCCGACCGAGGAGGTCGAACGGGTCTGTCGGGCGGCTCGGGGCAGACCGTGCGCCCGCTCCACCCGATTGAGGTACCCGTGCTCGAGGACCGAGCAGGTTCCTTCGGCGATGTCGACGAGCACCGCTCGCAGCCAGTTGCGACGGCGAACCCGCTGGCGGGCGTCGAGGACTCGCAGGAGGCGGTCTGCTGTCGTACGCCGAGACTGGCAGGCGTCGGCCAGTACCGCAATCGCGTCGACTCCCGTTGCGCGGGATGCAATGTCAAGGGCAGCTTCCTCGTAACGCAACCGCGGAGGTCCGACGTTCCAAAGCACTCGCTCATCGAGGTGGGCGAGGTGGTGGATACGCACGCCGTCCGGTTCGACCAGCATGGCCCGGTGGCGCGAGACCGCGACATGGATGAGCGGGCCTTCGATCGACAGGGCAGACTCAGAGCACAATGCTGCCGGCGCAGCATAAAGCACTGCTGCCCAGGCCCGTTGGGGCCAGGCCAGCGGCCCGGTGTGGTCGACGTATACGCCGTGGTGGACCCGCGCCCACTCGTTGCGTCTGAGCATCCGCCGGATCTGGTGGTGCTGGAGCCCGGCGTCGAGCGCTTGGCGGCGCGAAATGACGCCCGATTGCTGGCGAAGCACGTGGTCGATGTCCACACTTCGGATATTCCTCGACCGGCCTTCTGTTCACCAGCGCCCGGTCGTCGAGCTGTGGATAACTCGTCTACGCCGACGATTGTGGTCGCCATGCGGCAGCTATCCTCGGCGTTGCAGTGGACGGGCCCCGCCACACCTACCCGGCCGCACCCCCGCGGCGGTCGCCGAACTCCTCCTCGAGGACGGCGACGAGACGATCGACCATCCAGTCGGTGAGCATCTTGCCCTTCTCGGCGCTGGCCGCCACGGGGGAAGACAGCGTGCCGGTGGCCGTCGACATCCGGGTGTCGATCGGCAGCACGTCGTGGTTGACGACCCGCTGGGGCGCGTCGGCCGCAATGTGCTCGGTCCGCACCAGGTGCGGGGCGTGGTGCAGCAACAGCGAGGTTTCGATGACGGCGGCATGCTCGAGCGCGAGCCCGGGGAAGCCGTCGGGCCAGATGGCCTGTTGGCGGTCCGGCGTGAAATCCGGGTTGGCGTCCTCGATCACCAGGAGCTTCAGGTCCGGGTGCTTCTCGGAGATCAGGAACGCCGGCTCGTAGATGAAGCCGCTGTTCTCGTAGTGCCAGTTGTACAGCACGATGTTGCGGAATCCGGCCCGCTTCAGTTCGCCGAGGATATCCTCCAGCAGCGCGATGTAGGTGGTGGCCCGCAGGGACAGGGTGCCCGGAATATGTTGTCCGCCACCACTGCCGGGCCGGCTGCGGTAGCCGAATGGGACGAACTGCCCGACGACGAGATCGCAGCGGCCGGCGGCGGCCTCCAACAGTTTCTCCGGGATCAGCCAGTCGGTGCAGACCGGCAGATGGTGGCCGTGCTGCTCGGTCGAGCCGATCGGAATGGCCACCGGGATATCGGCGCGGGCGGCCTCGGCGATCTCCGGCCAGGTCATCTCCCGGTACAGTCGGGACGGCTTCTGCTCGGTCATCGGAAATCCTTGTCAATCAGTCACTGTGGGAGACGCCGACGGTGCCTGCGGGTATGCAGGTCGACCGTCCGCCGTCGACGACGAGATGTGTGCCAACCGCATAGCTGGCCCGGTCGGACAGCAGAAAGACCACCGCCTCCGCGATCTCCTGCGGCTCGCCGAACCGTCCGGCAGCGACGCTGGACTCGATGTCCGCGATCTCGCCCTCCGGATCGGTGCAGTCCGCGAACTCGACCATGAGCAACGGCGTCCGGGTGGTGCCTGGGCACACCGAGTTGACCCGAATGCCCCAGGACACCAATTCCGCCGCGGCACTGCGGGTCATGGCCACGATGGCACCCTTGGTGGCGGTGTAGGCGACAAACCCGGGCTGCCCCATGATCGCGAGTTCGGAGCCGGTGTTGACGATGGCGCCGGCGCCCCGGGGTCGCATGACGCGCGCCGCCTCGCGCAGCACATAGAACGACCCGGCCAGGTTGACCGACACCAGCTCGTCGAAGATCTCGTCGGTGGTATCGACAAGCGCTGCGACCCGGGAGATTCCGGCGTTGTTGAGCACCGCATCGACGGGTCCCAATTCGGCCTCCGCGCGTGCGAACGCCGCCCGCACCGCCGCCGAATCCCGCACGTCCACACCGATCGGCAGGGCCCGCCGACCGTACTCGGTGACCAGCCGCACGGCCTCGGACAGATCGTCCTCGGGCCGGGCCAGCACCGCGACGTCGGCACCTTCACGGGCCAGGGTGGCGGCTGTGGCGAGCCCGATGCCGGAGGAGGCTCCGGTCACCAGCGCAACGCGGTTCGTCATGTCGCCCATATGCGCGTCCCTTTCCCGGGCTTCGTCAGAACTGCTCGGTGGACCGGATCCATTCGATCTGCGATTGCAGCCCCTTCTGCAACTCCCATACGGGCAGATAGCCGAGGTCGCGGGTGGAGCGGGTCAGGTCGAACTGGACCTGGCGGTCCCAGTCGGGCAGATAGCCCGGGCCGATGTCGAACCGCGCGCCGGGCAGGAACGTCCTGAGCAGTTCGGCGGTTTGGTGAACGGTGATCCGGTCGCCGCCCGAGACAAAGTAGGTCTGCTGGGTCAGCGTGGCGGTGGTGGACGCCAGCCGGGCTGCGGTGGCGACGTCCTCGACGTGGACGAACTGGAACCCGTGGTCACCGCCGGATTCGAGGGTGAAGGTCTCGCCGCGCAGGCCCGCCCGGATCATGTCGCCGAGCAGGCTGGGCATCCACAGGCCCGGCCCGTACACCTCGGTGATGCGCAGCGACACGATCTCCATGCCGTACAGCGAGTTGTACGCGCTGCCAAGCAGTTCGCCGGCCACCTTGCTGACGCCGTACACGGTCGTGGGTGCGGGCTTGACGTCCTCGGTGATCGGTCCCGGCTCGGTGATGTTGCCCAGCGCGCACTCCGAGGAGAAGAACACGATACGACGCACGCCGGTCATCCGCGCGGCTTCGTAAACCGCAAGGGTGCCGTCGGCATTGGCAGCGAACGTGGTGACCGGCAGTTCGATCGAGAGCGCCGGGTGGCTCTGCCCGGCGGTGTGGATGATGCGGTCCACGCGGTGGCTGCGGAGGGTGTCGGTCAGGCGCGGGATGTCGAACAACTCGCCGAGGACGGCGGTTACCCCGTCGCGCGGGTCGACGGAGTAGTCGCGGTTGTACATGACGACGGGCTCGCCGCCGGCCAGCAGCTGATCCACGAGGTGACGGCCGACGAACCCGCGGCCGCCGGTGACGAGAGTGGTCATGGGTGATCGGTGCTCCTCACTGCGTGTGTCGATGACAATGCCCCCGGTACGTGTCCGGTGGCAACGGACGCAGTGTCATACGTTCGGCGATATAAGCGGGCCATACTGTCGTATGACTTTGAGCGTCCGCGATGTGCTGACCCACCCGTCGCTGCGGTCGGCGAACCCCGCGGTGCTCAGCGGCGAGGACTGCCTCGACCATGCGGTGCGGTGGGTGCACTCCACCGACCTGTACGACATCGCGGAGCTGCTGCGTGGTGACGAGGTGTTGTTGACCAACGGGGTCGGGCTCGTCGGAGTCGACGAGGCGGGGCGCCGGCTGTACATCCGCCGGCTGGCCGAGCGCGGGGTGGCCGGGTTGTTCTTCGAGGTCGGCAGGACGTTCGGGCAGGTGCCGCCGGATATGGTCGACGAGGCGCGTCCGCTCGGATTCCCGGTGGTGGAGTTGGAGCCGGCGCTGCGGTTCACCGAGGTCGCCGAGGCGGTCAACAGTGAACTCATCGACCGGTCGGTGGCGCGGTTGCGCTACGCCGACGAGACCTCACGTGCGCTGTCGGAAGCGCTGGCCCGCGGCGCGACGCTGCGCGAACTCATCGACCAGGTCGCGGCCATGCTCGGCACGTCGGCACGGCTGTGCGATTACGCCGGGCGGGTGCTGGTCGAGTCGGGTGCCGCGGAGGGGAGTGGCGGCCCGCTCTCCGAGGTGCCCGTCGTGGTCGACGGCACGGCATGGGGCCGGCTGTCGGTGGGGCCCTCGGATGCGCCCGAATTGCTGTGCGCCGCGGTGCTCGACCGGGCACCGACGGTGCTGGGGCTGTGCCTGATGCGGGAACAGGCGGGTATGGCGGGCACGCTGCGGGCGCAGCAGCTGGTGCTTGATCAGCTCGTCGGTAATCAGCCCGTCGATCACGGTGTGCTGGAATCGCGGCTGCGGGCAGCGGGTATCGCGATGTCGGGCCGGTGCTTCGTCTGTGTCGCCGTCGACCCGCAGCATGTCGAATCTGTCGCGACGGTCGCCGACGCTCTGATCCGGCACGTGGGCAATGGCATCTTCGGCCTGATCGATGGCCTGCTATGCGGCGTGCTGGCGGTACCGGCGGGTGAACAGATCGACCTCGCCACCGTGGTGCGGGATGCCATCCGCGTCGCCCGGCGACCGGGAAACCGACTGTGTGTCACCGTCAGTCGTGCGGTCGATGCGATCGACTCGCTGCCGGGAGCAATGGCGGAGGCGCGTGAGACCCTTCGGCTCGGCCAGGATCTGGGGGTGGCGGGACCGGCGCTGGGGGTGCAGGCGCTGGCGCTGGAACGGTTGCTGGCCCGGCACGGTGACATCGACACTCTGCGGCGGTTCGTGGATGACCAGATCGGCGCACTGGAACGGCACGATGCGGCCAAGGGCGGCCACCTCGTGCGCACACTGGAAGTGCTGATCGACTGCGGGGGCAGCAAATCGGTGGCCGCCCAATTGCTGCACATTCGCCGGCAGTCCCTCTACTACCGGCTGGATCAGATAGCCCGCCTGCTCGCGGTGAACCTCGACGAGCCGGGTCGGTTGACGACGCTCGCGGTGGCAGTCGCGGCTCGGCGGATCGGGAACGTGGTCCGTTGACGTCGTGATCGGCCCATCTCGACCGCTTGTGCAGATGCACAAGGTGAGTTCACCGCTTTGTGCGGATCGCTTCTCGCGTCGCCGGGTGTGACGCACGCATCATTGTTTCGCACAGTAGCCATCTGACCTGGAGTGCGAGTGGTGAACACCCGAGAAATCGACGATCAACCCGATGTCCTCATCGTCGGGGCCGGCGCATCCGGCGGGGTCGCGGCCCTGGAACTGGCCCGGCAGGGTTTGAAGGTCGTCTGCCTGGAACAGGGCGGCTGGAACCTGCCCGACGATTTCACCGCAGGCAAGCCGGAATGGGAACTCACCCGGCTCAAGCAGTGGAACTCCAGCCCGAACGTCCGGCAGAGCCAGGCCGACTATCCGATCGACAGCACCGACAGTCCGGTCGAGCCGTTGATGTTCAACGGTGTCGGCGGCAGCACCATCATGTTCTCCGGCCATTGGGTGCGCCCCATGCCGTCGGATTTCCGGGTGAAGACCCTCGACGGTGTCGCCGAGGACTGGCCCTTCGGCTATGAGGATCTGCGGCCGTTCCTGGACGAGGTCACTCACCACATCGGCGCGTCCGGGCTCGAGGGCGACCCGGCCTACCCCGATTCGCACACCTTCCCGCTGCCGCCGCTGCCGATCGGCAAGTACGGCCTGGTCGCGGCCAAAGGCATGGACAAGCTGGGCTGGCACTGGTGGCCCGCACCCAACGCCATCGCGTCGCGCAAGTACAAGAACCAGGAAGCCTGCATGCGCTACGGCGCCTGTGAATCCGGCTGTCCCGTCGGCGCCAAGGCCAGCACCGATATCACGCACTGGCGCGATGCGATCAAGCTCGGGGTGCAACTGGTCACCGGAGCCCGCGTCAGCCGAATCACCGTGAACGATCGCGGCCTGGCGACCGGCGCCGAATATGTCGACCGCACCGGCACGCTGCAGCACCAGGCCGCCCGGGTTACGGTGTTGGCGGCCAACGGAATCGGCACACCACGCCTGCTGCTGAACTCGGCCCCGGACGGTCTGGCCAACTCGTCGGGCCTGGTCGGCAAGCGGCTGATGACCCACCCGTACGCCTCGGTCTACGGCGCCTACGACGAGGATATGGAGACCTGGCTCGGTCCGGCCGGCCAAGCGCTGCAATCACTGCAGTTCTACGAGACCGACACCGACCGCGGGTTCGTCCGCGGCGCCAAGTGGAACCTCATGCCGACCGGTGGTCCGCTGGCCCAGACCCTGTGGGAGCCCGGCGACAGCTGGCGCGACGCCTTCGGCACCAACTTCCATCCGCGGCTGAAACGAACCTTCGGTCGCTATACGGAATGGGGCATCACCACCGAAGACCTGCCCGACGAATCCAACACCGTGACACTGGATCCCAACGTCACCGACTCCGACGGGATCCCGGCTGCCAAGATCCACTACACCATCGGCGAGAACTGCCGTCGGATGCTCGACTTCAACGTCGCGCGCGCGGTCGAGGCGCACGAAGCCGCCGGAGCCGTTGAGGTGCACCCGATTCCAGTGGTCCGGCACAGTGCCTGGCACCTGCTGGGAACCACCAAGATGGGCACCGACCCGGCCACATCCGTGGTCGACCAATGGTGCCGGACGCATGACATCCCGAACCTGTTCGTCATCGACGGCAGCGTCATGGTCACCTCCACCGGGATGAATCCCACCGCCACGATCATGGCCGTCGCGCTGCGGTCCATGCGACATCTGGCCGAAACCCGTTCCAGCATCCCGACCGCATTCTGAGGAACCGCATGCTCAGTCCCGAACAACGCCAGGTGTTCGCCACGCTGGCCGAAACTCTCATCCCGGCAAGTCACACCATGCCCTCGGCCACCACCGCCGAGGTGTCCGGACCCCTGCTCGACCAGGTCCTGGGCTACCGGCCCGACCTCGTCGACGCGCTCACCGCGGCGCTGAACTCCAGCGTAGGGACGGACCCCGAAGCAGCGCTGGACAGCCTGTGCGCCGGACAGCCCGAGCAGTTCGAGGCGCTTACCGTCGTGTCCGCGGGTGCTTACTTCCTCAGCCCCGTCGTGAAAGCCGCCATGCCCTACGACGCGGCGCCGCGCCCGGCCCGCGACGATATGGACAGTTACATCGACATGCTGGAGCACGTCGTCGACCGCGGCTTCGATATCCGCTGATCCGCCCCGACCATCAAAGGACCTCGACATGAGTGAAACCCGCAGTAGATCAGCGGAATCCGTCTCCACCATCGAAGAGAACACCATCCAGCAGGTCCCGCTGGATCAGCGGCACGGCCGCAACCGGGACATGTTCACCATCTGGTTCGGCACCAACATCATGATCCTGGCCATCGTCACCGGTGCGCTGGCCACCACGGTGTTCGGTCAACCGGCCTGGTCGGCAGCGCTGGCGATCGTGCTCGGCAACCTGTTCGGCGCGATCTTCATGGCGCTGCACTCGGCCCAGGGTCCGACGCTGGGCGTTCCCCAGATGGTGCAGACCAAGGGCCAATTCGGTTCGCTGGGTGCGGTACTCATCGTGGCCGTCGTGGTGTGTATGTACACCGGGTTCTTCATCTCGATCCTGGTGTTCGGTGGTGAGTCGCTGGCGTCGGTGTTGCCGTTCCTCGGCGTCAAGGGCGGCATCCTCGTCCTGGCGTGTGTGAGCATCGCCGCGACGATCTGGGGCTACACGCTGATCCATGCCTATGCCCGGATCATGACCTGGGCTTCGGGTCTCACGTTGGTGCTGGCGTTTGTGTGGGCGTTTGGCGTGCACCCGATGCCGTCCGACTTCTTCCACAGCTCCGGTGCGACTGTGGCCGGCTTCCTCGGCACCTTCGCGGCCGCTGCGGTGTGGCAGATTGCCTACGCCCCGTACGTTTCGGACTATTCGCGGTACCTGCCCAAGGAAACCGGCGCCAAGCCGGCGTTCTGGATGAGCTATTGGGGCACCACCATCGGTTCGATCCTGCCGATGTTGTTGGGTGCGGGAGTCGGCTTGTTGGCTCTTGACGACGACCCGGCGATCGCGCTCACGAAGGCCACCGCCGGAATCAGCATCCTGGTGGTCGCGGTATTCAGCGTCGGCGTGGCGGCGACCAACGCGATGAACCTGTACTGCGGGACGCTGTGCACGATCACCATCCTGCAAACCTTCTTCCCCAAGTTCACCGCCCGGGCCCGTGAGCGCGCCATCATCGCCGCCTGCATCTGTACCTTCGCGGTCGTCGTCGCGCTCTCCGCCGGTGACGATTTCGTCGCCAAGTACAACAACCTGCTGATCCTGCTGCTGGGCGCGCTGGTCCCCTGGACAGCCGTCAACCTGGTCGACTTCTACCTGGTGCGCCACGGCGACTACGTCGTCGAGGACTTCTTCAAGGCCGACGGCGGCCGCTACGGCCGGGTGAACTGGGCCGCGGTGATCTGCTACCTCATCGGCGTCGCGGTGCAACTGCCGTTCATGATCATCGGCACCGCATACACCGGACCGATGGCCAAACTCCTTGGTGACACCGATATCTCGTTCATCGTCGGCCTCGTCGTGGTGTCTCCGCTGTACTACTTCACGATGACCGCGCTGGAGCGCCGACAGCGGAACGCTGCCGCCGTGGTCAGCACGCAGACCGTGTAGGGCGTATCCGCGTCCGTGCACCGTGCGCAGGCTCGTTCGGCACGGGACCGTTGCCGACATCGTCGACAAACCCGTTTCCTGACCGCATCCGGCGATACGGTTGGCCGGTGAGCATCACAGTGCGCGAGCTGCTGGACATGCCGCACCTGCAACTGCGACTGCACTCCGGCAAGGCCGGGCTGGACCGGCAAGTGACGTGGACGCACACGTCGGATCTGCCCGAGCCGTGGCAGTGGGTGAGCAATGGGGAACTGTTGATGACCAACGGCATGTCTTTTCCGGCCGCGGCGGCCGAGCAGGAACGTCTGCTCGACGAGCTGCAACGGGTGGGTGCCAGTGGATTGGCCATCGGCGAGCAGATGTACTGTCCGCGGCTTACCCAACGGTTCGCCCGCGCCAGCGAACGTCTCGGACTTCCGGTGCTGTGGATCCGCTATCCGATGCCGTTCGTGGCCATCTCGCGTGCCGTCGCCGAGGCCACGTTGCTCGAACAGTCCCAACGGCTCATGCGTACCGCGCGCATCTACGATGCGCTGCGCCGGACCACAGCCGGGGACGTGGGGCGGTCCCGTATGGCCGACGCACTGACCAAGGAGTTGCGCTGTTCGGTGTTCGTCTGCGATCGAGTCACCGGCGATGCCTACCATCCCGGCGGCCCCTATCCGCCCGATGCGGTGAGGGATACGGTCCGCGCGGCGTCGCAGGGCACCCTCGCTGCCGGGGCGCGATCCATCCTCACCCCCAGCGGGGTGGAGGTGCTCGTGGGTGAGGTGCCGACGCACGAGCATGCGGTGCTGGCTGTCATCCGTGAGGGCGGGGTGGCCCTCGACGGTGTGCTGATCCAGCACGCGGCGACGGTCGTCGCTCTGGAGCTGTCCCAAACGCACCTC
The DNA here is from genome assembly GCA_018268465.1 of Actinomycetota bacterium. Lineage (GTDB taxonomy): Bacteria > Actinomycetota > Actinomycetes > Mycobacteriales > Mycobacteriaceae > Mycobacterium. The sequence continues at coordinate 23,895 of JAFDWN010000047.1, forward strand.
GCCCTCGAGCACACCCGCAGGTCCGGCGCCGAACTCACCGCACAACTGATCGACGGCCGAGTAGACCTGCGCGCCGGCCGGCGGCAGTTGTTGTCCGCCAGGCTGGACCCGGCGAGTTCGGCGTTCGTCTCGGTCACGTGCGACGCCGAGGGACGGTTGCGTGATCTGCATGTCGCATTGTGGCGCCGCCGAATTCCCCACGTCGTGGCTTTTCGGTCCGGTGTCGCGCACGCCGTCGTGCCCGACACCGACGATGCGCTGGCGGCCATCGCCGGCGCGCTGGGGCCGACGGTCAGGATCGGCGCCAGCCGCGCGATGAAGACGGTGGGCCGCTCGGCGGACGCTGCCCGCGAGGCGACCTGGTCACTGGGTACGGCCCAGCGGACGGGGGACGCGGTGGTGCGTTACGGCACGGCGACGTCGTGGTTGGGGATGGGTGGTGTCGAGGATGCCCAGGCACTGGTCGAGCGCTGGCTGGGCCCCCTGGTCGAACACGACGCTGCGCATCGCGCCGGGCTGGTCGAGACGCTGGAGACATTTCTGGCCAACCAACGGTCGTGGCAGCGCACCGCCGAGGCGATGAACGTCCACCGGCAAACGGTGCTCTATCGGATCCACAAGGTCGAGGAGCTGACCGGGGCGCAGCTGTCCGACACCGCCGACATTGCGCAGCTGTGGTTGGCGCTGCGGTCCCGCGACCTGCTCGGCGGTCCCTAGCCGATCGTTTGGGCGCAGACCCGCATTGCTGTGGTCACGCCGAACCCGGCGCAGGCACACGGTTAGCCCGGTGCGACGGACCTGGCGTCGGCGGCGGCTGAGGTGGTCCAATCCTCGGCGGGTACATGCGCGGCGAGCTTGTCGCAGAGAGCATTTCGATTCCCCCGGCCGGCCGCGTGGGTCCCGCGCCGCCGTTGCCGTCCTCGGCCCCCTGGCCGTGGCCGAGAGTGTGTGACGCCAAGGGGGCAACCTTGCGAGACTCGTCGCCCGGTGACATTTTCTGCTTATCGCGATATCTGCGGCCGAAGGTGAGATAGTTTGCGGAGCAAGAGTCCAGACCAACCCGCGGGGAGCCGGTAGATGATCCTGCAGCGTCTGCGATCCGCGTCCAACCGCTACGAGGTACTCGAGCGCTACATCGAAGACCAGCTGCTCGATTTGCTTGAGTGGCCGGAGAGCCGGCGCCCGGAGCTATCCCGAGGTTTCGCCGCGATCGGATTCGATTCGTTACGGTCGGTGGACCTCCAAATTCGCATGCAGACCGCGCTGCGGTTCGTCTCCCACTCGGCGAACGACTTCCGCCAGCCCACCATCGCCGCCCTCGCGGCGCACCTGCTCGACAGCGGACTGCTTCCGCTCGATCGGCCCACCTCCGCGCGCGCCAACACGGACCGGGGTTGAGGATGACGGATACGAACCTGCCGGAATCGGCGCGCGCGTTCCTCGACCACCACGAATCGCGACCGCAGGTCAACCGTATCCTGCACGGCTTTCCGTCACCGCGCTTCTGGACGGCCGGAGCTGTCTCCGCCTCGGACGTCCTGGCCGATCGTAAAGCGCGCCCGCCCGGCGGTGAGCCGTTGCAGCTGTACGTCGGCGTCCCGTTCTGCATTCGTACCGAGCCGGACCGGTGCGGGTACTGCCTGTTCCCGGTCGAGATCTTCGAGGGCGCTCACCAGCTCGACGTCTACCTCGATCACCTCGAACGCGAGGGTGCCCTCTTCGCACCGCTGGTTGCGGGCGCCGAGCTGGCCAGCATCTACGTCGGGGGCGGCACACCCAACCTCATGCGCTCCGAGCAGGCCGCTCGCATGCTGGACCTGGTCCGCGGCCTGTTCCCCGGCCTGACGAAGAACACGTCTCTGACGTTCGAAGGTATCCCACAACTGTTCACCCGCGACAAGCTCGCTGGTCTGGCCGCCGCCGGCGTCACGCGGATCAGCATGGGTGTGCAGCAGGTCAACACCGAGCTGAACCGGCTCAGCGGCCGGCGCCAGACATCGGCGCATGTGCTCAACGCGATCGGTTGGTGCCGGGAGCTCGGCTTGGAATGCAATGTCGATCTGATCTTCGGCTGGCCCCGCCAGACGATCGACACGATGCTCGACGACCTGGCCCGTGTCGTCGAGTCCGGGGTCGACCACATCGCCCATTACGAGTTGAACATCGGCGGACCGAGCGACTTCTCCCTGAACCGCCGCAACGAGCTTCCTTCGCCGCAGTTGACGCGGGAGATGTACCGGGTGTCCCGAGACTTCCTCGTCGCCCATGGCTACCGACAGCTGACCGCCTACGACTACCAGCGGGTGACCGACGACCAGTTCGTGTACGAGGAGTGCAGTCGCTCGTTCGACCGGCGCGAGACCTGGGGATGGGGCTTCGCCGGCGTCACCGATGTCATCCGGCAAGCCGACGGTGCAAGCTGCACCTACGTCAACCATCGCTCCGTTGCGGCTTACTACGACGACATCGAAGCCGGTACCCATCCGGTGGAGCGCGGGTACGTCCGCTCCGATCTGGACCGGCGCCTGCATGCACTGTTCCGCAACATCCAGGGCATGTCGGTCGACCGAACCGGGTATCGCTCGGCCTTCGGGCTCGACGTGGTCGACGAATTTGCCGAATGCTGGGAGGCGATCGTCGATCGCGGATGGGCGCAGATCACACCCGACGAAATCCAACTGTGCGGGGACGGCATCTACCACACCCCGCTCATCCAGGCCTTGCTGAGCAGAAAGCGGGTCGATGAGCTGTGCGAGGCGGCATACCTCGGCGAACTGCCCCTCGTCGCCTCAGGCGGCAGGACGTCCTGAAGTCCGTGGTGAAAGGAGCTTCAGGGATGTTCGACGACGCGAGTTCTAGGGAACGTGGTGTCGCCGCGTCGGGGACTGCGGGCTGATAGCGAGCCGGTCACGGGCGGCTGCCGGGCGTGCCGTGACGGGCGCCCCTCATCTGCCTCCGGCGACCACGGACCTGCAGGAGGTATTCCGCACGCCTCCGGGCGAGGCGCAAGACCGACCGCATCGGCAATCGATTCTCGTTGCAGCGCCTGCCGCTGGAGCCGTTAGGGGGGTTGTTCGATGGGAAGTTCCGATGGCACGGATCCGGGCGCTGTCGTCGAGGAGCCGAATGACGGCGGCGGCGAGGCTGTCCCGATCGAGTGGGGATCGCTGTCGCGGCGGCTGCGTGAGATCCCTGAAACAGAGTGGGATGCTGTCCTTCTGGACGACATACGCAGTCACGTTGCGGTGGTGTTGAATCTCCCGTCCGCCGATGCGGTTCATCCGCAGCGCGCGTTCACCGAGATGGGATTGGACTCTTTGGGCGCTGTCGAACTTCGCGGTCGCCTCATCCAGTCCGCTGGTCTGCAATTGCCCGCCACCCTCGTCTTCGACCAC